>CAVQWK010000051.1:0-146270 GCA_963717575.1 uncultured beta proteobacterium | reverse complement strand
CCCGTCGATCGGGGCTCGACCCGCCGGCCCCGCATCACGACGCCAACCACTGGCGCACTTCGGCCTGCGTCGGGATGCGCCCGCTGCTGACGAGCTTCTCGTCGATCACGAGGCCGGGGGTGGACAACACGTCGTAGGCCATGATGGCCTTCATGTCGGTCACCTTGACGAACTCGGCCTCCACGCCCGCACTGGTGGCGGCCTCGCGTGCCACCGCCTCGAGCTTCCTGCAGTTCGCACATCCGGGGCCGAGGATCTTGACGGTCTTCATCGATGTTCTCCTTGTCGAAAGTTGATCACGCGGGGGCCAGTGCCCGCCGGCGCCCCAGCAGCCAGCCGAGCAGCGCCACGAGCGAACCGACGAACGCGACCAGCCCGATGGCGATCCAGGCCCCATTCACGCCGTCGACCCAGGCACCGTAGGTCAGGCCGGCCACGATGCTGAACACGGCCACCAGGCCGACGTAGCCGAAGGTCTTGGGCCGGCCGATCACGGCGGCCACCATCAGGATGCTTTGCAGGCTGAGTTCCGGGTCGGCCATCAGGTAGGCCAGCAGCGGCCCGCGGTGCATGCCCAGGTCCAGGAACATGTGCGCCACGGGCACTTCGACCAGGGTCGGGAAATACATGAAGACGCCGAACACCACGGCCACCGCGTTGCCCATCAAGTCGTTGCGGCCGGCCAGGTTCTGTATCCATTCGGGCTGGATCAGCTGCCGGACCACGCCGACGACGAAAACGCCCACCACCAGCAGCACGAAGATCTGCTTCACGAAGCGCCAGGCTTCCCACAGCCAGGCGCGCCAGGCGTCGGCATCGAGCCGGCGTGCGTGGTGCAGCACGGCCCACAGCGCCAGCCCGACGGCCAGCGCGCGGCCGGTGAGCGCCACCTCCAGCCCGTCGGGGCCGGGCGTCAGCTTGAGCGCCGCCACCAGCAGGGTCCCGGCGGTGAGGCCCAGCGCGACCGCCGTCCAGCGGTTGGCGCCTTCGACGATGTCCTCCAGGCCCTTCCACGCCGTCAAGCCAATCATGAAAAGCAGCAGGATCAGCAGCGAGCCCTGCACGCTCACACCTTCCTCGCCCTTGGCGGCGTCGAACGGCACCCACTCGAACAGCGTCGCCTGCCAGGCCTCGGCCCAGGGCAGCGGCAGGGTCAGCGTGCCGACCGTCGCCGTCAAGGGCCACAATTTCAGCGTGCCGGCAATCAGCACCGCCACCAGCGACAGCAGCACGCCCGTGGCCGCCGGACCGATGTTCGCCTGCTCGGCGAACAAGGCATCGGTCTGGGCGTCGTGGCCGGCGTCGTCGCGCCAGAACAGCACGGCCATCAGCATGCCGATGCCGATGCCGAACAGCAGGGACAGCACGAAGCGCGCGAACGCGAATTCCGCGCCGAGGATGCTGCCGGTGTAGGCCAACGCGAGGATGTTGCCGGCCGGGGCGAAGAACAGGAAGGTGATCGCCGGCCCCAGCCCGGCCCCTTCTTGTAGATGCCGGCGAACAGCGGCACGATGGTGCAGGAACACACTGCCAGCAGCGAGCCCGCCGCCGCCGCGGCCGGGTAGGAGACGCGGTAAGGCGCATTGCGACCGAGCCAGCGCGTGATGCTGGCCTTGGGGATCAGCGCCGCCATCGCGCCGGCGATGAAGAACGCCGGCAGCAGGCACAGCAACACGTGTGCGGCCAGATAGGCGGCCAGGTTGCCGGCGCCTCCATTCATCAAGCGCAGGAAGGTGTCCATGTTCCGAGTACGTCAGGCCAAGCAGCGACGACCCATGGCTATCGAAACAGATCGAAGTCGGTCACGGATTGAGGACGCGCAAGCCGGATCCGATTGGCGCCCAATGAACGCTCCACGGCCGCGCTGGCCTGCGCTTCATTGCACACCGGCGCCGTGCCTGCGGGTCGCCGCATGGGCGAGTGAACGCCACCCGCATCACCTGCAGCGTGACATGCTCGATCTCGAAGCGGTCGTGCAGTTGCTCGGTGGCGTGCTGCAGGAACGCGTCGTCGGCGTGGCCTTCGGGCATCACCAGATGCGCGGTCAGCGCGATCTCCGACGTGCCCATGGCCCAGACATGCAGGTCGTGCACGCGCGCCACGCCGGGCAGCGCTTCCAGCAGCGCCTGCACGGCGTGCAGGTCCACGCTCTCGGGCACGCCGTCGAACAGCAGGTGCAGCGACTGCCTGAACAGGCTCCAGGTGCCGATCACGATGACGGCGGCGATGACCAGGCTGACCACCGGGTCGAGCCAGGCCCAGCCGAACCACAGCGCCAGGCCGCCGGCCACCACCACGCCGGCCGAGACCAGCGCGTCGGCCGCCATGTGCAGGAAGGCGCCGCGGATATTGAGGTCGCCCTGGCTGCCGCGCATGAACAGCAGCGCCGTGGCGGTGTTGACGACGATGCCGATGCCGGCCACGACCATGATCGTGACGCCTTCGATCGGCTCGCGGCGACTGCAGCCGGTGCACGCGCCTCCCAGGCCAGCGAGCCCATCGCCACCAGCAGCAGCAGCGCGTTGATGAAGGCGGCCAGGATGCTGGCGCGCTTCCAGCCGTAGGTGTGGCGCGCATCGGGCCGCAGCCTGCCGGCCAGCGCGCCGCCCCAGGCCAGCACCAGGCCGATGACGTCGCTCAGGTTGTGGCCGGCGTCGGCCAGCAGCGCCAGCGAATTGATCTTCCAGCCGTAGAAGGCCTCGATGGCGACGAAGGCGATGTTCAGGCCGATGCCGATGGCGAACGCGCGCGTTGTAGCTGGCGGGGGCGTGGCTGTGGTCGTGGCCGGCGCTCATGAGCAGACCTGCTTGCGACGTGCCTTGCCTGCCCGCGCGCGCCGCCGCACCAAGGTCAGTTCGGTCATTGCTCCGCCTTTGCTTGTGGAGAGGACGATGGGCCTGAAAGGATGTAGAGCACTCCAGTCGCGGGCCGTTCAGGGCCGGTTCCACACCGGCGCTGCGCACTGCGAGGAGCGCCGCCGCAGCAGCGCAGCGAAGTCGCGCACCGATTCGCGCATCACCGCCGAGTCGCCTTTGTGGCAGGTCAGGCAGGCGCCCACGGTGAGGATGCGCTGCTGCTCGGCCAGCGAGAACGGCCTTGCGCCGGCCTGGGTGGACACCATGCCGCTGCGTTCGGCCAGGAATCCGGTCCAGGCATCTTCGGGCAAGCCGTCGTGCGGCGAGGCGGGTTGGGCCGGCGTGAAGTGCCAGGTCCCCGTGCGGCCGGCGCTCCCCGTCTGGCCGCCGCCTTCGCTCGTGCGGCTGCCACTGCCGCGCGATGCGCGTGCCGTGGTCTGCGGTCCCGCCAGCTTCGAACCGCAGCAGGCCCTTGCCATAGCCGAGCGCCACCGGATCGTTGTGGCACGGACTCGCAGGTCCGCGCCTGGCGCTGCGTGGTGTGCGCCGACAGCGGCGCAAACAGGCGCCGGAAGATCGTATCGGGTGGCTGGCCGGCTTGCAGGTTGCGGTCGATGGTGAGGATCATGCCGGGCACGAAGGTGTCCACCACTTCGCCGCCGCGCTCGCCCCGCCCGAGGCGAGCGCACGCCCAGCGTGGGCGGGCCGGCATCGAAGTCGACCGAGGTTTCCATCCATTCGCCGCGCACGAATTTCATCGCCAGGTGGTCGTGGCCCTCGGACTTCGGGTCGAAGGCGGTGTGGCAGGTGGTGCACTGCGGCGCCCAGGCCGTGTGGCAGCTGGCACAGCTCAGGCGGCGGTGGCCGCCGCCCTGCGCGCAGGCCGCTGCCTGGGGTTTGAGCGGCGCGACGCTGGCCCGTCGCCTTGCGCCGCAGTTGTCCTCGGCCCTGTCCGTCGACGGTGACATTGACCAGCGTGTCGCCGCTGCGCGTGGTGCCCACGCGCTCGCCGGGTTGGAGGGTCCAGGCGCGCAGGCTCAGGATCTTGCGCGATTCGGGATCGATGTCGGCGAGGCCCTGCGACGCCAGCGCGGCGCCGGGTGCCGCGTGGCAGTCCTCGCAGCGCACGCGCAGGGCCTGCGCCTTGTGCGCCACGGCGGGGCCGCTGCCCATGACTTCCAGCGCCGTGTGGCAATCGATGCAGTCCAGCCCGGCCGTGTGGTGCACGTCGGCGCTCTTGCGCGCGAAGTAGCGCGTGTCGTCCAGCTGGCGGAACTGCGCCGGGCTGGCCGCGAGTTCGGCCGCGCTGGGGTCGTTGCGCAACTCGTGCCAGCCTTCATAGCTGGTGGCGATGCGGCTGCTGCGGCTGTGGCAGCCGAAGCAATGGCTGCCGTCGGCCTGCACGCTCAGGCGCGGATGCACCTTGGGGAAGGGCTTGCCCGAGGGGGGCGGCGGTGTCTGCGGGCCGCCATCGTCGCGTTCGGGCACCTCGGGCACGTAGGCGGTGAGCGCGGCCAGCGCCTCGGGGCTGTATTTCAGGTGGCAGGCGTTGCAGCCGCCACCGCGCGACTCCTGCGTGATCGGCCCCCACACCGTCTTCGCTTGCCCCAAGTGGCAGGACACGCAGAGCTGGCGCAGGTGGCTGTCGGCCGCGCCGTGGCCCAGGTCGCGCGCATGGGGCGGGGCCGGGGTCGGCCCCCTGGCCGGCGCCCTCGCCTTCGCCGAACACTTTGCGATTGGTCGCGATGACGCCGGCGAAGGTGGCCATGATCGAGCGCTCCACGCGCGGCACCACCTCGGCATGGCAGGCCGACTGCCCGCAGCTGCGCCCAGCGTCGGCAATGTTGCCCGGCACCAGCACCATGCCGGCGTGGGCGCGTTGCGGGTCCAGTGTGAAGATGTGGCCGCCGTGGCAGGCGGCGCAGCCCAGGGCCTGCGGCTGGTGCGCCGGGCTGAAGCCGTTCATCTCGGCGTGGCAGGCCATGCACCCTTCAGGGCGGCCCAGGATCACGGGCAGCGTGGCCGTGGTGGCGTCGATGCCGGCGCGCGTCAGCGCGGGGCCGGCGTGCAAATCGCCCGGCCCGGCAGGCCAGGCGGGGCCCTCGGGGCGCAGGCTCCAGTTCTCGCCGCGCACGAAGAGCACCACCACGCAGAGCACGAAATAGCCGGCGACCGCGGCGAAGAGGCCGCGCTTGGCGCGCGCTGCTGCGGGCGGCGTCCAGCGCGGGATCCACCACACGAAGACCAGCGCCGCAGCCGACAGCCCCACCACCACCAGCGGCCAGGTCGTCCAGTGCAGCAGCTCCTGCAAGCCCAGGAAATACCAAGGTCCCTTGATCACCGGATCCAGGCCGTCGTGCAGCCCGGGCGACACCAACAGCGCCAGCATGCCGCAGCCCAGTGCCGTCACCAACATCGCGCGCGCGCCGCCCCACACGCGCCGGGCGTGATCGATGATGACCAGCCAGACGATCAGCGTGGCCGTGGCGGCGTGGTGCAGGTAGACCACCTGCAAGCTGCCTTCCTCGGCGCCGAACAGGAAAGTCGCCAGCATCGGGCCGGCCAGCGGCACCAGTCGGACGACTTCCTCGAAGATGCGCCGCGCCTGCTGCGCGTCGGCGTCGGCGCGCAGCAGGAAGCCCGAGAGCATCAGGAAGGCCAGCACCGGCAAGCTGGCCACCAGCCGCAGCCATGCGCCGCGTGGCAGGCGGCTTTCGGTGCCGCGGCGCAGGTGGTCCCAGCCGTGCAGCACGGTCAGCACCAGAAAGGCCTGCGCCGTCCAGTAGTGCAGGTTGCGCAAGACGGTGGCGCCGGGGTTGGCCAATAGCCACTCGCCGATGGAGCGGGCGCCGTCGCCGGCGTCGAAGCCCGGCACCAGGAGCGCGCCGCTGACGGCACACATCACGAAGGCGGCCAGCGCCGCGTCGCCGAAGGTCACGCGCCACAGCGACGTGAGCCGGCGCACCGCGCCCGGCGGGCCTTGCCCGCGCTCAGCCGCCTTCAACCTGCCATCCTCCGGTCTTGGCGTCGGTGCTCACGCGCAGCGGCTGCAGCGGTCGCGTCGCCGGGCCGGCCAGCACGCGGCCATCCGCGTCGAAGCGCGAACCATGGCAGGGGCAGACGACGACGCCGTCGACGACACGGTCCAGCCGGCATCCGAGGTGGGTGCAGCGTGCGGCCCAGGCCTGCACCGTGCCGTCGGCGCGGCGGTGCACGATGGCCGTGCCGGACACGGTCAGGCCCTGCGGCAGATCGGCTGGCAGGCCCAACAGGCCGGGTTGGCGTTGCGCACGCAGCCGATCGAGCATGGCGCCCAGCGGCCACAGCAGCGGCGCGAGCAGCAGGGCACGCCACAAGTCCCTGCGCGCCCTGCCGCGGCGACGCGACGATGTGCGCGGTGCCTTCTCGGTGACCATGGATGCGTGTCGTGCGCCGTCAGCCGTTCACGCTGGCCCTGGCGCAGGGCCTTGACGAAGACGTCCTGCAGCAGGTCGGTCCGCGGCGGAATCAGCGCCCACAGCAGGCGCTGGGTTGACAGCACGATGCAGCGGCAGCGGCGGGCACTCCGGCAGTGGATGCCGCGACGGTCGCCGCCCCGATCCCGCCGGTGCGCCGGCCGGCTTGGTCGCCCGGATGAAGCCGCTCGCGAACTTGCCGTCGACCTGCGCCGCGAGTTGCTGCAGATCGGCGCCCTGCGCGGCCAGGAATTCGCGCGCATCGTCGACGCCGTAGACGCGCGTGACCTCGATGCCGGCGTCGGCGAAGCCGGCGCGGGCGAGCTTGTCGAGGTACTCGCGGTCCGACAGCGCGCCGGCCACGCAGCCGATCCACAGCTCCATGTTCCTGCGGATCGCGGGCGGCACCTCGCCGCGCACGACCACGTCGGACACCGCGAAGCGGCCGCCGGGCTTGAGCACGCGGAAGGCCTCGGCCAGCACGCGGTCCTTGTCGGCCGCCAGGTTGATGACGCAGTTGGAGATGATCACGTCGACCGAATTCGCCGGCAGCGGGATGTGCTCGATCTCGCCCTTGAGGAAGTGCACGTTCGTGAGACCGCTCTTGCGCTTGTTCTCCTGCGCCAGCGCCAGCATCTCGTCGGTCATGTCCAGGCCGTAGGCGACGCCGGTGGGCCCGACGCGGCGGGCCGACAGCAGCACGTCGATGCCGCCGCCGGAGCCGAGGTCGAGCACGGTCTCGCCCGGCTTCAGTTCGGCCAGCGCCGTCGGGTTGCCGCAGCCCAGCGACGCGAGCAGCGCGGTGTCGGGCACGGCATCGGCCTGCACGGCGTCGTAGAGGTTGGAGGTGATCGGATCGCTGCCGCCGATCGTGGCCGGGGCCGCCCCGCAGCAACTGCTGACGGCGCCGCTGCCGCAGCAACTGGCGCCTGCGCCCTGCGTCACGCGCTTCGCGGCCTCGCCGTACTTCTGCCGCACGACTTCCTTCACGTCGCTGTCGCTGTTCGTCGTCGTCATCTCATGCCTCCGTCAGTTGCGGCCGATCTCGGCCAGTGCATCGTGCAAGTCCTTGCGCGTTCATCGTCTCGAGCGGCAACGCCAGCAGCTGCAGCATGCGGTAGCCGATGGCCTGGCGCGTCAGTTCGAAGGCGCGCCGCTTGCCGGCGTCGCCCCCCTCGGCGTTGGACGGATCGGGGTAGCCCCAGTGCACCTTGACCGGCTGGCCGCCACCTTCGCCCTTCGCGCCGAAGAACACCGGGCAGGTCTCGGCAGCGGCGCTGTCGCACACCGTGATGACGATCGACAGCGGCGGCGCGCCATCGCTGCTGAACTCGTCCCAGCTCTTGCTGCGGCAGCCTGCGGTGTCGATGCCGGCCTCGTGCAGTGCCTCGATCGCCAAGGGATTGATGCGGCCGCTGGGCGCGCTGCCGGCGCTGTGCGCCTTCACGTCACGGCCGAGCTTGCTCGCCCAGTGGTTGAGCATGCCTTCAGCGAGCACGCTGCGCGCCGAGTTGTGGGTGCACAGGATCAGGACGTGGGTGGTCATCGGGCTCGCCGCTTCAACAGGTGGCGCAGTCGGGCGCGGCCGTGGTGTCGCAGGCCGCGCCCTGGCAGCAGTGCGCCGTGAGGTAGGCCAGCAGCGCGTTCATCTGCTCGATCGCGGGCCGGTAGATCAGGTTGCGGCCGTCGCGCTGCTGCGACACCAGGCCGGCGTGCATCAGCTCCTTGAGGTGGAACGACAGCGTCGACGCCGGCACGTCCGAGCGTGGCCGACAGCGCGCCCGGCGTCATGCCCTGCGGCCCGGCGCCGACCAGCGCACGAAAGACGCGCAGGCGCATGCCCTGGGCCAGCGCGGCGAGCGAAGCGACGGCGGCTTTCTCGTCCATGACGTGCCCCTCAGCAGCGCGCGCGGCAAGTCGGCCGGCGCGAAGATAGCGGCGCTTGAACGCAGAGCGCGACGTTGCACCAGCCCGATCATCACCGGCACTTCGACCAGCGGCCCGATGACCGCCGCGAAGGCGACGCCCGAATTGATGCCGTAGACGGCGATCGCCACCGCGATCGCCAGCTCGAAGTTGTTGCTCGCCGCGGTGAACGACAGCGTGGCGCTCTTCTCGTAGTTGGCCCCGAGGCGCCGGCTCATGAAGAACGAGAACACGAACATGACGCACGAAGTAGATCAGCAGCGGGATGGCGATGCGCACCACGTCGAGCGGGATGTCGACGATCAGCTTGCCCTTCAGGCTGAACATCACGACGATGGTGAACAGCAGCGCGACCAGCGTGATCGGGCCGATCTTCGGCACGAAGCGCGTGTGGTACCACTCCTTGGTGACGAAGCGCAGCATGATCGACCCGCGTCAGCACGCCGGCGATGCAGGGGATGCCGAGGTAGATGAAGACGCTCTCGGCGATCTGCCCGATGGAGATGTCGACCACCGATCCGGCCAGCCCGAACAGCGGCGGCAGCACGGTGATGAAGAACCAGGCGTAGACGCTGAAGAACAGCACCTGGAAGATCGAATTGAAGGCCACCAGGCCGGCGGCGTATTCGGTGGAGCCCTTGGCGATCTCGTTCCAGACGATCACCATCGCGATGCAGCGCGCCAGGCCGATCATGATCAGCCCGACCATGTATTCGGGCTTGTCGGGCAGGAAGACCACCGCCAGCGCGAACATCAGCACCGGGCCGACGATCCAGTTCTGCAGCCAGCGACAGCCCGAGCACCTTGCGTGTCGCGGAAGACGTCGGGCAGTTCCTCGTAGCGCACCTTGGCGAAGGGCGGGTACATCATCAGGATCAGGCCGAGCGCGATCGGGACGTTGGTGGTGCCGACCTGGAAGCGGTTGATGAAGTCCTCGATGCCGGGCACGAGAGTAGCCCAGGCCCACGCCCAGGGCCATGGCGGCGAAGATCCAGACCGTCAGGTAGCGGTCGAGGAAGGAGAGCTTCTTCGTCAGGGTGCTCATGGCTGGCGATCGGTCGGGGATTCGGTCCGACCTGTGAATTCCATGTTTCCATGCTAATGGAAATATTTGCGACGCGCAATCCCTTTGCCGCGCAGAATGGGGTGCACGACGACCTGCGCCGAACCATGACACCGATGGAGAACGACCCGCTCTGGAAACTGCGCCATGCGCTGGCGGGCGTGGGGCTTGCACTGCTGCTGTCGGTGTTCGCGGCGGCGCTGGCCGGCCGTGTCATCGGCGACCTGTTCGGCGACAGCTACGGCGTGCGCGTGGCGATCTACGGCGCGCTGCTGTTGTACGTGGTGGTGGGCGCCGGCGTGCTGTTCGCCAAGGTGGCGCGTCACGAGACGCGGCCGCTCTCCGCCGGGCGCCTGCTGCGCTGGTTTGCGAGCCTTTGGCTGTGGCCCCTGCTGCTGGCCGCGATGCGCCGGTGAAAGTGATGGTCAATTGAGTATGCTCAATTCATCCTTCGCAAGATCGGTCACCATGGCATCGCGTTTGAAGAGATGGCTCAACACCAGATCATCAAAGGCAGTGATGAGGAATTCCCTTCAGTGGGAATGTCCGTGGCGTTTCCCACGCCATGGTGGATGAAGACATCCTCAGACTGGTGGCACGGCAAAACGTGTCGCTGGGGGTCTTCACCGGGCCCGCCACGACGCAAGAAGTGGCGGGCCTTCGTGTTTTCTGGAGCGGCGTTGAATGGCGAACGGGCCCTTCGAGGGTGCTCGACGGTAGCCGCGCCGACAGACGCTGCCCCAGGTCGCCGACCCAGACGCAGGCAAGCTTGGTGACCGATCCCGACCGCGACCCCGACCCCGAACCCAGCCCCGAGCCCCCGGCCGTCGCGCGCGAGACCCCCTGGTGCGCCATGGAACTGCCGGCGCCCGGCCGGCCCTTGCAGCAGGTCTGGCGACAGCGCCTGCCCGCAGCCCGAAGCGGGTCAGGTGCGCATCCGCGTCGCGGCCTGCGGCGTCTGCCGCACCGACCTGCACGTCGTCGACGGTGAACTGTCCTGGCCCGGCCACCCCGTGGTCCCGGGCCACGAGATCGTCGGCCGCATCGACGCCCTGGGCGCAGGCGTCACGGGCCTGGCACCGGGGCAGCGTGTGGGCGTGCCGTGGCTGGGCTGGACCTGCGGCCGCTGCGAGCATTGCCTCGCCGGCCGCGAGAACCTGTGCACGCAGGCTCGATTCACCGGTTGGCAACTCGCCGGCGGCTACGCCGAGCAGGTGCTGGCCGATGCCCGCTACGTCTTCGCGCTGCCGCCGTCGTACACCGACGCGCAGGCCGCGCCCTTGCTGTGCGCCGGCCTGATCGGGTGGCGCGCCTACGCCATGGCCGGCCCGCAGGCGCACCGCATCGGGTTGTACGGGTTCGGTGCGGCGGCGCACCTCATCGCCCAGGTGGCCGCTCACCAGGGGCGCGAGGTCTACGCATTCACGCGGCCGGGCGACACGGCCGCCCAGGCCCTGGCACGCAGCCTGGGCGCGGTGTGGGCCGGCGACTCCGACCACGCGGCCCCGCAGGCCCTGGACGCCGCCCTGCTGTTCGCGCCGGTGGGTGCGCTGGTGCCGACGGCACTGCAGGCCGTGCGGCCCGGCGGCACCGTGGTCTGCGCCGGCATCCACATGAGCGACATCCCGTCGTTTCCGTACCGCTGGCTGTGGGGCGAAAGGCGCATCGTCTCGGTGGCCAACCTCACGCGCCAGGACGGCGTCGACTTCCTTCGCGTCGCCGCCGAAGTGCCGCTGCGGGTGAGCGCGCACGCCTATCCGCTGGCCCAGGCGAACCAGGCGCTCGACGACCTGCGCGCGGGAAGGTTCGCGGGTGCTGCCGTGCTGGTGTGCTGAGGTGTCGGTCCGTGTCGCGGCGATGAGCTCGCAGGCCGCGTCGGCACAGGTCCCGCGGGCAGCGCTGCCGCCCGGGGCGGGCCGCCGATGACCCACGACCGGTCGCTGGTTCGCGTCATCGAACGGCGCAGCAGCCTGCGCAGCCGCTGGCTGTCGAGCCTGGTGCGCTTGCTGTTTCGCCAGCCGCTGCGCCACGACACCGACATCGCGGCACTGCGGCGGCGCTACGAAGCCATCGACGCTCGCCACGTGTCCGTCGGCCGCGACGTCCGCCGCGAGCCGGTGCTGTGCAACGGCGTGGCGGCGGAGTGGATCAGCGTGCCGCAGACCCGGCCGGGCCGCACCTTCCTGATCCTGCACGGCGGCTCGTTCGCATTCCGCTTCCCCAACACCTATGCCTCGTTCGCAGCCCGGCTGTGCCGCCGCTTCGAGGCGCGGGCCCTGATCCCCGATTACCGGCTTGCACCGGAACACGGCCACCCGGCCGCACCGGACGACTGCCAGGCCACCTACCGCTGGCTGCTGGCCAGCGGCTGCGATCCGGCCGGGGTGGTGATCGTGGGCGACTCCGCGGGCGGCAACCTCGCCCTGGTCACGCTGCACCGCAGCGTGCAGGCCGGCGAGCCGCTGCCGGCCTGTGCCGTGCTGCTGTCGCCGGCGGTGGACTGCACGCTCGACAGCCACAGCATGGTCGAGAACGAAGAGAGCGACCCCATGATCCGATTGGCCAACCTGCTGCTGTTGCGTCGCCATTACGTGTCGTCGCCCCACCTCTACACGCACCCGGACGTCTCGCCGCTGTTCGCCGACTTCACGGGCCTGCCGCCGCTGTTCCTGCAGGCCGGCAGTTCGGAGATGCTGCGCGACGAGGCCATACGCACCGCGCAGAAGGCGCAGGCGGCGGGCGTGGACGTGGAACTCGAACTCTGGCCCGGCACCGTTCATGGCTTCCAGATCGCCCCCTTCCTGCCCGAAGCGGCGCTGGCGCTCGAGCAGATTGCCCGCTTCGTCGTCGCCCGCACGGGCTGGCAGATCGCTTCGCCAGCGCCGCTGTCCTCGACGCCCCCCTTGCCCCGCGGAGCGCGCTGAACGGTCGCGGCGCAGCCGCTGTCCCGGCCGCTGTGCCGGCCGCTGTCCCAGCCTTCGCACCGGCACTTGCGTGCACTCAATCGCGACCTGCGCGAGCCGTCGCAGCATCGCGGAAATCCCTGAGAAGGAGCGCCGTCATGCCCGCGAAGCAACTGGTCTTTCATGAAGCCGCGCGCGAGAAGATCCGTCGCGGCGTCGATGCCTTGGCCGAGGCGGTGAAGGTGACGCTGGGGCCGCGTGGGCGCACCGTCATCCTGGAGCGCGAGTTCGGCGCGCCGCAGATCGTGAACTCCGGCGTCCTGGTGGCCAAGTCGGTGGAACTGGCGGACCGCTTCGAGAACATGGGCGCGCAGCTGTTGCGCGAAGTGGCCTCTCGCACCAGCGAAATGGCCGGCGACGGCACCACCACCGCCACCGTGCTGGCGCACTCGATGATCCACGAGGGCCAGCGCTACCTGGCCGCCGGCATGAACCCGATGGACCTCAAGCGCGGCATCGAGCAGGCCATCGAGGCCGTGGTGGCCGAACTCAAGCAGATCGCACGGCCCTGCCGCACCTCGCAGGAGATCGCCCATGTCGCAGCGATCTCGGCCAACAACGACCGCTCCATCGGCGATCTGCTCGCGCAGGCGATCGAGAAGGTCGGCCGCGAGGGCGCCATCACCATCGAGGACGGCTCGGGCATGACGAGCGAGTTGTCGGTGGTGGAAGGGCTGCAGTTCGACCGCGGCTTCCTGTCGCCCTACTTCATCAACAACGCCGAGCGCCAGTTGTCCGTGCTGGAGGACGCGGCGATCCTGCTCTGCGACAAGCGGCTGTCGTCGCTGAAGGACCTGCTGCCGCTGCTGGAAGAAGTGGTCAAGGAGGCGCGGCCGTTGCTGGTGATCGCCGAGGACATCGACAGCGAGGCCCTGGCGACGCTGGTCATCAACACCTTGCGCGGCACGATCAAGACCTGCGCCGTGAAGGCCCCGGGCTTCGGTGACCGGCGCAAGGCCCTGCTGCAGGACATCGCCGTGCTCACCGGGGCCGGTGTCGTCAGCGACGAACTCGGCCTGAACCTGGCCAAGGTCAAGCTGGCCGACCTGGGCCGCGCGCGGCGCGTCGAGGTGGGCAAGGACGAGACGACGCTGATCGGTGGTGCCGGCACGCCGGCGGCCATCGCCGAACGCGTCACCAGCATCCGCAAGGAGCGCGAGGCGGCGACCAGCGACTACGACCGGGAGAAGCTCGACGAACGCATCGCCAAGCTGTCCGGCGGGGTGGCCATCGTCAAGGTCGGCGCCGCCACCGAGACCGAGCTGAAGGAACGCAAGGTGCGGGTCGAGGATGCGCTGCACGCCACGCGCGCGGCGGTCGCCGAGGGCATCGTGCCCGGCGGCGGCATCGCGCTGCTGCGCGCCCGGCGGGTGCTGGCCGCGCTGAAGGGCGCGACGCTGGACGAGGACTCCGGCATTCGCATCGTGGCGCAGGCGCTGGAGGAGCCGTTGCGGTGCATCGTCAGCAACGCCGGCGTCGAGCCTTCGGTGGTGGTCGACCGCATCGACGCGGCGGCGGACGCCAACCACGGCTACAACGCCGCCACCCGCACCTACGGCGACCTGCTGCAGATGGGCGTGGTGGACCCGGTCAAGGTGACGCGGCTGGCGCTGCAGAACGCCGGTTCGATCGCCGGCCTGGTGCTCACCACCGACTGCCTGATCGCACAAGCACCTGCGCCGCGGCGGGAAGGCCGCCCCGGCGAGGGGGAGGAGATGCCGGCGTTCTAGTTCGACTGCATGATGCGGCGCCCGCCGGCCGCCTGCACCGGGCGCGCATTCATCGGGTACAGGCGCGCGAAGAGTTCGATCTGCTCCGGCGACACCGTCACCGGGTGGCGCATCACCACCCACTGCACGCCTTCCGAGCACGGCGGCGTGCTCAGCGAGCCCATGTAGGTGTAATAGCGGCGGTCGGCGGGCAGGAGTTCGGTGACGTCGAGCGCCACACGGGCCTGCACCTCGTCGTGCCGTTCGAGCGGCAGGTTGTTCAACACCTGCTGCACCGCCGGATGGGGCGGCCCCGGGTCGAGCAGCAGCGCCACCACGGCCAGGCGTCCCTGCTCGTTCATGTGCACGAGATGCAGCGACATCTCGAACTCGCGGCCGTCGATGCGGCCCTCGCCGGGGCGATGGAACGTGAAGTACTGCAGTTCGTAGCGCCCGCCACCCAATTCGATGGCATTGCCCGTTGCCATCCTGACCTGCACCGTGCGGCCGTTGTCGACGACGGCGAAGCGGCTGGCCTGGTAGTGGAAGCGGACCGGCTCGAGGTCCACCGACAGGCCGCCCTGGAGATCGATCGGGCTCTGCCGCTGGCCCTTGGCGCAGAGTGCAAACTCGGGCTTGAGTTCGCCCCAGGCCTGCGGGCCGGCGGCGCCCTCGTAGGCCCAGGCGGGGGCGTTGTCCACGCCCCTGCGGGCGCTCGCGGCCGCGGTCGCGTGGGGCGCCCCCCGCGCGCCGGCGCCCAGGCGCGACGAGACCGCGGCCGCCCGGTTGACCACCTTCAGCTCGTAGGGGCCCGAGTCCGGGTCGGCCTTGGCCGTCGCGAGACGCTCCGAAATCCTTCGCCGCAGGCGCTCCAGCGGGTCCACGGGCGCCCCCGGGGGCGTGGCGACCGGATCCCCCGACAACCCCGGCTCGGCCGCCTTGGGCGGCCGGGCGGGCACCGGTTCGCTGGCCAGGGCAATGGTGGGCAGCCAGGCCGTTGCGGCAAGCCAAAAGACCCAGGCGGGGTGGGGGCGGAGGGGATTCATTTCACGGGTTCCTCGCCCGTTATCGGCCGCCGCGGGGGCGGACTTGACCTGCCGACGTCGCCCCGCACCATCGCGCAACCGGCCGCCATAATGACCGGCATGTGCTCGTGCCTGCGGAGACCTGCTTGACAGGCCGCCACGCTTGCGCCCCGCCGGGGCCCTACGAATGAGTCGGAACAGCGACCGCGGCCGCTTAACGGGCCTGCGACCTCTCGTTGCCGTGGTGGCGCGCGCCCTGGTTCTGGCCCTGGCCCTGCAGGGTGCGGCCGGGGCCGTCGAACCGCCGGAGGCGCCCCTGCCTTCGTTCGCGGAACTCGAGGCGGCGGGGGCCCGGATCGGCAAGATCCACGTCCAGACCCGCGAGATCTTCGACCTCGAGGATCCCAAAGAGAACTATCTCCTGTTCCGCTGGGCCAATGCGCTGCACATCCAGACGCATCCGAGCCTCATCGAGCGCTCCCTGCTGTTCAAGACCGGCGACCCGGTCTCCGTGCGCGTGATCGAGGAGACCGAGCGCGTATTGCGCGGCAGCCGCTACCTCTACGACGTGGTGATGAAGCCGGTGGCCTACCAGGACGGCGTGGTCGACATCGATGTCATGACGCGCGACACCTGGACGCTGGACCTGGGCCTCAGCGCCGGCCGCTCGGGGGGGGCGAATACGAGCGGAATGCGGGTCAGCGACTACAACTTCCTCGGCACCGGCGTCTCGGTGAGCTTCGCCCGCTACAACGACGTCGATCGCTCCACCAACCTGTTCCAGTTCAACAACCAGCGCGCCTTCGGGGGCTGGACCACGCTGAACTACACCCATGCCGACAGCAGCGACGGCGGGCGCGACGCTTTCGCGGTCGTGCGGCCCTTCTATGAACTGGACGCCCGCTGGGCTGCCGGCGTCACGGCGTCCAAGGACAACCGCATCGATGCCGTCTACAACGCCGGCAACGTGGCCAGCGAATACCGCCACCGCCAGGACCGGGGCGAGGTCTTCGGCGGCCTGTCCAAGGGCCTCATCGACGGCTGGGTGAAGCGAATTTCAGTGGGCATGAATTACCAGGAAGACGCCTATGCCACCGAACCCGGCCGGGTCGCGCCGAGCGAGCTGCCGAACGACGAGAAGCTGGTGGGGCCCTTCGTGCGCTTGCAGTGGATCGAAGACCGCTACCGGAAGGAGCAAAACCGCAACCTGATCGGACGCCCGGAATACTTCGACCTCGGTCTGGCCTCGACCGTGCAACTGGGCTGGGCGTCGACCGATCTCGGGTCGAGCCTGGACGCCTTGCTGTATTCGGCGTCGGTCAGCCTCGGCTTCGACCCGGCGCCGGACCACACGCTGATGACCTCGGGCGCGATCACCGGCCGGCTCGTCGATGGGCGGGTGCGCCGCCAGCGCCTGGGTGGCCGGGCCGAGTACTACCGGCAGCAGGGTCCGCGCTGGCTGTTCTTTGCGTCGGCCGAAGGTGACGTCCTCACCGAGCCCGATCCGCTGGACGAGCTGTTGCTGGGCGGTGAGAACGGGCTGCGCGGCTATCCGCTGCGCTACCAGAGCGGGACCCGGCGCGCCCTCTTCACGGTGGAGGAGCGCCACTACACGGACCTGTACCTCTGGCAACTCTTCCACATCGGCGGAGCGGCGTTCGTCGACGTCGGTCGTGCCTGGGGCGGCAACAACGTCAATGCCGCCAACCCCGGCTGGCTCAGCAACGTGGGTGCCGGCCTGCGCATCGTCAGCGCGCGCGCGGCCTTCAGCAACGTCGTGCACGTGGACATCGCGGTGCCGCTGAATGCCACCGCCGACATGAAGAAGGTGCAGTTCCTGGTCACGACCAAGGCGAGCTTCTGACTCCCCCCAGGGGCGGGCCGCCATCAATCAGTCCAGCCGCGGCTTGACCCAGATCCAGGCGACGACGCCGATGTTCATCATCGCCAGCGAAGTGACGGCCAGCGCCAGCGCCGAGTGCATCACCAGCGGCGCCAGCACGCCGGCCACCGCGGCGTTGGCCAGGCTCGCCAGGCAGGACTGCACCGACGACGCCATGCCGCGGCGATCGGGCACCTGGTCCAGCGCCAGCAGCGTGACCACCGGCACCATCAGCGCCCAGCCGAAGGAGAACACCGCGATCGGCAGCATCGCCCACGCCCAGTGCGGCTCGAGAAGCAGGTTGAGCGTGACGTTGACCAGCGAGACCAGCAGCATGATGACGAAGCCGTGGCGGATCTGGCGCCGCGGCTCGATGCGGCCGGCCAGCCGCCCCGACAGCCAGGCGCCGCCCATGATGCCGCCGATGGTGAGCGTGAAGAACCAGAAGAACTGCGTCGGCCCGAGCCGCAGGTGCTCACCCAGGAACACCGGCGCCGACAGCACGTACAGGAACATGCCGTTGAAGGGGAGGCCGCTGGCCAGCACCAGCGCCAGGAAGCGCGGGTTGCGCGCCAGCTGCCAATAGCCGCGCAGCAGGTTGCGCACGTTGAAGGGCTGGCGCGCAGCCTGGTGCAGGGTCTCGGGCAGCAGCCGCCAGTTGGCCCACCACAGCATGGCACCGATGGCAGCCAGGAACCAGAAGATGGCGTGCCAACCGGCATGCACGAACAGCAGGCCGCCGACCATCGGCGCCACGGCCGGCGCGACGCCGAAGAAGATCGTCACCTGCGACATCACGCGTTGCGCGTCGACGGGCAGGAACATGTCGCGGATGATGGCGCGCGAGACCACCATGCCGGCACCCGCCGACATGCCCTGCATGGCGCGGAACAGCACCAGCGCGCCGATCGAATCCGACAGCGCGCAACCCACCGACGCCAGCGTGAACAGCGCCATGCCGCCCAGCACCAGCGGCCGCCGGCCCAGGCTGTCGGACAGCGCACCGTGGAACAGGTTCATGACCGCGAAGCCGAGCAGATAGCTCGACAGCGTCTGCTGCATCTGCACCGGCGTCGCGCCCAACGAGCCGGCGATGCCCGAAAACGCCGGCAGGTAGGTGTCGATCGAGAACGGCCCGAGCATGCCCAGGCAGGCGAGCAGCAAGGCCAGCGTCCAGCGCCGGCCGCGCCAGAGCAGGTGGGCGTCGGGGTTCATCGGGTGGGGCTAATCCCGCAGTCTAGTGGGGCGGGTGCGGAGGTGCTCCAATGCGGCCATGAACCCACCCCGCCGCCGGCTCGTCCTGACGAGCGCATTCGCCGCCGCCAGCCTTGCGCTGCCCGCGCTCGCATCGTCGCGACGTGCGCTGGCACCGATGACCGACGGCCCCTTCTACCCCGCCCGCGCCTGGCGCGAACGCTGGACTGACTGGGATGCCGACCTCACCCGCGTGCAGCGCGACGGCGGCACGCTGGCGGCGCGCGGCGAACATCTCGGCCTGGAAACAGTGGTCGCGGACACGCAGGGGCGCACGATCGACGGTGCCGAAGTCGAGATCTGGCAGTGCGACGTCATGCAGACCTACCGCCACCCGCGCGAACCTTCCGACCCGGGTCGCTTCGACGCCGGCTTCCAGGGTTTCGGCGCCACGCGCAGCGGCCCCCGGGGCGCCGCGCGCTTTCGCACGATCAAGCCCGTGCCCTACCCCGGACGCACGCCGCACATCCACGTCAAGCTTCGGCATGCCAGTTTCGGCGAAGTGACCTCGCAACTTTTCATCGCGGGCGACCCCGGCAATGCGCGCGACTTCCTGTGGCGGCAGGTCGGCGAACCCGACCGCGCGGCGCTGGAGATGGCCCTGCAGCCGGCCCCGGCCGACAGCGGGCTGCGCTGGCAGGTGCGGCACGCACTGGTCGTACCGGGCTGACAGCCGGCGCTAGCTTCGCGCGCCGGCCTGAACGGCCGCCGGGCAGGTGTGCGACGACAATCGGTGCCGGCACGACCCGCCGGCACCCCATCCGGCCTGCACACCCGCCATGAGCGAATCCCGCGCGCTGCTGCTGACCGACGTCGTCGACAGCACCCAGCTGTCCGAGAGCCATCGGCGACGAGGCCATGGCCGCGGTGTGGGCGGCGCACGACCGCGCGGCGCGCGACCTGCTGCCCGCCTGGCGCGGCCGCGAGATCGACAAGACCGACGGCATGCTGCTGCTGTTCGAGGCCGCCAGCGACGCGGTGCAGTACGCGGTGGCCTACCACCGCGCGCTGGCCGCGCTGCCGGTGCCGCTGAAGGCGCGCGCCGGGCTGCACGTGGGGCCGGTCATCCTGCGCGAGAACAGCGCCCGAGGACGTGGCGCGCGGCGCCAAGCCGCTGGAGGTCGACGGCCTGGCCAAGCCCACCGCGGCGCGCGTGATGTCGCTGGCGCGCGGCGGGCAGACGCTGCTCACGCCCGAGGCGCGGCAGGCGCTCGGCGACGACGCCGCTCGCGCTGCAGTCGCACGGCCACTGGGTCATGAAGGGCGTCTCGGCACCGGTCGAGCTGTTCGAGGTCGGCGACGACGCGGCGCGCCTTCGCCGCCACCGCCCGACGGCGAGAAGGTCTACCGCGTCGTGCGCGTCGGCGAGCGCTGGCTGCCGGCACGCGAGATCCCGAACAACCTGCCGCAGCAGGCGACCTCCTTCATCGGCCGCGAGCGCGAACTCGACGAGCTCAAGGCGGCTGCTGGGCCGCGCCCGGCTGGTGACGCTGCTGGGCATGGGCGGCCTGGGCAAGACGCGGCTGTCGCTGCAGGTGGCGGCCGAGCTGATGGCCGAGTTCCCCGATGGCGCCTGGTTCCTCGACCTGTCGCCGATCCGCGACCCGGCGCTGGTGGTCAGCGAGGCGGCGCAGGTGCTGGGCGTGCGCGAGGAGCCGGGCCGGCCGCTGCTGCAGACGCCTGTGCGCGCACCTGGCCCCGCAGCGCGCGCTGCTGGTCATCGACAACTGCGAGCACCTCGTCAAGCCGGCCGCCGAGCTGGCCCACGCGCTGCTGCGCGCCGCGCCGGGCGTGCGCCTGATGGCCACCAGCCGCGAGGCCCTGCGCGTGCCCGGCGAGCAGACCGTGCCCATCCTGCCGCTGCCGGTGCCCGCGCGCGGCGACAGCCTGGAAGCGCTGCGCGCTCCACCGCCGTGCGGCTGTTCGTCGAGCGCGCGCAGATGCACAAGCCCGGCTTCGAGCTGAACGAACGCGAGGCGCCCGCCGTGGCCGAGCTGGTGGCGCGGCTGGAAGGCATCCCGCTGGCGCTGGAGCTGGCGGCGGCCCGCGTGCGCGCGCTCAGCGTGGCCGACATCAACAAGCGCCTGGCCGACCGCTACAAGCTGCTCACCGGCGGCAGCCGCGTGCTGCAGGAGCGCCAGCAGACCCTGCGCGCGCTGGTCGACTGGTCCTACGAGATGCTGCGGCCCGAGGAGCAGGTCGCCTTCCAGCGCCTGGCGGTCTTCGCCGGCGGCTTCGACCTGGCCGCCGCCGAGGCGGTGTGCGGCGCCGAGCCGCTGGACCCGCTGGACGTGATGGACCTGCTGGTCTCGCTGGTCGAGAAGTCGCTGGTGATGATGGAGGAACGCGAGGAAGGCACGCGCTACCGCATGCTGGAGACGCTGCGCGACTATGCGCACGAGAAGCTGGTGCAGGGCGGCGATGCCGGCGCCACCGCCGGCACGCCACTGCGAGCACTTCTTCGCCGTCGCCAAGCAGGTGCGCGACGGCCTGCAGCGGCCCGCGAGCAGGCGCGACTGGGTGGAGCGCGCCGAGACCGAGCTCGACAACCTGCGCGCGGCGATGGCCGCGGCGCGCGCCGGCGACGGCGACGTCGCTCATCGCGGTCAAGCTGCCGATGGCGCTGCAGAACTTCTGGATCCTGCGCGGCTACGCCACCGAAGGCCGGGCGGCCGTGCGCGCCGCGCTGGCCCTGCCCGGCGATCCAGGCCTCGGACCGCAACGCACGCCTGGGCGCTGTACGTCGGCGCCGCGCTGGCCTCGGGCCAGAACGACCATGCCGAGGCGCGGCAGATGCTGGAGACCAACCTGGCGCTGGTGCGGCGGCTGGGCAACCCGGTGGAGATCGCGGCCACGCTGTCGACGCTGGCGATGGCGCGGCTGCAGGGCGGCGACGCGAAGGCGGCGATGGACAGCGAGCTCGAGGCGCTGCAGATCTTCGGCGAGATCGGCCACCGCGACGGCGAACTCGTCGGCCACCTGCACCTGGGCCAGTGCGCCGCCTACCTCGCCGACGATGCGCAGGCCCGCGACTCACTGGAACGCGGGCTGGCCCTCGCGCGCGAGATGGGCCAGCAGGAGATCGAGGCCGAGTGCGGCTTCGAGCTGGGCGCGCTGGCCCTGGAGGCCGGCGAGGCCGCTGCGGCGCGGCGCTGGCTGCTCGAGTCGCTGCGCGTCAGCCACATCTCGGGCAACAAGCGCGGCGAGGCCTGCGCCTTGTGGGGGCTGGGCCGCGTGGACCTGCTCGCCGGCGACACCGCCGCCGCGCGCCCGCGGCTGGCGGCGGCGCTGCAGGCGTTTCGCGACTTCGAGATGCGCGAGCAGATGCTGGGCTGCCTGGAGAGCCTGGCTCAGCTCGCTTGGCTGGAGCAGGCCGCCGGCGATGCCGGTGCGGGCTCGCGCGCGGCGGCGCTGGCTGCGGCCGTCGCCCAGATGCGTGCGCGCTGGTCGCTGGGCCGTTCGCCGCGGGCGGAGGAGCGCTGGCAGGATCGGCTGCGGGCCTTGCAGGGCGCAGTCGACGTCGACATGTCTGAAGCGATCGGACCTGGGGCGAAGGTCTGGTCGATGGACGAAGCCACCGAGTTCGCCTTGGCGGCGTCTATGCCCGGCCGCTGACGCAGCCGGCGGCGTGGCCGTTCAGACCCGACGCCAGCGGCGCGCCAAGCCGCCGGCACCCATCGCAGAGGCCAGTGCCGTCAATGACAGCGCCAATGCCGCCGGCTCCGGTATCACGGTGGCCACGACCTCCTCATCGGGCGCACGCGCGTAGTTGCGGTTGCTCACGTAGGGCTGGAGCACGACATTCGCCGCGTTCGATGTCCAGGGTCCGCCCGGTCCGTAAGCCACCAGATGCGCATCATCGGAACTGAACTCAAGCGAGAAGTCGTAGTCGCCCTCACCGGCCAAGAGGTCCTTCGCCTGTCGTCGGAAGGACAGCGAGGTATGGAAACCCACCAATGCACCGTCGTCAAAGGTGAGGTCGATCAGCCGTTGCGTCTCGGCCTCTTCCAGGTCCCTGGAATCGGTATCGCCGCTGTAGGCGCCGATATTGAGCATCTCGACGGCCTGTTTGGTCGGATCGTCGATGTTGTAGAAGTAGACGCGAACATCCTGCAGGCGAGCTTGGCTGCAGCTGCTGTTGAGCGCCGGGCAGGTTGAAGGGCGAATTGCCTCCACTCAGGGTCACGGTGACCGGTGCGAAGAAACTGGAAACCCCGCCGTAGAGGGCGCAGAGATCGGGTACATAGACGGCACCCGTGGCCCGCCATCCCAGCTTGGCGAACGGCTGCCCGAAGTCCGGATCGGCATTGACCACGACATACGCCGCTTCGGCAGGACGACCCAGACCCAGCGCCGCCACGCAAGAAAGCAGTGCAACGTTCAGGATCTTCGCGAGGCTCAGGTTCAATTCAGACTCCAGGGCCGCAGGAAACGGGCACAGGTCGACGACAGCAAGAATCGCGCCGCCGGACTCAAAATCCGCCGGGGAATGTGCACTGACGCCCGGGCAATCCGGCCGCCCGTCGAAACCGGGCCGTCCAGCGATCTGACGCAAATGTAAACAATCCCGACGCCGTGCCGTCGGTTCACTGCAATCCCCCGGCGTCAACGCAGGTACCGGCAGCGTTCGACAACCGTCGCGTGCCGCGCCATCGCCGCACGCCCCGATCCGGGGCGCCTCGCCCCAAGCCGGGGCAGGCCGGGCAGCGGGCGCTATCCAGGCCCGCGCGCATGGAAATTGCTCCAGGCCCTGCAATGAAGCCCTCCCGACCCGCCACCGCCCCCTCGCCCATCCAGGCCTACCTCGAGCAACTGCACGCCCGCTTCGCCACGCTGGCCACCGGCCAGGTGGCGACCTACATCCCCGAACTGGCGACGGCCGACCCGGCCTGGTTCGGCATCGTCGTGGCCACGGTCGACGGCCAGGTCTACGAGGTCGGCGATGCGCGCCAGCCCTTCACGATCCAGTCGGTGTCCAAGCCGCTGGTCTACGGCGCGGCGTTGGAGGACCGCGGCCGCGAGCAGGTGCTGCGCGTCGTCGGCGTCGAACCGTCGGGCGATGCGTTCAACTCGATCAGCCTCGAACCCGGCACCGGCCGCCCCTTGAACCCCATGATCAACGCGGGCGCGATCGCCGCCACCTCGCTGATCCAGGGCCCGACCGCGCACGACCGGCTTGCGCGCGTGCTGGACGTGCTCTCGGCGTACGCCGGCCGGCCGCTCGAGATCGACGACAAGGTGTTCGAGTCCGAGCGCATCACCGGCCACCGCAACCGCGCCATCGGCCACATGCTGCGCAACTACGGGATCATTGCCGACGACCCGGAGCCTGCGCTCGACCTCTATTTCAACCAGTGCTCGGTGCGCGTGGACTGCCGCGACCTGGCCCTGATGGCGGCCACGCTGGCCAACGGCGGGGTCCACCCGCTCACCGGGCGGCAGGCCGTGCGCCCCGAGTTCATCAGCTCGATCCTGAGCGTGATGGCCACCTGCGGCATCTACGACTTCACCGGGGAGTGGATCTACCGCATCGGGCTGCCGGCCAAGAGCGGCGTCGGCGGCGGCATCCTCGCGGTGCTGCCGGGGCAGCTCGGCATCGGCGTGTTCTCGCCGCTGCTCGACGAGCGGGGCAACAGCGTGCGCGGGGTCAAGGTGTGCGAGGCGATCTCGCGCGACCTCGGCTTGCACTTCCTGCAGCCGCCGCGCGTGGCCAGCGCGACGGTGCGCGCCCGCTACACGCTGCAAGGCGTGCGGTCCAAGCGCCGCCGCATGCCGGCCGAGAACCTGCTGCTCGATCGCCACGGCGCGGCGGCCCGGGTGTACGAGCTGCAGGGCGACCTGCGCTTTGCCACCATCGAGCCCCTGCTGCGCGAGATCAGCGTGGCCGGCGACGCGCTGCAGTTCCTGGTGCTCGACTTCAAGCGCGTCGCGCACGCCGATCAGGCGGCCACGCTGCTCCTGGCACGCACGATCGAGAGCTGCGGCGCGCTCGGGCAGCATGTGGTGCTGACGCGCGTGCGCCGCGGCGACCTGCTGGCCGGCCTGGGCGCCGAGGTCGATCCACGCCACGCCCGCGCCTACAGCTTCCAGCCCCAGCTCGACCTGGGTCTGGAGGCCTGCGAGCGCGGCCTGCTGCTGCGCCACGCGGCCGACCTGCGGCCGGACGTACTGGACGGGCTGGCGCAACACCGGTTGTGCGCGGGGGCGAGTGCGGACGATATCGCCGACCTGGCGCGCCGGCTGACGCCGCGCAGCTTCGGGGCCGGCGATGCGATCGTGTGCCAGGGCGACCCGGCAGACACGCTGTTCCTGCTGATGCGCGGCCAGGTCAGTGTCGTCGTGCCGCTGCCGCAGGGCGGGCACAAGCGCCTGGCCACGCTCACCGCCGGGATGGCCTTCGGCGAGTCCGCGCTGCTCTCCGGCGGCAAACGCACCGCGCACGTCCATGCCGACACCGAGGTCGACTGCCTGACCCTGGACACGGCTGCCTTCCTCCGCCTGGAACAGGAACGGCCGACGCTGATGGTGCGCCTGCTCCACAACCTGCTGCGGGGCAGCGCCGAGACGATCGAGCGCCTGACGGCCGAAGTGGCGGCGCTGGAAGGGTAGGCCGGCGCGGCGATCGCCGCACGTTGCCCCGGAGCCCAGGGGCCTGGCTTCGGGATCGCCCGCGGGACGCGCTCGGCATCGCGGCGCCGCGCTTGGCCTAGTATCCGGCCACCCGCCCCACCGATTCGACCGCACGAAACCCGCCATGCTCTGGTGCCAGATCAGCGACCCGCACCTCGTCGACGAAGGCACGTTGGCGTTCGGTCGCATCGACACGCCGGCGATGCTCGAGCGCGCGGTGCGCAAGATCCTGGCGCTGCCGCGCCGCCCCGACGCGGTGGTCGCCACGGGGGACCTGACCAACGACGCCAGCGCCTCGCAATACGGCCTGCTGGCCGATCTGCTGCGGCCGCTGGGCGTGCCGGTCTACCTCGCCGCGGGCAACCACGACGACCGCGGCGCCCTGCAGGCGGCCTTCCCCGGGCACCGGCACCTGCGCGGCGAGGACGGCTTCGTGCAATACGTGGTCGACGACTTCGACATGCGCCTGGTCGTGCTCGACACGGTCGTGCCGGGTGCGCCGCATGGCGCGTTGTGCGAGCGCCGGCTGGCCTGGCTGGACCGCCAGCTCGCCGCCGTGCAGCGGCCGACCCTCGTCGCGCAGCACCACCCACCGTTTCGCAGTGGCCTCAGCCACATGGACCGCATGGGCCTGGCCGATGCCGCCGCCGAGGCCGCGGTCGTCGCCCGCCACCCGCACGTCGAGCGCGTGATCAGCGGCCACGTCCACCGCGCGATGCACACCCGCTTCGCCGGCACGGTGGCGTCGAGTTGCCCCAGCACGGCCCACCAGTTGGTGCTCGACCTGGTGCCCGGTGCGGAGATCCGCTTCACCTTCGAGCCGTCGGCGTTCCAGCTGCATCTGTGGGACGGCACCCAGCTGGTGACCCACACCGCGACGGTCGATGACGCCCCGGTCTGGGGGCTGCGCGACTGACGAGTCATGTGAAGCGCGCTGCGCGCGCGGGCCGCGGGCCCTGCGCTTCTCGGCGTACTCAGGGACGCGCTGCGCTGCTCGACCCACGCTCAGCCCGCTCGCAACGAAATCTTCACACGCTCTGAGTCCCCTGCCCGCGGGCGCCGGCGCCGATGGGCGCCTGCATGCCGGCGGCAACTGATAAGTGTGAAGCAAGCCGATAGGCCGGATTCTGTGCGGCAGTGCCCCTTGCAGGGCCCCGCCGTGACCGCCATTCCTCTGGGCCGGTGGTCACCCACCGGCTCGGTGCTACCTACCCGCACACTCCCCGGGCCAGGTCGACCACGATGCCCGCTGTGCCTACTTGGTATTGCTGCGCGTAGAGATTGCCCGTTTCACCTCATGCGGGGCCTTGGCCCTGCACTGAACTCGTCTCTGTTGCTCTGATCCTCACCTCACGGTGGACAGCCGTTAGCTGCTACGCCGCCCTGCGCAGTCCGGACCTTCCTCCAGTGCCGTGTTTCCACGCTTGCACCAGCGGCGGTCTGGCTTGCTTCACCCGCGCATTATCCCGCGGCCACGACTTTGCTGCCGGCCTTCAGATCGCCATGCGCTCCCGCGCGCCATCGGCGGCCATGTCCTTGCCGCGGCCGCGCAGGACGATCTCGCCGCGCTCCATCACCAGGTACTGGTCGGCGAGTTCGGCGGCGAAGTCGTAGTACTGCTCGACCAGCACGATGGCCATCGTGCCGCGGTCGGCCAGCATGCGGATGACTCTGCCGATGTCCTTGATGATGCTGGGCTGGATGCCTTCGGTGGGCTCGTCCAGCATCAGGAGCTTGGGGCCGGCGGCCAGCGCGCGCGCGATGGCCAGCTGCTGCTGCTGCCCGCCCGACAGATCGCCGCCGCGGCGGTGGATCATCTGCCCGAGCACCGGGAACAGTTCGAACAGCTCGGCCGGGATCGCCGTGCCGCCGGGCCGCGTGGCCAGGCCCATGCGCAGGTTGTCCTCGACCGTGAGCCGGCCGAAGATCTCGCGCCCCTGCGGCACGTAGCCGATGCCGCGCTTGACACGCTCGTACGGGGTGGCCTTGGTGATGTCGGCGCCGTCCAGCGTGATGCGCCCCGCTCTTCACCGGCACCACGCCCATCAGGCTCTTGAGCAGCGTCGTCTTGCCGACACCGTTGCGGCCGAGCACCACGGTGACTTCGCCCAGGCGGGCCTCGAAGGACACGCCGCGCAGGATGTGGCTGCCGCCGTAGTACTGGTTGAGACCCTCGACCTGCAGAACGGGATGGGTGGAGTCAGCGGCCAAGATAGACCTCGACGACCTTTTCGTTGGCCTGGACCTCGCTCAGCAGCCCCTCGGCCAGCACGCTGCCTTCGTGCAGCACCGTCACCTTCTTGCGCCCTTGCGGTGAGCTGGTCGACGAACTTCATGTCGTGCTCCACCACCACCAGTGAATGCTTGCCCTCGAGCGACAGGAACAGCTCGGCCGTGCGCTCGGTCTCCTCGTCGGTCATGCCGGCCACGGGCTCGTCGAGCAGCAGCAGCTTGGGGTCCTGCATCAGCAGCATGCCGATCTCGAGCCACTGCTTCTGGCCGTGGCTGAGCAGGCCCGCGGTGCGCTGCGCTTCGCCCTTCAGGTGGATCAGCACCAGCACCTCGCCGATGCGGTCGAGCTCCGCGCCGCCCAGGCGGTGGAACAGCGCGGCGCGCACGCGGCGGTCGGCCTTGCAGCGCGAGCTCGAGGTTCTCGAACACGCGTGAGCTGCTCGTAGACGGTGGGCTTCTGGAATTTGCGGCCGACGCCGACCTGCGCGATCTGCGGCTCGGTCAGCCGCAGCAGGTCGATGTTGGAGCCGAAGAAGACGCTGCCGCTGTCGGGCCGCGTCTTGCCGGTGATGCAGTCCATCATCGTCGTCTTGCCGGCGCCGTTGGGGCCGATGATGCAGCGCAGTTCGCCGACGTCGACGGCCAGCGTGAGTGCGTTCAGCGCCTTGAAGCCGTCGAAGCTGACGCTGATGTCTTCCACGTACAGCGCCACGCCGTGCGCGAAGTCGGGCTCGCCCATCGCCTGCAGGCGGCGGAATGCGGCCTGGCGGCCACCGGCCTTGGCCTGCCGTTCTTCGTAGGCGGCGCGCCTGCGGGCGCCGGCTTCCATGAGGTCGGCGTCATGCGCGGCCTCCCTTGAAGTGCTGTCGGGCGTCATCCAGATCTCGGGGAGGTTCTGTCCGGCGTCATTCGCGCCCCCTGCGCCTGAACAGGCCGACGATGCCGTGCGGCAGGAACAAGCGTCACGGCGATGAACAGCGCGCCCAGGAAGAACAGCCAGTATTCGGGAAAGGCCACCGTGAACCAGCTCTTGGCGCCGTTGACGAAGAAGGCGCCGACGATGGGCCGATGAGCGTCGCGCGGCCGCCCACCGCGGCCCAGATCGCGATCTCGATGCTGGCCGCCGGGCTCATCTCGCCCGGGTTGATGATGCCCACCTGCGGCACGTACAGCGCCCCGGCCACGCCGCACATCACCGCCGACAGCGTCCAGATGCTGAGCTTGTAGGCCAGCGGGTTGTAGCCGGTGAACATGACGCGCGTCTCGGCGTCGCGGATGGCCTGCAGCACGCGCCCGTACTTGCTGGTGACGATGGCGCGCGCCATCAGGAAGAAGCCGATCAGCACCGCGCCGGTCAGCACGCACAGCGTCACGCGCATGCCGGCGGTGCCGAGCGGGATGTCGAGGATGCGCTTGAAGTCGGTGAAGCCGTTGTTGCCGCCGAAGCCGGTCTCGTTGCGGAAGAACAGCAGCATCGCGGCGAAGGTCAGCGCCTGCGTGATGATCGAGAAGTACACGCCCTTGATGCGCGAGCGGAAGGCGAAATAGCCGAACACGAAGGCCAGCAGGCCCGGGACCCCCACCACCAGCAGCATCTGGGCGACGAAGCTGTCGCTCACGGCCCAATGCCAGGGCAGTTCCTTCCAGTTCAGGAAGACCATGAAGTCGGGCAGCGCGCTCTTGTAGTTGCCCTCCAGGCCGATCTGCCGCATCAGGTACATGCCCATGCCGTAGCCGCCGAGCGCGAAGAACAAGCCGTGGCCCAGCGACAGGATGCCGGTGTAGCCCCAGATCAGGTCCATCGCCAGCGCGCAGATCGCGTAGCAGAGGATCTTGCCGATGAGGCTGACGTAGAAGTCGCTGAGATGAAAGACGCTGTCCGCCGGCACGACCAGGTTCAGCAGCGGGATCAGCACGACGACGGTGAGACTGGCCGCGACGAGCGCCGCCCAGCCCCTGGGACCCAGCAAGCGCGTGGGTCGGCGCGGGGGAGCCGGCAGGCGGCGCCATGCCTCAGCGCTCCGGCCCTTGAGCGCAAAGATGCCCTGCGGCCGCTTCTGGATGAAGATGACGATGAACACCAGCACCATGATCTTGGCCAGCACCGCGCCCTGCCAGCCCTCGAGCAGCTTGTTCAGCACGCCCAGGCCCAGGCCGGCGTAGACGGTGCCGGCCAACTGCCCCACGCCGCCCAGCACCACCACCATGAACCAGTCGACGATGTAGCCCTGGCCGAGGTCCGGCCCCACGTTGCCGACCTGGCTCAGCGCGCAGCCGGCCAGGCCCGCGATGCCCGCGCCCAGCGCGAAGGCGTAGGTGTCGACACGCGCGGTGTTCACGCCCACGCAGGAGGCCATGCGCCGGTTCTGCGTCACGCCGCGCACGAACAGGCCCAGCCGCGTCTTCGAGATCAGCAGCGCCACGCCCAGCAGCACCAGCGCGGCGAAGGCGATGATGGCGAGCCGGTTGTAGGGCAGCGTCAGGTTGGGCAGCACCTGCACGCCGCCGGACAGCCAGGCCGGGTTCTCGACGCCGACGTTCTGCGCACCGAAGACCGTGCGCACGAGCTGCATCAGGATCAGGCTGATGCCCCAGGTGGCGAGCAAGCGTCTCCAGGGGCCGGCCGTAGAGCCAGCGGATGACGCTGCGCTCCAGCACCGCGCCCACCGCCGCCGCGGCCCCGAAGCTGATCGGGATCGCCGCCAGCACATAGAAGTCGAAGGCCGCCGGCAGGTGCTGGCGGAACAGGTTCTGCACCACGTAGGTGGCGTAGGCGCCGATCATCATCAGCTCGCCGTGCGCCATGTTGATGACGCCCATCAGGCCGTAGGTGATGGCCAGGCCCAGGGCCACCAGCATCAGGATCGAGCCCAGGCTGGCGCCGGTGAAGAACACGCCCAGCCATTCGCCCCACTGCAGGCGGCGTTCGACCTGGTGCCAGCGACGCGGCGATGGCCGCCTTGACTTCGGCGTCGGACTCCTCGGCGCCTGGCGTTCCAGCAGCAGTGCGCGCGTGGCCGGCAGGCGGCTGCCGGCCAGCAGCTTCGCGGCGTCGAGCCGGCGCGCCTTGTCGGCGCGACGAGATGCCGCACCGCCGCCCGCAGCAGCTCCAGCTGCTCCTTCAGCGCCGCGTCGGTCTCCACGGCGGCGGCCTTGTCGATCAGCGGCAGCTTGCTCTCGTCGGCCTGGCTGCGCAGCTCGGCGATGCCGCGGGCGCGCTCGTCGCGGTCGGGCGACAGCAGCTGCATCGCCGCCGCCGCGGCGCCGAGTTCGCGCCGCATGCGGTTGTTGTTGAGCACGTCTTCGGCGCCCTCGGGCAGCGCCGCCTCGGCACCGCTGGCGGCGTCGGTGGCCTTGCCGTCGCGCACGATGTAGGCGCGGCCGCCGGCGACCTTGACCTCGTCGTCCAGCAGCGCCCGCACATAGGCCGCCAATGCCGGGTCGGCCGCCGCCACCGCGTTGTTGAGCGCGGCGATGCGGGCGTCGCTGTCGCCGGCGGCCATGGCCAGGGCCTGTTGCTGCGTCAGCGCCGCGGCCGTGCCGGCCCCGCCCAGCCACAGGAACAGGCCCAGAACCACCGCGGCGCAGCGCGCGAGCGCCGCGCCGGGGTGCCGCATCACTTGGCCGCGACCTGCTTCGTCTCGGGCACGTTGAGCTTGCCCTTGTTCTCGGGGATGTAGTCGCTCCAGGGGTCGGCGACCACCGGGCCCGGCGTCTTCCACACCACGTTGAACTGGCCGTCGGCCTTGATCTCGCCGATGAACACGCTCTTGTGCAGGTGGTGGTTCTTCTCGTCCATCTTGCTGACGATGCCGCTCGGCGCCTTGAAGGTCTGGCCGGCCATCGCGGCGATGACCTTGTCGGTGTCGGTGCTCTTGGCCTTGGTCACCGCCTGCGCCCACATGTGCACGCCGATGTAGGTGGCTTCCATCGGGTCGTTGGTCAGCGGCTTGTCCTTGTGGCCGGCGATGTTCTTGGCCTTGGCGTAGGCGCTCCACTTCTTGATGAACTCGTCGTTGGTCGGGTTCTTGATCGACTGGAAGTAGTTCCACGCCGCCAGGTGGCCGACCAGCGGCTTGGTGTCGACGCCGCGCAGTTCCTCTTCACCCACCGAGAAGGCCACCACCGGCACGTCGGTGGCCTTCAGGCCCTGGTTGCCCAGTTCCTTGTAGAAGGGCACGTTGCTGTCGCCGTTGATGGTGGAGACCACGGCCGTCTTCTTGCCTTCGCCGGCGAACTTCTTGATCTTGGCGATGATGGTCTGGTAGTCGGAGTGGCCGAAGGGGGTGTACTCCTCCATGATGTCGGCGTCGGCCACGCCCTTGGCCTTCAGGAAGGCGCGCAGGATCTTGTTGGTGGTGCGCGGGTAGACGTAGTCGGTGCCCAGCAGCACCCAGCGCTTGGCGCTGCCGCCGTCCTTGCTCATCAGGTATTCCACCGCGGGGATGGCCTGCTGGTTGGGCGCGGCGCCGGTGTAGAAGACGTTCTTGCTCAGCTCCTCGCCTTCGTACTGCACGGGGTAGAACAGCAGCGCGTTGGTCTCCTCGTACACCGGCAGCACGCTCTTGCGCGAGACGCTGGTCCAGCAGCCGAAGGTCACGGCCACCTTGTCCTGGCTGATCAGCTGCTTGGCCTTCTCGGCGAACAGCGGCCAGTTGGAGGCCGGGTCGACGACCACGGGCTCGAGCTTCTTGCCCAGCACGCCGCCCTTGGCGTTGATCTCGTCGATGGCCATCAGCACGGTGTCCTTGAGCACCGTCTCCGAGATGGCCATCGTGCCGGACAGCGAATGCAGCACGCCGACCTTGATGGTCTCCTGCGCGCTGGCCAGGCTGGAATAGCCGAGCGCGGCCAGGCCGAGCGCCACGGCGGTGAGGGTCTTGCCGGCTTGGCGGCGGGTGGTGTTCATGGGTGAGGGCTCCTGTGGGGTGTGAGGGTTTCGACGACGGGGCCGAGTCTGGGCGCCGCGACGCCAGCACGGAATACGCCGTCCGGCGTACGCGCCACCGTCCGGCCGCGAGCTCGCTAGACTTGCGCCCTGACATGCCGCCCGCGAGCCCATCCGCCATGCCCCGGAGCCGCCTGAACCCAGCGCTGAAGACAGCACCGGGCACGCGCCGAGCACGCGCATGCCGGCGCGGTTGGCGGCGCTGAGCTGCCGGCCGTGCTCGATGCCATGGCCGCCAGGCGTCCCTGCCGGCGGCGAGCCCGGCCGCAGCCCAGCCGGCGGCCTCGCCCCCGCGCTCACGCTCGACGGCCTGCCGCGCCCGACGACACCGCCGCCCGAGCGCGGCCCCGTCGTGCCCGCGCAGGTGGTCGGCTGGCGGCAGGAGGCCAAGGCGCTAGAATTCGGCGACGGCGTGCCGCGCGACCCGGTGCGCGCGGCCGAGCTGTACTGCCGCGCCGCGCGCTATGGCGATGCCGAGTCGCAGTACAGCCTGGCCTGGATGCTGACCAATGCGCGCGGCATCGAGCGCGACGAAGCCCAGGCCGCGCACCTGTTCGCCGCCGCGGCCGAGCAGGGCTACGAGCAGGCGCGCAACATCCTGGCCCGCATGGGCACGCCGCGAGGGGCGCCGCCGGCCTGCCTGCGGCCGCCCGAGGACGACCGCATCGCGGCGGCGCCGCCCTGCACCCAGGCCAGCGCCCGCCCGCACTGCGGCGCCGGCGGCGCTGCCCCCGCCGCCGCCGCCGGCCGAACGCGCCCGAGCCCATCGTGCGCTTCGTCAACCTGGTGGCGCCCGAGTACCAGTTGCAGCCGCACCTGGTGCTGGCCATCATGGCCACCGAATCCAATTTCGACGCCGGCGCCGAGTCACCGAAGAACGCCTACGGCCTGATGCAGCTGATCCCCGGCACCGCGGCACGCTTCGGCGTGCGCAACGTCAAGGACCCGGTGCAGAACATCCGCGGCGGCATGGCCTACCTGCGCTGGCTGATGGCCTACTTCGAAGGCGACGTGCGCCTGGTGGCCGCCGCCTACAACGCCGGCGAGCGTGCCGTGGAACGCTACCTCGGCGTGCCGCCCTATGCCGAGACGCGACTCTACGTGCTGAAGATCCTGGCCGCCGTGGGCGGGCAGTCGACACACCCGTTCGACGCCGCGGTGACGCCCAGTTCGCAGCAGCTGCGCTGATGCGCCCGGCCTGGCGGCCGCGGTAGCGGCTGCTGCAGCGGCTGCCGCTGCCGGGACAGCGAGAATCAGGCGCGCGCCAGTTCGCGCACCCGCTGCATCGCCATCGCCGCGGCCGCGGTGCGCGTCTCGACCCCGAGCTTCTCGTACACCCGCTCCAGGTGCTTCTTCACCGTCGCCGGGCTGGAGCCGAGGATGTCGCCGATGTCGCGGTTGGTCTTGCCCTTGACCACCCAGTACAGCACTTCGCTTTCGCGCAGCGTCAGGCGAAAGGCCTGCATCGTGGCCTCGACCGTGGCGGCGTCGCTGACCTCGCGCAGCACCACCAGCCAGTCGTCGTCGACCGTGCGGCCCTGCAGCGTGCAGACCAACCGGCGCGCCTCGCGCGCGGTGGCCAGCGGCCGCACCTCACGGCCATAGGCGGCCGAGCGCAGCCAGTCCAGCAGCAGCGCCGGCACCTCGTCGGGCGCCGTGCCGAAATAGATGGGCAGCCACTGCCGGGCCAGTGCCGTCTGCCACACCAGGCGCGCGCGGTCGGGGTCCAGGCGCACCGCGATGGTGGCGTGGCCGTAGGCATCGAGCGCGTTGCGCGCCTGGCGCGCCTGGCGCGCCGACTGCATGTGCACGGCCATGCGCGCGATGACTTCCGGCGGACGGATCGGCTTGGTCACGTAGTCCACGCCACCGGCGTCGAAGGCCGCCAGCACATGCTCGGTCTCGGTGAGGCCGGTCATGAAGACGATCGGGATGTGCGCCGTCTCCGGGCCGGCCTTCAGGCGGCGCGCGACCTCGAAGCCGTCCATGCCGGGCATCACGGCGTCGAGCAGCACGATGTCGGGTTCGGCCTGCGCGGCACGCTGCAGCGCGCTGGCACCTTCGGTGGCCACCAGCACCGTGTAGCCGGCCGCGTCCAGCGCGTCGTGCAGCACGGCCAGGTTGTCGGGCACGTCGTCGACGATGAGCACGAGGCCGGCGTGCGCCCGGTCGGCCAGCCGCTCAGGCAGGGTGGGTCTTGGCGAGAGCATCTTGGATCCAGGGTGTCATGCGGTCGAATTCGAAGGCCGCGGCCAGCGTGCGCAGCGGGCTCAACCAGGCGCTGCAGTCGGGGCGTGCCGACTCGATCTCGTCGAGCAGGCGCTGCACGCCGCGCGGGTAGCCGAGGGTCACCACCTGTTGCAGCGCCTGCAGCTGGTCGCGCGACGGTGCGGGGCCGTTGTCCGGCGCTGTCGGCGGTGGCGGCACGACCGCCGGTGCCGGCGCGTGCCACTGCAGCGCCAGCCGCGCACCCAGCCAGTCGAGCAGTTCGTCGAAGCGCACCGGCTTGGTGATGAAGTCGGCGGCCGAGATGCCGGCATCGTTGTCCAGCCCCTTGTCGAAGGCATTGGCCGAGACGATGGCCACCGGCGCGTCGCTCAGGCGCTGGCGGCGCAAGGTGCGCACGGTCTCCCAGCCGTCGATGCCCGGCATCGCGAGGTCCATCAGGATGGCGTCGACGTGCTGTTCGTGCAGCAGGCCCAGCGCCGCCGCGCCCGAGTGGGCCTGCACGACGTCGAAGCCCGAGGCATCGAGCCGGCGCGCCAGCAGCGTGCGGTCGACCTCTTCGTTGTCGACCACCAGCACGCGCCGCCGGGCGCCGACATAGGCCACGCGCGGCGGCGCCGGCGGCGGCAGGCGCGCGCCCTGCAGCTCGGGCAGGAACAGGCGGATGCGGAACAGCGTGCCGCTGCCCGAGGCCGCTGCGGCTGCGGCCGCTTCGACGGCGCCGCCACGGTCCGCGACGTCACCGTCATCTCGCCGCCCATCAGGTCGGTCAGCATCTTGGCGATGGTCAGCCCCAGGCCGGTGCCGCTGGCGCCACCCGATCCGCCCGAAGCGCCCAGCGGCGCCGCTGCGGCATGGGCACCGCGCGAGAAGGGTTCGAAGATGCGCTCGATGTCGGCCGGCGCGATGCCGGGGCCGGTGTCCTCGATCTCGAACACCGCCATCTCGCGCACATGCGCGGCGCGGAAGCTCACGCGCCCGGCGGGCGTGAACTTGACGGCGTTGCCCAGCACGTTGATGAGGATCTGCGTCAGGCGCCGCTCGTCGGCGCGCACCAGCAGCGGCGCGGCCTCGATGTCGTGCTCGAAGCGCAGGCCCTTGCTCAGCGCCTGCAGCTCGAACATCTGCACGATCTGCCGCAGCGCTTCGCGCAACCGCAGCGGCCTGGGGTCCAGCGCCAGCTTGCCGGCCTCGATGCGCGCGATGTCCAGCGTGCCTTCGATGAGCCCGAGCAGGTGCTCGCCGCCGCGGCGGATGACGCCCACCGCCTGCTTGCGGTGCGCCGGCATGGTGGCGTCCTCGTCGAGCAACTGGGCGTAGCCGAGGATGCTGTTGAGCGGCGTGCGCAGTTCGTGGCTGACGGTCGAGATGTAGCGCGTCTTGGCCTGGTTGGCGGCCTCGGCGGCGCGCTTGGCGCGCTGCAGTTCCAGGTCGGTGCGGCGGTGCGAGTGGATCTCGGTCACCAGCGCTTCGGTCTGGCGGTTGGACTCTTCCTGCGCGACGCGGCGGCTGGTCTGCGTCAACACCAGCCACCAGCCGATGACGCCGCCCACCAGCAGCAAGGCGCAATAGGCCTTGATCAACAGCGCGCGCAGCGCCGGTGCGGCGGTCGCGGCGGCGTCACCCAGCTGGTGCAGCTCGGCCCGGTACAGCAGGAGCATCAAGGCCGCCAGTGCCGGCGCCACCACCGCCATCAGCAGCAGGTAGCGGCCGAGGCCGGTGTCGAGCTGCGGCCACCAGGCGCGCGGCGTCAGGCGGCGCAGCAGGGCAGCCACCTGCGCCGGCGCGCGCGCCGCCTCGGGTTTGCACAGGTCGTGGCAACGTGCGTCCAGCGAACAGCACAGCGAGCAGATCGACCCGCCGTAGGCCGGGCACGTGGCCATGTCGTCGCCTTCGTAACGTCGCTCGCAGATCACGCAATGGCGCAGACGGCGTGCGCCGCCCATGTAGGCGCCGGCATCGGGGAGGCCAACCAGGTCGGGCTCGACGGAACTGCGCGCGATGTAGTACCTGCCCTGGGTCGCCCAGGCGATGAGCGGCGCAGCGACGAAGGCCACCGCCATCGCGATCACCGCCGAGAACGCCTGGGCCGACGCCCCGAACACGCCCAGGTAGGCCAGCATCGACAGCACCGAGGCCGCGCCCATGGCGCCCACGCCCACCGGGTTGATGTCGTACAGATGGGCGCGCTTGAATTCGATGCCCCTGGGGCTCAGGCCCAGCGGTTTGTTGACCACCAGGTCGGCCACCACGGCCATGATCCAGCTGATCGCGATATTGGCGTACAGGCCCAGCACGCCGCCGATGGCCCGGAAGACCTCCAGCTCCATCAGCATCAGCGCGATCAGCGTGTTGAAGACCATCCAGACCACGCGCCCGGGGTGGCTGTGCGTGAGACGCGCGAAGAAATTGCTCCACGCCAACGATCCGGCGTAGGCATTGGTGACATTGATCTTGAGCTGGCTGACCACGACCAGCAGCGCGGTCGCGGCCACCGCCCAGCCGTAGTTCGGGAACACCAGCTCGTAGGCGGCCAGGTACATCTGGTTGGGGTCCACCGCGCGGTCGGCCGGCACCGCCAGCTTCAGCGCCAGGAAGGCCAGCAGCGCCCCGCCCAGCATCTTCAGCACCCCCGGCAATACCCAGCCCGGGCCACCCACCAGCACCGCCGCCCACCAGCGCCAGTGGTTCGCGCGCGTCTTCTCGGGCATGAAGCGCAGGTAGTCGACCTGCTCGCCCATCTGCGTGATCAGCGCCACGCCCACCGTCAGCGCGCCGCCAAACAGCAGGGCGTCGAAGGCGCCGCCTTGCCCGCCCTCGCCGGCATAGGACCGCAGCTCCGCGACGAGGTTCGGGTGCGCGCTGAAAACGTAGACGTAGGGCACCACCAGCAACACCAGCCACAGCGGCTGCGTCCAGACCTGCAACCGGCTGATGGTGGTGACACCGTGCGTGACGACCGGGATCACGACCAGCGCACAGATCAGGTAGCCCCAGGCGGGCGGGATGTCGAAGGCCAGCTCCAGCGCGTAGGCCATGATGGCCGCTTCGAGCGCGAAGAAGATGAAGGTGAAGCTGGCGTAGATGAGCGAGGTGATCGTGCTGCCGATGTAGCCGAAGCCCGCGCCGCGCGTCAGCAGGTCCATGTCGAGGCCGTACTTGGCGGCATAGACGCTGATCGGCAGCCCGGCGGCGAAGATCACCACGCCGGTGACGACGATGGCCCAGAAGGCATTGACGAAGCCGAACTGCAGCAGCAGCGTGGCCCCCACCGCCTCCAGCACCAGGAACGAAGCCGCACCGCCGAGCGCGGTGTGGGCGACGCGCCACTCGCTCCACTTGCGGAACGAGCGCGGGGTGAAGCGCAGTGCGTAGTCCTCCATGGTTTCGCGCGCGACCCAGGCGTTGTAGTCGCGGCGCACCTTGATGACGCGCTGCTGCGGTGCGCCGGCGGGCACGGCTGGTGCAGTCGGTGCGACAAAAGGGGGCGGCGTCATTGTGCGTCATGCCATGCACGAATCACGCCAGCGAGCGCCGAGTGCCCGGGCCCGGCGCGATGGCGCCCGACGAAGCCGCGGTCCACTGGGCCCCGATGAGCTGGCACGCTTCATGCTGCACTCCAGCTTGTATACCAACACGTGCACCATAAAGCACCGCCGATGACCGCCACCCCCCTGACCATCGACGACTGGCTGGCCGCCGCGCCGCCGGCGGGCGGCAGCTGGGCCGCACTGTGGTCGGCGCACGGGCGCATCGCGGCCACGACGACACCCGAGTATCTGCACGTGGTGCCCACCGCGACGCTGCGGGCGCGGCTGGCCGCGCTGGATGCACGCGCAGCGGTGCTCGACCCCCCCGCGCGAAGGCGCGAGCTGCCTCTGTTCGGCATGCCGTTCGTCGTCAAGGACAACATCCACATCGCCGGCGAGCCCACGAGCTGTGCCTGCCCGGCCTACACCTCCACTGCGACGCAGACGGCCACGGCGGTGCAGCGGCTGCTCGACGCCGGCGCGGTGTGGCTGGCCAAGACCAACCTGGACCAGTTCGCCACCGGGCTGGTGGGTACGCGCTCGCCCTTTGGCGCCCCGGCCAGCACCTGGAGCGCGGATCATGTGAGCGGCGGCTCGAGTTCCGGCTCGGCCGTGGCCGTGGCGCGAGGCGACGTGCCGCTGGCGCTGGGCACCGACACCGCCGGTTCTGGACGCATCCCGGCGGGCTTCAACCACATCGTCGGTCTCAAGCCCACGCCCGGCCGCATCAGCACCGCCGGCGTGGTGCCGGCCTGCCGATCCATCGACTGCGTCTCGGTGTTCGCATTGACGGTGGACGACGCGGCGCGCGCGCTCGCCGTGATGGAAGGCGCCGACGCGGCCGACCCCTACAGCCGCTTCGAGCCCGGGCCCGCGGCACTCCCGGCAAGGCCGCGGATCGGCGTGCCGGCACGCTTGTCGCCCGAGGTGGACGGACCCGTGCAGCGGCCTTCCGCGCCGCGTGCATCCAGGCACACGAACTCGGCGCCGAACGGGTCGAGATCGACTTCGAGCCGTTGCACGCCGTGGCCGCGCTGCTCTACGCCGGGCCCTGGGTCGCCGAGCGCTACACGGTGCTCGGCTCGCTGCTGCAAGGCAACCCGCAAGCCGTCGACCCTGCCGTGCGCACGGTCGTCGCCGCCGCCACCGCCTACAGCGCCGCCGACGCCTTCGAAGCCCAGTACCGCCTGCGCGAATTCGCGCAGATGGCGGCTGGCATCTGGAAGCGTTGCGACCTGCTGCTGGTGCCCACGGCGCCCACCCATCCGACCTTGGCTCAAGTGGCCGCCGACCCGATCGCCAGCAACGCACGGCTCGGTCTGTACACCAACTTCGTCAACCTGCTCGGCTGGTGCGCGCTGGCTCTGCCGGCAAGTGTCCGGGACGACGGCCTGCCTTTCGGCGTGACCTTCATCGCACCGGGGGGAAACGATGCCGCACTGGCGCGGTTCGGCCGGGCCTGGGCGAAACGGGCCTGGCAGCCGCTCGGTGCGACGGGGGTTCGACGCGCGACGCCCGACGAGCCCGCCGGCGCTTGGCCCGCCAGCGAGCCCACGTTGCCGCTGGCGGTGGTCGGCGCGCACCTGTCGGGTCTGCCACTCAACGGCCAGTTGCTCGAACGTGGTGCGCGGCTGCGTGCATGCACCACCACTGCGCCGCACTACCGCCTGTACGCGCTGCCTGGCACCACACCCCCCAAGCCCGGGCTTCTGCGCGTGCCCGCCGGCGGCCAGGCGATCGAGATCGAGATCTGGGACATGCCGCTCGCGCAAGTGGGCTCGTTTCTTGCGCTGGTGCCCTCGCCACTGGGCCTGGGCTCCATCGAACTGGCCGGCGGCGGCAGCGTGCATGGCTTCCTGTGTGAGCCCAGCGGCCTCGAAGGCGCGCGCGACATCAGCCCGTACGGCGGCTGGCGCGCCTACCTCGGCTCGTTGTGAAACCGAAAGGAATGAAGATGGACCACAGCGCGTACATCGACGCCGCGGCATCCACACTGGGGTTGGAGATCACGGCCGAACAGCGCAAGGGCGTGCTGCAGTACTTCGCGCTCGCCGCGGCCATGGCCGAGAAGTTGCAGGGCCTGCCACTGACAGCGGCCGACGAATCGGGCAACGTCTTCGTGCCGGTGGCGCCGGAGGTCGACCGGTGAGCGTCAACCCGGAAGTCCGGGCTGCGGCGATCGCCGGTGCCGTGCGCGCCGGCAGCGCCAGCGCGCGCAGCATGGTGCAGGCCAGCCTGGACCGCATCGCCGCGACGGAGCCGCGCGTCAACGCCTTCACCGAGGTGCTGGCCGAACGCGCACTGAAGCGGGCCGACCTGGTCGACGCGCACCCGCGCCGCGCGCGCATGAAGCTGGCCGGCGTGCCCTTCGCGGTGAAGAACCTGTTCGACCTTGCGGGGCTCACCACGCTGGCCGGATCGAGGATCGAGCGCGGCCGCCCACCCGCGGCACGCGACGCGGCACTGGTGCGCCGGCTCGAAGCCGAAGGCGCGGTGCTGGTGGGCGCGCTGAACATGGACGAGTACGCCTACGGCTTCAGCACCGAGAATTCGCATTACGGCGCCACGCGCAACCCGCACGACCTGGCCCGCGTGAGCGGCGGCTCGTCGGGGGGCTCGGCGGCGGCGGTGGCGGCCGGCCAGGTGCCGCTGACGCTGGGCTCGGACACCAACGGCTCGATCCGCGTGCCGGCCTCGCTGTGCGGCACCTTCGGCCTCAAGCCCACCTTCGGCCGCCTGCCGCGCACGGCAGTTACCCCTTCGTCGCCAGCCTCGACCACCTGGGCCCGTTCGCGCGCGGCAGCGCCGACCTGGCGCTGGCCTACGACGCCATGCAGGGCGCCGACCGCGACGACCCGGCCTGCGCGCAGCGCGGTGTCGAACCGGTGTCGGCGCTGCTCGAACGTGGCGCCGACGGCCTCCGCATCGGCGTGCTCGGCGGCTGGTTCCGCGAGATGGCGCTCACCGACGCCACCGCGGCCGTCGATGCGGTGGCGCAGGCGCTGGGCACGACGCGGCTGGTGGAACTGCCGGAGGTCGAGCGTGCGCGCGCCGCGGCCTTCGTCATCACCTGCGGCGAAGGTGCCGCGCTGCACCTGGACGATCTGCGCACCCGCGCCATGGACTTCGACCCCATGACGCGCGACCGCTTCCTGGCCAACGCACTGATCCCGGCGGCGTGGGTGGTGCAGGCGCAGCGCGTACGGCACTGGTTCGCGCGGCGCGTGGCACGCGTGTTCGAGACCGTGGACGTGCTGCTGGCACCTGCCACGCCCTGCGTGGCACCGCCGATCGGCACCGAGTGGCTGGACATCGGCGGTCAGCGCCTGCCCGCACGCGCCAGCATGGGGCTGCTGACGCAGCCGATCTCGTGCATCGGCCTGCCCGTCGTGACGGTGCCGCTGTGGGGGCTGAGTTCCAGCGCGCCGCACATGCCGATCGGCGTGCAGCTGATCGCCGCACCCTGGCGCGAGGACCTGTGCCTGCGCGTGGCCGCGGCGCTGGAAGCGCGGGGCATCTGCAGCGCGCCGGTGGCGCGCGGACTCTAGCGACAGACCGGGCCATGGACATCGACCGCCCCGACGTGCACGCCGAAGTCAGCGCCGTCTTCGCGCGCTACGAGGACGCGCTCGTCCACAACCGCATCGACGTGCTCGACGAACTGTTCTGGGACAGCCCGCACACCGTGCGCTATGGCGCGGGCGAGAACCTGGTCGGCATCGAGGCCATCCGCGCCTTCCGCCACGCGCGGCCGTCGGCCGGCCTGGCGCGCACGCTGATGAATACCGTCATCACCACCTACGGCACCGACTTCGCCACCGCGATGACCGAGTTCCGGCGCGAAGGCAGTGCACGCAGCGGCCGCCAGAGCCAGACCTGGTGCCGCATCGGCGGCCGCTGGGTGGTGGTGGCGGCCCATGTCAGTTTGCTCAACCCCTGAACACAACCGAAGGAGAGAGAAGGCCATGCGAAACGAAGACTTCACCCTGCCCCGCCGCCGCCTGCTGGCCGGCACCGCCCTGGCCGGCGCCTCGCTGGCCCTGCCCGGCGCGCTGCGCCAGGCGCTCGCGCAGACGCCCCTGGTGGTGGGCGTGATCTATGTCGGCCCGCGCGGCGACTTTGGCTACAACCAGGCGCAGGCCGCGGCCGCCGCGGCGCTGAAGAAGCTGCCCGGCGTGAAAGTGGTCGAGGAAGAGAACGTGCCCGAGACCGCCGCCGTGCAGAAGACCATGGAGGCCATGATCAACCAGGACAAGGCCAGCCTGATCTTCCCCACCTCCTTTGGCTATTTCGACCCGCACATGCTGAAGATGGCCGAGAAGTACCCCAAGGTGCGCTTCGCGCATTGCGGCGGCATGTGGACGGCCGGCAAGCACCCCATGAACACCGGCAGCTACTTCGGCTACATCGACGAGTGTCAGTACCTCGCGGGTGTCGTCGCCGGCTTCACCAGCAAGACCAAGAAGCTGGGCTTCATCGCCGCCAAGCCCATTCCGCAGGTGCTGCGCAACATCAACGCCTTCACGATGGGCGCGCGCTCGGTGGACCCCACCATCACGACGCGGGTCATCTTCACCGGCGAGTGGTCGATGCCGGTGAAGGAAGCCGAAGCCGCCACCAGCCTCATCGACCAGGGCGTGGACGTGCTCACCAGCCACGTCGACAGCCCCAAGGTCATCATCGAGACGGCCGAGAAGCGCGGGATCTTCAGTAGCGGCTACCACGCCAGCCAGGCGGCGCTGGCGCCCAAGGGCTACCTCACCGGCGCCGAATGGGACTGGGCGACGCCGTATGCAGCCCAGGTCAAGGCCGCGCAGACCGGCGCGGCGATGCCCAACTTCCTGCGCGGCGGACTCAAGGACGGCTACGTGAAGATGTCGGCCTACGGCGCCGCCGTGGGCGCACCGGCGCGCAAGAAGGCCGACGAGATCAAGGCCGCGATGATGAAGGGCGGCTACGCCCTCTTCAAGGGGGCGCTGAAGGACAACAAGGGCAATACCGTCATCGCCGCAGGCAAGACGCTGGACCAGTTCGATGCCGAACTGGAGAAGATGAACTATCTGGTCGAAGGCGTGATCGGTTCGATCCCGGGCTGAACCTTCGATGAGCAGCATCGCCGTTCCGGCTGCCGTCGCCCCGCCCTCGATGGCAGGCGAGCGCCTGCGCACGTTCGCGCTGGCCGTGGCACCCGCGGGCGTGGCGCTGGCCCTCACGGTGGTGCTGTTCTCGGCGGCAGTGGCGCTGGCCGGCTACGACGCCTTCGAGGTCTGGGGCCTCATCCATGCCGGCGGCTTCGGCGATGCCTTTGCGTGGCAGAACACGCTGCAGCGCGCCGCGCCGCTGATCCTCACCGGCCTGGCGGTGGCACTGCCGGCGCAGGCCGGGCGCGTGATCATCGGCGCCGAGGGCGCGCTGGTGCTCGGCGGCCTGGCCGCCGCGGCGCTGGGCGGCGTGCTGGCGGCGGCCAGTCCGGTGCTGGTGTGGCCGGCGATGGCGCTGGCCGGCGCGCTGGCCGGCGGCCTGTGGATCGCCATCGCCGGCGCGCTGCGCGAGAAGCGCGAGGTCAACGAAACGATCTCCAGCCTGCTGCTGAGCTTCATCGCCATCGCTCTCTTCAACCAGTGCGTGGAGACGGTGCTGCGCGACCCGGCGAGCCTGAACAAGCCGTCGACCCGGCCCTTGCCCGAGGCCCTGCTGCTGCCGTCCATGCCGGGGCTGGACGTGCACTGGGGGCTGGGCGTGGGCATCGCCGTCGCAGGGTTGGCGTGGATCGTGATGCGTTTCACCCCGCTCGGGCTGGCGATCAAGGTGGCCGGCGGCAACCCGCGTGCGGCGCTCGGTGTCGGCCTGCCGGTGGCCCGGCTGACGATCGGCGCCTGTGCCGCCGGGGGCGCCTGCGCCGGCCTTGCCGGTGCGGTGGAGGTCGCAGCGGTGCACGGCGCAGCCAATGCGTCACTGATCGCCGGCTATGGCTACAGCGGCATCCTGATCGCCTTCGCGGCGCGCTTCTCGCCCATCGGCGTGGTGCCGGTGGCCATCCTCGTCGGTGGCATCGCCGCCAGCGGGAGCCTGTTGCAGCGGCGGCTGGGTCTGCCGGACGCGTCGGTGACGGTGCTGCTCGGGTTTGCGTTCGTGGCGCTGATCGGATGCGAGACCTTGCGTGGGAGGACTTTCTGGCGCGCGAGGAGGGTGAGGTGAGCGTGCGGCGCCTGGTCGCGTTGAATGTGCTTGGCGGCGGCGCCGGGGATCGTTGGCCGGGCCGAATACCCGGCCAACGTCAGCAACCCAACACTTCAAACATCGACGCACCACTCAACCCCAGAAACAAGGCCACCCCATGGACACAAGCACCCTAGGCTGGTGGGGCGTGCCGCTGGCCATCCTCGGCGGTGCCATCCGCGTCGGCACCCCGCTGCTGTGGGTCAGCCTCGGCGAGGCCGTGACGGAGAAGGCCGGCCGCATCAACCTGGGCCTGGAGGGCACGCTGCTGATGGGCGCGATGACGGCCTACGCCGTGGCCCACGCCAGCGGCAACCCCTGGCTGGCGGTGGCAGCCGCGGCGGCCGTGGGCGTGGTCTTCGGCATGCTGCACGGCCTGCTGTGCTCCCTGGACCGCGTCAACGACACGGCGATGGGCATCGCGCTCATGCTCGCCGGCTCGGGCCTGGCCTTCTGGCTCGGCAAGCCGCTGATCCAGCCCTCGGCGCCCGACCTGCCGTCGATTGCGCTCGGCAGCTTCACCGACCAGCCCGCGGTGCGGGCCGCGCTGGACATCAACCCGCTGTTCCTCATCGGCGTCGTGCTGGCCTTCGCCGTGCACTGGGCGCTGGGTCACACGCGCCTGGGCCTGCGGCTGCGCGTGGTGGGCGACAGCGAACCCGCGGCGCGCGCCTTCGGCCTTTCGCCCAGCGCCTACCGGGTGGCGGCCACCGCCTTCGGTGGCGCCTGCGCCGGCGTCGGCGGCGCGTCGTTGTCGCTGGTGTACCCGGGTGCATGGAGCGAAGCCTTGTCCAGCGGCCAGGGCGTGATGGCGGTGGCACTGGTGATCTTCGCGCGCTGGGACCCGCGGCGCTGCATCCTCGCCGGGCTGTTGTTCGGCGGCGCCAGCGCCATCAGCCCGGCGCTGCAGGCGTTGGGGCACTCGCAGGGCTACTACCTCTTCGGCGCCCTGCCCTACGTGTTGACGCTGGCGCTGCTGATCGGGCTGGGCAAACCCGGACCGAGCCACGGCGCCCCGGGTGAACTGTCCTTGAACCGCTGAGTGCCATGCCGAACTTCGCCATGTTCCCGTTCGTCGACGCCGACCCCTACCCCTGGCCCTGGGACGGCCTGGGCACGCCGGCCAATACGGCGCTGATGATCATCGACATGCAGACCGACTTCTGTGGCCACGGCGGCTATGTCGACCGCATGGGCTACGACCTCGCGCTGACGCGAGCACCGATCGAGCCCATCGGGCGCTTGCTGGCGCGGGCCCGTGCGCTGGGCATGCACGTGATCCACACCCGCGAGGGCCACCGCCCGGACCTGAGCGACCTGCCGGCCAACAAGCGCTGGCGCTCGCGCCGCATCGGTGCAGCCGGCGTCGGCATCGGCGACCCCGGGCCTTGCGGCCGCATCCTGGTGCGCGGCGAGCCGGGCTGGCAGATCATCGACGAGCTGGCGCCGTTGCCCGGCGAAGTGGTGATCGACAAGCCCGGCAAGGGTTCGTTCTGCGCCACCGACCTGGAACTGATCCTGCACACGCGCGGCATCCGCAACCTGGTGCTGACCGGCATCACCACCGACGTCTGCGTCCACACCACCCTGCGCGAAGCCAACGACCGTGGCTTCGAGTGCCTGATCGTCGGCGACGGCACCGGCGCCACCGACCACGGCAACCACCTGGCGGCGTTGAAGATGGTGACGATGCAAGGCGGCGTCTTCGGCGCCGTGGCCCCCTCGGCCGCCGTGCTCCAGGCCTGGAGCGCTGCCGCATGACGTTGATCCCGCCACCGCACGAAACCCACGGCGCCGCGCGCGTGGAGCTGCTCAATTTCAGCAAGCGCTTCGGCGCGCTGCAGGCGCTGGACGACGTGTCGATGACCGTGCAGGCCGGCAGCTTCCACGCCCTGCTCGGCGAGAACGGCGCCGGCAAATCGACCCTCGTGAAGTCGCTGATCGGCTTCTACCGTGCCGACAGCGGCAGCGTGATGGTCGACAACCGTGAAGAAGCGGTTCACAGCCCGCGCGACGCGGCGGCCCTGGGCATCGGCATGATCTTCCAGCACTTCACGGTCGTGCCCGGCATGTCGGTGGCCGAGAACCTGGCGCTGGCTGGTCGCGACCTGAAGGCCGTGATCGACTGGAAGGCCGAACGCGCACACCTGGCGGCGTTCATGAGGACAGCGCCCTTTCCGCTGAATCTGGATGCCCGGGTGGCCGAACTGGCGGCGGGCGAGAAGCAGAAGCTCGAGATCCTGAAGGCGCTTTACACGCGGCGCCGCTTCCTGATCCTGGACGAACCGACCTCCGTGCTCACGCCGCAGGAGGCCGACGAAGTGCTGGGCCAGATGAAGGCGATGTGCCGCGACGGTCAGCTTCACCGTGCTCATCATCACGCACAAGTTCCGCGAGGTCTTCGGCTTCTGCGACGAGGTCACGGTGCTGCGCCGCGGGCGGCGAACCGGTGGCGCGAAGGTGGCCGAGACGACGCGTGACGAACTCGCGGGCTGGATGATGGGCGTGGACGCGGCCGAGCCGGCGCCGCCAGCGTCGTCAGGCTCGGCCGCAGCGCCGGTGGTGCCCGTGCATGCCGCCACGCCGGGCACGCCGCGGCTGCGCATCGATCGACTCAGCGTCGCCGGCACCGAAGGTCGCTCCGCCGTGCACGGCCTGAGCCTGGACGTGCAGCCGGGCGAGATCGTCGGCGTGGCCGGCATCTCCGGCAACGGCCAGCGTGAACTGGTGGCCGCTCTCACCGGCGTGCTGCCCATCGGCGGCGGCCGCATCTTCGTCGACGGCCGGCCCTACGTGCCGAACCGCCGTTCGATGGCCGCCTGCAGGTGCGCAGCCTGCCCGAGGAGCCGCTGCACAACGCCTGCGTCGGCAAGCTCAGCGTCGGCGAGAACCTGGCCCTGCGCAACTTCGACCGCCCGCCGCTCAGGCGCGGCTGGTTCCTGTCGGGCGCGGCCCTCAAGGCGCAGGCGCTGGCCGGCATCGAGGCCTTCAAGGTCAAGACGCCGGGCCCGGTGCGCCGATCGAGACCCTCTCCGGCGGCAACGTGCAACGCGCGGTGCTGGCGCGCGAACTGGCGGAGAGCCCGCGCCTGCTGATCGTCGCCAACCCCTGCTTCGGCCTCGACTTCCAGGCCACCGCAGAGATCCACGCCCGCCTGCGCGCCGCACGCGATGGCGGCGCAGCGGTGCTGCTGGTCAGCGAAGACCTCGACGAACTGCTGGCATTGGCTTCGCGCATCGTGGTGCTCTCGCATGGGCAGCTTGCGCTGGAGTGCGCGTCAGGGAGCGCCGATATCGGCGCGATTGGCCTGGCGATGGCGGGTGAACGCAGGGAGGCGGCATGAAGTCAGTCGCAGCGCGCCCCTACGCCTACACCTTCGACCCGGCGCACACCGCCGTGCTGCTGATCGACATGCAGCGCGACTTCCTCGAGCCTGGCGGCTTCGGCGCGCTGCTGGGCAACGACGTCACGCCGCTGCGCAAGATCGTGCCCGCCTGCCGGCAACTGCTGGCGCTGGCTCGCAGGCACGGGATGCGCGTCATCCACACCCAGGAAGCGCACGACCCGCTGCTGGCCGACTGCCCGCCATCGAAGAGAGCCCGCGGCGGGTTGACCTGCGGCATCGGCGACAGGGGCCCGCTGGGCCGCGTGCTGGTGGCCGGGGAACCGGGCGCAGGCTTCGTGCCCGAACTGTTGCCGGAACCCGGCGACACCGTGCTGCGCAAGCCCGGCAAGGGCGCCTTCCACGCCACCGCACTGGACGCCATCCTGCATGCCCAGGGCATCACGCATCTGCTGATCGGCGGCGTCACGACCGAGGTCTGCGTGCAGAGCACCATGCGCGAGGCCAATGACCGCGGCTACGAGTGCCTGCTGGTGCAGGACTGCGCGGCGAGCTATTTCCAGCACTTCCACGATGCGGTGGTCGAGATGGTCGTGGCCCAAGGCGGCATCGTCGGCTGGGCGGCGCCCCTCGCGGCAGTGCAGGCTGCGCTGGCCGGTTCGGCGGCCGTGCCTGGCGACCCATGATCGAGCGCACGGGCAGGCACGTCGAAGGCGAGCATGATCGCCGCATGGATCCACCACCAACGATCGCCGGGCCGCGCGCCAACCTGGCCGAGCACGTCTACGCGACGCTGAAGACCGAACTGCACGACTTCCTGTGGGTCGCGGGCGACCGCTTCTCCGAAGCCGAGATCGGTCATCGCCTGGGCGTCAGCCGCACGCCGGTGCGCGAGGCGCTGTTCCGGCTGCGCAACGAGGGCTTCCTGGATGTCGAGTCCAAGACGGGCTGGTTCGTCAAGCCCATCGACTTCGGCCGGCTGGACCAGCTCTACGACCTGCGCGTGGTACTCGAGTCGGCCAGTGTCGCCCGACTCGTGTCCAGGCGCGAAGACCCGCCCGGGCTGGAAACGCTGAAGGCCGCGTGGCTGGTGCCGGCCGAGGAGCGCCTGGCCGACCCGCGCGCCGTGGGAGAGTTGGACGAACGCTTCCATGCCACGCTGGTCAGCGCCGCCGGCAATGCGGAGATCGCGCATGTGCACCAGCAGGTGACCGACCGCATCCGCATCGTGCGGCGGCTGGACTTCACGCGTGCCGACCGCGTCGAGGCCACCTACCAGGAACACGCCAAGATCCTGCGTGCCGTCATCCAGCGCAAGGCCGACCAGGCGCAGTTGCTGCTGAAGAGCCACATCGAACAGAGCAAGACCGAGGTTCGCAAGATCACCCTGCATACCCTGCACGAAGCCCGCAGCCGCCTGACGCGCTGAGCTTCCAGCGATTACGATCCCATCCCCCCGCAACGATCGCCGCCGCCATGGACCTGACCCCGCGCGAGAAGGACAAGCTGCTGATCTTCACCGCAGCCCTGCTGGCCGAACGCCGCAAGGCGCGCGGCCTGCAGCTCAACCACCCGGAGGCGGTGGCGTTGATCAGCGCCGCCATCATGGAAGGCGCCCGCGACGGCAAGACCGTGGCGCAATTGATGAGCGAGGGCAAGACCGTGCTCAAGCGCGCCGACGTGATGGAAGGCGTGCCGGAGATGATCCACGACATCCAGGTCGAGGCGACGTTTCCCGACGGCACCAAGCTGGTCACGGTGCACCAGCCGATCGCCCGAACCGGCCCCCTCCAACGACGCACCGGAGCCCCACCGCATGATCCCCGGCGAACTCTTCACCGACGGCCCCGCGCACGCGCTCAACCCGGGCCGCGCCACGCTCACGATGGCGGTTTCCAACACCGGCGACCGGCCGATCCAGGTCGGCTCCCACTACCACTTTGCCGAGACCAACGCGGCCCTGGCGTTCGACCGCCAGGCCGCCCGGGGCATGCGGCTGAACATCCCCAGCGGCACGGCGGTGCGCTTCGAGCCCGGGCAGCAGCGCACCGTGGAGCTGGTGCCCTACGCCGGACTGCGGCAGGTCTGGGGCTTCCGCGGCCTCGTCAACGGAGGACTCGATGAACCCCCAAGCTTGCCCTGCGCGGCGGCGCTGCGAGGGGCCGTCGCCTCCTTGGACGGCCCGCGGGAGGCGTGATGGCGACCGGGCAGACGCGCCTATGCCGAGATGTACGGCCCCACCGTGGGCGACCGCCTGCGCCTGGCCGACACCGGCCTGGTCATCGAGGTCGAGGACGACCACACGCTGCGCGCCGGCGGCTACGGCGAGGAAGTCAAGTTCGGCGGCGGCAAGACCATCCGCGACGGCATGGGCCAGAGCCAGGTCGTCAACGGCCCCGGCCACCACGAGGCCTGCGACTGCGTCATCACCAACGCGCTCATCGTCGACCACTGGGGCATCGTCAAGGCCGACATCGGCGCTCAAGGGCTGCCGCATCGCGGCCATCGGCAAGGCCGGCAACCCCGACACCCAGCCCGGCGTCGACATCGTCATCGGCCCCGGCACCGAGATCATTGCCGGCGAAGGCCTGATCGTCACCGCCGGCGGCGTCGACAGCCACATCCACTTCATCTGCCCGCAGCAGATCGACGAGGCGCTGCACTCGGGCGTCACCACCATGCTCGGCGGCGGCACCGGCCCGGCCACCGGCACCTACGCCACCACCTGCACGCCGGGGCCCGAGAACATCCACCGCATGCTGCAGGCGGCCGAGGCCTTCCCGATGAACCTGGGCTTCCTGGGCAAGGGCAACGCCACGCGCGCCGATGCGCTGAGCCAGCAGATCGCCGCCGGCGCCATCGGCCTGAAGCTGCACGAGGACTGGGGCACCACGCCGGCGGCCATCGACAGCTGCCTGACGATGGCCGAGGTCACCGACACGCAGGTGGCCATCCACACCGACACGCTCAACGAGAGCGGCTTCGTCGAGGACACCATCAGGGCCTTCAAGGGCCGCACCATCCACACCTTCCACACCGAAGGCGCCGGCGGCGGCCACGCGCCGGACATCATGAAGGTGGTGGGCGAGGCCAACGTGCTGCCGCTCAGCACCAACCCGACGCGGCCCTACACCGTCAACACGCTCGACGAGCACCTGGACATGCTGATGGTGTGCCACCACCTCGATGCGTCCATCGCCGAGGACCTGGCCTTTGCCGAGAGCCGCATCCGGCGCGAGACCATCGCCGCCGAGGACGTCCTGCACGACCTGGGCGCGATCAGCATCATGGCCAGTCGACAGCCAGGCCATGGGCCGCGTCGGCGAGGTCGTCATCCGCACCTGGCAGACGGCGCACAAGATGAAGGACCAGCGCGGCGCGCCTCGCCGGCGACACGGCGCGACAACGACAATTTCCGCGTCAAGCGCTACATCGCCAAGTACACCATCAACCCGGCCATCGCCCATGGCATCTCGCACGAGGTGGGCAGCGTCGAGGTCGGCAAGTGGGCCGACCTGGTGCTCTGGCGGCCGGCCTTCTTCGGCGTCAAGCCCAGCCTCATCCTCAAGGGTGGCTTCATCGCCGCGGCGGCCATGGGCGACCCCAACGCCAGCATCCCGACGCCGCAGCCGGTGCACTACCGGCCCATGTTCGGCAGCCACGGCCGCCTGCTGCCGGCCACGAGCCTGACCTTCGTCAGCCAGGCCGCGCTGCGCGGCGACATCGGCGACGAGCTCGGCCTGCGCAAGCGCCTGTCGGCCGTGCACGGCTGCCGCACGGTGAAGAAGAAGGACATGGTGCACAACGCCTATCTGCCGGTGATGGAGATCGACGCCCAGACCTACCAGGTGCGCGCCGACGGCCAGTTGCTCACCTGCGACCCGGCCACGCTGCTGCCGATGGCGCAGCGCTACTTCCTGTTCTAGGAGCCGCCCGATGCTCAGCGCAACAAGCTCGTGGCGCAGGGGCGCGGCCTGGCGGGCGCCCTGCTCAAGCGTGCCGCCACCGTGGACCTGGACTGGGACGTGCGCCAGAAGAGCCGCTTCGAGGCCACCGATTCCGCGGGCCGCAGGCTGGGCGTCTTCCTGCCCCGCGGCACGGTGGTGCGCGGCGGCGACGTGCTGGTGGCCGAGGACGGCTCGCTGGTGCGGGTGCAGGCGGCCCCGCAGCCCGTGCTGGTGGTGCGCCACTGCCCGGACCACGGCACCCCGAGCGACCTGTTGCGGGCGGCCTACCACCTGGGCAACCGCCACGTGGCCGTGGAACTGAAGCCCGACCACCTGAAGTTCGAACCCGACCACGTGCTGGGCGAGATGCTGCAACGCCTGCACCTCATCGTCAGCGAAGAGCTGGCACCGTTCGAGCCCGAAGGCGGTGCCTACGCCGCCCAGGGTGGGGCGCACACCCATGAAGGCACGCACGAGCCCCCGCATGGCCATGCGCACGCGCACCCTTCCGCCGGTGCTCCGCCGCGCGGCAAGCCGCTGCCCGTGGCGGTGGCCTCGGCCCACGTGCACGGCCCGGGCTGCGGGCATGGCCACGACCACGACCACTGAATGAGCGCCGGTGCGGCGCCCCTGCTGCGCCTGATGTGGCTGGCCTCGCCGGCCCTGCCGGTGGGCGGATTCAGCTATTCGGAAGGGCTCGAAGCGGCCGTCGAGGCCGGTCTCGTCGCCGACGAAGCGCAAGCCGGCGACTGGCTGCTGGACCAGCTGCAGCTCAGCCTGGTGCGCTGTGACCTGGCCCTGGTGGCGCAGGCCATCGACGCCTGGCAGGCCGATGACACGGCGCGGATCGCCGCGCTCAACGCCTGGGCCGACCAGACCCGCGAAACCGCCGAGTTGCGCCAGCAGGCGATGCAGACCGGCCGCTCGCTGCTGGAGTGGCTGCGCAACGGCGAGCAGCGTGACGACCCGCGGCTGCCGGTGTTGGCGGCGCTGGCGCCGGCGCCCCAGTGGCCGGTGGCCTTTGCCCTGGCCACCGTGCTGGCCGGCGCCGCGCCGCGGGATGCGTTGCTGGCGTTTGCCTGGGGCTGGGCCGAGAACATGGCGCAGGCCGCCATGAAGGCGGTGCCGCTGGGGCAGTCGGCGGCACAGCGCATGCTTGCACGGCTGGCGGCGGCGATCCCCGACGCGGTGGACGCCGCCGCGGTGCTGCCCGACGAAGCACGCGTGGCCTTTGCCCCCGGCCTGGCCATCCTCTCGGCGCAACACGAAACCCAGTACTCGAGGCTGTTCAGATCATGACGTCACCGCTGCACCGCATCCCCGGCCGCACGAAGAAGCTGCCCCCCTTGCGCGTGGGCGTGGGCGGCCCGGTGGGCTCGGGCAAGACGACCCTGGTGGAGATGCTCTGCAAGACCATGCGCGAACGCTGGGACCTCGTGGTCATCACCAACGACATCTACACCAAGGAAGACCAGCGCCTGCTCACGGTGGCCGGCGCGCTGGCGCCCGAACGCATCATGGGCGTGGAGACCGGCGGCTGCCCGCACACGGCCATCCGCGAGGACGCCTCGATCAACCTCGAAGCGGTGGACCGCATGCTGGAGCGGTTCCCGGACGCCGACATCGTCTTCATCGAGTCCGGCGGCGACAACCTGGCGGCCACCTTCAGCCCCGAACTGAGCGACCTCACGATCTACGTCATCGACGTCGCCGCCGGCGAGAAGATCCCGCGCAAGGGCGGGCCCGGCATCACCAAGAGCGACCTCTTCGTCATCAACAAGACCGACCTGGCACCCCACGTGGGTGCCAGCCTGGACGTGATGGCGGCCGATACGCAGCGCATGCGGCCCAACCGGCCCTGGGTGATGACCAACCTGCGCACGCGCGACGGCCTGGACGAGGTCGTGCGCTTCATCGAGGCCCGGGGCCTGCTCGCCGGGTGAGGGCCACCGCGCTGGCAAGATCCGCTCTTGAGCCTGCGCAATGCCACCGACCGCGCCATCAGGGATGCTTGCAATGTTTTCAGTACTTCAACCGGAGAGGGACATGGGCTTGATGTCATTCATGAAGGAAGCGGGCGAGAAGCTGTTCGGTCGTGGTGAAGCCAAGGCGGCGCAGGAAGCAGCCGCGGCCGCACCGACGCCCGAGAAGGTGGCGGCGCTGAGCAAGGCCGCCGGTGACGCGATTGCCGGCTATGTCAACGCCCAGGGCCTGAAGGTCGACGGCCTGGACGTCGGCTTCGACGCGCCCAGCGCCACCGTCACCGTCGCCGGCACGGTGGCCGACCAAGCCACCAAGGAGAAGGTGCTGCTGTGCTGCGGCAACGTGGCTGGCGTGGCTGCCGTCAACGACCGGCTGGTGGTCAAAGTGCCGCAACCCGAGGCGCAGTGGCACACCGTGGTCTCCGGCGACAACCTATCCAAGATCGCCAAGAAGTTCTACGGCGACGCCAACAAGTACCCGGTGATCTTCGAGGCCAACAAGCCCATGCTCACGCACCCGGACAAGATCTATCCGGGGCAGATGTTGCGCATTCCGCCGCTCTGACCCGGCAGAGCGGTCAACCGACCAGAGCGTCGTTCATCCAGCCGGTGCCGCCGCCGGTGAGCAGGCGCTCGACCTTGAGCGCGTACTTGCCGTTGGAGGTGCCGTAGTGGCACTCGAGCAGCGGCACGCCGGCGACCTTGGCCTCGATGCACTTGGACAGGTCGAGTTCGATGAAGTCGCCGGGCTGGAAGACATCAGTTGCTCGACCGTGGCCGGCGCGTGCGCGAGTTCCGCCACGAGTTCGACCTCGGCCGACTGGAGCTGTGCCTTCATCAGCTCGACCCAGCGCTGGTCGGGCTCGCTGGCGTCGCCCTGCACGGCGCCGTAGAGCACGTCGCGGATCGGCTCCAGCGTCGCGTACGGAATGCAGATGTGGATGGTTCCCGTGGCCTCGCCGATCTCCAGCGTGACGCTGCAGGCCACGACCGTCTCGCCGGGCGTGGCGATATTGGCGAACTGCGGCTGCATCTCGGAGCGCTGGTACACGAGCTCCAGCGGATAGATGCCGGCCCAGGCCTTGGCGTACTCGGTCGTCACCACCTCGACCAGGCGCGTGATGATGCGCTGCTCGGTGGGCGAGAAGTCACGCCCTTCGATGCGCACCGGGTACTTGCCGGAGCCGCCGAAGAGCGCGTCGATGACGGCGAACACCAGCGGCGGCTCGCACACCACCAGGCCCGAGCCGCGCAGCGGCCGCACGCCGACGATGTTGAAGTTGGTCGGCACGACGAGCTCGCGCAGGAACGCGCTGTACTTCTTGACCTCGATGGCGCCGAGCGAGACCTCGATGTTCTTCTGCAGGAAGCCGAGCAGGCCGACACGGACGTTGCGCGCAAACCGCTCCATGACGATCTCCAGCGCCGGCATGCGCCCGCGGACGATGCGTTCCTGGTGGGCCAGCTTGAATTCGCGGGCACCCCCGGGCGGATCCTGCTCGTCCTCCGTCTCCAGGTTCTCGCCGGTGATGCCCTGCAGCAGCGCGTCGACTTCGTCTTGGGATAGGACTTGGCTCATGATGCTCGGTGTGGGTCGGCCTGAGGGGCTGCGTGCCCAAGACGCTGGCAGCAGCCCGCATGCGCCGATTCTTGCGGTCGGGCGCTGGCGCCATCGCCGCGATCAAGCGGCGTTCTGCTGTCCTTTTCGTCGCCGAGGGTGGCGGGCGCGGCCATGGCCCGCTGCCGCCCGGCGCCACGGCGCTACCGGCGCGTCGCCAGCCAGATGCTCGGCAGGATCAGCGCCGCACCGGCGGCGTGGTACCAGCCGGGCAACTCGCCCAGCACCACCAGGCCCCCAGCGCGCCGTACACCGGCGCCAGGTAGAGCAGCAGCGCCGTGCGCGAGGCACCGAGTTCGCGCTGCAGGAAGGAGTAGGCGGCGTAACTCAGCACGCCGGGCACCACGGCGGCCAGCCCACCAGCACCAGCGCACGCTGGCCCAGTGGCGGCGCCGGCTGCGGTCAGCACCTCCCACACCGTGAACGGCAGCAGCACCACCAGCCCGCCGGCGATGATGGCCACCAGCCGTTCGGCCGGGCCCAGCGCCGAAGGCCAGCGCTTGAGCAGCACCGAATAGGCCGTCCACGACACGGCGGCGGCCACGATCCAGGCGTCGCCGCGCACGAAGCGCACCGCCAGCAGGTTGGCCGGGTCGCCCTTGGCGATGACGAACAGCACGCCCGCCAGCGCGGCCGCGACCGCCCCGCGCTGCGCCAGCGACATGCGCTCGTGCAGCAGCTTCACGCCCGCCACGGCGATGGCCACCGGCGTGGCGGCGTAGATGAGCGCGATGTTCGTCGCGCTCGTGGTCTGCCCGCCGAGGTAGACCCAGGCGCCGCAGATCCACATGCCGAAGGCGCCCAGCACCAGCCACTGCGGCCATTCGCGCCGCCACACATCGCCGCCGCGTGGACAGGCCGCGCCAGACGAAGGGCAGCATCAGCAGCAGCGCCAGGGCCCAGCGGCCGAAGGCCAGCTGGTGCGGCAGGATCACGCCGTGCGCCAGGCGCGCGATGAGGTAGTTCGACGACCACATCGCCGGCACCACCCACAGCAGCACCTGGGCCAGCGCCGGATGGGGTGCGTTCGTCACGCGCGGTCGGCCATGGCCTGCCCCATGCGCACGGCGCCGCCCGGCGCCCACGCCGGGTTGAAGCGCAGCGGCGCGCCGGGCCCGCGCGGGAACAGCAGCACCACGGTGGAGCCCAGCAGGAAGCGCCCCATCTCGGCGCCCTGCTGCAAGCACGATGTCGCGACCGGCATAGTCCCACTCGCGCAGCGACCCCGGCCGCGGCGGGTTGACGACGCCGTGCCACACCGTGGCCATGCTGCCGACGATGGTGGCGCCCACCAGCACCATCACGAAGGGCGCGCCGTCGCCGGCCTCGAACACGCACACGACGCGCTCGTTGCGCGCGAACAGCCCCGGCACGCCGCGCGCCGTGGTCGGGTTGACCGAGAACAGCGCGCCCGGCACGTGGATCATGCGCAGCAGCCGCCCGGCGCAGGGCATGTGGATGCGGTGGTAGTCCTTCGGGCTCAGGTACAGCGTGGCGAAGTGGCCGCCGTCGAACCGCGCGGCCAGCGCCGCGTCGCCACCGACCAGCGCCGTGGCGCTGTAGTCGTGACCCTTGGCCTGGAAGATGCGCCCGCCGGCGATGGCGCCGAACTGGCTGATCGCGCCGTCCACCGGGCACACCAGCGCTGCCGGCGCCAGCGGCCGCGCACCGGGCACCAGCGCACGGGTGAAGAACTCGTTGAAGGTCGGGTAGCGCTCCAGGTTCGAGTCCGCCGCCTCGGCCATGTTCACGCCGTAGCGGCCCACGAACCAGCGGATGATCGCCGTCGTCGCGGCACCGCCGCGCCACTGCGCCACGACACCGGCGAACGCCGTCAGCGCCTGCTTGGGCAGCAGGTACTGCGGCAGCACCGCCAGCCGGTCGTTCATCGGCATGCGGACCTGCTCAGCGCATGCGGCGCCAGTTCGCGCAACGCCTTCACGGCGCCGGCGCCGACGGCGGCGCCGAAGCGCTTGGCCAGGCGCTCGGCGACGTTCTCGTGCGGCGTGTAGTCGATGATCTCCTCGGCCTTGATGACCTCGCGCGCCACGTAGTCCAGGCCGCCCAGGTGGTCGGCCAGGCCCAGCTTGATGGCTTCCTCGCCGTTCCAGAACAGGCCCGAGAAGGTCTCGGGCGTCTCCTTCAGCCGGCTGCCGCGCCCGGCCTTGACGACCTGGATGAACTGCTGGTGGATCTGGTCGATCATGGCCTTGGCGTAGGCCGTCTGCTTCTCGCTCTGCGGGGCTGAAGGGGTCGAGCATGCCCTTGTTCTCGCCCGCGGTGAGCAGCCGGCGTTCGATGCCGAGCTTGTCCATCAACCCGGTGAAGCCGAAGCCGTCCATCAGCACGCCGATGCTGCCCACGATGCTGGCCTTGTCGACGTAGATCTCGTCGGCGGCCACGGCGATGTAGTAGGCCCCGGAGGCGCAGACCTCCTCGACCACGGCGTAGACCTTCTTGTTGTGCAGGGCCTTCAGGCGCCGGATCTCGTCGTTGACGATGCCGCTCTGCACCGGGCTGCCGCCGGGCGAGTTGATGCGCAGCACCACGGCCTGCGCGCCCTGGTCCTCGAAGGCGCTCCTCAGCGCCGAGACCAGCGCCTCGGCGCTGGCTTCGCTGTCGGCGCCGATCTCGCCGCGCACTTCCACCAGCGCCGTGTGCGGTGTGCTCGGCGCGGTCGGACCGAAGCGGTCGGCAAACAGGGCCCAGGCCACGGCCAGCGCCAGTCCCAGCCAGGCCAGGCGGAAGAAGACGCGCCAGCGGCGTTCGCTGCGCTGCTGGCTCCAGCAGTTGCATCGCGATCCAGCGTCTCGAGCGGCCAGCTCGAGCCCCGCGCGCTGGGGCGCGGCATCGGGCGGCGGCGGGTCGGCGGCGGGTGGAATCGTCGGGGGAGCTGCTCATGGCGGGCTTTCGCTGGCCGGAGTGTCGAAGGGCACGGGCCGGATGTCGCCGGGAAGGATACCAATACACCTGCCCGTCATGCTCCTGCACGGGCACCGGTGTCAGGCGGGCACGGCCGCAGGGGCCGCCGACGCAGCGGCCGTCGGCCGGCTCGTAGGTCGCGCCGTGGATGGAGCACACGATCCAGCGCTGGTCGGCGTCGAGAAACTCGCCGGGCTGCCAGTCCATCTCGGCAGGCACATGGACGCAGCGGTTCAGGTAGGCGCGCAGGCCGGCCGTCGAAGCGCAGCGCGAAGGCGCGCACCGGGCGGCCGTGTTCCAGCACGTCCCAGACCCAGGCGCGGCCGCGTTCGGCGATGTCGACGGCAGCGCACAGCGGCTCGCCGCCACCGGCGGCCCCGGTGTGCATCGTGTTCACGCGTGCCCCAGCAGCCAGTCGTGCAACTCGCGCGTGGAGTGCGCCACGAACAGCGGCCCGTGGTCGTGCAGCGCCTGCGTGTCGTGCGCGCCGTAGCTCACGGCCACGCGTTCCGCACCGGCGTTGACGGCCAGTTGCAGGTCGTGCGTGGTGTCGCCGATCATCAGCGTGCGCGCCGGCGCGGCGCCCATCTCGGCCATCAACTGCTGCAGCATCAGCGGGTGGGGCTTGCCGGCGGTTTCGTCGGCGGTGCGCGTGGCGTCGAACATGCCGGCCAGCTGCGAATGCGACAACGCCTCGTCCAGGCCGCGCCGGCTCTTGCCCGTGGCCACGGCCAGCCAGTGGTTGCGCTCCTTCAGCGCCTGCAGCATCTCCAGCGTGCCCGGGAACAGCACCAGTTCGTGCTGGCGCGCCAGGTAGTGGTGGCGGTAGCGCCGGCCCAGGTCGGGATAGCGCTCGGGCGGCAGGCCGGGGACGGCGTGCCGGAGTGCGTCGTGCAGGCCGAGGCCGATGACGTAGGCGGCGTCGGCGTCGCTGGGCACGTCCAGGCCGAGGTCGCGGCAGGCGGACTGGATGCACTGCACGATGAGCGAGGTGCTGTCGAACAGCGTGCCGTCCCAGTCGAAGACGATGAGGTCGAAGCGGCGGAGATTCATGGGGCGAGGAGTGTCGCGCACTCGGGCGGCAACGGCGCGCTGAGGGTCAAGCGCTCGCCGCTGCCCGGGTGGTCGAAGGCGAGTTGCCGCGCGTGCAGGAACATGCGCGTGAAGCGGTGTTCGCGGGCGAAGGCCTTGTTGCGGGCGAAGTCGCCGTACTTGGGGTCGCCCACGATGGGGTGGCCGCTGTGCGCCAGGTGGACGCGGATCTGGTGCGTGCGGCCGGTCTTCAGCGTCACGTCCAGCAGCGTGCAGTCGGCGAAGGACCGCACCACCTGCACCAGCGTGATCGAGCGCCGGCCGTCGGCATGTGCCGGCGACGACCACGCGCACGTGGCGCTCGCCGGCGGCGTCCAGCGTCTTGTGCAGGGCCAGGTCGAGCACCTTCAGGTTCTTCGGCCAGGCGCCGAACACCAGCGCGGCGTAGACCTTGCCCGTGTCGCGGGCGCGGAACTGGTCCTGCAAGGCGGTGAGCGCACTGCGCTTCTTGGCCAGCAGCAGCACGCCCGAGGTCTCCTTGTCGAGCCGGTGCACGAGTTCCAGGTAGCGCGCCTGCGGCCGCGCGCGGCGCAGCTGCTCGATGACACCCGAGCTGACGCCGCTGCCCCCGTGCACCGCAACGCCCGCCGGCTTGGCGATGGCCAGCAGGTGGTCGTCCTCGAACAGCACCGGGAATTCACGAGGCGGCGCCTGCGGCACCGCGTCCGCGCGCGGTTCGGCCACGCGCATCGGCGGCACGCGGATCAGGTCGCCGGCGGCGACGCGGGTGTCGGCCTGCGCGCGACCGCTGTTGACACGCACCTCGCCCGAACGGATGACGCGATAGACATGCGTCTTGGGCACGCCCTTGAGCACGCGCAGCAGCACGTTGTCCAGCCGCTGGCCGGCCGATTCGGCGTCGATGGTCAGCGTGCGCACCGCGTATCGCGGGTGGGCCCGGCTTTGTCCCCTATAATCCGCAGTTCCACGTTTGTGCTGTAAGTGCTTGATTTATCGGAGTTTACTCGGGCATCAACGGCGCTATCGTGGGCTTCGCGCACGAGCCAAGCCGGCTTCGGGCGCGCAAGGAAGGTGATGCAACGCCTGTGCGCTGCGCCCGGGCCGGGGTCCCCAAGTGATCCGGCAGGGCGCCAGCGCAGGTGGCAGAGAGTCGCAACAGAACCCCGCCTCGTTCACCCGAGGCCCCGAAAATTCAAGGTACGAGACGCGGGCCCGCCCAGCCTCGTGCCTGCGCCCGGCACGCAGTGGCAGCCCATGTCGTCCCCGTCTCCCCATACCCCCCACACCCGGCCCCGGCACAGTGCCGCAGCCGCCGCCGTGGGAACACTGCCGCGTGATCCGCGGCGGTGCGGGCAGGCGCCGGCATCCGCGGCCCACGCGTCCGACGCGCACGCGCCAACGCTGCGCCGCTGACCGCCGCCTCGAGCGCGGTCCAACGCAGTCCAGGGCATTTCGCGACCACGGTTCTGCCGCGCTTCTCGTGCATCGTGTTGTGAGACAACGGGCGCCCGTATCCAGGGCGCCCGGCACCGGAGTGCACATGAAACGCATGCTGATCAACGCCACGCAGCCCGAAGAGCGGCGCCTGGCCATCGTCGACGGGCAGAAGCTGCTCGACTTCGAAACCGAGATCGAAGGGCGCGAGCAGCGCAAGGGCAACATCTACAAGGCCGTCATCACGCGGGTGGAGCCTTCGCTGGAGGCCTGCTTCGTCGACTACGGCGAAGACCGCCACGGCTTCCTGCCGTTCAAGGAGATCTCGAAGAACTACTTCCGCGAAGGCGTGGACGCGCGCAGCGCGCGCATCCAGGACGCCGTGAAGGAAGGCGACAACCTGCTCGTGCAGGTGGAAAAGGAAGAGCGCGGCAACAAGGGCGCCGCGCTCACCACCTTCGTCAGCCTGGCCGGGCGCTACCTGGTGCTGATGCCCAACAACCCGCGCGGCGGTGGCGTGTCGCGCCGCATCGAGGGCGAAGACCGCGAAGAGCTGAAGGAGAACCTCGACCAGCTCGACTACCCCAAGGGCATGAGCCTGATCGCCCGCACCGCCGGCATCGGCCGCAGCGCCGCCGAGCTGCAGTGGGACCTGAACTACATGCTCAAGCTGTGGGACGCCATCGACGGCGCCTCCAAGGCCGGCAAGGGCGCCTTCCTGATCTACCAGGAGTCGCAGCCTGGTGATCCGCGCCATCCGCGACTATTTCACCGTCGGACATCGGCGAGATCCTGATCGACACCGACGACATCTTCGAGCAGGCGCAGCAGTTCATGAACCACGTGATGCCGGAAACGGCCTCGCGGGTGAAGCGCTACCGCGACGACGCGCCGCTGTTCAGCCGCTTCCAGATCGAACACCAGATCGAGACGGCCTTCAGCCGCACGGTCAACCTGCCCAGCGGCGGCGCCATCGTCATCGACCACACCGAGGCGCTGGTGTCGGTGGACGTGAACTCGGCGCGCTCCACGCGCGGCAGCGACATCGAGGAGACCGCCACCCGCACCAACCTGGAAGCCGCCGACGAGATCGCGCGGCAGATGCGGCTGCGCGACCTGGGCGGGCTCATCGTCGTCGACTTCATCGACATGGAAGAGAGCAAGAACCGCCGCGAGGTGGAAACGCGGCTGCGCGACGCGCTGCGCACCGACCGCGCTCGCGTGCAGTTCAGCAGCGATCAGCAAGTTCGGCCTGCTGGAACTGAGCCGCCAGCGCCTGCGCCCGGCGCTCAGCGAAGGCAACCACATCACCTGCCCGCGCTGCAACGGCACCGGCCACATCCGCGACACCGGAGTCGTCGGCGCTGCAGATCCTGCGCATGGTGCAGGAAGAGTCGATGAAGGAGAACACCGCCGCCGTGCACGTGCAGGTGCCGGTCGAGGTGACGTCGCTTCCTGCTCAACGAGAAGCGCACCGAGATCACCAAGATCGAGCTCAAGCAGCGCGTGACCGTGATCCTGGTGCCCAACAAGCACCTGGAGACGCCCAACTACAAGCTCGAGCGCCTGCGCCACGACGACCCGCGGCTGGAGGGCCTGCAGGCCAGCTACACGATGATCGAGGAGCCGGACGACGAGGTCGGCATCACGCGCCGCCGCGACGCGTCGGAGAAGGGCCGTGCGAAGCAGGAGCCGATCATCAAGGGCGTGCTGCCCGACCAGCCGGCGCCGCCGGCACCGCCGCCCCCGCCGGTGCGCGCGGCCGCCCCGGTGGCCGCGGCCCCGGTGGCACCGGCACCTGTGCCGGCACCCGCACCGGCCCCGGCCGGCAGCGGATTCTTCGGCTGGGTGAAGCGGTTGCTGGGTGGGTCGCCGGCGCCGGCCGCGGCGGCTGCCGTGCCGGTCGCCGCGCCCGCGGCCGCAGCGGCCGTGTCGCCACGGCCGCGCCCGAGAAGCGCGAAGGTCGACGGGGTGAGCGCGGCGAACGTGGCGAACGCGGCGAACGCGGCGGGCGCGGTGAACGCGGCGGGCGCGAGGCGGCCGCGAAGGGCGCGAAGGCCGCGAGGGGCGTGAGGGACGCAATGGCCGCGGTGCCCGCGCCGAAGGCGCAGCGGAGGCCGCACCCGCCGACCGCCGAGCGCGAAGAGCGCGCAGCGCGGGGCGAAGGTCGCGGCGAGCCGCGCGGTGAAGGCCGCGGCGAAGGCCGCGGCGAGGCCCGCCGCGGGCCGCGCCAGGAACGCGCGCCCAAGGCCGAAGAGGCCACGGCCACGCCGCAGGCCTTCGTCGACACCGACCAGGGTGCCGAGGCGCCCGGCGCCGAAGGCGACCGCGACGGCAGCCGCCGACGCCGCCGTCGTGGTGGCCGCGACCGCGGTGAAGGCCGCGGCGAAGAGGCCGTCGTGGGCGCCGAAGGCGCCGCTGCCGACCCCGGCATCGATCGGCACGCCCGAAGCTGCACCCGCGGAGACGGCGGCTGCCGAGTCGGCGGCCACGGCAGATACGCGCCGCCGAGGTCGGAGAGCGCGAGCCGCGTGGCCGCCGCCGTGGCCGTGGCCGCGATCGTGCGCGCGAGGAAGGCGAAGGCGTCGCCGCTGCCGAGGCTGCGCCGGCCGAGGCCGCCTGCAGCGGAAGCCTGGGTACCCGCCGCAGAGCCGCGCCACCGCGGCGGCCGAGACCGTGACGGCGGCAATGGCGGCGCCCGAGATGCCGGCCGCCGGGCCGGCGCCGTGCGGCCGGCCGCGCAGCCGTTGCGCCGCCGCCGGCCGCCGAGCCGATCCGCATCGAGCCTTACCGGCTGCCCACCGACGAACTGCGCACGCTGGCCAGTTCGGCCGGCCTGGAGTGGGTGCTGTCCGACGCCGAGAAGATCCGCGCCGTGCAGGAGGCGATGGCCGCCGAGCCGCCGCCGGTGCGCGTAGCCGCGCGAACCGCGCCGCCAGGTGCTGGTGGACGACGGCCCGCTGGTGCTGGTGGAGACGCGCAAGGACCTGTCGCAGCTGAAGCTGCCGTTCGAGGCCAGCGCGGGCTGAACACCGCATCTGCACCCTGCGAGAAGGCCCCGCAGGCGGGGCCTTCTCAGTTTGCAGCTGCCGCGCGGGCGTCAGGGCAGGCGTTCGAGCGCGCGCTGGTAGACCGGGTCGTGCATCAGTTCGTCCCAGGCCAGCGGCGGCGTCTGCGGCAGCATGGCGATGCGGCGCTGCTCGCTGTCGGGGTCGGGGTGCCAGTGGCCTTCGTCCGCGGCACGGCTCAGCCCGGCCAGCAGTTCGTCGACGGCCGCGCCGCCGTCGACCGACTGGTTGCACAGCAGCACCAGGTCGCAGCCGGCTTCCAGCGCCAGCGCTGGCCGCCTCGGTGTAGGTGAGCGTGGCGCCGTCGAGGTGGCGCGCGCCTTCCATGCTGAGGTCGTCGGTGAAGATCGCGCCGGTGAAGCCGAACTGGCCGCGCAGGATCTCCTTGAGCCAGCGCTCGGAAAAGCCGGCCGGGCGGTGGTCGACCTTGGGGTAGACCACGTGCGCCGGCATCACCGCGTTCAGGCTGGTGCTGAGCCACTCGTAGGGCTGCGCGTCGTCCGCCAGGATCGCCTTCAGCGAGCGCTTGTCCACCGGCACCGCCACATGGCTGTCGGCCTTGACGAAGCCGTGGCCGGGGAAGTGCTTGCCGCAGTTGGCCATGCCGGCGCGCAGCAGGCCGTGCATCACGCTCTTGGCCAGCAGCGTGGCCACGCGGCGCATCGCGGTGGAAGGCGCGGTCGCCGATGACGCTGCTGCCGCCGTGGTCGAGGTCGAGCACCGGCGTGAAGCTCAGGTCCACGCCGCAGGCGCGCAGTTCGCTCGCCAGCACGTGGCCCAGCGCGGTGGCGGCGTCGGTGGCGGTGAGCGGGTCGCGTCATCCACATCTCGCCCAGCACGCGCATCGCGGGCAGCGCGGTGAAGCCGTCGGTGCGGAAGCGCTGCACGCGGCCGCCTTCGTGGTCGACGCAGATCAGCACGTCGGGCCGCACGGCCTTGATCGTCGGCGGTCAGCTGCGGTGAGCTGGCGCCGGTCGACCCAGTTGCGCGCGAACAGGATCAGGCCGCCGGTGAGCGGGTGCTTCAGGCGCCGGCGGTCGGCGGCGGTGAGCGTGGTGCCGGCGATGTCGAGCACCACGGGGGCGTGTGGGCTCATGCTGTGGATTCCGCTGCGGCGGTGCGGGTTTCGACGACGACGAAAGAAGCCGCGTAGTCGGTCTCGTCGGTGACGGTGACGTGGGCCACGAGGCCGCGCGCGTCGAACCACTCGGCCAGCACGCCCGACAGGCGCACGAACGGCTTGCCGCTGGGCTCGTTGAGGATCTCGCAGGCGCGCCAGGTCATGGGGCTGCGGATGCCCAGGCCGATGGCCTTGGAGAAGGCTTCCTTGGCCGAGAAGCGCGTGGCCAGGAAGCGCACGCCGCGCGCCGGCGCGCGCGACAGCCGGGCGTGGAAGACGTGCAGTTCGGCCGCGCCCAGCACGCGCTCGGCGAAGCGCTCGCCGCGGCGCGTGTAGGTGGCTCTCGATGCGGCGGATGTCGCAGACATCGGTGCCGATGCCGTAGATCATGCCGCGGTCCGGGCGCCGCGGCCGCACGGATGCAGCGCTGGTAGGCGCGCACCGTCTCCGGCAGGCCCAGCTCCAGCGCGTCGGCGATCAGCGCGTGGCCGATCGAGACCTCCAGCACGCCCGGCACGGCGCGCAGGAAGTCGGCCAGGTTGTCGCGGTTGAGGTCGTGGCCGGCGTTCACGCCCAGGCCCTGCGCCTGCGCCGCGGCCGCGGCGGCGGCGAAGCGCGCCAGCTGCCTCGCCCTCGCCCGGCCTGCCCATGGGCCGCGGCATAGGGCTCGGTGTAGAGCTCGACGCGGTCGCGCGCCCACGGCGCGCGCCAGAGCCATGGCCTCGGGCAGCGGGTCCATGAACAGGCTCACGCGCACGCCCAGGGCGCGGCACTCGGCGATCAAGCGGCCGCAGCCGGTCGCCGTCGGCGGCCAGGTCCCAGCCGTGGTCGCGAGGTGAACTGGCCCTCGCTGTCGGGCACGAAGGTCGCCTGCTGCGGGCGCACCTCGCGCACGAAGGCCATCAGGTTGTGGAAGGGGTTGCCCTCGATGTTGTATTCGGCCTGCGGCCAGTCCTTCAGCAGCGCGGCGATGTCGTGCACGTCGTGGGCGCGGATGTGGCGCTCGTCGGGCCGCGGGTGCACGGTGATGCCGTCGGCACCCGCTTGCAGGCACAGCGTGGCCGCGTGCACCACGCTCGGGATGCCGAGGTGCCGCGTATTGCGCAGCAGCGCGACCTTGTTGACGTTGACCGACAGCGCGGTGCCGGTGCGCTCGGGCTGGTCCGGGCTGACGAGGGGGTTCATCGGGGTGCGGTCGTCGGCCAGGCGCTGCACGCCCTGCCAGACCTGGCGCGTGCGCAGCGTTGCGTGGCCCAGATGATAGTGAAGCAGCGCCCGCAGCGGCGCGCGCAGCGCCGCGGCGTGCGGCGCCGCCGCCTGCCGCAGCGCCGCGGCGCTGCCGTGCGCCAGGGCCGCCTCCAGCGCCACCCAGGCGCTGCCGGGCAGCCCGTGGGCGTCGGGCCGCACGCCGGCTTCGGCGTGCAAGCGTGTAGCGCGCGGCGGGCTGCAGCGGCTCGGCGGTGAGCGTGGCCAGCGCCAGTTCGGGCAGCACGCCGGTCTCGCGCAGCAGCAGCAGCTCGAAGGCGCGCAGTGCCGCCGCCTCGTCGCCGGCGGTGGCCAGCGCGCCCAGCGTGTCGGCATAGGCGTCGAACAGCGCCGGGTGCGGGTCCTGCCGCGCCAGCAGCTTGAGCAGCAGTTCGTTCAGGTAGTAGCCCGCGAACATGGCCGCCGCCGCCAGCAAGCGGCGCGCCGCCCACCCACTCGGCCGTGCGCAGCGTGCGCACCTCGGCCTGTTCGTCGGCCGGCATCTTGCCCAGGTGCGCCAGCACCGGCTGGAACGGCAGCAGCACCGGCCGCAACTGCGAGGTCGGCCGCTTGGCGCCCTTGGCCGCCACCACCACGCGGCCCTGCTGGCGCGTGAAGAGCTCGACGATCAGGCTCGTCTCGCTCCAGTCGTAGTGGTGCAGCACATAGGCCAGCAGCGTCCTGCGGGTGACCGGCTCATTCGTAGCCATAGCTGCGCAGGTGGCTCTCGTCGTCGGCCCAGCCCGAGCGCACCTTGACCCACAGCTCCAGGAAGACCTTGGCGCCGAGCAGGCGCTCGAGTTCCTGCCGCGCCTCGCTGCCGATGCGCTTGAGCCGCTCGCCGCCCTCGCCGATGACCATGCCCTTGTGCGCGTCGCGCTCGACGACGATGCTGGCGGCGATGCGGCGCAGGTTGCCTTCTTCCTCGAATTTCTCGATCACCACCGTGCAGCTGTAGGGCAGTTCGTCGCCGGTCAGGCGGAAGAGCTTCTCGCGCACGATCTCGCTGGCCAGGAAGCGGTCGCTGCGGTCGGTGAGCGCGTCTTCCTCGTAGAACCAGGGTTGCTCGGGCAGGTAGGGCTCGACGATGGCGAACAGGCGTTCGACATCGGCGGCACGCTCGGCCGACATCGGCACGAACTCGGCAAACGCGTGCCGCTCCTGCATGCTGCGCAGCCAGGGCAGCACGTCGTTGCGGCGCGGCATGGCGTCGAGCTTGTTGGCGATCAGCAGCGCCGGCTTGTCGGGCGGCAGCAGCGCCAGCACCTTGGCGTCCGGCAGGCCGAAGCGGCCGGCCTCGACCACGAACAGCACCACGTCCACATCGGCCAGCGCGGCGGTCACGGTGCGGTTGAGCGTGCGGTTGAGCGCCTTGGTCTGCGTGGTCTGGAAGCCCGGGGTATCGACGAAGACGAACTGCGTGGCACCCACCGTGCGCACGCCGGTGATGCGGTGGCGCGTGGTCTGCGCCTTCTTCGAGGTGATGCTGATCTTCTGCCCCACCAGCGCATTGAGCAAGGTGCTCTTGCCGACGTTGGGGCGGCCGACGATGGCGATCAGGCCGCAGCGTTGCGGTGGCTCGGACACGGGTTCGTCAGCCAAGGTCATGCGCGGGGGCTCATGATTGAAGCGGGCTGCCGGGGCGGTCGCTGGCCTTGAGCAGGTGGAGCATGCGGCGCGCCGCTTCCTGTTCGGCGATGCGGCGTGAACGGCCCTCGCCGGCTTCGGTCAGGCTCAGCGACGGCACCGCGCACTCGACCTCGAAGGTCTGCGCATGCGCCTGGCCACGCGTGGCCGCGATGCGATAGGTCGGCACCGCGAGGCGACGCGCCTGCAGCCACTCCTGCAGCTCGGTCTTGGCGTCCTTGGTCCAGCTGTCGGCCTCGGTGGCCTGGATGACCTCGCCGAAGAGTCGCTGCACCACCGCCTGCGCGCGACGCATAGCCGCCGTCGACGAAGACGGCGCCGATGATCGCCTCCAGGGCGTCGGCCAGGATCGACGGCCGTTGCGCACCGCCGCCGCGCAGTTCGCCTTCGGACATGCGCAGCACCTCGGGCAGGCCGAGCACCAGCGCCGCACGGTGCAGGCTGTCCTCGCGCACGAGGTGGGCGCGCACGCGGGTGAGGTCGCCTTCGTCGCTGCCGGAGAAGCGCTCGTAGAGCAGGGCCGACACGGCCAGGCTGAGCACGGCGTCCCCCAGGAACTCGAGCCGCTCGTTGTGCTCGGCGCCGAAGCTGCGGTGCGTGAGCGCGTGCAGCAGCAGCGCCTGTCGCGCAAATGTGTGACCGATGCGTCGCTGCAGTGCCTGCAGGGGCGGCGTATCCATGGTGGGCGGCCTACTTCGAGCGCCCCTCGTACTTGATGAGAACGAACACGGGACCCATGACCGGAATTTCCTTGTCGTAGGCGAAGCTGATCACGACCTTGTCGTCCTCCTTGGTGATGGTCAGGTCCTTGCCCGAGATCGAGGAGATCGAGTACTCGATGTCCTTCTGCTTGTCGAACGCCTGCCGTGCCGCGGCCACGGTGGCCGGCCCCTCCTTGGCGATCTTCTCCACCGTGCGCTGGATCGTCGAAGTACTCGTTGACGGTGGGCAGCACGCGCACCACCAGGTAGCCGGCAAAGCCGACCAGGATGCCCCAGAACAGCAGGCTGAACATCGTCATTCCACGCTGCCGCGCGCGCGGCCGTGTGCGAAGGGTGCGCGGACCGGACACGGGTTCACTGAGTGAGTTCATCGCTGCATGCTCCTGCCGGGGCCCGGCTGCTTCAGTGGAAGGAACCGATGCGCCCCAGGTTGCCGAAGTTCATCCACACGAAGAATGCCTTGCCGACGATGTTTTCATCCGGCACAAATCCCCAGAAGCGTGAATCCTGCGAATTGTCGCGGTTGTCACCCATCATGAAATAGTGTCCTGGCGGCACCTTGCAGGTCACGCCCTCGGGCGCATAACGGCAATTCTCGGCCATCGGGAAGCGCTTGGGGTCGGGGCCGTAATAGGCCGACCGGCGGGGTTCGACGCGGATCTGGTGCTCGACGTCGCCCAGCTTCTCGGTGAACAGCGGCGAATAGCTCAGGCTGTCGTCGTCGTAGTGCTCGCCCTGGGCCACCGTGGGCACCGGCTGGCCGTTGATGCTGAGCTTCTGGTTCAGGTAGGACACCTCGTCGCCCGGCAGGCCGACGACCCGCTTGATGTAGTCCAGCCGCGGATCCACCGGGTAGCGGAAGACCATCACGTCGCCGCGCTTGACGGGGTTGTTGTCGATGATCTTCTTGTTGATCACCGGCAGGCGCACACCGTAGTGGAACTTGCTCACGAGGATGAGGTCGCCGACGACCAGCGTGGGCACCATCGAACCGGAAGGAATCTTGAAGGGCTCGAAGAGGAAGGACCGCAGCAGGAAGACGACCAGGATCACCGGGAACAGGCCTGCCGTCCAGTCGAGCCACCAGGGCTGCATCAGCAGTTTCTGCCTGGCTTGGGCGATGTCGCCGTCGACCTTGTCGATGCCCAGCCGGGCCAGTTCGGCGCGACGCGCCGCGTCCTGCTGCTCCAGCGCCGCCGCGGAGGCCGGCGCGCCGGGGCGAAGCGGAAGCGCTCGGCCAGCCAGTAGGCCAGCGTCACCACCGTCAGCACGAACAGCAACAGCGAGAAGTTGCCCGTCCAGTAACCCAGAAACCAGCCGCCCAGGTAGACGATCAGGGCGCCGTAGAGGACGCCGGTCAATGCACTCATGGGGTCTTGGTTTCTAGTCGTCGACTTGGAGGATGGCCAGGAAGGCCTCTTGCGGCACCTCGACGGAGCCGATCTGCTTCATGCGCTTCTTGCCGGCCTTCTGCTTTTCGAGCAGCTTCTTCTTGCGCGTGATGTCACCGCCGTAGCATTTTGCCAGCACGTTCTTGCGCAGCGCCTTGATGTTCTCGCGCGAGATGATGTTGGCGCCGATGGCGGCCTGGATCGCCACGTCGTACATCTGGCGCGGGATGATCTCGCGCATCTTGGCCGCCACCTGGCGGCCGCGGTACTGGCTCTGGCTGCGGTGCACGATGACCGACAGCGCGTCGATGCGGTCGCCGTTGAGCAGCATGTCGACCTTCACCACGTCGGCGGCGCGGTACTCCTTGAACTCGTAGTCCATGCTGGCGTAGCCGCGGCTCACGCTCTTGAGCTTGTCGAAGAAGTCCAGCACGATCTCGGCCAGCGGGATCTCGTAGCTGAGCATCACCTGGCGGCCGTGGTAGGCCATGTTGAGCTGCTGGCCGCGCTTGCTGTTGGCCAGCGTCATCACCGGACCCACGTACTCCTGCGGCATGTACAGGTGGACGGTGACGATGGGCTCGCGGATCTCCTTGATGCGCCCCGGGTCGGGCATCTTGCTCGGGTTCTCGACCTCGAGCACGGTGCCGTCGTTGAGCTCCACCTGGTAGACGACGCTGGGCGCGGTGGTGATGAGGTCCTGGTCGAACTCGCGTTCCAGCCGCTCCTGCACGATCTCCATGTGCAGCAGGCCCAGGAAGCCGCAGCGGAAGCCGAAGCCCAGGGCCTGGCTGACCTCGGGCTCGAACCGGAGGGAGCTGTCGTTGAGCTTGAGCTTGTCGAGCGCGTCGCGCAACTGGTCGTATTCGCTGGCCTCGGTGGGGTAGAGGCCGGCAAAGACCTGCGGCTGGATCTCCTTGAAGCCCGGCAGCGGCTCGGTGGCCGGACCGGCGTTGTTGGGCAGCTTCTTTTCCAGCGTCAGCGTATCGCCGACCTTGGCCGCATGCAGCTCCTTGATGCCGCAGATGACGAAGCCGACCTCGCCGGCCTTGAGCACGTCGCGCGGCACGCTCTTGGGCGTGAACACGCCCATCGACTCGATGCCGTAGACGGTGTTGGTGGCCATCATGCGGATGCGCTCGCCCTTGCTGAACGAGCCGTCGACCACGCGCACCAGCATCACCACGCCCACGTAGGTGTCGAACCAGCTGTCGACGATCATCGCGCGCGGCGGCCCGCTCGGGTTGCCGCGCGGCGCCGGCATGCGGTGGATCACTGCCTCGATGATGTCGTCCAGGCCCATGCCGGTCTTGGCCGAACACGGGATGGCGTCGTCGGCATCGATGCCGATGACGTCCTCGATCTCCTGCTTGGCGCGCTCGGGGTCGGCCTGTGGCAGGTCCATCTTGTTGAGGACCGGCACCACTTCCACGCCGAGGTCCAGCGCGGTGTAGCAGTTGGCGACCGTCTGTGCTTCCACGCCCTGTGAAGCGTCCACCACCAGCAACGCGCCTTCGCAGGCCGACAGCGAACGGCTCACTTCATAAGAGAAGTCCACGTGCCCCGGTGTGTCGATGAGGTTGAGCTGGTAGGTCTCGCCGTTGCGCGCCACGTAGGTGAGCGCCGCGGTCTGCGCCTTGATGGTGATGCCGCGCTCGCGCTCGATGTCCATCGAGTCGAGCACCTGCGCTTCCATCTCGCGGTCGGAAAGGCCGCCGCAGCGCTGGATGATGCGATCGGCCAGCGTGCTCTTGCCGTGGTCGATGTGGGCAATGATCGAGAAGTTGCGGATGTGGTTCATCGAACGTGATTGCATCGCGGCAGCACCGCTGTCGGGTCCTGCGCGGGATGGCTGGAAGGCCGGCTGTACCGGGCGGCGAGGCGGCCCGATGAACACCACCACAGGCGGTGCAAGACACTAAAAAAAAGGCGCGTCGAAGAGGATGACGCGCCTTCCAACAGAACGTTTGGCAACTGCTTGTTGGGCCACCATTGTAGCCAAATGCACCCCGCGGGAAGCCGCGTCGTTGCTTGATTTCCCGCCGTTGCCGAGGTCCAACAGGAATAAATCATCCACAGATTATCCACAAGCTTTGCTGACGCGCCGGAGGAGTGCCGTGGCACCGGCTTTTGGTGCGCGAATCGCTTAAAGCCACCCTCGGCTGACGCCATTCTAGACGTCGTGGCCGGTAATCGACGGTGACGGCAGATTGAAGTGAACGTTGACTAACATGCGAGACGCCGGGAGCGAGCCGAACCAGCGGTCAGCGACCGGGCTGCAATCTCACGATGCGAAAAGACCCGGCAACAAGGTCAACTTGTCGCCGGGTCCGGGGCGCCGCAGCGAGGCGGCTGCCGGCCTACCGATTGGGTCGGATCACGAGCCAGGTGGCGCTGTCGCCACGGCGCACCAGGGCGCTGACGCTCTTGCCTGACTTGTCCAGCTCGGCAGCGACGGCAGCGAACTGCTTGGTGTCTGCGATTTCGGTGTTGCCCAACGACAGGATCACATCGCCTTCACGCACGCCGGCGCGCGCGGCCGCGCCTTCGGCCGCCTCCACGCGCACGCCACCGCGCACGCGCAACTCTCGCTTCTGCGCCTCGTTGAGGTCGGATGCCGTGATGCCCAGCACGCTCTTGGAAACCTGTGGCGCAGGGCCGGGCTGCGCGCCGGCGCGGCGCTGCGGCCGCTGGTCGGGCTCGAACTCGGCCACCGTGACGCTCATGTCCTTGGTGCTGCCGCGGCGGAACACCTGCAGCGATGCCTTGGCCCCCGGCTTGGTGCTGCCGACGATGCGCGGCAGGTCGCCCGACTTGTCGACCGGCTTGCCGTCGACCTTGGTGATGATGTCGCCGGCCTCGACACCGGCCTTGTCGGCCGGGCCGTCCTTCTCGACGCTTTGCACCAGTGCGCCGCGCGGCGCACCCAGGCCGATGGACTCGGCCACTTCCTTGGTCACCGGCGCGATGGTCACACCGATGCGACCGCGAATCACGCGCCCGCTGGCGCGCAACTGATCGGCCACGCGCTGGGCCTCGTCGATGGGGATCGCGAAGCTGATGCCCATGAAGCCGCCCGAGCGGCTGTAGATCTGCGAGTTGATGCCGACCACCTCACCGCGCAGGTTGAGCAGCGGGCCGCCGGAGTTGCCCGGATTGATGGCGACGTCGGTCTGGATGAAGGGCAGGTAATCGCCGGTGTCGCGCTGCTTGGCGCTCACGATGCCGGCGGTGACGGTGTTCTCCAGCCCGAACGGCGAACCGATGGCCATCACCCACTCGCCCACCTTGAGGCGGTTCACGTCGCCGATCTTCACGAAGGGCAGGCCGGTGGCGTCGACCTTGACCACCGCCACGTCGGTGCGCTTGTCGGCGCCGATGATGCGGGCCTTGAGCTCGCGCTTGTCGGTGAGGGTGACGATGACCTCCTCGGCGCCGTCGACGACGTGCGCGTTGGTCATGATGTAGCCGTCGGCACTGAGGATGAAGCCCGAGCCGACGCCGCGCTGGCGCGGTTCGTCGTCGTCACCGCGCGGGCCGCGGCGCGGATCGGGGCGGTTCGGCATGGGAATGCCGAAGCGGCGAAAGAACTCCTCGATGTTGGGGTCCACCTCGTTTGGCGAGGCTCCGCTGGCGCGCCGCTCGGTGGTTCGGATGTTGACCACCGAAGGCGAGACGCGCTCGACCAGTTCGGTGAAATCGGGCAACTGCACGGTGGGCGCGGCCTGCGCCGCGCCGTGCTGCGGCCACAATGCGGCCGCAGCCAGCACGAGGCCGCCCAGGGTCAGGGACAGACGGCGGGCCCAATCGGGGGCAAAGGTCATCTTGATGTTGGTCATGCGATCGACTCGGGAAGAAACGCGAAACAGGAACGGACGGTAGTCAAAACACGGCCGGCGTGCAGCCACGCGGCCACAAGCCCCCAACGCCCTAGCGCCGCCGCTCGATGGCGTCGGCGAAGAGCTTGAGTGTTGCGGGCGGCACGTCGCCGACCGCCGTGATCCAGTGCTCGCCACGGCGCTGCATCACGGTGGCCGTGGCGCCCTGCCGGACCTGCATCTCGTTGCGGTGGTGCTGCGGCCTGTAAGGCTCGAGGAAGATCGAGACATGCGTCAGGCCATCGGTGAACACGGCCTGCAGTGTCGACTCGCTCGCGCCGGTGGTTTCCATGCCGCGCAGCAGACAGCCGGCGAGCCTGAACCCGGCCACCGGCTGGGCCAGCGCCCAGCCCTCGGCCTCGAGCGTGGTGCGCTTCTGCTGGGGGCGAACGACGCGGTAGTCGTCGATCTTGCGGATGGACTGCAGCACCGTTTCGGGCTGCGGCTTGACGCCGATCTCGATCTCGGAAAACGCGGTCGATTCCAGCACCGGCCGCTCGGCGCCGGGGCCGATGACATCGGCGCGCAGCATCAGCCCGGTGGCCTGGTCGGCCCACAGGCGCTGCGCATAACGCAGCGCGTCGCGCGGCTCGAGCATGAACACCGTGGCTTCACGGCCGGCCACGCGCGCCGTGCCATCGAGCCGAAATTCATACTGCTCCAGTGCCTGCGGATCCACCGTCTGCGGCGTGGTCGACCAGGCGGCCAGCGTCTCGCGCTTCTCGACGACCGCCAGGCGCGACTGCGGCCACAGCGTGTGCACCGCGTCGTTGTGGCGCACGATGCGCTGCTGGCGGCCATCCAGCGTTTCCAGCTTCTCGTAAGTCTGGTCACCGACGCAGTAGTGCCACACGCGCGAGCTCGACAGCCCGCCGCCCGCGCTGAAGACCATGGTCCCCTGGTAGTTGCCTGTGCTGGCAGCGGCGTGGATGCGCGACAACCACGCACGCGCATCGCCCAGCATGCCCGCACCCTGCGCGCCGGCACCGGCCGGCAGCAGGCAGGACAGGAGCGTTGCAACGGGCAGCCAGCCCTCGAGGAAACGCCGGGCCGTGTCGATCACTTCTGCGTGCCCGCAGGAGCCACCACGTCGACGCGGCGCAGCGTGCCGCCCGGCGACGCCGCGGCCACGCCACCGCGCGCCGACTGGTGGGCGCGGAGGTATTCGTCGAGCCGCGGATCCCGGATGAAAGCGGCCTCGCGCGGCGGCTGCTCGGCCGGCCGGACCGCGGAGCTCACCGCCGTCAGCCCCGCAGCCGACGCTCCGGCCATCACGGCCGCCGGCACCGGGGCGCCGGGCGTGCCCAGGCGCATCACGACCAGCACGCCGGCCACCGCGACGAACCCGGCCGCCGCGGCGGCCGGCATCAGCCAGGCCTGGCGGCGGGGCGCGCGGGGTGCCGGCGCGTCGGGTGCGAGCACCACGGGTTCGGCAGACAGCCTCTCCCGCAGTCCGGCCAGGAAGGCGGCGTCATGCGCAGGCGCGCGAGCCAGTTCGTCCGATCGCAGCACATCGCCGATCAGGTGATAGGCATGCCAGGCCTGGCGCGCAGCCGGATCGTCGCGCCACAGGCGGCAGGCGTTGTCCGTCGCATCGGCATCGCCGTCCGCCAGTGCCGACAGCCAACGGCGGGCGTCGTCGCTGGATGGTTCATCCGATGGCCTGGAGGGGCGGGTGGGCTGGGTTGTCATGGGAACGACTCGGATGGGGGTGACTTGGCCGGCAGGCGGCCCTACCAACGTGTGCCTTCGCGCGTATCCAGCAACGGCCGCAGCCGCACCGCGATCGCCTCGCGGGCGCGGAAGATGCGGGACCGCACGGTGCCTATCGGGCAGTTCATCGCTTCGGCAATCTCTTCGTAGCTCAGGCCTTCGATCTCGCGCAGCGTGATCGCCTGCCGCAAATCCTCAGACAACGCCTCGATCGCGGAGTTCACGACCGCGGCGATTTCTTTGCTGGCCAGCAAGGCTTCGGGTGTCTCGCCGTCACTTAGTTCACTCCCGGCACGTGAAGTTTCCTCGCCGTCCTCACTGGAGTACAGCGTGGATTCGGAAACCAGCGGGTCGCGCTTGAGGTCGGACAGGGCCTTCTTGGCCGAATTCACCGCGATCCGGTACAGCCAGGTGTAGAACGCGCTGTCGCCACGGAACTGCGGCAGCGCGCGGTAGGCGCGGATGAAGGTCTCCTGCGCGATGTCCTGCACCAGGTCGGTGTCCCGCACCATGCGGCCGATCAGCCGCTCGATGCGGCGCTGGTACTTGACGACCAGCATCTCGAAAGCCTTGACGTCACCGCGCTTGACGCGCTCGACGAGCAAGGCATCGGCGTCGACGTCGGCCATTCAGCGGGGCAGGCGCAGGCCGTCGGGGCCCGCGTCGGGCTTGGACGCGGTTCCCGGCGCGTGGGCATAGGCTGCCGCGCGCAGCGCGTGCATCGCCGTGCCGGCCTCGGACGCGGTCACGGCCATCCAGCGCGGTGCCATTCGCCGCTCGGTGGGGCGCAGGCGCAGCAACAGGCCCGCGCCGAGGTCGATCATGACGTCCAGCACGCCAGGCACGCCGTCGGCCGTCCAGCGCTGGCCGTCCCAGGCCAGCGCCACGGACAGCGGGCGTGTGAGCGGCCAGGCCACCAGCGCCGCAACGGCCATCACCGCCAGTGCCGGGACGGCCGACCCCCCGGCATGGCCCAGTGCCCCGGCAGCCAAGGCCCCGGCGGCCAGCGCCGGCAGGCCGACGCGCAGCGCGCGCCAGGTGACACCGCCGCTGCAACGCACGCTGACCGGCGGCGCGGTGCGCACGTATCAGTCTGGCGCCGGGCCGCTCGGGGGGCAGCGCAGGCGCGTGGCGACAAGCGTGGGGGCAGACATGTCAGTCTGGCGCCGGGCCGCCCCAAGCCAGACTGCGCCCCCTCGGGGGGCAGCGCAGGCGCGTAGCGACAAGCGTGGGGGCAAACATGTCAGATGCGCCGGAAGACCAGCGTGCCGTTGGTGCCGCCGAAGCCGAAGTTGTTCTTCACCGCCACGTCGATCTTCATCGGCCGCGCCTCGTTGGCGCAGTAGTCCAGGTCGCACTCGGGGTCCTGGTTGAAGATATTGATGGTGGGCGGCGAGACCTGGTGGTGCAGGGCCAGCACCGTGAAGACCGACTCCACGCCGCCGGCGCCGCCGAGCAGGTGACCGGTCATCGACTTGGTGGAATTGACGACCATCTTCTTCGCGTGGTCGCCGAAGGCCAGCTTGATGGCGTTGGTCTCGTTCAGGTCGCCCAGCGGCGTGCTGGTGCCGTGGGCGTTGAGGTAGTGCACCTCGTCGGCATTGACGCCGGCATTGCGCAGCGCGGCCCTCATGGCACGCTTGGGGCCGTCGACATTGGGCGCCGTCATGTGGAAGGCGTCGGCGCCCATGCCGAAGCCGGCCAGTTCGGCGTAGATCTTCGCGCCGCGCTTCCTGGCGTGCTCGTATTCCTCGAGCACCACCACCCCCGCGCCTTCGCCGAGCACGAAGCCATCGCGGTCGCGGTCCCAGGGACGGGAGGCGGTCTGCGGGTCGTCGTTGCGCGTGGAGAGCGCGCGCGCCGCCGCGAAGCCGCCGACCCCCAGCGGCGACACCGTGCTCTCGGCGCCGCCGGCCACCATCACGTCGGCGTCACCGTATTCGATCAACCGCCCGGCCTCGCCGATGCAGTGCAGGCCGGTCGTGCACGCGGTGACGATGGCCAGGTTGGGCCCGGTGTAGCCATAGCGGATCGAGACATGGCCCGAGACCATGTTGATGATCGAGGCCGGCACGAAGAACGGCGAGATGCGCCGCGGGCCGCGCTCGATGAATTCACTCTGGGTCTGCTCGATCAAGGGCAGGCCGCCGATGCCCGAGCCGACGATGACGCCCACGCGTTCGGCCGCAGCCTCGCCCAGCGCTTCGCCATGCGGCAACCCCGCGTCCTGCACCGCCTGCACCGCTGCGGCCATGCCGTAGTGGATGAAGGTGTCCATGTGGCGGGCTTCCTTGGCCGGGATGTAATCCTCGACCTTGAAGCCCTTGACCTCGCCCGCGATCCGGCAGGCAAAGGCGGCGGCATCGAACTTGGTGATGAGGTCGATGCCGCTCTGGCCCGCCACGAGACGGGCCCAGCCCTCGGCCACCGTGTTGCCCACGGGACTGACCAGCCCCAGGCCGGTGACGACGACGCGCCTGCGCGACATCGGGCCCTTAGGCCTTCTGGTTCGCGACCGCGTAGTCGATCGCCAGCTGCACGGTGGTGATCTTCTCGGCTTCCTCGTCGGGAATCTCGATGCCGAACTCGTCTTCGAGTGCCATCACCAGTTCCACGGTGTCGAGCGAGTCGGCGCCGAGGTCGGCCACGAAGGCCTTTTCGTTGGTGACGTCGGACTCGGGCACGCCGAGCTGCTCGGCAATGATCTTCTTGACTCGCGCTTCAATATCGCTCATGACTCCTCCAGGAGTGGGTACGGAAAAACAGCCCGCGATTCTACCGGCGGGGCCCATACCGGGATTGTGGCCTGCGGCGAGGCACTCAATTCATGTACATGCCGCCATTGACATGCAGCTCGGTGCCGGTGATGTAGCCGGCCTCGCGCGACGCCAGGAAAGCCACCGCGTGCGCCACTTCATCGGCGCCGCCCAGCCGCCCGAGCGGGATGCCGGCCAGCAGCGCCGACTTGGCGGCTTCGGGCAGGTCGCGCGTCATGTCGGTGTCGATGAAGCCCGGCGCCACGCAGTTGACGGTGATGTTGCGGCTGCCCAGCTCGCGCGCCATGGCGCGCGTCATGCCCGCCACGCCGGCCTTGGCGGCGGCGTAGTTGGCCTGGCCGGGGTTGCCGGCCGCGCCCACCACCGAAGTGATGTTGACGATGCGGCCGTAGCGCTGCTTCATCATCGGCTTGATCGCGGCGCGGCTGGCGCGGAAGACGGCCTTGAGGTTGGTGTCGAGCACGGCGTCCCAGTCCTCGTCCTTCATGCGCATCGACAGCATGTCGCGCGTGATGCCGGCGTTGTTCACGAGCACGTGCAGGCCGCCGTGTTGCTGCACGATGGCGGCGATGGTCGCGTCCAGCGCGGCGCCGTCGGTGACGTCGAGCACGATGCCCTTGCAGCCGGCAAAGCCGGCCAGGGCCTCGTTGATCCTGGCCGCACCCGCTTCACTGGTGGCGGTGCCGACGACCTGCATGCCGGCACCGGCCAGCGCCTGCGCGATGGCCCGGCCGATGCCGCGCGTGGCGCCGGTCACCAGCGCCACCTGGGGCGCGCCCTGCACTGCACTCATATAAGCATCCCCTTTGCATCGGCCAGGCTCGCCGGATCGAGCAGCGTCATCGAGGCCATGTCGCCGTCGATGCGCTTGACCAGGCCCGAGAGCACCTTGCCCGGGCCGCACTCCAGCACGTGCGTCAAGCCACGGGCGCGCAGCGCCTGCACGACCTCGACCCAGCGCACGGGGCCACTGGCCTGGCGGTAAAGGGCGTCGCGGATGGCATCGGGGTCACTCGGCGCGGCGACGTCGACGTTGTTGACCACGGGAATGTGCGGGGCGCGGATCTCCACGCTCTTCAGCCGCTCGCGCAAGGCCTCGGCGGCCGGCTGCATCAGCGAGGAATGGAAGGGCGCCGACACCGCCAGCAGCAGCGCGCGCTTGGCCCCGGCGGCCTTGAGCCTTTCGCAGGCACGGTCGACACCAGCCTTGCTGCCGGCGATGACCGTCTGCTTGGGGTCGTTGAAGTTGGCCGGTGCGACGACCTCACCCGTCTCGGCCGCCACCGCGGCGCAGACCTCGGTCACGACGGCGGCATCCAGCCCCAGGATCGCCGCCATCGCCCCGGCGCCCACCGGCACCGCCTGCTGCATGGCCTGGGCGCGGAAGCGCACCAGCGGCAGCGCGTCGGCCAATGTCAGGGCACCGGCGGCCACCAGCGCGCTGTACTCGCCCAGCGAATGCCCGGCCACCGCTGCCGGTTCGGTGCCGCCCTCGGCACGCCAGGCGTTGTAGCAGGCGATGGCCGCGGTGAGCATCACCGGCTGCGTATTGGTGGTGAGCTCGAGCGCTTCCTTGGGGCCGCCGTGGATCAGCGCGGCGATATCTTCGCCGAGTGCGGCCGAAGCTTCGGCCAGCGTCTGCCGGACGGCCGGGTGGTCGCCCCAGGCGTCGAGCATGCCCACCGACTGCGAGCCCTGGCCGGGAAAGACGAATGCAAATGCGGTCATCGTCGGAGTCTGTCTTCAGAAATCCAGCAGGACGGCGCCCCAGGTGAAGCCGCCACCGACGCCTTCGAGCAGCACCGTGTCGCCACGCTGGACGCGGCCGCTGCGCACCGCCACGTCGAGCGCCAGCGGCACCGATGCGGCCGAGGTGTTGCCGTGTTCGTCGACGGTGGAGACGAGCTTGTCCAGCGACAGCTTCAGCTTCTTCGCCGTGCCCTGCATGATGCGGATGTTGGCCTGGTGCGGGATCAGCCAGTCGAGGTCGGCCTCGGTCCGGCCGGCCTTCGCCAGCACCGCACGCGCGGCGCTGTCGAGCACGCCCACGGCCAGCTTGAATACCGCGGGGCCGTCCATCTTGAGCAAGCGGGTCGCCCGACACCAGGCCGCCGGCCACCGTGCCGGGCACGCACAGGATGCCGACATGGCGGCCGTCGGCGTGCAGGTCGCTGGCCAGGATGCCGGGCTCGCTGCTGGCTTCCAGCACCACGGCACCGGCGCCGTCGCCGAACAGCACGCAGGTCGTGCGGTCGTCGAAGTCGAGGATGCGCGAGAAGATTTCGGAGCCGACGACGAGCGCGCAGCGCGCGCTGCCGGCGCGGATCATCGCGTCGGCCACGGCCAGCGCATAGACGAAACCCGAGCACACGGCCTGCAGGTCGAAGGCGGCGCAACCGTCGACGCCGAGCTTGCTCTGCAGGATGCAGGCGGTGGACGGGAACACCATGTCGGGCGTCGACGTGGCGACGATGATCAGGTCCACGTCCCGGGCCGAGCGGCCGGCCGCCTCGAGGGCGGCGCGCGATGCGATCAGCGCCAGGTCGCTGCAGTTGACGCCGTCGTCGGCGAAGTGGCGGGCGCGGATGCCGGTGCGGCCGACGATCCAGTCGTCGCTGGTCTCCACGCCGCGCGCGGCGAGCATGGACACCATATCGTCGTTGGACAGGCGCCGCGGCGGCAGGTGACTGCCGGTGCCGGTGATGCGGGAGTATCTGGGACCCGAGGTGTTCATGCCGCCTGTGCCGATGCGCCGTCGGCCGTCGGCAGCGCCTGCATGGTGGGGCCGATGCGGTCGTGCACGCGGTCGAGAAGCCGGTTGCGCGCTGCATCATAAGCCCGGGCCAGCGCCTGCTCGAAGGCATACGCGTCGGCCGAACCGTGGCTCTTGAAGACCAGCCCGCGCAGGCCCAGCAGCGCCGCGCCGTTGTAGCGGCGCGGGTCCACGCGGTGCTTGAAGCGCTGCAGCACCGGCATCGCCACCAGCGCCGCCAGCTTGCTGAACGGGCCGCGCGTGAACTCCTGGCGGATGAAGTCGCCCAGCATCGAGGCCAGGCCTTCGCTGGTCTTCAGCAGCACGTTGCCGACGAAGCCGTCGCAGACGACGACGTCCACCGTGCCCTTGAAGATGTCGTTGCCTTCGACGTTGCCGAAGAAGCAGATGTGACCGCCCTCGCCCGCCGCGCGCAACAACTCGCCGGCACGCTTGATGATGTCGCTGCCCTTGATGGCTTCCTCGCCGATATTCAGCAGGCCGACCAACGGCTCGGCCTTGCCGTCCACCGCCGCCACCAGCGCACTGCCCATCACCGCGAACTGCAGCAGGTGCTCGGGGGTGCAGTCGACGTTGGCGCCGAGGTCGAGCACGGTGGTGTGGCCGTCGCGCCGGTTGGGCAGCACGGTGGCGATGGCCGGGCGGTCGATGCCGTCGAGCGTCTTCAGGAGAAAGCGCGCCAGCGCCATCAGTGCGCCGGTGTTGCCGGCCGAGACACAGGCCTCGGCCGCCGGCGCCTGGCCATCGGCGGCCTTGAGCTGCTTCAGGGCCACGCGCATCGACGAATCGCGCTTGCGCCGCAGCGCCGACTCCACCGAGTCGTCCATGGTCACCACTTCGGTGGCAACGATCGAGGTGCAGCGCGCCCAATCGCGCGCCGGCGCCAGCGCGGCGGCGCTGCCGACGAGCAGCAACTCGGCCTGCGGGTGCTTCTCGAGGAAGGAGCGGCAGGCCGGCAGCGTGACCGACACACCATGGTCGCCGCCCATGCAATCGACGGCGATGCGTACCCGTGACAGCGGCGCGGGTTCGGCGTGGGTCGTCACGGCGGCTGGGGCGAGGCTGGCGGGTGCAGCGGCGCGGCTTCAGCAGTCTACCGGGGCGGCGTGCCGCGAGAGCGGCCAGGGCAAGGCCCCGCAGCCCGGCCGGACACGGGTCAGGCGTCGGCCTTGGTCTTCAGGACCTTGCGGCCGCGGTAGAAGCCGGTGGGGCTGATGTGGTGGCGCAGATGCACCTCGCCGGTGGTCGACTCCACCGCCGTGCCCGGGGCGGCCACGGCATTGTGGGAGCGGTGCATGCCGCGCTTGGACGGCGACTTCTTGTTCTGCTGGACGGCCATGGGATTCTCCTGGAAGCGGCGCCTGGGGCCCGGCTGCAAGGCTGCATCTCGGGGGCCGCACGGCAAACGCGCCGCGCTGGGCGCAAAGCGATCGGACTACCCGTCGCAAAGCCCGTCACTATAACACCGCGCACGCCAGCGCTGGGCTCACGCGCCCGCCGGCCCGTCACCGGGCCCACGCCGGCGCAGCGCCGCCAATGCGGCGAAGGGCTTGGGTGCGGGCGCGTCCTCCGGCACATCGGTGTCGTCGCGCAGCGGCAGCGGCGCCGGACAGCGCTCGTGGCGGGGCACCAGCGGCAAGGCCAGGATCAGCTCGTCCTCGATCAGCGCGTGCAGGTCCAGCCGCGGCGGCAGTTCCAGCACGTCGTCTTCCGAGGCCTCGTCCAGCCGCGCCGCTTCGGCCTCGCCGCGCACGAAACGCAAGTGCCGGTCGACCTGCAGGTTCTCGGTCATCGCCTGCAGGCAGCGCTGGCATTGCAGCGACACGGTGGTGCTGGCCGTCAGGTGCAGCCAGATCTCGGCCTCGCCGCCGGCCACCGGCCGCAACTGGCCCGCGGCCGACCAGGTCACGGGGAGCGGGGCCGGCCCGGCGTCGGCCAGGCTGACCGACAGCCGGGCCATGCTCGACTGCGGCCATTCGCCCTGCAGCACGCTCCCGCTGCGGCAGAAGGCCAGCAACTCGAGGGCACGGGGGTCGAAGCGGTCCTTCATCGCAGCGGCGTCCGACACGTCGCGCAGCGGCGGCTTCGGTGGTCGGGTCGCAGGCCGTGCGAGGTCATCGGAGGCAGTGTAACGGCCTGCAGAAGCGACAATTGCCGCCATGCAGACCCTGCCTCCGCTGATCCTGGGTTCCACCTCACGCTACCGGCGCGAGTTGCTCGAACGCCTGCGCCTGCCCTTCCTGGTGGTGGCGCCGCAGGTCGATGAAACACCGCTGCCCGGCGAAGCGCCGGCGGCGCTGGCGCAACGGCTGGCGCTGGCCAAGGCGCGTGCCGTGGCGGCGCTGCACCCCCAGGCGGTGGTGATCGGCTCCGACCAGGTGGCCGACCTGGACGGCGAGGCCCTGGGCAAGCCCGGCACGCACGAACGCGCCGTGGCCCAGTTGCAGCAACTCAGCGGCCGGCAGGCCGTGTTCCACACCGCGGTGGCCGTGGTGCGCGCCGACACCAGCTTCGAGGAAGTGACGCTGGCTCCCGTGACGGTGCACTTTCGGACGCTGGGCGCCGAAGAGATCGAACATTACCTGCGCCTGGAGGAACCCTACGACTGTGCCGGCAGCGCCAAGTGCGAGACGCTGGGCATCGCGCTGCTGGAGGCGATCGACAGCGACGATCCCACGGCGCTGGTCGGCCTGCCGCTGATCCGCACCTGCCGCATGCTGCGCGACGCCGGCATCGACGTGCTGCGCGCGTGAGCGGCGTGCACCGCGCCCTGGGCCCCCGATGACCGGCACCCTGCTGCTCGTGCCCGCCCCGCTGGACCTGGGCACCGAAGAGACGCCGCTGGAGGACGTGCTGCCCCGCGGCGTGATCCGGCGCGCCGCGGCCCTGACCCACTGGGTGGCCGAGGACGCCCGCAGCGCGCGCGCCTTCCTCAAGCGCGTGCACGCGATCGAGCCGCTGGCGCTGCCGCTGCAAGCGCTCCAGATCACCGAGCTGCCGCGGGCCCGCAAGGGCAGCCGCGAGGCGGTGCCGGCGGCTTCGTGGCACGCCCTGCTGCAGCCGGCGCTGGACGGGCAGGACCTGGGCCTGGTGTCCGAGGCCGGCCTGCCTGCCGTGGCCGACCCCGGCGCGGCGCTGGTGTCCGCCGCCCACGCGGCCGGCGTGCCGGTGCTGCCGCTGGCAGGCGCGAGTTCGCTGCTGCTGGCGCTGGCCGCCAGCGGCCTGGACGGGCAGAGCTTTGCCTTCGTCGGCTACCTGCCGCAGGACGCGGCGGCACGCGCCGCACGCATCAGGGAGCTGGAGGCGCTGTCACGCAAGCTCGGGCAGACGCAGCTGATGATCGAGACGCCCTACCGCAATGCCGCGTTGCTGGACGCGTTGCTGGCGGGCCTGTCGCCGGCGACGCGGCTGTCGGTGAGTTGTGGCTTGACGCTGCCGGGTGGGTGGACACGCACGGATGAGGTGGTGCGCTGGCGCGCGAGGCCGGTGCTGATGCCGGGGCGCTGGCCGGCGGTGTTTGGGTTGCTTGCGGGGTGAGATTTTCTGGGGGGCGGGTGGTCGCCTCGGCGGAGCCGATACCCCGGCGGCCTCACCGGCCGCCCAGCAACGACCCAACCTTCTTCTTCACCCGAATGTTGGGCGACAAACCGCGCACCGGCCCCGGCGCGGCAGCCTTCTCGGCAGCCTCCCAGGCAGGCGCTGCAGCCGCTGCCGCAGGCTCGTAGGGCTTGTCGAAGATCGGATCGCCCGCCGGCGCCGCACGCCGCGGCCGCTCGTAGGCCGGCGCGGGTGCCGACGCCCGCGCTTGCGGCTCGCGCGGCGCAAACTCTTCGTCGCGCCGGTGGAAGCGCCGCGGCCGGTCGTCTTCCAGCTCGAAGGGCTCGATCTCGAGCTTCTTCTTGAGCAGCTTCTCGATGTCGCCCACCAGGCGCAGGTCGTCGCGCGCCACCAGCGTGACCGCCAGGCCCGAAGCGCCGGCGCGGCCGGTGCGGCCGATGCGGTGCACGTAGTCCTCGGCGTGGAAAGGCACGTCGAAATTGAAGACCGCCGGCAGGTCGACGATGTCCAGTCCGCGCGCGGCCACGTCGGTGGCCACCATCAGGTCGACATCGCCGGCCTTGAAGGCGGCCAGCGCCTTGAGCCGCTCGTCCTGGCTCTTGTCGCCGTGCAGGGCCTGCGTCTTGAGGCCGTCGCGTTCGAAGGACCGCGCCAGCCGCGCCGCGCCGATCTTGGAGTTGACGAAGATCAGCGCCTGCGTCAGGCCGCGCGTGCGCAGCAGTTGCTTGATGACGGCGCGCTTGTCGTCGTCGGCCACGCTGTAGAAACGCTGCTCGACGTTGGTGGCCGTGGCGTTGGGCCGCGCCACCTCCACCAGCACCGGGTCCTGCAGGTAGCTGTTGGCCAGGCGCCGGATCTCGGGCGAGAAGGTGGCCGAAAACAGCAGCGTCTGCCGCTCTTTCGGCAAGTAGGACAGGATGCGCTGCAGGTCGGGCAGGAAGCCGATGTCGAGCATGCGGTCGGCCTCGTCCAGCACCACGTACTCGACCTGGTTGAGCACCGCGTTCTTGGCTTCGATGTGGTCGAGCAGGCGGCCCGGCGTGGCGATCAGGACCTCGACGCCGGCCTTCAGCGCCAGCGTCTGCGGCTTCATGTCGATGCCGCCGAACACCACCGTGGAACGCAGCTGCGAGTGCTTGGCGTACTTCTTGACGTTGTCGGCCACCTGGTCCGCGAGCTCGCGCGTGGGCGCCAGCACCAGCGCGCGCACCGGGTGGCGGGCCGGCGACATGCTGGCGTTCTCGTGGCGCAGCATCTTCTGCAGCAGCGGCAGCGTGAAGGCGGCGGTCTTGCCGGTGCCCGTCTGCGCGGCGCCCATCACGTCGCGGCCGGCCAGCACGATGGGGATGGCCTTGGCCTGGATCGGCGTCATCGCCAGGTAGCCGGACTCGGCCACGGCGCGCAGCAGCTTGGGGTCGAGCGGCAGGGTGTTGAACAGCGGCGGCGGCGCCTCGGCTGCCGGGGGCAGCTGTGTGTCGGATTCAGTCATGAACCCCGATTATCGGGCATGAGCGCGAAACCGCGGCCGCTCGCGCCGCATTCGCGTTTTGCCGCGCCCGGCGCCATGCCGAAGCGGTTTCACGATGAAAGAGTGGCAACCATCACGGAGGGCCCGTTTCAGTGCACTAGAATTTGCCCGGTGATAGAGCCAACGCGTCAAGATAACAACCAGCAGACGCTGCCGCCGCGACCCAAGACGCCGAAGCGCCGGTCCGGTGTTGCCGACCTGCTGTCCCCCTGGGAGGAATTCCGCCGGGTCATCCCGCTGGTTTCCCTGAAGTCGTTGATCGGCAGTCCGCGCCCTGCCGTGCCCGAGGTGGCCGTGCTGCTGTGCACCATGCAGGCACAGCACTTTCTGGCCGAACAGCTCAACTCGATCGCAACGCAGAGCCATGCGAGCTGGTCGATCTGGGCTTCCGACGACGGTTCCGACGACCACACCCACGCGATCCTCGAGTACTACCAGTCGCACTGGGGCGAGGACCGCATTTCCATCCACGCCGGCCCGGCAGAAGGTTCGACCGCCAATTTCCTGTCGCTGAGTTGTCGGGCCGACATCGATGCCGACTACTTCGCCTACGCCGACCAGGACGACATCTGGGAGTCCGACAAGCTGGAGCGAGCGGTCGAATGGTTGCGCTCCGTGCCGCCCGAGGTGCCCGCGCTCTACGGGTCGCGGACGCTGCTCGTCGACGCACGCAACCAGCACATCGGCTACTCGCCGCTCTTCGAGCGCTCACCGAGCTTTCGCAATGCCCTGGTGCAGAGCATCGCAGGCGGCAACACCATGGTCTTCAACAAGGCCGCACGCGACCTGCTGCGCCAGGCCGGTGAAAACATCACGGCCGTGACGCACGACTGGTGGGCCTACATGCTGGTCACCGGCTGTGGCGGCCAGGTGCACTACGACCCGTATCCCACCGTGCGCTACCGCCAGCATGGCAACAACCAGTTCGGCTCCAATGTCAGCCTGAGGGCGCATCTGGAGCGGGCGCACGCGCTGCTCCGTGGCCGCTTCCGCGGCTGGGTCGATTCCAACGTGCGCGCCTTGCAGGGCGTCAGGCACATGATGACGCCGGAGAACCAGCAGGTGCTCGACGACTTCATCTCGGCACGCCAGCGCTGGCTGGGGGCGCGCCTGGCCGGACTCAGGCGCACCGGCATCTTTCGCCAGACCCGCCTTGGCAATCTGGGCCTCATCACCGCCGCCCTCATCAGCCGCCTGTAGGCGCCGGCGGGACGCCTTGCGCCCCCATGTTCGACTGACTGCCCATGCCTGACATCGCAGCCCGCACGGCCGCGGTCGTCGTGGTCTACCGCCTCGCGCAGGACATCCGCCCGACGCTGCTGGCGCTGCAGCGCACCGTGCGCCATGTGCTGCTGGTCGACAACCACGAACAGGGGCACCCCGGGCTGCCGGGCCTCGCGGCCCAACTCGGCGCCGACTACCTGCACGCCGGCAACCGCGGTGGGCTGGCAGGCGCCTACAACCGCGCGGTGGAGCGGCTGCGGCTTCGGCATCCGCAGACGCAACAGCTGGTCTTCCTCGACGAGGATTCGGATCCCTCCTCGCTCGCAGCGCTGCTTCGCGACGCCGCCACCGGCCGCATCCTGGCCCAGGCCGGCACGGGCGCCGTGGCGCCTGCCTACCGCGACCGTGCCACCGGCATGCGCGGCAGGTACATCCGGCTCGGCCGCTACAGGCTGCGCTTCAACCCGCGCGAATTCGACGGCGTGCGCCAGGTGGCCTTCGTCATCAACTCGATGTCGGTGTGGCGGTGGCAGTCGCTGCAGCAGATCGGGCCCTTCAACGAAGCGCTGGCGGTGGACCACGTCGATACCGAGTACTGCCTGCGCGCCAGGCAACTGGGCCTGGCACTGTACGTGAACGGCGAATTCGAGTTCGCGCACTCGATCGGTGAGCGCAAGAAATACCGGGTCCTGGGCCGGGAACTGCAGGCAGGTGGCCATGCCCCCGAGCGCCGCTTCATGATCGCCCGCAACACCGTGTGGCTGGCCCGCAACTGGTGCTGGCGAGAGCCTGCGTTCGCCGCGCTGTGCCTGGCACGGCTGGCCTACGAGGCGGTCGGGATCCTGATGGCCGAAGACCGGGCCCTGGCGAAGCTGGCTGCACTGGCACGGGGCACCGCCAGCGGGCTCGTGGCGCGGCGGCGTCCCGACTGAAAGCCATGGCGCCGGACGTGCCAGGGCGATGGAACGCCGAGCGCGCGCTGTGCGCATTGCTGCCGCTGGCCACCTGGGCCGCCTACGCCCCGCTGGGCCTCAAGTACACCGCGTGGCTGCTGGCGGTCGTGCTGGCGGCAGCCAGCCTCGGGCAGCAGCGCCGATGGCAGGCCGCATGGCAGCAACCCGGATCGACCTTCTTGCTCGGGTTTCTGGCCCTGATGGCACTGTCTGCCCTGTGGTCGCCGTCCGCCTGGCCCCGGATCGGCCGGCACTTCTGGATCTACAGCCTGCCGTTGGGCGCCGCACTCCTGGCGTGTGCCTGCCCGCCCGCCGCCGCACGGCGTGCCCTGCAGCACTTCGTGCTCGCCTCCGGATGTGTCGGCGGGCTGTCGGTGCTGCAGGGGTGGGGCGCCCTGCCGGGCTGGGCCCTGTGGGGCAGCACGGTCACGGCGACAGGCAATCAGCGCATCGCGACCTCGGTGCTGCTGGCCCTGGGCGCCGCGATGGCGGGCTGGATGGCCACCGGCGCCGCCAGCGCCCGCACGCGCGCACTGTGGCTGGCGGCGGCCGCCCTGGCCGCCGCGGGCCTGGCGTCGCAGGACCGGCGCACGGGCATGCTGCTGCTGCCGGTGCTGCTGTTCGTGCTGGTCTGGGCTGCACCGCTGCGCCGCATCACCCAGGGTGCGCTGGCGGTCCTGGTGGTTCTGGCAGCGCTGGGTGTGTGGACGGCATCCGACACCGTGCGTGCGCGCTTTGCCGAGGGCATCAGCGAGCTGAGCGCCTACACGCCCAGCGATGCCGTGGCCACCAGTTGGGGGCAGCGCGCGCGCATGCTCGACCTCACGGCGGCGATGGTCCGTGAGCGGCCGGTCACGGGCCATGGCCTGGGCAGCTGGACGACGCTGTGGGACGAGCGCATCACCCCCGGCACCGTGCTGGCCGACAACAGCACGCCGCACAACGAATACCTGCTGGTCGCCGTTCAGGCGGGCGTCCCGGCGGCGCTGCTCCTGCTGGCCTGGCTGCTGTCGATGATGGGCCTGTCGGTCCGGGCCGGCAGCCGCGGCGCACCTGCCTTGATGCTGTGGCTGACCTTGGCCTTGGCCGGCTTGGCAAACGCCGTTCTGCGCGATGCCAAGTTCGCCCTGCCGCTCTTGCTGCTGGCGGGCCTGGCCACCGCCCTGTCGCGAAGCGAACCGACAGCCGACGAGCGGAACCTGGTCATCCGTGACAATTGAAGCGACCCCTTTGCACGCCGGATGCCCGCCCACCCCGCACTTGCCAACCCGCCGCCCTGGTCGCGATGCCCTGCGCGCCCGGCAGCGCGCTCGTCAGCGTCATCGTGCGCAGCATGGACCGCCCGTCATTGGGCGCCGCGCTGGACTCGGTGGTCCTGCAGACCCATCGTCCGATCGAGCTGGTGATCGTGAATGCGCTCGGGCAGGGACATCGGACGATCCCGTCGAGCTATCGGCGGCTTGCCGGTGGTCGCCGTGGCGGCGCCCGACGGGGGGCCCATGAGGCGTGCCCAGGCCGCCAACCGCGGGCTCGACGCCGCGAGCGGGACCTTCGTGCTGTTCCTGGACGATGACGACCTGCTGCTCCCCGACCACCTCAGCCGACTGGCCAGCGCGCTGCAGTCCCAGCCGGACGCGCCGGCCGCCTATGCCGACGTGGAGCAGGGGCGCTTCGAGGCGGGCCTCTGGCAGCCCTTGCACTGCTTCGAGGCCAGCTTCGACCCGATCCGCCTGCTGTTCGAGAATTACCTGCCCATCCACGGCGTCCTGTTCCGCCGGACCCTGCCTCGAGCGAGGCCGCGCTTCGACGAAACCTTCGACCTGTTCGAAGACTGGGACTTCTGGCTGCAGATGGCTGCCCATGGGGCGTTTGCGCACGTGCCCGGCGTGTCGGCGAGGTACGTGGTTTCGGGCGTCCAGCAGAGCGACGTCTTCTCCGAGTCCGCGACAGCCCAGGCCACGCGCGCACGGCTGTACGAGAAGTGGCGACACCGCACGCACCCCTGAACAACATGCCGCCGTGTTGAAGCGACTGCAGTCTGCTGTATCGCGAGAGCTTCCCAGGCGCGGGCCCAAATGCAGATGCTGCGCACGGACGAAGTCGCATTGCGGCAAGTCGTCGCTGCCCGCGAAGAGGAGGTCGCGAGCGCAACGCGCATGGTCGACGACCTGCAGGGCATCGTGGCGGCGCGCGACCGGGACCTGGCGAATGCGGCCTCGCAGGTCGCCGACCCTCCGGAATCTCCTTGCCGAGCGCCATCGCGAAGTCACAGACGCGGCTTCCCAGATCGCCGACCTGCAAAATGTCGTCGCCGAGCGCGACCGGGAAGTCATGCACGCTGCTTCCCAGATCGCCGACTTGAAGAGGGTCATCGGCGAGCGCGATCGGGAAGTCGCCAATGCCCTGGCCCATGCCGCCGGGCTGGATCACATCCTCGTCCGGCGCCAGGAAGAGATTGCCAACGCCATGACGGAGATCGCCGCCACTGCGCGACATCCTGGCCGCGCGTGATGAACGAGATCGCAGAACAAGCCCGGGCATCTGGAAAGTCTGGCAGTCGCATCGGCCCGCAAGGACATCCAAATTGCAGAGTTGCAGAACGAAGGGCCCCGTGCAGGCCCTGAAGCGAACCCTACAGAGCAAGCTCGATGGACCCCGTTAACGACACGGCACGGTGCCGTCACGACCGCACCGCGGTCTTCACCATCGTCTCGCGCAACTACTTTCACTTCGCCATCAACCTGATGGCCGGCGTGGCCGAGCACCTGCCCGGAACCCGGCGCGTGGTGGCGATCTGCGACGAGCTTGCGGGCCTGGAGTCGCCCGACCCCGGCATCGAGCTGGTCGCCGTCGAGCAACTCGGCATGGCCGCTCTGGACCGCATGGTCGTCCACTACAGCATCCTCGAGCTCAACACGGCGATCAAGCCCTTCGTCTTCAGCTGGCTGTTCAACGGACCCCACGGTCGACAAGGTGATCTACTTCGACCCCGACATCCAGCTCTTCAGCAGCGGCGAGCCGCTGCTCGCAGCGCCTGGAGACGGCCGACGTGGTGTTGACACCGCATCTCACGGCACCGCTGGACGACGATCGCCACCCCTCGGACCTGTCGATCCTGCAGAGCGGCACCTACAACCTGGGCTTCCTGGCGCTGCGGCGCTCCGGCGACAGCCTGCGCCTGCTGGACTGGTGGCAGCAGAAGCTGGTGCGCGACTGCGTGGTGGACATCCCGCGCGGCCTGTTCACCGACCAGAAGTGGATGGACCTGGTGCCGGGCTTCTTCGAGCGCGTGCACGTCGAGCGCCATCCCGGCTGGAACGTGGCCTACTGGAACCTGAAGCACCGGCAGGTCACGCACGATGCCGACGGCTACCGCGTCAACGGCCAGCCACTGTTCTTCTTCCACTTCTCGGGCTACGACCCGCGCAGCGGCTCGATCAGCAAGCACCAGGACCGCTACGCGCTGGCCGACTGCGCGCCCGCCACGCAGGAACTGTTCGCGCTCTACGACCGCCAACTCGCGCAGGCCGGGCGCGAGCGATTCGCCGCCCTGCCCTATGCCTTTGCCAAGTTGGCCGACGGCACCGTGCTGCCGGACTGCGCGCGGCGCGTCGTGCGCAACCATCTCGACTGGCAACGGCCCCTGCCCGACTTGCGCACCGATGCCGGCGCGCGTTATCTGGTTTCGTTCCTGACCGAGCCGGTCGATGCCCGGCGGCCGCCGATCTCGCGCCTGGCGCTGCAGCTGTACCAGGATCGGGCCGACCTGCAGGCCGCTTTCCCCGACATGCTCGGCACGAGGCGCGAGGCCTACCTGGCCTGGTTTGCCGAACGCGCCGGGCCGGAGGCCGGCGTCGTCGGCGCCCTGGCGGGTGCGACGGCAGCCATGCCTGCTGCCACTGCCACCCCGGCGGGATCGCCGCCCGCCGGCGGCCCAGCCCCGCAAGCGAATCCGCCGCCGGCAACGACGCCCGCCCACTCCCGTGCAGCCGCGCCCGTGCCTTTACTCGCGCCTGCACTCGCGCCCATGCCCTCACAGGCACTCGCCACCGCACCGGCCGCAGCACCCATGGCCGCACCCGTCCTGCCCTACCGTCTGGCCTACCGCCTGGCCTGGAAGGCCCGGCATGTGCTGCGGCCGATGACGACGCTGCCATTCCGGCAGCGCATGCGCGCAGCCCTGCTGCAGCGCGCCTTTCCGCCGCTGTCGCCCAGCCCCGCAGCCCCGCCCGGCACGCCCGCGGCCGCCCCGGCCCGACCCGACGGCGTCACCGTGATCGGCTATGTCAAGGCCGAAAGCGGTGTCGGCGAATCGGCGCGCGCCACCTTGCGCGCCTTGGCCACGACCGGCGTGCCCCACTCGATCGTGGACTTCCGGGTCGGCAATGTCTCGCGCATGGCCGAGGCGGTGAACGAAGGGCTGGCCACCGGCCGGCAGCACGCCGTCAGCCTGTTCCACATCAACGCCGACCAGTTGCCGGTGGCGCGCACCTTCCTGGGCGAGGAGCCCTTCACGGGCACCTACCGCATCGGCTACTGGGCCTGGGAACTGGAGCGCTTTCCCGAGCAGTGGCACGGCGCCTACGCCCATGTCGACGAAATCTGGGTGCCCTCGAGCTTCTGCCAGCGCGCGATCGCCGCGGCGTCGCCGGTGCCGGTGCTCGTGGTGCCGCACGCGGTGGAGATCCCGGCGCAGCTCGCCCCCGACCGCGCACGCTTCGGCCTGCGGCCACAGGCCGTGGTCTTCCTGGCCATGGCCGACATGATGAGCATCGCCGGCCGCAAGAACCCGTTTGGCGCGGTCGAGGCCTACGCCGCGGCCTTTGCCGACACGAGCGCCGACGTGCAGATGGTCGTGAAGATCGCCCATGCCGAGCGCGACCCCGGGGCCTTCGCGCGCCTGCAGTCCCTGGCGGCCTCCTGCCCCGGCATCCGCCTGCTGACCGAAGCCATGGACCGGCCCGTGCTCAACGCGCTCATCGACTCGGTGGACTGCCTCGTGTCGCTGCACCGTGCGGAGGGCTTCGGCCTGGTCATCGCGGAGGCCATGGCACGCGCCAAGGTGGTCGTGGCCACCGGCTGGTCGGGCAACATGGACTTCATGACCGCCCTCAACTCGCTGCCGGTGGACTACCACCTGAGCACGCTGCAGGCCGATGCCGGCCCCTACCAGCGTGGCGAGCGCTGGGCCGAGCCCAGCCTCGAAGACGCCGTGGCCAAGCTGCGCCTGGTGGCTCGCGACGCCGCGCTGCGCCAGCGGCTGGGTGAGCGGGCGCGCCAGGACTGCGCCAGCCAACTCGCGCCAGCGGTGGTGGGCCAAGCCATCGAAGCTCGCCTGAACAGGATACTTCGCACTCGACACTGAGATCCGCTTCGTACCTCAGCCTCTCGCGAAGAGCACGAAGGAGTCTCCGCGTCGGCGAGCGCGCCGTCAACAATGGCCGACGAGGGTTTGAAATGAACAGCCGCTCCGGCAGCAGCCGCACGAGCAGCATGATCCAGCGCCAGAACCACGGCGTATAGACATGACCGAAACCGCGCGCCAGCGCGCGTCGATATCTTGCGCCACGCGTTCGGGCGTGGCCCACAGCGGGCCCTTGGTGAAGCCCGCGGTCATCGGCGTGTCCACGAAGCCGGGCAACAAGGTCACACGCGCACGCCGTGCCGTGCAGCCGGTGGCGCAGCCCCGAGGCCAGTGCCGTGACGGCGCCTTGGCGGCGCCGTAGACATAGTTGCTGGCCCGACCACGGTCGCCGGCGGGTGAGGAGATGACGCCGATGACACCCTGCCCCTGCCGTTCGAAGCGCGGCGCCAGCACGTCAGCATCGCAAGCACCGAACGGGCATTGAGATCGAAGCTGCAGCGCCTGTCCACAGAAGCCTCGCACGCTGCCTGGTCGGGGAGGCTGCCCTAGGCCACCAACGCCGCGTCGAAGCCGTTGACGCGCCGCGGCCGCCGCCGAGCGCGGCCTCGTGGCCGCGATGTCCAGCGCATCGAAGACGATGCAACGCACCTCGGCGGCGCCGCGCACGCGCAAGTCGGCCGCGTTGGCCTCCAGCCGGCCGGCATCGCGCGCCAGCAACACCAGCCGGCACCGCGGCCGCATGGCGCCGCGACACCGCATGCGCGATCGCCGAGGTGGCGCCGATCACCAGCAGCTGTTCACTGCATTTGAGGGCATTGTGGGGTGCCTCAGTCGCCCAGCAGCGCGGCGCGACATCTGCGATGACAGCCCGGGGTCGCGGAAGGCGCGGAACTCGGCCAGTCGCGGGTAGCCGCGCTCGAACATCCGGCGCGGCATGCAGGCGTCCTTGGCCGGCATACAGGCGGCCGCCGGCGGCCAGCACGACGGCGTTCAGGCTGTCGAACAGGCGCAGCGTGCGCCGCGCCGCGGTTCGGGAAGTCCAGCGCCAGCGTGATGCCGGGCATCGCGAAGCTCATCAGCCCGGCGCCGGCCGGCTGCCGAAGGTCTTCAGCACGCCCAGGAAGGAGCCCATGCCCGAGCGGGCGATCAGGCCCAGCAACTCGGCCGCGGCGGCTTCGTGCGTCGCCGACGGCGGCACCACGCACTGGTACTGGTAGAAGCCGCGCGGGCCGTACATGCGGTTCCAGCTCGAGAAGGCCGTCCAGCGGGTAGAAGAACGGCACGTAGGTGCATGCGCACCTGCCGCCCGGCGCAGGCTGCTTGCCGACGGTAGTACAGCGCATTGAAGGCCCGCAGGCGACAGCCGTTGACCAGCGACACCGGCGGCGTGAACAGGCCAGCGGATGGCGCTTGCTCGCCGGCATCGGGCGCCGCATCCTCCACGTGGTTGCCGCGGAACGAGCACGCCGCGCAGCCGTGCCGCCGCGCGCTGGCCAGGCAGTCGATCCAGGCCACGGTGTACTCCCAGCCGCGGCCGAGCGTGCGGAGAGCTCGAAGAATTCGGCCACCGAGCCGAAGCGCACGGCCTCGCTGTCGACCCAGGGCCCGGGCACGGGCCGCAGGCGCAAGCGCGCGCGCGTGATGAGGCCGGTCAGGCCCAGGCCGCCGACGGTGGCGCGGAACCAGGGCTCCGTGTTCTCCGGCGGCCAGCAATCGATGACGCGGCCGTCGGTGCGCAGCAGCTCGAGCCGCTCGCACATGGTCGCCGAAGCTGCCGGCTCGGTGGTGGTTCTTGCCGTGCACGTCGTTGGCGATGGCGCCGCCGACGGTGACGAACTGCGTGCCCGGCGTCACCGGCAGGAACCAGCCCTGCGGCAGCACGACGCGAGATCAGTCTCGCGCAGCGTGACGCCGGCCTCGCATTCGATGACGCCGCGTCGCGGTCGAAGGCGATGAAGCGGTCGAGGCCGCGCGCCGCCCACAGCGTGCCGCCGGGGTTGAGGCAGACGTCGCCGTAGCTGCGGCCGTTGCCGAACGACGCAGGCCCCGGCCGCCCGTGATGGCGGCAGCGACCTGCGCGCGGTCGGTCAGCGGCCGCCACTCGCTGCGGCTCGCGCGAGAGCCGCCCCCAGGACTCGACACGGCGGCTCACCACGCCAGCGTCGCCAGCCCACAGCACGGCCAGGAACAGCGCGCCGCAGGCCAGGCTGGCCGGGTCGCGCACGGCGATACATCAGCGGGTCGTCGTCCATCTGGCCGCGGTGCGCCTTCATCCACATGCGGCTGATCCAGTACAGCAGCAGCGGCACCGCCAGCCACATCAGCTTCGGGCGTGCGGTAAAGGCGCAGCACGTTCTCGCTGTTCGAGGTACAGCGCCAGCACCAGCACCGCGGCAAAGCCGGCGTTGACGCCCAGCATGGCCACCAGCGCCAGGTCCTGCGTCACGTAGCTGCGCCCGGCCGCCATGCTGCGGCCCTCGTCCTGCATCACCAGCAGCTCGGAGTAGCGCTTGACGAAGGCCAGGCTCAGGAACAGGAACAGCGAGAACGCCAGCAGCCAGAACGACGGCGTCAGCGCCACCGCCGCGGCGCCGCCGATGATGCGCAGCGTGTACAGGCCGGCCAGCGCCAGCGCGTCGAGCAGCAGCTTGCGCTTGAGCCAGAAGGTGTAGGCCAGCGTGATCGCGAAGTACACCGCCAGCCAGGCCAGCGAAGGCCGGCGCCGGATCAGCGGCCAGCGCGAAGGCCGCGACCAGCAGCAGCACCGCCGCCGCCAGCCCGGCCGGCGGCGAGCAGCACGCCCGGCGGCGAACGGCCGCGACCGCTTGCGCGGGTGGCGGCGGTCGCTCTGCAGGTCCATCAGGTCGTTGAGCACGTAGACCGACGATGCGCACAGGCCGAAGGCGACGAAGGCCAGCAGCGCCTGCGCCAGCAGCGCCGGGTCGCCCAGCCGGTGCGCGCCCAGCAGCGGCAGGAAGACGCAGCAGGTTCTTCAGCCACTGGTGCAGCCGCACCGCCTTGCAGCCAGACGCGCGGGCCGGCCGGCAGCGGCGCGAATTCGCGCTCGACCGTCGCGGTGCGCTCGCGCCGCGGCGCGCACGCGCGGCCGACGCCGACACGACGATGGCGCGCCGCGCGCGCGGCCCACACCGGCAGGTCGTCGCGCGCAGTTGCCGGCATAGTCGAAGCCGCCGGCGCCGAAACGCTGCACCAGCGCCTGCGCCTTGCGCTGCGCCGAGACGTTGGTCACGTCCGTCGCTGGCGATGACCTCGTCGAAGCAGCCCCAGGTGCTGCGCCACCGCCTCGGCGTAGCTGGCGTCGGAGGCGGTGCACAGCACGATGCGCCGGCCGCGCGCGCGTTCGTCGTCGATCCAGGCCAGCACGCGCTCGTCGTAGGGCAGCGTCGCGACGTCGATGTCGACGCGCTCGCGCGATGCGGCGCTTGAGCACGCGCCTTGCCGCGCCAGCAGCCAGCACCGGCAGGCGCAGCGCCTGCAGCGGCGCCACCTGCAGCAGCCGCAGCGCCGACTCCTGCAGCAGGTCGCTGCGCAGCAGGGTGCCGTCGAGGTCGATGACGAGCGGGGGTTCCGCGGCGGTTTGCTCGGCCATCATGGGCTCACCCTGGGCCAGCCGTCGCCGGCGCTGCGGTCGGGCCAGGCTCAGCAGCGCCAGCGCCCCGAGCAGCAGCCGAACCAGAGCGTGGACAGCCGCGTCAGCAGCGCCACCGCGACTGCGGCGTCGGGCGCGGCACCGGCCAGCGTCAGTTGCAGCACCAGCGCCGCCTCCATCACGCCCAGCCCCGCCGGCACCATGCTGCGCGGCACCGATCAGCGTGGCCGCTGGCGAAGATGGCCACGCATTGCAGCACCGGCAGCGGCAGTGCGACCGCGGCCACGAAATGCGCAAATACCAGCGCCTGCAGGCCGTAGGCCAGCAACGCCGCCGCCGCGTAAGCCGGCACCGGGCCGCGGGCCCACAGGCGCGCCCAGGCGGCTGCCGGGAACGCCGCCGCCGACCAGCCAGCGCCCCGCGCGGCCACGCTGCTGCCAGCCGCGCGACCCAGCCCCGCCCAGCGCCGGCTGCGCAACGCCGGCACGCAGCACGAACGGCAGCAGCAGCGCCAGCAGCCGCCAGCCCCTCCAGCAGCACCAGCGCGCCCGCCCGCGCAGGCCGCGGCCACCACGCCGAGCAGCGCCACGCCGATGACGTCGGACAGCCGGTCGGCGAAGAAGGCCGCCAGGCTGTCGGCAAGCGCACGCCGTGGGCAACAGAAAGGCCGAGCGCACGGTTTCGCCCAGCTTGCCCGGCGACGAGGTGAGCGCCAGGCCGGCGAGGTAGACGCGCAGATTCTAGCCCAGCGGGAGGCGGTGGCCGAGCCAGCGCAGCATCCGTCGCCAGCGCGCCCAGCGTACGAGGTAGCCCGCCGACGCCACCGCAGTGCCCACTGCCAGCGCGGCCCAGCCCAGCCGGGAGGCGGCCGTCCAGGTGGCTTGCGATCCCGCCCAGATCACGGTGCCGATGTAGACGCAGCGCGCCCAGCGCCGACCAGCAAGGCCGCGGCGATCCAGGGCGGTGCCAGCCTGTCCATGGCGGCGTTCAGCGGGCGCCCGACGGGGCTTAGCGGAAGGTCCCAGCCGGTGGCCGAAATAACTCGTCACCACCGGCACGGCCACGCCCACGCCATGCGCCATCGCTTCGGCGTGGGTGTCCAAGCCCCAGGCCGGCAGCAGCCAGCGCGCCAGCAGGCTGCTGACGCGCACGGTCTGCAGCAGCGCCGCCGCGTTGACGAGCAGGTACTTGACGGCCTGGGGCGCGATCGGCCGCCTGGGCGCGGAAGGCGTAGCTGCGCATGAGGACGAAGCCGGTGACCAGGCCGACGAAGAACGCCGCCGTCACCGCGATTCGAACGGCACCACAGGCTGAATGCGAAACGCGAGCCGAAGTTGGCTGCCGCGGCCGACGCCGCCGGCCAACGAGGTAGCGCACGAAGGAGCCACCTCCGCCGGCCTGCGGAGCCGTCACGGTGGCTCACGGCTTCAGCGCCGGACGGCCAGCACGAAGGACTGCTTGCCCAGCAGCCACCAGGCCGGCGGGAAACGCAGGTACAGCCGCACCAGCGCCGGCGACTGCGGCAACAGGCTCTTGGTGGTGTAGGGCAGGAAGCGGCCGATGACGCGCCGCGATGTCCATGTCCAGCATCGTCAACGCCTCGACGAGGCTTCGTTCGGTGAGCGGCGTGTGATGGTCGAAGAAGTCCCAGTAGGCGCCCGGCAGCAGGCGCACGTTGGGCTGCAGGATCATCATCCGGCCCCCCGGGCGCAGCATGCCGCCGGCCCTCGGCCAGGGTGTCGAACACCATCTGCTTGCTGGGCAGGTGCTCGAGGAAATTCGACATGAAGACGACGTCGGCCGAGGCATCGGGCAACGAGGCCAGCGTTCGGTGCAGCTCTCGTTGCTGACCTGCACGTCGGGCTGCGCGAACTCGCGCACGCGCGGGTTCAGGTCGACCGCGATCTTGCGTCCGGCCCGGATGTTGTTGATGAACTCGCAGTAGCCGGCGCCGATGTCGACCACGACGTCGGTCGGGCGCACGTACTGCGCGAAGAAGTCGTCGCACAGGACACTCCAGATCGCCAGCTTGGCCGGCAGTTCGCCTTCGTCGAAGCGGTGGCGGTAGAGCTTTTCGAGTTGCATGCGGTGACGTCGGGTTCAGGTCGGTGGCCAGGCCGGCGAGCCGCGCACCGACCTGCAGGCTCTCGGAGATCGACCGGTCCTCGGGGTAGTAGTGCGAGGTGTCGGCCAGGAACAGCCCGCGCACGGCGCTGCGCATCGGCGGCAGCGCATCGAAGAAGCCGGGCGTGCACACGGTCTGCGCGTACTGGTAGCGCGACGCGGTGGCCGCGAGCACGTCGCCGGGGTCCCAGTCGGGCCGGATCAGCCGCATCGCGGCCAGCGTCTCGTCGATGAAGGCCTGTGGCTCGCGGCCGTACTTGGGATGCGTCTGCGGCATGTAGAAGGGCGCGTAGACGATGGCCGAGCCGTCCAGAGGGTTGAGGTTGCTGTATTCGATGAGGCCCGGGATCTGGATGCGCGGATCGTTGATGTTCATCCAGAAGTTGCGCGTGAAGGGCCGCTTGAGCTTGAGCAGCACGCACACCACGCCGACGTTGCGGATCGCCGCGACCTTGGCGCGTCTCGTCGGCCGGCAGTTGCGGCACCAGCGGCACCAGGTAGGGCAGCGGGATGGTCGAGACGACCTGGTCGAAGGCGCGGTCCTGGCCGCCGACGCGCACGCCGCGCACCCGCGGCCGCCGTCGCCGCATCGTCCACCAGCACCTGCTCGACGGCCGCGCCGAGCTCGATGCGCCCGCCCAGCGCGCGCAGCCGCGCGGCGATGGCATCGAGCAGCGCCTCGGAGCCGCCTTCGATGTAGCCCAGCCGCTCCTGCGACAGGCTCTTGCGCGACAGCGCCACGCGCCTGATGCGCGTGCCCAGCCAGGCGGCGGAGAGGCTGTCCTGGTGCTCGTAGAACTTGTAGTGGAAGAGCGGCTTCCACATCACGTCGTAGGCGCGCCGCGCCGATCCAGCGCTGCAGCCATTCGGTCGACGAGAAGGCGTCGTAGGGCCGCCAGTCGGTGATGCCCTTGGCGCGCATCACGTGCAGGCCGTAGCGCAGCTTCTGCAGCAGGCTCAGCCCCGGGAAGCGCAGCAGCGCCATCGGGCCCGCCCCAGTCGTAGAGCCGGCCGCGGAAATAGAAGCCCATCTTCGTCTCGGTCCAGCGCAGCCGGTCGTCGAGGCCGAACTCGCGCAGCCAGTCGAAGGTGGTCCGGTCCGGGGCGCAGACGAAGTGGTAGTAGCGCTCGATGCGCGTGCCGGCAAAGTCCAAGTGCGCCGACATGCCGCCGATGCGGTCGTCGCGCTCGAGGACGGTGACGCTGGCGCCAGCCTGCGCCAGCCGGTAGGCGGCGGCCAGGCCCATGGGGCCGGCGCCGATGACGGCAACGCTGCGCGGCGGTCGAGGGATTCGTTCATGGGCGCGGGCTCGATCAATCGGCACGCTCGACGGCCAGGGCGCCGATAGCGGGGGTCGCGGAAGGTCTCGTTGATGCCGTCGACCAGCGGCGTCGGATCGAAGCCGAAAGTGGCGCGCATGTCCACGCCCGTGAAGTCGTCGCCGGCCGTCAGCGACTTGAGTTGGTCGGCGGTGAACGGCGGCTTCGCCGTGAACAGCGCGGCGATGCCGCAGCAGGGCGGCGAACAGCGGCACCGGGATGTGCACCAGCGGCGTGCGCAGGCCCTTGGCGGCGCGGATGTGGCGGATGATGTCGACGTAGTCCGCCCGCTCCTGGCCCACCAGGTCGTACACCTGCGCCAGCGGCCGGTGCTCGACGCACCACAGGATGGCGCGGCAGAAGTCGCGCTCGTACAGCGGCTGCCGCATGTAGCGCCCGTGGCCCGGGATCGGGAAGACCGGCACCTTTTGCATGAAGCGGGCCAGCCAGCCGAAGTGCTTGGGGTCGAACCAGCCGTACATCAGCGTCGGCCGCAGCACGCAGCCGGGCAGGCCGCTGTCGAGGAACATCTGCTCCTGCGTCTTCTTGGTGCGCGTGTAGTCATCGTCGGCCACCGAGTTGACCACCGAGGAGCTGACGTGGACCGTGAACGGCACCCGGGCCGCGGCGATGGCGTCAAAGACGAGGGCCGAGGCCTGCACGTTGTTGCGCAGGAACGGTGCCGCGGTGACTGCCCGTGATCTGGGCGTGCAGGACGACGGCACTGGCGGCGCCTTCGAACTCCGCTTCCCAGTCACCATGCTCCGCCAGGTCGGCCAGCACGACGCGCACGCCCGGATTCAGGCGCGCCAGCAGTTGCAGGTTGGCCGGCTGCTTGTCGATGGCCACGACCTGGCGATGGCCGCGCTCGCGCAGCATCAGCACCAGGTTCTGGCCCACCAGGCCGGCGGCGCCGGTAACGACGATCTTTTCGTCGAGGTTCATTGGGATCGTTGGGTGGCGTCGGCACCGGCACGCCGCACGTCGTGGCACCGCTTGCCGACTGCATCGGCGGCACCGAGGCCGGATTCTAGGTGACACCCGGTGGCGCAAGCCAGACGGGCAGCCGCAACCCGCGACGCGGGACTGCGGCCGCTCGGTGTCAGCCCGACGCCGACGCCTTGATGCCCTTGAAGTTGCCCCGCGACGCCGACCTCGGGCACATCACGATGCGGCCGTTGTCGAGGTACGCCAATCCGAGGAAGAAGTCACCGCGAATCGCCGAGACGTCGATGGTGGCGGCAAAGCCCGACACGTCGAGTGCGGCCTCGCCGAAGTACTTGCCGACGTCGGGCCGCCCCGTTCTGCGGGTGCGGAACAACAGGTTCCGACCCTGGTCGTCGGTCAGCACGAGATACACCGTCTCGGGCACGAGTCCCGGCTTGATCGACTGTGCCATCCAGCCGTGAACCGCAAGCTTGGCGGACGCCGAGAAGCTCGGCGGCGCCGGCGAAGCACCGTTGACGCTGTCGAATCCGCCTTCGCATCGCTCTGCGGCAAGGTGGGCCTGTCCGGCACTGCCTTCAAGAGGGCGGTCGAAGCTGTACAGCGACAGGGGCCGGATGTCCGTCGGCGCCACCGCGGCAGCCTGCCGCAGAACCACGTCGAACGACTCCTCCCAGTGCCGGAGGTGCCGGCTCTGGCCCACGGGCTTGACGGCGAACGAAATGACTTCCTGCCCGGCCAGGTAATCGACGCCGCCGTAAAGGGCACCGAAATCCCACGTGCTCTGGATCCAGGGCGATATCAGGAAACCCGCCCTGGCCATGCCGGAGACGAGACGATGGGTTCTCGACGTGCCGTCGGCCAGAGCGAACGGTGATCTGGAGCTGATCGGGCTTGTAGACGATGCCCATCAACCTGCCGAGCAGCGTCGGCCTGATCGATATCGAGGCAAACACGGCGGCCGAGTGGTCCGGAACAGGCACCGCATCGCCCAGGGAGTAGCGGCCCTTTGTGATCACTTTGCCGTCGGCAGCGGGGGCCGGTGACGGGATCCGCCGCAGATACAGCCAGTCATGCTCCGCCGCATCGAGCCGGTAGAGGGTCAGCAGCTGGGCCCAACTGGCACCATCGTCCAGCGAAGGAACACGGTCGTCTGCCGGCTCCAGCCGGAAGACGACGTTGTCGGGGGCCGTCTCACCGATCAGGTGTCGGCTGTTCCCGATGGCCAGCGCGGACGTATACGCCGAGTAACTCTGGAAGGTGGGCCTGGGGTTCCACCTGTTTCCGGAGGCGATCAGTTGGGATTGACCGTGCCCGTAGATGTCCGTCGTGCCCTGGAGCGGACGGATCCTGGCCTGACCCTGGATCTTCTGCAGCGTGGCCTGGTACTCCTGCTGCAACCGGCCTGGCGTCGTGATCCGGTTCTTGATGCCGTACCACGCCGTGGCGTACGTTGAGCCGAACCTGGCAACCAGGCTCCGGGTCGACGTATTGATGTGGTGGCTATCGATGTAGACCCACGCCAGGATGGCAAGGAAGACCGCGCCCGGCACCCATCGCGACGGCTGCAGGGCGAGTGCCAGCACCAACGCGCCGATCAGCAGCGCGACCCCTGCCAAGGTGGCATGACCGTCGTGCCTGACGAAGCTACCCTTGAAAGCCAGGAAGAGGAAGGCCAGCAACGACAGGAACAGGAAAGCCCGCACCCTGCCGGGGATGCGCCGCTCAAGACCGATAGCTGCCAACATGACCGACGCCGCCACCAGGAAATAGACGATCTCGCGCACGGCACCGGGGAGCGCCATGGCCTCGGTATAGCCTGAAGACACTTCGACGATGGCCTTGAAATATTGGGGCAGGTCCAGCACCGACTGCCCTGCGAGCAGCCAGAACACCGGCGTTGAAACGCCGACCGATGCCACGACCGCGACCGCCAGCGCCCAGCGCCTGCCGGTCAGGAACAGCATCACGGACAGCGCCGCGACGGCCAGACCAAGCATCAGGAAGGTTCCCTTGATGGCTGCCAGCAACCCGAACGGCAGGAACAGGATCACCGTGAGGATGGTCGTCCAGCGGCGGCCGAGACCGTCTTCATCGGACTCGAGTGCCGATCGGTAGCAGAAGACGGCGACGAGCAGCGGGTACGCGAAGAACAGCGCGTCGCGCGACTGCATCAGGCCGGCGAGCACGACCCACAGCCCCACCAGCAGATACCAGCGACGCCCCCTCGTGACCAGGATGAGTGCCAGGCCGAAGGACAAGCCCAGGTAGAGGCCACCGAACACCATCAGGTGGTCGGTACCCGGGTGATACCCGCCGGTATAGACGGAGGCGTAGGGGCCGACGGTGAAGACGATGTCGCGCCCGATGGCCAGGCCTTGGGCGACGGCCTGGTTGATGCCGTAAACCCAGGAGTCGTCGAGACTCTGCCCAGGCATCAGCGGGGCGAAGGGCACGAAGGCGCAGACGGCGGTCACCAGCAGCAAGGCCTGCAGCGCCCGCTCCAGCGAACGACCGGCCCACCCGCGGCCCGCCGCATCGCCAACCGCCCCGGAACGAACTTCAAGCATCTCGGACCCTCGATCTCCTGCGGCCGGCCGCCGGCGCGGCGGCTATGGCGCCAAGCGGCGCCCCAGCGCCATCGACGGACGCTCGACCCAGCGGTGAAAGACATACGACGCACCGATGCACACCAGGCTGGCCAGGGCCGGCGCGGCCGCACCGGCTCCGGCAGTCAGCAGTTGCTGCACGACGATAAAGCCCAGCACGCCATGCAGCAGGTACAGCGAATAGGAAATGTCGCCGAAGAACTTCAGCACCGGCGGCGCCCGACGGTCCACGCACAGCATGACGATCGCCAGCGCGTAGGCCGCCGACACCAGGTACGAGTTGTCGATCGGCAGGAACGCGGTGTGGATGGTGCGCAGCCCCAGCACGAAGACCGCGGCGTTGGCAGACACCATCAGCACCGCCACGGCCAGGCCGATGCCGCCGACGTGCCGCAGGTACAACGTGCTGCCGATCAACAGCAGCGGCACATAGGCGGCCGAAGCCGCGAACAGGAAGAAGGAGTCGCCAAATTCGCGCGCGTACACGATGGCCCACAGCGGCATCGCCGTACCGGCCAGCAGCGCCAGCGCCGGCACCCGGGACTTCAGGAGCGGCGACAGCAGCGCGATCAGCATATAGAAGACCACCTCGATCACCAGGGTCCAGGCCACTCCCAGCACGATGATCTGCGGCACCGTCATGTAGCCCGCGAGCGTGAGGCCGTAGACGTAGTCGGACCACGGCCGCACGGTGCCTGCCAGGCGATCCAGCAGGGCGGCCAGCAGCACGGTGGCGGCCAATGGCGGAAAGATCCGGAAGAAGCGCCGCAAAGCAAAGGTGTGCGGCCGCTCGCGCCGCCCGGCGTGAGCGATCACGAAGCCGCTGATCAGGAAGAACAGGCACACGCCCAGCCAGCCGAAGTCCTGGATGATGCCCAGCGGCCCGCTCACCCACTGCCGCACCCAAGGCACGGGTGCAAAGGCCCCGCCGGCCATGCGTTCGCCGGCGACGGCGAAGAGGTGGTCGTAGACGACCATCAGCACGGCTACGCCACGCAGGGCGTCCAGCGCAGCGTAGCGGCCCTTCGGTGCACGCCCTGATACCGGCACCACCTCGCCCGCGCCCCCGGCCTTCTGGCCTGGATCGCCGCTCATGCACCAAGACGGCCGGAGCCGTAGCAATGCAGGTGGCGCCGCGCCACCTCGTCGATGCCGGGCCAGCGGGCACCGCGGTCCCGTGCGCGTCGGGACAGTTCAGCGCGCAGGGCCGGGTCCGCCAGCAAGGCGCGCAGGCCCGCGGCGTAGGCCGGTTCGTCGTCGGCGAGCAGCAGCGCGGCATCGCCCACCACCTCGGGGACGCCGCCCACTGCGGTGCAGGCCATCGGCAGGCCCGCCACCATGGCCTCCAGGTGCGCCATGCCGAAGGACTCCGTGGCCGAGGCGCTGGTGAAGACATCCGCCGCGGCGTAGTAGGGCCGCGGGTCGTCGGTCGACGTGATCAACGGCCGCGCCATGCCGGCGGCGTCGGCGATGCGGTACAGCGGCGCGGGGTCTCCTTCGCCGAGGATGACCAGCTTCCATGCGCCGGGCATCGACGCCATGGCACCGACCACCCACTCGAAGCGCTTCAATGGAATGATCTGGCCCACGGCGAGCACGATCCGGTCGTCGGCGCCCCAGCCCAGTCGCCGCCGTGCGTCGGCGCGGGATTCGAGTTGCCAGTCCGGCCGGCCGTGCGGGATCACCTGCCAGTGCGCCGGGGGCCGCGGCAGTTGCAGGTCGCGGGCGACCTTCGCGGCCCCGAGCGAGGTCATGAAGGTGCACCACCGGGCCTGCGCCAGCACGAAGCGCTCCGCCGACGCGACGATGTCCTTGAGCACGCCCGGCAAGGGCGCGATGTAGCGGTCCAGGCCCTCGGCAACGCTGTCGAAGCTGTGCTGCGTGGTGCCGAACGGGCGTGCCTCGGCGCCCGCCTGCGACAGGTAGCCGTGCGCCAGCACCGCGTCGTGGAAGTGGACATGCGTGTACGCGCCGCGCTGCACCTCGCGGGCCGCCTGGGCACCGGTCTCCCAGGCCAGGCTGACGATCTCCAGCAGCGGCTGCAGCGCGAGCCCCAGCGACGCGTTCCAGAACGCCGCCCGCTCGGCGGCGACGGCCCGGGCCGCGGCGGGCAGGTCCCCGGTGCAGAAATAGCCGGTGGCCACGCCGGCCTGCTGCAGGCCCGCGTTGAGTTGCAGCACCGACCGGCCCAGGCCGTAACGCTTGTCGGCATGATGCTCGCGCGTGACCTGCAGCACTTTCATGGCCGGCCTTCAGGACCCGCGCAGGCGTTGCCGCAACAGCCGCCCGACCTCGGTCAGCAGCCCCTCCACGCCCCCTTCGAGGCAGCCGCGGTCCGGGAACCAGTAGGCCTCGGCGTGGCTCACCGCCGGGCCCAGCGTATAGGCGCGGTAGCGGTTCAGCGCGGTGACCTGTTCGTCGTAGGCCTGCACGGCCAGCTGCGAAACGAAGCAGCGCATGGCCCGCTGCTTGAGCGCCAGCACCGCGGTGATGTCGAGCAGGCCGTTGGGCAGCATGGGCTGGCCGATCTCGAAGAATCCCAGCCGGCAGGCGGGCCGTTGGCGCCAGGCCTCGATGGCCGCCAGGCAGACGGCACGGTGGTCGGGGTGGACCTCGAAAGGCGATGGCGCCAGCAACCATTCGTTGGCGCCCACGTCCAGCGCGGCGACGATGCGCTGCACCAGCGCCGCATCGGGCACGACACCGCGGTCGGGCAGGCCCCACAGCTCCAGCCGCCCTGCCCCCGCGGCGTAGCGCAGTTCGGCCGCCGCCCGGCGGCTTTCGTGCGCGCGCACGGCAGCATCCCCGCCCGCGGCGCCGTCCGAGACGATCACCACGTCGGTGCGCAGGCCCTGCGCCGCAGCGATGGCCAGCAGCCCGCCGCAGGCGAACACCTCGTCGTCCGGGTGCGGCGCCAGCACCAGCAGCGAGCGCAGCGAGGCCGGCTCGATGGGCCGGTAGGGAACGAGCTCGGGCTCGGGCAGGGGCTGCCAGGGGGTGGGCAGATCGGCGTTCACTGGACTAACCTCCGCGCTACGCGCTCCGGGATGAGCGCTTTGGAGCGGCCATGCGCGCTCATGCCACGCCTCCCTCAGGTGAAGTCGGCATCGCCGGCGAGCAGGAACCAGCGGTCGCGCAATTCTTCCACCGGCGGGCCCGGCGTGTGCACATTGGCCGGCACGGTGATGCCCATGTCGTGCACCTCGGCCGCGCCCAGGTCGGCGCCGGCCAGCCGGTGCAACTGCGACCGCGTCGACCACAGCTCGACGCGCGGCTTGCCGCAGGCCAGGGCCTGGGCGCGGGCCGCGCCCACCAGGGCCGCAAAGGCAGCGGGCGGGCCGACCAGGTCGAGCAGGTCGAGATGCGTCTCGTGCTCGCGCAGGACGATCGCGCCCACCGGCGCGCCGCTCGCCCGCTCCTGCACCAGGGCCAGCCGGTACTCGACTTGCGGACGTTCGAGATAGCGGTAGGACAGCCACGCCGCGTCGCGCACGCCGAGCACCGCATCCGCAAAGGCCGCCGCCATGGCCCGCCAGCAGGCGTCGACGGCGTCGGCTTCGGCCGCGGAAAAACGCCCCTCGCCGGCCAGCCAGCGGAGCTCGTGCCCGGCATCGGGCGCGGCGCCGGCCGGCCAGCAGACGCGGGCCATGGTGTCCACCGCCGTATACAGGCCCAGCCGCTCGGCCACCTTGAAGTGGCGGTCGTTCGGAAAGCCGAAGCCGAAGCGGTGCGACCGCCCCCACCCCACTTCGGCCTCGATGAAGGTGGCCGCCACCTTCTGCAGCGGGCCGTTGCGCACCAGCGCGCGGTTGGCCTCGGAAGCGACCATCACGTCGCCGATCTGCCACGCCGGCTCGGCCACGCCCAGGCGCAGCACCTGGCGCGACAGCCCCGCGAAATGCGCCACCAGCGTGCCCTCGCGGGCCAGCGCGACGCCCACGCCGCGCCCGTTGCCGTATTTCCACTGCCAATGCTGCGCGCTCATTTCGTGGCCGAAGACACGGCCGAACAGTTCGCGCATCGCCGGCGCATGGCTGCGGGTCGATGCGCAGCAGCGTGTCCCGGGGCCCGGGCCGGCGCTCGAAGCGCAGGCTGGCCCGCACGTGGAGCGGGTCCAGCGGCGCCTGCTGCTGCCAGGCCAGCTGCCAGCCGTTGCGCCCGGCCAGGTCGATGAAGTGCGCGAGCTGGTGGCAGTCGCCCGCGGTCGCCGGCCTCGCGCCGGGTGACAAAGCGATCGACGACGAACACGCAGGCGCGTTCGGCGGACAGCAGCCGCGCTGCGGTGGCGAACAGGTCGATGGCGTCCACCTGCGCGGCGCACTGCCACAGCGCCAGCACGTCCCAGCGGCCGGCGCCCTCTTCGAAGCCGGGCAGTCCGGTCGGCGGCAGGCGCCTGCCGGACCAGGCGGGCGGCGCGTCGCCAACCAGCAGCGCCCGGCCCGGCGGCAGCGCCTGCGCGGCCGGCGGCAGATGCGCCTCGCCGCCCCGCGCCGGGTGCGCGTCACGTTCGGCATGCTTCAAGCCGGTTCCCCCATCAGCCAGCGGCGGGGCAGGCTCACGACGCCCTGCTCCAGGTGGTCCTGCACCACCTCCACCGCGGCCGCGTGTTCGGCGGCCGCATAGACGTGGATGGCCCGCTCGCACAGCACGAACACCGACACCGTGTAGCGGCCCTTGAGCAGCGGCAGCGTCGGGAACTCGAGCACCGCGTGTGCGGTGCCGGCGGCGTCTGCGCTGCAGCGGCGCGCCGTCCACCCAGTTGCCGGCGCTGGTCACCGCGCGGCCGTCGGCACCGTTGATGACGACGCCCAGCGTCGGGCAGGCGATGCCGGGGTCGCTGCGGAACTCGATCTCGATGGCCAGCGTGTCGACCCGGTTGCGGAACGCCACGCCGTCGGACGGCGGCCGCACCGTCACGCGCGTGATGGCGGCCGACGGCGACTCGAAACGCTGCGCCTGCGCCGGCAGCTCGCCGTGCCCATGCTCCAGGCGCGCCAGCCACTCCGAATATTCGACCGTCGCCTGGTGCGCCGGGCCGTCGAACCGGATCTTGCCGTCTTCGATCCAGATCGCGCGCGTGCACAGCGACTCGACCTGGAACATCGAGTGCGAGCAGAACAGGATCGTGGTGCCCTTCTCCTTGAGCTCCATGATGCGTTCGTAGGACTTGCGCGCGAAGGCGCCGTCGCCGACCGACAGGGCTTCGTCGACGACCAGGATGTCGGGGTCCATGCTGGTGGCCATCGAGAAGGCCAGGCGCATGAACATGCCGCTGGAGTAGCTGCGCACGGGCTGGTCGATGTATTCGGGGATGCCGGCAAACTCGATGATGGCGTCCATGCGCCGCTCGACCTCGGCCGACGACAGGCCCAGCAGCGGCCCGTTCAGGCGCACGTTCTCGCGCCCGGTCAGTTCGGGGTTGAAGCCGGCGCCCAGCTCCAGCAAGGCGGCGACGCGGCCGCGCACGACGCGCTCGCCGCGGCTGGGCTGCAGCACGCCGCAGACGAGCTGCAGCAGCGTCGACTTGCCGGCGCCGTTGCGGCCGACGACGCCGACGACCTCGCCGCGCCGGATGCGCAGTTGGATGTCGTGCAGGGCGTGGTGCTGGCGCCCGGGATCGACGCGACCGCTCAGTTGCTGCCACAGCCGGCGCCAGGGATGCGACTCGAGCGAATAGCTCTTCGCCACGTCGCGCAGTTCGATGACGACGTCATCCGCCATGCGTCACACCAGATCCGCAAAACCCGGCCGCAACCGTGCGAAGGCCCAGCGGGCCAGCACCAGCACGACCAGCAACGCGCAGGCCCTGCAGCAGCGCCATCTCCAGATCCATGGCGTCGCCGAACCAGGCCAGGCGGAACAGTTCGATCGGCGCCGAGAGCGGGTTGATCGACAGGATGAAGGCCAGCGGCGCCGGCGCCGACTGGATCGGGTAGAACACCGGCGACAGGAACATCAGGCCCGTCATCGCCACCGGCACCAGGTGCTGCAGGTCGCGCAGGTAGCAGCCGAAGGCCGCCAGCAGCAGCGCCAGCGTGTACTGCAGCGCCAGCGTCCAGGCCAGGGCCAGCGGCAGCCAGAGCCACGACACGCGGGCAGCCCTCGCCGACGAGGACGATCATCAGCGCCAGCACGGCCAGTTGCAGCAGCATGTGCAGCGCGACCTGCATCAGCAGCGCCACGCACAGCAGGTCGAGCGGGAAGACGACGCGCTTGACGAGGTTGGCGTTGTCCTGGATCAGCCGCGTGGCGCGCGTGGCCACCTCGGCCACCGAGGTGAAGACCGCCAGGCCCGCGAACAACCGCAGCACGTAGCCGAAACCTTCGCCGCCCGCCGCACTGCCCCAGCGCGCCTGGAACACGCCGCGGAAGACGAGCGTGTAGACCGCCACCATCGCCAGCGGCGCCAGCAACGCCCAGGCCACCCCGACCAGGCTGCCGCGGTAGCGCGCCATGATGTCGCGCTTGGCCAGCGGCCAGGCCAGCGGCAGCTGCCGCCACCAGCGCGCCAGGGCCTGCAGCGGATCTGCCTGCGCAGGGGTCATCGCATCTGGCTGGCCGCCGTGATGGGTATCTCCACCACCGGCACGTCGGTCAGGCCCTTGGCCGGGTCGGACCGCGTTTCCACGGCCGTGATGGCATCGGCCACGTCCAGGCCCGTCAGCACGGTGCCGAAGACCGCGTAGCCCGGCTGCTCGGCATCGACATAGTCCAGGTCGGGGTTGTCCACGGTGTTGATGTACCACTGCGAGGTGGCCGAATCGAAGGACTCGCCCCGCAGCATGCCCAGCGCACCGCGCACGTTCTTCAAGCCGTTGTTCGACTCCAGCTTGATGGGCGGCTGGGTCGGCGCCTTGGCCACCAGCCCCGTGGTGTAGCCGCCCGAGACGAGCCACGGGCGGCGAATCGCACGCGTGCACCAGCACGTTGCGGTAGAAGCCCGACGCGACGTAGTTGAGGAAATTGCGCGCCGTGACGGGTGCAGCCACGGCGTCGAGTTCCAGCGTGATCACGCCCTTGGACGTCGTCAGGCTGACTTGCGGCTGCCGCACCTGGAACGTCAGGCGGCCCAGGAAGCTGCCGCCGGTGGAGTAGACGTTGGCCACGTGCTCGCCCACCGCCAGCACGTCGCAGGTGAACTGCTGCGTGTCGTCGGTGCCGCCGGCGACGCGCGCGAGGTTCTCGCAGCCGCCTTCCATCTGCACCGTGATGCCGGCCTGCAGGTTGCGGCCGCTGATCGACACGGTGGCCGGGCGGCTGTAGCGGGCATTGCTGGCGGCCATGTTCGTCACGGCCGGGTCGTCGTCGTTGCCCCCGCCGCAAGCCGGCCAGCGCCGCGGCGACGAGGGCCAGCAGCGCCCCCATGGCCACGAAACGCGTCAGCAGCCCACCGCGGGAGCGGGGTTCGGCGGAGAAGTTCATGGCTGCGACTCTTTCATCAAGGCGTACTCCGAGAGCACGCGCGCCAGGTCGTCCAGCACCGTGCCCAGCGGCCAGCCGCTGACCACCAGCAGCTGCGAGCGCTGGTTGAGGAATTCGTAGCGCGCCTGGATGAGGTCGCGCCGCGCCGCGGCCTGCCGGGCCAGCGCCTGCGCGGAAGTCGGCATGGCGGTGCCCAGCCCGGTGTCCACGGCGCGCGTGGCCGCCCGCACCGCCACGCCGGCGGCGTCGAGCGCCTGCACGTGGGCGGTCACGCGCTCCCGGCCCTGCACCGCCAGGCGATACAGGCGCTCCACCTCGAGCATCAGGTTCTCGCGTTCGGCGCGCAGTTCCTGCTCGGCCCGGTCCCGCTCGGCCACCGATTGCGCGATGCTGGCCTCCACCGACCCGCCGCTGTAGATGGGCACCGACAGCTGGACGCCGATCGACCGCTGCTGCGTCGTCTGGTTGAGCGTGGAGACGGAATCGTTCTCGACCCGCGACGCGCCGGCCACGAGGTCCAGGCGCGGATAGTGACCGGCACGCTGGCGCTCGATGCCGTGGTTCGCCGCGTCCAGGTTCAGGCTGCGATAGCGCAGCAGCGGATTGTTCTGCAGCGTCTGGTCGAGCCACGCCTGAAGCGTCGGCAAGGGCAGCGGCTGGCCGGCGAAGTCGGCCGGCACGGCGCGCAGGGCCACCGTTTCCAGCCCCGTGATGCGTTGCAGGCCCTGGCGCGCAACGGCCAGGTCGTCCTGGCTGCGCACCAGCCGGGTCTTGGCCAGCTCGGCGGCGGCCTCGGCGGCCGTGGCATCCTGGACCGTGCCCTCGCCGCGCGTGAAGCGCTGGCGCGAGCTCTGGGCCTGGGCCTGCAGCGAACGCAGGTCCTCGGCGGCCAAGGTCACCGCCTCGTGCTGCACCAGCACCTCCAGATACGCCGCGGTGAGGCGGTTGACCAGGTCCATGTGCCGCGCCGCCATCAAGGCCTCGGCGCCTTCGGCCAGGGACGACGCCTGCCGCAGGCGGCTCAGCGCCTCGTAGTTGAACAGCGGCGTGCGCAGGTTCAGGCTGACCTGCGGCGCCTCGTAGTCCAGCGGCACGCGCACGCGCTGGTTGAGCGCATTGCCGAAGTCCCGCATGCCGACCACCTTGGACATCGATGCATTGAGCCCCACCTGGGGCAGCAGGCCCGCGCGCGCCAGCGGCACGCCTTGGCGGGCAGACTCCAGTTCCTTGGTGGCGATCAGGTACTGCGCGTCGTAGCGCAAGGCCGCGTCATAGGCCTCGGTCAATGTCAACGGCGCCGCCACGCCCTGCGCCCACAGCGACGCCGAACCCAGGCCGATGACCAGGCCCAGGGCGAGGCGGTGGCGCAGGGTTGCTGCCGCGCGAGGCACGCCGAACGATGCGCATGATCACTCCTCCGTCATGGCCGCCGCCACGCGTTTGATCAGCGGGTGCAGCATGTAGGTGAGGAGCGAGCGCTCGCCGGTCTTGATCAGCACCTCGGCAGGCATGCCCGGCTGCAGGGTGCGGCCGCCCAGGGCCTTCACGCCCTCGGGCGTCAGCTCCACGCGCGCCAGGTAGTAGGTCGTGACGCCGGCGCCGACCTGTTCGGTCATGGCGTCGCCCGCCAGCGACACCAACTTGCCGTGCACCACCAGGGTCGGCGAATCGGCGAACGAGCTGAAACGCACTTCGGCGCTTCTCGCCCACCTTGATGCGGTCGATCACCTGCGGCGGCACCTTGGCGTCCAGCAGCAGGGTCTCGCCCTCGGGCACGATGTCCATCAGCTTCTGCCCCGGCGTGACGACACCGCCGCCGGCCTGCGCCAGCGCCAGCCCGACCACCTGGCCGTCGACCGGCGACTTGATCACCATGCGGTCCAGCTCGGCCGTCACCGCCGCCAGGCGCTCCTGGTTCGCCTGCACTTCCTTGCGCACGTCGGCCAGCTGGATGCTCACCTCGCGCAGGTACTCCTGCTGCCGCTGGGCCAGGCGCAAGCGCACCTCCGCGGCGGCGCCGCGCGCGCGCTGGGCATTGGTCTCCAGGTCCGTCATGCCGGCTTTCAGTTCGGCCTGCTGCTGCTCCATCTGCAGGGCCTGGTTGCGCGGCGCGTAACCCTCGGCCGACAGGGCCTGCACGCTGCTCAGCTGCCGGGTCTGGATGTCCGCCTGCTGGCGGCGGCTGCCCAGCATCTGCTGCAGGCCGGCGGCCTGGTCCTCGTAGCGTCGATGATCGACTGCCGGCCGGCCGCCATCTCGGCGCGCAGTGCGGCCTGGCGCGAGGCCATCAGCTGGCGCTGCACCGCCATCAACTGCTGCGCGACGGCGTCGTCGGCCCGCAGCAGATCGGGGTGGAAGTCGATGCTGGTCTTGCCCAGGGCTTCGGCCAGCAGGCGGCTCTCCTGGGCCCGCTGGGCGAGGTAGTTCTGGCGGATGGTCTCGAAGCTGGCGCGCACGGTGGCGTCGTCCAGCACCACCAGCGTGTCGCCGCGCTTGACGCGCTGGCCTTCGCCCACCGGCACCTCCTTGATGACGCCGCCCTGCAGGTGCTGGATGGTCTTGCGCCGCATCTCCACCGAGACGGTGGCCGGGGCGACCACGCCCTCGTCCAGCGGCGCCCAGGCGGCCCAGGCCAGGAACAGGCCGAAGCCCACGATGAGCACCCAGAAGCCCAGGCGCGCGGGCCCGCGGGTGTCGGTCTGCAGTTCGACGGCTTCGACGTCGGTGACGTTGTTCTTCATGAGGCGGAATCCAGGGTAGGAGCAGCAGCGTGCTTGACGACCACGGGCGCGATGCGCGTCACCTGGCCTTGCTCGAGCACCAACACACGATCGGCGGTGGCCAGCAGGTGCGGCTGGTGCACGATCATGAAGACGGTCTTGCCGCGCGCCTTCAGGTCGCGCAGCGCTTGGATCAGGGCGGCCTCGCCGACGTCGTCGAGGCTGGCGTTGGGTTCGTCCAGCACCACCAGCGCCGGGTCGCCGTACAGCGCGCGCGCCAGGCCGACGCGCTGGCGCTGGCCGCCGGACAGCAGGCTGCCGGCTTCGCCCATCGGCGTGTCGTAGCCCTTGGGCAGGCGCAGGATCATGTCGTGCAGGCCGGTGCGGCGCGCGGCCTCGATGACCTGCTCGGAATCGACCTTGCCGAAGCGGGCGATGTTCTCGGCGATGGTGCCGTCCATCAGCTCGATGTCCTGCGGCAGGTAGCCCAGGTGCGGGCCCAGCGCCTCGCGCTGCCAGTCGCCGATGGGGTGGCCGTCGAGCAGCACCTGGCCCTGCGTGTCGGGCCAGATGCCCACCAGGCAGCGCGCCAGCGTCGACTTGCCGGCGCCCGAGGGGCCGACGATGCCGATCACCTCGCCGGCCTGGAACTGCGCGTCCAGCCCGCGCAGGATGGGCTGCTCGCGCCCGCGGCGCCGTGGCCACCAGGCCCTGCCAGCGTGATCTGCCCCGCGATCGTCGTCGGGCAGGCGCCCGTCGGGCCGCTCGGGGTTCTCGTGCAGCAGCGTCTCCAGCCGGGCATAGGACTGGCGCGCGTCCAGGAACTGCCGCCAGGTCTGCACCAGCGTGCCGATCGGCCGCAGGGCGTTGGCGATGAGCGCGTTGGACGCGATCATGGCGCCGACGCCGATCTGGCCGTCGATGGCCAGCAGCGGCGCCCACGGCCAGCGTCAGCGACTGCTGCGTGTACTGCAGGAACTTGGTCAGCGCCTGCAGGCGGTGGCTGTACTCGAAGGCCACGCCCTGCCCCTGCAACTGGCGCTGGTGCACCTGCAGCCAGAGCCGGCGCAGGTTGCCGCGCATGCCCATGGCCTCCACGACCTCGGCGTTGCGCAGCTTGGCGTGCAGGAAGGCCTGGCTGTCGGTCGACGCCTTCCATGGCCTTCTCGTGCAGCGGCCGCACGATGCGGTGGCCCAACATCGCCGCGGTGCCCTGCACGATGGCGAAGACGATGGCCGCCCAGCCCAGCCAGGGGTGCATGACGAACAGCACCGCGATGTAGATCAGCGTCCAGGGCAGGTCGAAGAAGGCGAAGACGCCGTTGCCGGTGAGGAACTGGCGCAGCGCGGTCAGGTCGCCCAGCGCCTGCTGCGGCAGGCGCCGCCGCCCTGGGTCGCATTGCGCAGGCGGGCCTCGAAGCTGGCCAGGAACACCCGCGTGCTCAATGCCTGCGTCGAAGGCGGCGCTGGCGCGCACCAGCAGGCGCGAGCGCACCCACTCGGCAAAGCCCATCACCAGGAACAGGAACACCGTCAGCGCCGTGAGCGCCAGCAGCGTGAGGGCGTTGCCGCTGACCATGACGCGGTCGAAGACCTGCAGCATGTACAGCGTGGGCGTCAGCATCAGCAGGTTGGCGACCAGGCTGAACAGGCCGACCCAGGCGAATTCGCGCCGGAAGGTCCACAGCACGCGGCCCAGTTCGCTGCGCTGGAAGAAGCGCCCCGGGGGCGGGCCGCGGGCTCGACGCGGGTCTGCAGGGTGGTGGTGTTCATGCCGCGGCTCCCGGTGTCGCAGCGCCGGGCAAGGCCGGGCGCCGGCGCCGGCCGGCGGCCTGCCGCCTGCGCCGAGGCCTTGGCGCGCGCTTCGTCGTTGGCCTTCTTCAGCGCCGCCTGCACCTCGTCGCGCGGGCCGAACATCATGGTCTTGCCGTCGGCCATGACCATCAGCTTGTCGGCCGCCGGCAGCAGGCGTGGTGCGGTGCGTGATCACCACCACCGTGGCGCCGCGGGCCTTGCAGGCCATGCAGCATGTTCAGCAGCGCCCGCTCGCCGGCCTCGTCGAGGCTGGCATTGGGCTCGTCCAGCACGATCAGCGCGCGGCTGGCCGTAGACCGCGCGGGCCAGCGCCAGGCGCTGGCGCTGGCCGCCGGACAGCACGGCGCCGTCTTCGCCGATGCGGGTGTCGAAGCCCTGCGGCAGCGCCTCGATCGTCTCCAGCACGCCCGGCCTCGGCGGCGGCCTGGCGCACGGCGTCCATGTCCACCGACCCGAAGCGGGCGATGTTCTCGGCCACCGTGCCGTCGAACAGCTCGATGCCCTGCGGCAGGTAGCCGACGTGCGGGCCCAGCTCGTCCTTGTCCCAGGTGAAGACGTCGACGCCGTCCAGCCGCACCTTGCCCTGCTGGGCCGGCCACAGGCCGACCAGCAGGCGCGCCAGCGTCGTCTTGCCCGCCGCCGAAGGGCCGATCACCGCCACCATCTCGCCCGGCTGGGCGGCAAACTGCACGCCCTTGAGGATGGCGGCCGGTGCCGCCCGGGGCGCCCGCCACCAGCATCTCGACCGTGAGCACGCCCTTGGGGGCCGGCAGCGGCATCTGCGGCTGCACCGCCGGACCGTCGCCCAGCACGCTGTCCAGCCGCTGGTAGGCGTCGCGCGCCAGCACGATCATGCGCCATTGCGCCACCAGCTGCGCCAGCGGCTGCAGCGCACGCGCGCCCAGGATGGAGGCCACGATCATCATGCCGCCACCGCCCCACAGCGTGCCCTGCAGCGCCCAGCCAGCACGGCCGCGCCCAGCAGCAGCGAGCCCTGCATGGTCTGCACCAGCTTGGCGGCCACCGCGGTCAGCCCGCCGACGTCGGAGGCCTGCGACTGCCAGGCCACGAAGCGGGTCTGCCGCTCGGCCCAGCGCCGGTGCACGCCGCGCCCCATGCCCATGGCCTCGATCACCTGCGCATTGCGCAGCGCCCCCGCGGCGTAGTTCTGGGCCGCGGCCGAGGCGCTGGGTGGCCGCCGTCAGCCAGGGCACCGTGCGCCGCTGCGGTGACGGCCGCCAGCAGGCCCTGGATCAGCACGCCGCCCAGCGCCATCCAGCCCAGCATGGGCCCGATGGCGAACAGCAGCACCAGGAAGATGGACGCCGCGGGCAGGTCCATGGCCGCGGTGACCGGCGGCGAAGGAATGAACTCGCGCAACGTGCGCAGGTCGCCGAAGGCCTGGGCCTGGTTGACCGGGCCGGCCTTCGGCGCGCATCCTGAACATGGCGTCGAACAGCGGCACGCGCATGCCGCTCGTCGGCCTGCTCGGCGGCGCGGTGCAGGATGCGCGCGCGGGCCAGGTCCAGCAGTTCCATGACGACGTAGACGCCGACGACGGCCACCAGCAGCATGAGCAGGGTGCGCTCGTTGCGGCTGTTGAGCACGCGGCCGTAGACCTCGAACATGAACCACGAGGGCGTGAGCATGAGCAGCCCGCTGACGAAGCTCAGGCCCGATGGCCCTGAGGTACAGCGGCCGCGGCACGCCCACAGGCTGGCCTTGACGAAGCGCTGCGGCGCCGCCGGCAAGGCCGGTGCGGCGGGCTTGGCGCGCGGGCTCGCCGCGGCGGGCCGTGCGCCGGCGGCGGCGAAGGTCAGCGTGCGCCGACGGCGGCGGCTGGCTGCGGCACCGCGCGCTGGCGTTGGCAGAAGCGTTCATGGGGCAGCCGCGGATGACACCACCAGGTACTGGGGCCAGTCCGCGTCGGTGGTGTGGGGGTCGCGGCTCGCTTGGCAGGCGTGAAGTCGAAGGTCAGCGCCCAGGCGCCGTCGGGCACCTGGGCCAGCACGATCTCGCGCAGCTTGTCCTCGCGGAAGCGGCGCTCGGTCTCGGGCGACAGGTCGACCTTGAAGCGCATGCGGCCGTCCAGCGTGAACAGCGAGACCTCGCCCGCCTTCAGGCTCAAGCGTGTGGCGGTCGAAATACACCGGCACCGGGCCGCCGAAGCGCAGCACCGGCAGCGGCTGGTCGCCCTGGCGCGCCACGTTGTAGGGGCTGTCCGGGTGCTGGTAGACGCGGCGCGCCGCGCGCGACACCGAATAGATGACGTTGCAGGCCATCTGCGAGCCGAGTTGCGGAAAGCGCTCGCGCAGTGGCTTGTAGGCCATGTGGTGCAGGGCCACGCGGTTCCAGCAGCGCGTCTGCTGCACCATCGGCGCCAGCGCGTTGCAGGCCTGGGTGAACAGGGCTGCGCAGGTCGAGCAGGCGCTGCTGCTGTTCGGCGTTGCCCTGCAGCCGCACGCGCAGCCTCAGGCCGGCGGGCTCGTCGCGGCCGAGCGCCGCGGCGCCGGGCCGCTGCGCCGGCGCGTGCCGGACTCGGGCGCTGCTGGCTCGGTGGTGAGCGTGTTCATATAGGATCATTCTAGACACATCCTATATGAATTGGAAGCCCGACTTTGCGAAAATCGTCGACAGTTGCCGTCGACGACCTCGCGGCGCCGTCCGGCGATGCCGGCCGCGGCGTCGGCATCGCTGCCGCGCCCCCGGGCTACTGCAGCGTCGGGCGCTTTCGCCGGGCCAGCGCGGTGCGCGCCGGCAGCGCCGGCAGCGCCCACTGGGCGGCCTCCTCGCGCTGCAGCAGCGCACCGACCAGCGCGTGCAGCGTCTTGTCGTTGAGGACCAGCCGCACCTCGGGGCGCTGGTGCAGGCCGAATTCGCATCACCCACCGCGCTGCGTCGCCTCGCCCGCCGGCGCCTTGCGCTGGCCCAGCCGCAGCGCGGTGACGAGCGCGGCATCGGCCGGCGCGCCCAGCGCCGCCGCCGGCTCGCGTGCCGCCGGCGTCTGCGCCGCCACGCGCCTGGTGGTGCGCGGCCGAGATGCTTTCGCTGCACGCTGCGCGGCAGGCTGGCCGGTGTCTCAGCCGACAGGTCCAGCAGGCGCTGCAGCGCCAGCCGGGCCCGCATCCAGACGCGGCGCGTCAGCAGCAGGTGGTGCGTCTGCGACTCCATCTGCAGCGACAGCTGCAGGCGGTCTTCGAGCGCGTCGTAGCGGACCTTGATCTGGCGAAGCATGGTTCGCGGCCGCTGATTCCGCTGCGCCACGGTGCGGCCCGCGTGAGGCGGCGCAGCAAGGAACGGCCCCGGCTCGCGCGCGCGCGCCGGCCGGCGCGGTGCGCGCGGTCAGGCCGCAGGCGTCGCGGCGGCGCCTTTGCGGCGCCGCGCTTCTTGCCCGCTTCGACCACCTGCTTGAGCAGCTGCTGCTGCGCCGCGACCGCGGCGGCGAAGGCCTCCAGCGGCATCACCAGCTGGTGCGTGGTCTCGAGCTTGAGGGCGTCCTTGCCCTCCTTGGTCTTGCCGGTGCCGGCGATGACGCCCAGGTCGATGCGAACCAGGCCGTTGTGGATGGAGAGGTTGGTCAGGCGGTCGGCGAAGATGACTTCTTTGGTGGCCATGGGGATGTTCTGTTGGGTCGTTGAGGGTGGGAAGGCGCGGATTCTACGCGAGCCGGCCGTCGGCCGTCGCACGCCGCCGCGGCGCGGATCGGCGCTCAGAGCCCGGCTTCGCGCAGCGCGCGCAGGAACTGCTGCTCTTCGGCGGTCCACGCGCTGTTGTTCGCTGCCGGTTGAAAAGGTGCGTCGATCTTGGCGACCCCGCTGGACACTGATACTCTGCGCGCCGGTGCGGCTGGGAGCGATTCGTCGAAGTAGCGCAAGCCCTGACGGGCGGGCCTTCGGAAGAAGAACGAAGCGGATGCGAGCGAGCTTGACATGATGCCCCCAGTGATGGGGCATTCTGCGGCGCGTGTGCGGTCCGGCATGTGACGGCCGTCACCTGCTGTCCGCAATTCCGTCGGGTTGCATCATCGTCGGCACCCAAGAAAATGGCCCCGTCTCCTGGATGGAAACGGGGCCACTGGAGGGTTACCGAGTCGTTGACTGCGGCGTGAGCGTTGCGAGAGGCCAGGTCCTTCCCGACCCCCGTTTCCCCGCCCTTAGTCGGCGATGTTGGCGCCAGTCCAGACGGTGTTGAAGTCCGTCAGGGTACCCACCAAGACAACTTCGGATGCAGCCAGAGCCGCAGTCGCGTTGTTATCGATATACCAGAGGTGAGTGTCGCCGCCGACCTGGGTGTCGCGGATAGCAACGACCATTTCAGCATTGGCAGCTACTGCCCCAAACACCGTGCCACCACCGCCAAAGAGTGCCAGCACCTCAGCAGCGGTATCGATGCTTCCATCCGCGTCACGGACCAGCAAGATTTGGTTGTCGGCTACTGCTACGTTGCCCGGCTGGTATCCGCAAGTTCAGCTTGCGGCGCGTCGTCCGTTGCGAATGCAGTGAAGTCGAGAACATCACCGACGGCGAAGCCGTTGATGGTGTCCGAGCCATTCAATGCCGCAGTCGCTTCGAACACGAACCGGTCGTTGCCGCCATCGCTACCATTGGTGGTGTCAGCCGTCGCGATCTGGAAGGACCCCGCGTCAGCACCAAGCTCGGTCAGTACGACAGCCGTCGGCACGTTGACACCCGCTTCGAAGGCGAAGGTCACCGAGGTCCCGTCGAACGACACCGAGGTGATGTTGGTCGTCGGGTCCGCGTCGAAAGCTGCGTTGGTAGCCAACAGTGCCGCAGCACTGCCACCCAGAGCCGTTGCGATGGCATTGCCCACCGCCACGGAACCCGCGCCAGCCAGGAAGGCAGTGCCTTCCAGGAGGTCGATGTCCGACACCGTGCCGTCGAAGCGGATGGTGGCATTGACAGCTGCATCCAGGATGCCGTCGAGCTGGAAGCTGACGAGCTCCTGGCCAATGCCGCCGGACAGAACGTCGTTGCCGCCGTTGCCCGCGATGAAGTCGGCACCGCCAGAACCCGTGATGGTGTCGCCAGCCGAGCCGCCCAGGAGGGTGACTCCACCGCCGATCGCCGCGACCGTCACCGCGCTCGTGACGCGGCTGAAGTCAAAGGTGTCTGCCGAGCCGTCGATGGTGAACAGCACGTCGCCGTCGCCGTCCAGGAGCTCACCAGCAACCAGGTCGGCGACAAATTCGTTGCCGGCACTGGTGATGGACGCGTCCGTGAAGATGATGGCATCGAACAGTTGCACGTCATCGATCAGGTCGAGGTTGCCGACGACCACCGACTCGTCGTCACCACCGTCGTCAGCAACGTCGCGGTTGGTCTCGGCCGACAACGTGTAGGTGATTGCCTCATTGTTGCCAAACTCGGACGCCTCGAGGAAATACGTTCCGGTTTCAGTCGCCGTGAAGGTGAGCAACGCCTCAAGACCCGGGCCGCTGTCGTCGTCCGTAGCCAGAAGTGTCACTCCATCGGTGTCGAACAAAGCCAGAACGGGATCCTCACCAAGCGCATCGCTGGTGCTGAACGAATAGGTCGTGCCCTCAACCAGATCGACCCTGTACCAATCCCTATCGGCAATGGGATTGATGTCGACCGTCAACGAGCCAGTACCGAGACGAGAAATCGTCAAGGCGTTGGCAGGCGGGTCCACTTCGGTGGTCGAGGCGTAGGTGAAGTGCCTATCACCGATCAGAATGAGGTCGTCCATCGTGACGTTGGTGACATCGAGAATGTCGAAGTCGAAGTCGAACGCCAGGTTGAGAACACGCAGGTCAATCGTGTCGGCCGGAGCGGCCTGGTAGCCGACCGCGTCGTTCTTCACCTTGATGGTATCTTCGTCGTCCGTTGCGTTGTCGATCAACTGCAGCCCCCCCACGTTGAGGTTTTGCATGTCGTAGACATCGTCGGACGAACCGTCCTTCAGAACTCGAAGCCCGTCAGCACCATGAGGTGGCGGTCGCCAATGTTGACATTGATCACGCCCGGGGACGTGCCGAGGACGAAGATCTTGGCCGTCAGGCCGGCGAACTCGAGGATGTCTTCAGCCCCTGCGATCCTTCGATCTTCAGGCTGCCTGCGGCCGTGGAGTTGTCCGCGCTGTGTACGAGTGATCGTGTGCGACCACCAGGAAGACCAGGCTCGGCGCGTTGATGCCCAGCCGTCCTGGAACGTGACCGTCGCGGTGATCTTGCCTTCGGCAGCACCCGCTGTCGCCGCGTTCTCGTCGGTCACCGAAATGACGGCCGAGATCGAGGTTTCCAGCGGCGAGTAGCGCACTTCGTTGTCGCCACCGCGCAGCGTCAGGCGTCCTGCGTGAAGCGGTGGTCGAGACCGGACTGGTTCACCAGGTCTTCGCTGCCCTGGTAGATCACCACTTCGGCGGCATCACTGCCTTCGATGCGGTTCCAGGTCGCGTCGGCCACGGCGGGCAGCACGAGGTCGGCGAGTCGTAGGTGTACTTCTCGACGAAGGCGTTCAGGCCGTTGAGCGTGTTGCCGGTGCTGTCCGCGATGCGGATGATCTGCTCGACCACCTGCTTGTCGGCCGGGTTGCCCGACGGCGCGGCGTACTGGAACGTGATCTGGCGCGCCGCGCCGACCGCGGTGAAGTCCATCACCGACTCGCCCTTGGCAGCGACGATCTGCTCGACGCTGAACAGCGCATCGACACGGCTCTCGGCATCGTTCAGGTCCAGATCGTTGTCACCGTCGACGACCACGTACTGCGGCAGTCGTCGCGGTGCCCTGGCCCACCGGCACGATGATGCGGCCGATTTCGTTGCTGTAGTCGACACGGTCGACGTCGGCATCGGTGCCCACTTCGCTCAGCGAGAAGGTGAACTGGCCCTGGTTGATGACCTTGGTGATCTGTGTCCGCACCCACCTGCGCGGCGAACGACTTGCGGGTCGTCGCGCCGGTGTTCAGGTCGTCGAAGTCCAGGTAGGTCATGAACAGGATGTTCTTCGCCGGCGTGCCGTCCAGTTCATCGCTGCGGGCGTTGTTGTTCATGACATCGGAGTCGGCGACGATGACGAGGTCGTTGCCGTCGGCGATGACCTTTTCCATCTGCACGATGTTCTCGATCACCAGCTGCACGCCCGAGCCAGCGGCTGCGCCGGTGCGGATTTCGCCGTTGGTGTAGTCGACCACCGCGCCGCTGGCCATCATCGTCACGTCGATGACGTCGTCTTCACGCGAGCTCTGCGCGGCTTCACCGGCCAGGCCGATGTACTCGACGCCGATCAGCGTGTCGGTCGCGCCGCCACTGGCGGTGCTCAGCGTGCCGACGCGGCCACCCTTGAGCATCACCGTGTCGGTGTCCGTGCCGGCATTGACCTTGATGGTCATCGTCGGCTGCGACAGACGCGTCGACGCCGCCTGAAGTCGTCCGAGTAGACGATGCGGTCGATGCCCAGGCCGGCGCTGAACAGGTTGTCCTTGGCGGCTTCGGATTCGTCGATCAGCAGCAGGTCGTGGCCGTTGCCGCCGAGCACGTTCTCGACGCCGTCGACACTCAGCACCAGCGACTCGTAGTCACCGGACTGCGGCTTGTCGCCGGTGGCGGTGCCGAGGTTGGCGCCGGTGACGATGGCATCGGTGCTGTAGCGGACTTCACCGGCGGCACCGTCGTTCGTCAGGTTGTAGGAGATGCCGCCCGCGCCGGTGACGGTGTTGGACAGCGCCGACGACATTCAGCGTGTCGTTGCCCTGGCCGCCGCCGGCCACCGCGTTGCCCGAGCCCGAGACGGTGCGGATGTTCTCGAAGTTGGTGAAGTCGGGTCCAGTCTCGATCGTGCCGTTGCCGTCGGTGTCGACACCGACCGTGCCCGCGCCGTCGTTGCGCAGCTCGACCACGCCGCCGCGGTCGAGGGCGAAGTTGTCCAGCGTCACCGTGAAGCGGGTCGTGCCGGCGGTGAACAGGCTCTGGCTGAACTGCAGCGTGTCGTCGAACACGCCGCTGCATCGTGCCCGTGAGCCGGTTTCGGACTGGTCGATCAGGTTGCATCGACGAGATCGTCAGGCCCTGCAGCGCGGCGACCTTGGTCGGATTCGCGGCTTCCCACCTGTTGAGGTGTAGACGCGCGCCTGCGGCTCGCCCAGCACCTGCACGGCGTAGTAGTTCTTGCCGCCGTCCAGGGTATCCCAGGTGTCGGTGCCGTTGCGCCGCCGAGCCTTCGACACGGTCGTCGCCGGTGCCGCCGTTGATGGTGTCGAGGCCGTTGCCACCGAGCAGGAAGTCGTCACCGTGCACCGCGAGATCCGTTCGGCGACTGTCGACAGCGAGCTGTTGGTGGCCGTGTCTGTTGGGGATGGCGGTCGCCGGTGTTGGCGACGGTGGCCTGCAGGTCGTCCGTGCCGGTTGTCGATCAGGACAGCGGCTTCCGAACCGTTCAGTTCCTGGCCCGCGTCCTTGGCGGCGGTTTCGAGGACGGCGCGGCTGATGCCGGTGTCACCGACGAACAGCACGTTGTCGGCGTTCAGTTTGCCGTTGCGGCCGTCGAAGTCCAGCAAGTCGCACTTCGTGCTGCGAGTCCAGTTCTGGACGATCGTACGTGGCCGGCTGGCCGCCCGACAGGTTCTGGTCAGCTCGACCGTGGGCGTGCGCATGAAAACGGTCTCTTCGCCGTTGTAGTCGGCCTGGGTCAGGGTGATGGTGTCGAATGCCGTCGAAACTGGCAGCCACCTCGCCGGCCGACGTGTCGTCGTCCATGAAGGTGTTGATGTAGTCGGCCAGACGCGCCAGGAACGCGGTCTGGATGTCGTCCTGGCTGTCGACGGCGCCGTCTTCGTTGGCGATGATGTTGCCGTCGAGGTCGACACCGACCTGCAGCTGTACTTGACGCCGTTGACCGTGACGGTGACCTTGTCCTGCGTGGTCAGGTTGTCGAAGTTCAGAGCCGTAGTCCTGGTCTTCGGCGATGCGGGTCGTGGCGACGCCGTCACCGTCTTCTCGGCGAAGTTGATCACCAGGTCTTCGGCGTAGCCTTCGCTCGCCCAGGGCGATCGTTGTGCCGAGACGCGAGTCGTCGTCGACGCCGTTCGTTGTCGGCGCGGTCTTCGTAGGCCATGTAGATCAGGCGGTCCTGCGTGACCGAACTTCGGTGCGGCCGGACTGGAAGTGGTTGCGGTCGCGTATGGCCGTCTGGTTGACCGTGACCCCGCCGCCAACAACTTCAACGAGCCGTAGCCTTTGGCGTCACGGTTGTCGGAGATCTCGCGGCCGCTGGACGTCGGTGACGGAGATGGTGTTGCCGTCGCTTGCAGCTCGGCCTCCAGGTCATCGCCGAACTCCGTGTCGTCGAGCGCATCGTTGAGCGCGTCGGTCAGCCCTTGGTAGGTCGTGGCGGCCTTGATGGCAGCCGTATTCAGCGTCGACCGGCGTGAAGGTGCCGTCCTTGACCCCGGTCTTGATGCTGAACGAAGTCACCACGTCGTCGAGCTCGTCGGCCCGGCGGTTGCCGGAGCCTTCTCGATGCGGATCAGCCAGGACGGACGAGCCGGTGGTAGCTGGTCCAGTCGAGGCCGAAGTCCTGCGCCGAACGTGCCGTCCCAGAGGTTGTCGTCGTTGGCGTCCACCTGGCGGTGGATGACGTCGACGCCGTCGGCGAGCGGCGTGCGCCAAACGAGGCGATGGAACCCAGGTGCGAAGATGAAGTCGTCGTTGCCGTCGCCGCCCGACAGAGTGTCTTCGCCGTCACGGCCTTCGACGACGTCGTCGCCGTCGTGGCGTACAGGGTGTTGTCGCCGTCAGTTGCCACGCAGGTCCAGGTCACCGTTGTAGCCGTAGTGGTTCTGCTGGTTGTTGAAGACCAGCTCGGGGTCATTGCTGCCGGCAGCCAGGTAGTCCACGCCGCCCAGGCCGGTGGCGATGACGCTGTCCATGTCGTCACGTCGACGCGGCTGGAGCTGCCGGAGTAGTTGGTCTGGTCCTGCGAGTCTGTCTTCGTCGGCGCCGCCGTAGCCCGGCGTCGTGCCGAGGTCTTCGCCCAGCAGGTCGAAGCGCAGCACGCCGTCGGTCGGTCATGTCCGCAGCGGTCTGCGTGCCCAGGCTTTCACGGGTCAGCCACAGCGTGTCTTCGCCGGAGCCGCCGTCGATGATGCCGCCGTCGGCTTCGAAGACGATGTTGTCGTCGCCGTCGTCGCCGTACATCTCGTCCATCCCGTTGTCGGTGATGTCGAGCAGGTTGGGGTTGTTCAGGTAGTTGAGGTTGCCGCCCATCAGCAGGTCGTTGCCGTCCCGGCCGATGATCAGGTCGTTGTCGAAGCCGCCGATCAGGACGTTGTTGGCGACGGAGCCGCGGATTTCCAGCTGGGCCGACGAGCCGATGCCGACGTTCTCGCCGTCGACCATGTGGCCGCCGCCGCCGATGGCGACATCGACGTCGTCCAGGAAGCCGTACAGGTTGCCCGAGGCGTCGACGTTCTCGATCTCGTTGCCGTACATGGTCTGGCCGGCACCGGTTTCGATGTACAGGGCCTCTGGTTCGGTGCTGGCCAGCGGGCCGTCGTACCAATGAGCCAGGTCGATCAGCGTCCCGTCTTCGTCGTCGGAGACTTCGATCAGCAGCCAGTCGCTGTCCTGCGGCGGTGTTGTTGCCGACCGCAGCGTCGTCGGACGTGCTGCCGCCGTCGATCCAGAGGTTGTTGCCGTCGGTGTTGTCGAGCAGGGACAGTTCGCCGAAGAAGAAGTCGGCATTGCGGCCGCCGAACAGGTCGTCTTCGCCGGCGGCCGCGAGCGACGCCGCCGCCGACCATGAAGTCGTTGCCGATGCCGCCCAGGGCCGTGTCGGCACCCATGCCGCCGAGGAAGATGTTGCCGTTGGTGGTGACGCCGTCGCCCTGGAAGCCGGTGCCGTCGAACTCGATGTCGCCGAGTGAAGTTGTTGGCGATGTCGCATTCGTTCAGCCGGTTGCGCGAGTAGGCGTCGACGATCTCGAAGTCGTGGCCGTCGTCCAGCGTGGTCGGGTTGTTGTTCTCGATGCCGTTGTTCTCGATCGGTGCCGTCACCGTCGAGGTCCAGGCCACGGATCTGGTTGTCGTTGACGGTGAAGTCGATGCGGACGTCCTGGTCGCCCGTGAGGCGCATGACGTCGGCACCGGCGGCTTCGTCGATCGCCAGGTGGAAGACCTTGCCTTCCATGCTCTCGGGCTGGTCGAGCGGCACGTCGACGGAGCCACTGAGCTGGGCGTAATCGACGGCAGCCTTGATCTGGGCGTTGAACGCGGTCCAGTATGGCGCGTACTCCGGATGCTCCGCCTGGAAGGCCATGCCGGTGGCAAACGTGTTCAGCACGATACAGGACGGCGGCGCCCTTCTCGCCTGCCGGGCGCGGCGTCGAGAACACCCGTCACGAGCCAGATGGCGCCGTCGGCCTGCGGGCCGGCTCAGGGATGTCGACGTTCGCGACGATCATCGCGGCCACGTCGGCGTTCTTCATGCCGGCGAAGTCGCGGGCATACAACTGATTGGCCAGGTCGGCGACGGTGCCGTTGCCGCCGTTGATCCATTCGAGGGCCCAGTCCATCGTCTCGTTGCCGAGCTGCATGTTGTACAGGCCGTTGGCGACGCGAGCGATCAGGGTTTGGTCAGTGCTGGGGGTGATCATTCAGTTAACTCCTGGTGAGTTGGGAGAGAGTAGGTCAACTTCTGGAACTTAAAGGGAACCGGTGCCGAGTGTTCTGGGGGACACCCGCACTCGACTCAAAGCCCTGCCGGCGGATGCCGGGCAAGGCGCTGAGTGGAACCGGGTGGTTTGAGTCACGTTGAAAGACGAATCTATGCCGATCTTGGAAGGCGAGTGTCTGGCTGCGCCACCACGCTGGATGTGATGGGCATCACATGCACGGGCACTCTTTGCGGCGCGCGCAGGCATGGGAAAAGTATCGCCAATTTCGAACATGTCTTTAATCCTAGCACGCAGATCCGCCTTTGCATCCCCGGTGTAGGCCTACCACTTGAAGCGCAGCCCGGCGTAGATGGACGCGGTGTCGAAGCTGAAGAGGGGAAGATTGCTCTTCTCCTGGGAAAGCTGTGCCTGGATCACGGTTTCGGCGTGCTTGAGGGGCATATCCAGCCATGGGCCGGTGATTTCGAAGTTCAACTGTTGGTTTCTAGTTTCTCGGCGTGCGTTGTTTTCAAGCAACGGACTGTAGCCGCGCTCGTCCTTGACATCGCCGGTTCGCCACTGCGCGTCCACCGTCCAGGGCCCGCCCGCGGGGCCGGCGCGCCCCAGGTCGGCCACCAGCCGCAGCCCCAGGCTGCGTTGCTGCTGGTCGCCGCCGGGGCGCTCTTCATAGCGCGCCCGGTCCTGCGCCCAGCGGCCGAACAGGCCCATGGCCCAACCGGTCGTGCCCGGCACGGCGCAGAGGACGCTCGTGGCCAGCGCGCTCACCTTGGCGTCGTTGAATGCCGTGTTCTCGTAGTGCCGGATCTCGCGCTCGATCGCCCAGCGCTGGCTGCAGGGCCCGGCCGGGCCGTCTGCGGCCAGGTTCCACCGCCACTGACGGCCGTCTTCGTTGAACTTGCCGTCGGTCAGTTGCGCCCGGCCCTGCAGCTGCCAGCGCCAGCGGCCGGTGCGCTCGCTGGCGCTGAAGGCGAGGCGCAGGCTTTTCCAGTCGGTGTCGCTGTTGCCCGGGGCGTGCCGGGCCGACGCCTGCACGCCGAGCAGGAAAGTGCGCTGCGGCTCCGGGCTGATGGCGCCCTGCCACGACATGTCCAGCAGCGTGGCGGCGCCCGACCGCGGCTCCAGCGGCTGCGCCAGCGGCAAGGTGACGGGCCCGTCGGGCGGGGTGATGGTCAGTTCGGTCAGGCGCGGCGACTCGTTCAGGTTCGACTCGTGCCCGAGCAGCAGCTGCACTTCGAGGAACTGCACCCAGCCCCGGGGCGGCGCGGCATCGCCGGAGGCCACGGCACCGTTGCCGTTGTCGGACAAGGGCTGCGTGAGGCGCTTCCAGACGACGGGGGGCACGTCGGCCCGGCCTTGCCAGGCACGTACCAGTTCGTCGCGGGCGGCGGGTTCGCCCAGGGCCGCCAGGGCCAGGGCATGGTCGGCCTGCGCGGCTTCCATGGCCGGGTTCAGCATCAGCGCCCGCTCCAGCCACAGCACGGCCTGGCGGGCATCGCCCACCTCGAGCCAGGCGCCACCGTAGGCCGCCAGGAACAGGGCGTCGCCGCTGCACGCCTGCACGGCGGCTTCCATGCGGCGCAGCAGGGCGGTCTGGGCTTGCGCGCTGCGCGGCCAGGGCGTGGTGGCCAGGGCAGCACATTCCGCGCCGGGCGTGGCAGGCGGTGGGGACTCAGCCTCCGGCTGGGCCATGGCCGGGGCGGCCACCCCCAGCGTCAGCAAGGCCAGGCCGACCCGCCGGGCCAACCGCGCGGGCAGGTGCCGCGTCACGCGTCGCGCAGCGGGCTGGGGATGGTGCGGGCGCCTGCAGCGCCCGAGATGGCAGAGGCCAGGTTGAAGCCGCTGGGCCGCGGGCGGCTGTCGCCGCCGCCGTCTTCGGCTTCGTCACCGGTGCCGCTGGCGGGCAGCGCCGCCCAGAGTTCGTCCGGGGGCACCAGCTCGGCCGAATCCGCGGCGCCGTAGAGCGTATAGGGGCTGTCGAGGCCCTCGAGCAGGAAGTCGCCCAGCGGCTCGGTGCTGTGCTGCGGGAGCTGGCGCGCCATTTGGGGTCCGATCAACAAGGGCATGGAGAGGTCTTGCGTCATCTGCTGCAGCCGCGATGCTACGCTGACCGGCTCACCCAATGCCGCATGCGAGCGCCGGCGCGCGGGGCCGAAGGAGCCCACGACGGCCAGCCCGCACTCCAGCCCGACCCCCAGCGCCAGCGGCTGCACCAGGTGGCCCTGCCCGGGCTCGATGCGGCGGGCCAGCAGGGGGCGGGTCTCGCGCAACAGGGCCTTGCCCGCCATGAGCGCCTTCTGCGGGTGGTCCGGGCAGTCGGCGTAGGCGTTCCACACGGCCAGCACGGAGTCGCCGGCGATCTGTTCCACCACGCCGCCGTGATGCTCGACCACGTCGACCGCCACGCAGTAGAAGGCGTGCAGCAGCGCGGCCGTTTCCTCCGGCGGGCGATGTTGCGCAAAGGCCGAGAAGTTGCGGATGTCGGCCACCAGCACGCTGACCGGACGGCGCTGCACCTGCAGGTGCCCTGAGGGCTCGCTGGCCATCAGGCGCTGGGCCACGGGGGCCGGCAGGTAGGCGCCCAGGTGGGCCGACAGGCGTTCGCGCTGGGCGCGGGCCAGGGCGTGTTCGGCGGTGGCCAGCGCCGTGGCAGCCAGGATGGCATAGAGCGCCGGCCCCGCCCACGGCCACCATTGGTCGGCCTCGGTCAGCGCCGCGTAGGCCGCCGCGGCACACCCTACCGCCAGGGCGGCGCCGGCGATGGGCAGGCGTTTGGCGGGGGCGCCGCGCTGTCGCACCGCCACCAGCCACAGCAGCCCGGCAATCAGCAGCATGGCCGCGCCCTGCCCGAAGGCGGCCAGGCGGGGGGTGTAGGGCACGTGGTGGTCGAGCAGGCCCGACAGCAACTGCGCGTGCACCTCGACGCCGGCGGCGACCGCGGCCAGCGGCGTGGCTGCGACGTCGCCGATGCCGAAGGCCGTGGCGCCGACGAGGGCGATGGTGCCCGCCAGGACGGCCGGCGGTGCCTGGCCGGCCAGGACCTGATGCGCGCTGACGGAGGTGAGCGCGTCGCGCGCCGTGCCGGAACGGGATGCGCAGGTTGCCGCTGGCGTCGACCGGCACCTCGACGCCGGGCAGGCTGGGGCTGGTGAGCACGTAGGCCGGCGCCAGCAGGCCGGAGCCCGGCCGCCAGGTCCAGTCGGGTGCCGATGCGGTGGCGCCCTCGGGCTGCGCCGCGCGCCAGAGTGCGGCCAGCGCCAGGCTGGGGTAGGCGCGGCCCTGGTGGCAAATGAGCGCAGGCACTTCACGAACGACACCGTCGGCGTAGACCCGGGGCGTCAGGTGCCCCGCCACCGAGTTGGGCGAAACCACTGTGCCCGCGTTGCCGATAGCCCCAGCTGACGGGCGCGAAAGGCGGGCAACTGGTGCCGGCGCCGCCCGGCCGGGCGGCCACGGCACCGACCACCGTGCCGACCTGCGGCGCGGTCTGGGGATCCAGTGAAAAGATCTGGCCCAGCACCACGGGCGAGTGGCGCCAGACTTCCTGCAGTTGGTCGTCTCCGGGCCGGTTGGCGTCCAGCGCGAGGTCGATCGCCTGCACGGCGACACCGGCCTCCTGCAGGCGCTGGGACAGCGACACCAGGGTGGCACGGGGCCAGGGCCAGGCGCCATGCTTGTCCAGGCTGGCTTCGTCGATGTCGACCACGACGACGCGGCGCTCGGGCACGCTGGACACGGACCAGCGCCAGGCAACGTCGCCCGAGATCTCTTCCACCGTTCGCAGGACCTGGGGCGCGATGCCCTGCACCAGCCCCACCACGGCTGCCGCGAGCCCCAAGGCGGCCGCACGCAGCGCCAGGGGTGGTCACGGCAGAACGCGGGAAGCGAGCTCATGGCGGGAACCGGCGCAAGGATCGGGGCCGGGCGGCCGGTGCCGTTTCAGCGGCCCCAGAGCGTCTTGCCGCGGAAGAGGCCCGAGCCCGCGCCGCGCTCGAACAGATAGCCGGCTTCCTTGCCGTCCAGCGAGACGGCGCCCGCGATGTACTGGGCGCTGTCGCGATCGCGCACGGCAAAGGTGCCGTCGGCGCGGACGTCGCCGGCCATGCGCAACTCGGCCTTGCCGGCCGAGGGCGCGGACAGGGCCAGCGCGGTGGCGAATGTGTTGCGCCCGAAGTTCAGCGACAGCGTGCCGCCGTCGATGCTGGCCGCTTCCACGGCGCCGGCGCTTTCATAGGTGGCCTGGCCGCGGGTGAGGCGGAAATCGGCCTGGCCGTCGCCCGCACGCAGCAGGCGATCGGGGTTGGCGGGGTCTTCGGCACGGAAGAGCGTGTATTCGGCCGAGCCGACCGTTTCGTGGCGGTTCAGGCGGGCGATGACGAAGGGCACGCTGACGTTGTCGTTGAGCGCCGGCGCTGATGGTGTAACGCCCCCACGCCAACTGAGCGCTTGGGTTCGGGCGGCTGTTCAGGTCGGGCAGCGACTCTGACGCGATGACCAGCAGGTCTGCGGCCGCACTGTCGTTGCGGCCGTGAGGCTCCGCCGCCTGCAGGCCCGCGCTGCGGGCGGCGGTTTCGGCGGCGCGAGTGGCTGCCATCCGCTCTTCGGCGCCGGCCTTGGACGTGACCAGTGACTTGGCCACGGGGACCAGCCGGGCACCGGGCTCGCCACGCTGCACTTCCACCATCAGGTTGCGCATGTCGGAGGTGAGCTGGCGGCTGTCGGCGCCGCCACAGGCCCCCAGGCCGGCCGCGCTGCAGCCCTCGCCCAGCGCCGAAACCACGATGGCGCCTTCGGCGACGGTGGCGCGCATCGACGACTCCGTGGCCTGGACGATGAAATCGGTGCCGCGCACGCCGATGGCGGCGATCGGGGTGTTGAGGCGGAAGCGGTTCTTGTCGACCTCGGTGGCGCGCCCGGAAATCGACCGCGTGGTGCCGTGATCGACCTGCAGGCGGACCTCGCTGTCCGCGGGCCGCTGCGCGTCGAAGCGGTAGGCCTGGATCTCGAGGGCGCTGTCGGGGCGCACGGCCACCGATGCGTTGTCGATGAAGCGCAAGTGCACATGGCCGCTGGCCGAGGTCTCGACCCGGTCGCCGACGAGGACGAACATGCCCCGCTTCAGCGGCTCGACGGCGCCGTCCTTGCGGACCACGCGCGCCTGCCCGATGAGCAGGCCGACCTGACCGATACCCTCGGTTTCCGCAACGGCCGATGCCGGCCCGGCGCCCAAGGCCCCCAACAATGCCAGGCGCCACCGGCAACAGCACCGGCCGCGCCAGCCGCGCGGCGCTTTCGGAAAGGGGTGGCTTCACTGCGAAGCTGGGTATCATGAGACGACTCCTGCGGCATGGCCAGTGCCAGGTTGCTGATAGTGCACCTGCCAGCGATGAGCACCATGTGTCCTGCGTCACACGTGCGGGCGCTTTTCGCGGTACACAGTGCGGGCCCCGATGCCTATTCTGATCCCGATCCTGCAAGGCTTGCGCCTGTTCGAGAACTTGCCCGTGGACAAGTTGCGCGAGCTCGCCCCCGCCATGAGCGAGCGGCGGGTGGAGCGGCGGGAGGTGGTGATCAAGCGCGGCGACCAGGAGGCCGGCCTGGGGTTCCTGATCGAAGGGCGGCTGCAGGCCGTCGACTTCACGCTCGACGGCCGCGAAGTGGGCATTGACTTCGTCGAAGAGCGAGACTTCTTTGGTGAACTGGCTGTCATCGACCGTCAGCCAGCGCCGGAATACGTGATCGCCGTGGCGCCTTCGCGCGTGGCCATGCTCGACCGTGAACGGGCCCGGGAGCTGATGTTCTCGACGCCGCAGACGAGCGAATCCGTGGCCTTGCGGCTGGCGCAGCGCATGCGGCGGTCGGCGCGGCAGCGGTCCGTGCTGGCCTTGCCCAGTTCATTCCAGCGCGTGTGCGCCCAGCTGACCCTGCTGACCCAGCCCGACGGCGGGGGCACCGTGACGATACAACTGCCGCCCACGCACCAGGAAATCGCCATCATGGTCAACACCAGCCGTGAAACGGTGACACGGACGCTGCAGTTCCTGCAGGGCCTGAAGGTGGTGGCGCGTGCCGGGCAGAGCTGGTCGTCACCCAGCCGGAGACGCTGCAGGATGCGGCGGACGGGAAAGTGGCGCCGGGGAAGTCGAGCCGCTGCTCAGGCGACGCCGGTGCGCCGGCGGCCGCCTCGTCTCGGTATTCCGCCACCACGCGGCGCAGAGTGGCGCGCACCGCGGCGCTTCGCCCGCCGGCGGCCGCGCTGGCGGCCCAGGCCAGCAATTCGTCGACGGGCCCGGCCCCGGCCGCAGGCGCGGCCACGCGCAGCCGCGCGACACGCGGTCGGCAGCGTGTCGTCGGCACCGGCCAGCAGTTCCTCGAACAGCTTCTCGCCCGGCCGCAGCCCGGTGAATTCGATCGCGATCTCGTCCGGCGTGTGGCCGGACATGCGGATGAGGTCGCGCGCCAGGTCGACGATCTTCACCGGCTCGCCCATGTCCAGCACCAGCACCTGGCCGCTCTCGCCGATGGCCGCGGCCTGCAGCACCAGGCGCGCGGCCTCGGGGATGGTCATGAAGTAGCGGATGATGTCCGGGTGCGTCACCGTCACCGGGCCGCCCCGCGCGATCTGCTCCTTGAACTTGGGGATCACGCTGCCGCTGGAGCCCAGCACGTTGCCGAAGCGCACGGCCATGAAGCGCGTGGCCGGGTGCGTGGCGGCCAGGCTGCTGATGACCATCTCGGCGGCGCGCTTGGTGGCGCCCATCACGTTGGTGGGGTTCACCGCCTTGTCGGTGCTGATGAGCACGAAGCGCTCGGCCCCCACCTCGGCGGCGGCCAGCGCGGCGTGGTAGGTGCCCAGCGTGTTGTTGCGCAGCGCCGCCCAGGCGTTGTGTTCTTCCATCAGCGGCACGTGCTTGTAGGCCGCGGCGTGGAAGACCACCTGCGGGCGCCAGCGGCGCGAAGGCGGCGCGCAGGTGGGCCAGGTCCTTGACGTCGCCGATCAGGCGCACCAGTTCCAGCGCGGGGAAAGCCTCGGTCAGCTCCTGCTCGATGGTGTAGAGGTTGAACTCGCTCAGCTCGAGCAGCACCAGCCGCGCCGGCCGGAAGCGCGCCACCTGGCGGCACAACTCGCTGCCGATGCTGCCGCCGGCGCCGGTGATGAGCACCGTCTTGCCGTGCAGGGTCTGCGCGATGCCGGCTTCGTCCAGCACCACGGGCTCGCGGCCGAGCAGGTCGTCGGGTTCGATGTCGCGCAGGCGCTCCACGCGCGCCTTGCCTTCGCGAGCTCGGCGGCGCTGGGCACGGTGAGCACCGGCAAGCCGGTGGCGGCGGCGATGTCCAGCGCGTGCCGGCGCTGGACACGGCTGGCCGAAGGCATGGCCACGATGACGTGCGTGGCGGTGCCGTGGCCGGCCTTCGCGGGCAGGTCGTCCAGCGGCCCCAGCACCGGCACGCTGCCGATGCGCGCGCCCTGCTTGTGGGGATCGTCGTCGAACAGGCCGAGCACCGTCCAGCCCTGCCGGTGCAGGCCGGCGATGAGCATGCGCGCGGCCTCGCCGGCGCCCATCACCAGCGCGCGGCGGATCTCGCCGCTGCCGCCGGCGATGCGCGAGCGCGCGTGTTCGTACAGCATGCGGTAGGCGATGCGCACCAGGCTCAAGCCCATGAGCGCGACCACCGGGTGCAGCGCCAGCACCGCGCGCGGGATCTTCGCCAGCCCCAGCCCCATGACCACCGCGGCACTCACCCCCCCGGCCAGCGCGCAGGCCAGCGTCAGGCGCTTGACCTCGCCGAAGCCCGAGAACCGCCACATGCTCTGCGGCACCTTGAACAGCGTGCTGGCCGCCAGGTAGGCCGCCACGATGCCGAGCAGCACCCAGCCGTCGTAGGCCGGCCGGGCGCTGATCCAGCGCTCGAAGCCCAGCCGAAAGAGGTAGGTGATGTTCCAGCAGGCGGCCACCACCACGGCGTCCACCAGACAGCGACAGCGGCTCGCGGTGCGGGCGCAGGCGCGCCAGGAACAGGTCGAGGCGGTGCCAGACGGTGGGCGGGGCGGTCATGCGCGCGCGGGACGGAAGCCCATCAGTCCAGCAGCGCCGCCAGCCGCGGGTGGGTCGGCTCAGCGAACGGGTTCACGACGCAAACGCCCCGCCACACGAAGCCATGCTGCATGTCTTCGCTGAGCAGTGCCGCGCAGCGGTGTTCTGCGGCCACGGCCAGGATCAGGGCGTCCCAGGTATCGAACTGGTGGTCCGTGCACAGCTCGAGCGCCGTCTCGAATGCCAGGTGCGTGGTGTCCAGCGTCGAATAGATCGACGTCCAGCCGTTCACCGCCTCCAGGGCCGATGCCGCATCGAACTTGAACTTGCGGCGCAAGGCGCGATGGAATTCGCCCAAGCACCTGAATCGGCAGCACCAGCCTGGACAGCGGCAACCTCGACACGCAGGTCAGCGCTTGCTGGTGACGCGTGTCGCCTTCGGTGCCGGCGCCCTGGGCATAGAGCAGGATGTTCGTGTCGAGGGCGACCGAACCGGCAGCGACCTTCATCGCTCGTACAACTCGTCGCGGGTCCAGGTGATGGGGCCGAGCGGCTTGACGCTGCTCAAGCGCGCCAACAGTCGTTGCCGGGCCCCTTCCCGCTTGGCGTCCTCCGCGGGCCGCTCGGGCGGTGCAATGGTCGCGACGGGCTTGCCGCGCGACGTGACGAGCACCTTTTCGCCCCGCGCAACGTCCTTCAGCAGCGCCGAGAAGTTGCGGTTCGCCTCGGCAGCGGTTACGGTCTTCATGTGCGGCCCCACGGAGACTGCGAAGTAGTGAAGTACGTAATTCTAATCTCGATGCCCCGCCAGCCTGCGCAGCGTGCCAAGCAGCACACGCAGGTCACTCGATGAACGCGAGCGAGGCCGGGCCGCAGGGCGGAGAGATGCGGGCCCGGTCAGGGTCGTCTCACTGAGTGACAGGCAGGCCGAGGTCGCGCCAGCTGAGCACGCTGTGGTCGGCCCGCACGTGGCTCACGTCGCCGCCGTACAGCAGCACCGGCGGCGCGGCCCCGGCGCCCGCGGCCTGCACCCAGCGGCGCGGCGCAGCCAGCCAGTCGGGCGCGTACGTGGTGCCCGACTTGCACTCCACGCTGTGCAGCCGGCCTTGATGCTCGAACACGAGGTCGACTTCCAGCCCGTGGTTGTCACGCCAGAAATACAGGTCGGCCGGCAGGCCCTGGTTGTAGCGGTGCTTGATCGTCTCGGCCACTGCCCAGGTCTCGAAGACGGCGCCGCGTGCGGCGTGTATCTCCAGGTCCTGCGGCGTGGCGATGCGCAGCAGGTGGCACAGCAGCCCGCTGTCCAGGAAGTACAGCTTGGGCATCTTGACCAGGCGCTTGCCGAAGTTCCGGTAGTAGGGCGGCAGCAACGTCACGACATGGCTGGCCTGCAGCACCGTGAGCCACTGTCGCGCCGTGGGTTGGCTGATGCCGCAGTCGGAGGCCAGGCTGCTGAGGTTGAGCAACTGGCCACTGCGCGCCGCGCACATGACGAGGAAACGCTGGAAGGTCATCAGGTTGCCCACGTTGAGCAGTTGCCGGACGTCGCGCTCGAGGTAGGTGGCCACGTAGGCCGCAAACCAGTGCGGCGGCTCGGGACGGCGATGCCCGGCATGCAAGGCCGGGTAGCCGCCACGCCACAGTCGATCTTCCAGAGTCGACGATGCCCGCCACGGCCGGCGAGTTCGCGTGTGCGCCAGCGGCAGCAGCGTCAGCATGCCGACGCGCCCGGCCAGCGACTGCGCGATGCCGTCCAGCAGCCCGAACTGCTGCGAGCCAGTGAGCACCCAGCGCCCCATGTCGGGCGCGGCATCGGCCACGCCCAGCAGGTAGGACATCAGTGCCGGCGCGCGCTGCACCTCGTCGAGGATGGCGCCGCCGGCATGGCGGGCCAGGAAGCGCCGCGGGTCGGTCAGGGCCAGGTCGCGCGTGTCGGGGTCTTCCAGGTTGACGTAGGGCAGGTCGGGAAAGGCGCTGCGCGCCAGCGTTGTCTTGCCGGACTGCCGCGGGCCGGTGATTGCCAGCACCGGGAAGCCGCGAGCCAGTTGCAGCGAGCGTGGCAGTGGCGTGGCGGGGGACCATGGTGACGCGATTGTACAGTTTCAAAGTTGGATTTTGAAACTGTACAGATCCAGCCGCCTCGCGCTTGCCGCAGCAACAGCGCGCAGCGTGCGCCACAGCACGGCCAGGTCGGTGGCCAAGCGTGGCCCGCTCGGCGTACTCGGCCGCGACGCGCAGCTTGGCGGGCAGGATGACTTCGATGTACTCGCGCTCGGGGTCGGCGGCGCCGCGCCAGCAGCGCGCCTTCGTCGATGCAGGCCAGCGAGGCCGGGTCGGTGATGCCCGGGCGCACGGCCAGCACGCGCTCGCGCAGCGCCGGCGGGTAGTGCGCGACGTAGCGCGGCACCTCGGGGCGCGGGCCGACCAGGCTCATGCGTGCCCAGCAGCACGTCGATGAACTGCGGCAGTTCGTCGATGCGCGTGCGGCGCAGCAAGGCGCCCACGCGCGTGATGCGCGGGTCGGCGCCCACGGTCAGCGGCAGGCCGCCGGCGCCGTGGCGCATCGTGCGGAACTTGTGGATGCGAAACGGCACGCCGTGGCGGCCCACGCGCTCCTGGCGGAAGAACACCGGCCCGGGCGAATCGAGCTTGACGGCGGCGGCCACCGCCAGCAGCAGGGCGCCAGCAGCAGCAGCGCCAGCGTGGCGCCGAGCAGGTCGAACAGGCGCTTGGCCATGCGCGGCGGTCAGGCCTCGGGCGGCGGCTCGATGCCGGCAAAGACCTCGGCCAGCGGCACGCGCAGACCCAGGCTGGCGGCCTCGAGCGTGTCGCCGTCGCTCATGTCGTGCAGCACCCACAGGCCGTCGGCGCCGCGGCGGAAGGCCTTCGACGCGGCGGGTGTCGGGGTCGACGAGGATGTACTCCTGCAGGGCGGGAATGCGGCGGTAGAGGGCGAACTTCTGGCTGCGGTCGTAGCCCTGGGTGCTGGGCGACAGCACCTCGATGACCAGCGTGGGGGCCGTGAAGATGCGGTCCGTGGCCAGGTCGGCCTTGTCGCAGGTGACGAAGACGTCGGGGTAGAGCACGGTGTCGTCGGCGATCTGGACCTTCATGCCTTCGTGCGAAGACCTGGCAGGGCGAGCCCTCCAGCAGCATTGCCCAGATCGCCGGTTCGAGGTTGGCGACCACGCGGCCATGGGCGCTCGGCGCCCACCATCGCAAACACCTCGCCGCGGTGGAATTCGTGCCTCTCGGGCTGGCTCTTCTTCCCAGGCCAGGTAGGCTTCGAGCGACAGCTTCGGCTGGGTCAGCGCATTCATGTGTCTTCCCCCGGAGCGGCCTTCATCGTAGCGCCGCGCGCACGGCAGCGGCCACGCGCTCGACGTCGGCGTCGCTCATGCGCGTGTAGATCGGCAGGCTCAGCATGCGCTCGTAGGCGCTGCTGGCTGTGCGGGAACATCGCCGGCTGCAGCGCGTAGCGGTCGCGCCAGTAGGGGTGCAGGTGCAGCGGGATGTAGTGCACGCTGCAGCCGATGCCGGCGTCGAACAGGCGCTCGATGAAGCGGTCGCGCGCGATGCCGGCGTCGTCGGCCAGGCGCAGCACGTACAGGTGCCAGGCGTGCCGGTCGCCCGGCGGCGCGGCTGCGGCGGCAGTGATCAGCGGCAGGCCGGCCAGCGCGGCGTCGTACGCGCGGCGATGGCCGCGCGGCGCTGCTGGAAGGCGTGCGCCTTCTTCAGCTGGTGCAGGCCCAGCGCCGCGGCGATGTCGGTCAGGTTGTACTTGAAGCCCGGCGCCACGACCTCGTAGTACCAGCTCGGCACCTTGGCGGTGAAGCGGTCGAAGGCGTCGCGGTTCATGCCGTGCAGCCGCATGACCTTGGCGCGCGCTGGCCAGCGCCGCGTCGCGCGTCACCAGCATGCCGCCTTCGCCGGTGGTGATGGTCTTGTTGGCGTAGAAGCTGAACACGGTGGCGTCGCTGGCCAGCGTGCCGACGAGCTGCGCCGCCGCAGGTGGTGGGCAGCGCGTGGGCGGCGTCCTCCACCACCTTCAGGCCGTGGCGGCGGGCGATGGCCAGCATCGCCGGCATGTCGGCGGCCAGGCCGGCGTAGTGCACCGGCATGATGGCCTTGGTGCGCGGCGTGATGGCCGCTTCGACCGCGGCCGGGTCGATGTTCAGCGTGGCCGGGTCGATGTCGACCAGCTTCACGTCGGCGCCCAGGTAGCGCACCACCTCGGCGGTGGCGGTGAAGGTGTGGGTGGTGGTGATGACCTCGTCGCCGGGGCCGATGCCCAGCGCCTCCAGCGCCAGGTGCAGGCCGGCGGTGGCGGAGTTGACGGCCATCGCAGTGCAGGCCGCCGGGTCGCCCAGGAAGGCGGCGAAGTCCTGCCTCGAAGCGCCTGCGCCTTCGGGCCGGTGGTGACCCAGCCGCTAGCGCAGCGTGTCGACGACCTCGGCGATCTCTTCTTCGCCGATCTCGGGCAGGGCGAAGGGCAGGAAGGGCTGGGCAGTGCGGTCATGCGATGCGGGCGCTCGGGCTTGCGCACCCAGGCCAGCACGTGCGTGCGCAGCAGCGGCAGCGCGTTGAAGACGGTGTACAGCGCCGGGTGCACGCGGCACACGCGCGCGCGCCAGCGGCGGCGCCAGCGTCACGCGGCGGGCCTGACGCTGGCCGTGCGGGAAAGAGCTGGCGCACGCGGCGCCAGCGGCACGCCGCGCACGTCGGGGTTGCGCGGGTTGTCCACGGTGAAGTCGTACCAGAGCACGGCGCCGCCGGGCTTGCAGCCAGCGCCACATCGCGTCGGCCAGGCGCTGCTGGAAGGCGTCGTCGAGCAGCGACGAGAACACGGTGGACTGCAGCACGATGTCCTGGCTGCCGGGCGCGACGCGGCGCTGCGTGGCGTCGCCCAGCCACACGGCGCTGGCCGCCGGCAGCGCGCTGGCGCGCCGGCGGCGTGGCGCTCGGGCAGCAGTTCGAGCCCGGTGAGGTGCTCGGGCCGCGAAGCCCAGGCGCAGCAGTTCCAGCAGGTTGCCGCCGCCGCCGCAGCCGACCTCGGTGATGCGCAGCGCGCGCCAGGTCGGTGATGCCCTGCGCGCCGAAGCAGCGCAGCATCGCGCGCTGGCGCTCCTGCAGGCGTCTGCCAGACCTCGGGGCGCAGCAGGCTGTAGCGGCTCGCGCCGCGGCGCGGCGGGCGTAGCGTTCGGCCACGGCGCGGGTCTCGTCGTTCAGCGCAGCGGCCTCCAGGAAGCGCTGCGCCAGCACCGGGTAGGTGTGGTGCGCCAGCACGAAGGCGCGGCCGCGCTCGACCCATGGCGCGGCGCTCGTCGGCGGGCAGCGCGGCCAGCCGGCGCAGGCCGTCGGCCACGGCGGCGGCGATCCTGCGGCGGCACGGTGAGGCCGCAGCCGGCCTCGGCCACGGGGTCGTTGCCGGCCTCCACCGAGTGCAGCACGGCGCAGCCCGCCATCATGTAGTCCATCAGCTTGTTGGGCGCGATGCCGAAGCGGTAGATGGGCACGCGCTGCCAGCCGATGTAGGCGATGTCCACGGCGGCCAGGAAGGCCGGGATCTGCGCCTTGGGGATGGGCGGCAGCAAGGCGCACCTGGTGCAGGCCTTCGGCCGCCACGCGCTGCGCCAGCCGCGCCTGCTCGTGCCCGCTGCCCACGAGCACGAAGCGCAACGGCGCGTCGCGCAGCAGCGGCGGCGGCGTCCAGCAGCGTGTCCAGCGCGTTGGGCAGGCCCATGCGAGCCGGCGTAGCCCACCACCGTGCGCGCCGGCGGCGCGCGCCGCGGCGAGCGCCTGCGCGACGTCCTGGCGCAGCGGCGCGGGCTCGCCCTGCCACTCGTCGAGCGTGATGCCGTTGGGCACGATGGCCAGCTTGCTGCAGGTCGAGCCCGCGCGACGCCATGTAGTCGTGCACCTTGGGCAGCATGCGACACCACGACGTCGGCGTCGCGGTAGGCGGCGTCTTCGGCGGCCTGGCACAGCACGATGAACGGGTGCCAGCGCGACATGCCCGACAGTTCGATCGGGCTCAGCGGCCACAGGTCGTGCACCTCGTAGACCAGCTTCGCGCCGGCGCGCGCGGGCCAGGCGGCGCGCCACCCAGATGTCCATCGGGTAGGTGCTGGAGGCGATCACCACGTCGGGCCGGAACTCGCGCACCAGGCGCGGCGTGTCGGCCCACACGGCGGCGCAGGAAGGCCCAGATGTTGCGCACCCGGCCCAGGCCGTTGCCGCTGGTAGGGCGGCGTGGCGTAGCCAGCGGTAGGCGATGCCGTCGATCGACTCGTCGCCGGCCGTCGGGCTGGCTGGCGCGCACGTGCGAGAAGTCGGCCGCCACCATCTGCACCCGGTGGCCCGCCGCACCCATTCGCGCGCCAGGTAGTAGGGCCGGTACTCCATGCCCAGCGCGGGGCTGCCGGCGTAGTGGTTGATGTAGCAGGATGTTCATGCGACGGCCACCGCCGCGCCGCCTGCATCGCTCAGTGCCTGCGGCTTGCCAGCCACTACAAAGTAGCCCAGCGGAAAGTGCCGCGCCGACACCGTGGCCGCCCGGGCCCCCAGCCGAGTGCGACCGAGTGCCCCCGCCAGCACCTGCAGGCCCACCGCCAGCCAGGGGCCGACCAGGGGGATCCTGTCCAACAGCTTGGCGTTGAGGTCGGCCCACACGTCCAGCACGCCGCCCAATGGCAGCAGCATTTTCAAGGCAAGCCCGTTGATGGCGACGAAGCGCTCGAGCGCGAAGTTCGTATAGCGGTAGAAGTCGTGCGGGTGGGCGTGCAGCCAATACATGAAGGGCACGTTCATAACGATGTGGCCACCGGGCGCCAGCACGCGCGCCATCTCGCGCCACAGCAGCGCCGGGTCGGGCACGTGCTCGAGCACGTCCGAGAGGATGACGGTATCGAAGGCGGCATCGCCGAAGGGTAGCGGCTGCCCCAGGTCACAGGCCTGATCGATGTGCGACGCCTCGATCCAGTCGACGCAGATGATCGTGCTCACCAGGGGCCGGTACAGGGCGTACAGCGGCGCCTGGCCGCAACCCAGATCCAACAGGCGGCCCCGTGCATAGGCGGCCAGGTGCGCACCGTACACGCGGGCCACGGCGTCGGTGATCAGCCTCGACCCGGTGCCGACTTCGGCCGCGTCTGCGCTGCTGCGCAAGCGGCCGCCGCGCAGCACGTACTTGCTTGGCCGCCAGGCCGCTTCATTTCGCACAGGCGAATCCCGCTTGCTCAAGGGCGGGCCTGCACCAGCAGCGTCTCGCGCCAGGGCGCGGAAGGCGTCCATCACGCGTGCTGCCAACGCGCCGCGCCAGCTGGCGTGGTCGCCGTGGCACAGCTCCACCTGCTGCGGCTCGTAGCCGGCATCCACCAGCACCTTGCATAAGGTGTACGGGCTGAACCAGAAGCGATGATCGGTGTTGATCAGCTCCGGCGCCCGGGCAGGCTGTTGCGCCACCGGAAGGCGTTGGGCGTGACGACCACCAGGCGATCGAACTGGTAGCGCCGCATGCTGCGCAGAAAGCTCACCGGGTCACCCACATGCTCGATCACGTCGGCCAGCAGGCAAACGTCCCAGGGTTGTCGGCACCGGTCTGGCAGGACATCGGGCAGGTAGGTTTCGGCAAAGCCGAGTCCGCGCAGCAACTTCACGCCCTCGGCATTGGTGTCGACGCCCACGCATTGCGTGGCCGAACGGCACAGCCGGTCGTGCAGGTACAGGCCCCGCGCGAGCTTGTCCTGGATCAGCGGCAGGTGATCGCAGCAGCCTAGTGCGACACGCGCATGCCGGCCACAAGCTGCGCCAGGCGGTCGCCGCGCCGCAGCGCCGGGCCGCGATTGCCCAGGTCGAACGCCCGCCCGTTGGAGAACCGGCGGCCGTGCAGATAGTCCAGGGTGTCGGGGCTCAGGTCCATGGGCAGGTCAGCTGACGTCATCGCGCAGGCTGCCGGCCAGCGCGGCGTGGTTGCGGTGTGCGTCGAAGCGCTCGGCCCAGAAGCGTCGCGCGGCATCGCGCCGAGCGGCAAGCCGCTGCGCTGGATCAGTAGTCGCCGCAGTTCTTCACGACCTCGCTTACGCCGGCCTCGGCCGGCACAGGCGCCATTGTCGCCGCTGCCGGGCACGGCCTCGGCCACGCCGCCGACGTTGCAGGCCAGTACCGGGATGCCGGCCACCAAGAGCCTCCTGAATGGCAACAGGCAGGCCCTCGCTGGCGCTGAGCAGCACGAACAAATCCACCGGCTGCTGCGCGTAGTGCGGCCTGTCCTCATGGTCGGCTACTTGTCCGCGCAGCGTGGCACGCAGGTTGGCCGGTGCGTCGCGCAGTTCGGCCGCCACCGCGTCGCGCTCGGGGCCGCCGCCGAAATGCGACCACTCAATGGCTTGCGCGGGATGCGCTCGCGCAAAGGCCACGATGGCACGCGCCGTGACGGACACCCGCTTGACCGGCGTAATCGTGCTGCACGACACAAGCCGCAGCACGCCATCGGCCGAGGCCTTCGTGCGCCGCGTCGGCGCTGCCACGCCCAGTCGGGCCAGCGCGATCCGCCATGGCGCCACGCCGCGCGCCGCAAGATAGTCCTGCCCATGCCGTGAGATGGCGATTACCCGCGACAGCGCCGCGTACACCGAGACCCAGGGCTGGAACGGTGGCGAACGCGTCGTCGTAAGCTCGTAACGGTGCACCCGCGTCACCACCGCACAGCCCAGGTGCTGTGCGCCCAGCGCGCGGCGGCCAGCGTGGCGCCGCCACGCCAGTACGTGTAGAGCAGTACCGGCTCGTCGCGACGCAGGCGCTGGGCAACCAGCGCCAGACCGCTTGCGCCGTCGCCGCCCAGCGCCACACCCGCACGCGCCCACCGCGCCACCGTGGCGCAAGCCGCGGCCCAGCTCGGGCCAGAAGCCGGGCCAGGCCGGTGCAGCCAGTGCAGGCTAGGTACCTCGCGCGCCAGGCTGCCGCCAGCGTACGTTGCAGTGCCACGCCATCGGGCATGGGCAGTTGCTCGCCGATGTCGTGCAGTGGCGCCACTGTCACGCCCGTGGCCGCGAAGGCCTGGGCCAAGTGCGGCAGCTCGGGCGCAACGAACATGGTCTCGCCCCCCGTGTATGTGAACGGGAAATTCGTGGTCAGCAGGAGCAGGCGGCGCGCGGGTGCCAGTGGAGTGTTCAGCCATCGACACCGGCTACTGGCCGGTTTGGGCTGGCGCCATGCCGGAGGTGCTGGGCTCGGATTGCGCGCAACGCCGTGCCGAGCGCCACCGGTGGAGCTCGGTTGCGAGCAGCGCCACCGCCACCGCAGCCGCCGCCGGCAGCAGGTGTAGCGAGAGGCTGGCGAGCCCGAGCGCAAGCGCAAGCCGCCATGCACCCTGCAGGCTCAGCTCGCGGTAGTCGCCGCGCGCGAGCAGCACCGTCCCGTACACGCGCGCAGCCACCGCGGCCAAGCCGGCAGGCAGCATCAGGCCCACCGGCAGCAGCCAGCCGGGCGCATGGCCAAACAGGGCCAGGGCCGCACCGCCCAGCGCTGGCAGCACCACCGCGGCCAGCGCGGCTAGCAAGGCCGCCGGGGGCCGATGCGCTGTCAGGCTGGGGCTCGGCCTGGCGCGCCAGGCGGTCGAAGAGCAGTGGCGCCGCATAACCGGCCAGCACCGAAAACACCGGTACAGGCTGAAGGGCCAGCGAGGCCATGCCCAGGGCCGCGGCACCCGCCCCGACGCCGAGACCACGCTGAGCAGGGCCCGCCGCCAAAGCACACCGCCCAGCGCCGCCTGCATCCAGCTTTGCAGACTGCTCGCCCCAGAGTTGTGATCGTGGCCAGGCGAAAAGGGGAAGGGCCCTTGTTCGCTGAGCGGCAGAACGCCAGACCCAGAGCCAGGCTGACCAGCCCACCGGGCAGCCACGCGGCGGCCAGCAGGGACCCAGGCAAAGCCCCCTTGCAAGACCCAGTAGACTCAAAGGTCAGCACACCCAGAAAGGACCAGCAGGGCCGGGCAATGCCGTGACAAAACCAAAAATGAACGTGGCCCCCTGCCACCGCCAGCAACACGAGAGCGCGACAGAAGGTGCCCCAACCGCCGCGGGGCAGTGACGAACAGACCAACAGCCACGTCTGGCCGCCCAACGGGGATCTGGGCCAGGACGGCGCCCATCAAGGCGGCGGCCCAGCAGCAGACCGAGCAAATGGCGCCGCATCCAGCGCCGCAATTGGGCCGGGCAGGCACATACCAGCCGGTACATGCAGGTGCAAGGATACCTTGTGGCAGGCCGCAGGCTGCAATCACCGCGGCCGCGTCAAACTAACCACTTCTGGCAAGCCCGACTCACCCTGGGCCGCCCGGAAGCCCAGGCGCAGTGGCGACCCACACAGGGCGGCTCCCACCGTGGCCACAGAGCCCAAGACCCTGCCAGGCCACCGATTCGCGCCGCCGCGGGCGACCCTCAGCGCCAGCGAGCCGCCCGGGGCCTGACGCCAAGCGCCGGCAACTTGGCGGCCCAACGGGTTCATGCGCCCTGTTCGGAGCCCCGATCACGTTTGCCGCCACACCTCTGGCGCAGCAACTGCACGACATGATTCTGGTCGGCTTCGCTCAAGTCCGCACTCATCGGCAGGCTCATCACGCGTTGCGACAAGGCCGCCGTTCATGTGCGGGCAATCGGCCGCCCGGCCCCAGGGCGAGCATAGGCTGGCTGAGCGGTGCAAAGGCCAGCGGGTAGTGCACGGCGGTGGGGACCTCGGCAGCCTTCAGTGCGGCCTGCACCGCGGGACGGTTTTCCACGAACACGGTGTACTGCGCCCACACGCTTGTCGCGATCAGGCCGCACCACCACCTGCGGCACGCCGGCCA
>CAVQWK010000050.1:0-67180 GCA_963717575.1 uncultured beta proteobacterium | reverse complement strand
TGGCCGACCAGTAGACCGACACGACCCCGCGTGGTCGTGTGGGCAGCACCTGGAGCCTTGCGCCGGCCTGGCACATCGCATTGACCGCCAGTCCCCTTCGGCAGACAATGGGCGCACATCGCGAGAGGACTGCTGTCCCGCCAACCTGCTGACGCAAGGTGGTTACCCGAGAGGGGATGAGGCCGAAAGGCAACGTCAGGAAGCAGCCCGCCCAGTGCGGGCTTTTTCTATGGGTCGGCGGCAATCTCGCTCGCGGTCAAGGACGAGCACGACCGCATCGCCGAACCCTATGGACTGGCCCACCTCACGGGCTGGGGGATTTGATCCAGCTTGCCGCCCCCGGCATCTCGCCGAAGCGGCTAAAGAGGAGATGAAGATGACCGCATCCCGGTCCACCTGCGGCACGGCACGAGCGTGAGTCGACACCAAGCTGACGGTCTACGAGGTCGACGAGTTCGACACCATCCGCTCGCTGAACGCGAAGGAGCTCGGGGTGAACGACAGCGTGCCCGTGCCGATCATTGCCATATCACCGAAAGGAGCTCCACTGTGCGTGAGACGACCACGGCGGAGTTGGTGGCGCGGTTCGACGTAATAAGCATGGCGCTGCAGGAGGTCGCACGCGCCCTGCCGCCGGCACAGGCTGCCCAGGTGGCGGGCGCGGTCCGACAGCGCGTGGCGGCACTGGCAGCCGGGCCGATGCCACCTGCGGTTGACGAGGCGGTCACGGCCGAGCTGGCGCCGTTGCTCGCCGCGTTGCGGGCGTCGGCTGCGTGACCGACGGCTGGGCCTCCCCACTGCCGCACTGGCCATCGTGGCCAACTAGGCGTGCTGGAGCGCCTGCATTGCGCCAGGCCCAGCCCGGCCAACCTGGGCCACGCGCTGCGGGCCATCTTCGCGCGCGCCGACGAACTGATGGATGGCATCGGTGTCGCAGCCGAAGAAGTCGGCGGCGGTCTGGCGGCGGGTCACTGTACTGGCCACATAGGCTCCTTGATGGGCACGTCAGCCCGTCGTTGAAACTCGCACCCGGCATGCGGCACTGATCTGCACTTTGCGGCCGTGGGAGCGATCTACCGAGCCGAAGTCCCTGGCAGACAGGGCAACGTCTGGCACGCAACGCCTTCAAGGGGGCCAACCTGCCAAGCTAGAGGGTGCCGCAGGCGGTGCATGCGATGCTGCGGGTGCCGCGCGGCGGGCACAATGACGAGACGCCGCGGGCTTTCGTGTAGCCAGATGCGTAGCCGGAAGATAGAAGAAAATTTCAAGTGCTTGATATACAAAGAATTCTCAGCATCATGCGGCTCGCCACCTGGAACGTCAATTCGCTCGCCGTGCGCCTGCCGCAGCTGCTGGACTGGCTGTCCGCCCACCCGGTGGACGTGATCGTGCTGCAGGAGACCAAGCTCCCCGACGACCGGTTCCCGCGCGCCGAGATCGAGGCCGAGGGCTAGCAGGCGCAGTGCTTCGGCCAGAAGACCTACAACGGCGTGGCGCTGCTGTCGCGCGAGCCGGCCGGCGACGTGGTGCACAACATCCCGGGCTTCGACGATGAGCAGGCGCGCGTCATCGCCGGCACGGTGGCCGGCGTGCGCGTCATCGGCGCCTACTTCCCCAACGGCCAGGCGCCGGACAGCGACAAGTTCGTCTACAAGATGCGCTGGCAGGACGCCCTGCACGACTGGGTGCGCGATGAACTGGCGCGCCATCCCGAACTGGTGCTGATGGGCGACTTCAACGTCGCGCCCGAAGACCGCGACGTCTACGACCCCGTGGCCTGGGCCGGCCAGATCCACTGCACGCCCGAGGAGCGCGCCCAGTTCCAGCGCCTGCTGGCGTTGGGCCTGCACGATGCGTTCCGGCTCTTCGAGCAGCCGCCGAAGTGCTGGTAGCTGGTGGGACTACCGCAACCTGGCCTTCCGCAAGAACCAGGGCCTGCGCATCGACCACATCCTCGTCAGCGCATCGCTGCAGCCGCGGGTGCAGGCCTGCTCCATCGACAAGGCGCCGCGCAAGAACGAGCGGCCCAGCGACCATGCGCCGGTGGTGGTGGAGCTCGCCTGACCCGTCCGGCGCCGGACGCGCGCGTCAGTCCTCCAGGCCCAGTTCCTGGATCTTGCGGGTGATGGTGTTGCGGCCGATGCCCAGTCGCTGAGCCGCTTCGATGCGCCGGCCTCGCGTGAGGTCCAGCGCGGTCTGGATGAGGCCGCCTTCGAACTGGCGCGTCAGCGTTTCCCAGACCTCGGTCTCGCCCGCCTCGAGTCGCCGCCGCGCCTCGCGCTCCAGGTCTGCGAGCCAGGCGGGCGTGGGTGCCGGTACGGCTTCGGCGGCGGGCAGTGGCACCGCCGGTGACGTGGGCAGCGCGGCATCGACCAACCCGGCAGGCATGGCAGCCCCTGCCGATGCACCGAGCAATTCGGGCGGCAGGTCCTTGGGTTCGACGACCTGCGCCGGCGCCATCACGGTCAGCCAGTGACACAGGTTCTCCAGCTGCCGCACATTGCCCGGGAATTCGAAGGTGGCCAGCTGCGCCAGCGCGCTGTCGGTGATGCGCTTGGCCTCGACACCGAGCTCGCGCGCGCTCTTGCCCAGGAAGAAGCGCGTCAGCATCGGGATGTCTTCGCGCCGCTCGCGCAGTGGCGGCAGACGCAGCCGGATGACGTTCAGGCGGTGGTACAGGTCCTCGCGGAAACCGCCCTGGCGCACGCGCTCCTCGAGGTTCTGGTGCGTGGCCGCGATCACGCGCACATTGGTCTTCAGCGGCTGGTGGCCGCCGACGCGGTAGAACTGGCCGTCCGACAGCACGCGCAGCAGCCGCGTCTGCAGGTCGAAGGGCATGTCGCCGATCTCGTCCAGGAAAAGCGTGCCGCCGTCGGCCTGCTCGAAGCGGCCGCGGCGCGTCGTCTGCGCGCCGGTGAAGGCGCCGCGCTCGTGGCCGAAGAGTTCGCTCTCCAGCAGGTCCTTGGGGATGGCCGCGGTGTTGATGGCGACGAAGGGCCCCTGCGCGCGCGGGCTGTGCTTGTGCAGCGCCCGCGCCACCAGTTCCTTGCCGGTGCCGGACTCGCCGGTGATCATCACCGTGACGTTGCTCTGGCTCAGCCGGCCGATGGCGCGAAACACGTCCTGCATCGCACTGGCCTGGCCCAGCATCTCGGGCGCCTGCGTCTGTGCCGCGTCGGCCACTTCCTCGCGCAGGCTCTCTTCCACGGCGCGGCGGATCAGCTCCACCGCCTTGTTCAGGTCGAAGGGCTTGGGCAGGTACTCGAAGGCGCCGCCCTGGAAGGCCGACACGGCGCTGTCCAGGTCGGAATAGGCCGTCATGATGATCACCGGCAAGCCCGGATGGCGCTCCTTCACCGCGGCCAGCAAGTCGATGCCGCTGCCACCCGGCATGCGGATGTCGCTCACCAGCACCTGCGGCGCGTCGTCTTCCAGCGCCTTGAGCACCTCGCGCGGACTGGCGAAGGTGCGCACCTTGAACTCTTCGCGCTGCAGCGCCTTCTCGAGCACGAAGCGGATGGATTGATCGTCGTCGACGACCCAGATGGGTTTCATGCTGAAGGAACGCTCGTCAAGGCAGGGGGATGAGGATCTTGAACACCGTGCGGCCGGCGACGCTGTCGCAATCGATCGTGCCGTGGTGTTGCTGCACGAAGGTCTGCGCCAGCGTCAACCCGAGCCCCGATCCGCCGTCGCGCCCCGACACCAGGGGGTGGAAGATGCGATCGCGGATGGCCTCGGGCACGCCCGGCCCGTTGTCCTCGATATGCAATTCCAGTGCCAGACGGAAGCGCTGGCGGCCGAAGGTGGCCTGCCGAGCCACCCGCGTGCGCAGCACGATGCGCGCGTCCCCCGCCGCGATGCGCTCGCCCAGCGCCTGGGTGGCGTTGTGCACGATATTGAGCACGGCCTGGATGAGCTGCTCGCGGTCGCCGCGGAACTCGGGGATCGAGATGTCGTAGTCGCGTGCCACGGTGAGCCCGCGCGGGAACTCGGCCAGGATCAGCGAACGGACGCGCTCGCAGACTTCGTGGATGTTGACATCGGCCACCACCTGCGGCCGGCGGTGCGGCGCCAGCAGGCGGTCGACCAGCGCCTGCAGGCGGTCGGCCTCGTGGATGATGACGCGGGTGTATTCGGTGAGCTCCTTCGAGTTCACTTCCATCGCCAGCAGTTGCGCTGCGCCGCGGATGCCGCCCAACGGGTTCTTGATCTCGTGCGCCAGGTTGCGCACCAGTTCCTTGTTGGCCTGCGCCAGGCCTTGCGTGCGCTCTTCGCGGTCGAGGCGGATCTGCTGTTCGATCTCGATCATCTCCACCAGCACGCAGCCGGGCCAGTCGGTCTGGCAGACGATGACGTGCACCGGAACCTCGCCGTCGCCGGCCCCCTGGCGCCTGACCTGCGCGTCGAAGCGGCTGGTGGTGACCTGGTTGCAGGCCACCATCTGCAGCGTCTCGCGCAACTGCGCCGGGTCGGCCAGCCAGTCGAGCACGTTGCCGCGCTGCAGCGCGCGGCGCGACAGCCCGACGGTGTGTTCCATGGCCGCGTTGGCCAGGAGGCAACGGCCATCGGCGTCCGCCACGGCCACCATGGTGGCCAACTGGTCGTAGGCCTCGGGGCCGACGGGCGGCGCAACAGCGCTCACTGAGGCAGTTTGGCCAGTTCGCGCTTCAGGGCCGCAACGTCGGCTTCCTTGCGCGCCAAGGCGGCACGCATCTCGGCCACGCGGTCGAGGTAGCGCTGGTAGTTGCGCTCGTCGCCACGGCGCTCGGGCTCGCCGTTGTTGAATTCCTTGCGCAATTCGGCCAGGCTCTGCTCCTCGCGCCGCAGTTCGTCGCTCGAGGATGCGGCGCGCGTCGCTGTCGCGCGCGCGCTGCGCGGCGGGGTCGACCTTGCCGTCGCCGGGCCGTGCCGTGCCATTGGCCGCCGAAGCCGGCGCGCGCGGGCGCGGCGCCTGCACGATGGTCACCGGCGCGCCTTCGATGGTGCGACAGCCGCGATCCTTCGCTTCCTGCGCGCTGAGCGTGTCGGTGTAGAGAACGGGCGGCCCCGGGCAGCGGTAGACCAGCCGTGCGGGGTCCTGGCCATGAGCCAGGGGCGCCACGGCCGCCCAGAGTGCGACCACCGAGGCAAGAGCCCGCCCTGCGGCAAGGCGGCGGGTTTGGATCGTCGCTTCAGCCATGGGCGGATTGTGGCGCAGGCCGGCCGTCGTGCACCGCGTGACTCCCCTTCAGACAAAAGGCGGGCCCGAAGGCCCGCCCCGTGCGTGTCAGAACACCGGTTACAGCGAGTAGTACATGTCGAACTCGAGCGGGTGCGTGGTCATGCGGAACCGCTGCACCTCCTGCATCTTGAGTTCGATGTAGGCGTCGATATAGCTGTCGGTGAAGACACCGCCCTTGGTCAGGAAGGCGCGGCCCTTGTCCAGGTACTCCAGCGCCTGCTCCAGGCTGTGGCAGACGGTGGGGATCTTCGCGTCTTCTTCCGGCGGCAGGTGGTACAGGTCCTTGGTCGCGGCCTCGCCGGGATGGATCTTGTTCTCGACGCCGTCCAGGCCGGCCATCAGCAGTGCCGCGAAGCCCAGGTAGGGGTTCATCAGCGGATCGGGGAAGCGCGCCTCGATGCGACGGCCCTTGGGGTTGGCCACGTAGGGGATGCGGATCGACGCCGAGCGGTTGCGCGCCGAGTAGGCCAGCTTGACCGGCGCCTCGAAGCCGGGCACCAGGCGCTTGTAGCTGTTGGTGCCGGGGTTGGTGATGGCGTTCAGCGCGCGGGCGTGCTTGATGATGCCGCCGATGTAGTGCAGCGCGAAGTCGCTCAGGCCGCCGTAGCCGTCGCCGGCGAACAGGTTCTTGCCGTCCTTCCACACGCTCTGGTGCACGTGCATGCCGCTGCCGTTGTCGCCGACCACGGGCTTGGGCATGAAGGTGGCCGTCTTGCCGTAGGCATGCGCCACGTTGTGGATGATGTACTTCTGCAGTTGCAGCCAGTCGGCACGCTGCACCAGGGTGCTGAACTTGGTGCCGATCTCGTTCTGGCCGGCACCGGCCACTTCGTGGTGGTGCACTTCCACCGGGATGCCGACCTGCTCGAGCAGCAGGCACATCTCGGAGCGCATGTCCTGGAAGCTGTCCACCGGCGGCACCGGGAAATAGCCGCCCTTGACGGTCGGGCGGTGGCCCATGTTGCCGCCCTCGAGATCCTTGTTGGTGGTCCAGGACGCCTCTTCCGACGTGATCTTGACCTGGCAGCCGTCCATGCCGATGTGCCAGTGAACCTGGTCGAAGATGAAGAACTCGGGCTCGGGGCCGAAGTAGGCGGCGTCGCCGATGCCGCTGCTCTTCAGGTACGCCTCGGCGCGCTTGGCCAGGCGAGCGCGGGTCACGCTCGTAGGGCTTGCCGTCGCCGGGCTCGAGCACGTCGCAACTCAGGATGAGTGTCGGCTCCTCGAAGAAGGGGTCGAGATTGGCGGTGTTGGGGTCGGGCATCAGCAGCATGTCGCTGGCCTCGATGCCCTTCCAGCCTGCGATCGACGAGCCGTCGAACGCGTGGCCGGCGCTGAACTTGTCTTCGTCGAAGTGCGAAACAGGCACGGTCACGTGCTGTTCCTTGCCGCGGGTGTCGGTGAAGCGGAAGTCGACGAACTTGACTTCGTTCTCCTTCACCATCTTCATCACGTCGGCAACGGTCTTTGCCATTCAAATCTCTCCTAGCGGGGCTCGTGGATTGGGTTCGGTCTTTGGGCAGTGACGGGGCGAGCCCCGACAGGATGCACCTCAATTTAGCAGAAACCATGCCGCGCCTCCCGGCACGGGCCCGCCAGGCGCCCGGAGGCACTGCGCATGCAGTCGGTGCGCACGACGTGCACCACTGTCGGGCTCAAGGATCGGGCTCAGCGCACCAGTTCGGGGCCCAGACGGACGCCCGCACGTTCCAGGCCCGCGCGCAGAGCGGCGTAGGCGTCCGCCGGGTCGCCGGCGCCCTTGACGCCCAGTTCGATGTGGCGGCCCCATTCGGGATGGTCGACGCTGGGCAGGCTGAAGACCTTGACGCCGGGGAAGCGCGCCTCGATGTCCTCCATCAGCGGTGTCAGGCTGGCCTCCATGGCGCCGAAGACGATGACCGAGCGCTCCACCGTGCGCGCGCCGCCATGCAGGTGGGCGTAGCGGCTGGTCGAGCACCCACTCGATCATCGGCCAGGCCATCACCGGGAAGCCGGGCACGAAGTGCACGTGGCCGCACGAGAAGCCGGCGATCTTGTTGTAGGGGTTGGGGATGATCGCGGCGCCGCGCGGGAACACGCCCATGTTCAGGCGGTGCACGTTGTCCGCACGCTCGGGCTCGAAGGGCTGGCCCTGCTCGGCCGCCACGTCGCGCATGCGCTCCAGGATCAAGGCCTTGGCCTGCGGGTGCAGTTCCAGCGGCACGCCCAGCGCGGCAGCGGCGCACTGGCGCGTGTGGTCGTCGGGCGTGGCACCGATGCCGCCGCAGGAAAACACCAGGTCGCCGCCGTCGAAGGCGTCGCGCAAGGCCCGGGTGATGCGCGGCCGGTCGTCGCCGACGTAACGCGCCCACGACAGCCCCAGCCCGCGCGCGGCCAGCAGCTCGATGACCTTGGCCAGGTGCTTGTCCTGGCGCTTGCCCGAGAGGATTTCGTCGCCGACGATGATGAGACCGATATTCATGCGTTCACGCTCGATTCGACGAGGGCACTGGCGGCCGCGGACTCGGCGTTGCGCAGGCGTTGCAGTTCGGCCAGCGCGAAGTGCGCGAACCACAGGGCGGCGAAGGCGAACACCAGCGTGTAAAGCCACACCGAGACGAGCACCAGCACCGGCGCGAAGATCAGCGTGGCGGCGCTCACCGCCCACATCATCGACGGCAGCGCACCGAGGTAGCCGCAGAAGATGCCCATGGCCAGCAGCGCCCAGCGGTGGCGCCGCAGCACGAAGTGGCGCTCGGCCGGGCTGGCGTGCGCGGCCAGCACGTCGAAGCCGAGCACGCGGCAGGTCAGCCAGCCCCAGATCAGCGGCGGCAGCACCAGCACCAGCGGCGGCACCAGCCACAGCGGCACGCTCAGCAGCAGGGCCAGCAGCGCGGCCACGGTGCAGGCCAGCGACCACAGCAGCCCCTGCCACCACGCCGCGCCACGACGCTGCTCGAGGCCGGGGAAACGGCGTGCGGCGACGAGACCGACGATGGCCGGCGTCATCAGCGTCGCCACCAGCAGCAACGACAGGACCACCAGCAGCGGCACCGCCAGCGCCACCACGATCATCGGGCCGACCAGCGTGCGCAACTGGTTTGCGCCCACCGACTCCAGCCACTCCAGCATGGCGACCGTCAGGGCCCACTGCTCGAGCGTGCCGCGCACCCAGGCCACCGCCGGCTCCCAGTAGGCCCAGCCCAGCAGCGCCACCACGCCGCCGGCCACCAGCAGCGGCAGCAGCGACCACAGCAACATCCGCGGGTGCAGGCAGTAGGCGGCGGCGCGCCAGAAGGCATCGAGCATGGCCGTCACGCGCAAGCCGGTCCGGATCAGCGCAGGTTGCCGGTGTGACCCAGCGAATAGCGGCCGGGCTGCGGCCACACCGTCAAACCATGCGGCTCGGCGCCGACCTTGATCTGCGCCACCGCGCCGCTGGTGGTGTCGAAGCGATAGATGACGTCGTCGTAGCGAGCCGCCAGCCAGAGCCAGCGGCCGTCGGCGCTGACGTTGCCCATGTCGGGGCTGCCGCCACCGGGCACCGGCCAGCGCGCCGCCACCTTTTCGGTGGCGAAGTCGATCACGGCCACCCCGCCGTTGCCCAGGCGCGAGCCGTGGACCTTGTGCGAACCGCGATTGGCCACGAAGAGGCGTTTGCCGTCGCGGCTCGGGTACAGCCCGTGCGCGCCGAGGCCGGTGGCGATGAAGCCGACCTGCGTGAAGGTGGCCCCGTCGACGATGTGGACGCCGTCGGCGTGCATGTCCGCGATGTAGAAGCGCCGACCGTCGGGTGAACTGCGAATGTCCTGCGGCATGCCCTTGGTGACGGTGCAGACCTCGGTCTCGCCCGGCTCCCACACCTGGCCCGGCTTCGCGCGCGGCGCGCCCGGCACCTCCTTGAACCGCGTCGCCGGCATCTTCAACTGCAGGTAGCCCAGCACCTGGCGGCCGACGAGGTCGATCTTCACCAGCGTGCCCGAGAACTCGCACGTGAAGATCGCATAGCGGCCGTCGATGGCGAAATCGGCGTGGTTGATGCCGGGGCAGCCGGGGGTGTCGATCGAGTACTGCAGCTGCATCGTCTTCGGGTCGCGGAAGTCCAGTCGCTTGCGCGCCTCGGCGACCACGATCGCCGACTTGCCGTCGGGCGTGAAGTACATGTTGTACGGGTCGTCGACGAGCACGGGCTTGCCGGGCTTGCCGCTGCGCGGATCGATCGGCGTCAGGCTGCCGTCGGTGCGGCCTTCGGCATTGTTGGTGACCCACAGGGTGCGCAGGTCCCACGACGGCACGATGTGCTGCGGGCCGATGCCGACCTTGAAGCGATCGACGACCTTCATCGCCACCGGATCGACGACGTAGACGTCGTTCGAGCGCAGGTTGGGCACGTAGATGCGCTCGGGGTCAGCGGCCACCGCGGCCGCGATCTTGCCGGCAGCGACTTCGCTGTAGAGATTCTGCGGGTCGGGCACCGGCGGCATGCCCGGGACCGTGTTCACCGGCTGCGCCAGCGCGATGGCGGCCTGCGTCAGCGCCGCGGCCAGCAACAAGGTGGTCCGAGCCATGGGTGGAATCGTGAGAGTCATGGAAAGCCTATCTTGGGGTCAGGAGGCGGCTGCGGATCGCAGCCACGGAGGTGTCGACGATGTGGTCGACGCCGAGGCGACCGAGTTCGGCACTGGCGCGGCGCGGGTCGCCGGCCACGCCGTCGGCAGCGTTGCGCGGCCGCGCGGCGGCCACGTCCAGGCGCACCAGCGTCGGATCCAGCGCCAGCATCAGCGAAGTATCCGCCGCACCCGCGTGGCTGCCGATCTCGGCCACTTCGAGGCCGCGCGCCGCCAATGCCTGGTTGTACGGCTCCTGCGCCGCCCGGTAGTACTCGCCGAGCGCCTGCACGCGGCAGCGCACGCCGGCAGCGGACCCGCGTGACAGCCGCACCGCGACACGTTCCAGGCTGGCGGCGTAGCCGCCGTGGTCGCCGAGCAGGAAGACGTCGTGGAACCCGGCGCGGCACAGGCTGCGCGCACCGGCTTCGAGCGTGGCTTCGAACACCGGCACCGGCACCGAGATCGTGCCGGGGTAGCGCATGTGCTGCGTCGGCGGCTCGATCGCGCCTTCCGGAACATAGGCCAGCACCGGGGCGACGACGGCGTTGCCCAAGCGCTCGGCGATGCGCACGGCAAGCAGCCGCACGCGCACGTTGTGCTTGCCCAGCGCCATGTGCGGCCCGCTCTGCTCGGTGCCGCCGACCGGCAACAGTGCCGTCGTGGCGCCGCCGGCAATGCGTGCCCGCAACTCGGTCCACGTCAGCTCGTCGAGCAGCACGCTGGCCGCAGCGGCGGCAGGGCCGGCCCCGACCAGCAGGCCCGCCAACAGCCAGGGGGCGAAGCGGCGCATCTATTCGTCGTCGCCGCCGAGGATCGCCGCCGAGCAGTCCGCCGCCGGCCACCAGGCCCCCCAGCGCGGCCTCTTCGCGCCGGCCACCACCGGTCTGCGGGGCCGCCGCGAACACGCGCGAGGCCAGGCGCGAGAAGGGCAGGCTCTGCAGCCACACCGTGCCCGGGCCGGTGACCTTGGCGAAGAACAGGCCCTCGCCGCCGAACATCGCGGTCTTGATCTTGCCGACGTACTGGATCTCGAAGTTGACGCCCGCCGTCAGTGCGACGACGCAACCGGTGTCGATGAGCAGCGTCTGACCGGCCTGCAACTCGCGCCGCAGCACGGTGCCGCCGGCATGCACGAAGGCCAGGCCATCGCCTTCCAGCTTCTGCATGATGAAGCCCTCGCCGCCGAAGAAGCCCACCGACAGCTTCTGCTGGAAGTGGATGCCCAGCGACACGCCGCGCGCCGCGCACAGGAAGGCGTCCCGCTGGCAAATCAGCATGCCGCCGAACTGGCGCAGGTCCATCGGCAGGATCTTGCCCGGGTAGGGCGCGGCGAAGGCGACGCGCTGCTTCTGCCTCGAGTTGTTGGTGTAGACGGTGGTGAACAGCGACTCGCCGGTGACCAGCCGCTTGCCGGCGCCGAGCAGCTTGCCGAACAGGCCGCTGCCCTGGCTCTGGCTGCCGTCGCCGAACACCGTGTCCATGCCGATGCCGGCGTCCATGAACATCATGCTGCCCGCCTCGCCCACCGCCGCCTCGCCGGGGTCGAGTTCGACCTCGACGAACTGCATCTCGGCGCCCTTGATCTCGTAGTCCACCACGTCCATCGCCATCGTCCACCTCCATTGCCGCACCAGCCGGGCGCGATCGTACCCAAGTGCCACCGGCGCCACACCGGTGCTGGCGATAATCGGCCCGCCTCTTCACCTCGCCGCCGCCGCCATGCTCCTTGCCATTGTCGCCATCAGCCTGGGCGCCGCGATCGGCGCCCTGCTGCGTTGGGGCCTGGGGGTCGGACTCAACCACCTGTTCCCGGCGTTGCCGCCGGGCACGCTGGTGGCCAATCTGGTGGGCGGCTACCTGATCGGCATCGCGATGAGCGTCTTCGCGCAGGCCGGAACGCTGCCCCCGGAGTGGCGGCTGTTCATCGTCACCGGGTTCCTGGGCGGCCTGACCACCTTCTCCAGCTTCTCGGCCGAGGTCGTGGGGCTCATGCAGCAGGGGCGCGCCGGCTGGGCCATGGCCACCGTGGCCACGCATGTGCTGGGCTCGCTGGCACTGACGCTGGCCGGCATCGCCAGCGCCGAATTCCTTAGGGGCTAGCGTCTAGCGGCGGCTCCTAGAATCTTTACTCCTTACGGAGTGTCTCGATGTCCCCAGCAGAGATCCTGGCCCAGTACGGCCCGCGCGAATCCATGGCGTACGACGTGGTGATCGTGGGCGCCGGCCCTGCCGGTCTGGCCACCGCGATCCGACTCAAGCAGGTCGATGCGAATCTGTCGGTGGTGGTGCTGGAGAAGGGCTCCGAGCCCGGCGCCCACATCATCAGCGGCGCCGTGATGGACCCGCGCGCGATCGACGAGTTGCTGCCCGACTGGAAAGCCCAGGGCGCGCCGCTGAACCAGCCGGTCACCGCCGACGAGGTGCTGTTCCTCGACGCCCGGGGTGCCAGGCGCGTGCCGCAGGGGTTCGTCCCCGACGCGCTCAACAACCACGGCAACTACGTCATCAGCCTGGGCGCGCTGGTGCGCTGGATGGCCACGCAGGCCGAGGCCCTGGGCGTGGAGATCTTTCCCGGCTTCGCCGCCGCCGAGGTGCTCTACGACGAACATGGTGCGGTGCGCGGCGTGGCCACGGGCCATCTCGGCATCGGCAAGGACGGCCAGCCGCACGACGGCTTCCAGCTCGGGATGGAGCTCACGGGCAAGTACACCGTCTTCGCCGAGGGCGCGCGCGGCCACCTGGGCAAACAGATCATCGCGAAATTCGAGCTCGCCGCCGGCCGCGACCCGCAGACCTACGCGATCGGTATCAAGGAGTTGTGGGAGATCGATCCCGCGAAGGCGCGGCCGGGTCTGGTCGTGCACACCGCCGGCTGGCCGATGGACGACCACAGCTACGGCGGCGGCTTCCTCTATCACCTGGAAGGCAACCTGGCAACGCTCGGCCTGGTGACCGGCCTGGACTACCAGAACCCCTGGATCAGCCCCTTCGAGGAGATGCAGCGCTGGAAGACGCACCCTTCGATCCGGGCCCACCTCGAGGGCGGCAAGCGCGTCGGCTACGGCGCGCGCGCGATCGCCGCCGGCGGCCTGAATGCGCTGCCCAAGCTGGTCTTTCCGGGCGGCGCGCTCGTCGGCTGCGACGCCGGCACGCTGAACGCGGCGCGCATCAAGGGCAGCCACGCGGCGATCAAGAGCGGCATGCTGGCCGGCGAGGCGATCGCCGGGGCGCTGAAGGCCGGCCGCGCGGGCGACGAGGTCACGGCCTACCCCGAGGCGTTCGAGCGCAGCTGGCTGCACGACGAGCTGAAGGCCGCGCGCAATTTCAAGGCCTGGTACAAGAAGGGCAACACGATCGGCACGCTGATGGCCGGCTTGGAGCAGTGGTTGCTGCCCAGGCTCGGCATGAAGAGCCCGCCGTGGACGCTGCGCAATCGCACGCCCGACCACGCGCGGCTGCACGCGGCCGCGCAGGTCGAGCCGATCCGCTACCCCAAGCCCGACGGCGTGCTGACCTTCGACCGCCTGTCATCGGTGTTCATGAGCAACACCAACCACGAAGAGAACCAGCCGGCGCACCTGACGTTGAAGGACGCCTCGGTCCCCGTGGCGATCAACCTGGACCGCTACGCCGGCCCCGAAAGCCGCTACTGCCCGGCCGGCGTCTACGAGTTCGTGACCGCCCCCGACGGCAACGAGCGGTTGCAGATCAACGCCCAGAACTGCGTGCACTGCAAGACCTGCGACATCAAGGACCCGACGCAGAACATCGTCTGGGTCACGCCCGAAGGCGGCGGTGGGCCGAATTACGCGGGGATGTGAGCTCACCCTTGCCCTGTCCCGCCAGCCGGGGAGGGAGTCGTGCGCCGCCCGCGCCGCGCCTCGCGCAGCATGAAGAGATACAGCGCCTCCACCTTCTCGCGCGCCCACGGCGTCTTGCGCAGGAACTTCAGGCTCGAGGCGACGCTCGGGTCGCTGGTGAAGCAACGCAAGGGGATGCGCTCGCCCAGTCCCGGCCAGCCGTAGTGGGCCGCCAGGGCGGTGACGATGTGCTCCAGCGTCAGTCCGTGCAGCGGGTTGCGGGGCTGGGACGGGGACGTTGGCGAGTCCGGCATGTCGTGATTCTGCCGGCAGACTTCGACTGTTGGCCCATCGGCTGCGGTAACGCGCGCCTGACCGAAGACCCAGGACGGCACTGATGCAGCAGATCGACTTTCCCCTGCGCGGCGAACACATCGCGCTCGACGCTTTGCTCAAGGCCACCGGGCTGGCCGCCAGTGGGGGCATGGCCAAGGCCCTGGTGGCCGACGGCCGGGTGCGGGTGGATGGTCAGGTGGAACTGCGCAAGACCTGCAAGATCCGCGCGGGCCAGGTCGTTGCGCTGGCCGGCGTGAAAGTCCACGTGCACGCTCCGCCGTGAAGCCCCCCTGGCCTTGCACCGGTCCCTGGCGCTGCCTGACCGGTGGGCTCAGCGCGATCCGCCGCGTTCCATCTGCGCCAGCGCCTTCACCGCCCGCTGCATGCCACCCGCACCCACCGGTATGCCCTGCACGAGCAGTGCCGCTTCCACCACGGCCAGGCAGCCCAGCACGCCGGCCGGGTTCTGGTCCCCCAGGTGCCCGATGCGGAAGCCGCGCCCGTGCAGCGGCCCCAGCGCGCCGGCAAAGGCAACCTGGAAGTCCTCCCGGGCGACGGCACGGAGTGCATCCACGTCGGTGCCGGGCGGCACGGTGATGGTGGTCACCGCCGCCGAACGGCTGGCCGGCTCGCGGGCGAAGAAATCCAGCGCCCCGCCCTCGCGCCAGCCCTGCACCGCGGCGTGCACGAGGCCGGCCAGTTGCCGGTGGCGCGCCAGCACCTGCGCCAGGCCTTCGCGCTGCAGCAGCGTCAGCGCCGCTTCCAGCCCGGCCATCAGGTTTTGCGGCGGCGTGCCGCAGAACTTGCGGTACGAGAGATCGCTCTTGCGCAGCACGAAGTCCCAGTAGTAGCGCGGCGCCGGATTGCGCTGCGCCGCCTCGAAGGCCGCGGCGTTGACGGCGACGAAGCCTACGCCCGGCGGGCACATGAGCCCCTTCTGCGACGCGCCCACCGCCACGTCGGCGCGCAGCGCGTCCATGTCGAACGGCTCGGCCGCCAGCGAGGCCACGACGTCGACGACGAACAAGGCCGGGTGGTCGGCGGCGTCGATGGCGGCGCGCAACGCGGCCAGGTCGCTGGTGATGCCGCTGGAGGTGTCGGTGTGGACCACGAAGACGGCCGCGATGTCGTGCTGGCGATCCTCGCGCAGCGCCTGCGTCACCGCGGCGGGGTCGATCGGCAGGCCCGGGTGCCAGGGCGTGCGCACGACACGCCGGCCCAGCGCTTCGGTCTCGAGCGCCCAGGACTCGGAGAAGTGTCCGGTCCCCGGCACGAGCGCCGCGCCCCCGGGCGGCAGCAGGTTCTGCACCACCGCCTCCCACACGCCGTGGCCATTGGCGGCATAGAAGAAGACGTCGGCGGACTCCGTCTGCAGCAGATGCTTCAGTCCCCGCTCGCACGCGGCGATGACGGCGTCCACGCGCGGGTCGCCCATGTCCATGGGCTGCCGGCTCATGGCGTGCAGCACCTCGTCGGGCACGGGCGTGGGGCCCGGCGAGTGCAGGAAGCGGCGGCCGGGGATGCGGGGTGATGCGTTCATCCCCGCATCGTAAGGCGGCGCGCCGCCGTCCGGCCGCAGGAAGGGGCTGCCGCCACGGCCGAACCTCCGTGCCGGCCGAAGCTCAGTGCCAGTCGGGCGGCCGCTTCTCGATGAAGGCCTGCACCCCTTCCAGCGCCGACTCGTCCATCATGTTGCAAGCCATGGTGCGGCCGGCATCGCCGTACGCGGCTTCGATGCCGGTTTCGAGCTGCCGGTAGAAGAGGGCCTTGCCCAACGCCAGCGCCACGCGCGGCTTGGCGGCGATGCGCGCGGCCAGCGCGTCGACTTCGGCGTCGAGGCGGTCGGCGTCGACGACGCGGTTCACCAGCCCCTTCTCGCGCGCCTGCTCGGCGCTGATGAAGTCACCCGTGACCAGCATCTCGAAGGCGGCCTTGCGCCCCAGGTTGCGGCTCAGCGCGACGCTGGGCGTGGCGCAGAAGAGGCCCAGGTTGATGCCGCTCACGGCGAACTTTGCTTCACGCACCGCCACCGCCAGGTCGCACGTCGCCACCAGCTGGCAACCGGCGGCGGTGGCGATGCCGTGCACGCGCGCGATCACCGGCTGCGGCAATTGCTGGATCGTCAGCATCATGCGCGCGCACTGCGCGAACAGGCGCTCGTAGTAGCCCTGCGAAGGCTCGGCGCGCATCTCCTTGAGGTCGTGTCCGGCGCAGAAGGCCTTGCCTGAAGCAGCGATGACGACCACGCGCGCCGTCTCGTCGGCGGCCACGCGGTCCAGCGCCGCCTGCAGCGCGTCGAGCATCGCCTCCGACAGCGAGTTGAACGCCTGCCGGGCGATTGAGCGTGAGCGTGACGATGCCGCGCGCATCGGTCTCGTGGATCACCAGGGGTTCGAGGGTGGACATGATGGGATCTCCTTGCTATTCGATGGCGGACGAGCTCTTGGCGCGCTCGCGCAACTGGAACTTCTGGATCTTGCCGGTGCTGGTCTTGGGGATGGGCTCGAAGCGGATCTCGCGCGGCACCTTGTAGCTGGCCAGCAGGCCCCGGCAGTGGGCGATCAGTTCGGCCGCCGTCACCGTGGCTCCGGCCTTGGTCTCGACAAAGGCCAGCGGCGTCTCGCCCCACTTCGGGTCGGGCCGCGCCACCACGGCGCAGGCCAGCACGGCGGGGTGGCGGTAGAGCGCGTCCTCGACCTCGATCGAGCTGATGTTCTCGCCGCCGCTGATGATGATGTCCTTGCTGCGGTCCTTGATCTTGACGTAGCGGTCGGGCTCGATCACCGCCAGGTCGCCGGTGCGGAACCAGCCGCCGGCGAAGGCCTTGTCGGTTGCGGCCGGGTTCTTGAGGTAGCCCTTCATCACGATGTTGCCGCGGAACATGATCTCGCCCATGGTCTCACCGTCGGCAGGCACTTCGGCCAGCGTCTCGGGGTCGAACACCGTCATGCCTTCCTGCAGGGCGTAACGCACGCCCTGGCGGCCGTTCAGGCGCGCCTGCTCCGACAGGCTCTCGGTCGCCCATGTCTGCGCTTCACCGCCACCGCCGCCGGGCCGTAGACCTCGGTCAGGCCGTAGACGTGGGTGATGTCGAAGCCGATCGCGGCCATCCCTTCGATCATGGCCGCCGGGGGCGCGGCGCCGGCCACCATGCCGCGCACCGGGTGCGCGATGCCGGCCCGCCATTCGGCCGGCGCGCTGATGAGCAGGTTGTGCACGATGGGCGCGGCGCAGTAGTGGTCGGCGCCCTGCTCGCGCATGGCGTCGAAGATGGCCTTGGCGTCCACCCGCCGCAGGCAGACGTGGACGCCGCCGAGCATGGCCACCGTCCACGGGAAGCACCAGCCGTTGCAGTGGAACATCGGCAGCGTCCACAGGTAACGCGGGAAGTGCGGCATCGTCCAGGTGGCGGCGTTGCTCACGGCGTTCAGGTAGGCCCCGCGGTGATGCGTGACGACGCCCTTGGGGTCGCCGGTGGTGCCGCTGGTATAGCTGACCGCGATGGCGTCCCATTCGTCCGATGGGCCGTCGAGCCGTGCCAGTGGCGCGTGCGCCGCCAGCAGCGCTTCGTATTCGTGGCTGCCGATGAGGTCGCCCGGACCGGTGTACTCGTTGTCGGCGACGTCGATGACGACGGGGTCGCGGCCATGCTCGGTTCTGAGCAGCCGCAGCGCCTCGGCCATGACCGGCGCGAACTCGCGGTCGGTGATCAGCACCTGCGCCTCGCAGTGGTTCATCTGCCAGGCCAGCAGCGGCGCATCCAGCCGCGTATTGAGCGTGTTGAGCACGGCGTTCAGCGCCGGCACGGCGTAGTGCGCCTCCACCATCTCGGGCGTGTTGGGCAGCATCACGCTGACCGTGCTGCCCCGGCCGACGCCCAGGGCGCGCAGGGCCGCCGCCAGCCGCGCCGAACGCTCGCGCAACTGCGCCCAGTTCAGGCGGCGCGCGCCGTGGATGACGGCCGGCAGGTCGCCGAAGACCTCGGCGCTGCGCTCGACGAAGCTCACCGGCGACAGCGCCACGAAATTGGCCGCGTTCCGGTCCAGATGCTGGTCGTAGATGCTCATCGCTGCGATCCCGTCACTTGCAAGCAGGCATGGTACATGCGGCTGCCGTCGGGTCCGGCCGCTATGCGCTCGCGACAGCGAGCGCCTGGTCGATATCCCACAGGATGTCGTCGATGTGCTCCAGCCCCACCGAGATGCGCACCATGTCGGGCAGGACGCCGGCCGCCAGTTGCTGTTCGGCGTCGAGCTGCCGGTGCGTGGTGCTCGCCGGATGGCTGATCAGCGTGCGCGTGTCGCCGATGTTGACGAGATGGCTCATGAACTGCGCGCTCTCGATGAACTTGACGCCGTTCGCGACGCCCCCCTTCACGCCGAAGGCCAGCAGGCCGGAAGCGCCCGCGCATCTGGCGCTGCAGCAAGCGCGTGCTGCGGATGATCGGCCAGCCCCGGGTAGTTGACCCAGCTCACCGCCGGGTGCGCGCGCAGGAACTCGGCCACCTTCAGCGCGTTGCTGCAATGCCGCTCCATGCGCAGCGGCAGCGTCTCCACGCCCTGCAGAATCTGCCACGCGCTCATCGGGCTCAGTGCGGCGCCGAACACGCGCAGGCTCTCCATGCGGCAGCGCATCGTGAAGCCGAAGTTGCCGAAGGTCTCGTAGAACTTTACGCCGTGATAGCCCGGCGAAGGCTCGGTCATGCCGGGAAACTTGCCGTTGTCCCAGGGAAACCTGCCGGACTCCACGACCACGCCGCCCAGCGTGGTGCCGTGGCCGGCCAGGTACTTGGTGGCGCTGTGCACCACGATGTCGGCGCCGTGCGCGAAGGGGTTGCACAGGAAGGGGCTGGGCACCGTGTTGTCGATCACCAGCGGCACGCCGTGCGCGTGCGCCACCTCGGCCACCGCGGCGATGTCCAGCACCACCAGGCTCGGGTTGCCCAGGCTCTCGGCGAAAACGGCACGCGTGTTCGGCCGCATCGCGGCGGCAAAGGCCGCCGGGTCGGTGGCGTCGACGAAGGTCGTCTCGATGCCGAATTTGCGCAGGTTCACCGCGAGCATGGTGACGCTGCCCCCATACAGCGCACCGGCCGCCACGACGTGGTCGCCGGCCTGCAGGATCGTCATCAGGGCCATCGCTTCAGCCGCCATGCCCGACGCGCTGGCCACCGCGGCGCGGCCCCCTTCGAGCGCGGCCACGCGCTCTTCCAGCGCCGCCACGGTGGGGTTGGACAGGCGCGAGTAGACGTTGCCGAAGGTCTGCAGGTTGAACAGGCTGGCCGCGTGGTCGGCGCTGTCGAAGACGAAGCTCGTCGTCTGATAGATCGGCAGGGCGCGCGCGCCGGTGGCGGCGTCGGGGATCTGGCCGGCGTGGATGGCCAGGGTTTCGGGCTGGAAGCGGCGATCGCTCATTGCGGCCTCCGTGCGCTGATCACCTGCGTGTCGACACCCACCCAGTGGAGGCCGCCGAACAGCCGCGCGTGTTCGATCTTCACGCAGCGGTCCATCACCGAGTCCAGTCCCGCCGCGCGCGCCATGGCATCGGCCTCCCGGTTCGCCACGCCCAGTTGCTGCCACAGGCACCTGGCGCCGATGGCCACGGCGCTGGCGGCGATCGGCGGCACGTCGGCCGGCCTGCGGAACACATCGACCATGTCCACCGGCTCGGGGATGTCCTCCAGCCGGGCATAGCAGCGCTCGCCCAGGATGCTGTCGTAGCGCGGGTTGACCGGGATCACGCGGTAGCCGTGCGCCTGCAGGTACTTGGCGACGAAATTGCTCGGCCGATGCCACTCCGCCGACAGCCCGACCACGGCGACGGTCTTGCAGGCCTGGAGGATGCGGCGCAGGGTGGGGATGTCTTCGCTCATGAGGGCATGCTCCCGGCCGCCGCGACAGGGCCGTCGGCGCGTCGAGCGGCGTCGGCCTGCGCGGCGCGCCCGGTCACCGCGACTCCCTGCGCGCCGCCGCGCCGCGGAAGAACTGCATCGCCATCGCAGCGATCACCAGCCCGAAGCCGATCACATCGGCCACGCGGCCGGGGTACACCAGCGCAATGCCCGCCACGATCAGCATCCCGCGCTCGATCAGCGTGGTGCGCTTCATGGCCCAGCCCTGGAAGCCGGCGGCCAAAGCGGCGATGCCGACGGCCGCGGTCAGCGTCACCTCGGCGATCGACCACCAGTTGGCTGCAGCCAAGGCCTTGGCCGAACCCATCAGGAGCAGCCCCTGGCCGCTGCCGTCGAGCACGAACATGAACGGCACCAGGAAAGCCGGCACGGTGTACTTCCAGCACTGCAGCGTGGTCTTGTACGGATCGCCGCCGGTGATGGCTGCCGCGGCGAATGGCGACAGCGCCGTGGGTGGCGACACCTCGGACAGCACGGCGTAATAGAAGATGAACATGTGCGCGGCGAAATCGGGGACCCCGAGCTTCATCAGCGCCGGCGCGGCGATCACCGCGCAGATGATGTACGACGCCGTCACCGGCACCGCCAGGCCGACGATCCACACCACCAGCGACGTGAAGATCGCCGTCAGAAGCAGGGAGCCGCCGGCATAGTCGATGACGATGGAGCTGAACTTCAGGCCCAGCCCGGTGAGCGTGACGACGCCGACGATGATGCCGGCGCCGGCGCAGGTGGCCGCCACGTTGAGCATGCCGATCGAGCCGCCTTCCATGGCCTTCACGAACGGCGACTGGAACAGATCCTTCGTGAGCGAGCCCTTGCCGGTGAACAGGTCGTACGAGATCAACGCCGTGTCGCGGCGCAGGAAGCTGGTCGCGAACGACACCACCGTGGCCCAGAACACCGACAGCACCGGCGAGAAGCCCCACATCATGAAGGCGACGATCGAGAACAGCGACAGGAAGTGGAACCAGTAGCGCCGGGTCAGGTGCCAGACGGTGTCGACCTTGTCGAAGGCGACGCGGCCCATGCCGTATTTGCGCGCGTCGATCTCGACCATCAGGAACAGCGCCAGGTAGAACAGCGCGGTCGGGATCACCGCCATCAGCAGCACGTCGAGGTACGAGATCTTCAGGAACTCGGCGATCAGGAACGCCGCCGCGCCCAGCACCGGCGGCGAGATGATGGCGCCCAGCCCGCCCGCGGCCAGCAGGCCGCCGGCGGCGTTCTTCTCGTAGCCGACCTTGGCCAGCATCGGGTACGCCACCGCCCCCAGCGTGACCGTCGTCGCCACGCCCGAGCCCGACGGCCCGCCGAGCAGGAACGACGCCAGCACCACGGTGCGGCCGGCGCCGGTGGGCTTGCCGCCCATCGCCGAGAAGGAAAAGTCGATGTAGAACTTGCCGGCACCCGAGTGCTGCAGGAAGGCACCGAAGATCGTGAACAGGATGATCAGCGACGCCGACACGTCAACCGCCACGCCGTAGATGCCTTCGAGCGTCATGTACATGACGCCGACCAGGCGACCGACCTCGTAACCCTTGTGCGTCCACGGCGCCGGCAGCACCGGCCCGAACAGCGCATAGGCGACGAAGGCCAGGGTGATGATCGGCATGATCCAGCCGTTGGTGCGCCGCATCGCTTCGAGCACCAGCGCGATCAGCGCGATGCCGAAGGCGATGTCCCAGGGCTCGGGCGAGGTGTTGCGGTCGGTGAAGTCGTCGCCGCCCAGGATCAGGTACACGACGATGGCGATCGACAGCGCCGCGGCCAGCCAGTCCCACCACATCACGCGGTGGCGAAAGCGCGGGTGCAGCGGGAAGACCAGGAAACACAGGAAGAGCACGAAGCCCACGTGCACCGGCCGCAGCGTCTGCGTCGGCACGATGGCGTAGGCCGTGTAGAGGTGGAACGCCGACATCGCGAACGCGACAGCGACCACGAAGACGGCGAGCCAGCCCTTCGGCTTGTTGGCCGCGCCCTCCTCGGCTTCGATGAACTCTTCGGCCTTGTGGAGTGCGGCCTCGCTGACGATGGCGTCCGGCCCGCCCGGGGAGAGGGGTGAACTCATGCGGGCGGGCGGTGACGTCCCATGCTCAATTGACCTTGACACCCTTTTCGGCGAAATACTTCAACGCGCCGGGGTGGAACGGAATCGGCGTCGCGCTGGCCTTCTGGTTCTCGAGCTTGATATTGGCCGATTCCTTGTGCACGGCGATCAGGTCGTCACGCTTGTCGAAGATGGTCTTGACGATGTTGTAGGCGGTCTTCTCGTCCATGTTCTCGTGGGCCACCAGGATGTTCATCACGGTGGCCTGGTGGTTGTCGGCGTCCATGCCCTTGTAAACGGTCTTGGGGATCACGTCCTCGACGTAGAGGTTGCCGTACTTCTTGTTCATGGCCGCCACCGCCTCGGCGTGGTCGACCATCTTCAGCTTGGTGCCGGGCGTGTTGGCCAGGTCGGTCACCGCCGCGGTGGGCAGGCCACCGACCCAGAAGAAGGCATCGATCTTGCCGTCCTTGATGGCGTTCACCGATTCGGCCGCACCCAGGCGCTCGCGCTTCATGTCGCTGTCCTTGTCCAGGCCGGCGGCTTCGATGAGGCGGAACGCCATGACCTCCGTGGCGCTGCCGGGCGAGCCGGTGGAGACGCGCTTGCCCTTCAGGTCGGCCATCCTGGCGACGCCGCGGCCCTCGATGCTGACCACGTGCATGCGGTTCGGGTACAGCACCAGCAGCGTCTTCAGCGGCACCTTGTTGCCCTTGAACTTGTCTTCGCCGCGCGCGGCGTCCTGCGCCGCGTCGGTCATCGAAAAGCCGACATACGGCTTGCCGCTGTTGATCAGCTTCAGGTTGTCGACCGAGCCGCCGGTGACCTCGGCGGTGGCCTGCATGCCCGGCACGTGCTTGGACAGCACCGCCGCGATGCCGCCCCCCATCGGGTAGTACACGCCGCCGGTGCCGCCGGTGGCGATCGAGATGTTCTGGGCGCCGGCACCGGCCGACAGCACCAGGCCGGCCAGGAAAGTCAGAAGTGCGGATCTGCGGGTCTTCATTGCGGTTTCTCCGGAAAAGGGAACGCTGCACACATCACATGCCGGATGGCGGGGCTCGCCTCATTCTGCAGTGCTCGGCGTCGGCATTCCCTACCGATTTTCCAGCACTTGCCGCAGCCGCAAGGACGCTACCGCCTTCGGGTCCCTCGTGCTGCACGTCAAGCCCGAGGCGGTCACGCGGGCTCAGGGCAGGAAGCCCCGTTCAGCGAGCAGCGCGCGCAACTGCCCGGAGTCCAGGGCAAAGCGGTCGGGGTCGTACTTGATCTTGCTCGTGTAGTACTGCGCCAGCGAGGTGATGCCGTGCTCCTGCCACAGTTGCGCCATCTCGGGCCCGAGCGCCAGGTAGCGCTCACGCCCGCGGCGTTCGCGCTCGGCGAAACGGGCGTCGATGTCGCCGGCGTCGGACGCTGGTAGCGCTCGTCGTGGATCCAGGCCGCCGGCGGCAGGCGGTCGCGCTGCGCCGGCGCCTCGGCCGGCCAGCCCACCACCATGCTCGTCACCGGCAGGCAGTTCGTCGGGGCACTCCAGGAAGTCGGCGATCTCGCGCATCGAGTGCAGCGTGGTGCCCATGTAGCAGATGCCCAGGCCGTGGCTCTCCAGCGCCAGCGCCGTCGGTCTGCGCCAGGATGATGGCGTCGAAGGCCGCCACGTGCCAGCTGATGAAGTCGGCGAAGCCCGAGCCGCGCACCGCGCTGCGCCAGCCACTCGCGGGTGCGGAAGGTGTCGGCGCAGAAGGTCAGCACCAGCGGCGCCTGGTTCACCATCGGCTGCCCGAAGTGCAGTTCGCACAGCCGGGCCTTGCGCGCGGGATCGCGCGTCTTGATCACCGAGACCATGTTCAGGTTGCCGCTGGACGACGAGCCGGCGAAGCGCCTCGGCCAGCACGGCATCGAGCCAGGCCGGCGTCGATGGCGCGGTCCTCGTACTCGCGGATCGAGCGGTGCGCGTGCATCAGGCGCGACATGGCCTGCGCCGCATCGCTGGCGGCTGCTCGCGGATCGGCTGCGGTCATGGGGCTTGCCCTGGAGAATGGGCGCCGCATCATGCCTCGCCGCGGCGCGCGGCCGGCAACGCGGCCGGGCTGCAGGCCGCTGCTACACTGGACGGCGTCAGGAGAGAGCTTCTTCATCGAAGCCGCCGAAGGCGCAGAGGCAGCCCCTCGAACGCTCAGGCAAAAGGACTGACTTTCTTCCTCACTGGAGAGAGGCTGCACGGCTCACAGCCGGGCGGCCCACCGAAGGGGCAAGGCCAGCCGCCGGGGCTGACCGAATCTCTCAGGTAAAGCGGACAGCGAGGGCCCGTGCGCCACCATTGCGGCGCACGTGCCGACGCCCTCGAAGGATTCCGCCATGGCCGAGACCCCGCTCCTGCAGACCCCGCTGCACGACCTGCATCTGCGCCTGGGCGCGCGCATGGTGCCCTTCGCCGGCTACGCGATGCCGGTGCAGTACCCCACCGGCCTGATGGCCGAGCACAAGCAGTGCCGCGAGTCGGCGGCGCTGTTCGACGTCTCGCACATGGGCCAGGTGCGGCTGGTCGGCGCCGACGCCGCGCGCGGCGCTGGAGATCGCTGGTGCCGGTGGACGTCGTCGACCTCGCCGTCGGCAGGCAGCGCTATGCCTTCTTCACCAACGCCAGCGGCGGCCTGCTCGACGACCTGATGATCGTGCGGCCCTGCCCGGCGCCGCGGCGGCACCTTCGGCGATCTGTTCCTCGTCGTCAACGCCGGCTGCAAGGACGCCGACCTGCGCCACATGCAGGCCCACATCGGCCACCGCTGCCCGTGGTGCCGCATGCCCGAGCGTGCGCTGCTGGCGCTGCAGGGCCCGCAAGGCCGTGACGGCGCTGTCGCGGCTGAACGCCGATGTGGCGCAGCTGGTCTTCATGAGCGGCGGCGTGTTCGAGCTGCGCGGGCGTGCCCTGTTTCGTCACGCGCTCGGGCTATACCGGCGAAGACGGCTTCGAGATCTCGGTGCCGGCCGCGCACGCCGCCGCGCTGGCCGAGGCGCTGCTGGCGCAGCCCGAGGTCAAGCCCGCCGGCCTGGGCGCGCGCGACACGCTGCGCCTGGAGGCCGGCCTGTGCCTGTACGGCCACGACATCGACGAGACCACGAGCCCGGTCGAGGCCGGCCTGACCTGGGCGATCCAGAAGGTGCGCCGCCCCGGTGGCGCGCGCGCCGGCGGCTACCCCGGCGCGGCCGTGATCGAGCGCCACCTGGCCGGCGCCGCGCCGACGCAAGCGCGTCGGCCTGGTCGGCCTGGAGCGCGTGCCGGTGCGCGAAGGCACCGCCCTCGTTCGACGCCCACGGCCACAAGCTCGGCACCGTCACCAGCGGCACGCTGGCGCCCAGCGTCAACCAGCCCATCGCGATGGCCTACCTGCCCGCCGACCACGCCCGGCCGCAGCACGAGGTCTACGCCGAGGTGCGCGGCAAGCGGCTGCCGATGCGCGTGACGCCATGCCCTTCCACCCCCATCGCTACCAACGTTGACGCCGTCGACACACACCACGAGGAGCCCACCGATGACCACCATGTACACGCCCGACCACGAGTGGATCAACATCGAAGACCACGAAGCCGCCGTCGTCGGCATCACGCACCACGCGCAGGACGCGCTGGGCGACGTGGTCTTCGTCGAACTGCCCGAGGTCGGCCGCAGCTACAAGAAGGGCGAAGTCGCCGGCGTCGTCGAATCGGTCAAGGCCGCCGCCGACATCTACATGCCCGTCAGCGGCGAGATCGTCGAGGTCAACGAAGCGCTGCGCGCCGACCCGTCGCTGGCCAACACCGACCCGCTGGGCAACGGCTGGTTCTTCACCGTGCACGTCACCGACATGGCCGAGTTCGACCAGCTGATGGACCCGCCGGCCTACGACGCGCTGCTGAAGACGCTCTGACGGCTCCGCACCCTGCCCTGCGCGCCTGCCCGGAAGCCACCCATGCTGATGTCCGCCCTGAAGCCGCTCGGCGAGCTGGAAAACGCCGCCGAATTCGTCGCCCGCCACATCGGGCCCGATGCCGCCGACGAGCAGCACATGCTGTCGGTGATCGGCGCGGCATCGCGCCGCGCGCTGATCGACGCCATCGTGCCGCGCGCCATCGCGCGCAGCCAGCCGATGGCGATCCCGGCGCCGCTCAGCGAGGCGCAGGCGCTGGCCGAGTTGAAGGCCATCGCGGCGAAGAACCAGGTGCTCAAGAGCTTCATCGGCCAGGGCTACCACGGCACGCACATGCCGGGCGTCATCCTGCGCAACATCCTCGAGAACCCGGCCTGGTACACCGCCTACACGCCCTACCAGGCCGAGATCTCGCCAGGGCCGCATGGAAGCGCTGGTCAATTTCCAGACCATGGTCTGCGACCTCACCGGCATGGCCATCGCCAATGCCTCGATGCTCGACGAAGCCACCGCCGCGGCCGAGGCCATGACGCTGGCCAAGCGCAGCGTGAAGAACAAGAGCCACATCTTCGTGGTCGCCGGCGACTGCCACCCGCAGACGATCGAGGTCATCCGGACCCGCGCCGCGCCGCTGGGCCTGCAGGTGGTGCTGGCGAACTCCGAGGCCGCATGGGACGGCCTGATCGCCGGCGGCGACTATTTCGCCGCGCTGATCGCAGCCTACCCCGCCACCGACGGCTAGCGTGCACGACCTGCGCCAGGATGCCGCGCGCATCCACGCGCACCAGGCGGCCTTCATCGTCGCCGCCGACCTGCTGGCGCTGACGCTGATCACTGCCGCCGGGCGAACTCGGCGCCGACATCGCGCTGGGCACTACGCAGCGCTTCGGCGTGCCGATGGGCGGCGGCGGCCCGCACGCGGCCTACCTGGCCTGCCGCGACGAATTCAAGCGCAGCCTGCCCGGCCGCCTGGTGGGCGTGAGCGTGGACGTGCACGGCGCAGCCGGCCTACCGGCTGGCGCTGCAGACGCGCGAGCAGCACATCCGGCGCGAGAAGGCCACCAGTCCAACATCTGCACGGCGCAGGTGCTGCTGGCGGTGATCGCCAGCATGTACGCCGTCTACCACGGGCCGCGAGGGCCTGAAGCGCATCGCGCAGCGCGTGGCCACGCTACACCGCGGTGCTGGCCGCGCGGCCTGAGCGAGATGGGCTGGCCGTGCGCAGCGACACCGCGTTCGACGCCATCGCCGTCGACACCGGCGCCGACACGGCCGTCGCTCGCCGCGCGCGCCGAGGCCGCGGGCATGAACCTGCGCCGCTTCCGCGAGTGGGGCGACGCGATGATCGGCATCAATCTGGACGAGACCACCACGCGCGACGACGTCGCGGCGCTGTGGCAGGTGTTCGCCAAGCCCGGCCAGGCGCTGCCCGACATGGCGGCGTTCGAGAAGGGCGTCGAGCCGATGATCCCCGAGGCGCTGCGCCGCAGCAGCGCCTTCCTCACGCACCCGGTGTTCAACACGCACCACAGCGAGACCGAGATGCTGCGCTACATCCGCAGCCTGTCGCGACAAGGACCTGGCGCTGGACCGCAGCATGATCCCGCTGGGCTCGTGCACGATGAAGCTCAACGCCACCAGCGAGATGATCCCCGTCACCTGGCCGGAGTTTGCGCAGGTGCACCCGTTCGCACCGCGCGACCAGCTGGCCGGCTACCGGGAACTGGACGACCAGCTCTGCGCCTGGCTGGCGCAGGCCACCGGCTATGCCGGCGTGAGCCTGCAGCCCAACGCCGGCAGCCAGGGCGAATACGCCGGGCTGCTGGCGATCCGCGCCTGGCATGCGTCGCGCGGCGAAGGCCACCGCAACATCTGCCTGATACCCGAGTCGGCGCACGGCACCAACCCGGCCAGCGCGCAGATGGCGGGCATGAGCGTGGTCGTCGTCAAGTGCGACGCCATGGGCAACGTCGACATGGACGACCTGCGCCGCAATGCGAGACAGCACGGCGCCAAGCTCGCCGCCGTGATGATCACCTACCCCAGCACGCACGGCGTGTTCGAGGTGCGGGTGAAGGAGCTGTGCGCGCTGGTGCACCAGCATGGCGGGCGCGTCTACGTCGACGGCGCCAACATGAACGCGCTGGTGGGCGTGGCCGCGCCGGGCGAATTCGGCGGCGACGTCAGCCACCTCAACCTGCACAAGACCTTCTGCATCCCGCACGGCGGCGGCGGGCCGGGCGTCGGCCCGGTGGCGGTGGTCGCCGACCTGGTGCCCTTCCTGCCGGCGCACCGCACCGCGGGCATCGGCGGCGAGCACTCGCGTCGGTGCGGTCAGCGCGGCCCCGCTGGGCAACGCCGCGGTGCTGCCGATCAGCTGGATGTACTGCCGCATGATGGGCCCCGACGGCCTGCGCGACGCCACCGAGGTGGCGATCCTCAGCGCCAACTACGTCGCCGCGCGCCTGGCCGACCACTACCCGGTGCTGTACTCGGGCGGCAACCCGGCGCTCAAGGGCGGCGGCGTGGCGCACGAGTGCATCCTCGACCTGCGGCCGCTGAAGGACAGCACCGGCATCAGCGCCGAAGACGTGGCCAAGCGCCTCATCGACTACGGCTTCCACGCGCCCACGCTGAGCTTCCCGGTGCGCCGGCACGCTGATGGTGGAGCCCACCGAGAGCGAGCCGCTGGTCGAGCTGGACCGCTTCTGCGACGCCATGATCGCCATCCGCGCCGAGATCGCGCCTGTCGAAGCCGGCGTGTGGCCGCGCGAGGACAACCCGCTGAAGCACGCACCGCACACCGCCGAGTCGCTGCTCAAGGCCGAGTGGCCGCACCCGTACAGCCGCGAGCAGGCCGCCTACCCGGTGCCGGGCTTGCGGCGGCAGAAATACTGGTCGCCCGTGGGCCGCGTCGACAACGTCTGGGGCGACCGCAACCTGTTCTGCAGTTGCGTGCCGATGAGCGACGACGACCGCCTGATCGGCGACGGCATCACGGGGCGCGCCCCCCGGCCCGAACCGGAAGCGCGGCAAACGGAGCAACACCAGTGGCAACGAACGTACTCGTTCTCGGCGACGGCACCGGCGGCCTCGTCGTCGCCAACCTGCTCGCCAGGACCGCGCGGCGGCAAGACCGGCAGGTCAACGTGCGGCTGATCGGCAATTCGCCGATGCACACCTACCAGCCGGGCATGCTGTTCCTGCCTTTTCGCAAGCCGGGCTACCGCACGCTCGCCGACATCCAGCGCAGGAACTCCGACTTCGTCGGCCCCGGCGTCGAGTACCTGTGCGAGACCATCACCGCGATCGACCCGCAGGCGCGCACCGTCACCACCGACCAGGGCAGCCACGGCTATGACTGGCTGGTGCTGGCGCTGGGTTGCCGCACCGTGGTCGATGCGATCGAGGGCCTGCCCGAACGCTGGGGCACCCGCGCGCACGGTTTCTACACGCCCGACAGCGCACTGAAGCTGGCCGAGCGCGCTGGAGGCATTCCAGGGCGGCGACCTGCTGGTCGACATCGCCGAGATGCCGATCAAGTGCCCGGTGGCACCGCTGGAATTCGTCTGCCTGGTCGACGAGTACCTCACGCAGCGCGGCATCCGCTCGCGCACCCGGCTGACGCTGATGACGCCGTTGAGCGGCGCCTTCACCAAGCCGGTCTGCAACGACATGCTCACCGGCATGCTGGTCGCCAAGGGCGTGCAGATCGTGGCGAATGCACCGCTGGCCGTCGTCACCGACAAGGACGTGGCTCTGTCCCGACGGCAAGACGCGTGCCCTACGACCTGCTGGTCACGATCCCGCCGCACGAGGGTTCGGCACTGATCGACGACGCCGGCCTGGGCGACGGCCTCGGCTTCGGCCTGACCGACAAGCACACGCTGAAGGCGCAAGAAGGCCGAGCGCGTCTTCCTGCTCGGCGACAACACCAACGTGCCGACCTCCAAGGCCGGCTCGGTCGCGCACTTCCAGGCGGAAGTGGTGGTGCACAACCTGCTGCGCGAGATGGCCGGCCAGGACGCGCAGCCGCTGGCCGACGGCCACGCCAACTGCTTCATAGAGACCGGCTTCGGCAAGGCCATCCTGGTGGACTTCAACTACGACATCCAGCCGGTCCCCGGCAAGTTCCCGCTGCCGGTGATCGGCCCGATGACGCTGCTGGAGGAGACGCGGCTGAACCACCTCGGCAAGCTCGCCTTCAAGCCGATCTACTGGCACCTGTTGCTGCCCGGTCGTCCGATCCCGCTGGTGGGGTCGCAGATGAGCACGCGGGGCAAGCGCATGGACGTGCTGGCCGCGCGGGCGCACAAGTAGGCGCGCCACTTGGGACGACGCCGACCCAGCCGGGGCCACAGAGCCGGAACCGATGAAGATCCTGCGTTCGGACCTGCCCCACTGCGGCGAACTGCACGGCGCGGTGGTCGTGATCGACGTGCTGCGTTCGTTCACGACCGCGGCCTATGCCCTGGCGCGCGGCGCCAGCGAAGTGGTGGCCGTCGAGTCGGTCGAAGCCGCCGGCGCGCTGCGCCGCGGCGACCCCAACGCTGCTGGCGATCGGCGCCATGGGCGGCGGCGCACCCGCACCCGGGCTGGACATGGGCAATTCACCGTCGCAGGTCGCCGCGCTCGACCTGAGCGGGCGCCGCGTGATCCTCTACACCGCAGGCGGCACCCGCGGCCTGGTCGCGTGCGATCACGCCGGCGTGCTGCTGGCGGCCAGCCTGGTGTGCGCCGGTGCCACGGCGGCCTTGCTGCGCGCCCTGGCGCCGCCGTCGGTGACGCTGGTCGTCACCGGCATGTGGACGGACCGCGACGGCGACGAAGACCACGCCTGCGCCGACCTCATCGAAGCCCTGCTGCGCGGCGACGATCCGCCGCGCGCGCCCTACGCGGCGCGCGTGCGCGACTCCGACTTCGGCCGCCGCTTCAGTGCCGGCACCGACCCCCACCTGCCGGTGGCCGATCTCGACTGCTGCGCCGCAGTCGACCGCTTCGACTTCGCGCTGCCGATCCGGCGCACGGAGCGCGGCATGGTGATCCGTCGCGAAGGACTGCCGGAGAAGTGAGGCAGCGCAGCCCGCCCGCGTCCACCGGCCGCCGTTGGCCCCTCACCCGAGAATCCACCACCATGGCCGTTTCCGCATTCGACCTCTTCAAGATCGGCATCGGGCCCAGCAGCTCGCACACGGTGGGGCCGATGCGTGCCGCCCGCCTGTTCGCGGCCCGGTTGGCCCACGAAGGGCGGCTCGATCGAACGGCACGCGTGCAGGCCCAGCTGTATGGCTCGCTGGGCGCCACCGGCAAGGGCCACGGCAGCGACAAGGCCGTGTTGCTGGGCCTGGCCGGACACGAACCCGACACGGTGGATGTCGACACCGTGCCGGCGCTGCTGGCGGCCATCCGTGGCAGCGGGCGGCTGGCCCTGCTCGGCCGGCATGAAGTGGCCTTTGCAGAGAAGGACGATCTGAAGTTCTACCGCCGCGAGACCTTGCCGTTCCACGCCAACGGCATGCGCTTCGTCGCCTTCGATGCCGCGGGCGCCGAAGTGGCCCAGCGTGTCTACTACTCGGTGGGCGGCGGCTTTGTCGTCAGCGACGAGGTGGCGGCCGATGGCGCGAAGCACAAGGTCATCGCCCCCGACACCACGGTGCTGCCGCACCCCTTCCACAGCGGCCAGGAGTTGCTGCAGCGCTGTCGGGAGATCGGCGGCTCGTCACCGGGATCGATAGCCGAGGTCATGCGCCGCAACGAGCGACACTGGCGCAGCGACGCCGAGATCGACGCCGGCCTGCTGAGGATCTGGCGCGTGATGCAGGACTGCGTCGAGCGCGGCTGCCGCACCGCCGGCGTGCTGCCCGGCGGCTTCAAGGTCAAGCGCCGTGCCAAGGCGCTGCGCGAGGCGCTCACGGCGCACCCCGAGCAGGCACTGCGCGATCCGCTGCAGGTGCTGGACTGGGTCAACCTGTACGCGCTGGCCGTGAACGAGGAAAACGCCGCCGGCGGCCGCGTCGTCACCGCACCGACCAACGGCGCCGCCGGCATCATCCCCGCGGTGCTGCACTACTACACGCGATTCGTTCCCGGGGCCTCGGATGCCGGCGTCATCGACTTCCTGCTCACCGCCGCCGCCATCGGCATCCTGTACAAGGAGAACGCCAGCCTCAGCGGTGCCGAGGTCGGCTGCCAGGGCGAGGTGGGCGTGGCTTGCAGCATGGCCGCAGGCGCCCTGTGCGCGGTGATGGGAGGCACGCCCGAGCAGGCCGAGAATGCCGCCGAGATCGGCATGGAGCACCACCTGGGCCTGACCTGCGACCCCGTCGGCGGCTTGGTGCAGATCCCTTGCATCGAACGCAACGCCATCGCCGCGGTCAAGGCCATCAACGCGGCCCGCATGGCGCTGCGCGGCGACGGCACGCACTTCGTGAGCCTGGACCAGGTCATCAAGACGATGCGCGAGACCGGCGCCGACATGATGACCAAGTACAAGGAAACCGCGCGCGGCGGCCTGGCGGTGAATATCGTGGAGTGCTGAGCCGCGGCGGCGGCCGACCGCCCCGGCGCCCCGTTTCGTGACGTGATCCGCGCTTCGCGGCGGTCGCGGCGGCGCCCATCGCGTCGGCATGGCGACGGGGCTCAAGTGGCCCGCCGCGCGGTCGATCTGAACGGTGTGTCGAAGTGTGCAGGGTGGCCTGGACACCGATCTGCCGCGCGCGCCCGTTCCCCCATGCCTGACACCGCTTCGTCGCCCCACCCGCCCTCCCGTTTCAAGCTCGCGGCACTCGGCATCGTGGGTGCGGCCATGGTCGCCCTGCCGCTGATCCAGGTGCTGCGCTACCAGCACACCGAACTGCAGGCGGCGCTGGCCGCGCAGGCCGGGCTCGACCCGGTGGCACGTGCGGTGGCCGTGCAGCACGGCCTGCTGAACCACCGCGACGTGGCCGGGCAAGTCCTGCGCGGGCAGGTGGCACTGGAGACCGAGCGCCGCTCGCGCCAGCGGACCGTCGACGAACGGGTGGCCGCGCTGGCAGGGGCGCTGGTGGCGGCCTCGGACCGCACGCGCGAGGAGTTCGACGCGATGCGAGACGACTGGATGCTGCTGGCGCGCGACGTGCAGCAGCGCACCATTTCGGCGCCGGCAAGCGACCTGGCGCACCGGCTGCTGGTCGAGCAGACGCTGCAGGTCATCGACTTCGTTGGCGAGGCCTCGGGGCTGGGCCGCAACAGCGACGGCGACACGGCCCTGCTGGCATCAGCGCTGACACGCACCCTGCCGCGACTGGCCGCCGAGATCGCTGCCCTGACGCCCGCAGGCACGGCCATGGGGAGCGGGCACGACGAGCGCCGGCTGGCCGCCGCCGAGGCGGCCCTGGCGCGCAGCCTGCGGCGCCTGAACCAGGCTGTCGAACGCTCCGCGGTGCCACGCCCGGCACTCGCCGCGGCTACGGCGGAAGCCGTTGCGGCCGCCGAACGCTATGCCAGGATGCTGCGCGGCGACCCGGTCGATGCGGCGCAGGCCGGCACTGCGGCCGTGCAGGCACAGTTTCGGCTGCTCGACGCAACGCGCGTTGCGATGACCGAAGCACTGGCCGAACGCGTCGACGGCGCGCGCCGCGAACGCGACGTGCTGCTGGCCCTGACGGCGGCGTTGGCCCTGCTGGCGATGTTTCTGCTTGGGCGCATCGCCCTGCCATCGGGCTCGAGCCCGAACCCGAGCCCGAGTCGACCGCGCATCGATCTGCGCCGGCGCCGCGGCGAGGTGGAGCCGTCAAAGGACACGGCCCCCACCGTCAGCCCCCACGGCAGCCCGACCAGCCGTGACGAAGCCGGCCGCCTGTTGCAGCGGCTGCGCGGGCTCGACCATGGCCGCCGGCCGGCGAGGCGCCGCGGTGATGCACCGGCGGAGACGCTGCCGCCGGACGAGACTTGATAAGCCCGAGCCCCACACGCAGAGAGGTCTTGAAGATTCCGTCGCGAGCGGGCTGAGCCTGGGTTGAGGAGCGGAGCCGTACACCCGTACGGCGAGCACCGCAGACCCTGGATCTGCCCGCGCAGCAGGAAGATTCAGGACCTCTCTCAATCCCGGTCTGCCGGCATCGGCAGCGGCCCTGCGGCATTGCCGCCGAGCACCGGCGCGTGCTCCGACTTCCTCTCGCGCGCCCCGTCACGGACGAGGTAGCTGTACAGCACCGGCACCACCACCAGTGTCAGCAACGTGGACGTGATCAGGCCGCCGATGATGGCGCGGCCCATCGGGGCCTGGATCTCCCCGCCGTCATTCAGCGCCAGGGCCAGCGGCAGCATGCCGAAGATCATCGCCGCGGTGGTCATGATGATCGGCCGCATGCGGATCTGCCCGGCCTGCAGCAGCGCCTCGTGCACGGTGGCGCCGGCCTTGCGCGCGTGGTTGGCAAAGTCCACCAGCAGGATCGCGTTCTTCGTCACCAGCCCCATCAGCATGACCAGGCCGATCATGCTGAAGACATTGAGCGTGCTCTTCCAGAACAGCAGCGCCAGCATGACGCCGATCAGCGCCAGCGGCAGGCTCGCCATGATGGCGATGGGCTGCACGAAGCTGCCGAACTGGCTGGCCAGCACGATGTAGATGAAGATCACCGCCAGCGCCATGGCGCCCAGCAGGCCCTTGAAGGCCTCGGCCTGCTCCTGCATCTGGCCGCCGATGTCGAAGCTGTAGCCCGGCGGCAGCGTGGTTTCCTTGATCAGCTTCTGCACGTCGTCGCCCACGTCGCCGGAGCTGCGGTCCTTGACGCCGGCAAAGATTCCCTCGCGCCGCTGCAGGTTCTGGCGCCGGATGTTCTGCGGGTTGAAGACACGTTCGATGTCGGCCACGCTGGCCAGCGGGATGGGCGTGCCGTCGGCGGCAAAGGCCACCGGCAGGGCGCGCAACTGGTCGACGCGTTCGCGCTGGCTCTCGTCCAGGCGCAGCACGACGTCGACCTGGTCGCCGTCGGGCGTGGTCCAGTAGGTCGCGGTCTCGCCGTTGACGTAGGCTCGCAAGCTGCTCGAGACCTGGTTCGCCGTCAGGCCCAGTTCGCGCACGGCGCCAGGCTTCAGCCGCACCGCGTACGCCGGCATGCCGGCCTGCACCGAGGTTTCGACGTCCACCGTGCCGGGGATCTTGCGCACCTTGGCAGCAAAGTCCTCCGCGAGGCGCGCCAGCCCATCGGGGTCGCTGCCCAGGATCGCGACATAGATCGGCCGGTTGAAGCCGACGCTGGCATCGGTGCCGGGGATGCGCGCGATGGCCTCGCGGACGGCATCTTCCACCTGCTTCTGCGATCGCTTGCGCTCCTTGCGGTCGACCAGCGCGATGTTCAGCCAGGCCTGGTTGCGCTGTCCGGCGCCGCCGATCCAGGTGGAGATGTGCTTGACCTCGGGCAAGGTCTTCACGATGGCCTCGACCTGCGCCACCTTGGCGTCGGTACGTTCCAGGCTGCTGCCGACCGGCATCTTCAGTGCCAGCTGCGTGAAGTTCTGGTCGGTCTCGGGCACGAACTCGCTACCGACCAGTGGCGCCAGCGCCAGCGCGGCAACGAAGCTGGCCGTGCCCACCAGCATGACCACGCCGCGCGGCGTGATGGTGGCACTGCGCCAGCGACGCGGGCTGGCCTTGTCGCGGCGGCCATCGGCGCTGAAGCCGCGGCCCCAGGCGGGCAGCCCGACGCGCCAGCGGCGGGCGCTGAAGATCCAGTGGATGGCGCGACCGTAGACCGCGTGCAGCACGTCCATCAGGCGGTCGGTCGCGCGGATGGCATGGCCGATGACGGGCAGCGTCTTCAGCCGCGCCGAAGGCGGATCCTTCCACACCGACGACAGCATGGGGTCGAGCGTGAAGCTGACGAACAAGCTCACCAGCACCGCCACCACCACGGTGATGCCGAAAGGGTAGAAGAACTTGCCGATGATGCCGCCCATGAAGGCCACCGGCGCGAACACGGCCACGATGGCGAAGGTGGTGGCCATCACCGCCAGCCCGATTTCCTGCGTGCCCTCGCGCGCCGCCGTCAGGTGGTCCTTGCCCATGTGCACGTGGCGCACGATGTTCTCGCGCACCACGATGGCGTCGTCGATGAGCAGGCCGATGCACAGGCTCAGCGCCATCATCGTCATGAAGTTCAGCGTGAAGCCGAAGGCGTAGACGGCGATGAAGCTGCTGATCACCGCGATGGGCAGCGTGAGGCCGGTGATGATCGTGCTGCGCCAGCTGTGCAGGAACAGGAAGACGATGGCGATGGTCAGCAGCGCGCCTTCGATCAGCGTGCTGCGCAGGCCGTCGAGCGAACCCTTGACCCAGTCGCTGCTGGCATTGATGAGGCGCAGCTCGACGTCGGGCGGCAGCTTCTTGCGCAATTCCTCCATGGCCGCCTTCACGGCGTCTCCGGTGGCCACGATGTTGGCGTCCTGCTGCTTGAAGACGTTGAAATTGACGGCGCGCTGGCCGTTGACCCGCGCCAGCGAGTCCGGCTCGCGTTCGCGCTCGGTCAACTGCCCGAGGTCGCCCAGGCGCAACGACAGGCCGTTGCGGTGCGCGACCACGATGTCGGCAAAGGCCTTGGGGTCGCGCACGCGCCCTTCCACGCGCACCAGGGCGTCCTGCATGGCATTGGACAGCAGGCCCACCGGCTGGTCGGCGTTGGCTTCACGCAGCGCCGTGGCGATCTGCGCCGGCGTCACGCCGTAGGCGCGCAGGCGCAGCGGGTCGAGGTCGATGCGAACCTCGCGCTCGGTGAGGCCGTTGACTTCGACGCGCGCCACGCCAGCCACGCGCTGCAGGCGCTTGCCGACGTCGTTCTCGCCCAGGATCGACAGTTCTCGCATGCTGCGCGTGGGGCTCAGCAGGGCCAGCGTGACCACCGGTTCGCTGTTGTCGTTGTTCCAGCGCGCCAGCGTCGGCGCCTTGGCGTCGCGCGGCAACTGCGACTGCACGGCCGAGACGCGGTCGCGCACCTCCTGCATGGCGCGGTCCATGTCGGTGTCGAGGCCGAATTCGACGCTCATGTCGGCTCGGCCCTCGAAGGCCCGCGACATGATGCGCTTCACGCCGGCGACGCTGTTGACCGCCTCCTCGAGCGGCTTGAGCACCTCGCGCTCCAGCGCCTCGGGCGCAGCGCCCGGGTACTCGATGGCCATCCAGGCGCCAGGAAACTTGATGTCGGGCATCTGCTCGACGCCCAGCTTGGCGTAGCTGAACAGGCCCAGCACGCACAGCGCCACCATGACCATGGCGGCAAACACCGGGTTGTTGATCGAGACGCGGGTGATCCACATGGGGACGGGAGACCGGATCGGCGGCGGCCCCGCTCACTTCAGCGTCGCGGGTGTCGTGGCCGCGGACGACGCCACGGCCGATGACTTGCTGGCCACGATCAGGGCCTTGGCGCCCTCGCGCAGGTTGTCGAAGCGCGCTGCCAGTACCTGGCTGGCCGGGTCGACCCCCTGCAGCACCTCGACGCGACCCTCGCGTTCGTCGCGCCGACCCAGGGTGACGGCGCGCCGCGCCAGCACGCCGTTCTCGATCATCCAGACGTGGTCCTGCCCGGCGGTGTTGCCGACCGCGGTGGCCGGCACGGTGAGCCTCTCCTGGTCGTCGGGCAGCACGGCACGGGCCAGCGCGTACTGGCCGGCGCGCAGCGTCTCCTCGGGGTTGGCCAACTCGATCGTGACGCCGATGGACCGCGTGCCCGGCTCGGCCGCCGGCGCGATGCGCGCGATGCGCCCGGCCACCGGCTGCGCCAGGCCTTCCACCCGCACCGCCACCGGCATGCCCGCCGCCAGGCGGCTGACCTCGTGCGTGCCGACGCTGCCGGCGAGTTCGAGCCGGGACAGGTCGATGATGGTCAGCACCTGCTGTTCGACAGCGACCTTCTCGCCCGGCAGCGCGTGGCGCTTGGCGACGATGCCGGCGATCGGCGCCAGCAGCGTGGCGTCGCGCAGGCCGACGCGCGTGGTGTCCAGCGCTGCCTGCGCCGCATTGAGCGTGGCGCGCGCGGTGTCCACCGCGGCGCGCGAGTTGTCCAGCGCGATCGGGCTGATGAACTGCTGCGCGGCGAGGCGCTCGTTGCTGGCGTGCGTGCGCTCGGCCTGGGCCAGGGTGGCGCGCGCCGACTCCAGGTTGGCGCTGCGCTCGGCAACGCGGCTGCTCGTCTCCGCCATGTCGATGCGGCCGATGACCTGCCCGGCTTGGACCCGGCTGCCTTCGGCCACGCTGAGCGACACCAGCGTGCCGCCGGCCTTGGCGCGCACCACCGAGGTCTGCGGCGCCACCAGCGGGCCGGAGAACTCCACCACGGACGGCAACCGTGCCAGCGCCGGCTGCACCACTTCGCGCGGCGCGAACTCCAGCGGCACGTCGGGTTTCTTGTCCTTGTCGGACTTCTTGGCCGACACATCGCTCTTGGCCATGGCCTGGCCGTCGGGCCCCTTGAGCACGCCGCTCATCAGGACGCCGCCGGCCCCCGCCAGCACCACCAGCGTCATGCCGCCCAGCAGCCATTTCTTGTTCATGATCCAGTCCTCCAGACGGGCCCCACGTCTTGCCGTGAGCAGCGCGAGTGTCGATGAGCCGGCGCCGCCGGCGGACAAGGTTGCGACAAAGCGCGGAAAGCGGGCGACGAAGTGCAGGCGGCCTGGACAGCCCGGGTGTCAGACCCCAAGAGGCGATGCCGAAGCGCCCCGCTTTACCAGACGGTGGCTGTCAACTGCCCGGCACTGAAATAGTACACGTGGGAGTCGATCTGCAGCGCGCGGTCGCTGCCGAAGTCGTAATTCACGACGCTGGGCGAGGGAATCAGCGGCTTGGCGACCAGAGTTCTGGCACTCGCATCCACCTCCAGCCGCTGCAACCCATGGACCCCGTTCGATCCGGCCTGGTTGGCCAACCCCAGCGGCAAGGCCACGCGCGTCAGCTGGCCGATCGTGAAGAGGTCGATGCCGTGGCGCGAGTAGTCCAGGCCGGACGAACTGCCCGCGCCACCGAAGGTCAAGGCACTCAGCTGTCGGGGCCGCGCAGGATCGGCGACGTCGAACAAGGCGACCTTCACACCCGAGACCTGGCCGCTGTCGGTGGCATCCTTGCCCACACCGAGCAAGAGGCCATCGCCCACCGGGAACAGGTAGTCCGAGAAGCCCGGCACCAGCAACTCGCCCACGCCCCTGGGATCGCTCGGGTTGCCGAGGTCGAGCACGTACAGCGGGTCGACGCGGCGAAACGTCACCAGATAGCCGCGGTCGCCCAGGAATCGCACGCCGTAGACCTGCTCGCCCGGCTTGCCCAAGGCCTGAGGGCGCTGCGCATTGGGCAGCTGGCCCACGATCTGCAGGGTCCGGTCGGCGGGGCGTTCGCGCAGGATGGTCAAGGTCGCCGGCGAAGCCGTCTTGGCATCTTCGGCCACCGGGCCCCATCCCGTCTCGCCGGTGAAGCTCAGCATGCGCAGGTCACCGTTCCACTCGCCCATGCGGTAGCTGTTCTTCTGTGGGTCCCAGCCCAGGTGTCCCGGCACTTCACCCGAGCCGCGGTAGTCGATGACGAGCCCGTTGGGCTGCGAGATCTTCGGGCCGTCGATGGCGAACTTGTGCACGTCGGTGCGGGTCTGCGGCGCGAAGCGAATGCCGGCCCCTGTCGTCGTCGGCGCGTAGCGGCTCGTGGCCAGGTACAGGCTGGACGGCGCCATGTACAAGGCCTCGGTGCCGCCCACGAAGCAGCGGCTGCGGCGCTGGAGCGTCGGCGACTGCAGGTCGAACACCGTGATGGTGGTGATCTCGATGCCGTAGGAAGCGTTCTTCGGCTGCACGTAGCAGTCGGTGTCGGTGACCAGGGCCTGGGCTGCACCGCCGTTGATGCGCACCGTGGGCAACAGGTCGCCCGCCGTGAGTTTGGCGATCAGTGCCTCGCGTTCGCTGTCGGGCACGCTGGCGGGCAAGGCCTCCACGGCCAGCTGCGGCGTGTGCTGCGTGACCAGCACCAGCGCATTGCCGATCAGCCGGCTGCCGACGATGCGCCCGTCGATGTGCACGCTGTCGCTGACGGCTGCAGCGGCCGGACTCGACACGTTCAACACATCCAGCGCAACCGTGTTCCTGGCCGCCAAGGGCGGGAACGGCAGCAGACTGGCCGATGCGCAGACCGGGCCGTCGGCGCACAGGTCCAGCGCGTAGAAGGTCTGGCTGGCACTCAGCACGGCCACGCGCTGTGCCGCTGACGCCAGGTACATGCCCTGGGCGTAGGAGCGGTTGCCCGTGTCGATGGGCAATGCCGCGCCGGCCATGGCGTCGACGCCGCCATCGGCACGGCGCCGGTGCACTTGCACCGTGCCTGCGCCCCCATCCGCCGGGCGCAACAGGGTATAGATCCACGTGCCGTCGCTCTTGATCAGGTCGTCCTCGTCGACGCCTGGCTCTTGCACCGTGGTCCCCGAACGCTCGAGCCCGGTGGAGGTGGTGGCACCGGTCACGCCGACCGGCTGCAGGCCATCGGTCATCACCGTGGTGAACACCAGGTCGGGCGCCAGCTTGCGCTGCGCCTGGCGATCACGGAGCTTGCTCTGTACGTAGCCGAGGAGTTCACCGGGCTGCGACGCTGCCAGCGCGCCTTCGGCAGGCGCGGTCGGGCCGGTGATCGGCGCAGGGGCCTCCGCGCCGCCGCCACCCCCGCAACCTGCGATCAGACCCACGGCCAGTGCCGCGACACAGGAACGGGCACGCCCGCGAATGCGCTCATTCATGGTGACCATCCTGCAAGCCATGTGCCATTGGAGTGCAATGTGCAGGCAAAGATCCCACGGATCTCGAGTCCCTGTCAACCACTTGACAGGCTGCATCGACCCGGCACTCAGCCCAGCGCCACCGCGGCCGTCTCGTGCCGCAGCCAGACCTCGAAGTCGGCGGCCTCCAGCGGCCTGCTGAACAGGAAGCCCTGGCCGCGGTCGCAGTCCAGTTGCAGCATCAGCGCCGCCTGGCCTTCGGTCTCGATGCCTTCGGCCACCGTGGTCATGCCCAGCGCGCGGGCGACGCGGATCGTGGACTCGATGAGCACGCGGTGGTACTCCACCGTTCGGCGTGGCGCACGAAGGAGCGGTCGATCTTCACCGTGTCCATCGGCATCTGGTGCAGGCAGGCCAGCGACGAGTAGCCGGTGCCGAAGTCGTCCAGCGCCAGCTGCACGCCCAGCGCCTTGCAGCTCGCGCAGCGTCGTCTGCACGCGCTCGTCCTGCGTCGGCCAGGCTCTCGGTCACCTCCAGCTGCAGTTGCGCCGGATGCATGCCCGGTCTCCTGCAGCAGCGCCTGCACGTCGTGCACGCAGGTCGCCGCGCTTGAGCTCCGCCGCGCGACAGGTTCACGGCCAGGTGACGCGGCGCCAGCGCGCCGAGTTCGCGCCGCCAGCGCACGAACTGCAGGCAGGCGGCGCGCAGCACCTGGGCGCCGACGGCGTCGATCAGTCCCGCCTCCTCGGCGATGCCGATGAACTCCTCCGGCGGCACCAGCCCGCGCGTCGGGTGGCGCCAGCGCACCAGCGCCTCCACGCCCACCGGCACGCGCGCGGCCAGGTCCATCACCGGCTGGTAGACGACGAACAGCTCGTGGTTCTCGAGCGCACGGCGCAGGTCGGCCTCCACCGCCAGCGCACGCACCACGCGCTCGTGCATCGAGTCGTCGAACATGACCCAGCGGCCGCGGCCGGCGCGCTTGGCCTCGTACATGGCGGTGTCGGCGTCGCGCAGCACGCTGTCGGCGGTGGTGTCGCCGCCGCGTGTACAGCACCGACGCCCAGGCTGGCGCCGGACTGCACCGGCGTCGAGCCCAGCAGGTAGGGCTCGGCCAGTTCCTCGAGCAGGCGCTCGGCGATGACGCCGACGCGCCTGCACGTCGTGCACGCCCTCGAGCACGACGACGAACTCGTCGCCGCCGATGCGCGCCGCCACGCGCGTGTCGTCGTGCAGGTGCGCCACCGCATCGCCCGGGCGCAGCGCCAGCTGCAAGCGTTCGGCCACCTGGCGCAGCAGTTCGTCGCTGGCGCCGTGCCCCAGCGTCTCGTTGATCTGCTTGAAGCGGTCGAAGTCCATGCACAGCACCGCGAAGCCGTAGCCCGGGTGGCGGCGGGCGTGGTCGATGGCGCGCTCCAGCCGCTCCATGACCACCGCCCGGTTGGGCAGCCGCGTCAGCGCGTCGATGCGTGCGCTGCCGGACAGGTGCTCCTGCAGCCGGCGGCTTTCGGTGACGTCGTCGAAGCACGACACGACGCCGGTGACCTGCCCGGCGGCGTCGCGCAGCGGCTCGGTGTTGACGAGCAGCCAACGCGGCTCGCCCTTCGGCGTGTGGATGCCCATGAGCTGGCCGCGCAGCGCGCGGCCACTGGTCAGCGTGCGCATCGGCGGGTGCTCTTCGACCGGTGAGTCGCTGCCGTCCTCGCGCACGACCCGCCAGCGCGGTTCGGTCGAACTGCGCCGCTTGCAGTTGCACCATGCGACAGCCCGAGCAGGCGCTCCGCGGCTCGGTTTGCCTCGACGATCTCGCCGCCGGCCCCCTGCACGACGACGCCGACGGGCATCGCCTTCCACAGCGCCTGGAGCTTGTCCTGCTGCTGCACCCGCATCGTGACGTCGGTGCAGACGCGCACGAAGCCGCTCGGCTGGCCGTCGTCGTCACGCAGCGGGCACAGATCGACATCGAGCCAGAGGTCGCGACCGCCGCGCGATCGGTGCAGCCATTCGTGGCGCGCGCCGCGGCCCTGCCGGATGGCCCCTTGCACGCGCGCCAGCACCTTTGCGTCGGCATGCGGGCTGTCGAGCAATTCGCCGGGACGTTGGCCGGCGGCGTCGGCCAACGGCCAGCCGGTCACGCGCGTGAAGGCATCGTTGACCCAAGTCAGGCGGTCGTCGCGGTCGGTGATGAGCACGAGCGCCGCGGTGCGCTGCGCCACCAGCGCCAGCCGCTGCAGTTCGGCCGCACGCTCCTGCAACCGGGCGGTCGTACGGCGCACCCTGCGCGCGCTCGCTTCCACTGCCGTCACACCGAGCATCAACAGCACCACCAGGACGGCACTCGTTCCCAGCCACAGCGCCCGCTGCCGGTCTTCAGCGCGGCGTTCGGCGGCGCGGTCGACGATCGCGGTGTCGGCTGCGCGCAAGGCCTGCAGCCGGAACAGGTAGTGGCCCTGCGCCAGCACGGCCAGCGCCAGCACCGCGAAGGCGAGATACGTCACCCACCGCAGCCGGCGGTGCGCCTGGCCCGCGGCCGTGCCATGCCCTTCGCGCAGGGACTGCGGCGGCAGGGGCGTCTCGGGTGGGGCGGCGTCGGCCATGGGATGCGGTCTTCCAGGGGCGCGGCCGCGCAGTACGTTGCGGGGCCGCCCCACCCATATCGGCCGCCGGCGCCCTGTATGTAGTGCTGCCGGGCCCGCCGCACCCGTGGCAGGGGTTCAGCGCTGCCGCAGGTGCAGCGCCATGCGGGTGGCGCACACCCAGGCCGCCAGGCCACAGGCGGCCGCCGCCCAGAACACCGTGGCAAAGCCCATGTGCGCGATCAGCCAGCCGCCGCCGATGCCTCCCAGCACCCCGGAAAAACCGTAGCCCAGGGTCGTGTACAAGGCCTGCCCGCGGCCGCGCAGCCGGTCCGGGAAAAATTGGTGCACCAGGGTGATGCACGCCGCGTGGTGTGCGGCAAAGGTCACGGCGTGCGCCAGTTGCGCCAGCATCAGCAGCACCGGCCAGGCGCCGGCACTGGCCACCGCGGCAAAGCGCAGCGCCGTCAACACGGCCACCCACTGCAGCCAGCGCGGCGGCGTCAGCAGCGAAAACCAGCGGCCCTGCATCCAGAAGAAGGCGATCTCCATGCCCACCGCCACCGCCCACAAGGCGCCCACGGCCGCCTTGCCGTAGCCCAGCGACACCAGGTACAGCGAGAAGAAGGCGTACAGGCTGGTGTGCGCCAGCACGGTGAAGAAGGTCGAGGCGAAGAACCACGCCACCTCGGGCCGGCGCAGCAACGGCAGCACGGGCGGCGCGGGCTCGTCGTGCGCGGCGTCGTCGCGGGTGGCCGGCAGGCGCATCGCAGCCACCAGCAACAGCACGTTCATGGCCAGCACGAAGCCCGGGAAGACGCCGATGCCGAAGCGCTCGAGCAGGGCGCCGAAGGCGGTGACCGCGGCGATGAAACCCACCGACCCCCACACCCGCACGCGACCGTAGCGCGCGGGATCGACGCCGGCGCCGGTGTTGAGCAGCTGCGCCACGCGTCGCTTCGTACAGCGGCACGACGCCGCCGTTGGCCACGAACAGCAGCCCCGTCACCACCGCCACCGGCACCGCCTCGCGCACGCCCAGCAGGCCGGCCGCCGCCAGCACCGAACCGGCGGCCGCGATGCGGATCAGTTCGACGCGGCGCCCGGTGTGGTCGCCGAACCAGCCCCAGGCATAGGGCCCCAGCACGCGCGTCCAGCTCTGCAGCGCGGCGATCGAGCCGATGACGAGGGTCGAGTAGCCGAGCGACTGGAACCACAGCGGTGCATAGGGATTGAAGAGCCCGATCGCCGCGAAATAGGTGAACGACAGCGCGGCGTAGCGCAGCAGCGGCGCGGTCACGGCGCCGTTCCGGGGAGCGAGCGCGTCAAGGTGCCGCTGCCGGCACCGCCGGCACCGGCAGCAGCACGTCGCCGCACTGTGCCCGGTGGCGCAGCGCGTGATCCATCACCACCAGCGCCAGCATCGCCTCGGCGATGGGTGTGGCGCGTATGCCCACGCACGGGTCGTGGCGGCCATGCGTTTCCACCGTGGCCGGCGCGCCGGCGCGGTCGATCGAACCGCGCGGCAGGCGGATCGAGCTCGTCGGCTTGATGGCGATGCGCACCACCAGATCCTGCCCGGTGGAGATGCCGCCGAGCACGCCACCGGCACGGTTGCCGCGAAATCCCTCCGGGCTGAGTTCGTCGCCATGCTCGCTGCCGCGCTCGGTGACGACACCGAAGCCGCTGCCGATCTCCACGCCCTTGACGGCGTTGATGCCCATCATGGCGTAGGCGATGTCGGCGTCGAGCTTGTCGAACAGCGGGTCACCCAGGCCCACCGGCATGTGGGCGGCGCGGACCTCGATGCGCGCACCGCAGGAATCGCCGGCCTTGCGCAGCGCGTCCATGTGCGCCTCGAGGCGCTCGACGATGCTGGCGTTGGGTGCGAAGAAGGGGTTGTGCGGAATGTGCTCGGCACTCTCGAACGGGATCTCGATCTCGCCCAAGGCGCTCATCCAGCCGCAGAAGGTGGTGCCGTACGCCTGACGCAGCCACTTGCGTGCCACCGCGCCGGCACCGACCATCGGCGCCGTGAGGCGGGCCGACGAGCGGCCGCCGCCGCGCGGGTCGCGCAGGCCGTACTTGCGCCAGTAGGTGTAGTCGGCGTGGCCGGGGCGGAAGGTGTCGAGCAGGTTGCCGTAGTCGCGGCTGCGCTGGTCGGTGTTGCGGATCAGCAGGCAGATCGGCGTGCCCGTGGTCTGGCCCTCATAGACGCCGGAGAGGATCTCCACCGCGTCGGGTTCGTTGCGCTGCGTGACATGGCGACTGGTGCCGGGGCGGCGGCGGTCGAGCTCGGGCTGGATGTCGGCTTCGCTCAGCGCCAGGCCGGGCGGGCAGCCGTCGATCACGCAGCCGATGGCCGGGCCGTGGCTTTCGCCGAAATTGGTGACGCGAAAGAGTTCGCCGAAGGTGGAACCGGACATCATCAGCCGAGCAGGTCGGCCCTGGCTTGCGCTCGTTCTCTTCGGGCCAGTCGCGAATGTAGGCCTTGAGCATGCGGTTCTCGAAGTCCTGCGCATCGACCACGGTCTTGGCCACGTCGTAGAAGGAGATCACGCCCATCAGCGTGCGGTGGTCGAGCACCGGCATGTAGCGGGCGTGCCGCATCAGCATCATGCGGCGCACCTCGTCGATCTCGGTCTCGGGCGTGCAGGTCAGCGGCGCGTCGTCCATCACCGACCGCACATGGCGGTTGCCGACGCTGCCGCCGTTGGCGACGATGGCGGCGATGACCTCGCGGAAGGTCAGCATGCCCACCAGGTCACCGTGTTCCATCACCACCAGCGAACCGATGTCCATGTCGGCCATGGTCTGGACGGCTTCGGCCAGCGGCTGGTCGGGGTGTGCGGTGTAGAGCGTATTGCCCTTGACACGCAGGATGTCGGTGACTTTCATGGCGGGCCCTCGGCAGCGGCGGTACGCAGGTCAATATAGCCCACAATCGTTGCTGTCCCACAGCCCTGGTGAACAGCGATGGCCGGCTCTTCCGACCCCGGATTCGACACCCTCGCGCTGCATGCCGGCGCCGCGCCCGACCCCGCCACGGGCGCCCGCGCGGTACCGATCCACCTGACGACGAGCTTCGTCTTCGAGAACAGCGAGCATGCCGCGAGCCTGTTCAACATGGAGCGCTCGGGCCATGTCTACAGCCGCATCAGCAATCCCACCAATGCGGTGCTGGAAGAGCGCGTCGCGGCGCTCGAAGGCGGCAGCGGCGCGATCGCCACCGCCAGCGGCCAGGCGGCGCTGCACCTGGCGGTCGCCACCTTGGCCGGCGCCGGTTCGCACATCGTCGCCAGCAGCGCGCTGTACGGCGGCAGCCACAACCTGCTGAGCTACACGCTGGCGCGCTTCGGCATCGGCACCACCTTCGTCAAGCCGGGCGACATCGACGGCTGGCGCGGCGCGATCCGGCCGAGTACCCGGCTGCTGTTCGGCGAGACGCTGGGCAACCCGGGGCTCGACGTGCTGGACATCCCGACCGTGAGCGCCATCGCGCACGACGCCGGGGTGCCGCTGCTGGTGGACTCGACGTTCACGACGCCATGGCTGATGAGGCCCTTCGAGCACGGCGCCGACCTCGTCTTCCACTCGGCCACCAAGTTCCTGTCGGGCCACGGCACGGTGATCGGCGGCGTGCTGGTGGACAGCGGCCTGTTCGACTGGGAGCGCTCGGGTCGCTTCCCCGAACTCACCGAACCCTATGCCGGCTTCCACGGCATGGTCTTCAGCGAGGAGAGCAGCGTCGCGGCCTTCCTGCTGCGCGCCCGCCGCGAGGGCCTGCGCGACTTCGGCGCCTGCATGAGCCCGCACACCGCCTGGCTGATCCTGCAGGGCATCGAGACGCTGCCGCTGCGCATGGCGCGGCATGTCGAGAACACGCGCAAGGTGGTGGCCTTCCTGGCCGCGCATCCGATGGTCGCGCGCGTGGGCTACCCGGAGCTCGATGGGCACCCCAGCCAGGCGCTGGCCCGGCGCCTGCTACCGCGCGGCTGCGGCAGCGTGTTCAGCTTCGACCTGAAGGGCTCGCGCGCGCAGGGCCGCGCCTTCATCGAAGCGCTGAAGATCTTCTCGCACCTGGCGAACGTCGGCGACTGCCGCTCTCTCGTCATCCACCCGGCGTCGACGACGCACTTCCGCATGGACGACGCGGCGCTCGGCGCCGCGGGCATCACGCCGGGGACGATACGGCTGTCGATCGGCCTCGAGGACGCCGACGACCTCATCGACGACCTCAAGCGCGCGTTCAAGGTCGCGGAGAAGGCATCATGAACTGCAGGTCCAAGGCCGCGAGGCCTATGCCTACACCGGCGGCAAGCCCTTCGACCCCGCCCTGCCCTGCATCGTCTTCATCCATGGCGCCAGCCACGACCACAGCGGCTGGACGCTGCTGGCGCGCTGGTTCGCGCACCATGGCCACAGCGTGCTGGCGGTGGACCTGCCCGGCCACATGCGCAGCGCCGGACCGCTGCTGGCCGATGTCGAGGCCTTGGCGCGCTGGGTCTGGGCCCTGCTCGATGCCGCCGGCGTGGCACGGGCCGCGCTGGTCGGGCACAGCATGGGTTCGCTGATCGCGCTGGAGGCCGCGGCACAGGCCCCGCAGAGGGCGACGCGGCTGGTGCTGATCGGTGCCGCCTACCCGATGAAGGTGTCCGACGCCCTGCTGGCCACGGCGCGCGAGGCGCCGCAGCGCGCGATGGCGATGGTCAACGCCTGGTCGATCTCCACCACGGCCACCAAGCCGGGCTTCCCCGGTCCGGGCAACTGGCTGCACGGCGGCAACCTGGCGCTGATGCGCCGCGTCCAGGCCGGCACACCGGGCGCCAACGTATTCCTTCACGACTTCGACACCTGCAACCGCTACGCCGGCGGCCTGGAAGCCGCTGCTCGCGTCTCGTGCCCGGTGGCGCTGATCCTGGGGCGCGCAGACCAGATGACGCCGCCGCGTGCAGCGCGCGACATCGTCGGCGCGCTGAAGGCGCGTGTGTTCGACGTGGCCGCCGGCCACCTGCAACCTGCCGAAGCCCCGACGCCACGCTGGCCGCCCTGCGCGCCGCCCTCGCCTGAAGGATCACGGCATGAAGGACACGCACCGGCGCCCGCCGTCGACCTGAGCGCGCCGAAGACCTTCGTTATGGGCGTCATGCGCAAGGACATCTCGACCGGGCGCATCAAGTCCTGAGCGCGTCGGCCAGGGTCAAGCGGTCCAGGCCGGCGGCGGCGCGGAAGGCCGCCGACACGGCGCCGGGCTCGAGCAGCGTGCGGTCGATGAGCGGCGCCAGCGCCGTGACCTCCGGGTCGCACAGCAGCACGTGCCGAGCCGCGCCGCCTTCGTCCAGGCGCGACACCCAGTCCAGTTCGGCCAGCAGCTCGACCACCGGCTCCAGTTGCAGCGGATCGGCACGAAGCGACTCGGCCATGGCGGCCAGCGACAGGCCGTGCCGGCCGGAGTGCCGCGCTGCGTCCGAGCTGGCGCAGCACGGTCAGCGCCAGCTCGAAACGCCAGCCGGCGGTGGGCGCGATGGTCGCCACGCGCATCTGCAGGCTGGGCGCATAGGCCGCGATGACGGCACCCAGCAGCACGATCACCCAGCCGAGGTAGATCCACAGCAGCAGGATGGGCACGGTGGCGAAGGCGCCGTACACCGCCGAGAAGCTGGGCACCGAGGTCACGTACCAGACCAGGGCCTTCTGCGCCCCCTCGAAGACCACGGCAACGAAAATGCCACCGGCCCAGGCGTGGCGCCAGCGGACCGAGACGTTGGGCACATAGTGGAACAGCCCCGCCATGCCCGCGGCCAGCAGGAAGAACTGAAGCGCATTGAGCGCGAAGGACACGTTGCCAGGCATCGCCGCAACCAGCCCGCGCGGCGCCGACAGCGCATACGAGGTCAGCGACAGGCTCAGGCCCAGCGCCAGCGGCCCCAGCGTGATGCCGGCCCAGTAGACGAGGATGCGCTGCGCAATGGGCCGCATCTGGCGCACGCGCCAGATGGCGTTGAGCGTGCGGTCGATCGTCAGCATCAGGGCCAGCGCCGTGACCACCAGCAGCACCAGGCCCACCGTGCCCATGCCACGCGCCTTGCCGGCGAATTCGGTCAGCGCGCGCAAGACCGGTCGGGCGATGTTGTCGGGCACCAGGCTTTGCAGGAAGTAGCGCTCGAGGTCGCCCTGGATGTTGGAGAACATCGGAAACGCGGTGAATACCGCCAGCATCACCGTGAACAGCGGCACCAGCGCGATCAGCGTCGTGAAGGTCAGGCTGCCCGCGGTGAGGCCCAGGCGGTCTTCGCGGAAGCGCTGGTGCAGCGTGCGCAGCGTCGTGTACCAGGGCCAGGTGCGCAGCGTCTGTCAGCAACAGGGCCACCTGCTGCCCGACCTTGCCCCCCAGATCGAGTAGCGTGCTCATGCTGGCTATGATGCCAGCATGCCCGAAGCCGACTCACCCGCCGCGCTCGAACCGCATCGGCAACCCGATGCCGTGGTGCGCGCCGCGCGTGCGGTGGCGCTGGCGGGCCTGTTCGCGCTGATCGCACTCGGCCTGGCCTGGGAACTGTGGCTGGCCCCCACCGGCAGCGGCACGCTGGCGATCAAGGTGCTGCCGCTGGCGCTGTGCGCGCTGGGCTTGATGCGGCACCGCATGTACACCTTCCGCTGGCTGAGCCTGCTGGTGTGGCTGTATTTCATGGAAGGCGTGGTGCGCGCCACCACGGAGCAGGGCTGGTCGCGAACCCTGGCCGTGGCCGAGATCGCGTTGTGCCTGCTGCTGTTCGCCGCCAGCGCGCTGTACATACGTTGGCGGCTGCGCAACGCGGCGCAGTCCATCGCCTGAGGTCGGGCAGGTGGCGACCGCTGACCTGCTGGAAGCGCTGCGCGGCACCGTCGCTGCCGCCAACGTGCTCACCTCGGGCGACCTGACGGCCTGGGAACTGGATTGGCGTCGCCGCTGGCACGGCCGCGCGCTGGCCGTCGTGCGGCCGGGCAGCACGGCCGAGGTGGCCGCCGTGGTGCGCGCCTGTGCCGAAGCCCGCGTGGCGGTCGTGCCGCAGGGCGGCAACACCGGCCTGGTCGGCGGCGGCGTGCCCGACGCCAGCGGCACGCAGGTGCTGCTGAGCCTGCAGCGCATGAACCGCATCCGCGCCCTCGACGAGGCCAATCTCACGCTCACCGCCGAAGCCGGCTGCGTGCTGCAGGCGCTGCAGGCAGCGGCGCAAGATCGCGGGCTGCTGTTGCCGCTGAGCATGGCGTCGGAAGGCAGTTGCACCATCGGCGGCAACCTGGCCACCAATGCCGGCGGCACGCAGGTCTTGCGCTGGGGCAATGCGCGCGAGTTGTGCCTGGGGCTGGAGGTCGTCACCGCTGCCGGCGAGGTGTGGGACGGCTTGAGCGGCCTGCGCAAGGACAACACCGGCTACGACCTGCGCAACCTGATGATCGGCAGCGAAGGCACGCTCGGCATCATCACCGCGGCAACGCTCAAGCTGGCGCCTGCTGCCGGCGGCCACGACCACCGCGCTGGCGGCCTGCGACGACCTGGCGCAGTGCGTGGCGCTGCTGAAGCTGGCCCGCGGCCGGCTGGGTGCGGGCCTCACCGGCTTCGAGGTCATGGGCCGCTTCGCGCTGGACCTCGTGGCGCGCCACTTCCCCGCCCTGCCGCAGCCGCTGCCCGCCGCTCCATGGACCGTGCTGCTGGAGCAGAGCGACACCGAAGGCGAGGTGCAGGCGCGCGACCGCCTGGAGTCGATGCTGGGCGCGGCGCTGGAAGCCGGCGTCATCGCCGACGCGGTGGTCGCCGAGAGCCTGGCGCAGTCGCAGGCCTTGTGGCACCTGCGCGAATCGATCCCGCTGGCGCAGGCCGAAGAAGGGCTGAACGTCAAGCACGACATTTCGCTGCCGGTGTCGGCCATTCCCGCCTTCGTGATCGACACCGACGCATCGCTGCGGCGGCACTTTCCCGGGCGTGCGGCTGGTCAACTTCGGCCACCTGGGCGACGGCAACCTGCACTACAACGTGCAGGCGCCCGAGGGTGTCCCGGGCAAGGAGTTCCTCGCCGAACACGAGCACACCATCAACACGCTGGTCTTCGACGCGCTGGCCCCGTATGGCGGTTCGTTCTCGGCTGAACATGGCATCGGCGTGCTCAAGCGCGACGAACTGGCCCGACGCAAGTCGCCGGTGGCGCTGCAGATGATGCGCGGCATCAAGGCGGCGCTGGACCCGCTGGGGATCCTGAATCCGGAACGCGTCCTGTAGCCGTCCCGGCTCGCGCCGGGGCCGTGCCCCGAGCCGCTACTGCACCGGGCCCTTCAATGCCGCCGGCACCGGGATCGACATCGTCTCGATGCCCTCGTCCAGCAGCGCGTGGCGCTCCTCGGGCGTCGCCTGGCCGCGGATACCGCGCTGCGGCTCTTCACCGTAGTGGATGCGGCGCGCCGCCTCCGCAAACCGGTCGCCGACGTCCTCGGTGTTGGCCATCAGGTGGCGCACGGTCTGCAGCCACGCCGCCTGCAGGTCGGCCGGGCGGGCATCGACGGTGGGCCTGGATTCGGGCACCGACACCGGCGTCGGTTCACGCGCGCCCGACAGGTTGAGCCGAGGCGCCGAAGGCATCCGCGTGACCACCTTGTCGGCGCACAGCGGGCACTCGACCAGGCCGCGGCCGTTCTGGTCCATGAAGTCCTCGTCGGACCCGAACCAGCCTTCGAAGCCGTGGCCATTGGCGCAGCGCAGGTCGAGCACCTTCATCGTGCCGTCATCATAGGGCGGCCGCGTCCACCGCGCTGTGCCAGGCCAATTCCCGGGTGCCTGCGCGCCAACGCTGCAACCAGTGCAGACCGATGATCGTCTTGACGTCGGGCAGCTCGCCACGACCGGCGATGGCGTCGAGTTCGGCCTCGCTCAGCAGCACCATCTCGACGAATTCACCGTGGTCCAGTTGGGGCGGACCGGCGACCAGACCGCGCGCAAACCAGATCCAGATGCTTTCGCTGGAGTACGCCGCGGCGTTGTGGATCTCGCCGCCGTAGGCCCATTCCGCCGCCGTGTAGCCGGTTTCTTCCTGCAGTTCGCGCATGGCGCAGGCCAGCGTCGCCTCGCCATCGTCGCGCTTGCCGGCGGGCCACTCCAGCAGGACCTTGGCCACCGGGTAGCGGTACTGGCGCACGAGCACGAGGCGGCCGTCGTCCAGGATCGGCACCACCGCCACCGCGCCCGGGTGCTGGATGTATTCGCGCGTGGCGTGGCTGCCGTCGGGCAGCAGCACGTCGTCACGCCGCACTTCCAGGAAGCCGCCGCTGATCAGCGTGGTGCCACGGACGCGGCGTTCGAACAGGTGCGGGTCGGCATCGTCGTTCATCGCAGGCGTTCTCGAGGGTGGGCCGGCCCGCTGGTCTGCGCGGGCAATGCCGTCAGGTCGCCAGGGCCTTGACGATGGCATCGCGGCACATCGCCATCAGACCGCCGGAGAACGGGCCCAGGATCAGCACCGCCAGCCCGTTGGCGGCCAGCAGCGCGGCCACGCCCTGCGAGCGCTGCACGGGCGCGGTCTGCATCGGTTCGTCGAACCACATCACCTTGACCACGCGCAGGTAGTAGAAGGCACCGATCAGCGAGAACAGCACGGCCACCACCGCCAGGACGACGTACAGCGTGACGTTGGTGCTGACCAGGGCCTGGATGATGGACAGCTTGGCGAAGAAGCCCATCATCGGCGGCACGCCGGCCAGCGAGAACATGAACACCGTCATCACGCCGGCGATCCAGGGGCTGCGCTTGGACAGGCCGGCGAGGTCGTCGATCTCCTCGCTCTCGAAGCCCTGGCGCGACAGAACCATGATGAGGCCGAAGGTGCCCAGCGTCGTGAAGACATAGCTCACCATGTAGAACATCGCCGAGCTGTAGGCGTTGCCGGCCGACAGCGTGTTGCCGCTGACGACCCCGGCCGACAGGCCCAGCACGACGAAGCCCATCTGCGCGATCGTGCTGTAGGCCAGCATGCGCTTGAGGTTGCGCTGCGCGATGGCCGCGATGTTGCCCACCGCCAGCGAGGCCACGGCGAGCACGATGAACATCTGCTGCCAGTCCACCGCCAGGCCCAGCATGCCCTCGACCAGCAGGCGGATGGTGATGGCAAAGGCCGCGAACTTGGGCGCCCCGCCGATGAGCAGCGTCACCGCCGTCGGCGCGCCCTGGTAGACGTCGGGCACCCACATGTGGAAGGGCGCCGCCCCGAGCTTGAACGCCAGCCCGGCGACGACGAAGACGAGGCCGAAGACCAGCACCTCGTTGTTGATGCGGCCGGTGGCGATCTGCTCGAAGACGCGCGGGATCTCCAGCGAGCCGGTGGCGCCGTACATCATCGACAGGCCGTAGAGCAGGAAGCCGCTGGCCAGCGCGCCGAGCACGAAGTACTTCATCGCCGCCTCGGTGGCCACGGCGTGGTCGCGCCGCAGCGCCGTCAGCGCGTACAGCGACAGGCTCATCAGTTCCAGGCCCAGGTAGACGACCAGGAAGTGGTTGGCCGAGCACATCACCGAGATGCCCAGCAGCACGAACAACGTCAGCGTGTAGAACTCGCCCTTGAGCATGTCGCGCGCGCCCAGCGTCGGGCGCGCGTAGGCCAGCGTCACCAGCACCGCCAGTGCGGCGAAAAACGCCAGCAGGTGGCCCATGGGGTCGACGACGACCAGGCCCTTCATGCCGTAGGCGGTGGCACCGGCGTTGTACAAGACGAGGTGCATGCCGGCGAAGACGCGCGACGGTGAACTGCGTCAGCCAGAAGGTCGGGCGGCGCTCGGCGTCGGTGACGAAGAGATCGGCCAGCAGCACCACGCAGGCCATGGCCAGCAGCCAGATCTCGGGGACGACGACGGGCCAGTTCATTGCAGTCATGATCTTGTTCTTCGCTCGTGGCCGTCAGTTCAGCTTGGGCACGGCCACGTGCCGCAGCAGTTCGGTCACCGAGACGTTCATGACGTCGGTGAAGGGCTTGGGATACAGGCCCATCCACAGCACGGCCGCAGCCAGCAGCGCAAGCATCAGGAACTCGCGGCCGTTGATGTCGGCCAGCACTCTGACGTAGTCGTTGGCAACGTCGCCGAAATACACGCGCTTGACCATCCACAGCGTGTAGGCGGCGCCGAAGACCAGCGTCGTGGCTGCCAGCGCGGCGATCCAGAAGTTGTATTGCACGGCGCCCAGGATCACCATCCACTCGCCGACGAACCCCGCGGTGCCCGGCAGCCCGGCGTTGGCCATCGCGAACAGCACGGCGAAGGCGGCGAAGCGCGGCATGGTGTTGGCGACGCCGCCGTAGGAGGCGATCTCGCGGCTGTGCACGCGGTCGTAGAGCACGCCGATGCACAGGAACATGGCGCCCGAGACGAAGCCGTGGCTGATCATCTGCACGATGCCGCCGGCCACGCCGAGCGGGTTGAAGATGAAGAAGCCGAGCGTGACGAAGCCCATGTGCGCGATCGAGCTGTAGGCCACGAGCTTCTTCATGTCCTGCTGCACCAGGGCGACCAGTCCGATGTAGAGCACCGCGATCAGGCTCAGCGCGATGATGACCCAGTCGTATTCACGTGCCGCGTCGGGCGTGATCGGCATCGAGAAGCGCAGGAAGCCGTAGGCGCCGAGCTTGAGCATGATGGCCGCCAGCACGACCGAGCCGCCGGTGGGCGCCTCCACGTGCGCGTCGGGCAGCCAGGTGTGCACCGGCCACATCGGCACCTTGACCGAGAAGGCGGCGAAGAAGGCGAAGAACAGCAGCGTCTGCGCCGGCAGCGGCAGCGGCAGCCTGTGCCAGGTGAGGATGTCGAAGCTGCCGCCGCTCTTGAAGTACAGGTAGACCAGCGCCACCAGCATCAGCAGCGAGCCCAGCAAGGTGTAGAGGAAGAACTTGAAGGCCGCGTAGACGCGCCGCGGCCCGCCCCAGACGCCGATGATGATGTACATCGGGATCAGCGTGGCCTCGAAGAAGACGTAGAACAGCATGCCGTCGAGGGCACAGAAGACGCCGATCATCAGCCCCGACAGGATCAGGAAGGCGCCCATGTACGAGGCCACGCGCTCGGTCACCACCTCCCAGGCGGCGATGACCACGATGACGGTGATGAACGCGGTGAGCGGCACGAACCACAGCGACAGGCCGTCGACGCCCAGGTGGTAGTGCAGGTTGAAGCGCTCGATCCAGGGCAGCTTCTCGACGAACTGCATCTTCGCGGTGGCGGTGTCGAAGCCGGTGATGAGCGGCAGCGTGGCGAACAGCGACGCCACGGCGCCGATCAACGCGATCGCTCGCACGGGCTTGGCGTTGTCGTCACGGCCGACCGCGAGCAGCAGCACGCCGAAGGCGATTGGCAGCCAGATCGCGATGCTCAGCAGACCCATCGTGTTCCCTCTTGTTCTTCTTCGGTGCTCAGCGCATCAGGCCGCTGAAATAGGGCCACAGCCGCCAGGTCAGCAGGCCGAAGATGCCCAGCAGCATGACCAGCGCGTATTGGTACAGGCGGCCGCTCTGGAACTGGCGCAGCACGCCGGCCAGGCCGCCCACGGCCTGTGCCGAGCCGTTGATGGCGCCGTCGATGACCGCCACGTCGCCGCCCTTCCAGAGCCCGGTGCCGATCAGGCGCGCGCCGGCGGCCAGCACGTGTTCGTTGAACCAGTCCATGTAGTACTTGTTCTCCAGCACGCGCACGACGGGGCTGAAGGTGCGGGCGATGGCGGCGGGGATCGCCGGCTGCTTGAGATAGAACCACCAGGCCGTGACGACGCCCGCCAGCGCCAGCCAGAAGGGCGGCGTCTGCAGGCCGTGCAGCGCCATCGCGGCGGCGCCGTGGAAGTGCTCGGCCAGGTCCTTCATCGCCGGGTGCCTGACCGTGTCGACGAAGATCGCATCCTTCATGAACTCGCCGAACAGCATGGGCTGGATGGCGAGGAAGCCGATCACCACCGAAGGCACGGCCAGCAGGATCAGCGGCGCGGTGACGACCCAGGGCGACTCGTGCGGCGAGGCGTCGTGGTCCCCACCGTCATGAGCGCCGTGGTCGTCGTGGGCGTGGTCGTCTTCCGGCGGGTGCGGCTTGTGGTGGAAGCGCTCCTCGCCGTGGAAGACCAGGAAGTACATGCGGAACGAATAGAACGCCGTCACGAAGACGCCGGCCACCACCGCGAAGAGGGCGAAGGGCGTGGCCGGCAGGTGGCTGGCCTCGACCGCCAGGATGATGCTGTCCTTGCTGTAGAAGCCCGCGAACAGCGGCGTGCCGATGAGCGCCAGCGAGCCCAGCAGCGCCGTGATCCAGGTGATGGGCATGTGCTTGCGCAGCCCACCCATGTTGCGGATGTCCTGGTCATGGTGCATGCCGATGATCACCGAGCCCGCGGCCAGGAACAGCAGCGCCTTGAAGAAGGCGTGCGTCATGAGGTGGAACACCGCCACCGAATACGCGCTGGCGCCGAGCGCCACCGTCATGTAGCCGAGCTGGCTGAGCGTGGAGTAGGCCACCACGCGCTTGATGTCGTTCTGGATGATGCCCAGGAAGCCCATGAACAGGGCCGTGATGGCACCGATGACCATGACGAAGTTGAGCGCGGTGTCGGACAGCTCGAACAGCGGCGACATGCGCGCCACCATGAAGATGCCGGCCGTGACCATGGTCGCGGCGTGGATCAGCGCCGAGATCGGCGTCGGGCCTTCCATCGAGTCGGGCAGCCAGACGTGCAGCGGAAACTGCGCACTCTTGCCCATGGCGCCGATGAACAGGCAGATGCAGGCCACCGTGATCAGCATCCAGTCGGTGCCCGGGAACGTGAGCTTGGCCAGTTCCGGCGCCTTGGCGAAGGCTTCGGCGTAGTTCAGCGTGCCGCCGTAGGCGACGACGAGGCCGATGCCGAGGATGAAGCCGAAGTCGCCGACGCGGTTGACGATGAAGGCCTTCATGTTGGCGAAGATCGCCGTCGGCTTCTTGAACCAGAAGCCGATCAGCAGGTAGCTCACCAGGCCCACCGCTTCCCAGCCGAAGAACAGCTGCAGGAAGTTGTTGCTCATCACCAGCATCAGCATGCTGAAGGTGAACAGCGAGATGTAGCGAGAAGAAGCGCTGGTAGCCCGGGTCGCCGTCCATGTAGCCGATGGTGTAGACGTGCACCATCAGCGAGACGAAGGTCACCACCACCATCATCATCGCGGTGAGGCCGTCGACCAGGAAGCCGACTTCCATCACCAGCTTGCCCAGCACCATCCACTCGTAGACGGTGGCGTTGAAGCGGGCGCCGGCCGCCACCTGCGACAGCACCATGGCCGAGCAGACGAAGGCGATGAAGACGCCCAGGATGGTGAAGAAGTGCGCGCCGCGGCGGCCGACCCACTTGCCGGCCAGGCCGGCGATGAGCGCGCCGGCCAGCGGCGCCAGCGGCACGGTGAGCAGCAGCCCTTGGGAGATCGTGGCAGCCATGTCCGGGCTCAGCCCTTCAGTTCGTCGAGTTCCTCGACCTTGATCGAAGCCCGGTTGCGGAACAGCACGACCAGGATCGCCAGGCCGATGGCCGACTCGGCCGCCGCCACGGTGAGGATGAAGAAGACGAAGACCTGGCCCGGCCATGCGGTCGGCCTCCAGCGGCAGGTAGTGCGAGAAGGCGACGAAATTCAGGTTGACGGCCAGCAGCATCAGCTCGATGGCCATCAGCAGCACGATCAGGTTGCGGCGGTTCAGGAAGATGCCGATCACCGACAGCGCGAACAGGATGCCGCCCAGCGACAGGTAGTGGCCGAGCGTGATGGGGCCGAGGCTCATGCCGCGCCCCCGTTCCGGCTTCGGGCGCCGACGGCGCCTCGACCACCGGCGCCATCTTCACCAGGCGCACGCGGTCGGCCTTCTTCACCCGCACCTGCTGCGACGGGTCCATGTGCCGGCTGTCCTTGCGCCCGCGCAGCGTCAGCGCGATGGCCGCGATGATGGCCACCAGCAGCAGCACCGCCGCCAGCTGCAGCGGGTACAGGTACTCGGTGTAGATCTCGATGCCCAGCAGCTTGGTGTTGCCCATCTCCAGCGCGCGCGCGCCCGGCGGCAGGCGCCTGGAGCTGGAAGCCGCGCATCAGCACCAGCGCCATCTCCAGCGCGATCACCGCGCCCACCAGGCCGGCCAGCGGCAGGTGCTTCCAGAAGCCCTCGCGGAAGCTGTCGGCGTTGATGTCGAGCATCATCACGACGAACAGGAACAGCACCATCACCGCGCCCACGTAGACCAGCACCAGCGTGATGGCCAGGAACTCGGCGCTCAGCAGCATCCACAGGCACGAGGCGCTGAAGAACGCGAGCACCAGGAACAGCACCGCATGCACCGTGCTGCGCGCCGTGATGACGCGGAACGCGGCGAACAGCAGCACCGTCGAGAAGACGTAGAAGAGGGCGGTGATCGTGTCCATGTGTCTCGGGTGCGCCTGCGGGAGCCGGCAGCGGACCCTGGTTCAGCGGTATCTGGCGTCGGCCTCGCGGTTGGCGGCGATCTCTTTCTCGTAGCGGTCGCCCACGGCGAGCAGCATGTCCTTGGTGAAGTAGAGGTCGCCGCGCTTCTCGCCGTGGTATTCGAAGTGATGCGTCTCGACGATGGAGTCGACCGGGCAGCTCTCCTCGCAGAAGCCGCAGAAGATGCACTTGGTGAGGTCGATGTCGTAGCGCGTGGTGCGGCGGCTGCCGTCGGCGCGCACGTCGCTCTCGATCGTGATGGCCATCGCCGGGCACACCGCTTCGCACAGCTTGCAGGCGATGCAGCGCTCCTCGCCGTTCTCGTAGCGGCGCAGCGCGTGCAGGCCGCGGAAGCGCGGGACAGCGGCGTCTTCTCTTCCGGGAACTGGATCGTGATGTTCTTGGACAGGAAGTGGCGGCCGGTGAGCGCCATGCCCTTGAACAGCTCGGCCAGCAGGAAGCTGGAGAAGACATCCTTGACGGCGGTGAAGGTCGACATCGGCTGGCCCTCACTTCCAGATGTTGAACGGCGACTGGATCCACAGGCCCACCACGACGAGCCAGACCAGCGTCACCGGGATGAAGATCTTCCAGCCCAGGCGCATGATCTGGTCGTAGCGGAAGCGCGGGAAGGTGGCGCGCACCCACAGGAACATCGTGACGACCACGAAGACCTTGATCGCGAGCCAGATCCAGCCGGGGATGAAGTCGAGGAAGCCGAACGGCGGCAGCCAGCCGCCCAGGAACAGCAGCACGCGTGAGCGTGCTGACCAGGATCATGTTGGCGTACTCGGCCAGGAAGAACATCGCGAACGACATGCCCGAGTACTCGATCATGTGGCCGGCGACGATTTCGATTCGCCTTCCACGACGTCGAAGGGGTGGCGGTTGGTCTCGGCCAGGCCCGGCGATGAAGAAGACGACGAAGATCGGCAGCAGCGGCAGCCAGTTCCACGACAGCACGCCCAGGCCCATGTCGGCGAAGATGCCCCTTGCCCTGCAGCATGACGATCTCGGTCATGTTCATGGTCGCCGACACCATCAGCACCACCACGAGGCAGAAGCCCATCGCGATCTCGTAGCTGACCATCTGCGCCGAGGCGCGCAGCGCACCCAGGAAGGCGTACTTCGAGTTGCTCGCCCAGCCGGCGATGATGACGCCGTAGACCTCGAGCGAGGTGATCGCCATCAGGAACAGCAGGCCGGCGTTGACGTTGGCCAGCACCGCCTCGGGGCCGAAGGGCACCACCGCCCAGGCCGCCAGCGCCGGCATGATGGTCATCACCGGGCCCAGGAAGAACAGGCCCTTGCTGGCGCGCGGTGGGGCGGATGATCTCCTTGAAGATCAGCTTCACCGCGTCGGCGATGGGCTGCAGCAGGCCGCCGGGGCCGACGCGGTTGGGGCCGAGGCGGATCTGCGTGTAGCCGATGCCCTTGCGCTCCCACAGCGTCAGGTAGGCGACGCAGATCATCAGCGGCAGCACCACCGCGACGATCTTGACCAGGCTCCACAGCACCAGCCAGAGCGTGGGGCCGAGGGCGTCGTTGCCGAATCTGATGCAGGGCTGTCGAACATGGCGCTCAGACCTTCTCGACGGCTGACGCGCGCCGAACATCGCACCCAGCGCCGCGGTGGCCGGGTGGCCGGCGGCGATGCGCACCGCGCCGTCGGCCAGCGAGCTCGTCCTCGCGCGCGGGCAGCACGACGGCGCCGCTGCCCTGCGTCACCAGCACCTGGCCGCCCGGCGCCATGCCCAGTTGCCGCCACAGCGCCGAAGGCAGGCCGACCACCGGCGCGCGTGCGTCGGCGGTGAGCTGCAGCGAGGCGGCGCGGCGCACCAGCGAGTCGACGGCGTAGATCGGCACGTCGGCCACGCGCTGCAGGCCGCCGCCGGCGGCCGGCACGACGGCAGCGCGGCGGCACCGGCGCCGGTTGTCCAGGCGCGACGGCCAGCGCCGCCAGGTCGCCCAGCGCCTCGGCGCGCACGTCTTCGACGGTCTCGTAGTTCGAAGCCGGCGCAGGCCGAGCAGGTTGCCCAGCACGCGCAGCACCTTCCAGGCCGGGCGCGTGTCGCCCAGCGGCTTGACGACGCCGTGGAAGCTCTGCACGCGGCCTTCGGCGTTGACGAAGGTGCCGGCGGTCTCGGTGAACGGGGCGATCGGCAGCATCACGTCGGCGACGTCGGCCGCCGCGTCCTTGAACGGCGTCAGCGCCACGACCAGGCCCGAACCGGCCAGCGCCTGGCGCGCGGCGGCCGCGTCGGCGCCGTCGAGCACGGGCTCGGTGTTCAGCAGCAGCAGCGCCTTCATCGGCTGCGTCAGCATCTGGCCGGCGTTCAGGCCGCCCGGGCCGGGCAGCGCGCCGACGAGCTGCGCGCCCGACGCCGTTGCCGGCTTCGCCGAGGTAGCCGACGCTGGCGCCGGTGTGCTCGGCCGATCCAGTGCGCCAGCGCCAGCAGCTGCGACGCCTGCGGGTGCTGCGCCGCCGCGTTGCCCAGCAGGATCGCCTTGCGCTCGCCGGACAGCAGCGGCGGCGGCGACGGCCTGCGCATCGGCTCCGGGCTCGGCCGGCAGCGGCGCCGGCACGCCGCGCGGCCGGGCCACCGCGGCGGCCACGTCGGCCAGCTGCGCCGGCCAGGCCGCGGGCGCGGCGGTCAGCGTGGCGGCCACCGGCATCGCCCAGTCGTCGTGCACCGCGTGCAGGCTCATCACCCGCGCGCCGTGGCGCGCGGCCTGGCGCAGGCGCTGCGCCAGCAGCGGGTGGTCCTTGCGCAGGAAGGAGCCGATGACGAAGGCGCGGTCCAGCTGCGACAGCGCAGCGATCGGCAGTGCCCAGCCAGCGCGCGTGGCCGGCCGGCGCCGCGTTGGCGAAGTCGGCGTGGCGCGGTGCGGTGGTCGATGCTCTCGCTGCCCAGGCCGCGCACCAGCTTGGCCAGCAGGTGCAGTTCCTCGACGGTCGACGAGGCGTGCCCGACGGCGCCGATGCCGGCGCGCGCCGAACTCGGCCTTGCACGCGCTTCAGGCCGTCGGCCACGTAGCCCAGCGCGGTGTTCCAGTCCACCGCCTGCCACTGCGCCGCCCTGCTTGATCATCGGCTGCGTCAGCCGCGACTCGCTGTTCAGCGCCTCGTAGCTGAAGCGGTCGCGGTCGGCGATCCAGCACTCGTTGACGTCCTCGTTCTCCAGCGGCACCACGCGCATCACCTTGTTCGGCCTTGACCTGCACGACGAGGTTGGCGCCGACGCTGTCGTGCGGGCTCACGCTCTTGCGGCGCGACAGTTCCCAGGTGCGGGCGCTGTAGCGGAAGGGCTTGCTGGTGAGCGCGCCGACCGGGCAGATGTCGATCATGTTGCCCGACAGCTCGCTGTCGATGGTGCGGCCGGCCACGGTGGTGATCTCGCTGTGCTCGCCGCGGTGGATCATGCCGAGCTCCATCACCCCGGCCACTTCCTGGCCGAAGCGCACGCAGCGCGTGCAGTGGATGCAGCGGCTCATCTCTTCCATGCTGATCGAGCGGGCCCGACGTCCTTGTGGAAGACGACGCGCTTTTCTTCGGTGTAGCGGCCGGCGCTGCCGCCGTAGCCCACCGCCAGGTCCTGCAGCTGGCACTCGCCGCCCTGGTCGCAGATGGGGCAGTCCAGCGGGTGGTTGATGAGCAGGAACTCCATCACCGACTGCTGCGCCTTGACCGCCTTGTCGCTCTTGGTGCGCACCACCATGCCGTTGGTCGCCGGCGTGGCGCAGGCCGGCATGGGCTTGGGCATCTTCTCGATGTCGACCAGGCACATGCGGCAGTTGGCCGCGATGCTGAGCTTCTTGTGGTAGCAGAAGTGCGGGATGTAGCTGCCGGCCGCGTCGGCGGCGTGCATCACCATGCTGCCTTCGGCGACGCTGACCTTCTTGCCGTCGAGTTCGATTTCGATCATGGCTCACTCGGGACCGGCCTTCCGCCGGGCCGCCCAGAAGGCCAGCCCCCTCGGGGGCAGCGAGGACCTGAGCGTCGGGACCGACGCAGGTCTTGTGTTCGACGTGGTACGCGAACTCGTCGCGGAAGTGCTTGAGCATGCCCTGCACCGGCATCGCCGCCGCGTCGCCCAGGGCGCAGATGGTGCGGCCCTTGATGTTGTCGGCCACCGAGTCCAGCAGGTCCAGGTCTTCGGGGCGGCCCTTGCCGTGCTCGATGCGGTCGACCAGGCGCCACAGCCAGCCCGTGCCTTCGCGGCAGGGCGTGCACTGGCCGCAGCTCTCGTGCTGGTAGAAGTAGCTCAGGCGCAGCAGGCTCCTGACCATGCAGCGCGTCTCGTCCATCACGATGACGGCGCCCGAGCCCGAGCATCGAGCCGGCCTTGGCGATGGCGTCGTAGTCCATCGTCAGGTCCATCATGATCCTGGCCGGCAGCACCGGCGCCGACGAGCCGCCGGGGATCACCGCCTTCAGCGCGCGGCCGCCCTTCACGCCGCCGGCCAGTTCCAGCAGCTTGGCGAACGGCGTGCCCAGCGGGATCTCGAAGTTGCCCGGCCGCTCGACGTCGCCGACCACGCTGAAGATCTTGGTGCCGCCGTTGTTGGGCTTGCCGCATTCCAGGTAGGCCTGGCCGCCGTGGTTGATGATCCACGGCACCGCGGCGAAGGTCTCGGTGTTGTTGATCGTGGTCGGCTTGCCGTAGAGGCCGAAGCTGGCCGGGAACGGCGGCTTGAAGCGCGGCTGGCCCTTCTTGCCTTCCAGCGATTCGAGCAGCGCCGTCTCTTCGCCGCAGATGTAGGCGCCGAAGCCGTGGAAGGCGTGCAGCTGGAAGCTGAAGTTCGCTGCCCAGGATGTGGTCGCCCAGGAAGCCGGCGGCGCGCGCCTCTTCCAGCGCCTCCTCGAAGCGCTCGTAGACCTCGAAGATCTCGCCGTGGATGTAGTTGTAGCCGGTCTTCACGCCCATCGCGTAGGCGGCGATGGCCATGCCTTCGATGACGATGTGCGGGTTGTAGGCCAGGATGTCGCGGTCCTTGCAGGTGCCGGGCTCGCCTTCGTCGGAGTTGCAGACCAGGTACTTCGGCGCCCGGGAACTGGCGCGGCATGAAGCTCCACTTCAGGCCGGTGGGGAAGCCCGCGCCGCCGCGGCCGCGCAGCGCGCTGAGCTTGACCTCGGCGATCACCTGGTCGGGCGTCATGCCGCCGCCGCCGTCGGCTGGTCGACGCCCAGGATCTTCTTCAGCGCCGAGTAGCCGCCGCGCGCCACGTAGTCGGCCAGCCGCCAGTTGCGGCCGTCCAGCCCGGCGTAGATCTGCGGGTTGATGTGGCGGCCGTGGAAGCAGGTCTCCGCGCCCGTGGCCTGGAACTTGGACAGGTCGAGCATGCGCTGGTCACTCGGGCCTGCGCCTTCAGCAGGTCTCGACCAGTTCGTCCAGGCGCTCGTGGCTCATGAAGCTGAGCATCTGGCGGTCGTTGACCAGCATCACCGGCGCGTCGGCGCAGGCGCCCAGGCACTCGCTGGGCTGCACGGTGAAGCGGCCGTCGGCGGTGGTGCCGTAGGGCTCGACGCCGAGCTTGCTGGCACAGGTGCTCCAGCGCCTTGTCGCCGTCGCGCAGCTGGCACGGCAGGTTGGTGCAGACGTTGAGCTTGTAGCGCGCCCACCGGCTGCTGGTTGTACATGTTGTAGAAGGTCGTGACCTCGTGCACCGCGATCGGCGCCATGCCCAGGTAGGCGGCGATGCCGTCCTCGGCCTCGGGCGAGACATGGCCCTGCTCGTGCTGCACGATGGCCAGGCAGGCCATCACGGCCGACTGCTTCTGGTCGGCGGGGTACTTGGCCACCTCGCTTGCGCGAAGCGCGCGCCAGCGTGCTGCTCGCTGAGAAGCTTCGATCGTCATCTGTCGATCTCGCCGAACACGATGTCCATGGTGCCGATGATCGCCACCGCGTCGGCGATCATGTGGCCGCGCGCCATCTCGTCCAGCGCGGCCAGGTGCGCGAAGCCCGGCGGCGCGGATCTTCAGCCGGTAGGGCTTGTTGGCGCCGTCGCTCACCAGGTAGATGCCGAACTCGCCCTTGGGGTGCTCGACCGCCGCGTAGGCCTCGCCCTCGGGCACGTGCATGCCTTCGGTGAAGAGCTTGAAGTGGTGGATCAGCTCTTCCATGTTGGACTTCATGTCCACGCGCGAAGGCGGCGCCACCTTGTGGTTGTCGGTGATCACCGGGCCCGGGTTGGCGCGCAGCCAGTGCGACGCACTGCTGGATGATGCGGTTGCTCTGGCGCATCTCCTCGACGCGCACCAGGTAGCGGTCGTAGGTGTCGCCGTTCGACGCCCACCGGCACGTCGAAGTCCATGCGGTCGTAGACGTCGTAGGGCTGCGTCTTGCGCAGGTCCCAGGCGATGCCCGAGCCGCGCAGCATGGGGCCGGTGAAGCCGAGGTTCAGCGCGCGCTCGGGCGTGACGACGCCGATGCCCACCGTGCGCTGCTTCCAGATGCGGTTGTCGGTGAGCAGCGTCTCGTATTCGTCGACGTAGCTTCGGGAAGCGCTTGGTGAAGTCGTCGATGAAGTCGAGCAGCGTGCCCGAGCGGTTGTCGTTCAGCGCCTTGATCGCCTTCTCGTTCTTGATGCGGCTGACCTTGTACTGCGGCATCGAATCCGGCAGGTCGCGGTAGACGCCGCCCGGGCGGAAGTAGGCCGCGTGCATGCGCGCGCCGCTCACCGCCTCGTACATGTCGAACAGGTCTTCGCGCTCGCGGAAGCAGTAGATGAAGATGTTCATCGCACCGCAGTCCAGCCCGTGCGCGCCCAGCCACAGCAGGTGGTTGAGCAGCCGCGTGATCTCGCTGAACATGACGCGGATGTACTGCGCGCGCTCGGGCACGTCCACGCCCAGCAGCTTCTCGATGGCCAGGCAGTAGGCGTGCTCGTTGCACATCATCGACACGTAGTCCAGCCGGTCCATGTAGGGCAGCGCCTGGATGAAGGTCTTGCTCTCGGCCAGCTTCTCGGTGGCGCGGTGCAGCAGGCCGATGTGCGGGTCGGCGCGCTGGATGACCTCGCCGTCGAGTTCCAGCACCAGGCGCAGCACGCCGTGCGCCGCCGGGTGCTGGGGCCCGAAGTTGAGCGTGTAGTTCTTGATTTCGGCCATGGTCAGTGCGAGGCCGCCGTAGTTGTCTTCACGCACCACGCGCGGCATGATCTCGCGCGGCTCGATCGTCACCGGCTGGTAGATCACGCGCTTCTTCTCGGGGTCGTAGCGCATCTCGACGTGGCCGGTGGTCGGGAAGTCCTTGCGCATCGGGTGGCCGATGAAGCCGTAGTCGGTGAGGATGCGGCGCAGGTCGAGGTGGCCCTCGAAGATGATGCCGAAGAGGTCGAAGGCCTCGCGCTCGAACCAGTTGGCCGAGGCCCAGATCTCGTTGACCGAGGCCACCGCCGGCACGTCGTCGTCGGGCGCGAAGACCTTCAGCCGCACGCGCCAGTTGTGCTGACCGACAGCAGGTGCGAGCACGACGCAGAAGCGCGGGCCGTCCCAGGGCTGGTTCTTGTAGTCGGAGTAGTCGACGCCGCACAGGTCGATCAGCTGCTCGAACCGCAGCGTGGCGTCGTCGCGCAGCGTGCGCGCGGCACGTCGAGGTAGGCGGCGGCGGGCACGGTGACGGTGATCTCGCCGCGGTCGCGCACCAGCGTGCCTTGATGCCTGTCGCCGAGGGCGTCGGCAGTTGCCTGGAGCGCGGCCTGCAGGGTGTCGAGCGTTCGGGCGTCATGGTGCGGATCGCGGCTCAGCGCGCGATGGTGTTCTCGCGCCGGATCTTGGCCTGCAGCTGCAGGATGCCGTACAGCAGCGCCTCGGCCGTGGGCGGGCAGCCCGGCACGTAGACGTCCACCGGCACGATGCGGTCGCAGCCGCGCACCACCGAGTAGCTGTAGTGGTAGTAGCCGCCGCCGTTGGCGCACGAGCCCATGCTCAGCACCCAGCGCGGCTCGGCCATCTGGTCGTAGACCTTGCGCAGCGCCGGCGCCATCTTGTTGCACAGCGTGCCGGCGACGATCATCAGGTCGCTCTGGCGCGGGCTGGGGCGGAAGAGCATGCCGAAACGGTCGATGTCGTAGCGCGCGGCGCCGGCATGCATCATCTCCACGGCGCAGCAGGCCAGGCCGAAGGTCATCGGCCACAGCGAGCCGGTCTTCGACCAGTTGATCAGCTTGTCCACCGAGGTGGTGACGAAGCCTTCCTTCAGTACGCCTTCGATGCCCATGGTGCTACTCTCGGCTCACTCCCAGTCGAGGGCGCCCTTCTTCCATTCGTAGACGAAGCCGACCACGAGGATGGCCAGGAAGACCATCATGGCCCAGAAGCCTGACGCCCCGATGTCGCGCAGCGCCACGGCCCATGGAAAGAGAAAGGCGATTTCCAGGTCGAACAGGATGAACAGGATGGCCACCAGGTAGTAGCGCACGTCGAACTTCATGCGCGCGTCCTCGAAGGCCTCGAAGCCGCACTCGTAGGGGCTGTTCTTCTCGACGTCGGGACGGTTGGGGCCGAAGACGAAGCCGACACCTGCGGCAGCACACCGACCGCCACGCCGACCAGGATGAACAGGATCACGGGCAGGTAGGTTTGCAGGTCC
>CAVQWK010000049.1:0-18666 GCA_963717575.1 uncultured beta proteobacterium | reverse complement strand
GTCAGGCGCTGTGGAACTCGTATGGACCGCAGGTGCAGCAGGCCTGGCGTGAGCAACTCGTGCCTGATGGGCAGCCGCCCGAGCTCGATCCCGACGAGCCGTTCTGAACAGCCATCGCCGGCCGCCGTCACGAACAAGCAGATGGCCCTCACGGGGCCATCTGCACTTCATCGTCTCGGCCCGCTCAATGCAAGACCGACACCTCGCCAGCGAATAGAGACGGATCTACACCGGCGCCGACAGCCATGGTCAATAGTGCCGAATGAGTCCTAGGTCGTGCGCGCGAACGGTCCCAGCAAGATCTTCTCGAGCGCGCTCAACTGCAATTCGACATCACGCGAGGCGAGCATCGAGCGCCTCACCAGACCGGTCTGAACGGCCGACGCGTAGGCGAAGCGGAGCGCGTCGAACGGCAAGGCTGCGCCGGCAGACACGACCGAACGATTGGCCTCAAATGCGGCCGCGCCATTGAATCGGACTGACCGAAGCAGGTGCGACGAGCGAAGTTCAGCGGGCATTGGTGACTCCTTTCCCAGTGAACAAAGGTGGATCTTAGGGTAAACCCGCGACCTGCGCTGCTGAGAGGTCCATAGGGCTGGGCTCGCCGCCGTGCTGAAGTCACGGCCGGAAGCTGGGCCCGCCTCTTGTTTGGCGCACATCGCCTTACGGGCAGCAACCGGCTCCCGGTCCTATAGCCCTTCGCACACATCCGCCGCACCCGGAATCAGCACGGCATCTCGGACGAGGCACTGGCGGTGCTATGGCGCGTGCAGCAGGGCTTCCTGGGTGCCGCGCTGCACGCCGTGGAAACCGACCCCGGCGGCATCGAGATGTACCTGCGGGGACGCTTGGGGTTGAGTGTCGCTGCGCTGGATGAGCTGGCTGGGCGGTACTTGGAGGCGTGATCACGGGCCGGCCGTGATCGCGGCGGCTCCTCCTTCCAACGCCGCAGGCGTGCAAAGACCTCGAAGGACGGCGCTGACCCCGCACGTGGCACACCGATGCCACTGTGAGGACGAGGCCGGCGGGGGCGCAGGCCATGCGCACGGCGGGCGGCCCAGCATGAACCCGCCGCGGCAAGGGTCACGAGGGCCGCGGCGGCGCAGTCACGCTGGTCCAGCGCTTCGGGTCAGCGGCCAACTGGCGCTGATGGGTCGGGTGCCGGGCCTCCCTCCGTACAGCGGGTCGACAGCAATGCGGCGCAGACCAACCCTTCGAATCTCAATGACGGCAAGGAGAAGGGCAGCATTCACTGGGCGACGTCGCCTCGCGGGCGGCTCCCGGCCATCAGCTGGCGGTGGCGGCGGGCTGCGTCCTGGCATCTCGTCGACAACCCCGCCTCGACAACCGCGAGGCGGTCACCCTAACGAGGCCCCAACGGTACCGATCGGCGTACGCCACCAGGATACCGTGCCTGCATGCGCCACCGATGGCGGTACGCCCTGGCCTGACAACGGACATCAGCAGCGAGCCGACTTGGTTGGGTGAACCCCGCAAAGATGGGCACCGCCTGGCGCGCACCCACCCCGCTTGCCACCGCAGTCCGTCGGGACGCCACAGCGCCTTGGGCGACAACGGCGACGGCTGTCAGAGGTAGCGACCAGGCGACAGGATGCCGGCAGGGTCCAGCGCCACCTTGATGCGCCCCAACGCGCCGCCGGCCGGGCCCTCGTCGCGCACGGCGTCGACGCCGTCGCGCGCCGGGTGGAAGCCCGCCGCGCGGAACTGCGCGCGCAGCGCCCCCTGCGTGCGGCGCATGCGCGCGATGCCGTCGGTATCACGCGGGAACCAGATCGCCGTCATCAGCAGTATGGTGGTGGCGGACACAGCGCTGACCTCGAGCCGGCAGGTCAGCCCCTCGACGTCGACGACCCGCGTGACCACGTCCAGCGCCGTCTGCACGGCGTGGCCTTCCAGCGGCAGCACGGTGGCGACCACCGTCCAGCCGCTCTCGCTGCGGCCGTCCAGATCGCAGTCGTCGACGCGGAAGCGCGCGCGCAGCATGTCGCACGACGGGATGCCGCGGAAGAACTGGGTGCGCTGGTACAGCGGGTGCGTCAGCGCCATGTCCGCGACCGGGCCGCACTCGAATGAGCGAAAGCTCGGCAAGCGCCCGAACTCCTCGCGCAGCACGGCCTCGGTGGCGTCGACCGCGGCGCGCCGGCCCAGCAGCGGCCCGAGCAATGTGAAGTCCGGCGCAGGGCCGGCGCCACCGGGCTCCACAGGCAGTTCGCTGAGTCGGAAGGTCGTGTCCATCAGGCGGTCGCGGCGCAGCGCCAGCACGGTGTCGACGACCTCGGCCAGGCCGGCGCGCTGGAAGCTCGCAAACGCGTAGTCGATGCGCTCGGGCCGGGAGATGAAGGCGATGGCGCCGGCGGTGGCGATGCCGAGGCTGGACTGCAGGAACAGGCCCGACGCGTCCGGCCCGGTGCCGAGGCCGTAGTACTTGCGCGCCGCGCCCTGCCCGACGCCGCCGGTGTGCAGCACCGAGCCGTCGCCCAGCACCAGTTCCAAGCCGAGCAGGTCGTCGCGCCGCGGCCGGATGCAGCCCTCGCCGCGGTCCATCGCATTGCCCAGCAGGCTCGAGTCCTTGCACGAGGTGGTCACGTTGACCATCCAAGGGGTGCCCTCGAGGCGCTGCGCCAGGGCATGCTGCGAGACGCCGGCCTCGATGACCGCGTAGCCGTGCGCCAGGTCGACCTCGCGGATGCGGTCGAGCCGGCGCAGGTCGACGAGCACGCAGTCGTCGCGCACCGGATGCCGCGAGCCCAGGCCCCAGTTCATGCCGGTGCTGACGGGGTACAGCGGAGTGCCGCGCGCTCGCGCCTCGTTGACGATCTCCTGCACCTCGAGCAGCGTCGTCGGGTACAGGATCGCAGGGATGCGGCGCTCCTCACTCTCCGAGAGCTCGGACCGCGCCGCCGCCCCGTCGGTGGCGTGCGCGACGACGCCGCGCCAGTGCGCGACTGCTTCAGATCCCTGCATGTCCATTCCTTCCAGCCTTCAGTTGACGCGGTGTGGAGCGAGATGCGCGGCCCGCCGTCAGGCGGCTCCCAGCCGCACCGGGAACGTGGCCATGCCGCGAAGGCCCAGGTTGCGTATCCAGGTGACGTCGCCGGCCGGCTGCGCGGCGGGGAAACGCTCGAAGAAGCCTTGCACCGCCTCGCGCACCACGGTGCGCGCCATCAGCGAGCCGATGCACTTGTGGATGCCCGCGCCGAAGCCCACATGCGTGACCTTGGCCCGCGCCAGGTCCAGCCGGTCGGGCTCGCGGTTGACGCGCGGGTCGCGGTTGGCGCTGTGGAGCATGCAGAACACCGGCGCCCCCTGCGGCACCAGCTCTCCATTGATCGTGAGATCGGTGCGCGCGCGGCGGATGATGCTGAACACCGCGCCGTCGTAGCGCGCGAACTCCTCCACCGCCTCGATGCCGAGACCCGGGCTCAGCACCATCTCGCGGCTGCGGGCGTCGCCCATCACGGCATGGACTGCGTTGCCGATCAGGTAGGTCGTGGTCTCGTGGCCGGCGGCGATCATCGTCATCACCATGCCGGCCACGTCGTCGTCGGTCACCGGGTCGTCGGGCGTGCCGTTGGCGATCAGCGCGCTGACGACGTCGTCCTGCGGCCGCGCGCGCCGTTCGTCGATCAGCGCACGGCAGTAGTCGCGCATCGCGCCGATGCCGTGGTGGCCGGTGCGCACGGCCTCCTCCGTCGCCACGCCGGCGCCGATGAGGGTGAAGATCTCCACCGTCCACTGCTTGAAGAGGCCGATGTCCGCGGCCGGTATGCCCATCAGCGCGGCCAGGATGCGCGAGGGCACCGGGAACGCGAAGTCGCGGATCAGGTCGATCTCGCCCGCGGCGTCGAGCTGGTCCAGGCCCTCGGCGACCGCGCTGCGCGCCAGCTGCTCGATGCGCGGCAGGTTGTGCGGCCCGAAAGACGCGCCCAGCCGGGTGCGCAGGCGGGTGTGGATCGGCGGGTCGTTGAACGGGATCCAGCGCTTGAGCTCGCGCGTGAAGAAGGCCAGCTCGTCCTGCACCTGGTCGGGCGCGCCCTTGCCCCATTGGTCCACGCGTTCGGCGGAGAACTCCTCGCCGCCCAGCGCACGCTCGACGTCGCGGTAGCGCGTGAGGATGTGCGCCTCCAGCCGCGTGTCGTAGTAACACGGCGCGTCGCGGCGCATCTCAGCGAAGGTCGGGTAAGGATCGTCGAAAAACGAGTCGCTCAGGATGTCGAAGTCGGGCATGGCGGTGACGTCGTCCTCATGGGGATGTACGGCGCTGTCCGCCCCGTGGGGCCGGACCGGATGTCGGTAGGCTGGCCGCGTCCGCCAGTGCTGTCAAGTAGGCATCTCGGGGGCGAGCTGTTCGCCCGCCACGCGGAAGTGCTCCTGGCGGATCCGGTCCGCCGCCACGCCTGCGGCGGCCAGGTGCGCAGCCATTGCCGCCATGTAGCCGACGCTGCCGCACAGGTAGAACGTCGCCGCGGGGCGGGCCCGCGCGAGGGCCAGCACCTCGGCGGCTCCACGCCGGCCCTGTGTGCGCGTCGCACACACCTGGAAAGTGATGTGCGGGTGGCGCGCGGCGAGCTCGCGCAACTCGTCGAGCGCGACCGCCTGTGCCAACTCGGAGACCGAATGCTCGATGTGCAGCCGCCCGCGGCCTGGCGCGTGCGCCAGCGCTCGCGCCATCGACAGCGCCGGCGTGATGCCGATGCCGCCGACCAGGCACACCGCGTCGATCGGACCCTCAGCCGGCAGGTGGTAGCTACCGCCGGGCGGCGAAATGCGCAGCAGCGTGTCGCCCGGGCCGTGCTCGAACAGCCAGCGCGAGAAGACGCCGTCGGGCTCGCGCTGCACCGTGATCTCGTACCCGTCGCCGGTGCCTGGCGCGCTCGAGATCGTGTAGGCCCGCTGCACCCAGTGCTCGCCGATGCGGCCCTGCACCACGAGGTGCTGGCCCGGGTGGAACGGGGCGACGGCGCGGCCCAGTGGCTGCAGGCGGAAGGCGCGCACCCGCTCGCCGAGCGCGACGATCGACGTGCAGCGCGCCGGCGTCCAGTCGGCCATGCCCAGCATCTCGCGGACCGTCGGCATGCAGCCACCGCAGACCAGCGTCGCCCGTGTGCGCTGCGCCACCTGCTCGGCGGTGTGGCAGCCACTGTCGATGGCACGCTGGATGTCGTCGACCGAGGCGCCGGCGCAGGCGCAGACCACGCCGCCACGCCTGCGCCCGCCGCTGCCCCGGTCGTCGGCGCTGTCGAAGCTACCGCAGGCCTCGAAGCGCGCGAGTTGCGCGTCGTCCAGGCGGCGCGCGTCGAGCAGCCATTCGAAGGCCTCGCCGAGCCCCAGCCACTCGCCGGAGGACTCCAGCTCCACCGGCACGCCGTCGACGAGGTGGATCTCGCGCACCGCCCCGGTGTCGGGGTCCTCGAAGCGCGCGCTGAAGTCAGGCTCGGGCGCGTCGACCACGCGCGACGTGAAGGTCTGCCGGCCGACCAGCCGCGTGCTGGCAACACGGCGGCCGTCCGGCAGGTCGTGGATGGCCGTCAGCGTCGGCTGCGACGCGAGCTGCCCGGTCTGCAGCATCAGCAGCCCGCGGCGTGGCAGCATGTACATGCCGTCGAGGGACTGCATGATCGACTGCAGTTGCGGGCTGTCCGCCAGGTGGCCACGGAACCATGTCGCGTCCAGGCTCGCGACCTTCAGTTCGCCAGAGGCCCGCACCGAGGCCGTGCGCGGCTGGTCGCGAAGGATCGCGAGCTCGCCGAACATCTGTCCCGGCAGCAACTCGGTCAGGTCGGTCTCGACGCCGGCGGCGTCCTGGCTGCTGACGCGTGCACGGCCCTCCAGCACCAGGTACAGCCGGTCGGGCGGGTCGCCTTGCCGGAACACGACCGCGCCGGGAGCGAAGATCTCGACACGGTAACTCTCGGCCCCGCCGAGCTTGCGCAGAACGCCCTCGCGCAGGCGGCCGGCACGCAGTTCGTCGTACCCGCGGGCGGTGCCCTGCAGATGCTGCGCGAACGCGCTGCCGGGCTCGAGGACCGACAGCAGGCCGTCGCGCGTCAGCACCAGCAGCCGGGCGTGCGTCAATGCGCGCACGGTGGCGTTGCGCCGCGCGGCGCCGCCGGCCAGCAGCGCCTGCTCGCCGAAGTAGGCCCCGGGCTCCAGCCGCGCCAGCACGATCTCCGAACCGTCGAAGGACCGGCCCAGCACCTGCACCGAGCCGCTGGCCACGAAGTACATGCGGTCGCCGGCATCACCCTCGCGGACGATGGCCTGTCCCGGCACTGCCTTGGCCTCGGTGATGCCGGCGGCCAGCCGCTCCAGCGCGTCGGCGGGCAGGCGGTCGAAAGGCGGCACGCCCCGAAGGATGGCGAGCGCGTCGTCGGCGGTCATCCCCGGCTCGCCAGGTACGCCAGTTCCTCCGGCGTCGAGCTGCGGCCGAGCGCCAGGTTGCGGTACGGGTAGCGGCCGAAGCGCTGCAGCGTGTCGAAGTGCTCCTGCTGTTCGCCGACAGCGCCGGCGCACAGCGCGACGACGCCGGCGCCGCGCGCGCGCGCCTGCGCTTCCAGCGCACGGAAGCGCTCGAACGCGAGCCCGTGATCGGCGATGCGCTCTGAATGCTGGACCGGCAGGTAGACGAATATCCGCTCGATCAGCGCGAGTTGCTCGTCCCGGCGCGCCGCGATGCAGGCGCGGGCGACTTCGAGTGCCATGGCGTCGCTGGCGAAGGCTTCGGCGCGGCCCCGATACAGGTGGCGGGGGAACTGGTCGAGCAGCAGGATCAGCGCCAGTTCGCCGCGCGCGGTGCCGCGCCAGCCGTCGAAAGCGCCGGCGCGGGCGGCGCGCACGTCTTCGGCGAAACGCTCGGCCACCTGAGCATCGACCAACGCACCGCCGCGGAACCAGCGCTGGTAGCAGGGTGAGCCTGGCCCGATCGGGTGGGCGTCGTCGCCACCCTCGAACCACCAGGCGAGGATGTCCTCGGACCGGCTCACTGCATGGCTCGGAGGTAGGCGGGTCGCGCGGTGATGCGGGCGACGTAGTCGCGCAGGCGTTGGTGGCCCTCGAGCATCCCCAGCATGTCCGCGAACGCCAGCACGCAGCCGACCATCACGTCGGCTGCCGAGAGCGAGTCGCCCAGCAGATAAAGGCCGACGAGCTCGTCGCTGAGCACCTGCGCTGAAGCCCGGAACCGCTCCAGCGCGGCAGCGGCGGCTGCGGCAGACTGTTGCTCGGCCGGCTTCATGCGCTCGAGGTAGACCTCGCCGATCGGGGGCTCCAGGGTCGTCATCGACCAGACCATCCAGCTGAGGTAGCGGCCGCGCAGGGGCGAGTTGTCCGGCGGCGCCAGCCCCTTCTCGGCGAAGCGGTCGGCCAGGTACAGCGCGATGGCGACCGACTCGAAGACCACGGTGTCACCGTCCTTCAGGGTCGGGACGACCCCGTTCGGGTTGAGGGCGAGGTAGTCCGCGGCCTTGTGCTCGCGCCGTGCGAGGTCGAGCGTCACCTTCTCCCAGGGAACGCCGAGTTCCTCGAGCAGATAAGCGATGCGCGCTGCGCGCGTTCCTGGGGCGAAGTAGAGGGTGAGCGACATGGTGCAGATCCTAGCCTAAGGCCTGAGGTGCCGCCCGGTTCCGGCGCGCGCATCCGCGCTGAGCGCAAGACCTGCACGAACGCCTCGTTCACGCCGCCGTCGCGCCGGCAAAGGCGGCTTGCGCCAGCTTCCGGCCCTGGGCTTCTCGGGCCCATCTTGGCGGCATCCGCGCAGCGGGCCGGCACGGGTAAGTCCGCGTGCCGGTCGGGCGCAGCGGGCGCAAACTGAATGTCCTCCGTCGCCCTTCGCGACAGAGGCCGTCGCTCTTTCGGCGGCAACGCGCAGCGCATCGCGTGATCGACACGCCACAAGGATCTGGCGGCGCTGGAGGCTGTCGACACGAAGGTGCCGGCCGACAAGCACGACTGGGAGAGGGTGGGCAAGGCCAGCGACTGCTTCATCGCTGGTCCGATGAACGATGCGATTTGGCAGACCATGTAGAAGGCGACCGGCTGGCCCGCACAGGGCCACCGGACATCAATCCCCGAGAGATTCCCGCTTCAGAAGGAGACAAGTCATGGCGTATTACCTCATCCAGGCGTCCTACACCGCACAGTCCGTCGCCGCGATGATCAAGAGCCCGCAGGATCGTGCGGCTGCCGTGCAGCCGATGATCGAACGTGCGGGCGGCAAGCTGCACGGCTTGTGGTTCGCGTTCGGCGAGTTCGACATCGTTGCCATCGCCGAGATGCCTGACAACGTCAGCGCCACGGCGATCTCGATGGCCATCGGCGCCAGCGGGGGCATGGCCAGCTACCGCTCCACGCCGCTGATGACCAGCAGCGAGGCCGTCGAAGCGATGAAGAAGGCCGCGGCGGTGAGCTACCCGGCTCCGAAGTAATCGGCGCCGAAGCGGCGCCTCGCGGCCATCGATCAAAGCAGTTGGATGCCCGGCTTGGCTCGTCAGCCGGTGCTGCGGGGCGGGCGGGGCAATCAGAAGGGCGGGTCGAGCACCCCGACGTCGAACTGCCGCAACTGCGGCAGCAGGATGCCGATGAGGTCCACCTCCGTCTCATCGGCCGGTGGCCCGGGCACGTGGTCGTGGTGGTCCAGCGTGTCGTTGCCGTCGGTGTCCAACATGGCCACCGCGGCGTTCAGCTCGTCCTGGCTCATCGTGTCGTTCCCGTCGGTGTCCACGTCCACGGCATCGGTCAGCACCGACAGCGCTTCCGCGATCTTCTGGCGATGGCCCTTCGGGTCCAGCACCGCCAGCAATTCGGGGAGCGCAATCGCGCCGTCATCGTCCCCATCGAAGCGGGCAAGCAGGACATCGACCACCTGTTCCACCGTGGTCGCCTTTCGGGCCAGCGGGCGGTCCAGGAGGTTCCGGTGGTTCCGGCGGTTCCGGTGGTTCGGGCGGCTCCGGCGGTTCGGGCGGCTCCGGCGGTTCGGGCGGCTCCGGCGGTTCGGTGCCGGCTACCGCGTGGCTCGGGGCGGCCCGCCCTGCAGCATGCACTCCCAGCAGCGGCGCCAAGCCCTGCTGCGCCAGACTCTGGCCCGAGGTCGGCGGGGCTCAGCGAGCCGTCTTTGTTGCTGTCCAGCGAGGCAATCGCGGCCTCCACTTCGACCCCGGTCAACTCGCCATCATCATTGCCGTCAATCAGTTCGACCACCTTTCGCACTACGGCGTTCAAGTGGTCCCCGTGGTGGCCCTGCGGGTCGAGCACGCCGACGATCTCGTCCACCGCGATGAGCTTCATCGCCGTCGGTGTCGAACCAGCTGAAGAGGCTCGCCGTGGCCTCATCTACCGTCGGCCAGGTCGGGTTGCCGGTGCCGCCGCCCGGCGTCTCTTCCGGCTTGCCCTTGCCGCCGCCGGCGGCATGTGTCTGCATTGGTGCCATGGCAGTGTTTCCCAACGTGATTGACGGCTGCTCAAGCAGCGCAAGGTTGTGGATCCCGGTCGCTCGACCGTCCGTAATCTAGCCAAGTCCGACGTGGCAAGGGGTGAGGCTTGGTGACAAACGGTTGACCTTGCACAGCGCCCGGTTCATCCGCACGCAACAGGCCACGGACAGGCCGCTGTCGACCGCGTTCCAGGCAGCATCGTCGCCAGGGCCGCGACCCGGGGAAGCGCGACGCGCATCGAGTTGACGAAGCGTGGGAGAGTCTTTCGAATTGCAGTGATGTGCGAAGAGGTCGTGCGCGGTCGTCATCTCAGCCCGCTCGAGCCCATTGAGCCGGATGGCGCAAGAGTCGTCATCCCCCGACCTGGGGGGTCAGATCGAAGCAGGAGCGGATGTGCGGCAAGCAACAGACAAGGGATGCCGCCGATGACAATATTGAAAGATGCAATTCCATCCACTTCGCGGGCCGCTCCGCCCGGCGCTCGCGCTCGGTTCGATCCTGCTCTCGACACTCTCGCTGGCCACCCTTTCCATGCCCAGTCACGCAACAGAAGAGCCTGAGTACCAGGTCGTTCGCGAATTCGCGGACATCGAGGTCCGCCAGTACGCAAGCTATGCGGTGGCCGAAGTCTTGGTGTCCGGCCCGGCGGACGACGCTGGCAACCAGGCTTTCCCGATCCTGGCCGGCTACATCTTCGGCAAGAACAAGGGCGAGCGGAAATTCGCGATGACGGCACCGGTGACGCAGACCGCCGCGCCCGTGAAGCTGCAGATGACCGCACCGGTCACCCAGACCACCGCCCCCGGCGGCTTCCTGGTGCAGTTCGTCTTGCCCAAAGGCGTGACGGTCGCCACCGCACCCGAACCTCTGGATGAGCGCGTCCAACTTCGCGAGGTGTTGCCCAGCCAGGTGGCCGTCATCCGCTACTCCGGCTTCTGGTCGGAGTCGAACTACAACGAACACCTGGCGAAGCTGCAGGCGGCGCTGCGTGCCGCCGACTTGGCGTGGACCGGGGAAGCGGTCTATTCACGCTACAACGCGCCGTTCACGCCCTGGTTCATGCGGCGCAACGAGATCTGGCTGCATCTGGCCAACCGCCTGCATTCCATGAAGTGAACGTCGGTCAGCCGTCGCGCCGCAGCGCGTCAGCGCTCGGCGCCCGGCGGAGCGAAGCGCTGCTCCATCTCGCGCCGAAGGCGGTAGGCCGCGGTCGAAGTGTCGATCGCGACGTCGGCCCAGGTGAGCATCTGTCCCTGGGCAACCGGCCGCACGAGCGGCACGTCGTGCGCGAGGCCGAGCGGCAGGCCGCCCTCGCCGCGCAGCGCCACCGAAGCCGTCGCCGGTTGCAGCTTGCCCCAGACGGTGTAGCCGCCTTCGCCGTCGAGCCGCTCGCCTGCCTTGAGGTCGCGCTTGGCGGTGGCCACGACGTCAGCGTTCCAGCACTGCGCCACGCCGGTCGGCTCGCCGCGCAGCATCACGCTCGCGACCGAATAGCCCACTTCCAGCCCGATCAGGTGCCAGCGCTTGTACAGCGTGAAGTAGCGCCCGCTCGGATCGGTGTGCGCGTTGTACTCCTCGAAGCAGTGTCGGATGTACTCGGTCTCGCCCTCGACCGTGACCCACACGCCCATGCGGATGTCGTAAGGGATCGCGCGGCCGTCGGGTTCCAGGCAGCTGATCACCTCGACCATGCCCTTCCTCTCGAGCACGCCGCCCTCGCTCCTCGGCCGGGTGACGAATGGGATGTCGGCCACGCTGGCCGGCGGGTACAGCAGCCCGGTGCTCGGCACGGCCAGCCCGGTGGCGTTGGCCACCGCGGTGCTCTCGATGCTCGGCTTGCTGCCGTCGAGGAAGCTGTTGAACATCTTCGGGTTCAGGCCGCCGCGCTCAGCCTGCTCTGGCGTCAGGCCGTAGTGGCCCCAGACCGTCTCGGGTGTGCTCTGGGCGAATTGCGGCAGCCACTTGTGCCCGCGTCCGGCCGCGACCACCGGGAAGCCGCAGGTGCGCGCCCAGTCCACCAGGTCGCAGATCAGCGCCGGCTGGTCGCCGAAAGCGAGCGAGTACAGCACCCCGGCCTGCGCCGCACGCTCGGCCAGCAGCGGTCCGCAGAACGCGTCGGCCTCGACCGTCACGTTGACGACATGCTTGCCCTGGACGAAGGCGGCGAGGATGTGCTCGACCGCCGCGGTCGGCGCACCGGTCGACTCGACGATCACGTCGATGGCCGGGTGCGCGACGAGCGCGCGCCAGTCGTCGCCCACGTGCGTGTGGCCGTCGCGCAGGGCCGCCTCGAGGCTGGAGGCCTGCATGCGCTCCGCCTCCCAGCCCACGCGCGCCAGGTTGCGGCAGGCAGCCGCAGGCGCCAGGTCGGCGATGCCCACCACGTGCACGCCGGGCGTGCGCGGCACCTGAGCCAGGTACATCGAGCCGAACTTGCCGGCGCCGATCAGGCCGACGCGAATGGGGCGACCTTCGGCCGCGCGTCGAAGGAGCTTCTGGTGCAGGTTCATGGCCACGAGCTTGGGGGACGGAGCGCCATTCTCGCCCCGCGCGACCACGCCCCAGCGAAGGACACCTTCGATCCCGTGGTGCTGCTCAAGCCAGGGGCGCGAGCGGGTGCAAGCCGGTCCGGCGCAGAGTCGCACTCTCTACGCTGGGGCACGCGGATGGAAGGGAACGAGCAGCCGCGCACGTGGCGCACCGGGCCGAGCCGCGCAATCGGCCTCGCAATGCTGGCGGCCGTGCTGCTGACGCTGGTGCTGCCCGGCGGCGTGCTGCGCGCGCCGGACCTGGACACGCGCAGCGTGCTGTGGACCTTCTCGCGCCGCACTGCCGAGGCCAATTGGCCCTTCGGCAGCGTCACTCCGGTGGACGGCGGGCTGTGGGTCGATTCGTACCAGGCGATGGTGAAGCTGCAGTAGCCCGGGGCCGTTTGCATCTTGCTGGCGGGGTCGTTGTGCGTGGTCCGATAGCTGAAGCCGCAAATGCTGCGGTGCAGCAACGTCGTTCGCTGGGCGGGCCGTTCTGTTCGATAACGCACCGATGGATGTGTGGCGGTCGGCGAAAGTGTGGGTAAAACAGGGTGCGGGTGCCGCGTCACTCCGACGCAAGCCCACCCCCTCACAGGTCGGGCACAGGGTCGCGACCAGAGAAAGCCCACACCATGACCGTCACTTCCTTTCTCGCCCCGGTCGCACGGGCCGAGCCCTCGCAGGTCGATCTGCACGCCGGCACGGCGTGGCTGGCGTTGCCCTTCGATGCCTTGCGTGCCCAGTACGCGGGCGCCGTGCGGGCGGGCTTCGTCGAACGTTCACTGCTCGCCTCGGGCCGTGTGGAGCGTGCACTCGCGGCTCTGGAGCAGCTCATGCTGGGTCCGTGGGCTCGCCGGGTCTAGACCCGGCCGGCTCCGGGGCCCGACCGATGCGCAGGCGTAGGATCCAATTTTCCGAACCGAACGGCGAGCGCCACCCCCATGCCACTGAATAGCGAAGAGGGTCGCCCGTGGCCCGCGCTGCTCGCTGAGCGGGCTGGCCACGGCGCAGACGCCGCCCGAGTGGCCGACACCGTCGTCGTCCTCTGGCATGAGATCGATGAAGCCCTGCACCCCATCATCGGCCGCCGCGGCGTCGCGGCGCTCTACTACCGCAGCCTGACCCTCACCGTGGCCAGCCACGCCTGGCTGGTCGTAGGCCCTCCTGGCGCGCCGGCCGCCGCCATCGACCCGACGGCGCTGAAGGCGGCGCTGGCCACCCAGGCAGCAGCAGAAGCCCTGGCCGGTGGCGGCGCGCTGTTCCAGTCGTTCCATGCGTTGCTGGCCAGCTTGGTCGGTGCCTCGCTGACCGACCGGCTGTTGCGTTCCGTCTGGGTTCACTCATCGGGCACATCGCCTGCGCAGGACACCTCTTCATGACCACCAGAGTAGGCATCAACCGCCTGGCCACGCGCGTGCCGGGCCTGGACGCGGTGCTCGGCGGCGGCTTGCCGGAGTTTTCGTTCAACCTCATCGCCGGCCAGCCCGGCTGCGGCAAGACCACGCTGGCGCACCAGATCATGTTCGCGCTGGCCACGCCCGAGCGCCCGGCGATCTACTTCACCGTGCTCGGCGAGCCGCCGCTGAAGATGCTGCGCTACCAGCAACAGTTCGACTTCTTCGACGCCGAGGCCGTCAACCACAGCGTGCGCTTCGTCAACCTGTCCGAAGAAGCGATGACGGGGAATCTGGACCGCGTGCTCCGGCGCATCGTCGACGAGGTCACCGCGCACAGCCCGGGCCTGGTCTTCGTGGACTCGTTCCGCTCGGTCGTCTTTGCCAGCGAGATCGGCGGCAACCCGCACAACGGCCTGCAGCAGTTCGTGCAACAGCTCGGCATGCTGATGACGAGCTGGCAGGCCACGACCTTCCTGCTCGGCGAGTATTTCAACGAGACCGACGCCAACCCGGTGTTCACGGTGGCCGACGGGCTGATCTGGCTGCGCCAGAGCGTGCAGCGCAACTCCATGGTGCGCAAGATGGAGATCATGAAGATGCGCGGCCAGCCCACGCTGCCGGGGCTGCACACCTTCCGCATCGACCAGACCGGCATCCGCGTCTTCGCGCCGGCGCAGGTGGTCGCGGCCGCCAGCACCGCGCCCGCTGCAACCGCGCACGGCGCGCGCGCGCTGGTGGGCGTGCCCGAACTGGACGCCATGCTCGGTGGCGGCCTGCCGCGCGGCTATTCCTTGCTCGTGGCCGGGCCGTCGGGCTCGGGCAAGAGCATCCTGGCGGCTTCGTTCCTGGCCGAAGGCGCGCGCGGCGGCGAGACCGGCGTCGTGGCCGCATTCGAGCAGCACCCCAACCGCTCGCGCAATCCCGTCCTGGCCGATCTGGTCGCCCGCGGGCAGGTGGGCCTGATCGACAGCCGCGAGCCCGACCTGTCGATCGACGAGATCGTGCTGCTCATCCTCACCGAGGTGCGGCGGCTCAATGCCACGCGCGTGGTGCTCGACTCGCTCAGCGGCTTCGAACTGGCGCTGGCGCCGACCTTCCGCACCGACTTCCGCGAGTCGCTGCTCGGCCTGGTCACGGCGCTGGCGCGCGCCGGCGTCTCGGTGCTGATGACGTCGGAACTCGAAGACCGCTACACCGACCTGCGCTTCAGCCCCTACGGCGCGGCCTTCCTCACCGACGCGATCATCGTGCAACGCTACATCGAGGTCGACAGCCGCCTGCAACGCGTGATGGCCGTGGTCAAGGTGCGGGCGAGCGCGCACTCGAACCAGTTGCGCGCCTACAGCATCGACGCCGACGGCATCCGCATGGGCGAGATGCTGCCGGACCAGGAAGGCCTGCTCGGCGGCCGGCCGACGCGCAAGCGCCCGACCGACCCGCTGCCGCCGACCTTTGCGCCCGATGGCAGCTGAACGGACCCCGTGAACCCCACCGCCGATCCGAACGCAGCGGCGATCGCGCAAGCCGAAGGCAAGCTGGCCCGGCTGGGTGTGCAGGTCGAGGCGATGCAGGCCGTGCTGGTGCGCTTGCTGCAGGATGTCATCCACGCGGAGCACCGCCTCGACCAGAGCCAGACGGCAAAGCTCGTCGAGGCCAACGAGCAACTGGTGCTGGCGGCGCTGGCCAGCCAGACCGAGGCCGAGACCGTGACGCAGGCGCTGCTCGACGCCGCCCCGCCGGAGCATCGGCTTACGCAGCTGCGCGAGGCGAACGAGCAACTGGTGGTGTCCGCACTCGGCGCGCAGCAGCTGCAGGCGGCGGCGGAGCAGGCGCAGCAGCGGCAAGCCGCCTTCCTGGCCGCGGTGGCGGACGAATTGCGCAACCCGCAGGCGCCGATCCGCATCGCGACCGCGATGCTCGGCCGCCAGCCCGCCGACGAGCCGCTGCTGGCACGCGTCCAGGGCATCGTCGCGCAGCAGATGACGCACATGGCGCGCCTGGTCGATGTGGCGAACGCGCCCGCGGGCGGTCTGAACCTCGACCGTCAGCCCGTCGACATGGCGCAGGTCATCGACGCCGCCGTGGCCGCCCAAAGGCCGATGCTGGACGAACGGCGACAGCGATTCGAGTGCCGGCGCCCTGCCGGTGCGCTCGTCGTGCACGGTGATGCGCTGGCTCTGCGGCAGATCGTCGACAACCTGCTCGACAATGCGTCCAAGCACACGCACGACGGTGGCCGCATCGGCCTGTCGGTGGCCGTCGATGCCGAGACCCTGGCGATGACGGTCTCCGACGACGGCATCGGCATCACGGCGCCGATGCTGCACCACGTCTTCGAACCCTTCGTGCAGGACACCCACGCGCTCGGCTTCAACGGCGGCGGGCTGGGCATCGGGCTCACGGTGGTCCGCGCGTTGCTCCAGGCACATGGCGGCACGCTCAGCGCGCACAGCGCGGGCATCGGGTGTGGCAGCGAGTTCGTCGTCACGCTGCCACGGGAGACCAGCGTCCAGGCGGCCGCGGGTGCGGCGGGTCCAGACCGATAAGACCCATGGCGCCGACCTCTTCCACGATGCGATCCGGCTCCGCTGCAGCGTCGTTCGACGGGCCTCACGGTGCCGCGGCGTCGCCGCAGGGACACGCAGCGGACGCGCGGGGCAACCGGCTGCTGGCGTCGTTGCCGGACGAGGAATGGCACCGGCTGCAGCCCCTGCTCGTGCCGATGGCCATGCCGCAGGGGCATGTGCTGTGCGAGTCGGGCCAGCTGCTGACGCATGCGTACTTTCCGACGACCGCAATCATTTCGCTGCTGTACCTCACCGAGGACGGCACCTCGACCGAGATCGCCGTCGTGGGCAACGAGGGCCTCGTCGGCATCCCGCTGTTCATGGGCGGCGGTTCGTCACCGAGCCGCGCGGTGGTGCGGAGTGCCGGCGACGGCTATCGGTTGCCCGCACGGGCGATCCGCGAGGAGTTCGCACGCGCGGAATCGCTGAGGAAGCCGCTCTTGCGCTACACCCAGGCACTGATCGCACAGATGGCGCAGACGGCCGTCTGCAACCGGCACCACTCGGTGGACCAACAACTGTGTCGCTGGCTGCTGCTCGGCCTGGACCGCCGGCCAGGCAGCGAATTCGCCGTCACGCACGAACTGATTTCCCTCCTGCTCGGCGTGCGCCGCGAAGGGGTGACCGAAGCCGCGCGGGCGCTGCAGCGCGCCGGATTGATCAGCTACCGGCGTGGTCACATCACGGTACTGGACCGGCCGGGCCTGGAGGCGCGCAGCTGTGAGTGCTACGCGGTGGTGAAGGCCGAGTACGACCGGCTGCTGCCGAAAGATCGCGCAGCGCCGCCTTGAACGGCGGCGCCCGCGCAGGCCACTGTTGCCCAGCGCATGCGCATCCTGCGGGCCGCCGAGCGTGAAACGCCTCCGCACCGCACCCGGGATCGAGGCCTCACCGGAGCGAAGGCCGCGACCTTCAGAGTGCGCGCTCAGCGCAGGCCGAAGTAGCCCAGGATAAACAAGACGATCACGACGGCGCCGACGAGCCAGATGATTCTGTTCATGACTCCATTCCTTTCGCTGGACTGGTAAAGCTGAAGCGGGTCTGCTGGGTGCATCGCAGTGCCCACAGCTGCACCGACTCTGAGTCTGACTCGCCACAGCATCTGTGCGCTGACGAACATTGGGTTGCCCCTTTTTGGTCTTCGGGGCGGGCCATGAGGGCACTCCAAGAGCGCGAGCAACCTGCCAGGCTGACTCTTGGACATTCCGCGCGCTGGCCGATTGAGAGATGTCAATCACGAGCGCATGTTGTGTTCGGTGACGCACGGAACTTATGGGTCAACGAGTGCAAATTGGCGTCTGCTGCCCCGCAGGCGGCAGCAAGAAGTCAAAGCTTGAAAGCAGGCGCAACAGGATGGAAAAGGAAAACACGATGAGCACGAACTACGTCACACGCGACAATTTCGGCATGTACGCCAACGCCAGCGAAGGGCCGGGCCCGGCGCTGATGGGGGCCGACACGTTGCTCGGCAACGATGTCTACAACAGGGACGGCGAGAGCCTGGGCGACATCAAGGAATTCATGATCGACATGGCTTCGGGCAAGATCGCCTACGCGGTGCTGTCCTTCGGCGGCGTGCTCGGCATGGGGGACAAGCTGTTCGCCGTGCCTTGGGCGGCCTTGAAGCTGGACACCGCGAACAAGCGCTTCACCCTCGGCGTTCCCAAGGACGTTCTGAAGGACGCCCCCGGGTTTGACAAGAAGCGCTGGCCGTCGATGTCGGACAAGACCTGGGCCAGCGGCGTGCACAAGTTCTACGGCACCCCGTTCCAGGCCGATTGAGCCCGGCGAACCGCTCGCTGTGCTGTTTCGCACGACGCGCGAGCGGTCCGAAGTTGGGGTGTCCGGCCGTCGTGCCGCGCCCCGACTTCTCGCTGGCCCGGGCATGGGGCGGGCATGAGGCCCGGCGCATGCCTTCCAACATTCCTGAAAGGTAAGGTCATGAACAAAGATCAAGTCAAGGGCACCGTCAAGGAAGCCGCAGGCAAAGTGCAGCAGAAGGCGGGCAAGTTGCTCGGCAGTGCGGAGCAAGAAGCCAAGGGGCTGACGAAGAAGCTCCAGGGCAAGGCGCAGAAGAAGGTCGGCGACGCGAAGGAAGCATTGGCCGATGCCCGCGCCAGGCGCTGATGTGCTTGCACGTTCGCGCCACCGGGCTCGTTGTGCGGGGCTGCACGGCCCCGTGGCAACGAGCCCGTTGTGAACTGCGCTGAATATTCCCCAAGACAGCAATGAACGAGGAGCCGACATGAAGGGCTTTGTGCAGGATATCGAGGCACGCGCCATCGAGAATGACGACTTTCGCCGCGTGCTCTACACGGCCAAACACTGCCAACTCGTCCTGATGGCGTTGAAGCCCGGCGAAGAGATCGGAGCCGAGGTCCACAAGCTCGATCAGTTCTTCCGCGTGGAAGAAGGAGCCGGCGAAGCGGTTCTTGATGGCGTGCGGACGAAGATCCAGGCCGGCTTTGCGGTGCTCGTGCCGGCGGGCGCCAACCACAACATCATCAATACGGGTGCGGTACCGCTGAAGCTGTATACGCTCTATGCGCCACCGAATCATCGCGACGGCGTCGTCCACCGTACGCACGGCGACGCCGAGGCAGACAACGAGCAGTTCGACGGCAAGACGACGGAATAGGCGCGCCTGGAGTTGTGTCGGTGCACTTGGCTCGTTCGGCGCTACCACTCCAGGGGCGGCAGGTCGTGGAACACCTTGCGGGTT
>CAVQWK010000048.1:0-84951 GCA_963717575.1 uncultured beta proteobacterium | reverse complement strand
AGCTTCACGGTAACCGCGGCAGGAGACTTCTACGGCACGGGCACGGGACTGCAGGTCAATCTCGTTCAGGACAACAGCCTCCTTGTGCGATTCATCGGCTTCAGCGTGCCGGTCGACAGCAGCCTGCCGGAATTGCCACCCGACTCGACTCTTCTTGCGGGCGCGGACACGATCACCGCCGGCGGCGGCAATCAGTACCTCCTGGGTTACGGCGGCGACGATGCCCTCCGGGGGTGGTACGGCGACGACACCCTGGATGGCGGCCCAGGCGCCGACGAGATGGCGGGCTACTGGGGCAACGACTTCTACTTCGTCGAAAGCGACGGTGACCGCATCAGCGAGTCCGGCGACGATGGCGTGGACGAAGTACTTGCCACGGTCGCCTTCACGCTGCCCATCAATGTCGAAAACCTGGTTCTGTCCGGCAGCTCATCGATCAGTGGCACGGGCAACGATCTCGCCAACAGCATCACGGGCAACGATGGTGCCAACGCCTTGCTCGGCCTGGGTGGCGACGACGTACTCGACGGCGGCCAGGGCAACGATCGACTCGACGGCGGAAGAGGGGCGGATGTGCTGTGGGGCGGTTCCGGCGACGACACGCTGATCGGTGGACTGCCAGGCTGGGACTTCGCCAGGTTTGCGCCCGGCGATCGGCTGTCGATCTCGGCAGATGGGCGCTTTGTTGCCTTCGATACGTTTGTGTCGTTGTCTGAAGAGGCCCCCGACCTGGACTACGACGTCTTCGTCGCGGACCTGAACGACGGCACCGTGCGGCGCATCTCGCTCTTGCCCGGGGGCGTCGAGCCCATCTACGGCAGCAGCGACCCGTCGATCTCGGGTTCGGGTCGGTTCGTGGCCTTCGTCGGGGGCGGGTGGTCCGGCTCCAACACGTGGCCGCAGATCATCGTGAAGGACCTGGACAGCAACGAATGGGTGATTGCCTCCTCCTCGGCGACCGGCGAGGTCGACTACGCCACATCCGGCGACCCGGTCATGTCGGCCGATGGGCGCTACGTGGCCTTCCTCAGCTACAGCGCCATCCTCACGCCGGGCGATACCAACGGTGCGACGGACGTCTTCGTGAAGGATCTGCAGACCGGCGCGATCGAACTCGTCTCGCGCGCAGTGACTCCCGCCAACGGCCGCAGCAGCGACCCCTCGATCTCGGCGGACGGGCGCTACGTCGGCTTCCTGAGCGAGGCAACGAACCTGGTCGCCTCGCCGCCCACGGACCATGCCGGCTACTACGTGAAGGACAGGGTCACGGGCACCGTGATGCTGGCGTTTGAATCCAACGGCGTCAGCGGCGGCGCGCCCACGCTGTCGGGTGACGGCCGTCACGTTGCGTGGACCAGCGGGCTGACCGGAGAAGTCTTCGTCAAGGACCTCGACAGCGGCATCGTCGCTTCGGCCTGGTCGGATCCGTTCGGCGCGCCGGCAGGTGGCAGTGCGCTGTCGCTGTCGCACGATGGCCGCTACGTCGCCTTTGCGACCCGGTCGCAGTGGCAACCTGAACTCGAACTGGACGGCTGGCCGTCGGACCCTTGCGGTCGCTTCGACGTGTTGGTGCGCGACCTGCTCACCGGGGCGATCACCGTGGTGACCGAGCCCAGCGGTCGCACCGGGGTGACACTGGATGCGGACGTCACGGCGCTGTCCGCCGACGGGAGCACGGTCGCCATGCGCGTCGGCTATCCGGACGGCACATGGATTGCCGCGGCGTTCGCGGCCGCCGTGGGCAGTGACGTCCTGCACGGCGGCGACGGCAACGACGCATACTTGCTTCAGGCGTACGACGAAGTCGTCGAGTCCACCGGAGGCGGGATCGACACCGTGACGACGACGCTGCCTGCGTTCGAACTCGGCCCGGAGCTCGAACGGCTCGTTTACGCGGGCGAAGGCGATTTCTCGGCAACGGGAAACGACCTGGACAATGCGCTCAGCGGACTGACAGGCAACGACACCTTGTACGGTGGAGCGGGCAATGACGCACTCGATGGCGGTCCGGGCCGCGACCTTGCGGTCTATGGCGCCGCTCGAATCGACAGCGTCTTCACCGCGACGGCAAGCGGCTGCACGGTGACGTCTTCCGTGGATGGTACGGACAACCTGGCCCACGTCGAGCGACTGCAGTTCGCCGACATCAGCGTCGCGCTGGACATCGATGGCAACGCGGGCACCGTGGCCAAGATTCTGGGGGCCGCATTCGGCAAGTCCGAGGTGGCCAACGAGGTCTATGCCGGCATCGGCTTGTACTGCCTCGACGGTGGCATGACGTATGAAGACCTCATGCAACTGGCCATCGACGCCCAGTTGGGGGTCGGCGCCAGCCATCAGGCGGTCGTGGACCTCCTGTACACCAACGTGGCGGGCACGCCGCCGCGCGCAGAGGAAGCGGCGGGGTTCGTCGCTCTGCTGGACACCCATGCGTTCACGGTGGCGGGCCTGGGCGTGTACGCGGCAGACCACCCTCTGAACCTGACCCACATCGATCTTGTCGGGCTGGCGCAGCAGGGTCTGGAGTACGCACCGTACGCCGGAGGGTGAGATCTGCCCAGGCCGCAGAGAGCGGTGTGCGCATTTTCGCGACGGCGCGGAAGGCGGCGTCGTATCCGAGCCCGACCGTCTCGGGCGGCTACAGTGCCCCGCTCGCACTCCATCACGAACGAACACGGGCCGGTCCGGCATGCCGCTCGAGTTCCTCGATTCACTGCCGGCTCCATTGCACGCAGCCCATGAACGACACCCCCTATCCCAATCTGCTCAGCCCGCTGGACCTCGGCTTCACGACCCTGAAGAACCGCGTGATGATGGGCAGCATGCACACCGGGCTCGAAGACGGTCGCAAGCACTTCCATCGCATGGCCGCGTTCTTCGCCGAACGCGCACGGGGTGGGGTGGGCCTGATGGTCACCGGAGGCTTCGCGCCCAATATCGAAGGCTGGGCCAAGCCGTTCGCCGGCACCTTGTCAACGGCCGCGGCGGCCCGCCGGCACCGGCAGGTGACCGATGCGGTCCACGCCGACGGCGGCAAGATCGCGCTGCAGATCCTGCACACCGGCCGCTATGGTTACCAGCCCTTCTGCGTGGCCCCGAGCCGTCTGAAGAGCCCCATTTCACCGTTCACGCCCCGCGAGTTGTCCGCGCGGGGCGTCGAGCGCCAGATCCGCGCCTTCGAGCGCTGCGCGACCTTGGCGCGCGAGGCCGGGTACGACGGCGTCGAGGTGATGGGCAGCGAGGGCTACTTCATCAACCAGTTCCTCGTCACGCACACCAACAAGCGCAGCGACGAGTGGGGGGGTGCCTACGAGAACCGCATGCGGCTGCCGGTCGAGATCGTCGGCCGCGTGCGCGAGGCCGTCGGCCCGGACTTCATCATCGTCTACCGCATCAGCCTGATCGACCTGATCCCCGACGGCAGCAGCTGGCCCGAGGTGATGCAGCTCGCGCGCGCGGTCAGCGCCGCCGGCGCCACGATCCTGAACACGGGCATCGGCTGGCACGAGGCGCGCGTTCCGACCATCGCCACCAGTGTGCCGCGCGCCGCCTTCACCTGGGTCACGAGGAAGCTGCGCGACGCGCTGCGCGCGGAGGGCATCACGACGCCGGTGGTCACGAGCAACCGCATCAACATGCCCGAAGTCGGCGAGGCCGTGATCGCTCGCGGCGACGCCGACATGGTGAGCCTGGCCCGCCCGTTCCTGGCCGACGCCGAATTCGTCAACAAGGCGGCGCAGGGCCGGCGAGATGAGATCAACACCTGCATCGCCTGCAACCAGGCCTGCCTGGACCACACCTTCTCGAACAGGCTCTCCAGCTGCCTGGTCAACCCACGCGCCTGCCACGAGACCGAGCTGGTCATGCGCATTGCCGCGGCGAAGAAGCGCATCGCCGTCGTCGGCGCCGGCCCGGCCGGCCTGGCGGCGGCCACGACGCTGGCCGAGCGCGGCCACGACGTGCACCTGTACGACGCCGCCGATCGCCTGGGCGGCCAGTTCAACATGGCCAAGCGCATCCCCGGCAAGGAGGAGTTCGAGGAGACGCTGCGCTACTTCGCGCGCCGCGTCGAGCTCACGGGCGTGAAGCTGCACTTGGGCACCCGCGTCGACGCCCAGGCGCTGCAGGCGCAGCGCTTCGACGACGTGATCCTCGCCACCGGCGTGAGCCCGCGCGACCCCAGGATCCCTGGCCAGGACCACCCGAAGGTGCTGAGCTACGTCGACGTGCTGCTGCACCGCAAGCCCGTGGGCCGCCGGGTCGCCGTCGTCGGCGCCGGCGGCATCGGCTTCGACGTGGCGGAGTACCTCGCCACCGGCACCGATCTCGGCCACGTCTCGCCGACGACCGACCTCCAGGCCTGGCTGCGCGAGTGGGGCGTCACCGACCCCGAGGTGGCGCGCGGCGGCGTCGCGCGCCCGCAGCCCGAACCGCCGGCGCGCCAGGTGCTGCTGCTGCAGCGCAAGCCGGGAAAGCATGGCTCGTCGCTGGGCAAGACCACCGGCTGGATCCACCGCGCGGCGCTGAAGATGAAGAACGTGGAGATGCTGGCCGGCGTCAACTACGAGCGCATCGGCGACGAAGGGATGTTCGTGACCTTCGGTGAAGGGCGCAAGGACGGCACCGTGCTCGCGGTCGACACCATCGTGCTGTGCGCCGGCCAGGAGCCGCTGCGCGAACTGCAGGCGCCGCTGCAGGCCGCCGGCGTGCAGGTGCACCTGATCGGCGGCGCCCTCGAGGCCGGCGAACTCGATGCCAAGCGTGCCATCGACCAGGGCACCAGGCTGGCCGCGCAACTCTGAGCCCGAGTGCCCGGGCGGCGGGGCTCGACATGACAGGAAGTGAATGGACGGCATGAACGCACCTCTGATCACCGACGTCCTCATCGCCGGCGGCGGGCCGTGCGGCCTGATGTTGGCCAACGAACTGGGGCGGCGCAGCATCCGGTGCCTGCTGGTGGACCCCAAGCCCGGCACCGCGTTCAACCCGCAGGCCAACGCCACGCAGGCGCGCACCATGGAGCATTTCCGGCGCCTTGGCTTCGCGCAGGAGATCCGGTCCATGGGACTGCCGGGCGACCATCCCACCGACATCGCCTACCTCACCCGCTTTGCCGGCACCGAACTGGCCCGCCTGCGCCTGCCCACCGCCGCCGCCGCGACGCAGTTGATCAAGAACCTCTCGGGCTCGTGGAGCGCGGCCGAACTGCCCCACCGCGTTTCGCAGAAGTACGTGGAGGCGAGCCTGCGCCAGCATGCACAGCAACTGCCATCGGTGGACATTCGCTACGGCTGGCAGTTGAAGTCGTTTGCCGACACCGGCAGCAGCATCGAGGCCGTCGTGCAGGCGGTCGATGGCAGGGCGCCGGTCACGGTGCAGGCCGCGTACCTGATGGGTGCCGACGGCGCGCGCAGCTTCGTGCGCGGCCAGCTTGGCATCGCGTGGCAGGGCGCCACCGGCTTCAAGCGCAACTTCATGGGCGGCAAGATGCTGGCGGTGTACCTGAAGGCGCCCGACTTCTACGCCCGCAACCCCAACGACCGCGCCTGGATGTACGTGGTGGTCAATCCGCAACTGCGGGCTTTCATCATGTCGGTGGACGGCGTCGACGAGTTCGCCTTCCACGTCCAGACGGCCGACGACGCCGCCACCGAGGCATTGACCGAAGCCGACGCGCGGCGCCTTTTCGCCCAGGCCTACGGGCAGGACATCTCGATCGAGATCCTCTCCATGGCCACCTGGCTGGCGGGTCACGCACTGGTCGCCGAGAGCTTCCGGAAAGGCCGCATCTTCCTCGGCGGCGATGCGGTGCACCTGTTCACGCCCACCGGTGGGCTGGGCTACAACACGGCGGTGGAGGACGCCGTCAACCTCGGCTGGAAACTGGCCGCCGTCGTCAAGGGCCGGGCCCCGGCGGCACTGCTGGAGAGCTACGAGTGGGAACGCAAGCCGCTGGCCGTGCGCAACACGACCTACGCCCGCCAGTTGGCGGACTCCATCGGCCTGTTCGACGCCGCGCCCGAACTGGAAGACGACTCGGCAGCCGGCGCGCAGGCCAGGGCAGCCGCCTCGGACTATCTCAACGGCCATGTGCGGCGCGAGTTCAACATCCCCGGCATCACCTTCGGCGGCCGTTACGACGGTTCACCCATCATCGTGCGCGATGGCAGCTTCCCGCCGCCCGACCAACCCAACGTCTACGCGCCCACCGCCTGTCCCGGTGGCCGGCCCCCGCACGCCTGGCTGGCGGATGGCCGCTCGCTGTATGACAGCTTCAATTTCGAATGGACGCTGCTGGCGCTGGGGCCGGAGGGGCCGGATGTCGGCGGCTTTGAACGCGCGGCGCAACAGATGGGGCTGGATCTGAAGGTGGTGCGACACGCGCTGCCGGAACTGGCCGCGCTCTACGAAGCCCCGCTGGTGCTGATCCGGCCGGACCAGATCGTGGCCTGGAGGGGCCACGATGCCGGTGCGGCGCGCGAAGTCCTGGCACGGGTCAACGCGAACGGCTGATCGAGGCCCTGGGCGCGAGGGCGGCCGATGGCGCGGCTGACCCGTCCGCCCCGCGCCGCTGGCTTCGAAGCGCGGCTACTGCGGCACGAAGCCGGTGGCCTTGATGATGCGTGCCCAGGTTGCGGTGTAGGCGCGCTCGCGCTGACCGAGTTGGTCGGGTCCCATGTGGCCCACGGTGAGCCCCATCGCCGTGAGCCGGTCGCGCACCGCCGGCTTGGCCAGGACCTTGGCGACCGCGGCCGAGAACGTGTCGATGGCCGCCCGCGGTGTGCCGGTGGGGGCGAACAGACCGTAGTAGGGCACGTCCTCGAAGCCGGCCAGGCCGAGCTCCGAGAACGTCGGCACCTCGGGCATCACGGCCTGCCGCGCACCGCCCAGCACGCCGACGACGCGCAACTTGCCTGCGCGGTGGTTCTCGATGAAATCGGGGATGCTGCCCACGCCGGCGGCGATCTGGTTGCCGAGCATGTCGGACATCATCGGCGCACTGCCGCGGTACGGCGCCGCCACCAGGTCGAGCTGGTATTTCTCGGCGATCAGCTTGACCAGGAACTCGGGGACGGAGGCCGGTGCCGGCACGCCCACGGCCCCCTTGCCGCCTTGACCTCGAACCCAGGCGACGTAGTCGGGGAAGGACTTCGCCGGCGTGCCGCCCGAGACGGCGAAGGCATTGACGAAGGTGGCGAAGCCGACCACCGGCACGAAGTCGCGCGCGGGGTCGAAGCCTGGCGACTTCACCACCTGCGGCAGGATCGAGATGCTGTGGTCGTGGCTGAGAAAGAGGGTGTTGCCGTCTGGCGTTGCCGCCTTCAGTGCCTGCGCCGCGAGTTGCCCGCCCGCGCCGGGCTTGTTCTCGACGATCACGGTCGCCCCGCCGAGTTCGTCCCTCAGCGCTTCGGCCAGGATGCGGGCGATTGCGTCGGTGCCGCCCCCCGGCGGAAAGCCGACCAGGATGCGCACGGTGCCGCTGGAGGCGCGCGCGCTGCCGAAGGTGGCCAGCAGGCTGGCGGCGGCGCCCGCCTGCAGGAAGGTGCGGCGGGGCAAGGTGCAGGGATTCATGGGCAGTGGCCGGTCGGAAGTGATGACACGCCGAAGCTTACAGCGTCGATGCCGAAAGCGGTGCCAAGAGGCTCGGTCTGACCGGGCTGCGGACCTGCACCACGCCCCGGGGACGCGACCGGGGCGCGCCCCAGGGGTGGGTCAGCGGGGGGTGAACTGGACCGTGTACTCGTAGTACTCGGGCAGCACGTTGTAGCGCCGGTCGGTGATCTTGTAGGAAGCGAACTTTTCCTGGGCCATGTACTTCTCGATCTCGACCTTGGCCGCCTTGTCGGCCGTGTCGCCCCCCGAGAACGCACCGACGTAGATCTTGGTCCGATACTGGTTCGCGACCTTCTCGTCACGCACGAACGACTGCCCGTAAGTCGCCGTGGTGCAAGCCGACAGGAAACCGCTGGTCACGAGCACGAGGCAGGTGAGCAGGACCGCAGGTCTGAACAAGGGGGCTGAGATTCGCATGGGAGGCCTCGAGCTTGGGAGGATTTGGACGCCGGGAGACTGCGCCAGGATGGGCCCGCGCAACGTGGTCGAGCCGCCATTCGGTCGGCAGCCTGGAGGAACGACCGTAAATGTAAATGTGGCGTCCTCTTGTGTCGGAGGGGAAACCCTTGAGTGTGAGCTGAAGCGCCCACGGCCACTGCGCACGGCGCGTCGGCAACCCGTGGCCGCGGCTGGCCTCGCGACCGGCGTCAGAAACTCACCGCCAGGCCGAACGCCCACCCCGAGATATCGGGCCCGAACTTGTAGCGCAGCACGCCGCGCCAGCGCGTGGCCCAGATGTCGTAGGCGCTCGAGTCGAACTCGATGCCGGCCCCCAGCGACGCCATGCGATCGACACCGACCTCGGTCTGGCTGCCGAGGAAATGCGTGTACGCGCCTTCGAGCACGTAGCGCACCGGGCGGTCCCAGACCACCCAGCCCGTGGGCACGCGGCGGCGGGCCCAGATGCTGGCGCTTTCCGCCGAGGCGCTGCCCTTCACGACATCGGCGAGATCGCCGCTGTTTCGCAGCTTCACATTGGTGTAGCGCAGTTCCAGGTCGACGTCGGCGTCGGGTGCGAACTTCTCGTAGTCGATCATCAGCGAGCCGCCGATGCCGTTGGCTTTGAGGTTGCCGTTGTCCAGGAACTCCAGGTCGACGCTGGTGTTGTTCTCGAGCCACCACTTGGCGATGTTGAGGTCGCTCGTCACGTAGCCGACCGTGAAGTTGAACAACGGCCGCAGCGTCCAGTTCGGGGCCAGCGGGAAATCCCAGCCGATGCCCCCGGTGACGGACACCGAATTCCACTTCACCGGCACCGGGCGCTGCTCGGTGCCGTCAGTGGCCACGAAGGTCGGATCGTAGCGAGAGTAGGCGGCGTTGCCCTCCAGGTACAGCGGCGTGTGCTTGCTCCAGGTGAATCCGCCGCCCAGCTGCGTCATCGTCAACCCGGGGTTGGCCGTGGCCGCGTTGTCGACCGACATCGAGCTCGTGGTGACGTCGGGCGCCACCGTGTAGCTCATCAGCCCCAGCACGCCGTTGGCCAGCCGCTGCAGATTGACCGACGTGATGGCACGCCCGGCAGGCTCCGCCCAGGCCGGCAGAAAGCACGGCGCCAGCACCAGCACCAGCTTCGGCAGGTGACGGGCAGCGTGTCGGCAGCGAGTGCGCAGCGAGACTGACATGGTCGGTCAACATTTTAGGTGGGCGGGTCCTGCGGCATGGGCCCGAGCTCGGTGTCCCGCACCTGGCTGACGCGGTCGCTTTCGCTGTCGCGGGGCACGTTCACCGTCACCTTCACGCTTCACCTGCGCCAGGCGTCGCGACACATCTCCTGCGCCAGAATCACGGTTGACAACAGGCCCCGTATGGAGGAGTGACAAATGCTTCGGACGACCCTGGCAGCCCTGTCGCTGCTCGTCGCGACCGCCGGCGCTGCTGCCGGCACGTGCGAGACGCTGCGTGCCCAGATCGAGACCAAGATCAGGGTCGCAGGCGTCACGGTGTTCACCCTGGAGGTGGTCGACGCAAGCCAGACCGCGGCCGGCAGGGTCGTCGGCACTTGCGACCAAGGCGCGAAGAAGATCGTGTACGCACAGGGCCCGTCGGCGGACCGTCCCCCGGCCGTCGCCGCCAAGCCGCCTGCGACGCGCAGAACCGACGCCATCTTGACCGAGTGCAAGGACGGGTCCGTCTCGGTGGGCGGTGATTGCAGGAAGTAGCGTCGACCGCACTTCTCGGTTGGCAACCGAGGGCTGTCCTGAATCCCGCGCACGGACCGTTTCCTTGCAGGCCTCCGACTTGTAGGAAGATAGCAGCTTGGAAATGGGTGGTCCCCGCCGCGGGGCAGGGGCGTGATGCACTCGTTGATCGGTCGCCTGGTGACCCATTGGAGATGCCAACATGATTCGAGGATCAAGACGGCCTGCCGCTGCGCTCGGTGCGTTCCTTGCCTGCCTGCTTGCAGCGTGCACGACGCAACCGGCGGCACCGGAGTCGCCACTCGCTTCGCAGCCCGAGACCAGTGTCGCCACTGAGAGCAATTCCATTCTGGGAAGTCGCATTCCCAGGAAGACCACGGAGCGCCTGGTTCGGCAAACGAACGCGGCGGGCGCGAAGGAAATGGAGCGCAGTCGGCCCCCGGAGCCCGGGATGCTCAACACGCCATAGGCGCAATCGTTCCCGGCCGCATGAAGGGCCACCGTGAAGATACTGCTCGTCGAGGATGACAGCCGGCTGCGTTCGCGCCTCAAGGACGATCTCGGCCGCCGCGGCTATGCCGTGGACACCGCGGACAACGGCATCGACGCGGAGCATCTCGGCGCCGAGTGGCCCTACGACGCCGTCATCCTGGACCTGGGCCTGCCGCAGCGCCCGGGCATCGAGGTGCTCAGGAACTGGCGCGCGCAGGGGAACACCGTTCCCGTGCTCATCCTCACTGCCCGCGACGCCTGGCACGAAAAGGTCGACGGCTTCAACGCCGGGGCGGACGACTATGTCGCCAAGCCCTTCCATGTCGAAGAGCTGTGTGCCCGCCTGGGGGCCTTGCTGCGGCGCGCCCATGCCCAGCCCACGGGTGTCGTCACGGCCGCCGGGCTGACGCTCGACGAAGCGCGGCAATCGGTGTCGTCGGGCGGCCGCGAGATCGGCCTCTCGGGCATCGAATTCCGGCTGCTGCGCTACTTCATGCTGCACCCCGGCCAGGTGCTGTCGAAGACGCAGCTGGCCGAGCACATCTACGACAACGACAGCGAGCGCGACAGCAACGTCATCGAGGTCTACGTCAGCCACCTGCGCAACAAGCTCGGCGCCGAGACGCATCACGACGCGTCGGGGCCAGGGCTATGTCTTCGGGGCGCCGGGCTGATGCGCTCGCTGCTCGCGCCGCTGGTCGTCGGCCTGCTGCTGAGCCTGGCCGTCGTCTTCGGCGTGCAATGGTCGGTGGTCCGGGTGGCGATCGACGAAGTGATCCAGGAGTACATCGCCGGCGAACTGGCGCAGGACGCCGACGAGCTCTTCAGCGGGCTGTCGTTCGACCCCGCACGCGAAACCTCGCTCGCCCTGGCGCACTTCGACCCGCATTACCTGACGCCGCTGTCCGGCCGCTACTACCAGATTCAGGTCGAAGGCACGACGGCGCTGCGCTCGCCGTCGCTGGTCCGCGAATCGCTGCCGATGCCGACCGTCGGCCAGGGCCAGCGCCACGTCGACCAGGTGGCCGGCCCCAAGGGGAAACGCTGCTCCTCAGCGCGACCGGGTACGACCTGCAGGGGCGCCGCATCACGATTGCCGTCGCCGGCGACCTGACGTCGGTGCGGACGCAGTTCGACCGCTTGATGGCGCGCTACACGCGGGTGTCCCTGGTCATGTTCGCGCTGCTGGTGGTGCTGCAGGTCGGCATCGTGCGCCTGGCACTTGCGCCCTTGCGGCGCGTGCAGGCCGACGTGAGTCGCCTCGAGGACGGGACCATCGCCCAGCTCGGCGAACAGGTGCCGTCCGAGGTGCTGCCGCTGGTGCGCGAGGTCAACCTGCTGCTGGCGCTGCTGGCGGGGCGGCTGCAGCGCTCGCGCGAAGCGCTCGGCAACCTGGCGCACGCGCTGAAGGCACCGCTGACCGTGCTCACCCAGCTGGCCGAGGACGACCACGTGCAGCGGCATCCCGTGCTCGGCCCGCAGATCGCGGAACAACTGCATGTCCTGCGCAGCCGCATCGACAGCGAACTGCGGCGGGCCCGCGTGGCCGGCGGGCGCGCCAACGGGACGCCGCTCGACCTGCAGGCGGAAATCGAATCCCTCGTGGCCACCCTGCGCAAGCTGTACCAGGATCGCCACCTCGACATCGTCTGCCGCATCGAGCCCGGCGCGCGGTTCAGGGGCGACCGCGAGGACCTGTTCGAGCTGTGCGGCAACCTGCTCGACAACGCCTGCAAGTGGGCGCGGTCGCGCGTGCTCGTCTCGGTGCGGCACAACGGCGGGCTGAAGCTGAAGGTCGAGGACGACGGGCCCGGCTGTTCGCCCGAGGACATCGGCCGCATCGCGCAGCGCGGCGTGCGCCTGGACGAGGCCACCGAAGGCCACGGCCTCGGGCTTGCGATCGCCAGCAGCATCGCCGCCTCCTATGGCGCCGAACTGCGGTTCGGGCGTTCGCAGGAACTCGGCGGCTTCGAGGTGAGCCTGCGCTTCCCGGCCGGCTGAGGCGGGGCCGGCCGCTCGGTGGCCGGGAATTTCAGCTTGATTTCATCTTCCCTCGGTATGGTCGCGTGATCGGCTGCAGCGGACCGCTGCACCGCGCCTGGCGCTCCTGCGCCGGCACCGACGGCCCGCCCGGGCCCTGCCAGACACCCCCAAGGAATACAAGGAAGCTCGATGGCCATCTATACCGTTTACGACTCGAAGACCCCGACAAGCCAGTTGACCAACGCGCTGTTCGCGCCGAGCTCGGGTCTGAGCGTCGTCACCGGTTCGATCGTGCTGAAGGCCTCGGGCCCGAGCGCGGTCAACTTCTACGATGGATCGCTGGCGGCGCTCGGCATCGGCGCCGGCCTGCTGCTGACCTCGGGCACGACGCCCGGAATCACCAACACGGTGGGCTGGTTCGGCACGGACAACAGCATCTGGCCTGACACCTTCTACAACGGCGACGCCGACATCGACGCCGTCGTCAACACCGTCTTCCAGACCCAGTCCTACGACGCCACCACGCTCGAGTTCGACTTCACCGCCGAGCGCCTCCGCCACCTCGGTGAGCTTCGATCTCGTGTTCGGCTCCGACGAGTTCCCGGAGTGGGTCGACCAGTTCGTCGACTGCGCGATCTTCATGGTCAACGGCGTCAACTACGCGCTGTTCAACCACGACCCGACGCATCCGCTGAGCGTCGTCAGTTCCAACCTCGCGGCCGGCTACTTCCAGGACAACGAGAACCCACGCTCGCGCTGCCGATCGAATACGACGGCGTCAGCCATGTGCTGAAGATCGTCGCGCCGATCACGCCCGGCGCCGTCAACCACATCAAGATCGGCATCGCCGACACCGGCGACCACATCTACGACAGCGGCATCTTCATCGCCAACCTGGCCGCCGGCAACATCCCGGGTTCGGGCGTCGTCGACGACCTCGCCCGGCAATTGCACCGACGGCGCCGACACGGTGACGGGGTCGGCCAAGGACGAATATTTCGACCTCAAGGGCGGCGACGACACCGTCTATGCCGGCGCCGGCGACGACATCGTGGTCGCCGGCGGCGGCAACGACACGGTCTACGGCGGCAGCGGCGACGACCAGATGAAGGGCGACGCCGGCGACGACAGCTCGACGGCGGCGACGGCGACGACACCGCGGTCTTTGCCGGGCGCCAGCACCAATTACAGCGTTGCCTACGACGGCGCCAACGCCAGCTACACGATCACCGACAACGCGGGCCCGGCCAACGAGGGCATCGACACGCTGAAGAATGTCGAATTCGCCAAGTTCAGCGACGGGCTCTTCATCGCTCGGCGCAGGCGGCCTGACCCCGGTCACGGCCCCGGCCCGGCACCCACCAACACGCCCGGCTCTGGTGCTCGTCAGCGGCATCGGCGCGGCAGGGCAAGACGCTGACCGCCACGGTCAGCGACGCCGACGGCATCGCCGGCCCCGTCAGCTACCAGTGGCAGGTCTCGGGCGATGGCGGCGCGACCTGGACCGACGTCGGCACCGACAGCGCCAAGTACGATGTCACGGGCGGCGACGTCGGCAAGATGATCCAGGTCGTCGCCAGCTATGCCGACGGCGATGGCGACAGGCGGAGTCGCCGGTCAGCGCAGCGAAATCCATCCTGGCAGTCCAAGGCCGGCGACCTGGTCGTCACGCTGATGCAGCTCGATGCGCCGCCGGGCGCGAGCACCATCAACCCGCTGACGACGCTGGTGCAGGACGCCATCGAACTGGGCCTGTCGCCCAATACCGCGGCGCTGGCGATCAAGACCGTGCTCGGGCTGCCCGACGCGATCAATCTGCAGACCTACGACGCCTACGCGGTCCTGCAGTCCGACCCGACCGATGCGACCGCGCTCGCGGTCGAGAAGGTCGCGGTCCAGGTCGCGATCCTGACCTCGCTGTCCGACGACGACACGGGCACGAACCTGACCTTGGCGATCCTCGACGCGGCGGCGGCCAACCAGACGCTGGATCTGGCGAACGTCGAACGACCTGTCCGCGATCCTGGGCATTCCGGCGGTCATCGATCCGGTCACGGGCAAGTATCCGCAGCCGCTGGACGAGATCTACGACCGCAACAAGACCATGTCCGACGCCATCGCCGACGGCGGCGACGTGACCGTCATCGAGAACGAGTGGCAGGACCTGCTGAGCATCCAGGACGGCATCGACTCCACCTCCATCGCGGACCTCAGCATCCACGTCAACCAGGCGCCGACCGGCAGCGCAGCCGCCTCCCTGGCCGATGGCGCTGCAGGACACGGCCTACCTGATCACCGCCGCCGACCTGCTCAGCGGCTTCAGCGACCCGGATGGCGACGCCTTGCAGGTGGCCGGCCTGGCTGCCGACAGCGGCACGCTGCAGGACAACGCCGACGGCACCTGGACCTTCACGCCCGCGGCCGGCTTCAGCGGCCCGGTGGAGCTGACCTACCTGGTGCAGGACGGGCAGGGCGGCGAGGCCGCCGCGAGCCAGTTGTTCGTGGTTGCCGCCTCCGACGGCCCAGTCGACCACGAGGCCACGGGCATGCTGTGGGTGACGGGCACCCCCGCAGAAGGCGGCCTCCTGGTGGCGGACCTGACCAATGCCAGCGATGCCGATGGCAGCGGTCACCGTCGCCTACCAGTGGCAGGAGAACCTGTCCGGGACCTGGGTCGACCTCGGTGTTCTCTCCGGCGACCCGCTCGTCATCCCCGATGACCAGAGCTATGTCGGGCGCCAGGTGCGCGTCGTGGCCACCACCACCGACGCACTGGGCGGCACCACGATGTTCGAATCGGCGGGCCAGTTCATCGCCAACGTCAACGACGCGCACACCGGAACGGTCAGCATCAGCGGAACCGCTCTTCAAGGACAGACGCTGACAGCCAGCCACAACCTGGCCGACGCCGACGGCCTCGGCACGATTCAGTACCAGTGGCAGGCCAATGGCACCGACATCGTGGGCGCCCAGGGCAGCACGCTGACGCTGACGGAGAACCTGGTCGGGAAGGTCATCGCCGTCAACGCTTCGTACAGCGATGCCTTCGGCAGCTTCGAATCGGAGACTTCCGCCGCCACGGCCGCGGTGGCAGCCCTGCCGACGAATGTCAATCTGGTCGGAACCTCGGCCGCGGACACCCTCACCGGCAGCACCGGTGACGACACGCTCGCCGGCCTGGCGGGCAACGACAAGCTGTCCGGCCTGGCAGGCAACGATGTGCTCGATGGCGGGGCCGGCCTCGACGTGCTCGACGGCGGCGAAGGCTCGGACATCTACCTCGTGTCGCTGTCCAGCGATCACGGCAAGGCCGAATTCAAGGACACGGGTCTGATCGGCCTGGACGAAGTTCGCTTCGCCGCAACCGCATCCAGCACGCTGACGCTGTACAGCGGCGACACCGGCATCGAGCGCGTGGTGATCGGCACCGGGGCTGGCGCATCGGCGGACACCACCGGCACGACGGCCTTGAACGTGAACGCGTCGGCCGTGGGCAACGCGCTGCTTGTCGTCGGCAACGCGGGCAACAACTCGATCACCGGCACCAGCAAGAACGACACGCTGGAGGGCGGCGCCGGCGCGGACAAATTGGTGGGCGGGAGTGGCAACGACAGTCTCTTCGGCGGCCTTGGAAAGGACACCCTGACAGGCGGGGTCGGCTCCGACACCTTCGTGTTCAACACCCTGGCCAGCGCGTCGACCAACCTCGACACGGTCACGGACTTCGTTCACCTCACGGACAAGCTCCAATTCAGTGCCGCAGTGTTTTCGGCCCTGGGTCAGAGTTGGACAGCAACTCAGTTCTGGTCGGCCCCTGGTGCGACCAGCGGACACGATGCCGATGACCGGCTCGTCTACAACAGCAGCACCGGAGCGCTCTACTACGACGCCGATGGCAGCGGCCTCGATGCGGCCGTTCAGGTGGCCTTGATCGGCACGAGCAAGACGCACCCCCTCGTCGATTGGACGGACATCCAGGTCCTGGCCTGAGACCCGCATCCTGGCGACACGTGCGCGAATCGTGCGCCGTGTCGCCGACGCCAGGCGGCCGCCGCTACGGCTTCAGGTACTTGGCGAGGAAGGCCTCCATCGCGTCGTAGAACTCGAACTGGTTTTCCTCGTTGCGAAAGCCGTGGCCCTCGTTGTCCTTGACCATGTAGGCCACGTCGATGCCGCGGCTTGCGCAGCGCCTCGACCATCTGGTCGCTCTCGGCCTTGTTGACGCGCGGATCGCGCGCTCCCTGCACCACGAACAGGGGGGTCTTGATCCGCTCGGCGTTGAGGACCGGCGACGTGGCCGTCAGTCGCGCCTTGTCCTTCTCGGGGTGGCCGACCATGTCGTGGAACTTTGGGCAGGATAGGGCGCCAGTAGGGCGGGATCGTGTTCATGAACGTGAACAGGTTGCTCACGCCCACGTAGTCGACCGCCGCGGCGTAGAGGTCGGGCGTGAAGGTCACGCCGGCCAGCGTCGCGTAGCCGCCGTAGCTTGCGCCGTAGATCGCCAGGCGCTTCGGATCGGCCACGCCTTCCTTGATCAGCCACTGCGCGCCGTCGGTGATGTCGTCCTGCATCTTCAGGCCCCACTGGCCGAAGCTGGCCTCCCAGAACTGCCGCCCGTAGCCGGTGGAGCCGCGGAAGTTCATCTGCAGCACGCAGTAGCCGCGGTTGGCCAGGAACTGCACCTCGGGGTTGTAGCCCCAGATGTCCCGCGCCCAGGGGCCGCCGTGCGGGTTCACGATGCAGGCCAGGTTCTTCGCCTCGCGCCCCACCGGCAGCGTGAGGTAGCCGTGGATCGTCAGCCCGTCGCGGCTGCTGTACGAGATGGGCTTCATCGGCGCCATGTCGTCGGCCGGGATCTTGGGGTTGATCTCGGCGAGCTTCGAGAGCGTGTCGGCCTTCGCGTCGTAGATGTAGCGCGCGCCGGGCGTGCGGTCGCTGGCGGCGGCGACGATGAACTTGTCCTCGGCCTTGGTCGTGCTCTGCAGCGTGACCTCCATGCCCGGCACCTTGGCCTTGATGCGCTCGTGGATCACCTGCGTCGGTCGCGTCGAAGAACTTGTGCTCGACCTTCGTCGTCACGAAGTTCGCCTCGGTCAGCTTCTTGCGCAGGCGCGACCAGGTGACGCCGCCGAGGTCGACCTCGGGATGCGCGAAGACCTCTTCCTCCGCATCGGGCCGGGCGGGGTCGATCACGACCAGCGCCTTCTTGTCGCGCCCGCGGTTGCTGATCGCATAGAGCTTGCGGTTGTCGGCCGTGAACGCCGGCACCTCGACCTCGGTCTTGTAGTCGGTGGTGACGATGGGCTTGAACTCGCTCGCTTCGTTCGGGCGGTACAGCACGATCGAGTTCAGCCCTTCGCTGCGGTAGGCCAGGCGCACCTGCCCGGCATGGTCGGTGCCCCAGCCGACGATGTCGCCGGGGTTGCGTGCCACCAAGGTTTCCTTGCCCGTGCGCAAGTCGATGCGGTAGACGTCGAAGACCTCGGGATTGCGACGGTTGTGGCTGACGAGGATGTGGTGCGGGTCGTCGGGCAGGTCGTCCATCAGGTCGGCGCGGACCTTGTCGCCGGGTGTCAGGTCGGTGACCTTGCCGGTGCGGACATCCACCGAGACGACGTGGAAGTTCTCGTCGCCGCCGAAGTCCTTCGTGTACAGGACGCGGTTGCTGCCCTTCCAGTGGTAGATGCTGATGTCGCGCGCGGTCTCGGCCGTCAGGCGTCGCGGCTCGCCCACCGGCTCGCTGCCCTTCAAGCTCTGGACGAAGACGTTCAGGCGGCGCGGCGCGCCGTCGATGGCGACCGGCTGCATGAACCCGAGCGTGCGACCGTCCTGGCTCAGCCGGAAGTACGCCTTCTCGGGGTTGCTGAAGAAGTCGCGCACGGGGTAGGTCTTGGGTACGGCCTGCACCGTGGCCTGCGCCACGGCCGGCGCGGGCAGTGCGAGAGCAAAGCCGAGCGACGCACCCACGAGCACAAGCGCCAATGGCAGGGAAGGCCACTGCTTCATCTTCATCGGAGATCCTGCATTGAAAGTCGAGGAGCGGTTCAGTAGCCGAGCGCCGCCAGCAGCGTCCGGCACGTCATGAAGACGAGGATGACCGAGCCCACCGTCCACAGCGTGGCGCGCGTGTCGTGGGTCCGCGCGGTCAGGTAGGCGGCGAAGTGCAGGAGCCGGGACACCACGTACCCGTACAGGAGCGCCTGCGCGAGCAGCAGCCTGGGCTCGGTGAGCACGTACAGGAAGCCGGCGGCAAGAAAGAACGGCAGGTTCTCCAGGTCGTTGTGGTGGATCCGCCGGATGCGCTCGACGCGCTCGTCGGGATGCAATCTGCTTCACATTGGGATCGGGGTTCAGCGGCGTCTTCCGGAGGTCCTCCGGCGAACGGAAGCCGCCTTTCACCTGCATCATGCGAGCGACGGTCAGCCAGGACATGCCCACGGCCTTGAGGATCATGAGCGTCGCGGCGATCACGTAGGTCGCGAACAGCGGGTTCTGCAGACTGAGTTTGTCCATGGCCACGGGGTCAAGGGTTCACGGAGTGGCCATCGTAGCCGGCCCTGTGTCGCATCGACAAGCGTGGCGGTTCGGACAGGTGGGCCCGAAGATGAGAGTTGCAGCGCAGTCTAGCCAGGCCGTCCCGCAAGCCTGTTGACGATCTCTTGCACGGACAGGATCTCCGTGATGTGGTCGACGGCGTTTCCCATGAAGATTCCGCCTTCGTCGGCATTTCGAATGCCGCTGGCCAGCGTTCGGGTCAGGTTCGCGTTGTCGCCATCGGCGACGCTGGAGAACAGGCCCTTGAGCTTGCGTTCCCCCTTGCTCTTCAGGTCGCCGGCGCCCGACGCGATGATCTTCAGCTTGACACTCTCCGAAACGGCACTCTCCCTGGAGGCCGCGAACAGGCTGCCGATGGCGACGGCGAGCGCGCCACGATTCAGGTAATCCCGTCACCTGATCCGCGTTGTGGATGCCCCCGCTGACGATGAGATTCGTCGCAGGAAGATTTGCCCGGCAGAACTCGAACGATTCGGACAGGGGCGGCGAATCGTCAGCCGATCGCCCGGCGCCTTCCGGGCCCTTGAGCAGCATCGTCGGGTAGCCCAGGGTCTCCGTGACGTGCCCGGTCGAGATCTTGAAGACGAACTTGACGCCGAATTCGCCGGCCAGTCTTCGGCTGCGGTCGACGACCTTTCCCAGCCGGGTTCGGTGGACGCCCAGTGAAACAGTTCGATGTGCCTGAACCCCAGGTCCAGGAAGGGCCGCATCACCGCATCGTGCAGCAACAGGGTGCCTCCGATGCTCAGCAACAGGTTGTCGCTGCCCGTGGCTTCCTTGTAGGTGCGCAATTCCCTCTCGTATGCATCCATGTCGAATGCGCCGTTCCTGATGTAGTTCGGAATCGACAGGCTCGGGAACGCGCCGGCGTTGTGTACGGCGATGGCCAGGGCGGCATCCGAGACTTGATTCATGGCCGCACACAAGATCGGGTGCCTGGAGCCGAAGAACTCCGTGTGGGCGGTCATCGCGTGGCCCTCCGCCGCCCCACCCCCGCAGCATCTGCAGCAGCGCCTCCACACGCTCGGGCGACGCCGCGTCGCCTTTCGATGGCCACGCGTGCAGGCGCTCGTCGACGAAGGTCACCGAGTCGACGGCCTCCAGCGGCAAGCCCGTGCCCAGGATCTCGTCGGTCTGCACCACCAGCACCAGCGCCTGGACGCGGCTGGACAGCACGAGGGCGCGGGTGCGCCGGTACAGGCCGACAACGGCATGGGCCACTCGCCCCGGTCGGCGACAGGGTCCGGTGCGCATCGCTCAAGTAGGCATCCAGGCCCGATGCCACCATCGCCTGCCAGCGCCGCTCGGCGGCCGCCCGCGCGGCGTCGCCGCCGACGAAGACCGCCACGGGGATCGTCCCCGTGCCCTCGATGAATTCGTCCAGGAAGGCCGGGATGTGGCGGCGCGAGATCTCGCCGCCGCCCAGCAGCGGCGCGAAATTGACCTCGTTGACGATGGCCCCGTTCTCGTGCCACGGCCGGGCGATGTCGGCGCTGATGATGTCGACGCCGGCGATGCCGAGCCCGAACAGCTCGCTCGCGGCCAGCGCGACGCGAGGTTCTCCGGGTGGATGCGCTGCGTGACCTCCTCGTCGACGCCGCCCGCCGCGGTCGACTCGATCCGGCGCAGCGGCACCAGCGTGCCCTTGGGCGGCACCGAGGTCTCGGTGTAGCCGGCCCGCGCGATCGCGGCCCGCGCCACGTCGTCCAGGGCCTGGATGCCCGAGCGGTCCCAGGGCGGCAGCCGCAGTTGCCTGGCCAGCTCGGCTTCGACAGGCCGGCGATGTCTGTGACGCCGTCGCCCTCGACCGACATCGGCAGCCGCTTGACGGCGTACAGCAGCCTGCCGTGGGCCATGAAGAGCCGGTGGCAGACGCCTTCGACCTGCCGCTCGACGATCACCGCCTTGGTGCGGGAGAGGGCGGCGCCGACTCGAAGGCGGCCTGCAACTGCTCGTCGCGCCGATATCGACCACGACACCTTCGCCGCGCTCCCGGTCGGCCGGCTTGACGACGACAGGCCAGCCGATCTCCTGTGCGGCCTTCAGCGCCTGCGTGCAGGTTCGCGACCACCTTGTGCACCGGGGCCGGCAAGCCGGCCTTGCGCAGCAAGATCGCGGTCAGCGCCTTGTCGGTGCACAGCCGGGCGCCGATCGCGGAGTCGCGCCCGGTGACGCTGCGGTCCATGCGCTGCGCCTTGCTGCCCCAGCCGAGCTGGAACACGCCGCCGCCGAGATGCGTGAAGGGGATCGACTTGCGGTGTGCCGCGCGCAGGACCGGCAAGGTGGACTTGCCTGCTCAACAGCGGCCGAGCCGGACGTGACGCGCTGCTCCGCCATGGCGTAGAACGCCTGCAGGTTGCCCGCGTCCACCGGGTGCGCCTGCGCCCATGCGTTGAGGTGCAGGGCCCCCTTGAATGCGATGTCGTAGGCGGCATTCGGCATCTCCTCGACGCGGGCGAAGGAGACGCGTGCACTGCCAGGATCGCTGCGGTCCGGGTCCGCCCGGCAGGCGATGACCGAGGGGATCGAAAACCGGCATGCGCGCCGCCTGCAGCAGCCACCGCGTCAGCAGCAGGACGCGCTGCAGCCACGCGAGCGCCAGGCGCTCCGGGCCGCGCTGGGGCGGGCTCGCCACGGCTTCCGGACGGTGCGGCACATCGAGGCCGAGGCACCCCGCTCAGCCAGGCGTCGAGCCGCTCGAGATCGGGGTCCGGCCGGCACGTCGGAAGCTGACCGTGGCGAACAGCGCGAGCTGCCCCGGCACGCCAGGCTCGGCGTTCCGATGCGCCGCCCCACGCTCGGCGGCCGTGCGGGCGGCCGGCCGGCCATGCTGGCGGCGACCGCCTGCGCCAGCGCCGGCCGCTGCACCTTGCCGTGTTCGTTGCGCGGGATGGCGTCCATGACGCGCCACCCACTTCGGGCGGTGGGATCCGAGCCGGCCGCGGGCATACGACAGCAGGTCCTGCTCGGACACCCGTTCGCCGCCTTTAACGCCACCGCACACACCGGCACGTCGTTGGCGACCGGGTGCTTCAGCGGCAACGCGACGGCCTCGGCGTACGGCCGGGTGCGACAGCATCGCCTGCTCGATCTCGGCCGGGTAGATGTTGATGCCGTTCAGGATCATCATGTCGTCCGCGCGGCCCATGTGACACAGCAGGCCGTCCTCGGTCCACCGACCCAGGTCGCCCGGGTAGAACCAGCCGTCGCGGAACGACTTCGCGCTCGTCTGTTCGTCGTTCAAATAGGCTGTCGGCATGCCCGGGCGCGCAACCGGATCTGCCCCACCTTGCCGGGAGGCATCGCGCGCCCGCCGGGTCCACCACCTCGACGCTCCACCCCCGGCATCGGGCGACCGACCGACTCCGGGTGCTGCGCCAGCAGGTCGGGCGGTGCCACGGTGAGGGGACCCAGTTCGTTGCAGCCGTAGCTGACGAGCACGTTCGGCGTCAGTCTGCTCGCGCACGAACCGGTGCAGCGACGCTTCGGACGGCCCCGCGCTCAGGCGCAGGCAGCGCATGCGCGGAAAGCGCGGCCCCGTGCCGGCGGGCACCGCGCGGGCCATCTCGTAGGCCTGCGAGGCACGCACGAGAAGTGCCGGACGTCGTGACGATCTATGGTCTCGGCCAGGGCAGCCAGGCCGCCGTCGCGGGCGGCATGACCGCCGTGCCGCCCGCAGCCAGGCAGCACAGGTAACGCCGCCGCGGGGCCGGCGTAGCTCGGCGAGACTGCCGTGAGGTATCGCTCGCCGGTGGGATAGCCGATGCTCTCGATCTCCGCCCGCAGCGATGCGACGGCAGCTTTCGTGCGTGACGCCGAAGACCTTCGGCACCCCCGTGGTGCCGGAGGAATTCGAGTACATCAGCAGCGCCCCGGGCCGGTCCACGCGCAGCGAGTCGTCCGGCTCGCCGTGCAGGTCCGGCGCCGACGCCGGGTCCAGGCGCACGCAGGTCAGCGGGCCCCAATGGCGACCGGCCCCGTCGTCGACAACGGCGCACGCCGCCGTGCGCTCGAGCAGGCTCTCCGCGTAGAGCGACCGTCGCCGGTCGGTCGCCACGGTCACGCCGACCATGCCCGTGCGCGCCAGCGCGAACACGGCCGCCATCAGCAGCAACGGGTCGTGCAGGTGCAGGCCCACGACGTCGCCATCGCCCAGGCCGGTGTCGCGCAGATGGCGACACAGCCCCCAGACCAGGTCTTCGAGGGCTGGCATAGCTGTACGCGCTGGTCGCCGTGGATGACCGCCAGGGCGTCGGTGTTCGCCCGCGCCTGGCGGGTCAGCAAGTCAGCGATGTTCATCGTTCCGGTCTGCCGCAAGGCAGACGGCTTCGCGATTCGGCAGCTTCACTTCGGTACGATCCCTCGACACGTTCCTTGTTGACCAGCGTGCCCAGGCGCTTCGACTGCGCGCCGAGGAAGGCGGCGAACTGCTGCCCGGTCCATCGGCGCCGGCTCGAGGCCCAGCGATCGCAGTTGCCGCTTGACCTCGGCATCGGCGACGAAGCCCAACGTGGCGTCCTGCAGCACCTTGGTGGCCGCCGCCGGCGTGCCGGCAGGTGCGAAGAGACCGTACCACTGCGAGAACTCGGCCCCAGGAACGCCTGTTCGGCGAAGGTCGGTGTCGAAGGCAGCGACGCGAGGCGCTGCGGGTGCGCCACGGCGACCGCAAATGCCCGGCCGGTCGCCAGCAGAGCCTGCACCGAGCCGGCGGGAACGAACATCAGCTGGACCTCGCCCGCGATCAATGCCCGGGATGCCGGGCCGGTTCCGCGGTACGGCACGTGCAACCAGCTCGCGCCCGTGCGCGTCATGAAGACTTCGGCAGCCAGATGCGATGAGTGGCCGTAGCCGGCCGATGCGTAAGCCAGGCCGGCCGTTCGCGAACGTGGATCCTCCAACAGCTGCGCCAGGCTCATGCCCTTGAGCGACTCGTGCACGACCAGCACGTTGGGGGCGTTGGCGATCTTTGCCACGGGCACGAAATCCTTGAGCGGCTCGTAACCCGGACTGCCGTGCAGCAGCGGGCTGACCAGGTGCCCGACGCCGGTCAGCAGCAGGGTGTAGCCATCGGGTTCCGACCGCGCCACGCTGGCCGTTCCCACGTTGCCGCTGGCACCACTCCTGTTGATCACGATGACGGACTGCGCGAGCGTCGGCGCGATGCCCTTGGCCAGCAGCCTGGCCACCTGGTCGATCCCGCCGCCAGGCTCGGCGGGAACCACGATCTGCACCTCCCTGGACGGGAAGGCGCCACGGGTTTGCTCGGCGGGGAATGGGGCAGGAGGCCCAAGAGAACGAAGCCCGCGAACAGGAGCTTGACAGCTCGAATGCACATGGAGAGTTGCGTGAAGAGGGGTGGGAAGAACTGCCTGCGCCGCACACCGGCAACAGCCCGTGGGTGGAAAGTCCGCCCGACGTGACAGCAGTCCTTGGGAATGTGGTGCGTTGCCGTGCAGGGCATGAACCTGCGGCCCAAAGATTATGACCAATCGGGCTCAGGGTCTCGGCGCAGCCGCAGGTTTGGCCTGCGGTGAGCTACGCTCCAGGACCGAAGGGAGGCCGAAATGCCTGAGCAGAGCGAAATCCAGACCATCAAGGACTACTGGGGCCGCGAGGGCCTGGGGCAGGCCATCCTCGATGCCCTGGCGGCCTCGGGCGCCGCGCTGGATCGCTTGACGATCGACGATCTCGCCCCCTTGGATCAGTTTCACGGCGGCGGAAAAGGCGCCACGTCGAGGCTGGCGCTCCTCGGCGGCTTGGCGCCGGGCATGCGCGTGCTGGACGTCGGTGGCGGCCTGGGCGGGCCGGCCCGCACCCTCGCCGTGGAATACGGCTGTCGCGTCACCGTGATCGACCTGGCGCAGTCCTATGTGGAGGCCGGCGAGGCGCTGACGGCACGCCTGGGGCTCGCCGACAAGGTGTCGCACCACCTCGGAAATGCCCTCGAACTGCCATTCGCCGAGGGCACGTTCGATGTCGTGTGGACCCAGAACAGCGGCATGAACATCGCGGCCAAGGAGCAGATGGTTGCCTCCTTTCATCGAGTGCTCGGTCCCGGCGGCCGGTATGTCTTTCAGGAGCCGATGGCCGGGCCGGTTCAGCCGCCGCTGTTTCCGCTCATGTGGGCCGACGATGCGACGACGAACTTCCTGCGCGCGCCCGCAGAGATGCGCGCACTGATCGAGAACGCGGGCTTCCGGGTCCGCGCCTGGGACGACGTGACCATGGAGGCCAGCGGGGGCCGTGCACCGGCACGGGGACCCAGCATCCAGTCCCTGGTGATGGGCGACAGGCTGGCCACGATCGGCGACATCGGCCGGCGCAATCGCGACGAGGGTCGCATCGTCATGATTCAAGCGGTATTCGAACGCCTTTAGCGCAGCGGCTCGAGTGCCGGTGCGGCATCGGGGGCGCTGGCCCGTGACGCCGGACCCCGCATGCCGCGGCGGCGGTGACGCGTGCAAGACGGCACGTCGGGCGACCACGCCATCCCTCGAACAGGGGGGTGACCTTTCGCAGCGCGTCACTAAGATGGCCTCGTGAACCCACCTCAAGGTCTCTACTGGCCGAGCCGTCGGAACCTCTTCCGGCGACGTCAGCCCGCAGGCGAGCGGATAGCCCTGTGGCTGGTCCTGGCTGCCGCGGTCGCCTTGGCCGCGGCCGGTTACCTGCACCTGCTGTAGACCGGCGGGCCAGCCCTCGTACGGCACGCTCCCGGGCATCGCTCCCGGGCATCGGCGATACCCCCTACACTGTTCGGCGTGAGAAGAGCGCTGACCACCTTCGTGCTCATGTGGGTTTGCCTGGTGGCGGTCGCTCCGGCTCCCGCGACGGCTGCCACCGAACAGGCCGCTTCTCAGGCCGTACCGACAGGTGCCGCGGATGTACGCCGGCAGGTCGTCGAGGTGTTTGTCCGCGAAGGCTGCCCGCATTGCGCGCAGGCCGAGAAGTTTCTCGAGGGCCTGGCCCGGGAGCGCCCGGACGTCAGCGTCGTGATTCGCGATGTTCTCAAGGACCCCGCCGCCCTCGAACGTCTGAAGGAAATCGCCGCACTGAAAGACGCAGGCAGTGCGCGCGTGCCGGCGTTCTTCGTGGGCGGCCAACTGATCTTCGGGTTTTCTGAGGAAGCCGCCACCGACAAGCTCATCCGCGGCGCTCTCCAGGGTCAGGCAGTCAAGCCTGCCGCTGGCGCGGCCGAGAACCTGAGCTGTGCCGCGCAGGAGGATTCGAGCTGCAGGCAGGAAGCAGGCGAGCGCGTTCGAACTGAACTTCTTCGGGACCAGGATCTCGGTCGATGATGTGGGTCTGCCGGCCTTCACGTTCACCATGGGCCTGCTGGACGGCCTGAATCCGTGCTCGATGTGGGTACTGATTCTGATGATCTCGCTGCTGGCCACGCTGAACGACCGCAAGCGCATGCTTGCGATCGCAGGGGTGTTCGTGCTCGTGCAGGGCATCGCGTACTTCGTGTTCATGGCGGCCTGGCTGAATCTGTTCCTGCTGATCGGCCTGTCTCGCGTTTCGCAACTCGCCGTCGCGGCGATCGCGATAGCGGCCGGCGCCATCAACCTGAAGGACTTCTGGGCGCCAGGCAGCGGCTTCTCGCTGTCGATCTCCGACAAGTCCAAGCCGGGCATCTATGCGCGCATGCGCGGCATCCTGCATGCCGAGAGCCTCCCGGCCGCGATCGTCGGCGTGATCATCCTGGGCCTGCTGGTCCAGGTCGTCGAGTTCCTCTGCACGTCGGGCTTCCCCGCGCTGTTCACACGCATCCTCACGTTGCGCCAGCTGGACACGCCGAGCTACTACGCCTACCTGCTGCTCTACATCCTGGCCTACATGCTGGACGACGTCATCGTGCTGGCCATCGGGGTGGCCACGCTCTCCCACCGTCGGCTGCAGGACAAGGAAGGCCGCTGGCTGAAGCTGATCAGCGGCGTCGTGATGGTCGCGTTGGGAATCTACCTGATCGTCACGTGACGAGGCGACGACAGGACGTCGGGCAACCCGTCCGTGAAGATTCAAGCCCGTTGTCGGCGCTGAGCCAGGCTCGGGCAGGCCGTCACTTCGGCGCCGCGGATCCTGCCAGGCCAGCGGGCAGGTCGAACTCACCCTTGGACTCGAAGCGCATGCCGCCGAAGCCGCTGCCGGCGAGCTTGCCGCGCGCGACGTAGGTGACTTTCGAGCGGTCGCCCCTCGCGAAGGTGGAAATCTGTCGTGCGATCGCGTAGGCCGACACCGTGACCGGCACGACGAACACGGCCTCGCCGAAGCGCGGCACGCTGCCCTGCGCGTCGCTCACGCCGCTGGCGAAGTCGAGCCCGCGCAACTCGAGGGTCAGCGCCGCGCCGTCGTAGTTCACCGGCGCATCGTTCGGATTCTGTATGCGCAGCTTCACGGCCATGCGCAGTTCCAGGCCCTCGCCCGGCAGCGACTCGACACCGGCCAGGCTGACATGCAGCGGGTCGGTCCCGACCCACCCCGCGCAACCCGACACCGCGAGCAACAACAAGGCCAGCCACCATCGTCTCGAGATCCACATCACTGTACTCACCACGAGCCTCCTTCCGTGATCGCGCGGTCGCGACGGCCAACGGACCCCGCCGACGCCCATTCGGCACAAGAACGCCGAGCCTACTTGCCGAACACCGCCTTGAGAAGGTCGGTGCTGCGCGCAACAGGGTCGGTGCGGATCTTCTTCTCCTCCTCGCCGACCATGTGGAACAGGCCGTCGAGGGACTTGTTGGTCACGAAATCGTCGAGATCCAGCGACTGCGATTGCACGAGCGGCACCCGCTCGTAGCGTCCCATCATGTTCTTGTAGGCGCTCGTCGCGCCGACCGCGTCGACCTTCTGCGACACGATGGGCTTGAAGGCCGCATAGAGCTTGTCGCGCGTCTTGCGACTGAAGAAATCGGTGGCGGCGGTGTTGCCACCGGTGAGGATGCCGCGGACGTCCTCCAGCGACATGTCGCGGATCGCGTCGCCGAAGTAGCGCGAGGCCAGCGGCGCCGCCGCCTCGGCGGCCCGATTCATGCTGAGAATGAACTCGTCGACCTGCTTCTGGTAGCCCGCCATGCGCGCCACGTCCGCCACTTTCTGGATGCTCGACGGCATCAGGATCTTCACGGCCGCGTTCCCGAAATAGCCGTTCTCCCGCGACAGGCCCTGCACCGCTCGCTCCGTGCTGACCGCAAGCGCCTCCTTGATCCCCGCGGCGTTGGTCTTCTCATCCGCCGCGCCAACCTCCGTGCCCCCGGCCGGCGACTTGGGCAGTTTCCCGGCGCCCTTCATGAGGTCCTCGAGGCTCGGCATCTGGGCCGAAGCGCCACAGGCGACAAGAACCCCCAACAAGACTGCCAACCTTCGCCTCATGATCCTCTCCAGTGTGCATTGCGGAGGGTGCCCTGGGCGCCGATCAGATGGATTGAGCGCGCTCAACGAGATGGCCGTGCCTCGTTCGGTGAGTGGTGCACCGTCGTCCATTTGCAGGTCGGCAGCGCATGGAACCGGCGCAACGTGGCGCCGCGCTCGTAAGATTGGCATTCGAGAAGCGACCGCCACGCCGAACCAAGCTCGGTGAATCCTGTCCTGGAGGAGAGAGACGATGAAGATCCGCAAAATCCTGGCCGGCGCCTGCGCGCTGGCGCTGATGGCCACCGCCGCTGCCCAGGAACTGCCCAAGAAGACGCTGACCATCGTGGTGGGCTTCGCTGCGGGCGGCGCCGCCGACCACGCCGCGCGCGTCGTCGCCAAGCGGCTGAGCGAGAACCTGGGCCAGAACGTCGTCATCGACAACAAGGCCGGCGCCGGCGGCAACATCGCGCACCAGGGGGTGGCCAACGCCGAGCCCGACGGCTCGGTCATCCTGCTCGGCTCGATCGGCCCGCTGGCCATCGCACCGCACCTGATGAAGGTGGGCTACGACCCGCAGAAGGACCTGGCCCCGCTCACGATGGGCATGAACTTCCCGAACGTGCTGGTGGTGCCGCCGAACCTGGGCGTGAAGACCCTGGCCGAGTTCATCGCGCTGGCCAAGCGACAGCCCGGCAAGCTGAACTACGGGTCCACCGGCGCGGGCTCGGCCTCGCACCTGGCCGGCGAACTGTTCAACGACCGCGCGGGCGTCGACATCGTGCACATTCCGTACAAGGGCGGCGCGCCGGCGGTGACCGAACTGCTGGCCGGTCGGCTGTCGGTCTACTTCGCGACCATGTCCACCGCCGGCCCGCACATCGCGGCCGGCAAGCTGGTGCCGCTGGCCACCACCGGGCTGACGCGCGCGCCCTTCCTGCCCGACCTGCCCACGGTGGCTGAAGTGCTGCCCGGCTTCAGTGCCACCAACTGGTACGCCTTCGTCGCGCCGGGCAAGACGCCGACGCCGATCCTGGAGCGCTGGAACCAGGAACTGGTGAAGGCCCTGAAGTCGCCCGAGGTCCACGACGAACTCACACGCAGCGGCCTGCTGCCGGCGCCCGGGACGCGAGCGGAACTGGCGAAGTACATCGAGACCGAATCGAAGACCTGGGCCAAGGTCGTCGCCGACCGCAAGATCACCGCCGATTGAGCCCTGCCGCGGGCTTCTTGTGCCTGGCCGGCCTGAGGGAATGAGTCGAAGAGTGCGCCCATGACCATCGCCAAAGTGTCCGCGGCCGAGTCTGCGCCTCAGCGTCGATCCCGCGGCGCTGGGCTTTGCCGACACGTCCGAGCTGCTGCAGCAGCCGCTGCCCTGGATCGGGCAGGAGCGCGCCGAGCAGGCCGCCCGCTTCGGCCTGCAGATGGAGCAGCCCGACTACAACCTGTTCGTGCTGGGCGAGGTCGGCAGCGGCCGCACCTCGCTGATGAACCAGATGATGCACCGCGAGGCCGCCACGCGGCCGGTGCCGCCCGACCTGTGCTACCTGCACAACTTCGAGGTGCCGGAGCACCCGCGTCGCGCTGCGCCTGCCGGCCGGCGAGGGGCGCCTGCTGCGCCAGTGGATGGCGCGAATTGGCCAAGACGCTGCAGGCCGAGATCCCGCAAGCGCCTGCATGGCGCCGGACGTCACGGCCGAGAGCGAGCGCATCGAGGCAGCCTACAAGGCCGAGGAAGACCGCGCCTATGCCGAGCTGAGGGCCTTTGCCGAGGCGCGCAACTTCGGGCTGATGCGCGAGCAGGGGCGCATGGTGTTCACCCAGCGCGACGACAAGGGCGAGCCGCTGACCGCCGGCAAGGCGCATGGCGCTGACCCGCGAGCAGCGCGCCGGCATCGATGCCGGCCGAGGAGGAGCTGCGCGCCGAGATCAGCCGCTTCCTGGAGCAAGCACGGGCGCCCGCGAACGGGTGATGAAGGAGGCGCTGGCGGCGCTGCGGCGCCAGCGCGATCAAGCCGCTGCTCGAGCACGAACTGCAGGCAGATCCGCAACCGGCTGCGCAAGCAGATCAAGGACTCGGTCAAGCTGGGCCGCTACCTCGACCAGGTGCAGCACGACGTGCTGGAGAACCTGGAGCTGTTCCAGCCGGGCGACGAGCGAGGACGAGATGCGCGTCGCCGCGCTGGCCGAGGTGCTGTCGCGCTGCGCGTCAACGTGGTGGTGGACAACCACGGCCGCGAAGGGCGCGCCGGTGATCGTCGACGACAACCCGCTGTTCCGCTCGCTGTTCGGCAGCATCGAATACGCAGTCGGAAAACGACGTGCTGGTGACCGACTTCTCGCGCATCCGCGCCGGCAGCCTGCTCAAGGCCCACGGCGGCTTCCTGATGCTGCATCTGCGCGACCTGATGGCCGACGAGCAGGTGTGGGAGAAGCTGCGCCGCTTCCTGCGCAGCGGCCGGCTGCAGATCGAGGAGCCGGGCATGGTCTACGCGCCGATCAGCGCGGTGTCGCTGCAGCCCGAGCCGGTGGACGTCGAGGTCAAGATCGTCCTGATCGCCTCGGTCGAGGACTACTACGTCGTGCAGGAAGGCGACCCCGAATTCGCCCGGCGCTTTCGCTGCAAGGTCGACTTTGCCGAGAGCTTCACGGCCACGCGCCGAGACGCGCCGGGCGACCGCGATCTTCGTCGCCCACACCTGCCGCAAGATGGGCCTGCCGCATTTCTCGGCGCCGGCGGTGGCGGCGCCTGATCGAGGAGACGCACCGCGAGGCCGAGGACCAGACGCGCCAGAGCGCCATCTTTGCGCGCTCCGAAGCGCTGGTGATGGAAAGCGCCGCGCGTGCGCGCGCGCGCGGGGCGCGGCCCTGGTCGAGGCGAGCGACGTGCGAGGCCGCCATCGCAGGCGCGCATCCACCGCCACGACTACCCCGAGCAGCGCCTGCAGGAGTCGATCACCGACGGCGAGCGCCTGCTGGAGGTGACGCGGCGAGCGGGTCGGGCAGGTCAACGGCCTGACGGTGGTCGACCTGGGCGACTACCGTTTCGGCTTTCCGGTGCGCGTGACCGCGTCGCACCCACGCCGGCGAGGAGGGGCTGCTCAACATCGAGCGCGAGGTCGAGCTGTCCGGCCCCATCCACGACAAGGGCGTGCTGATCCTGCAGAGCTACCTGTCGGCGCTGTTCGCGCACATCGCGCCGCTGGCGCTCAATGCCGCGGTGGTGTTCGAGCAGGAATACAGCGGCGTCGAGGGCGACTCGGCCTCGTGCGCCGAGTTCTACGCCCTGCTGTCGGCGCTGTCCGGCCTGCCGCTGCGGCAGGGCATCGCCGTGACGGGCGCGCTCAACCAGCACGGCGAGATGCTGCCGGTGGGCGGCATCAACGAGAAGATCGAAGGCTATTTCCGCAGCTGCGAATTGCTGGGGCTGGACGGCCAGCAGGGCGTGCTGATGCCGCAGCGCAACCGCCGCCACCTGATGCTGGCCCCGCGCCTGGTGGAGGCGGTCGCCGCAGGGCCGCTTCCACATCTACACCGCCGACCACGCCGGCGACGGCATGGAGCTGCTGACCCGGCAGAGCTTCGGCACCCTCGGGCCGCGCGGCTACCCGGCGGACACGGTGCTGGGGCGGGCGCAGAAGACGCTGCAGGACTACCGCAAGGCGTGCGAGAGCCTGGGCGGGCACGGCCCACACACAAGTGCGCTCGCACGGCCGTCGCGGGGTGTACCGCGGCGGCGTTAGCCGACCTGTGCGCCGAGGGGTTCAGGCGGGGGCTTGATCGTTCTCAAGGGCGCCGTGGAACGTCGAACGGGACAGCCGTTCAGGCGGTCGGCGGATTCGGGCCAGACCGACGACGTGTCGCCATCAGGCCGGCGGCGGCGATGCCCAGCAAGGCCAGCGTTCCGGGCTCCGGCGCCGGATTGGGGGCGGGTCGCCGGTGATCATGTCCTGCGCTCCGGTGGCTTCGAGGGTCATGACGTACTTGCCATCCAACGGGTCCGACTTGTCCAAGGCATTGAAGTACCTCTCAACTCGGCCATGGTTTCGCCGTTGACATTCTCGGCACTGAACGCACCTTCCTCGATATCCCATGTTTCGGTGCTCGTACTTGCTTTCCCAGATCCCCAACTGAATGGCTGCGGCCTCCGCGCCGTTGCGTGGATGCAGCCAGGCGAACGGATCGTCCTTGGCTTGCCGGATTCAGGACGTCGTTCACCGCGCCCAGGAAGTCGAGCGTACGAACGCTTTCTCCGCCCAGATTGATCCTGTACTTGACCTCCCACCCGCCGCCGATGTGCTCATAGACGTCGTAGCAGTACATGAACAGATCGTTCAAACCGTCGACGAAAATGGTTTCGTCTACGCCGCCGAACGCCTTCACGTTCCCTGGAATCGACCTGCGGAGGTGTATGCAGAATTCGACCCTTCGTTCTTCTTCTCTTTGGGGTAGGTGATCTTGACGTTGTCAGAGGACGGGCCCGCGCCCGGGACGCCGCTGAAGATGGGGTTGTCGAACAGAACCGTGACGGTCGCCGCTTGGCTGCTGGCCGCCAAGCCAGCCAGTGCCATGCCGAGAAGAGTTCGATGCAATCGCTTCATGATGGGTGCCGCCGATCGGCCCAGATGCGGATACTTCCGATGGAGGCCATTGTGTTGAGGGACTCCTCGGCGCCGCCACCCCGCAAGTGAGTGCCCGAGCCGCCACGCAAGCGCGTTTCGTGAAGCCTTGCGCACCCGGTGTCACGGCGCTGCACCTCCACCCGCCCTGGCCGGGCCTCAAGCCAGCATCTGGGTGAACACGTAGAGCGCGGCCTTGAAGAGGGCGTAGAGCACGCCCGACACCAGCACCGCCGAGACCAGGGCCGTGGCCAGGCCGGCCAGCACCCACAGGCCGTCGCGCTCGAGGATCCCCAGCGCCAGCAGGCAGATCGCCAGCGACGGCAGCATGTTGCCCAGCGGGATCGGCAGCACGAGCACCAGCGCGAGCAGCAGGCAGACGGCGCCGATCGCGTACTCCATGGGCGGCAGGGTCAGCGCGGTCAGCCGAGGCCGCAGCGTCCTTTCGGCGCGCTGCAACCAGGGCACCACCCGGCGTACGAGCATGGCGAAGTCGGCGTGCAGCATCGATCGCTCGGCCACCAGCGCCGGCAGCCACGGCGCCCTGCCCAACAGCAGTTGCGCCGCCAGAAAGACGAGCGGCGCCCCCAGGATGGCCGAGACGCCGGGGGGCATCGGCAAGACGTTCGGGAACGCAAAGACGAACAGCAACGCCCCCAGCGCCCGATCGCCCAGGGCCGCCAGCAGATCGCGCACGGAGATGCGCTCGCGGTCGGTCTGCTGCGCCAGCCGCTGCAGCACCGCCGACAGGGCGTGGCCGGAGATCTCTGCCTGCGGCCCGGTGAGGGGCGGCCTCACGATCGACGCACCCTGCGCCTACCGTGAGGCCGTCGGCCGCAGCGGCAGGCCACGCAGCGCCTGCGCCAGCTCGGCGGCCTGCCAGATCGCGATGCGGGACTCGGCTGCAAAGGGCCGCGCGTTGTCCGTGAGCTCGCCCAGGCAGATGTAGAGTGCGTCCGGCGCCTCGACCGCCTCGCGCGCGGCCTGCAACGCGCGCAGTGCGTCGATCCCCGTGCGTGCCGACTTCCAGCGCCGGGCGCAGACCAGCATCTTTCGGCCTTGACGCTCGAGCTCGAAGTCCGCCGCAGCGGCGGGCCCAGGCCGCACCACGTAGCCGTCGCGCCGAAAAGCCTCCTCCAGCAGCTTCGAGAAGGCCGGCCAGGACATCGAGCCCACCGCCTCCAGCGTCTGCGACACCCGCGCCGCGCTCGGCAGGCGCCACTGCCGGCGGGCCGCCAGGACGCCGATCACGATGAAGGGCAGGCCCGACAGGGCGCCGCCCACGCGATAGTCCTTGGGCAGCGCGGCCAGCGACAGGAGCGCCATCACGGCCGCAATGGCCAGGCTGACCCACCACGGCGACCGAAGCAGTGTCGCGAACAGGGAGTTGGGGGCCATCTTCAATTTCAAGCGGGAGTCTCCGGTGCGCGCAGTGAGTGCCGAGGACACAGTCTACGGTGCGCGGGATGGGGCCTCTTGGTGTGGCCCTCTTGTTTGCGGTGGCTGCGGGGCCGCGCCGCCATGGGCCGCGGTCCGCAACGCCGCGATCCACGATCGGGACATGAGACGCCTCGTCAGCATCTGTAATCGGATGTTCGCAGGCTCGATGCGCGAACGCCGCGCCGCGCGCCCTTCGCGGTGCTGCGCTCCATGGTGCCAGCGGATCGGTCGCCGCTGCGCCCGCGCCGGGCGGCGGCACAACCGCTGCTTACGCGCCGAGCAACTGGTAACAGCGCCCGCCGCAACGGGCGCCGAACACTCCGCACCCGCTCGCTTCGGCCGCCGCCGACCGGACGCGGTCACTCTTCCGTGCGACGCCGCACACCACGAACCTCGAGGTCAGACCATGCCCACCTACGTGCTCAATGTGAACGGCGTCGATCGCCACGGCCACTGTCAGCAGCGCCGAGATGCCCCTGCTCTGGGTGCTGCGCGATGTCTTGAATCTCACCGGCACCAAATACGGTTGCGGCATCGAGGTCTGCGGCGCCTGCACGGTGATGGTCGACGGCCAGCGCGAACATGCGTGCGTCTTCAACGTCTCGTCGGCGGTGGGCAAGCAGATCACCACGATCGAAGGCTTGTCGACGAACCGCAGCCACCCGGCGCAACAGGCGTGGATCGCCAAGCAGGTGCCGCAGTGCGGCTTCTGCCAGCCGGGGATGCTGATGTCGACGGCGTGCGCCATGAAGGCCGGCCACCATGGCTCGGAGATCGCCTCCGAGGTCAAGAATCTCTGCGTGTGCGGTACCTACCCGCGCATCAAGCAAGCCATCGCCGGTCTGTGACCCGCACCACACGAAGGAGCAGCACCGCATGAACGCACTCGCCACGATGGACCGCCGCCAGTTCCTGGGCACGACCGCCAGCGGCCTGACGCTCGGCTTCACCCTCAACGGCTTCGGGCCGATGCGCGAGGCGCACGCCGCTGCCGCGTCGACCCAGGTCAACACCTGGCTCAGCGTGGGCACCGACAACAGCATCGTGCTGACGGTCGGCGCTTCCGACATGGGACAGGGTTCGTTCCAGGGCCTGGGCCAGGTGCTGGCCGAGGACCTGATGGTCGACCACGCCCGCGTCACGTTGGTGCAGGGCGGGCCCACGATGGTCCCGCCGGCGTCGGCACCCTGGGTACGGCGATCTCCACCGTGGGCTCGAGCGTCACGCGCAACAACTACTGGAGACTGCGTGACGCCGGCGCGATCGCACGCGAGACGCTGGTGCAGGCGGCGATGAACCGGGCCGGCGATGGCGCGCGCAGCAACTACGGGGTCAGCAACGGCGTCATCGCGCACCTGCCCTCGGGGCGCCTGTACCCCTACGGTGACGTGGCGGCCGATGCAGCGCTGCTCACGCCGCCTGCCAGCGCGCCGCTGGTACCCGACTCGCAACTGAAGGTCATCGGCCAGTCGTTGCCGCGCTCGGACATTCCCGCCAAGGTCGACGGCAGCGCGAAGTACGGCCTCGACACGCGCCTGCCGAACATGGTGTACGCGGTGATCAAGCATTGCCCGGCCTTCGGCGGCAAGCTGGCGGCGACGCCGGCCGTGCCCACGGGCGCGATCGCGGTCGTGCCGGTCAGCGTGGTTGCCGGCACCGGGCGCGGCGCCGAAGTCGCCGGCAATGTCAACGCGGTGGCCGTCGTCGCGGCCACCACCTGGGACGCGATGCAGGCGGCCAAGCGTCTCAGCTTGAAGTGGACGTTGCCGGCCAACGCGGCGTCGATGAGCAGTGCCCAGATCCTTGCCGATGCGCAGGCACTGGCGCTGAACGCGCCCGCCTATGTGGCGGGCGGCGCCAACCCGCCGGGCACGCTGTACACGGTGGAAGCGAGCACCGGCGACGCCAAGGCAGCGCTCGCCTTGCCGGGGATGAAGGTGGTGGAGGCGACCTACAGCCTGCCGTACCAGTCGCACGCCTGCCTGGAGGTGCTGAACTGCACCGTCGACTATGTCGCCGGCGTGCGCTGCGACGTCTACGCGCCCACCCAGGTGGCAAGGTCGGCGCTGGGCCTCGTCATCGGGATGACCGGGCTGCCGGCCGACAAGGTGAGGATCAACACCACGCTGCTGGGCGGCGGCCTCGGCCGCAAGGCCGAGAACGACTTCATTGCCCAGGCGGTGCAGGTCGGCATGGCGCTGCAGCGGCCGGTGCAGCTGGTGTGGCCGCGCGAGGAGGACTTCACGCACGACCAGTACCGCCCGATGGGCGTGGTGCGCGCGCGCGCGGCCATCGACAGCAGCGGCTACGTCGCCGGCTGGGTCTACCGCAATGTCTCGCCGTCGATCCTCGCGCAGCGCGGATCGGTGCTCGGCAGCAAGGGCGACAGCCAGGGCTACGAGGCCTCGAACGCGCTGCCCTACAGCTTCGGCAGCCGACTCGTCGAGTGGGTGAGCCACCCGTCGCAGGTTCCGGTGGGCTTCTGGCGCTCGGTGGGTGCGTCGATCAATACCTTCGCCGTCGAGTCGATGATCGACGAGCTGGCGGCCGCCGCGGGGCAGGATCCGTACCAGTTCCGCCGCGCCAGACTCACCGACCCGCGTTGGATCGCGGTGCTCGAGGCCGCCGCCGCGCTCGGCAACTGGAGCACCAAGCCGCCCGCCGGCACGGCGCGCGGCATTGCCATCGGCACGGCGTTCAACAGCATCGTGGCCGCGGTGGTCGAGGTCTCCGGCACCAGCGCGACGTCGTTTGCCGTCAAGCGCGTCTCGGTGGTGATCGATTGCTACCTGACGGTGAACCCGGCCAACGTCGAGGCCCAGCTCACGGGCGGCGTGGTGCACGGGATCAACGCGGCGCTGTACGGGCAGCAGACCTTCAGCAACGGCGCGGCGCAGCGGCGCAACTTCAGCACCAACCGCATGATCCGCCTGCAGGAGATGCCGCAGGTGGCCGTGAGCATCATGCCGCGCCCGGCCGTGACCGAGCGCAGCGTGCCGATCGGCGGCGTGGGCGAACTCGGCGTGCCGACCCTTGCGCCGGCGCTGGCCAACGCGGTGTTCAGGCTATCGGGCCAGCGCGTGCGCACGCTGCCGTTCTTCCCGAACGCGACGATGGGCGGCCTGTGACCCTGCTTCAGGGACTCCGGTCCTCCCAGTCGACCCAATCCACCGCGTGGGTCTTTCGATAGCCGCCGACGGCCGCACCCACGGTCGGGAAGAAGGTCTGCTCTGCCAGACGCTCCAGCAGTCCGAATCGCTTCAGCTTGTCCTTCACGGGGTCCTTCATCTCGGCAAAGCACAGCGTGATGCCGGCCGCACGCAGGGTCTCGTCCAGTTCGGCCAGGACATCCGCGGCAGTGACGTCCACGCTGGTGACCGGTTCGGCCGCCACGACCAGCCAGTTCACCGGCGTGGGCGATGCCGCCACCGCATCCAGCGCGCGGTCGCGGAACAGCTCGGCGTTGGCGAAGAACAAGGGCGCATCCCAGCGGAACAGCACCAGGCCGGGGATGAGGCGGGCATCGGGGTAGCGCTTGATGTCGTGGTAGCCCTTGACGCCCTCGGCGCGGCCCAGCACCGCCGAGTGCGGGCGCCAGCCGTCCCACAGGAATTCGATGACGGCGATCACGATCGCCAGGCCGATGCCGGGAATCGCGCCCAGCACCGCCACGCCGACCGTGCAGGCGATCGACAGCCAGAACTCCCAGCGCTGGATGCGAAAGATCCGGCGCAGGTCGGCGACCTCGATCAGGCCGATGGCCGAGGCGATCACGACCGCAGCCAATGCGCTGGAAGGCAGATGCTGCAGGAGGTCCGGCGCCACCAGCAGGAGCAGGGCCACGCTGAGCGCGCCGACGACGCCGGCCAGCTGGGTTCTGGCCCCCGCGGCCTCGGCCACCGGCGTGCGCGACGAACTGCTGCTGATGGGAAAGCCCTGGAAGAATCCGGCGGCCAGGTTGGCGGCCCCGAGGCCGACCATCTCCTGGTTGGGATCCACATAGGTGCGCGTTCGCGCCGCATAGGAGCGCGACAACACGCTGGTGTCGGCGAACGACACCAGGGCGACCGCGAGCCCGCCGATCAGGACGGGCCCGATGTCGGCGTAGGTGATCCAGGGGATGGCAAAGGCAGGCAGCCCTTGCGGGAGGGAGCCGAGCACCGACACGCCCGCCCGCGCGGCCAGGTCCAGCGCGCCCACGATGACGGTCGCCCCGATCACCGCGACCAGGATGCCGGGCACGCGCTTGCTGCCCTTCAGCAGCAGGATCACGGCCAGGGTGCCGGCGCCGACGGCGAACGCCGTCCCGTTGGCACGGCCGCCCCACACCGCCGTGGCGATGGCCCAGAGGCTCTCGAGCGGGCCGTCGCTCTCGATCGAGAACCCGAAGAGCTTGGGCAATTGACTGATCAGCACCGTCAGCGCAATGCCGTTCATGTAGCCGTAACGGATCGGCTTGGACAGCAGTTCGGTGACGAACCCCAGCCGCGCCAGGCCGGCCAGGATGCACACGGTGCCGGAGACGATCGCCATCGTGCCGGCCAGCGCGACGGCACGCATGGGGTCGCCGCCGGACAGCGGCAGGACGACGGCGAGGATGACGGCCGCCAGCGACGAGTCGGGTCCCAGCACGAGGATGCGGCTGGGGCCGAACAGCGCATAGGCCAGCAGCGGAACGATGGTCGCGTAGAGGCCGTAGATGCCCGGCAACCCCGATGCCACCGCATAGGCGATGCCGACGGGCACCAGCATCGTCGTCAGCACCAGCCCGGCCACGACATCGTGCCGCAGCCAGGCCGCCTCGTAGCGGCGCAGGGTCTGCAGGCCCGGCAGCCAGCGCATCCACCCAGCCTGGTCCGCGCTCCGCGCCGGGGCGCGCGATGCGACCGCGTTCCAGGCTTGGCGGCGAAGGGGCAGGCTCGGTCATGCGCTTGCGACAGAGGGTGGGGCGAAGAACGACGCTACCACGCTGCCTGACATCAGACCTGCCCGGTACCCCCCATCGCTTGGCTACGGGGGGCTTGCGCAACTCGCCTCAGGCCGACCGGAGACGAGTCGCGCGGAACTCCTTTACTGCTCTTCGCCGTCCTTCTTCTTGTCGCCTTGCTTGCCCGTGGCAGGCTTGCGCTCCTGGCCGCGCGGGACCGCCTGTGAAGCCGGCACGGTGGGCGGAGCCACCTGCGGCGGCGTGGCCTTCGGCTCGGCTGCATGCGGCGGCGGCGGTGCGGCGGCTTTGCCGCGAGACTCAGCGGGTCCCCGCTGTTCCGGCTTGCCGCGCGGTTCCGCAGGCTGCGCTGCGGGCGCCGATGGGGTTGCGTGCGCAGGGGCGACCTGGGGCTGCGCCACTCTCGGGGGCGGTGACTGCGGCTTTCGCGACGGGCTGTTCGCGCTGTTCCGCCTTGCCCGGTTGCTCGGCCTTGCCGCGCTGTCGTGGGGCCTGCGCCTCCGGTGCGGGTGGCGTGGCTTGCGGTGGCAACGGTCGCTGTGGCGCCGCATCGGGGGCGGTCGGCGTGACGGGCGCTGCCGGCGTCTTGCGTTCATCGGACTTCGTGCGCTTGCCATCGCCCCGGCCATCGGGGGTAACGGCCGGCGGGCGTGCGGTCGGTGGCGCGGCCTGTGCCGGCGTGACCACCTTGACGACGGGCGCCGGCGTGGCAGCCGAAGGTTTCAATCCCTTGCGCGCGGCATCATCGAGCGGTTGGCCCGGCTTCGCCGACAACTGCGGCTGTTGCGCCGCAAAACCGATCGATGCGGCAGGCGGCTCGGGGCGGGCGACGACGGGCCGCTCGAACACGCGGCGCGGCGGCTTGTCGCTCGCGGTGGCGGCCCCGCGCACGCTTTTCTCCGTCGGCGCGATTTGCGGGATCACGGCGACGGGCGCGCTGGCGACCATGGTCCGAGTGACCTCGACCGCCGCCCTGGACACCGGCTGCGACTGCACGAACGTGGTCGTCGGCACGGCCACCATGGCCCCCGGCACCTGGCGGTTGGCATAGACGACGTTCGTCACGTTGGTGTTGTTGTAGTAGTTGTTGATCACCGTGTTGTTGATCACCGTGTTGCTGCGGTTGATGTTCTCGAAATAGCCGCGGCTCACCGGATAGGACGGTCGATAGACTTCACGCGGCGCCAGCGGGAACCAGCCGACGCCACCGACATGGCCGCTGGAGATCGAGAGCTGGAAGTTGGCGCCGCCCACGAACACCACCAGGGCCGGTGCGTAGTAGGCCGGGGACCGCACGGGGCCGGGTATCCAACCCCAGCGTCCGCTGAAATTCGCCCAGCGGCCGTAGTGCGAGACGGCGAAGCCCCAGGGGGCGTCGTCCACCCATGTCCAGCCCCACGGATCGACCCAGGCCCAGTGGCCGTCGCGGTAAGGCGCCCAGCCGGCTGCCACGCGATTCGGTGTCCAGACGTTGCCGTACGTCGCGTCGATGCGCCAGGTGCCGTTCGCGTCGAGGTCCTGGTAGCCGATCACGTCTGGCGACACATAGCGAGCCGATTCCGAGCTGTCGTAGGTGCGGTCGCGCGCCCGGGCCCAGCGGTCGAAGTCGTCGAGACGCGGCGTGTCGACATAGTCGTACTCGCGCAGGTCGGTGCCGCTGAATCGATGGGGTTGCCGCGAGTCGATCACGTACGACGCGCCGTCACCGTACACCTCGCCCTGGCCCTGGCGCACGACGATCGTCGTCGCATTGCCGTCGGGGTCCACTTCGATGCGGTACTCGCCGGGCTGCCTGATGGTGAAGGCGAGATTCGGCGTGTCGATCTCGACCAACTGGCTGGGTCCGAGGCGGCGCACGCGAACACTCAAGGTGCCCTGCGTCAACTGCAGTTGGGCGATGCGGTCGTCGAGGTTGAGGATGGAGATGCCGGTATCGGCGTTCATGCGGATCATCGCTCCACCGACCTGGATTTCGGCTCGCGCACCCGCGTCCGTCCACAGGCGGTCACCGGTGGTCAGCGGCCGGTTGATCGAGGCCTGCACCCAGTCGTCCTCGCCCGCCGGCGAGAAGCTGACCGCGCCGGCGCTGTAGCCCAGGCGCGCGACGCGCGACGGCGGGTCGGCGCTGGCCCAGCCGCTGACGGTCAACAGGGCGAGGCCGGCCACAAGAGCCAGGACTCGAAGACGGAGTGGTTGCCTTTGCATGACGTTCCCTTGCGTGTGAGCGTACCTGCCACAGCTTTGAACAATGTAGGCAGCGCCGTTGCCCTTGCCCATAGGCCATTGCCGCGACCTGATGTAGGAGACCACCCCATTGGGGTCGGATGTGCGGCAGCGCACAGACCCTGCCCCGGCCGGGGAGGGCCCCACCACTCTACAATCCGGGTCGACTTATTTGTCCACTCAGGTGCTTGGCGATAAGCCCGTCTGCAGCCATGGCAGCCCCTTCCGACCCTCGACAGAACCACCTGATCGCCGCATTGCCGGAGGCCGAATGGCTGCGCTGGCAGCCGCTTGCTCGAATGGGTGGAAATGCCGCTCGGCCAGGTGATGTACGAATCGGGGCGCACGCTCAGCCACGTCTACTTCCCCACCACGGCCATCGTCTCGCTGCTCTACGTGATGGAGGACGGCGCCTCGGCCGAGATCGCGGTCGTCGGCAACGAAGGCGTGGTCGGCATCTCGCTGTTCATGGGCGGCGAATCCACGCCCAGCCGCGCCGTGGTGCAGAGCGCCGGCGAGGGCTTGCGCCTGCCCGCCCGCGCGGTGAAGGAGGAGTTCGAACGCGCCGGCCCGGTGATGCACCTGCTGCTGCGCTACACGCAGGCGCTGATCACGCAGATGGCGCAGACCGCGGTGTGCAACCGCCACCACGCGCTGGACCAGCAGCTGTGCCGCTGGCTGCTGCTGAGCCTGGACCGGCTGCAGGGCAGCGAACTGGTGATGACGCAGGAGCTGATCGCCAACATGCTGGGCGTGCGCCGCGAAGGCGTGACCGAAGCGGCGCTGCAGCCTGCAGAAGCTGGGCCTGATCCGCTACGCGCGCGGCCACATCACCGTGCTCGACCGCCCGGGGCTCGAGGAGCGCACCTGCGAGTGCTACGCGGTGGTCAAGAAGGAATACGACCGCCTGCTGCCGGACCACAGGCCACCTGAAGCCGCGCCGCGGCCGCGCGGCTCGCGGCGCCGATCCACCCGCGTCCGCTATGTTCGCTGCAGCACGGACAGATGGCGGTCCATCGTGCACAGTGCATCCCCGGAGTTCGCCAGGGCCCGGCCTCGGCGCGGCCCGGAGGCCGGCAGCCGGGAGCGCGCCCGGGGCGGCCCCACGCACCGGAGACCGCGTTGAGCCCCGCCCAGAACCACCTGATCGAGCGGCTGCCCCGCAGCGATCGCGCGCGCCTGCTGGCCTTGTGCGAGCCGGTGCAACTGGTGCTGAGCTCGGTGCTGTGCGAAGCCGGCACGCCGACGCGGCACGTCTACTTCCCGACCGACGGCTTCATCTCGCTGGTGGCGCAGGTCGACGCGCACCCGGGCCTGGAGGTCGGCATGGTGGGTCGCGAAGGCATGCTGGGCGCGCAGCTGGTGCTGGGCGTGGCGACGTCGCCGCTGCGCGCGCTGGTGCAGGGCCCGGGCGCTTCATGGCGCATCGGCGTCGCGCCATTCAGGCGCGAACTGGAACGCAGCGCCGCGCTGCGGCGCCAGCTGGGACCGCTATGTCTACGTGCTGATGGCGCAGATGGCGGCCTCGGCCGGCTGCCTGCGCTTCCACGTCATCGGCCCGCGACTGGCGCGCTGGCTGCTGATGAGCCAGGACCGCGCCCATGCCGACCGCTTCCACGTCACCCACGAGTTCCTGGCCTACATGCTGGGCGTGCGCCGGGTGGGCGTCACGGTCGCTGCAGGCGAACTGCAGCGCCGCGGGCTGATCGACTACCACCGCGGCGAGCTGACCGTGCTCGACCGCCCCGGGCTCGAGGCGGCTGCCTGCAGTTGCTATGCGGCCGACCGGCACGTCTATGCAGCACAACTCGGCTGATCGCCTGCCGCAGCCGTCTGTCCGCTGCCGCACGCACTGCGGCGCCTGAACTGCGCCGCTCCGTACGGCGGCGCACAGAGCGGCGTGAGGTGCAGGCCTAAGCTCCGTCTCATGGCGCCCGCATGCTGCGGGCGGAGGGGAAATCGATGAGCCTGGCCACCATCCTGTTGATCGTCCTGGTACTGATGCTGATCGGCGTCGTGCCGATCTGGCCGCACAGCAGCAAGTGGGGTTACGGCCCGAGCGGTGGCCTCGGGCTGGTCGTGGTCGTGCTGTTGGTGCTGTTGCTGATGGGGCGCCTGTGATGCCGCGGGTCGGCTCGGCGGCGCGTGCCGTCCCCAGGGGGCCGGCGCCTGCGGCGCAAGCCCTGTGCGCTCGCGCACAGAGGCGGTTCGGCCACGGCCCCGCAAGTGCTCTCGGGGCCACGCTTGCCGCGTGGCTTGCCCCGGCGGCGCGATCTTCGAACGCACCCATGACCTGCCCCCGCCCTGCCAAACCCGAAACCCGACATGGCCGCAAACGCCAGTTCGACTCTGCCGCCGACCGCCGACCTGCCAGCACGGCGATCGCAACCTGCTGGTCGGCGCCATCGCCGAGCGGCTGCGGTGCAGCGCGGGCGAGCCGGACTCGACCGCAGCCGTGATGCGCGAGACGGCACTGGATTGCGCGCAGGCACTCGAACGACTGCAGGCCACGCTCGGCGACCGGCGGACCCGTGGCGCGAGCATCGAGGTCGAACTTCGCGAGGCCTACACCGCGCTGGCCGCGGCGGGCGTCGAACTGGCAGGAACGCAAGTCCGCGAACGGCGGGCACGTCATCAGGCCCAGCACGACGGTCTCACCTCGCTGCCCAACCGCAGCTACTTCCGGGCGCGGCTGGACGACGCGTTGAGCCCCCGTCGACCAGCACACGCCGGCGCTGGCGGTGCTGTACATCGACCTGGACGGCTTCAAGCCCATCAACGACCGGCATGGCCACGACACCGGCGACGAATTGCTGCGCATCGTGGCCGATCGCCTGAGCCGCTCGGTCCGCGCCGAAGACATGGTCTGCCGCCTGGGCGGCGATGAATTCGCCTGCCTGCTGTCCGACCCGATGGGGCGCGAACAGCTCAGCCAGCTGGCATCCAAGTTGTTCGACGCCGTATCGGCTCCGCTGCAGGTCGGTGCGCGGCAGCTCATCGTGCGGCCGAGCATCGGCATCGCGGTGTGCCCCACGGATGGCGACACCGCTGCGATGCTGCTCAAGCGCGCCGATGCGGCGATGTACCGCGCCAAGCGGCGCCAGATGGGCTTCGCGTTCTTCGACCGCCGCAGCGACATCTGAGCGCCCCCGGGCGCGGGCTGTGCTCCGACCGCCCCCGCTGGCCCTGTGTTCGCCAGCGCACAGACGCCCGCCGCAGGCTCTGCCAAGGTCCGGCGGCCTGTGCGGCGCGGCGTCGCCGCGCCGGAGCGGGCACTGCCTGAATCGGAGACCAGCCATGCCAAGAGGCGGAAACGGTACACCCGTTGCCGAGACGTCCGGGGTGGCCCAGGCCATCACCGAAGACCAGCGCCAGAAGACGCTGCTCAAGACCGGCGCGCTGCAGACCGCGATCCTCGACAGCGCCAACTTCTCCAGCATCGCCACCGACGAGCGCGGCGTCATCCAGATCTTCAACGTCGGCGCCGAGCGCATGCTGGGCTACGCGGCCGAGGAGGTGGTGAACCGCATCACGCCCGGCGGACATTTCCGACCCCCAGGAACTGGTGGCGCGTGCCCTGGCGCTGAGCATCGAGCTGGGCACGCCCATCGCGCCCGGGCTTCGAGGCCCTGGTGTTCAAGGCGCGGCGCGGCATCGAGGACGTCTATGAGCTGACCTACATCCGCAAGGACGGCAGCCGCCTGCCGGCGGTGGTGTCGGTGACGGCGCTGCAGGACGCGGCCGACGCCATCATCGGCTACCTGCTGATCGGCACCGACAACACGGCGCGCCAGCAGGTCGAGGCCGAGCGCCGGCGCCTGGACGCGGTGCTGCAAGGACAGTCACCTGGAGCTGCAGAAGGCCAAGGTGGCGGCCGAGGAAGCGAACCTGGCGAAGTCGGACTTCCTCTCCAGCATGAGCCACGAGCTGCGCTCGCCGCTGAACGCCGATCCTCGGCTTCGCGCAACTGATGGAGACCGGCGCGCCGCCGCCCACGCCCGGCGCAGAAGGACAGCATCGACCAGATCCTGCAGGCCGGCTGGTACCTGCTGGAGCTGATCAACGAGATCCTGGACCTGGCGCTCATCGAATCGGGCAAGCTGTCGCTGTCGCCCGAGCCCATGTCGCTCGCCGAGGTGCTGGCCGACTGCCAGGCCATGATCGAGCCGCAGGCGCAGCAGAGCGGCATCCAGGTGCACTTCCCGGCGCTGCAGGGGCCCTGGCTGGTGCGCGCCGACCGCACGCGCGTCAAGCAGGTGCTGGTCAACCTGCTGTCCAACGCCATCAAGTACAACCGCGTCGGCGGCCGCGTCGACGTGCGCTGCACGCGCGGCGGCGGACGACCGCATGCGCATCAGCCTGCAGGACACCGGCGAAGGCCTGGCGGCCGACAAGCTGGCCCAGCTGTTCCAGCCCTTCAACCGCCTGGGGCAGGAGGCCGGTGCACAGGAAGGCACCGGCATCGGCCTGGTGGTGAGCAAGCGCCTGGTGGAGCTGATGGGCGGCACGATCGGGGTCGACAGCACGGTCGGCGTGGGCAGCGTGTTCTGGATCGAACTGGACGCGGCGACGGCGCTGCAACTCGCTGCCGAACCGGCCGAGCCACTGTCCGGCGGCCACGGCGCCCGTCGCCAGCGGCGCCGCGCTGCGCACCCTGCTGTGCGTGGAAGACAACCCGGCCAACCTGATGCTGGTGGAGCGGCTGCTGGCGCGCCGGCCCGACATCCGGCTGCTGAGCGCGCGCGACGGCCGGCGCGGCGTGGAGATGGCGCGCGCCTGCCTGCCCGACGTCATCCTGATGGACATCAACCTGCCGGGCATCAGCGGCCTCACGGCCCTGCGCATCCTGGCCGAGGACCCGGCCACGGCGCACATCCCGGTGATCGCGCTCAGCGCCAACGCCATGCCGCGCGACATCGAGAAGGGCCTGCAGGCCGGCTTCTTCCGCTACCTGACCAAGCCCATCAAGGTCGGCGAGTTCATGGACACGCTGGACTTGGCGCTCGAATCACGCGCTGGCGCGGCAACCGACTGGCGAGCGCCAGGGAGTACCGGCATGAAACTGCCCGAGCAGGACATCCTCGCCGCCCGCATCCTGATCGTCGACGATCAGGATGCCAATGTGCGCCTGCTCGCAGCGCCTGCTCGCGCGACGCGGGCTACACCGGCGTGAGCCGCGACGATGGACCCGCTGCAGGTCTGCGCGCTGCACCGCAGCAACGACTACGACCTGATCCTGCTCGACCTGCAGATGCCCGGCATGGACGGTTTCCAGGTGATGGCGGCGCTGCAGGCCGGAGCGGCCGACAGCTACCTGCCGGTGATCGTGCTCACCGCCCAGCCCGGCACACAAGCTGCGCGCCCTGCAGGCCGGCGCCAAGGACTTCATCAGCAAGCCGTTCGACCTGCTGGAGGTCAAGACGCGCATCCACAACATGCTGGAGGTGCGGCTGCTGTACCGACGGCTCGAGGCGCACAACCTGCTGCTGGAACAGACGGTCCAGCTGCGCACCGCCGAGCTGCGCGAGAGCGAGGCCCGCTACCGCAGCCTGACCGAGCTGGCTTCGGACTGGTACTGGGAGCAGGACGAGAACGGCAGCTTCACCCGGGTCTCGGGCCCGGTGCTGGAGATGCTGGGCATCCGCGTCGACGCGCTGCTGGGCACAGCCACGTCCGACAGCGCCCTCGACAACGGCTGGAACGAGGTCGAGCGCGCCGCCCTGCGCGCCACCATCGCGGCGCGACAGCCCTTCCTCGACTTCAGCTTCAGCCGCGTCAACGCCGACGGCTCGCAGCAACAGTACCGTGTCAGCGGCGAGCCGATGTTCTCGCAGTTCGTGCCGCTTCATCGGCTATCGCGGCATCGGTGTGGAAGCCACGCCGCGGCCGCAGGCCCGCCCTTAGTGCCGGCCGGCTGCGCGCTCGACGATGCTCCCTGCCGAGCACAATCCGAACCTGAACCACCTGCTGGCGGCCTTGCCCGGCGAGGAGTTCGAGCCGCTGGCCGTCGCACCTGGAGCCGGTGGCCGCTGGCGCTGGGCGAGATGCTTTACGAGCCGCACCAGCAGTTGCGGCATGCCTACTTTCCGACCACGGCCGTCGTTTCGCTGCACTATGTCGCCGCCAACGGGTCGACGGCCGAGATCGCCGGCGTGGGCCATGAGGGCGTGGTCGGCGTCTCGCTCTTCATGGGCGGGGACACCACGCCGAGCTCGGCCGTGGTGCAAGCGGCAGGCCACGCCTACCGCCTCGATCGCCACCTGCTGAAGCAGGCCTTCGATCGACCCGGTCTGCTGCGGGGCCTGCTGCTGCGATACACGCAGGCCTTGATGACACAGGTGTCGCAGACGGCGGCGTGCAATCGCCACCACTCGGTGGAGCAGCAGCTCAGCCGCTGGCTGCTGCTGACGCTGGATCGGGCCCCGGACCGCGAACTGGTGATGACGCAGGAACTGGTCGCCAACATGCTGGGCGTGCGCCGCGAAAGCATCACCGAGGCGGCCGGCCGACTGCAGCAGGTCGGCTTCATCCGCTATCGACGCGGGCACATCGCCGTCGTCGATCGGCAGGGCCTGGAGACCCGTGCCTGCGAGTGCTACGCGGTGGTGAAGAAGGAACTGGGCCGCCTGATGTGCGACGTGCGGCACCGGCAGGACGGGCTTCCCGGGCCGTAGCGCCGTCGTCACCTCGAGGCCAGCCGCACGCTCGCCCGGTGCGGCGTGCCGTCGTCCACCAAGGGCAGGTCCATGCCCGCCTGCACCACCCCGTCCAGCGTCACGCCGGGTGCGGTGGCGCCTTGCGTCACCTCGATGTGGTAGTCGGTATCGCGGTAGCGATAGTCGAGCGTGTAGCCCGGCCAGTCGCGAGGCAGGCACGGCGCGAGGAGCAGCCGCGCGCCTTCCTGCGTGGTCTGCAGCTGCACGCCGAGCAGCGACTCGAGCACCAGCCGGTACATCCAGCCCGCCGATCCGGTGTACCAGCTCCAGCCGCCGCGGCCGGTGTGCGGCGCGACGCTGTAGACGTCGGCCGCGACGACGTAGGGCTCGACCTTGTAGGTCTCGACTTCGCTCGGCGTGCGGCCGTGGTGCACCGGGTTGATGATGTCCATCAGCTGCCACGCGCGCTCGTGGTCGCCGAGCGCGGCGAAGGCCATCGTCGCCCAGATCGCGCCGTGGGTGTACTGGCCGCCGTTCTCGCGCACGCCCGGTACATAGCCGCCGATGTAGCCCGGGTTGGGACCGTGGCGGTCGAACGGCGGGTCGAGCAATTGCACCAGGCCGTGCTCGGCGCGCACCAGGTGGGTTGCCAGCGCGTCCATCGCATGGCGCGCCCGCTCGGGCGCCGGCCACGCCCGACAGCACCGACCAGCTCTGTGCGATCGAGTCGATCTGGCACTCCGCGTTGTCCGCCGAGCCGAGCGGCGTGCCGTCGTCGAAGTAGGCGCGGCGATACCAGGCACCGTCCCATGCGTGCGCCTCGAGTCGCTCGCGCAGCCTGATGCGCTCGTCTTCGCAGCGCTGCGCAAAGGGCTCGTCGCCATGGCCGCGTGCCAGCGTGGCGAACTGGCGCAACACCTCGCACAGGAAGAAGCCGAGCCACACGCTCTCGCCGCGGCCCTCGTGGCCGACCAGGTTCATGCCGTCGTTCCAGTCGCCGCCGCCCATCAGCGGCAGGCCGTGTTCGCCGAAGCGCAACGCCGAGCAGCAGTGCGCGCACCGCGTGCTGGTAGAGGCTCGCGGAATGGATGGAGTGGCCGGGCAGGTCGAAGTAGGAGTCGTCGCCCGGGTTCACCGGCCGGCCGTCGATGAAGGGCACGCTCTCGATCAGCACGCCGGTGTCGTGGGTGGCATGCACGTAGCGGCACAGCGCCAGAGGCAGCCACAGATAGTCATCCGAGATGCGCGTGCGCACGCCGCGCCCCGACGGCGGGTGCCACCAGTGCTGCACGTCGCCCTCGACGAACTGGCGGCTGGCGCACAGCAGCAGGTGTTCGCGCAGCAGGTGCGGCCGGCTGTGCACCAGGGCCATCGCGTCCTGCAACTGGTCGCGAAAGCCGAAGGCGCCACCCGACTGGTAGTAGCCGCTGCGCGCCCACAGGCGGCAGGCCAGCGTCTGGTACACGAGCCAGCCGTTGGCGAGCAGGTTCAGCGCGGCGTCGGGGGTGCGCACCTGCACCTTGCCGAGCGTGTGCTCCCAATGCCGGTGCACCGCGTCGAGCGCCTCGCGCGCCGCGGCGCCGCCGCGAAAGCGCCGCACCAGCTGGCCGGCCTCGTCGGTGCTGCGGCCCATGCCGAGGCGAAAGACCACTTCGCGCGTCTGGCCGGGCAACAGGTCGAACGGCACCTGGATCGCGCTGCACGGGTCGAGCGCGGCGCCGGTGCGGCCCGACAGCCGCGCGCGCGAGAGCGCTGCCGGCCGCTGCAGCGAGCCGTTGCGGCCGATGAACTCGGCGCGGTCGCAGGTGATGGTGCCGAACAGGCGGTCGGCTTCGTCGACGTCGAAGAACCCGACCCAGTCGCCGAAGTCGTTGCTGTAGGCATTGCGGGCGTACAACGCGCCGTTGTCGGAGGCGATGTCGGTGGTGATGTGCGGCGCTGTCTTGGCGCGCAGGTCGCCCAGCACCCACTCCACATAGCCGGTGGCCGACAGTCGGCGCTCCCGGGTGCCGTCGTTGCGCAGCCGCAGCACCGAGAACTTGATGGCCTCGTCCATGGCCACGTAGACCGTGAGCTCGCTGTGGATCCCCGCCTCGTCGTGCTCGAAGACGCTGTAGCCGAAGCCGTGGCGCGTGACGTAGGGCGAGGGCGCGCCGTGGCCGTGCCCATGCTCGTTGCCGGGCAGCGCGGTCGGCAGCCAGACTTGCCCGCTCGTTTCGTCGCGCAGGTAGATCGCCTCGCCACCGCTGTCGCACACCGGATCGTTGTGCCACGGCGTGAGCCGCAGTTCGTGGGCGTTTTCGCACCAGGTGTAGGCGCTGCCCGCTTCCGACACCACGCAGCCGAAGCGCGGGTTGGCGATGCACGTTGACCCACGGCGCCGGCGGGCGCGAGCCCGTGGGCGGGGCGATCGACATACTCGCGCCCATCGGGCGCGAAGCCGCCGGTGCCGTTGAAGAACAGCAGCCCGCGCGGTGCGCGCGGCGTGGCCGGCACGGGCTTGTGCACCGCTTCGGCGGCGCGGGTGGCCACGAAGGGCGGGGCACGGCGCTCACCCACCGGCTTGCGCAGCACCTGCTGCGCCAGCGTGCCGTGGCGGTCGGTGACGAGCACGCGCGCCACCGCCTGCAGCAGCACGCGGTCTTCGTTCGAGATCTGCTCCGCGTGGCGCACGAAGATGCCACCCGGCCGGTCGACCACGTGCGCCTCGACACCGGCCGCGATGAGCCCGAGGATCTGCTCGTGCAAGCGCTGGCGGTAGAGGTCGCGTTCCTCGTTCCAGATCACCAGGTCGACCGCCAGACCCTTCAGTCGCCACCAGGCGTGGGCCTGCACCATCTGCCGCACCAGTTCGATGTTGGCGGCGTCGCCGATCTGCAGCAGCACGATCGGCAGGTCGCCCGAGATGCGCGTAGCCCCACAGGCCCGACTGGCTGCGCCGGTTGCGCAGCAGCAGGCTGCAGTCGGCGCGCAGCGTCGGCTGCGAATAGATCGACGGCGCTGGCCAGCCGCGCATACAGCTCGGTGTCGGCTTCGCTCGCGTTGAGTTGGCGCAGCACGACTTGGCTGTGCGTCCACGCGAGTTCGAACACGCGGTCGGCGAGGCGCCGGTCGGCGTACTTGGCAAGCAGCGCCAGGCAGCCGTCGCGCGACTTCGGCCATGCCGTAGACGATGTCGACGGTGGCGGTCTGCCCCGGCTCCAGCGTGACGACGCGTCGGGTGGCAGCGATCGGGTCGAGCACCGAGCCGGCAGTGCCGGACAAGGCCCCGGCCGCGCTCATCGCCTGCGGTGCGGCGAGCGTGCGTCCGCGCCCGATGAAGCGCGCGCGGTCGGTCTCGTGCGACGCCGGGCTCGCCGTGGCGCCGTGCACCGCCATCAGGTGGCACATCCACGGCACCGGCTCCTCGGGCGAGCGTGGGCGGCGCGTGCACAGCAGTGCGGGCAGGTCGGCGACCAGTTCGGTCTGCACGAACAGCTTGCTGAACGCCGGGTGCTGCACATCGGCCGCGTGCGGCGCCAGCACGACCTCGGTGTAGCTGGTGAGCTCGATGCTGCGCCGCGTGCGGCCGAGGTTGGTCAGGCGCAGGCGGCGCACTTCGATGTCGTCCTCGGGCGAGACGACGATCTCGGTGTAGGCGTCGATGCCCTGGTCGCGGCGGCGAAACTCGGCGCGGCCCTCGGTGAAGATGGCCTCGAAGGAGTCGGGCCTCCAGTGCGTGGGCTGGCTGCGTGCTCGACCAGAAGGTGCCGGTCTCGGTGTCGCGCAGGTAGCAGAAGCTGCCCCAGGGGTCGCAGGTGGCGTCTTCGCGCCAGCGCGTCACGGCCAGGTCGTTCCAGCGGCTGTAGCCGCTGCCCGCATTGGTGATCATCACGTGGTAGCGCCCGTTGGACAGCAGCTGCACCTCCGGCGACGGCGTGTCGGGCGTGGTGATGAGGCGCAGCGGTGTCTCGACGAGGCCGACGGCCGCGGCGCAGTTCGGCGCGGTCGGCCGTGTGCGGGTGGAACGGCCACCGCCTTCGGGATGCGCTCCTGAAGCAGCAGCAGCGTGGCCTGCAGCGCGGGTCGGCCTCGAAGCGGCGCTGCATCGGCTGGCCGAGCAGCAGGTGCGCCAGCGCCAGCAGGCTCATGCCCTGGTGGTGGGCCATGAACGACCGCACCACCGCGCCCTTGCGCCCGCGCGGCAGCCGCGCCGGCGTGTAGTCGATGGCCTCGTAGTAGCCGAAGGGGCCCGCCAGCCCCTCGTCGGCCAGCCGCACCAGGTTCTGGCACCGCGGCCCTGGGCTCGACCATCAGCGCCATCACCGTCGCATAGGGCGCCACGACCAGGTCCTCGGCCAGCCCGCGCTTCAGGCCCAGGCCGGGCACGCCGAAGGCGCGGTACTGATAGTTCAGGTGCCGTGTCGGTGGCGTTGTAGCCCGACTCCGACATGCCCCAGGGCACGCCGCGCTGGCGGCCGTAATCGACCTGCCGTTCGACGGCGGCGTGCATGGTCTGGTCGAGCAGCGTGTTCTCGTAGCTGGGCATCACCAGCATCGGCATCAGGTACTCGAACATCGAGCCGCTCCACGACAGCAGGATCGGCTTGCCGTCGACCGTGGTGAGCAGGCGCCCGAGCGCAAACCAGGTCTCCTGCGGCACCTTGCCCTGGGCCATCGCGACGAAGCTGCACAGCCGGATCTCCGAGGCCAGCAGGTCGTAGTAGCCCGAGTCGCGGCGGCGTTCGTCGACGTTGTAGCCGATGGCCATCAGGTTGCGCGCCGGGTCGTAGAGGAAGCCGTAGTCCATGTCGGCCAGCGCGCCGGCGCGAGCGGCCAGGCTCAGCAGCGCCGCCCGGCGCGTGATCAGCGCAGCCGCGTCCCAGGCCGCCTCGCCGGGGTCGGCGGCCTGGGCGGGCAGCGCTGCCGCGAGCGACAGCCCCTGCAGCTCGGCGAGCGCGGCGCGGCATTGGCGGTCGAGCGCGTCGGCCCAGCGTCGCGCTTCGTGGAGCGTCGGCAGATCGGTGGCGTCGACGCCCATCGCCGCCGGAGGCGAGGGCGGTGCGGGCCCCATCGACGCCAGCAGCTCGGCCGCGCAGCGCGCCAGGCCGTCGAACGCCGACCAGAGCGCGTGCGGCCCGTGCGCCGGCGCGGCTCGCGCCGTCGCCAGCAGCCGCTCGAAGCGCATCAGCGGGCCGCCGGCCGCAGGCTTGGCCGACGCTTGCCGCAGCAGCTGCAGCGGTGTCGGCGAGGCCCGCGAACAGGCGCGTGCAGCTGCGGCGCCTCGGCCGCCAGTGCCTGCAGGCCGCCGCGCAGCGTCAGCAGGTAGCCCGCGAGGTTGCCGCTGTCCACCGTCGACACGTAGGCCGGTCGCAACGGCTGCAGCGTCTGCGTGTCGTACCAGTTGTAGAAGTGGCTCTCGTACTTCTCCAGCGACTCCATCGTGTCCAGTGCGGCGCCGGTGCGCGCCATCAACTGCCCGGCCGTGAGGTAGCCGAAGTCGTACGCCGTGAGGTTGGCGAGCAGCGAGAAGCCGATGTTGGTCGGCGAGGTGCGGTGCGCGATGCGCTGCACCGGATGTTCCTGAACGTTGTCGGGCGGCAGCCAGTGGTCGGCGGGCCCGACGAAGGTGTCGAAGAAGGCCCAGGTGCGGCGCGCCAGCAGGTGCAGGAACAGGTTCTGCGCCGCGCTGAGGGTCGAGATCCTGCGCTGCAGCGGGCGGCTCAGCCACCACACGATGGCCGGCGACAGCAGCCACAGCGCCAGCACCGGTGCGGCAACGATGAGCGCGTCGGGCCGCACCACACTCAAGCCCACCGCCGCGGCCACGGCCAGCGCGGGTGCCACCCACATCGCCTTCAGCGTCTGCAGCAGGTCCTGCACGCTGCCCGGTCGTGGCGCGCAGGGCCACATCCGCCGACGGTTGCCACTCGAGCAGCCGGCGCCGCGTGATGCACAGCCGGCCCAGCGTGCGCAGCACGGCGTCGAGGCTGTAGGCCGCTTCGTGAGGCAGGCAGGCGAGGGTCAGCGTGGCCTGTCCGAACTGCCGCAATGCCGAAGGCACCGTGGCCGTCACATGCTGGCCCGCGCGCAGCGACGCGGGCTTGCGCAGCAGGTCCACCAGCAGCGAGGCGAGCGGCGGCACGAACAGGATGGCGACGCCCCACAGCGTCCAGAGCCAGGCCGGCTGCAGCACCGTCCAGCCGAGCAGCAGCAGCACGGTCAGGGCGGCCGGCGTGAGGCTGCGCCGCAGGTTGTCGAAGATCTTCCCGCGCGACAGCGGCGACAGCGGGTTCCTCACGCTCACCGCGGGCCCGCTGCGCTGCGCGGCATCGGGCGGCAGGCGCAGCTTGGGCCAGAGCCAGGCGATGATCTGCCAGTCGCCGCGAATCCAGCGGTGGCGCCGGTTCACGTCGGCGTCGTAGCGCCACGGCGGCTCCTCGAACAGCTGCACGTCGCTGATCAGGCCCGAGCGCGCGTAGCAGCCCTCCAGGAGGTCGTGGCTGAGGATGCGATTTTCCGGCAGGCGCCCGCCCAGCACGTGCTCGAAGGCGTCGACGTCGTAGATGCCCTTGCCGATGAACGAACCCTCGTCGAACAGGTCCTGATAGACGTCGGAGACCGCACGCGTGTAGGGGTCGATGCCCGCATCGCCGCCGAGCAGTTGCGCATAGCGCGAGCGCTGGGTGCCCGGCAGGCTCACGCCGACGCGAGGCTGCAGGATGCCGTGTCCGCGCGACCACGCGCGGCGCCTCGGGCACGCCGCCGAAGCGCGGCCGGTTCAGCGGATGGGCCATCGTGCCGACGAACTGCCACGCCGCGTCGCGGGGCAACTGCGTGTCGGTGTCGAGCGTGATGACGTAGCGCACGCCCCACAGCATCGACGTGTCGCCGACGATCAACGAGAAGCGATCGCCGGTTCCCGCGCGCTCGTGGCTGCGCAGCAGGGCGTTCAGGTCCGCGAGCTTGCCGCGCTTGCGCTCGTGGCCCATCCACACCCGCTCGCGCGGGTTCCAGCGCCGCGGGCGGTGGAACAGAAAGAAGCGATCGGTGCCCGTCGAGTGCACCGCCGCGGCGGCGTATTTTCGGTTCAGCGCCTCGATCTTCTCGCGCGCGTGGCGCAGCAGGGCCTCGTCGCCGGGCAGCGTCTCCTGCGCGGCATCGTGAAAGTCGGTGAGCAGGCCGAAGCGCAACTGCGCGTCGCGGTTGGCCACGAAGCGCACTTCCAGCGCTTCGACCAGCTCGTCGATGCCCCGCTCGCTGCCGAGCATCGTGGGCACCACCACCAGCGTTCGCGACGACGGGCGGAATGCCGAACGAAAAGTCCATGCGCGGCAACGCGCGCGGCGTGTTCCAGCACGCTGGCGGCCCAGTTCACCAGCGCCATCGCGAGCTGGCTCGTGGCGAGCAACAGCACGCAGCGCGGGCACCAGCAGCCAGGCGTCGGCCGCCAGCGTCCACAAGGGGCTGCGCCCGCCCTGCGACGCAAGCCAGGTGATGCCGCCGCTGAGCGCCAGGGTGAGGCCGATGATCGCGCTGCCGTAGTGCAACAGCGGCCGTCGGGCCGCGGCGCGACGGCACGCGCAGGCCGAACGGCGGGCGCACCTGCGCGACGCGTTCCAGTTCGGCGCGCCCTTCACCGATCAGGCAGTGGCCCACATGGCCGCGGTGCGGGCTGTCTTCGTCGCGCCGCGCCGCCGCCTCGCGCCGCCAGTTCGATCGCCGCGCGGGCCACCTCGGGCTCCGACAGCGGGCTGTGGCGCGCCATCGCTTCGACCGCGTGGCGGTAGTCGTCGCGGGTGGCGAAGTCCATGCGCGCATAGACGTCGGCCGGATCTTCGCGCAGCGTCTGCTCGACCCGGCTCAAGCGTCTCGACGAACTCGCGCCAGTCCATCGCGCCGATCATGCGCAGGCTGCCGATGCTGTTGCTGACCGACACCTGGTCCATGGCCTGGTGCTGGGCCTCGACCTGCACCATCTGCTCGATCGCTCTGATGCGTTTCGGCCAGGCGCTGTTCGATCCAGGTCAGCGGCAGCGCGAGCGCCGCACTGCGGCCCTGAAGCCGGCGCGCCAGTTCGGCGACGAAGGGCCCGGTCATCGGCGGGTCGGAGCGGGCCATGTCGGCGATGACCAGGATCAAGCCCTTCGGATCGCGCTCGGCCACGTCGAGCATCTTGTCGGCCCAGGCCGAGGCGAGGTTGCGCTGTTCGCGGCCGGCCGCGATTCGCGCCCCGACCCGGCGCAGGTTCTCGATCAGCGCCAGCCGCAGCATGATCGGGAACGCCCACAGCTCGCCGAGCTTGAGGACCTTCACCGTCTGGTAGGAAGCCACGAAGCGGGTCAGCGTGCCGCGCCCGAGCCGGCCGTCGCCATGCGCGACGGTCTGCAGCGCGAGGTCGTAGACGCGCGGCAGCCCGGCCGACGGGCCTGCGCGCAGGCGCGGCAACTCGCGGCTGTAGCCCGCCGGCAGGTGGCAGCTTGACGGTGCGGATCTCTTCTTCGATGAGATAGAAGTTGTCGAGCAGCCACTCACCTGCCGGCGTGATGCGGTGCTGCGACTCGCCGTGCAAGGCGAGCAGCGCGCAGACCTGCACCAGCAGCTTCTCGTTGGCCGCGAGACGCGCCAGCAGTCGGTCGGGTGCGCGCGTGTCGGTCAGATCGTGGGCCGCAGCCAGGCTCTTGCCGTGCTGGGCCATCTGGTCGGCGGTGAAGAGCTCCGACCGCAGCGGGGCCTCGTCGATCGGCGCGCGCTCGCCCTGCGGCGACCAATGCGCGCCGGACTTGCCCGCGCGCCAGGGTGTCCATCGACCGAGCCAGCCCGCCGTCACGGGGCTCCCCGGCAAGGCCTTGCATCCCTACTTCTTATTGCCTTCGTGGCCTCGCCCCTCACCTTGGTCGCGGTCCTTCCCCTGGCCTTGGCCCTGGTTCGGTTTTTGCTGAGGAGCGTGCTGGTCCGGTGCCGACCGCTGGACGTCCTGCGGCTTGGAGCTTCTGTCCTGCGGCGGTCCCGCCTGCCCGGGCTGGGCACGGGCCGGCGGCTCCTGGTAGTGCTGGCGGACGACGGGGTCACGCGGCTGGTAGCGGTAGTTCTGGCTGCGAACCTGCTGTTGCTGTTCGACCTGGTGGGGATAGCGATCGCCCGAATACTGTCGCTGGTAGGAGGGCAGCGGGGCGGGCGGTGGTGCGTAACGGCGGTCCCACTGGTTCCATCCCTTGCGCTGCTGCTCCCACTCGTGCCCCCAGTGTTCGTTCCAGCGCGGCGGCGCGTCGGCCCGCCAGCCGCGAAAGTACGGCGGCGGAACCCGGTAGTAGCGCACCGGGATGCGCAGCACGTACACCGGCACGTACTGTGGGCCCACCAGGCCCCACGGTCCGTTGTACCAGGAGCTCGCGTACCAGTTGTCGCCCTGGTACACCCAATACATGCCGTCGTAGAAGAAGAAGTTCGCGCTCAGGCGCGGCGCGTAGTAGACGGGGTAGCCCGGCACCGGAACCAGCTCCGGGAAGACCGGCAGGTTGATCCCGATGCTCACGCCAGGAAGCCCGATGCCGATGCTCACTTGCGCGATGGCCGAAGTCACCGCGCAGCACAGCATCCAGAGCCCGATGATCAGATGACGCATTTCCTGTCCTTCGCATCTTCGCGGGCACGGCGCGCAGCGCCTAGCCCTTCTTGCCGCCGAACAGCAGCAACACGCCGCCGATCACGATCGCGCCCACGCCGGCCCAGGCCGGGACGTTGACCGATTGCTTCTCCTTCACCGAGAGTTCGATCGGCCCCAGCTTGGCCCCGTGGGTCTCCTTGGTCCAGCTGAAGCTGCCGTAGGCCAACCCCAGGGCGCCGGCCACGATCAGCACGAGGCCCACCATCTTGATTGCGTTCATTCCGTTTCCTCCTTGTCGCAAAAAACTCTTCCATCCCCCGCTGCGCGGCGCGCAGCAGGGCGGGGTGTCGACCCCTTCGGGGCTCGCTACACGCGACGGCCCTGGATCACACGAATCAGGATCACCACGATCGCAATCACCAACAGGGCGTGTATCAGTCCGCCCATGGTGTACGAGGTGACCAGGCCCAGCAGCCAGAGGACGACCAGGATGATGGCAATGGTTTCGAGCATGATGTAACTCCTTGTGCCGATAGTCGGCGGGTCAGGCAGCCAGCACGGCCACCGCAGCGATGGCGACGGTGGCGTCGAGGCTGTCGTGCATGGTCAGGGTCGTTTTCCCGCAGAGAGGTTTGGCTGGCTTTTTTAACCGCCTGATCGTGAGCCACATTGAGCTTGCTCACCAAGTCTTCGGAACAGAACCAGCCGGAGGGCTCGCGGATCGACAGTGGAAGAGGCTAGGCCCCTTGCGCGCCGACGTCTGTGCGCTGTCGAACACAGTCCCGGCCCGCGTCACAGCGTGCCTGTACATTCGATGTGGTCGGTCAGCACCCCCGAATGCCATGCCGCCCCACCCGGACGTCCGCCCGTACGCCTGCATTGCGCATGCCAGGCTGCAGCGCCTGTTGGCCGCGGGTCTGCTCTGCCTGGCGGGCTGCAGCAGCTTGCCGACCATCGTGCCCGACCTGGCGCAGAAATCCGGCCCCGCGGTGCAACTGCAGGGGGTGCAGGGCCCGTTGTCGCCCGCGCAGAGCCAGGCCGTCCTCGACCGCCTGAGTCGCAATGGCGAGGAGACCGGCATCTTCGACCGCCACCTGGCGCGCGAGGAGTCCATCGTCGGCAGCCCGCTGACCACCGGCAACCGGGTGCGTCTGCTCCAGGACGGCCCGGCCACCTACCGGGCGATGCTGGACGCCATTGTGGCGGCACGCGACCACATCAACATGGAGACCTACATCCTGGACGACGACGATGTCGGCCAACGCTTTGCCCGGGCCCTGATCGACAAGCAGCGACAAGGCGTCCAGGTCAACCTCATCCGCGACAGCGTCGGCACCCGCGGCACCCCGGTGGCGTTCTTCGAGGCCTTGGCCGCCGCCGGCATCCGGGTGCTCGAGTTCAACCCGATGAATCCCCTGCTGGCGCGCAAGGAGTGGGAGCTGAATCAACGCGACCACCGCAAGCTGTTGATCGTCGACGGACGCACGGCATTCCTGGGGGGCATCAACATCAGCAGCGTCTATTCCGGCGGGTCGTCCGGCCAGGGCATGCCCGCCCGGCCCGCCGGCAGCCTCGCCTGGCGCGATACCGACCTGGAGCTCGAGGGCCCGGTGGTCGCCGAACTGCAGAAGCTCTTCCTCGCCACCTGGGTGGCGCAGAGGGGCGAACCGTTGGCAGCGAAGAACTACTTCCCGCCGCCCGAGCGCGCCGGGACCGAGGTGGTGCGGGCCATCGGCAGTTCGCCCGACGAAGCCTTCAGCCTGATCTATGCCACGCTGCTCTCGGCCATAGGCAGCGCTGAGACCAGCGTGCACCTGACCAATGCCTATTTCGCTCCCGATCCGCAATTGCTCGCCACGCTCGAGGCCGCGGCCGGGCGCGGTGTCGACGTGACGCTGATCCTGCCCAGCCAGACCGACTCCTGGCTGGTGTTCCACGCCGGCCGCGGTTACTACGAGCAGTTGCTGCGAGCGGGCGTGAAGATCTACGAGCGGCGCGGCGTCATCCTGCATTCCAAGACGGCACTGGTCGACGGCGTGTGGGCCACGGTCGGGTCGACCAACCTCGACTGGAGAAGCTTCCTGCACAACCACGAGTTGAACGCCGTGGTGCTGGGGCCGGAGTTCGGCAAGCAGTTGCGGGCGATGTTCGAACAGGACCGGGCGTCTTCCGAAGCGATCACGCTGGAGCAGTGGGAGCGCCGCCCGCTCGGCGTTCGCGTCAAGGAATGGTTGGCCAGGGTCTGGGAGTATTGGCTGTGAGCCCGGTGCCACCGCATCCCCCTTACCATGCGGGGCGCGGCCCGACGGGTCGCCAAGGCCGGGCTTGACCCCCGCCGGGCCTCATGTCCCCCACTCGAGTTCCCCCAGGAGATCCCCCATGAACCCGCCTGCACTGAGCCGACGCCACTGGCTGCGCCTCGGTACCACCGCCGCGGCATCGACATGCTTCCCCTTCGTGGCGCGTGCGCAAGCCGCCTGGCCGGCGAAGTCCATCCGCCTCGTGGTGCCCTTTGCCCCCGGCGGCAGTTCCGAGATCGTGGCCCGCTCCACCGCGGCCGAGCTGTCGAAGCTGCTCGGCCAGAGCGTCTTCGTCGAGAACAAGCCCGGCGGGGCCGGCAACGTGGCGATGGGCGAGGTGGCGCGCGCGGAGGACCAGCACACCCTGATCCTGGGCCACATCGGCACCTTGGCGGTGAATCCCTACATCTTCGACAAGCTGCCGTACGACCCCGTCAAGAGCTTCCGGCCGATCTCGCTGCTGTCCAAGGTGCCCAGCCTGTACGTGGTGCGGCCCGATCTCCCGGTGAAGGACCTGAGGGAATTCGTCGCGCTGGCGAAGTCCAAGCCGGGCGGTTTGAACTACGGGTCGGCGGGCAACGGCAGCGCCGGGCACCTGGCCTTCGAATACCTGAAGATGTCGAGCAACATCTTCGTGCTGCATGTGCCCTACCGGGGCACGGGCCCGCAGTTGACCGACCTGATGGGCGGACGCCTCGAGGCCGCGGCGGTGGGCGCGCCGGCCGTGATGCAGTTCATCAAGACAGGCAAGCTGCGCTGCATCGCCACCGGCACCACCCAGCGCCTGCCGCAACTGCCCGACGTGCCGACGGTGGCGGAGCAGGGCTATCCCGGCTTCGAGATGACCCAGTGGTACGGGCTGCTGGCGCCATCGTCCCTTCCGCAGGCGCACGCGGACAAGCTGTCCGCTGCGGCGGCCCGCGCCGTCAAGGAGCCCGCCGCCTTGAAGTTGCTCGAAAGCGAGGCCGCCATCGCTGTCGGCAGCACGGGTCCGGAGTTCGCACGTTTCATCGAGCAGGAACAGCAGCGCTGGAAGCCGGTGATCGCACGAGCCAAGATCAAGCCGGATTGAGTTTCAGCGCCGCAGCGACGGCCCTGTGCGTGTTGCGCAGGGGACATAGGCCATACCCGAGACTGACTGCCATGCACATCTCCCCATCACCGTCGACGACACGCCGCCTCTCGAAGCGCGCTGCCATCCTGTGGCTTGCAGCGGCGGCGCTGCCCCTGCTCGGCACCGGCTGCGGCAGCACGGCGTCCGCTCGGGGTGACTGTTACGACGCGCGTGGACGCCCCGAGCCGTCGATCGTCACCAGGTCCGAATGCGAGGCACGGGAGTGGCATTGGCGCGAGCGCCCCTGAGCCCGTAGCTGCTGCCGGTTTCGAAGACGCCTTGTCGAGGTGTCGTGTGACACCGGAGGTGGCTCTCGGCAACGAGGCCGCAGCGCCGCAGCCTGGTGTCAGCTGCCGTCGCGGATGACGCGGCAACTCTCGATGTCGAAGCTCACCGCGCCGAGCGTGAGCGAGGTCTGGTCGCGCAGGCCGGTGGCAAAGGCGATGAAACGCTCGGCATCGGCAAAGTTGCTGGCCAGGCCGAACGAGACGCGCAATGCGCCGGCGCTCTTGCCGCCGCGCGCCTGCATCACCTGCACGAAGCGCGGCAGCGAGATCTCGTCGCCTTCGGCCAGGCCGGCGCGCATGTCTTCCTCGGTCAGGTCCTCGGCGGTCTCGCCGGCGCCGGGGTTGCAGAAGCAGCCCGTGCGCAGCGAGATGCGCTGCTCGCCGGCCAGTTCCTCGAGCCGGCGGTAGTCGAGCAGGCGGCCCTCGGGGTCGTAGAAATTCATCGTCACGGTGCCGCCGCGCTGCGCCGTGGTGGCCGGCCCGTACAGGCGCACCATCGGGCGGCCATTGCCATGGCGCAGCGCCAGCAGCGCCGACAGCAGCCAGCCGGTGAGGCATTGCACGCGGGTCTGGATCCGGTCGATGCCGACCTGCGCGAGGTGGCGCAGGCCGATCTCCACCGCCGGGATGCCCAGGTAGTTGAGCGTGCCGTCCTCGAAGCCGGCCTCGCCCGGGCGACAGCACGTGCATGGCGCCCTTGCACGGTGGCGAAGTTGACGGTGCCGCCGGCGAACCAGGGCCGCCGCAGTTTCGGCAGGGCGCTGTTGCGGACGAGCAGGCAGCCCACGCCGGTGGGATAGCCGAACATCTTGTAGAACGAGATCGTCACGAAGTCGGGCTGCACGGCGCGCAGGTCGAGCCGGTTGGTGGGCACGAAGGCGGCGGCGTCGAGCAGCACGTGCCAACCCGCGGCCTGCGCCTGGCCGATCAGCGCCAGCGGATGCTTCACGCCCGAGAAGTTGGACTGCGCCGGAAAGGCCAGCAGTTGGTCGTGCCCCGGCTCGGCCAGCGCCAGCCGCGCGGCCATGGCGGCGCCGTCGATGCGCAGGTCGGGTCGTGTCAGCGGGGCGTAGTCGACGCGTGCGCCCTTGGCGCGCGCGAACTCGCGCATGCCGTTGACCGAGTTGTGGTTGTCGGCCGTCATCAGCAGGCTCGAGCCAGGCTCGAAGGGGTAGGCCTCGGCCACCAGCTTGATGGCGCCCGAGGCGTTGAGCGTGAAGACGGCGGTGTATTCGCCCGCGGCATTGAAATAGGCCAGCACCGCCGCGCGAGCGCTTTCGACAAGCTGTGTCATCTCGGCCGAGCTCGGGCTGGCCGAGTGCGGGTTGCCAAACACCTGAGCGTTGAGCAGCTCCGCATGGTCGCGCACCTGCGATGCGGCGTGCAGGCCGCCCCCGGTGTAGTCCAGGTAGACCTGCTGCTGCGCGTCGAGCCGGCCGTACTCCAGGCGGCGCAGCTCATCGAGCGCGGCGGTGGCGGCGTAGTCCGGATGTGCGGACAGGAAGCGCTCGAATGGGCTCATGCCAGCAAGTCTAACGAGCGGGCGCGGCGGCCTTGATCCCGCTGTCGGCATTTCACGCCGGGGCGACACGGGATGCCGGGCCGGCGTGCACAGGAATCCTGCGCCCCGTTGAGCCTCGTCAACTGCGATGCGGCGCCCCGCCGGAAGATCGTGGACATTCACCCGCGGCAAGGGTTCTGCATCGCCTGCCGCATCGATCCGTCATGGAACAAGCAAGTCGTTCAGGCTTCCCCTTGGGGCGATTCGTCCGGGCCGTGCCGTTTCTCCACCACGCCCTGCTGTTCCTCGGCCTGGCCTCGCTGACCCGATGGACGCTGCTGCTGCGCACCGGGATCGACGCCGTACCGGCCCGCTTGTGGCCCGGCCTCCTGATCGGTGGAGTCGGGTTCGATCTCCTGGTGCTGGCCTGGCTGCTGGCCCCCGCACTTTTCTGGGCGGCCCTCACCCCGGCCCGCTTGCGGCATACCCGCTGGGGCGAACCGCTTCGCCTGCTGCTGTTCTTCGGCAACGCTGCACTCCTGCTCTTCATCGCCCTGTCCGAAGTCACCTTCTGGGAGGAATTCGCCACCCGCTTCAACTTCATCGCGGTCGACTACCTGATCTACACGCAGGAGGTCATCGGCAATCTGCGCGAGTCCTATCCCATCGGATGGCTGCTGGCGGGTATCGCGTCGCTGGCCCTGCTGCTGAGTTGGGCACTGCGTCGGCCGATCGGTGCCGTGCGGGCCGCCGAGGTGTCGCTGCGCTGGCGTCTGGTCTACGTCCTGCTGGCTTTCGCGTTGCCCGCGCTGTCCTGGAAGCTGTCCGACATCGACCGCATGCAGTTTTCCGGCAACACCTATGCCAACGAGCTGGTCGGCAACGGCATGATGACCTTCGCCGCTGCGCTGCAACGCAATGAACTGGACTATGGCCGCTTCTACGCCACGCTGCCGACCGAGCAGGCCGACCGCATCCTCAAGGGCCTGGGCGTCGAGCGCAAGCCGCTGACGCAAGCGCTGCAGGCGGGTGCGGACGAATACGAAGGCTTTGATGCGCGACGGCTGCCGCTGCGCCAGGCCCCGCGCAACGTGGTGATCATCACCGTGGAGAGCCTGTCCGCCAGTTTCCTGGGCAGCTTCGGCAACCCGGACAAACTGACACCGCGGCTCGACGCGCTGGCCCAGGACGGGCTGTTGTTCACCCGCATGTTTGCCACCGGCACCCGCACCGTGCGCGGGCTCGAGGCGCTGACGCTGGGCACGCCGCCGATCCCCGGCCAGGCCATCGTGCGCCGCCCGGCAACGACCATCTGGCCACGCTGGGCGAGGTGCTGCGCCCCCAAGGCTTCGAGGCTCTGTTCTTCTACGGCGGCTACGGCTACTTCGACAACATGAACGCCTTCTACGCGGGCAATGACTATCGCATCGTCGACCGCACGGACTTCGCCAAGGACACCGATCGGCTTCGAGAACGTCTGGGGCATCGGGGACGAGTACCTGTTCGACAACGTGATCCCGCAACTGGACCGGACCCACGCCGGCGGCAAGCGGTTCCTGGCGCAGATCATGACGACGAGCAACCACCGCCCCTACACCTACGCGGACGGGCGCATCGACATCCCCTCACCCGGTGGGCGCAATGGCGCGGTGAAGTACACCGACTACTCGATCGGCCGCTTCATCGATCAAGCCCGTGCCAAGCCCTGGTTTGCCGACACGCTGTTCCTCATCGTGGCCGACCACTGCGCTTCGGCCGCCGGCAAGACGAAGCTGCCGGTGGCCGGGTATCACATCCCGATGATTCTCTACGCGCCCGCGCTGCTGTCACCGGGTCGATACACCCGGCTGGTGAGCCAGATCGACATCCCGCCCACGATCCTGGACCTGCTGGGCCTGCCCGGCGACGACCACTTCTTCGGCATCTCGATGTTCGAACAGGGCGATACGGCACGGCAGCGGGCCTTCATCAGCAACTACCAGGAACTCGGCTACCTCACGCAGGATCGGCTGGTCGTGCTGGGGCCGAAGCAGAAGGTCGAGTTCTTCGCCATCGACGAAAAGGGAACTGCGACCCCGGCTCAGGTCGATGAGCTATTGCGCAACGAGGCGATTGCGTACTATCAGACCGCCTATCAGGCCTTCAAGACCGGCGCCCTGAAATACCCTTGAAAGCTCACCGCCCGCGCCCGCAGCGGCGTCGGCGCCAGCCTTCAGTAGAGCGTCTCGACGTCGCAGGCCAGCCGGTAGCCGGCCCCGCGCTCGGTGACGATCAGGACCGGATGGGAACTGTCGGCCTCGATCTTGAGGCGCAGCCGCCGTATCTGCACGTCGATCGTCCGGTCGTAGACCTCGGCCTCGTGCAGCCGCGACATCGACAGCAATTGATCGCGTGACAGCACGCGTTGCGGAGCCCGGCACAGGGCAGCGAGCAGGCTGAATTCACCGTTCGACAGGTCGACCGAAGCGCCGCCAGGCGACAACAGGCGCCGGGTGCGCAGGTTCAACTCCCAACCCGAGAAGCGAAAGGCGCGGCGCGTGTTGTCGCGCTCGGGCAGGGTCGCCTGCACCTGGTAGCGGCGCAGCACGGCGCGAACGCGAGCCAGCAACTCGCGCGGGCTGAACGGCTTGGTGACATAGTCGTCGGCACCGAGTTCCAGCCCCATCACGCGGTCGGCCTCCTCGTTGCGGCCGGTCAGCAGCACGATCGGCACGGTGGCACGCTCGCGCAGGCGGCGCGCCAGTTGCATGCCGTCCTCGCCGGGAAGCTTCAGGTCGAGCAGCACGAGGTCGATCGCCTCGCGGTCGAACAACTCGAACATCTCGCGCCCCGAGCTGGCAGCGCTGACACGCATGTCGTTGTGGCCCAGGTACTCGCCGACGAGTTCGCGGACGCCGGGATCGTCGTCGACGACGAGTATGTGCGGCGCGGATGCGGTGTTCATGCCTGGATCATCGTAGCGCAGGCCAGCCCCGTACCCAGGTGCCGTCGGCCCGGGATCGTCCGACAGGCCATGACTCGACGACACTCACCCTCGGGCCGGGCGACGACGATGCACACTGCAGAGCCTCGTCGCACGACACGGCCCGACCCTGCACATGGCAACTGAATCACAGGCGCTTTCGAGCAGCCGATGGCGGCCCTGGCTGGTCGCGCTGGCGCTGTGGTTGGCGCTGGCCACCGTGACGGCGGTCGCCCTCTGGCACTGGCGGCGCGATGCGGTCGACAGCCAGACCCGGGAATTGAGCTTGCTCTCGCTGGCCTTGACCGACGAGATCGACCGCGGATTGCGCGGCGCCGAAGAGGGGCTGCGCGCCCTGCAATCAGAACTGCAGGAGGGGCGGCTGCCGGTGACGGGCGGCGAGGCCGCGCTGTCGCTGCAACGCCGCGCCGGTCTGATGCCGCTCGTGCAGGCGCTCTGGGTGCTGGATCCGCGCGGCCGCGTGATCGCAGCCTCCGAAGCGAGCCCGCCGCCTGAACCGGCGGCATTCTTTCCGGCGCTGGATCCGCTCGCCGTCGATGCCACGTCCCTGAGCCGCCCCTTCGGGGCGGTGGGCACCAAGGGCGCACGGTTGGCGCTGGCGATTCGCTTGCAGGATGCGCTGGGCGCGGCCGGCGGGTGGATCCTGGCGGCCCTGCCGGCAAGCACCCTGCTGGGTGCCTTCGGCGCGGCCCTGCCGTCCACCGACGCGCGCATGTGGGTCTTTCGCAGCGACGGAGCTCGCCTGGCCGGGGCCGACGCCCCGGAGATGAGGCCCGAGGACGCCGGCGCGGTGAGGCACCCATTCAAGCGCCCCAGCATGGAGGTTCGCACCTTCCAGGACGGCAGCGAGAACCTGGTGGCGATGCACGTCGTGTCGCGCTACGGCGTCAAGGTCGTCGTCTCGCGCGACCTGGCGACGGTGCTCACGTCGTGGCGCCAGGCGGCCGAGATGGCAGGCACGGCTCTCGTGCTTCTGCTGCTGATCATGGCGGCAGCGGTTCACTTCGTGCAGCGTGCCGACCGGCGGCGCGCTCAGGCCCAGCGTGCACTCCAGGCCCAGGCGGCGCGGACCGGCAAGCTCGAATCGCTGGGCACGCTGGCCGGTGGCGTCGCGCACGACTTCAACAACGTGCTGGCGGGCATCGTCGGCTTCGGCGAGATGGCGCAGGATGCGGCGGTGCCAGGCAGCGCCCAGGCGCGTCATCTCGACAAGGTGCTGCAGGCGGCGATGCGCGGCAAGGCGCTGGTCGAACGCATCCTTGCCTTCAGCCGCGGTGGCGCGCGTGCTTCGACGGTGTTCGAACTGGAGTCCGTGGTCGAAGAGGTGCTCACCCTGCTGTCGGCGTCGTTGCGACCGGGCATCGTGCTCGAGCGTGGGCTCGAGGCCCACGGTGCGCGGCTGCGCGGCGACCCGACCCAGGCTTTCGAGGCGGTCATGAACCTGTGCACGAATGCAATGCAGGCGATGCCCGCAGGTGGCATGCTGAGCGTGCATCTCGACCGTGTGCGGATCGCTGAACCGCGGGCACTGTCGCACACCCGCCTGGCAGCCGGGGACCACGTGGCCCTGACCGTCTCCGACGAGGGCAGCGGCATCACGCCCGAAGTGATGGAGCATCTGTTCGAGCCCTTCTTCACCACCCGTGCCGCGCAAGCCGGCACCGGGCTCGGCCTGGCCGTCGTATTCGGCGTCGTGGCGGAGTTCGGCGGCGCCATCGACGTCGAGAGCAGCCCCGGGCAGGGCGCCCGCTTCACGCTCTATTTTCCCGAATGCAAGGAGGCCTTGGACGCGGTGGAGCCCGGTGCCAAGCGAGCTCGGGGTGGCGCCGGGCAGCGCCTGCTGGTGGTCGACGACGAGCCCGAACTCGTGGCGCTGGCCGTGGAGATGCTCGAGGGGATGGGCTACGAACCGGAGGGCTGTGTCGACGCGATGGCAGCCCTGCAGGCGCTGGACAGCGACCCGCAACGGTTTGCAGCCGTGATCGTCGACGAAGTGATGCCGCGGCTGAGCGGCACGCAACTGACGCAGGCGCTGCGGCAGCGCGCACCGCATGTGCCCGTGCTGCTGGTCAGCGGCTATGGCGGCGCGTTGCTGGCCCAGCGAGCTGCCGCCGCCGGTGTGACGCGGGTGCTGGCCAAGCCGCTGCAACGCGGCGACCTGGCTCGCGCGCTGGCCGAGTTGCTGCGCTGAATGGCCATCAGGCGCCGCTTGATTGCAGATGCAATGCAGCCGGGGGAAGTCCGACACACGGCCCCGCCATGTCACGGCGGACCATGGCGACCTCGCATCGATGCGGTGCATGCCCTGGAAGGACCCCCATGATGACTCGCAGGCTCAATCCTCCCTTGCTCGCTGCCGTCTGCACCGCAGGCTTCGGAGCCAACCCATGAGCCCGCTTCGGCCTTTACCCCCCGGGCCGTCGCTCGAACCCGTCGGCCACGTGTCCGACGTCACGATTCCGCAACTGGTGGCCGAGGTCTACGAGGCCGCCCCTGCGGCCGAGCGCGGCCACCTGCTGGAACAGTTGCTGCGGCCGCTGGGCGTCCTGTCGCTGGTGGCCATCGCCGACGGCATCTTCGCGAAGATCCGCTTTCGCGGCGGCTGGCACGATTTCAGCGTTCGGCTCGAGGACATACAGAATGTTCGTGCTGCCCATGTGGTCGCACTCGTCGACCACGCCCAGCAGGTCAGCGTGGAGACCGTCGACGGCTTGGCGCAGATGCTCTCTTCGTCGACGGTCATGGCCGGGTCGGCGGCCGCGGCCTTGCTGGTGACGGTGTTGCTGCAACGCGCCCGGTTGCGCGAGACGGGCTTGCCCCGCACCGACGCCGGATCGCCCTCCACGAACTGAAGCGGGTCCCAGACACGGGACGAGGCGTCGTGGCCGCTGAATCGCAGATCGCCGTGGCCACACGGGCGCCGGCGCGCCTGCTGATACGCGCGGCCGACGGCAGGCGCACCGAGCGAGGGAGCCTCGGCCTTGTGCTGTTGCGGCTGCGCGCACTCGCCGCGCATCCCCTGCAACGCCGGCCGGCGGCCCGCGCGGGGGTGCGAATCGACAGTCTTCAGGGCTACCCCTGTTTCGCCTTCGAGGATGTCGGGTCGCTGATCGACGTGCCCCTGCCGGCGGGCACCTATCACGTCACCGTCGTCCTGGGTGCCCTGCAACGGCGCTACACGTTGACGCTCGAGCACGGTGCAACCTTCGATCTGCGACTCCCCCTGGCCATGGACCGCCCTTGATCGTGTCCATGTCAGCTGTCTTGCGCAGCGCGCCTGTCTGCAACAAGAGCAGAGCCATCGCACCGCACGATGCATCTGCGGCATGCACCGCACGACCTCAGGGGATCCCATGCAGGTCAACCGGATACCGCAGCGCCGGTCCGCTGTCGCCATCGCAGCGGTCACCGTTGTCGTCCTCTCTGCCGCCGGCCGAGCCGACAAGGCTGCGGCCGTCGGCATTCCAGTCATGCGCCCCGTCGTTGGCCCGCAGCCGGAGGAGCCGCTGTCAGCTGCATGGAGATGACTCCGAGCGTGCTGATCCAGGTCAGCATCGACGCAAGTTGGCAGGAATTTCGAGGATCTGCAGTCGCGCAGAAACAAGGAGTTTGATCGAGTCGAGGTTCGATATCGAAAGTCGACATTGAGGTTCGTTCTGTTGCCGCAGGTCAAGTCCGCGACCCGCCGAAAGGGCACATTTCCCTGGGTCCGGCCGAGCCCGCTGAAGCGATGAGGCCGTGGTGATTCCCCCATCGACTGAAGGACGAAAGATGAAGATGCAATTCCCCGCCCTCGGCGCCGCTGTCGCTCTGATGACGCTGGCCGGCTGCCAGTCTCAAGCTCCGCAGCAACCGGTGCCGCCGAACACGCTCGTGGCCGCCAAGGTCGCGGCCGCGCCCAACTTGGCTGCGCTGGCAGCAGATCCGGCGTGGGCCGCGGCGAAGCCGCTGACCTTCAAGCTGTCCGACGGCGCCAACTTCGCCGGCGGCAAGGGCGAGACGACGGGCACGCTGAAGGCCGTCTACACCGGCGACATGATGTACATGATGATCCAGTACCAGGATCCCACCAACTCCGTGCGCCGGGGCCCGTACCAGAAGCAGGCCGACGGCAGCTGGAAGCAACTGAAGGATCCGCAGAACAAGGGCGGTGACGACAACGTCTACTACGAGGACAAGTGGGCCTTCCTCTGGCCCGTGGGGCAGGTGCGGAATTTCGAGAAGCAGGGCTGCACCGTGGCCTGCCACGTCGGCGAGGGCAAGCCCTACGGCAACAAGTACACCCGCGACGAGGGCGAGATCCTCGACATGTGGCACTTCAAGGGCATGCGCAATGCGCAACTGGGCTGGGTGGACGACCAGTACACCGACCACACGCGCTATGACGCGCAGAAGAGCCCCAACGCGGGCCGCAAGGGCGATCCGGGCGGCCCCGACTACGCCGCCTTCCCGCTGGAGAACGGCAAGCCCAAGTTCATGGGCAAGGACGGCAAGCCCGCCAACGCCGGCGGCAAGTACTCGATCGCCAAGGGCGACGAGGTGCCGTTCGACGACAGCAAGTTCAAGGCCGGCGACGAGGTGGCCTCGTACATCGTGCAACCCGCTGCAGGGCGATCGTGGCGACATCCGCGTGTCCTTCGGCTGGAAGGACGGCATGCACACCTCGGTGATCAGCCGCAAGCTCGTCACGGGAAGCAAGTTCGACGTGCAGTGGTCCGACCTCAATGCGCGCTATCCCTTCGGCGTGGCGGCCTTCGACAACGCGCAGGTGCGGCACGCGACCGGTGACGAGCCGATGTTCCTGGTGTTCGCCAAGTAGCGAGACCGACGTCCCGTCGACGAGGCTTGTTGCCGTCCACCTTGGTGGGCGGCCCGCTCGAGGGACTCGAAGCACGCCGGCCGGATCCTGCACGGGCAGAAACGGCCGGCGTGTTCGCTTTCCGATGAACGCTGACATGCCTTGCGCAGCGGCCCTGCTGCGCGCTCGGCCTCACGGAGCGGGCGACTCTTCATGAGAGACATCTTCCGCGACACCTTCCTCGGGTTCATTCGCGTCCACCTCCTGCACCACGCAGCGCGCGAGCGGATCTACGGCACGGCGATGATCGAGGAGTTGCGGCGGCATGGCTACGAGCTGAGCCCAGGCACGCTGTACCCCATCCTCCACGCGATGGAGGAAGCCGGGTACCTGACCAGCGAACCAGCGGTCGAGGCCGGCAAGGTCCGACGGTACTACCGTGCCACTGCCAAAGGCCGGGCCGCACTCGAGCAACTCAAGGAGCGCATTCGGGAGCTGACTGCCGAGGTGCTCGACGACGACCGACCCGCCATTGCAGGACGGCGACCGCGCAGGACCTGAGGGGAGCACCGCACAGAGTCGGTGTCGGGGGTGAGGCGAGGCGACCTGACCTCGGACCTACGGTTTCGACCGCGGCGCGTCGCTCGCAAGGTTCGCACCGGTGGCAGGCGCCGCCTCGGCGTCGATGGCTTCCTGGACCGCGCGGTAGAAGGCGTCACGCGCCTCCTTGGCGGCCGGGTCGGAGGCGCCGCCGCCCCAGTTGGCGTTGGACGCGATCACCAGACGGCGCTTCGGGTCGATGAAGATGCCCTGGCCGAAGATGCCGCGCGCGGTGAAGCTGCCGTCGCCGTAGGTCCACCATTGGTAGCCATAGCCGCGGCCGGGCTGGCCGATGCCGATGCGCTCGGTGGTGGCGTCTGCCAGCCAGCCGTCGGGCACGACGCTCTTTCCACCGGCGCGCGCGCCGTTCAAGACGAAGACCCCAAAGCGGGCGAAGTCACGGGTCGCGGCCTGGAGGCAGCAGCCGCTGATCTCCTGGCCGGTCTTGCTGAGCACCCAGGTGGCCTGCTGCTCCATGCCGGCCGGCATCCAGACCTTCTCCGACAGGTACTCCGCCAGGGGCCGCTTCGTCGCCTGGCTGACCAGGATGCCGACCAGGTTGGTCTCGCCGGTGCTGTAGTTCCAGCGCGTGCCGGCCGGCACCGCGCGCGGCAGGCGGCGCAGGTAGCTCACCAGCGCCTCGACCCCGTCCTCGGGCTGGTGGTTGTTGAAGCGGGCCACGTCCGAGTTCGGATCGGCATAGTCCTCGTTCCAGCGTACGCCCGAGGTCATGGTCAGCAGCTGGCGGATGCTGACGTCGTCGTAGGCCGAGCCTTTCATCTGCGGGATGTACTCGCTGACCTTGTCGTCCATGCTGCGGATGTGGCCGTCGCGGATGGCCGCCCCCACCAGGACGGAGGTGATCGACTTGGCCACCGAGAAGCTCGTCCAGCGCCCGGCACTGTCGAAGCCCAGGCCGTAGCGCTCCAGGCGCACCTTGCCGTCGTGCACGATCACCAGCCCCGCCATGCGCTGGCCGGCCAGGTAGGCGTCGACGTCGATCCCCGGCTTCAGCGCCGGCCCCGGCGGCAGCGGCAGCGGCGCGCCCCCTGCCGGAACGTCGCGCCACTTGGCCAGCACGGACAGGCGATCCAGCGCCCTGAAGGCCGCATCGCGCTGCGGCACGCTCCAGAACAGCAGGTCGCGGTTGGTCGGGAACGTCGCCAGCAGTCCGCGCGTCTCCTTGTCGAGGCTGAACCAGCCGGCCGTGCCGGCCACCACCAGGGCCGCCAGGGCCCCGAACACGATCTTCCTGACTTTCAACGCGGTACTCCCCGACGACGGTGGCAGCACTGTAGCGTGACTCGAGCGCGAAGAACCTCATCGGCATCGGTGGCGTGGCGCCCATGTCCAGGATTCCTGATTCAGGAAGCAGCTCCTTGACGGTTCACAGCCAGGCCAGTGAGCCTGACGATCACCCGCGGCGCGCCGTCCTCGCTCAGACCCATCAGCACGGCATCACCGGAGCCGGCGCCTTCGCCCAACAAGGCGCTGAAGACGAACATGTGGGTCACCCACACCTCGAAGCCGGCGCGCCGATTCACCACGTTCGCCAGCCCGGCGCGCAACTCCGCGAGCGCCTGCGCGTTGGTGTCTTCACTGCCCGCACGCGGCGAGCCGAGCGCGGCCCAGGCTTCGACGCGGTCGCCAAAGGCCAGCCGGGCCGTTTCCAGGCAGCGGCACCATGGGCTGCTGCGCACCCGCGTCGGCCGCCACTGGCGGGCGGCGAACCAGGCCCCGATCTGCCTGGCCTGGCGCCGGCCTTCATCGTTCAGGTTGCGCTGCGTCGCGCAGTCGCCCAGCTTGAAGCCCGGCGGGTCAAAGGTGCCGGGCGCCAGCGCGTGGCGGAACATCAGCACGCCGCCTGCCGCAAGGCCGCCGCGCAAGGCCTGCTCCACCGCATCGCCGGGGGCTGCCCTCACCGGCAGCACGAGGGCCGCGCCGGACACCAACAGTTCGCGTCTTCGTTGCATCTTGGCTTGCCCGCCTCGGCCCAGGCTGCGGAGTTGATGGGGTATTGGTGACGACGGTCAATGCGGGCCCGTGCATTCGGCCACCCATCAGGCCGGAGACGAACGCAGGCCATAGGCCTTGCCGCCTGCGAACAGGTACTCCACCCGCAAGACGGCGTCGCCCTTCTCGCCTGTGAACGTGAAGCCCAGCATGGCCAGGGCATCGCCGACCTTGATCTCGGGCACGCCCCAGGTCTGCATGCGCGACAGCGGCGCCAGCTCGATCTCCCAGCGCCGGTCCTTGCGCGTCGGCAACTGCGCGGCCTTCAGCAGCGCCGGGCCGTCGACCGGTGCGGTCTGCGCCGGCAGGCTGCGCGTCGACAGGTCGGCCGGCAGCTTCAGGCCGTCGGCGGGCAGGTCCAGCTTCAGCTCGACATGCGGGTTGCGCCAGGCCACCTGGGCGACCCTGCCTTCCAGGTACAGCGGGCGGGTCTGGTCGAAACTGCTCCAGCCATGGTGGGCCCAGGCGGGCAGGCTGACGAACAGCGGCGTCACGATGAAAACGCGTCGTTGCATGATGGGCACTCAGAGGTAGGCGATCCAACGGCCGCTGATGATGGCACCCAGCCAAAGCCCCGTCGACATCACGGTCTGTGCGCGGGCCAGGCCGTCGCAACGCGCAAGGCTGTCGCGTCCATGGAACCAGGCGGCATTCAGGCCCGCCAGTTGCACCAGCACCAGCTTGATGAGGAATGCCCGGTTGGACACCAGTTCCGCCGGCTGGGCGGCAAACATCATCAGGCCGCTGCAGACGAGCAGGCCGAAGCCGGCGAACGTGACCGACAGCGACAGCCTGGCCAGGGGCCGCAGGGGCAAGTCGGGGGCCAGGCCCCACACGCGCAGGTCCAGCAGCACCAGGCTGCCCAGCAACAACGCGATGCCGGTGATGTGCATCACCTCCAGCGCCGGATAGGCGATGGGATGCGACGCGACCCACGGCAGGCCCACCCAGTTGCCAAGCACCGCGCTGTTCATCGCGGCAGGCTAGCAGATCGCCGTCGGGCTGGGTCCTTCGCCATCGGCGCGGCGGAAGGCGGTGTGAGCCGAGTCGAGCGGCTCGACGGCGTCGCGCACCCTTGTTCAAGGTCAAGGTGGGCGGTCGAGACACCTGTACGCTGCCGGGACATGAGGTCGGCCCCACGGCGGACCTGCGGCATCGACATCTCGCGCGACGGGCGCCCACACCACCATGATGATCGAGTTCGTACTGAACGGAACACCGCGCCGGGTCCAGACGCGGGATGACGAGTGGTTCCTGGAGACGCTGCGCGAGCGCTGCGGCATCACCTCGCCGAAGGACGGTTGCAGCCCGCAGGGCCAGTGCGGCGCCTGCGTCGTGCTGGTCGACGGCCATCCGAAGACGACCTGCGCGATGCGCGCCCGGGTCGCCGATGGCAAGCACGTCGTCACGCTCGACGGCTTGCCCGCGGCCGAGCGCCAGCAGATCGCCGATTGCTTCGCAGCCACGGCCGGGCTGCAGTGCGGCTTCTGCATCCCCGGCATCGCGCTGCGCGCCAAGTCGATCACCGACCGCGACCCCGCACCGACGCGCGAGGCCATCGCCCACGCGCTGGACGGGCACCTGTGCCGCTGCACCGGCTACGTGAAGATCATCGACGCGATCGAGTTGCTCGCCGCGGCCAAGCGCGGCGAGCCGATGCCGCCGGCCTGCACCGACGGCCGCGTCGGCCAGCCGCTCGCGCGCGTCGGCGCCGCGCAGACCACGCTGGGCGATCGGCCCTTCGTCGGCGATCTGACCCGGCCCGGCATGCTTCACGGCGCGCTGGTGCTGTCGCCCCATCCGCGCGCCCGCGTGCTGCGCATCGACACCACGCGCGCCCGTGCCCTGCCCGGTGTGCACGCCATCGCCACCGCCGCCGACGTGCCCGGCGAGCGCTGGTACGGCCTGCTTCTGAACGACTGGCCGGGCTTCGTCGCCGAGGGCGAAGAGGTGCGCTGCGTCGGCGACGTGCTCGCCGCCGTCGCGGCGGTCGACCGCCACACCGCGCGCGAGGCCGCCGCGCTCGTCGACGTCAGCTACGAACTGCTGCCGCCGGTGCTCGACCCGCGGCGCGCGCTCGAAGCCGACGCGCCGCGTGTCAACCCGCAGCACGCGAACCTGCTCGAGCGCTCGGTCGTGCGGCGCGGCGACGCCGACGCCGCGCTCGCCGGCAGCGCGCACGTGGTCAGCGGCACCTGGGCCACGCAGCGCATCGAGCATCTCTTCCTCGAGCCCGAGAGTGCGCTCGCCGAGCCCATGCCCGACGGCACGCTGCGCCTGTATTCGCAAGGCCAGGGCATCTTCGAGGATCGCCGGCAGGTGGCGCGCTTCCTCGGCATCGACACCGACCGCATCTACGTCGAGCTGGTTCCGAACGGCGGCGCCTTCGGCGGCAAGGAGGACATGTCGGTGCAGGCCCAGACCGCGCTGCTGGCGCAGATGACCGGTGCGCCGGTCAAGCTGACGCTGAGCCGCGAGGAGTCGATCCGGCTGCACCCCAAGCGCCATTCGCTGACCATGGACTACAGGGTCGGCTGCGACGCCGACGGCCGGCTGACTGCCGTCAAGGCGCACATCATCGGCGACTCCGGCGCCTACGCCTCGGTCGGCGGCAAGGTGCTCGAGCGCGCGGCGGGCCACGCGTGTGGCGCGTATCACGTGCCCCATGTCGACGTCGACTCGCAGGCCGTCTACACCAACAACCCGCCCTGTGGGGCGATGCGCGGCTTCGGCGCCAACCAGGTGCACTTCGCAATGGAAGCCTGCATGGACCTGCTGGCAAAGAAGGCCGGGCTCGACCGCTGGGAGATCCGCTGGCGCAATGCGCTGAGCGTCGGCGACACCTTCACCACCGGCCAGGTGCTGGAGAAGTCGGTCGGCATCCGCAAGACACTCGAAGCGATCAAGCCGCACTACGACGCCGCGCTGCGCGACGGCCGCGCCGTGGGTATCGCCTGCGGCGTCAAGAACAGCGGCATCGGCAACGGCGTCGAGGAGTGGGGCAAGGCCAGGCTCGTCGTCGAAGCCGACGGCAACGTGTCGCTCTACAACGGCTACACCGAGATGGGCCAGGGGCTGCTGACGGTGCTGGTGCAGTTCGCCGTCGAGGCCACCGGGCTGCCGGCCGCCGTCTTCGTGCCGAAGGTCAACTCGACCTTCGACCTGCAGTGCGGCCAGACGACCGGCTCGCGCGGCACGCTGTTCAGCGGCCGCGCGGTGCTCGCCGCTGCCGCCAAGCTGCGCGCCGACCTCGACGCCGGGCACTCGCTCGCCGACCTGGCCGGCCGCGTCTACGCCGGCGACATCGTCGTGCGCGACACCACGGCGCTCGGCGCGAAGGTGGCCAGGATCAAGACGCACACCACCTTCGGCTACGCGACGCAACTGGTCATCCTCGATGCCGCGGGGCGGGTCGAGCGCGTCGTCGCCGCGCACGACGCGGGCCGTGTCGTCAACCCGGCACTGGCCTCGGGGCAGGTCGAGGGTGCAGTGCACATGGGCCTGGGCTATGCGCTGACCGAGGAGCTGCGCTGCGAGAACGGCATGCCGGTGACCTTCAAGATGAAGGAGATCGGCGTGCTGCGCGCGCGCGACATGCCGCAGGTCGACGTGATCCTGGTCGAGGAACCCGAGCCCGAGGGCCCGATGGGCGCCAAGGGCATCGGCGAGATCGGCCTGGTGCCGACCGCCGCCGCGGTGGCCGGCGCGCTCGAGGCCTTCGACGGCATCCGCCGCATGACATTGCCGATGAAGGACTCGCCGGCCGCGCGCGCGATGAGCGTGGGCTTCACGCTGGGCACGAGGTGAGCACCGCAGGCGATGGCGTGGAGGCGGGCGCCACGGGCGCTGCTGTGGCAGTGACCGCCGCCGGGTTCGTCAATGCGCACACGCACCTGTACTCGGGGCTGGCGCCGTTCGGCATGCCGGCCCCGGCCGCGCCGCCGCCGGACTTCATGGCCATCCTCGAGCGCGTGTGGTGGCGGCTCGACCGTGCACTGGACGCGCAGGCGCTGCGCGCCTCGGCGCAGTGGTACGTGGCCGAAGCGCTGCATCTCGGCACGGTCGGACTGATCGACCACCATGAGTCGCCGAACCTGATCGAAGGCTCGCTCGACATCCTGGCCGATGCCTGCCAGATGGCCGGCCTGCCGGCCGTCCTCTGCTACGGCGCGACCGAGCGCAACGGCGGGCGCGACGAGGCCCGGCGCGGCCTGGCGGAGTGCCGACGCTTCATCGAGACCAACCAGCGGCCGCTGGTGCGCGGCGTGCTTGGGCTGCACGCGTCGTTCACGGTCTCGGACGACACCATCCGAGACGCCGCGGCGCTGTGCCGTGATCTGGGCACCGTCCTGCACGTGCACGTGGCGGAGGATGCCGCCGACGTCGCCGATGCCCGGCGCCGCGGCTGGGACGGCCCGCTCGAGCGGCTCGAGCGCCTTGGCGCGCTGCCGCCCGGCTCGATCCTCGCGCACGGCGTGAAGCTCAGTGAACCGCAAGTGCGCCGCGCCGACGCGCTCGGCTGCTGGCTGGTGCACAACCCGCGCTCGAACCTTGGCAACCGCGTCGGCTATGCGGCAGCGCTGCGCGCCAGCACGCGCGTCGCGCTCGGCACCGACGGCTATGCGTCGGACCTGGCGGCCGAACGCAGCGCGTTGCTGGCGGAGTCCGAGAAGCACGGCGACGACCCCGCCGCCGTGGCGCGGCGGCCGCAGGCCGGCCACGCGCTGCTGGCCGAGCGCTTCGGCGGGCGCATACCCGTGACCCACGCGGCGACCCCGGCCAGCCAGGCCAAGCTCGACGCACTGCGTGCGCAGGCCAAGGCCGAGGCCCAGCGGCTCTGGACGCGCATGGCCCAACTCTGAACGGCAAAACCATGAACCATCACGACACGACGATCACCGACCGCGCGACCTACGACCGTGCGCTCGAGCACTTCCGCACCCGGCGCATCGCGCTGCCGACCTTCGCCGAGCTGGCCGAGCCGAAGCGCATCGGTGCGGCGCGCCGCGCGCAGCTCGCCGGTGTCGACGCCGACGCCGCCGACGCGCTCAACCTCTTCCGCGTGCACTGGTACAACGACGCCGCACGCACCGGCCTGGCCGACGTGCCGGCGCACGTGGTGCTGCCCGAGGCGCTGACCGGCATCGCCTCGCCGATCATCGTCGCACTCGGCGACCGCTTCCCGATGATCCACGCGCACAAGGTGCTGCCGGCCTATGCCTGCCTCGTCTCGCGCCTGGTCACCGGCCGCTTCGACCCGGCGCGCCAGCGCGCGCTGTGGCCGTCCACCGGCAACTACTGCCGCGGCGGCGTGGCGATCTCGCGCGTCGTCGGCTGCCATGGCGTGGCGATCCTGCCCGCCGGCATGAGCGACGAGCGTTTCGCGTGGCTGGAGCGTTGGGTCACCGAGCCGGGCGACATCATCCGCACGCCGGGCACCGAGAGCAACGTGCGCGAGATCTACGACGCCTGCGCGGAGCTTGCCAAGGACCCGGCCAACGTCATCCTCAACCAGTTCAACGAGTTCGCCAACTACCTGGCCCACTACGCCGTCACCGGGCGTGCTTTCGCGCATGTGTTCGAGAGCGTGCGCGCGCGCGCTCCCTCGTTGCAGTTGGGCGCCTTCGTCTCCGCCAGCGGCTCGGCAGGCACGCTGGGCGCCGGCGACTGGCTCAAGGAACACCACGGCGCGAAGATCGTCGCCGTCGAGGCGCTCGAATGCCCGACCATGCTCTACAACGGCTTCGGCGAGCACAACATCCAGGGCATCGGCGACAAGCACATCCCGTACATCCACAACGTCACCAACACCGACGTCGCCGTCGCCGTGTCCGACCACGCCACCGACCAACTCTTCGTGCTGTTCAACGACCCCGCCGGCCACGCCTTGCTGCGCGCACGCGGCGTCGGCGACGACGTGATCGCGGCGCTGCCGCACTTCGGCTTGTCGAGCATCTGCAACGTCGTCGCGGCGATCAAGACCGCCAAGACGCTGGGCCTGGGCGCGCAGCAGGCGATCATCACCGTCGCCACCGACGGTGCCGCGATGTACACGTCCGAGAAGCCGAAGGCCCTCGCCAAGCACTTCGGCGGCCGCTTCGACGGCGCCACGCGCGGCCGCGACCTTCGATCGGCATCTGACGCGCGCGTCGACCGAGCATGTACTGGTGATGGGCCCGACCGAGCGCGACCGCATCTTCAACCTCGGCTACTTCACTTGGGTCGAGCAGCGCGGCGCCACGCTCGCCGACTTCGAGGCGCGGCGCGACCAGGCCTTCTGGCGCGGGCTGCACGGCCTGTTGCCGGCCTGGGACGAGCTGATCACGGCCTTCAACCGCAGCAGCGGAGCAGCGTGAGCGGGTCGCGGCTGGTCTGCGCCGGCTGCGGCTGGGAGCCGCCTGCGGGCACGACCTACCCGTTCCGCTGCGCGCACAGCGGCAGCGATGACGTCGACCATGTGCTCGAACACCGGCTCGGCGCCGCGGCGGTGCTGGACCGCGGCGACGACGACAACCCCTTCGTGCGCTATCGCGAGAGCCTCTACGCCTGGCACGCGGCACGCGCGCGCGGCATCGGCGACAGTGCATTCGTCGATCGGGTGCGCCGACTGGACGACATCGATCGCGGCGGTCGACGGCCAAGGTTTCCGGGTGACGCCGTTCGGTCACCAGCCGGCGCTCGGCGAGCACACCGGGGTCGAGCTGTGGGTCAAGGACGAGACCGGCAACGTCGCCGGCTCGCACAAGGCGCGCCACCTGATGGGCATCCTGCTGTACCTCGACGTGGTCGAGCAGGGCCACAGGCCGCCGCTGGCCATCGCCAGCTGTGGCAACGCGGCGCTGGCCGCGGCGGTGCTGGCACGCGCCGCGTCGCGCGCCTTGCAGGTCTTCGTGCCGCCGGACGCCGAACCGGCGGTGCTCGAGCGGCTGCACGCCCTCGGCGCGACGGTCGTCGCCTGCCCGCGTGCGCCGGGCGAGCGCGGCGACCCCTGCGTGCATCGCTTCCACGAGGCGCTGGCCGCCGGTGCGCTGCCGTTCTGCTGCCAGGGCAACGAGAACGGCCTGGCCATCGATGGCGGCCAGACGCTGGTCTACGAAATGCTTGCCAGCGGTGCGCCGCCGCTCGACCACCTCGTCGTGCAGGTGGGCGGCGGCGCGCTGGCCAGCGCCTGCATGCAGGCCTACGCGCGGGCTATCGCGGCAGGCCTCGTGCAACGAGCGCCGCGCGTGCACACGGTGCAGACGCAAGGCGCCGCGCCGTTGCACCGGGCCTGGGACCTGGTGCAGCAGCGGCGCAACAATGCCATGGCCAGTACCGAGGACGCGCTGCGCGACGCCGCCGCGCACCGCTCGGCGTTCATGTGGCCCTGGGAGGCGGTGCCGCACAGCGTTGCCACCGGCATCCTCGACGACGAGACCTACGACTGGCTTGCCGTGCTGCGCGGCATGACCGCCACCGGCGGCAGCCCGGTGGTCGTCGACGAGGCCACATTGCTGCAAGCCAATCAGTGGGCGCAAGAGAAGACCGGCATCGCCGTCAGCCACACCGGCTCGGCCGGCCTGGCCGGCCTGCTGCAGCTGCGCCGCGACGGTGTGGTCGCGGCCGGCTCGCGCGTCGGCGTGCTGTTCTCGGGGGTGCAGCGCTAGGCGACGCCGGCGTCGGCGCGGCAGGACCCGCTACTTCGTTGCGGGCGAGGCCGCTGCCGAAGGTGCCGATGCGGCCGCGCCGACCACCTCGACCTTGGCCGCGGCCTTCAGCGCGTCCAAGTGCTTCTGCACGTTCTGTTGCTGCAACTGCTGGCCGAGCTGGGCCTTGACGGCGTCCAGCGGGGGTGCCTGGACCGGCCGGGTGTCTTCGAGCAGGATGACGTGATAGCCGAACTGCGACTGCACGGGCTCGTCGCTGGACTTGCCCTTTTCCATCTTGCTCAGCGCGGCGGCGAACTCCGGCACCATGCCCCTCGGATCAAACCATCCCAGGTCGCCGCCCTTGGCCGCGGAGCCCGGGTCCTTCGACTTTTCCGTGGCCAGCTTGGCGAAGGCGCCGGGATCTTTCTTGAGCCGGGCGATGATGTCCCTGGCTTCCGCTTCCCTGGCGACCAGGATGTGACGCGCCTTGTACTCCGTGCCGGTCACAGTGGCCTTGATGCGCTCGTATTCGGCCTTCAGCGCATCGTCGCTGATGGGATTGCTCTTGATGAAGTCCTGTACGTAGGCGTTGGCCAGCACCGACGTCCTGATCGCCTCCAGGTGGTCCGTCACCTCGGGGCTCTTGTCCAGCCCCTTCTTCACGGCCTCCTCGGTCACCACCATCTGCAGTGAGAGTTGGTCGATGATGGCCTTGCGGGCCTCCGGCGTATCCGGGCGGCCCGAACTGGCGCCCTGCTTGACGATCAGGTCGATCGTGCGCTGGTTGATGGCCTTGCCGTTGACCGTGGCCACGGTGGGGCTCGTGGCCGCCGGGTCGGCGGGCTTGGCGTCCTTGCCCGGACTGCAGGCGCCAAGGGCCAGCAGCGACGCCGCGCTGGCCAAGAGAGTGCGGGTTCGGTGGAATCTCATCACGTGCTGTCCCAGGGGATACGTTGAATGCCATGAACGACGAGCGGGCGACCCGATCGGGCCGTCCGCTCGCCACAAGACGCGCATTGTGCATTGGCGTGGCATGGCCGCCTGGCGTAGCCACCCGGTGACGATCGACAGGGCCACGCTGCCGAAGGCGAACCGGTGGGCCAGGGAGACCACGAGCCTCACCGCCGGTCAGAACAGGTCGGCTGAGCTCGCCGGCCTGCTGCAGCTGCTCTGCGACGGCACCATCGCGCCTGGTGCGCGCGCCGGCGCTCTGTTCCCGGCGTGCAGCGACAGGTGGCGACGCGAGCGGTGCCAGGAGCCTGATCGGCCACGCTTGGCACAGGCGCTTCGGGCCGGGTCTCGACCTTTTGGGGTTCAGTTCGAATGGCGGCTGGGCGCCCAACGGCGAACGCTCAGTGCAGGAGACGGGGAGACCGTGCTCGACCCTGAAGGGACTTCTGCTGACCTGATCCTGTCGCCCGGGAGTGGTCGCTGCCGATCCCTGGATCGGCAGCATGGCGGTGGCGCACGACTGGCTGACGGCGCCGCACCGTGCACTCCTGCCGACTGATCAAGCGAAGGGACCGGCGCGTATCGCAATCGGCAACTCGAGTCTTGGGTTGTCCGTGACGACCAATGACCCGACAATGACTTGGAGTCGAGACGAGCATCGCCGCCTGCGAATGGCGAGTGGTTGTAGTCGCGAGAAGACGCGACCCCAGAGCCGGGGATTTCGATCGCTGTCACCATTTCCGAGGTGTCCTATGGCGTTCGCGGTGCTCCCTCAGCTTGAGGGTGGATGGTTCCTCACCGACGGCGGGATGGAAACCACGCTGATCTATTTGGAAGGGGTGGACCTGCCGCACTTCGCTTCCTTCATCTTGTTGCGTGACCCGGTCGGCCGCCGACACCTTGCGAACTACTACAAACCCTACCTTGAACTCGCCGCGGAGACCCCGCACGCGGGCTTCGTCCTGGAGACGCCGACCTGGCGAGCCAGTGCCGACTGGGGCGCCTTGCTGGGCTACGACGAGCAGGCGCTGGCCCACGCGAACAGGGATGGCGCGATGCTCGTCAATGCACTTCGCGACGAATGGCGTCCACGCATCGCCGGGTCGGTTGTGGTCAGCGGCCAAATCGGCCCGCGCGGTGATGGTTACATGACTGCTGCACCGACCAGTGCAGAGGAGGCTGCGAATTACCACTTGCGCCAGGGCCGAGCTCTGAGGGATGGGGCGGACATGCTGTCGGCGATGACGATGACTTCCAGCACGGAAGCGATCGGCGTGGCCCGCGTCGCACGAACCGTCGGTCTGCCGGTCTCTGTTTCATTCACCGTCGAGACCGACGGCCGTCTGCCGAGCGGAGAAACGCTACAGGAAGCCATCGAAGCAGTCGACGCCGATACGCCACCTGAATACTTTGCCTTTAACTGCGCGCATCCGAGTCACTTCCACGCAGTCCTCGCTGAAGGCAGCTCGTGGACCCGCCGCATCCGGGCGATTCGCGCCAACGCATCGCAATGCAGCCACGCAGATTTGGACGCAGCCACCGAACTCGACATCGGTGACCCCGAGGACCTGGTAAACGCTATCGACGGCTTCGCGGCGTATCTTCGGCAATCAACGTGCTCGGTGGCTGTTGTGGAACCGACCTGCGGCATTTGCGGGCCATCCGAGATGCCTGGATCTGACAGGCGGTAGGCAACCGGGCTCGCAGGCTTGGAAAGGCGGTCGATGACGATGTCACTCCCCGAGCTTCGACGGGCCACTGAGTTCCCCACATTCCGCGCCCTATGGGCGGTGGCCTGATGTCCTATGGTGCCGATCCGTTGGGCCTTTTCCGGCAGGCCGCGAGCTACGTTGACCGCATCCTGAAAGGCGCCAGTCCTGCGGAACTCTCGGTGGAAGGACCGAAAAGGGCTTGGTTGGTGATCAATATAAAGGCGGCCATCCGTTCGCGTCGCGGCCAGCACCACCCCCTGGTGACGCAGTTGGTGGATGCGGCACGACCTTGAACGCTTCCTGATCGCCCCCCGATCAGGCAGCGTGGCGGTGGGCCACCTTCGTGGCGCTCGGCTCCTCTCCATCGACCAGCTTCCAATGGCGCCGAGCGGCCTCCACCACCAAGGCTTCGCCGTCGGCCAGGTGGCCATCGGCCCGCGCCGCGGCCAGGGACAGACGCAGCACCTTCCTTCGCAGCGCCGGATCGGAGATCTCGGCCATCAATGACGCCAAGGCGCTGTCATCGACGTTGCCCATGAGCAAACCTGTCCCGTACCCACCGCCAGCAATTCTTCACACAAGGTGTGAACGATGTGCGGCAGGAGCTGGAGTTCCAGCCCGAGTCCGCGCTCCGCGCCCAGTTGCTTGAGGATGTCGAACTCGGAATTACACGTGACCGTCGGAGATGAGCACCAACGCGACGATGCGCGCGGCGGCTTCTGGGCTGTTGTGGGGGTGGCTGCGCACGGTGGGTCTCCGTTGAGATAAGTCCGTCTGAGTTGACAAGCTGGGGTTCGGACTCAGTCGCCCCGGGCGGGATGCCGACGGTCAGACTGGCGTGTACGGCGCTCGGCCGGGATCGGGATGGCAGAGCACCGGCGCTTGCTGTGGCACCCACTGCCAGGTTCTCCTTTAGCATGTCCAGGTTCTGCTTGATCCGGGCAATAACGAGGGACGCAAAACGCAAAAAAGGCTTCATGGCGGGTGAGCTCGGAAGTGATGACAGGCTGGAATGTGCATCCAGTCCCGCTTCGGAAGAAGCGGCACCTCGAGAATCCAACTCAGGAATACGCGAACTCTCCAAAGATGGTGCGCCCGCTGCAAAGCCGCACTGACACCCTGTCCGGCCAGACCTCACTGACCTTGGCAAGCCGGAAAGCCCGCTCGTCGGCCTTGTAGTCCCACTGCTCGATCCGGCAGCATCCCGGCAGCGCATCCGCGCCCCAGCGCAGCAGGTTCACCGAGTTGGGCACGCCATCACGCACGCGGGACGAGACGGCCGTGCCTGCCTGCACGACCCATAGCGGACGCGCCAGGCCTTGCAGCGGCATGACGTATGGGAGGTGGATGTGACCGCCCATGACGAGGTCGGCGCCGGCTTCAGCCCAACGCTGCAGCGCGGCCGCATGCCCGCGCAACCGGTTGGACACGTCTTCGGCACGCGTGACGGCCACGGGC
>CAVQWK010000047.1:0-39195 GCA_963717575.1 uncultured beta proteobacterium | reverse complement strand
GTTCAAGGTGCTGCGCGATGCCAACAAGCTAGAGATCAAGGCCGCCGTTGAGCTGATGTTCAAGGTCGAGGTCGCGTCGGTCTCGACTTCCGTCACAAAAGGGCAAGACCAAGCGCTTCGGCAATTCCATCGGCCGCCGCGATCACGTCAAGAAGGCGTTCGTGGCGCTGAAGGCGGGCCAGGAGCTCAATTTCTCCGGGGAGGCCTCCTAAATGGCCATCGTCAAAGTCAAGCCCACCTCGCCCGGCCGCCGCGCCGTGGTCAAGGTGGTGCACAAGCACCTGCACAAGGGCGCGCCCGAAGCTTCGCTGCTCGAGCCGCAGAAGCAGAAGGCCGGCCGCAACAACAACGGCCACATCACGATGCGCCACAAGGGCGGTGGTCACAAGCACCACTACCGCGTGGTCGACTTCGTGCGCAACAAGGACGGCATCCCGGCGAAGGTCGAGCGCATCGAGTACGACCCCAACCGCACCGCCCACATCGCGCTGCTGTGCTACGCCGACGGCGAGCGCCGCTACATCATCGCCCCGCGCGGCGTCGAGGCCGGTGCCACGCTGCTGAGCGGCGCCGAGGCGCCGATCAAGGCCGGCAACACGCTGCCGATCCGCAACATCCCGGTCGGCTCGATCATCCACTGCGTCGAGATGATGCCCGGCAAGGGCGCGCAGATCGCGCGTTCGGCCGGCACCTCGGTCACGCTGATGGCGCGCGAAGGCATCTACGCGCAGGTCCGCCTGCGCTCGGGTGAAGTGCGCAAGATCCACATCGACTGCCGCGCCACCATCGGCGAAGTCAGCAACGAAGAGCACAGCCTGCGCCAGTACGGCAAGGCCGGTGCGATCCGCTGGAAGGGCATCCGCCCGACCGTGCGCGGCGTCGCCATGAACCCGGTCGACCACCCGCACGGCGGCGGCGAAGGCCGCACCGGCGAGGGCCAGCCGCAGGTGTCGCCGTGGAACACCCTGACCAAGGGCTACCGCACCCGCAGCAACAAGCGCACGCAGACGATGATCGTCTCGCGTCGCAAGAAGTGAGGCCTGAGGGACAGCCACCATGACGCGTTCACTCAAGAAGGGTCCCTTCGTGGACCACCACCTGATGGCCAAGGTCGAGAAGGCCTCCGCCACCAAGGACAAGAAGCCGATCAAGACCTGGTCGCGCCGCAGCACCATCCTGCCCGAGTTCATCGGCCTGACGGTGGCCGTGCACAACGGCAAGCAGCACGTGCCCGTGTACGTGACCGACCAGATGGTCGGCCACAAGCTCGGCGAGTTCGCCCTCACCCGCTTGTTCAAGGGTCACCCCGCGGACAAGAAGGCCAAGAAGTAAGGAGCCGCCGACAATGGAAACCAAAGCAATCGTGCGCGGCGTGCGCCTGTCGGCCGACAAGGGCCGGCTGGTGGCCGACATGATCCGCGGCAAGAAGGTCGACCAGGCCCTCAACATCCTGCAGTTCACGCAGAAGAAGGCCGCCGGCATCATCAAGAAGGCCGTCGACTCCGCGGTGGCGAATGCCGAGCACAACGACGGCGCCGACATCGACGAGCTGAAGATCACCTCGATCTACGTCGAGCAGGGTGCGGCGCTGAAGCGCTTCTCGGCACGGGCCAAGGGCCGCGGCGCGCGCATCAGCAAGGGCACCTGCCACATCTACGTGACGGTCGGCAACTGAGGAGCTGGAAAGACACATGGGACAGAAAATCCACCCGACCGGCTTCCGCCTCGCGGTCACGCGCGCCTGGTCGTCGCGCTGGTTCGCCAACCAGCCGCAACTTCGCCGGCATGCTGGCCGAAGACCTGCAGGTGCGCGACTACCTGAAGACGCAGCTGAAGAGCGCCGCCGTCTCGCGCATCCTCATCGAGCGCCCGGCCAAGAACGCCCGCATCACCATCTTCTCGGCGCGCCCGGGCGTGGTGATCGGCAAGAAGGGCGAGGACATCGAGAACCTGAAGGCCGAACTGACGCGCCGCCTGGGCGTGCCGGTGGCCGTCAACATCGAGGAAGTGCGCAAGCCCGAGGTCGATGCCCAGCTGATCGCCGACAGCATCACGCAGCAGCTCGAGAAGCGCATCATGTTCCGCCGCGCCATGAAGCGCGCGATGCAGAACGCCATGCGCCTGGGCGCGCAGGGCATCAAGATCATGTCGTCGGGCCGCCTGAACGGCATCGAGATCGCGCGCTGCGAGTGGTACCGCGAAGGCCGCGTGCCGCTGCACACGCTGCGCGCCGACATCGACTACGGCTTCTCGGAGGCCAAGACCACCTACGGCGTCATCGGCGTCAAGGTCTGGGTCTACCGCGGTGACCGCCTGGCCAACGGCGAGGCGCCGACGCTGGGCAAGGGCGACGGCAGTGCCGACGACGACCGCCGCAACCGCCGCGGCCCGCGCCCCGGTGGCCCGGGGCGCCCGGGCGGCCGTGGCCGCCCCGGTGCCGACCGCGCCCCGATGCCGCGTACCGACGTCGTGCAAGCCGCCGGCGAGCGCCCGGCCGGCGACGGCCCGAGCGGCCCGAAGGGCCCGGCCGTCAAGCGCGTGCGCCGCGCCGCCCGCCGGCCACGCCGGCCGGCGGCGAGACCAAAGGAGAATAACGATGCTGCAACCCGCACGTCGCAAGTTCCGCAAGGAACAGAAGGGCCGCAACACCGGCATCGCCACGCGTGGCGCCAAGGTGTCGTTCGGCGAATTCGGCCTCAAGGCCACCGAGCGCGGCCGCATCACGGCGCGCCAGATCGAGGCCGCGCGCCGCGCCATCTCCCGCCACATCAAGCGCGGCGGCCGCATCTTCATCCGCATCTTCCCGGACAAGCCGATCTCGCAGAAGCCGGCCGAGGTCCGCATGGGCAACGGCAAGGGCAACCCCGAGTACTACGTGGCCGAGATCCAGCCCGGCAAGATGCTCTACGAGCTCAACGGCGTGCCCGAGGCGCTGGCCCGCGAGGCCTTCACGCTGGCGGCGGCCAAGCTGCCGCTGCGCTGCACCTTCGTCGCCCGCCAGGTCGGCGCGTGACGCGAAGGAGACACAGCATGAAAGCATCTGAACTGCGCACCAAGGACGTGGCCGCGCTGGAGAAGGAAGTCTCCGACCTGCTGAAGGCCCACTTCGGCCTGCGCATGCAGCGGCCACGCAGCAACTGACCAACAACTCGCAGCTGGGCAAGACGCGCCGCGACATCGCGCGCGTCAAGACCATCCTGACCGAGAAGAAGAAGGGAGCCGCCAAGTGAGCGAAGCCCAAGTCACCGCGAACCGCGACCGCCGCCGCCCCGGTGAAGAACACGCGCACCTTCGTCGGCCGCATCGTCAGCGACAAGCGCGCCAAGACCGTGACCGTGCTGGTCGAGCGCCGCACGCCGCACGAGCTGTACGGCAAGATCGTCGCCAAGTCGCGCAAGTACCACGCCCACGACGAGAAGGGCGAGTACAAGATGGGCGACATGGTCGAGATCGCCGAAGGCCGCCCGATCAGCAAGACCAAGTCCTGGGTCGTGACGCGGCTGATCGAGAAGGCCAAGCTGGTCTGATCACCGCGCAGCCGGCGGCCGAGAGCCCCCGCGCCAGCACGAGGCGGCCGCACGCTGGAGACTCCAGCCGTCCGGTCGCTTTCGTTCTCATCCAGAGGAGTCAACCCATGCTGAAAGTCGGAGACAAGCTGCCCGCGGGCAGCCTGCAGGAATTCATCGAGGTCGAGGGCAGCGGCTGCTCGCTCGGCCCCAACAGCTTCGACGTCGAGAAGTCCACCGCCGGCAAGACGATCGCCATCTTCGCGCTGCCCGGCGCCTACACGCCCACCTGCTCGGCCAGCACGTGCCGGGCTACGTGCAGCAGGCCGACGCGCTGAAGGCCGCCGGCGTCGACGAGATCTGGTGCGTGTCGGTCAACGACGCCTTCGTGATGGGCGCCTGGGGCCGCGACCAGAAGACCGCCGGCAAGGTGCGCATGATGGCCGACGGCAGCGCCGACTTCACCAAGGCCACCGGCCTGACGCTGGACCTGACCGCGCGCGGCATGGGCCTGCGCTCGCAGCGCTACTCGATGCTGGTCGTCGACGGCGTCGTCAAGACGCTGAACATCGAGGCGCCGGGCAAGTTCGAGGTCAGCGACGCCGGCACGATGCTGGCGCAGGCCAAGGCCGTGAAGGCCTGAACGACCTCTGCGCATCGCCGGCGCTTGACGCGCCGGCGCAGATCGGACATAATCGCAGGCTTCGCCGGTCTGGCGGGCTGTCGTGCATCGCACCAGCCGCCGGAGCCGGATCCACCCATCCACGGGCCCAAGACTGATCGAGCAGCGCCGTCATCCGGCGGCGCAGCGCGGTACAAGTTGGGGACAGAACATGATCCAAATGCAGTCTCGGCTCGACGTGGCCGACAACACGGGCGCCAAGTCCGTCATGTGCATCAAGGTGCTCGGCGGCTCCAAGCGGCGTTATGCCGGCATCGGCGACGTCATCAAGGTCAGCATCAAGGAAGCCGCGCCGCGCGGCCGCGTCAAGAAGGGCGAGGTCTACAGCGCCGTGGTCGTGCGCACCGCCAAGGGCGTGCGCCGCCAGGACGGCTCGCTGATCAAGTTCGACGGCAATGCCGCCGTGCTGCTGAACGCCAAGCTCGAGCCGATCGGCACGCGCATCTTCGGCCCGGTGACGCGCGAACTGCGCACCGAGCGCTTCATGAAGATCGTGTCGCTGGCACCCGAAGTGCTCTGACGCCCGACCCGTCAGGACCCACCATGAACAAGATTCGCAAGGGCGACCAGGTCATCGTGACCACCGGCCGCGACAAGGGCAAGCGCGGCACCGTGACGCAGCGCGTCGACGAGGAGCACATCGTCGTCGAAGGCGTCAACGTCGTGAAGAAGCACGTCAAGCCGAACCCGATGAAGGGCACCACCGGCGGCGTCGTCGACAAGACGATGCCGATCCACCAGTGAACGTGGCGATCTGCAACGCCGCCACCGGCAAGGCCGACCGGTCGGCATCAAGCTGCTGAGCAAGGACGAGCAGGCGGCCGCAAGACGCGCGACAACGGTGTGCGCGTCTACAAGTCCAGCGGCGCAGAGATCAAGGCGTAAGCGACCATGGCAAAGAAGCAACAAGCCGCCGCCGCAGCCGCCGCAGGGCCCCGCGCCCCAGGCCCGCCTGCAGGCGATCTACCGCGAGAAGATCGTGCCCGAGCTGATGGCCAAGTTCGGCTACACCTCGGTGATGCAGGTGCCGCGCCTGCAGAAGATCACGCTGAACATGGGCGTCAGCGAGGCCGTCTCCGACAAGAAGGTGATGGACAACGCCGTCGGCGACCTGACCAAGATCGCCGGCCAGAAGCCCGTGGTCACGAAGAGCAAGAAGCCGATCGCCGGCTTCAAGATCCGCGAGAGCGTGCCCATCGGCTGCATGGTCACGCTGCGTGGCGTGCGCATGTACGAGTTCCTGGACCGCTTCGTCACCGTGGCGCTGCCGCGCGTGCGCGACTTCCGCGGCATCTCCGGGCGCAGCTTCGACGGCCGCGGCAACTACAACATCGGCGTCAAGGAACAGATCATCTTCCCCGAGATCGAGTACGACAAGATCGACGCGATCCGCGGCATGAACATCAGCATCACCACGAGCGCGAAGAACGACGACGAGTGCAAGGCACTGCTCGCCGCCTTCAAATTCCCGTTCAAGAACTGAAGGCATCCGACATGGCCAAGACATCCCTCAAGCAGCGCGAAGAGAAGCGCGAGAAGCTGGTCGCCAAGTACGCCAAGAAGTACGCCGAGCTGAAGGCCGTGGCCGACGACGCCAAGCACTCCGACGAGGAGCGCTACGCCGCCCGCCTGGAGCTGCAGAAGCTGCCGCGCAACGCCAACCCGACGCGCCTGCGCAACCGCTGCGCGCATCACCGGTCGCCCGCGCGGCACCTTCCGCATGTTCGGCCTGGGCCGCAACAAGATCCGCGAACTCGCCTTCAAGGGCGAGATCCCGGGCGTGGTCAAGGCCAGCTGGTAGTCCGGCGAGAAGATCAGGAGAACTGCCATGAGCATGAGTGACCCCATCGCCGACATGCTGACCCGCATCCGCAACGCGCAAGCGGTGGACAAGGCGGTCGTCACGATGCCGTCGTCCAAGCTGAAGATCGCGATCGCGCAGGTGCTGCAGGACGAGGGCTACATCGACGGCCACGCAGGTGCGCGACGACGACGGCAAGCCGACAGCTCGAGATCGCGCTGAAGTACCACGCCGGCCGTCCGGTGATCGAGCGCATCGAGCGCGTCAGCCGCCCCGGCCTGCGCATCTACAAGGGCCGCCACGCCATTCCGCAGGTCATGAACGGCCTCGGCGTGGCCATCGTCACCACGCCCAAGGGCGTGATGACCGACCGCAAGGCGCGCGCCACCGGTGTCGGCGGCGAAGTCCTCTGCTACGTGGCCTGAAGGGAGCACAGCGACATGTCACGCGTAGGAAAGATGCCGATCGCCGTGCCGCAAGGCGTGGACGTGGCGATCACGGGCGACCAGATCACCGTCAAGGGTGCCAACGGCACGCTGACGCGCAAGCTGCACCCGCTGGTGAACGTGAAGAACGAAGCCGGCAGCCGTCACCTTCGTGCCCGGCCGACGACACGTCGGCCGCCGACGCGATGAGCGGCACGCTGCGGGCCCTGGTGGCCAACATGGTGGGCGGCGTCAGCAAGGGCTTCGAGCGCAAGCTCACGCTGGTGGGCGTGGGTTTCCGCGCCCAGGCGCAGGGCCAGAAGCTCAACCTGCAGATCGGCTACTCGCACCCGGTGGTCAAGGACATGCCCGCCGGCATCAAGGTGGCCACGCCGACGCAGACCGAGATCCTGATCTCCGGCGCCGACCGCCAGGTCGTCGGCCAGATGGCCGCCGAGGTGCGTGCCTTCCGTCCGCCCGAGCCCTACAAGGGCAAGGGCATCCGCTACGCCGACGAGCGCGTGGTGCTGAAAGAGACGAAGAAGAAGTAAGGAGCGCCGAGATGAGCCTGACCAAGAAAGAACAACGCCTGCGCCGCTCGCGCCAGACGCGTGTGCGCATCGCGCTGCAGCAGACGTGCCCGCCTGGCGGTGCACCGCTCCAACCTGCACATCTACGCCAGCATCATTTCCGACGACGGCGCGCGGTGCTGGCCAGCGCCTCCACGGCCGAGAAGGAAGTGCGCGAGCAGCTGGGCGCGCGCCGGCAAGGGCGGCAACGCCGCCGCGGCCGCGATCATCGGCAAGCGCATCGCCGAGAAGGCCAAGGCGGCCGGCATCGAGAAGGTCGCGTTCGACCGCTCGGGCTTCGCCTACCACGGCCGCGTCAAGGCGCTGGCCGAGGCGGCGCGCGAAGCCGGCCTGCAGTTCTGACGCCGGCGGCACGACAAGGAAACCAGCAAATGGCAAAGTTCACTCCCCGCGCGCAGACCGAAGGCAACGACGACGGCCTGAAGGAAAAGATGATCGCGGTCAACCGCGTCACCAAGGTCGTCAAGGGCGGCCGCACGCTCAGCTTCGCGGCGCTCACCGTCGTCGGCGACGGCGACGGCCGCATCGGCATGGGCAAGGGCAAGGCCAAGGAAGTGCCGGTGGCGGTGCAGAAGGCGATGGAAGCGGCGCGCCGCAACATGACCAAGGTCAGCCTGCGCAACGGCACCATCCAGCACAACGTGCGCGGCGAGCACGGCGCGGCCAAGGTGCTGATGGCGCCGGCCAAGCCCGGTGACGGCATCATCGCCGGCGGCCCGATGCGCGCGGTGTTCGAGGTCATGGGCGTCACCGACATCGTGGCCAAGAGCCTGGGCTCGTCCAACCCCTACAACATGGTCCGCGCCACGCTCGACGCGCTGCGGCGCTCGACGACGCCGGCCGAAGTGGCGGCCAAGCGCGGCAAGTCGGTCGAAGACCTCTTCAACTGAAGCGCTGGCGGAGAACACCGATGGCAGACAAGAAGACACTCACGGTCAAGCTCGTCAAGAGCGTGGCCGGCACGCGCCAGTCGCACCGCGACACCGTGCGCGGCCTGGGCCTGCGCAAGGTCAACAGCGAGCGCGTGCTGGAAGACACGCCCGCGGTGCGCGGCATGATCAACAAGGTCGCGTACCTGGTGAGGGTGCTGTGATGGAACTGAACAAGATCAAGCCGGCCGCCGGCTCCAAGCAGGCCCGGCGCCGCGTCGGCCGCGGCATCGGCTCGGGCCTGGGCAAGACCGCGGGCCGTGGCCACAAGGGCCAGAAGTCGCGTGCCGGCGGCTTCCACAAGGTCGGCTTCGAAGGCGGCCAGATGCCGCTGCAGCGCCGCCTGCCCAAGCGCGGCTTCAAGTCGGCGCAGCTCAAGTACAACGGCGAAGTGACGCTGACCGACCTGGAGCGCCTGGGCGCCGACGAGGTCGACCTGCTGACGCTGAAGGCGGCCGGCCTGGTGCGCGAGATCATCAAGCACGTCAAGGTCATCAAGTCGGGCGAGCTGACGCGCAAGGTGGTGCTCAAGGGCATCGCCGCGACCGCCGGCGCCAAGGCCGCCATCGAAGCGGCCGGCGGCTCGGTCGAGGCCGTCGCAGGCCGCCGGCTGGCGCAGTGCGCCTGAAGGAAAGCAAGCGCGTGGCGACCTCCGCGAACCAGCTGGCCAAGAGCGGCAAGTTCGGCGACCTGCGCCGGCGGGTCGTCTTCCTGCTGCTCGCGCTGGTGGTCTACCGCATCGGGGCGCACATCCCCGTGCCCGGCATCGACCCGGTGCAGCTGCAGCAGCTCTTCAAGGGCCAGAGCGGCGGCATCCTGAACCTGTTCAACATGTTCAGCGGCGGCGCGCTGTCGCGCTTCACCGTCTTCGCGCTCGGCATCATGCCGTACATCAGCGCGTCGATCATCATGCAGCTGATGACGCTACGTGGTGCCCACGCTCGAGGCGCTGAAGAAGGAAGGCGAGGCCGGCCGCCGCAAGATCACGCAGTACACGCGCTACGGCACGCTGTTCCTGGCCATCTTCCAGAGCCTGGGCATCGCGCTGGCGCTCGAAGGCTCGCAGGGCCTGGTGCTGTCGCCCGGCTTCGGCTTCCGCATGACGGCGGTGGTGAGCCTGGTGGCCGGCACCATGTTCCTGATGTGGCTGGGCGAGCAGATCACCGAGCGCGGCCTGGGCAACGGCATCTCGATCCTGATCTTCGCCGGCATCGTCGCCGGCCTGCCCAGCGCCATCGGCGGCCTGTTCGAGCTGGTGCGCACCGGTGCGATGAGCATCGTGGCCTGCCTGTTCATCCTGGCGCTGGTCGTCGGCGTCACCTACGCGGTGGTCTTCGTCGAGCGCGGCCAGCGCAAGATCCTCGTCAACTACGCCAAGCGCCAGGTCGGCAACAAGGTCTACGGCGGCCAGTCGTCGCACCTGCCGCTGAAGCTGAACATGTCGGGCGTGATCCCGCCGATCTTCGCCAGCTCGATCATCCTGCTGCCGGCCACCGTGGTGGGCTGGTTCGCCACCGGCGAGGGCATGCGCTGGCTGAAGGACCTGTCGGGCGCGCTGTCGCCGGGGCAGCCGATCTACGTGCTGCTGTACGCGGCGATGATCGTCTTCTTCTGCTTCTTCTACACGGCGCTGGTGTTCAACAGCCGCGAGACCGCGGACAACCTGAAGAAGAGCGGCGCCTTCATCCCCGGCATCCGCCCGGGCGACCAGACCGCCAGGCACATCGACCGCATCCTGTCGCGCCTGACGCTGGCCGGTGCGGTCTACATCACCGCGGTGTGCCTGCTGCCCGAATTCCTGGTGCTCAAGTACAACGTGCCGTTCTATTTCGGCGGCACCTCGCTGCTGATCATCGTCGTCGTCACGATGGACTTCTGGGCCCAGGTCCAGAGCTACGTGATGAGCCAGCAATACGAAAGCCTGTTGAAGAAGGCCAACTTCAAGACCAGCTGATGCCCGTGCCGCATGTCCAAGGACGACGTGATCCAGATGCAGGGGGAGATTCTGGAGAAGCTCCCCAACACCAACTTCCGCGTGAAGCTGGAAAACGGACATGTCGTGCTGGGTCACATTTCCGGGAAGATGCGCATGCACTACATCCGCATCCTGCCCGGTGACAAGGTCACGGTCGAGTTGACGCCCTACGATTTGAGTCGCGCGCGGATCGTCTTCCGCGCCAAGTAGAGTTCAGGAACCGGGTCAAGGAGAAGACCATGAAAGTCGCCGCTTCCGTCAAGAAGATGTGCCGCAACTGCAAGATCATCCGCCGCAAGGGCGTGGTGCGCGTCATCTGCACCGACCCGCGTCACAAGCAGCGTCAAGGCTGACAGCTAAGGAATACCCATGGCACGCATCGCCGGCATCAACATCCCGCCGCACAAGCACGCGGAAATCGGTCTCACCTCGATCTACGGCATCGGCCGCACCACGGCGCAGAAGATCTGCACCTCGGTCGGCATCCCGTACTCGAAGAAGATCAAGGACCTCTCCGACGTCGACCTCGAGCGCATCCGCGACGAGATCGGCCGCCTCACGATCGAAGGCGACCTGCGTCGCGAACTGTCGATCAGCATCAAGCGGCTGATGGACCTGGGCTGCTACCGCGGCTTCCGCCACCGCCGCGGCCTGCCCGTGCGCGGCCAGCGCACGCGCACCAACGCCCGCACCCGCAAGGGTCCGAAAAAGGGTGCGCAGGCGCTGAAGAAGTAAGCAGCCGCCCGGAACACTGAAAGAGACAAGACATGGCCAAGGCACCCGTCAATACCGCCGCGCGCCGCGTGAGCAAGAAGGTCCGCAAGAACGTTGCGGACGGCATCGCTCACGTGCACGCGTCGTTCAACAACACCATCATCACCATCACCGACCGCCAGGGCAGCGCCCTGGCCTGGGCGTCCAGCGGTGGCCAGGGCTTCAAGGGCTCGCGCAAGAGCACGCCGTTTGCCGCCCAGGTGGCCGCCGAAACGGCCGGCCGCGCCGCGCAGGAGCAGGGCATCAAGAACCTCGACGTGCGCATCAAGGGCCCCGGCCCCGGCCGCGAATCGAGCGTGCGTGCGCTGGCCTCGCTGGGCATCCGCATCAACTCGATCAGCGACGTGACGCCGATCCCGCACAACGGCTGCCGGCCGCAGAAGCGCCGCCGCATCTGAGCGCCGCCATGCGCCGGCGGCTGCTCCGCGGGCAGGCGCTTGCGACCGTCATGCAGGGTTTTCCTGGCAGACGCTAGAATCAGAGGTTTCCCGAGCCGGCGAGCACATCTGTGCGGGCCGGCCGTTTTTCTGGAGGGTCGACCCTCCGTAAGCCCACCGTCTGGGCGGAGCGCAGCTCCAGCACCAGACTCGCGCGGGTGGCCTCAGTCGAACACTGCAGGGGCCGCTGCCGCGTCAGACCGACAACAAGGACACATCCGTGGCACGTTATCTCGGCCCCAAGGCCAAACTTTCCCGCCGTGAAGGCACCGACCTGTTCCTGAAGAGCGCACGCCGCTCGATCAGCGACAAGGCCAAGTTCGACAGCAAGCCCGGCCAGCACGGCCGCACCAGCGGCTCGCGCACGTCCGACTTCGGCATGCAGCTGCGCGAGAAGCAGAAGGTCAAGCGCATGTACGGCGTGCTCGAGCGCCAGTTCCGCCGCTATTTCGCCGAGGCCGAGCGCCGCAAGGGCAACACCGGCGCCAACCTGCTGGCGCTGCTGGAGTCGCGCCTGGACAACGTCGTCTACCGCATGGGCTTCGGCTCCACGCGCGCCGAGGCGCGCCAGCTGGTGTCGCACAAGGCGCTCACGGTCAACGGCCAGGTCGTCAACATCCCGTCGTACCAGGTCAAGGCCGGCGACGCGGTCGCGCTGCGCGAGAAGTCCAAGAGCCAGCTGCGCGTCGTCGACGCGCTGAAGCTGGCGCAGTCCATCGGCCTGGCCGACTGGGTGCAGGTCGACGCCACCAAGATGGAAGGCGTCTTCAAGAAGGTGCCCGACCGCGACCAGTTCGGCGCCGAGATCAAGGAAGCCCTCATCGTCGAGTTGTACTCGCGTTGACGGCCGCCGGCCGGCGCCTGCGACGGGCGCCGGCCAAGACACACGCTTCGTTCCGCCGGGCACGAGGCGACCCGCAGTTCAGCACTGCCCGGCGTGGTCCATCAGCCTTATCGGCGTAACGAGCCGAGGGTATTGACAGGAACTGACAGACTCCATGCAAACCACCCTTCTCAAGCCCAAGGCCATCCAGGTCGAGCCGCTCGGCGGCCACCGCGCCAAAGCCACCCTCGAGCCCTTCGAGCGCGGCTACGGCCACACCCTCGGCAACGCACTGCGGCGCGTGCTGCTGTCGTCGATGGTGGGCTACGCGCCGACCGAGGTCACGATCGCCGGCGTGCTGCACGAGTACTCGGCGATCGACGGCGTGCAGGAAGACGTCGTCCACGTCATGCTCAACCTCAAGGGCGTGGTCTTCCGCCTGCACAACCGCGACGAAGTGACGCTGGTGCTGCGCAAGGAAGGCGAAGGCCCCGTCACCGCCGGCCGACATCCAGACGCCGCACGACGTCGAGATCATCAACCCCGAGCACGTCATCGCGCACCTGGCGCAGGGCGGCAAGCTCGACATGCAGATCAAGGTCGAGAAGGGCCGCGGCTACGTGCCGGGCAACCTGCGCCGCTACGGCGACGAGCCCACCAAGAGCGATCGGCCGCATCGTGCTCGACGCCTCGTTCTCGCCGGTGCGGCGCGTCAGCTACGCGGTGGAGAACGCCCGCGTCGAGCAGCGCACCGACCTCGACAAGCTGGTGATGGAGATCGAGACCAACGGCGCCATCGCGCCCGAGGAAGCCATCCGCCAGAGCGCGCGCATCCTCGTCGAGCAGCTCGCCTTCTTCGGCCAGATCGACGTCAACCCGATCGACAGCATGGTGCCGCAGGTGTCGCGCCCGACGCCGTTCGACCCCATCCTGCTGCGCCCGGTGGACGAGCTCGAACTCACCGTGCGCTCGGCCAACTGCCTGAAGGCCGAGAACATCTACTACATCGGCGACCTCATCCAGCGCACCGAGACCGAGCTGCTGAAGACGCCGAACCTGGGCCGCAAGAGCCTGAACGAGATCAAGGAAGTGCTGGCTTCGCGCGGGCTCACGCTCGGCGCGCGGCTGGAGAACTGGCCCCCGCAGGGCCTGGACAAGCGCTGAGGCGAAGACGCTCCCGCGCCATGTGCAACCCCCGGTACCTGATCCGGCCGGGGTTCAATAAAGAAAGGAAAGCACCATGCGCCACCGCAACGGCCCCCGCAAACTCAACCGCACCACCTCGCACCGCCTGGCGATGCTGAGGAACATGTGCAACTCGCTCATCAAGCACGAGGCGATCAAGACCACGCTGCCCAAGGCCAAGGAACTGCGCAGCGTCGTCGAGCCGCTGATCACCCTGGGCAAGACGCCCACGCTGGCCAACCGCCGCCTGGCCTTCAACCGCACGCGCGACCGCGACGTCGTGGCCAAGCTGTTCAACGAACTCGGGCCCGCGCTACCAGGCGCGCCCGGGCGGCTACACGCGCATCCTGAAGATGGGTTTCCGCGTCGGCGACAACGCGCCGATGGCCTTCGTCGAACTGGTCGACCGGCCCGAGCCCGCCGCCGAAGCTGGCGGCGGCCGACAGCGCCGAGTGACGAGCGAGCCGAGAAATCGGCTATACTGCAAGGCTCAGTCGCGGGGTGGAGCAGCCTGGTAGCTCGTTGGGCTCATAACCCAAAGGTCGCAAGTTCAAATCTTGCCCCCGCAACCAAGATTCTCGAACAATAACAACAACTTAGGAATAGTCGAACGCCGGCCCTGAGGTCGGCGTTTTGCTTTGTGGGGTCGGCGTCCGTGATGCCAAGGCAACAGTGGTACAGAAATCTGTATCAGTGACGGCATGAAGACTACGCTCGACTTGAATGATCAGTTGCTGGCCGATGCCAAGGCGCTTGCGGCCCAGCAACGCACCAGTCTGACCCGGTTGATCGAGGAGGGGCTGCAGTTGCGCCTGCACGCGCAATCGGCTGGGCACGTGCGTGGCCACGTACCCGCCTGCCCGTCTTCAAGGGGCGTGGCGGTCTGGTCGCGGGCGTTGATCCGCGCAGCAACAAGGCCATGCTGGAGGCCCTGGGCGATGACGCCTGACGTCAACGTGCTGGTTGCGGCCTCCCGGAGCGATCATCCTCATCACGCCGTCGCGCGCACATGGCTGCGAAGGGGCGCTCGCCGCCGCCGAGAGCGGCGCGGGCTTCACGTTGATGCCGATGGTGCTGGCCAGCCTGCTGCGATTGGTGACAAGCCCGAAGATCTTCCAGGTTCCGACGCCCACAGCCGATGCCGTTGACTTCGTCGACGCGATCCTGGCCATGCCTGGCGTTCGACTCGCTGCGCTGGGCCCCGAGTGGCCAAAGCTGCGGCAGCTGTGTCTCGACAAGCAGTTGGGCGGCAACGACCTGCCGGACGCTTGGCTGTCGGCCGCGGTGGAGCATCTGGGCGAACACCTCGTGAGCTTCGACCGCGACTTCAAGAGACTGTTGGGTCGAGCGAGGTTCACGTTGCTCGAACCGTGACCTCGCTTCTGCCGGCTTGACCCGCCGCAAGCGCCCGCGTGCGGTGGCCGCCGCCGACAATCGGCGGCGCAGGAGGCTGCCCCGCGCATGTCCGCCGACATCGTCTTTCGCGCCCGCGACCTGACCAAGACCTACCGCACCGGCGAGGTCGAGGTGGTGGCGCTGCACGACGTGTCGCTGGAGATCGCGCGCGGCGAATTCGTCGTGCTGCTGGGGCCCTCGGGCAGCGGCAAGAGCACGCTGCTCAATATCCTGGGCGGGCTGGACGTGCCGACCAGCGGCGAGGTCAGCTTCGCCGAGCACCGGCTCGACGGCGCCGGCGACGCCGAGCTCACGCGCTACCGGCGCGAGCACGTCGGCTTCGTGTTCCAGTTCTACAACCTGATCCCGAGCCTGACGGTGCGCGAGAACGTGGCGCTGGTGACCGACATCGCCGAGCAGCCGATGGACATCGACGAGGCCATCGCGCTGGTCGGCCTGACGCCGCGGCGCGACCACTTCCCGGCCCAGCTCTCCGGCGGCGAGCAGCAGCGCGTGGCGATCGCGCGCGCCATCGTCAAGCGGCCCGACGTGCTGCTGTGCGACGAGCCCACCGGCGCGCTCGACTACACCACCGGCAAGCTGGTGCTCGACGTCATCGCGCGCATCAACCGCGAGCTCGGCACCACCGCGGTGGTGATCACGCACAACGCGGCCATCGCCGGCATGGCCGACCGCGTCATCCACCTCGGCGACGGCCGCATCCAGCGCATCGAGCGCAACGCGCACAAGATCTCGCCGGCGGAGCTGCGGTGGTGACCAAGGCGCGCGATGAAAGCGCTCGACCGCAAGCTGCTGCGCGACCTGCGCCTGATGTGGAGCCAGGCGCTGACGATCGCGCTCGTGGTGGCCAGCGGCGTCGGCGGCTTCCTGACCACGCTGTCGGCGGTGGACTCGCTGGCCCACGCGCGCGACGCCTTCTACGCCAGCGGCCGCTTCGCCGACGTGTTCGCCAGCGTCAAGCGCGCGCCCGATGCGCTGGCCGAGACCCTGCGCGCGATCCCCGGCGTGGCCGACGTGCAGACGACGAGCGAGTTCTACGTGCGCATCCAGCTCATCGACGCCGGCCTCGACAGCCACGACCCCATCATCGGCCAGCTCATCGGCATCGACCGCCGGCAGCCGCCGCGCATGAACCGCATCACGCTGCGCAGCGGGCTGCCCGACGACCCGGTGTCGATGTCGCCCGGGCGCGCGCTGCCCGACGGCGCGCTGCCGGCCTGGGTGTCGGAGTCGCTTCGCCGAGGCGCGCGGGCTGAAGCCGGGCGCACGGCTGCGCGCGCTGATCAACGGCAAGCAGCGCGAGCTCGTGATCGCCGGCGTGGCGCTGTCGCCCGAGTACATCTTCGCCGGCCTGTTCGGCATGCCCGACCAGCGCGGCTTCGGCATCTTCTGGGTCGACGCCGAGGCGCTGGATGCGGCCTACGACATGGAGGGCGCCTTCAACCGCGTCGCGCTCAAGCTCGCGCCCGGCGCCGACGAGCGCGCGGTGATCGCCGCGCTGCAGCGCCACCTCGCCCGCTACGGCGGGCGCGAGGCGCACGGCCGCGACGACCAGGTCTCGCACGCGATGCTCGACAACGAGATCAAGGAGCATGCACGTGATGGGCACCGTGCTGCCGGCGATCTTCCTCGGCGTCGCGGCCTTCCTGCTCAACGTCGTGATCTCGCGCCTGGTGGCCACGCAGCGCGAGCAGATCGCGGCGCTGAAGGCGCTGGGCTACCCGAACCGCGCGATCGCCGCGCACTACCTGAAGATGGTGGGCGCGATCACCGCGCTCGGCTTCGCGCTCGGCATCGGGCTCGGGCGCTGGCTGGGCAGCTGGTTCCTCGTGCTGTACGTCGAGTTCTTCCGCCTGCCGGTGTTCGAGCACCGGCTCGCGCCCGGGCTGGTGGCGATCGCGCTCGGCCTCACGCTCGTCACCGCGGTGGCGGGCACGCTGAATGCCATCGCCGCCACCGTGCGCCTGGCGCCGGCCGAGGCGATGCGCCCGCCGGCGCCCGGCCGCTACCGGCGCACGCTGCTCGAGCGGCTGGGGATCACGGGCATGGCCACCTCGCTGCGCATGATCCTGCGCGAGATGGAGCGCAAGCCGCTGCGCACGGGGCTGTCGATCGGCGGCGTGGCGGTGTCGGTGGCGATCGTCGTCATGGGCAACTTCTTCCGCGACGCCATCGAGTACGTCGTCGACTCGCAGTTCCACGTCGACGATGCGGCTGCGACGTCGCCGTCTGGCTCGCCGGACCCCGCGCCCGACAGCGTGCGCCACGAGGTCGCGCGCCTGCCCGGCGTGCTGGCCACCGAGAGCACGCGCTACGTGCCGGTGCGGCTGGTCAACGGCCACCGCAGCGAGCGCGTCGAGATCCGCGGCCTGGCCGACGTGCCGCAGCTCGAGCCGCATCGTCGACGTCGACAACCACGCGCTGGTGCCGCCCGGCGACGGCCTGGTGCTCACCGACCGCCTGGCCGCCAAGCTCGACCTGCGCCTGGGCGACCTCGTGCGCGCCGAGGTGCTGGAAGGCCAGGCGCGCACGCTCACGCTGCCGGTGCAGGCCACCGTGAAGGAGATGATGGGCCTGAACGCCTACATGCGGCGCGACGCGCTCAATCGCGCGCTCGGCGAAGGCGACCTGACGACCGGCTTCGGCCTCGCGGTCGAGCGCGGGCGCGAGGCCGAGCTGCTCGACGCCACGCGCGAACTGCCGCGCGTCGCCGGCGCCTTCAGCAAGGCGACGCTGCTGCGCAACATGGAGGAGATCAGCGCGCGCAACGTCCGCATCATGAGCACCGTGCTGACGCTGTTTGCCGGCGTCATCGCGGTCGGCGTGGTCTACAACAACGCGCGCATCGCGCTGGCCGAGCGCACCTGGGAGCTGGCCAGCCTGCGCGTGCTCGGCTTCACCCGCGCCGAGGTCTCGGCGCTGCTGCTGGGCGAGCTGGCGCATCTCGATCGCCGTCGCGCTGCCGCTGGGCATGCTGCTGGGCTGGGGGCTGGTGCACCTGATCGTGGGGCTGCTGAAGAGCGACCAGTTCTTCTTCCCGGTGGTGATCCAGCCGCGCACCTACGCCTGGGCGGCGATCTGCATCGTGGCCGCCGGCGTCGCCAGCGCGCTGGTGGTGCGCCGGCGCATCGACCGGCTCGACATGGTGGCGGCGCTGAAGACAAGGGAGTGACGACGATGAACCGCAGGACGATGCTCATCGGCGGTGCCGCGGCCGTGGCGCTGGCGGCGCTGCTGGCCTGGGCCTTCGCGCCGCGGCCGGTGGAAGTGGAGGTGGCCGAGGCCACGGTCGGGCCCTTCGAGACCACCGTCGACGAGGACGCGCGCACGCGGCTGGCCGACCGCTTCGTGGTCTCGGCGCCGCTGGCCGGCCGCCTGCAGCGGGTGACGCTGCGCGAGGGCGATGCCGGTGGCCGCCGGCGACGTGGTGGCCACCCTGCTGCCGGCCTTCAGCCCGATGCTCGACGAGCGCAGCCTGGCCGAGCAGCAGGCGCGCGTGGCCACCGCACAGGCCGGCGTGCAGCTGGCGGCCACGCGCATCGGCGCGGCGCGGGTGGCGGTGGAGCAGGCGCGCAACGAACAGCGGCGCACCGAGCAGCTGGCGCAGCAGGGTTTCGTGTCGGCCAGCAAGATCGAGACCGATCGCCTGGCGGTGCAGGCGGCGCAGAAGGAGCTGGAGGCCGCGACCGACGGCGAACGCATCGCGCGCTACGAGCTGCAGCAGGCGCGCGCCGCGCTGAACGCGGTGCGCGACGGCGCCAGCGGCCGCGGCGCCTTCGCGCTGCGCTCGCCGGTGGCCGGCCGCGTGCTGAAGGTGCACCACCAGAGCGAGACCGCGGTCGCCACCGGCACGCCGCTGCTGGAGGTGGGCGACACCGCGCGCATGGAGATCGTGGCCGAACTGCTGACCACCGACGCGCTGCAGGCCGTGCCCGGCAGCGCCGTGCGCATCGAACGCTGGGGCGGCCCCACGGTGCTGCAGGGCCGCGTGCGGCGCGTCGAGCCGGCGGCCTTCACCAAGGTCTCGGCGCTGGGCGTGGAAGAGCAGCGCGTCAACGTGCTCATCGACATCACGAGCCCGGTCGCCGAATGGGCGGCGCTGGGCGACGGCTACCGCGTCGGCGTGCGCATCGTCACGCGCAGCGAAGGCGCGGTGCTGCGCGTGCCGGTGAGCGCGGTCTTCCCGCTGCCGGCCGGCGCGGCGGCGCGGGCGAGCCGGGTTTTGCGGTGTTCGTGCTCGACGGCGGGCGCGCGCGCTTGCAGCCGGTGAGGTGGGGGCGCGCAACGGCAGCGAGGCCTGGATCCAGCGGGGGCTGGATGCCGGCGCCCGGGTGCTGATCTACCCGCCGGCCGCGGTGGCGGACGGCACCGGGTGCGCGTGCGCGGTGTGAAGCGAGGGCTGACGCCGCTGCTGCCGAGCGCTGAGGCGGCAGCGCCGCCCAACCCACCCAACCCCGCATGCGAAGATGCCCGCCGTCATCCCACGGACCCCCGCCATGCTGATCAACTGCGTCGCCTACCAGCAAGGCAAGAAGCTCGCCGACATCGAGGTCGCCGCGATCAGCGACTACCTGCAGCATCCCGACTGCTTCGTCTGGGTGGCGCTGAAGGACGCCAGCGACGAGGAACTGTTCGAGATGCAGCGCGAATTCGGCCTGCACGAGCTGGCGGTGGAGGACGCGCGCCACGGCCACCAGCGGCCCAAGATCGAGGAGTACGGCGACACCGTCTTCGCCGTCATGCACATGATCGAGTTCGCGCCCACCGACGAATTGCAGCGTGGGCGAGGTCTGCGTCTTCGTCGGCAGCAACTTCGTGCTCTCGGTGCGCAGCCGCTCGACGCATGGGCTTCCTGGGCGTGCGCGAACGCGCCGAGCGCGAACCGCACCTGCTGCGCCACGGCGCGTCCTTCGTCTTCTATGCCCTGATGGACGCGGTGGTGGACCGCTACTTCCCGATCATCGACGAGATGGAGGAAGAGCTCGACACCATCGAGGACCAGATCTTCGAGCCCGGCATCGGCGCGCCAGAATATCGAGCGGCTGTACGCGCTGAAGCGCCGCCTGCAGGTGGTGCGCCACGCCGTGGTGCCGCTGATGGAAGCCACCGGCAAGCTCTACGGCGGCCGCGTGCCGCAGGTCTGCGAACGCTCGCAGGACTATTTCCGCGACGTCTACGACCACCTGGTGCGCAGCAACGCCACGCTGGAGTCGCTGCGCGAGACCATCGGCACGGCGATCCAGGTCAACCTGTCGATGGTGACGATCGAGGAGAGCGAGACCACCAAGCGCCTGGCCGCCTGGGCCGGCATCTTTGCCGTGGCCACCGCCTTCGTCGGCGTCTGGGGCATGAATTTCGAGCACATGCCCGAGCTGAAGTGGACCTGGGGCTATCCGCTGGCGCTGGGCGTCATCGCCGGCGGTCTGCGGCGTGATGTACTGGCGCTTCCGCAAGGCCGGCTGGCTGTGAGCCCGCGCCGGCCGCGGCGTGAAAAGCTCGGCGTGCCGCGGATTCGCTGCGCTTCGCGCGGGGCGCTCGGCGATGCCGATGCCAGAATTCGGTCGGCGTCGCGCCTGACCGCACGGCTGCTCGCGCACCGTCGCCCCGCCCGACCCGCGACCCGACGCCCCATGAAAGTCCTGCTCACCGGCGCCGCCGGCTTCATCGGCTCGACCGCCGCGCTGCGCCTGCTGGCGCGCGGCGACGAGGTCGTGGGCCTGGACAACCTCAACGACTACTACAGCGTGCAGCTCAAGCAGGACCGCCTGGCGCGGCTGACGCCGCACGCGCGCTTCCGCTTCGTCAAGCTCGACGTCGCCGACCGCGCCGGCATGGAGCAGCTCTTCGCCGCCGAGCGCTTCGACCGCGTCATCCACCTCGCCGCGCAGGCCGGCGTGCGCTATTCGCTGCAGAACCCGCAGGCCTACGTCGACAGCAACGTCGTCGGCTTCATGAACGTCCTCGAGGGCTGCCGCCACACCAAGGTGCAGCACCTGGTGTACGCGTCGAGCTCCAGCGTCTACGGCGGCAACACGAGGATGCCGTTCTCCGAGCACGACAGCGTCGACCACCCGGTGAGCATGTACGCGGCCACCAAGAAGGCCAACGAGCTGATGGCGCACACCTACAGCCACCTGTTCGGCCTGCCGACCACCGGGCTGCGCTTCTTCACCGTCTACGGGCCCTGGGGGCGGCCGGACATGGCGCTGTTCCTGTTCACCAAGGCGATCCTGGAGGGCCGGCCGATCGACGTCTTCAACCACGGCAACATGCAGCGCGACTTCACCTATGTCGACGACATCGTCGAAGGCGTGATGCGCGTGCTCGACCGCGTGGCCGACGCCCGACCCGGCCTACCGCGCCGAGGCGCCCGACCCCGGCACCAGCAACGCGCCGTACCGCGTCTTCAACATCGGCAACCACAACCCGGTGCCGCTGCTGGACTACATCGGCTGCATCGAGGACGCGCTGGGCATGAAGGCGAGAAGAACCTGCTGCCGCTGCAGGACGGCGACGTGCCCGCCACCTATGCCGACGTCGATGCGCTGCGCGACTGGGTCGGCTTCACGCCGGCCACCGACATCCGCACGGGCATCGGGCGCTTCGTGGACTGGTACCGGGGCTACTACCAGGTCTGAGCGCACGCGGCTCGCTGACGCGGCGCTGCTCAGCGCGCGCGCCAGCAGTTCGCGCACGAAGCGCACCGGGATGGCGTAGGTGATGCCGGTCGGGTTGGACAGCGCCGATTCGCGCGTGCCGCGCACCAGCACCATGTTGATGACGCCGACGACCTCGCCGCGTGTGCGGCGTTCAGCACCGGCCCGCCGCTGTTGCCGGGGTAGGCCGTGGCGTCGAGCTGGTAGACCTCGAACGGCCCTCGCGCAGGCGCGAGACGGCCTTGGCGTCGAGTTGCTGCGCCGCCAGCGAGGGCAGGGCGATGCTTCGTGATCGAGGCGACGATGCCGCGGTGCGTGACCGGGAGAAACCCAGCACGCCGCCGATCGGAAAGCCCATCAGCGCCACGTCCATGCCTTCGCGCACGCTGTCGGCGGCGGCCAGGGTCAGCGCCGGCAGCGGCGGCCCGTCGATCCGCAGCAGGGCCAGGTCGTGGGCGCCGGTCGACGTCGACCAGCGCGGCGCGGCGCCCCTGCGCCGTTTCGCCGCGGGCGGCGACCAGCACGGCCAGCTGCGGCGCCGGTGTCGTCTTCGCGTCCGGGCAGCACGTGGGCGTTGGTGACCACGCAGGTTGCCGTCGCCGACCACGAAGCCGCTGCCGCGAAAGCCGAAGCGCGGGCTGTCAGCGGGTCGTAGGTGCCCACCGGCAGCACCGAGGGCCGGCTCGCCGCCACCAGCGCGGGCAGATCGGCGCGCGCCGGCAGGGCCAGGGCGCAGGCTGCGCAGCAGGATGGCGCGGCGGGTGCCGGCGAAGCAACGGGCTCAGCCGCCGCGGCAGGCGCAGGCATCAGAGCGTGGCCAGCAGCGTCGTCACCTCGGCCTGCGCCGCCGAACTTGTCGCCCAGCTTGGCCAGGGTCTCGAGCTCGGTCCGCGCCTGGCCTTGTCGCCGGTCTCCAGGTAGATCTTGGCCAGCGTCAGGCGCAGGCCGTCGTTCTGCGGCGCCTGGGCCATGGCCTTCTTCTGCAGTTCCACCGCGCGCTGGGGCTGCTTCTCCAGCGCCAGCACGTAGGCCAGCGTGTCCATCAGCGCCGGCTGGTTGGGCAGCAGCTCGTTGGCCTTCTCGGCCAGCGGCAGCGCGCCCGGGCGCTTCTGCTGGGCCATCAGCCAGGCCACGTTGTTCAGCGCCAGGGCGTTGTTGGGCTGGATCTCCAGCACCGCGCGGTAGTGCGCCTCGGCGGCGTCGAAGTCCTTGCGCGCCAGCGCGGCGTCGCCCAGGTAGTAGCGGAAGGCGGTGTCGCGCGGGTGGTCCTTGACCCAGGTGGCGGCCAGGCGGTCGGCCTCGGCGCCGCGCTTGGCGGCGCCCAGCGCCGCGTGCAGCTTGATCGCGGTCTCGGAGCTGGGGGCCAGCTGCAGCGCGGTGCGCAGCGGCGCGATGGCCGCGTCGGGGCGCTTGCGGCTCAGCTCGATGTCGGCCTCCAGCAGGAAGCCGGCCGCCTGCTTCGGCTGCGCCTTCTGCATGCGCCTGGGCGATGCGCAGCGCCTCCTGCGGCTTGTCCTCGCGCAGCGCAATCTGCGCCAGCGCGACGCTGCGCCGGCACCAGCCCGGGCCGGATCTGCAGCGCCTTGTTCAGGCTGCGCTTGGCGGCGGCCAGGTCGTTGGCCGCGGCGTGGGCATCGGCCAGGCGCAATTCGGGCTCGGGCCAGTCGGGTCGCAGTGCCGCCAGCTTGGTGAAGGTGCTGATGGCCTGCTGGCCCTGGCCGGCCGCCAGCTGCGCCGTGCCCAGCGCGTTCATCACCTCCACGCTGTCGGGCAGCGCGCCGGCGGCCTCCTGCGCCGCGGCCAGGGCGGCCTTGGGGTCGCGCTGGCTGAGCAGGTGGTTCACCAGCAGCACGCCGCGGCCCCGGCGCGTCGGGCTGCGCCTTCACGGCGAGCGTGATCGCGGCCGTGACCTCGTCCTTGCTGCCGCCGGTGCGGGCCTTCAGCTCGGCCAGGCCGAGCAGGGCGCGGGCGTTGCTTGCGGGTCCGCGCGCAGCAGGTCCTCGAAGCGCTTCTGCGCGCCTTCGGGCCGGCCGGCGGCCAGTTCGATCGACGCCAGGCCGGCCGTGGCGGGATAGAACAGCGGGTCGATCTTCAGCGCCTTCTCGAAGCTGGCCGTGGCGCCCGCGGTGTCGCCCTTCTGCAGCAGGACCGAGCCGCGCAGCGCGTGCGCCACCGGGCTGTCGGGCTGCTTCTTCTCCAGTTCGTCGATGGCCTTCAGCGCGCCCGGGATGTCCTTGGTGCGCAGGCGCGCCGCGATCAGCGCCATGTTGGCGCGGATGCCGGGGTCGGCCGCGGCCACGGCTTCCAGTTCGTCGAAACCGGCGGCGGTGTTGCCGCGCGCCAGCTGGCCCAGCGCCAGCGCCGCGCGCGCCGTGGTGGCCTGCGGGTTCGCCTTGGCGGCGCGGGCGAAGGCGGCCTCGGCCTTCGCCAGGTCGCCGGTCTGCAGCAGGGCCTCGCCGGCCAGCGTGAGGCTGTTGCTGTCGGCGTTGGGGGCGTCGATCAGCGGCTTCAGCACCTCCAGCGCCTTGCCCGGCTGCCCGGTGCGGGTGTAGATGCGCGCCAGCAGCTGGCGCGGCACCGGCGGCCTGCGGCAGGGCCTTCATCACCTTGCCCAGGTGCGCCTCGGCCAGGGTGAGCGAATTCAGCCGCAGTTCGTTGACGCCGGCCAGCTGCAGCACGCGCACGTTGTCGGGCGCCAGGCGCAGCAGCTGGTCGGTCAGCTCGCGGGTGCGGGCGTAGTTCTTGTCGATGTAGGCGAACTGGGCCTCGAACAGCAGCGTTTCCGGGTTCGTGGGCTGCACCGCCTTCAGCTTCTCGAAGCGCTGCGCGCGCCGCGGGCACGTCGCCCTTCTCCAGCAGCATGGTGATCAGCGCCGCATGCGCCGGCAACGGCGCGCGGGTGCGCCTCGACGGCCAGGGCATAGGTGGCCATGGCCGCGTCGCGGTCACGCTGGCCGTAGCGCTGCAGGTCGCCCTTGAACAGCAGCGCGCCCAGGTGCTTGGCGTTGCCGGCCAGCACCTCCTCCACCAGCGCCAGCGCGCCGGCGATGTCGCCGTCGCGCGGCCAGGATGCGGGCATGCAGCAACTGGGCGTCGGCATGCTGCGGCGATGCCTCCAGGGCCGGCAGCACCGTCTCCCGGGCCTTGTCGCGTTCGCCCAGCGCGGCGTAGGCCGTGGCCACGGTGGTCTTGAGGTCGGCCGAGGCTTCGGGGTCGTCCAGCGTCACGGCGGCGAACTCTTGCACCACCGGCCTCGCCTGGCCCTGGGCCAGCATGGCCTTGGCCAGCAGCGGCTGCACCTCCGACGGCTTGGCGCCCAGCTCCAGCGCCTTGCGCAGCTCGATCGCCGCCGCCTTCGCGTCGCCGGTCTCCAGCAGCGAGCGCCCCAGCAGCTGCCGCGCCTCGGCGTTGTTGGCGTTCTTCTGCAGCGCCGACTTGAGCTGGATCACGGCCGCGGCGTAGTCCTGCTTCTCGATGTAGGCTTCGGCCGAGGCCAGAGCTCGGCCTCGTGCCGCCGCCGCCGCTGCAGGCGGCCAGCACGAAGGCGCCGGCCAGCAGCGGCGCCGAGCAGGGTCTGTCGAGGTCGTGTTCATCATTGTCTCCATGGTTGGCATCGGGCGCCGGGGCGTCCGGCGCCGGCGCATCACTTGATCCCCAGCCGCCGCATCAGGTCGTACAGCGTCGGCCGGCTCACGCCGAGCAGTTCGGAGGCGCGCACCACGTTGCCGTTGGTGCGCGCCAGCGCGGTGACGATGGCCTGGCGTTCGGCCTGCTCGCGCACGGTGCGCAGGTCGATGTCGCTGGCCGCCGGCGCGGCGTCGTCGGCTGTCGGGCACGGCCAGGCCGATGTCCTCGGCCGTCACGCGCGCGCCGTCGGCCATGATCGCCGCGCGCTTGATGGCGTTGAGCAGTTCGCGCACGTTGCCCGGCCAGGCGTGCGCCTCGATGGCGCGGATGGCGTCTTCGCTCAGCGTCAGGTTGCCGCGCCGCTGCTCCTGCGCGAAGCGGCGCAGGAAGGCGTGCGCCAGCAGCACGGCGTCGCCGTTGCGCTCGCGCAGCGGCGGGATCGTGACCACGATCTCGGCCAGCCGGTAGTACAGGTCCTCGCGGAACTGCCCCGCCTTGATCTGCGCGCGCAGGTCCTGGTGCGTGGCGCCCACCACGCGCACGTCCACCGGCACCTCCTGGCGCCCGCCCAGGCGCTCGATGGTGCGCTCCTGCAGGAAGCGCAGCAGCTTGGCCTGCAGCGAGTGCGGCAGGTCGCCGATCTCGTCGAGCATCAGCGTGCCGCCGTGGGCCGTCTCGATCTTGCCCAGCGTGGTCTTGGCGGCGCCCGTGAAGGCGCCCTTCTCGTAGCCGAAGAGCTCGCTCTCCAGCAGGGTTTCCGGGATCGCGGCGCAGTTGATGGCCACGAACTTGCCGCTGCGCTTGGACGCCGCGTGCAGGCCCTGCGCCAGCACCTCCTTGCCGGTGCCGCTTTCGCCCAGCAGCAGCACCGAGGCATCGCTGCTGGCCACGCGCTCGATCAGTGCGGCCGATGCGCAGCATCTCGGCGTCGCGCGTCAGCAGCCCGGACAGCGCATCGGGCTGCGCCATCGCCTGCAGGCGCCGGTTCTCCTGCTGCAGCTCGGCCAGGCGGTAGGCGCGTTCGATGGTCAGCGCCAGCACCTCGGGGTCGAAGGGCTTGGCCTGGAAGTCGTAGGCGCCCAGGGCCACCGCGCGCAGCGCGTGGGCCTGGTCGTTCTGGCCGGTGAGCACGATGACCTTGAGGTTGGGGTCGATGTCGAGCATCTGCCCCAGCAGCTTGAAGCCCTCGGACACCGAATCGGGGTCGGGCGGCAGGCCCAGGTCCATCGTCACCACGCTGGGCTGGAAGCGGCGCAACTGCACCAGCGCGGTCTCGCGGTCGCTGGCCGTCACCGACTCGAAGCGGTCCAGCGACCACTTGATCTGCTTCTGCAGCGCCAGGTCGTCCTCGACGATCAGCAGCGGCGGTGCGTCGCCGCTGCTCATGCAGCGGCTCCGCGAGCGCGGGTTCGGGTTCGGCGTGCGAGTCGAACAGCGGCAGCAGCACCTTCATCACGGTGCCCTGGCCGGGCTGGCTGTCGACCTCGATCTGGCCGCCGAGTTCGCGGATGTACTGCAGGCTTTCGTGGCTGCCGATGCCCATGCCGCTTTCCTTGGTGCTGTTGAACGGCCGGAACAGCCGCGTTTGAACGAACTCGTCAGACATGCCCACCCCGGAATCACCCACCTCCACCGCCACCTGCCCCGCCTGGCGCGACACCGATATCCACACCTCGCCGCCCTGGGCGGTGGCGTCCAGCGCGTTGTGCACCAGATGGCCCAGCACGCGCTCCAGGCGTTCCTCGTGGCCGCGGGTGGCCAGGCGCGACCGTCTGCCGCACCTGCAGTTCGCGGCCGCGGCTGCGCGGCCATGTCCTGCAGACGCCGCACCATCGGCTCGAGTTCCACGCCCGCGGCCGAACCGGGGGGCGTGGCGCCTTCGCGCAGCTGCAGCATCAGCCGCTTCATCTTGTCCAGCGAGCTCTGCACCGTCAACAGCATGTCCTGCTGGAATTCGGGGTTGGCGTGCAGACGTTCCGCATTCTTCAACATCAGCGACAGCTGGGTGACGATGTTCTTGAGGTCGTGCACCACGAAGGCCGACATGCGGTTGAAGGCCTCGAACTTGCGCAGCTCCAGCAGCGCCTCGGTGGCCTGCATCTGCGCCAGGAAGCCGGCGGCCTGCCGGCTGGCGGTCTTCACCAGGTCGCGCGTCTCCCAGTTCATCTGGATCGGCGTGCGCGGCCGGGCCAGCACCACGAAGCCCAGCAGCTCGTCGTGCATGCTCAGCGGGCACCAGCAGCCAGAAGTCCGGCCCGGACCACAGCCAGGCCGGCAGCGCCAGCGTGCCGTAGCGCTTGGGCGCGTTGCGGTATTCGTCGATGTCGACGATCCAGCCCGTGCTGCGCAGGTACTGCGCCAGGGCGCCGTCGGCCGGCTCGCGCTCGGCCACCGCGGGCAGGTTCCAGCGCGCCGTCTGCACGATAGCGCCGTGCCCGCGGCATTGCGCGTCCACAGGCTGCCGCCCGGGCTTTCCAGCATGTCGGCCAGGCCGCGCACCACCAGGCCGCCCACGTCCTGCGTGGCGGTGGGTGACGACAGCATGTTCGTGAAGCGCAGCCACTGCTCGCGGTAGTCGTAGCGGTAGCTGAAGAAGTGCTTGCCGACGAAGACGCGCAGCCGCGCGCGCAGCGACCCCGACAACAGCAGCACCAGCAGCAACACGCAGCGCGCTGCTCAGCAGCGCCAGCTGCATGGCGCGGCCCCAGTCGCCGCCGTAGGCCCGCACCGCATAGCCCAGGCCGGCGACGAACAGCAGGTAGCCGCCCACCAGCAGCAGCGACGCCGAGTAGAAGGCCGCCTGGCGCGACACCTGCAGCCGGCCGATCCAGTCGGCCCGGCGGCGCGAGGCGACGAAGATCAGCGGCAGCGCCAGCGCGTGCACGACGCCGCGCACGTAGCCGGCGTCGGCGTCGAAGCGGCCGAACAGCACCGCCTCCGAGTAGAAATAGATGTCGAAGACGAAGAGGCTGGCCAGGCCCAGGCACACCGGCTTGGCGTTCCAGCGCGCATCCTCGGGCAGGTTGCGGAACAACTGCTCCACCAGCACCAGCCCCAGCACCGGCAGGCCCAGGGCCGCCAGCAGCCAGAGGTGCATCACGCGGGCGCTGCGGGACGCCGGCGGCCAGCAGCGCCAGCAGCAGCGCCCCGGTCAGCCACAGCCCCAGCGCCGTGGTGCTCAGGCCGCCCAGGCGGCGCCGAGCGGGGTCAGGTCTTGCCTTTGCCTCGCTCCGGGCAGGCAAAGGCAGACCTGACCCGGCCGCACCAGCGCGCTCAGGAACAGCAGCCACAGCCCGTAGCGCAGCCAGTCCACGGCCATGGCCAGCGTGGCGGGTGACGCACGTAGGGCGAGAACTGGTCGCCCAGGCTGGCCAGCGCCCAGGCCACGCTGGCCAGCACGGCGCCCACGAAGGCCCCGGCGGCCAGGCGGTTGTCGACGCCGAACTTCGGGTCGCGCAGCAGCAAGGCGGCAAACACCGCGTGCACGACGGTGGCCGCGGCGAAGCCGAAGATGGCGATGCTGGCAGTGTCGGCGGTCATGCGCATCGGGCCCGGGCAGGCGCTCCCGGAAGCAGGCCGGGGCAGGGCGCAGCGGGCAGTGTACCTAGCGCGCGCCCTTGCCCGTCAGCACCACGTGCACGGTCTCGAACAGGATCTCCAGGTCCAGCAACAGCGAGTGGTTCTTGACGTAGTAGAGGTCGTACTGCAGCTTCTCCTGCGAGTCCTCGACCGTCGAGCCGTACTGGTAGCGCACCTGCGCCCAGCCGGTGACGCCGGGCTTGACGCTGTGGCGCACGGCGTAGAAGGGGATCTCCTGCGTCAGCTGCCCCACGAAGATACGGCCGCTCGGGCCGCGGGCCGACCAGGCTCATGTCGCCCTTGAGCACGCTGAAGAGCTGCGGCAGCTCGTCGATGCGCGACACCCGCATGATGCGGCCCAGGCGCGTCACGCGGTCGTCGCCGGTGGTGGCCCAGCGCGGCTTGCCGTCTTTCTCGGCGTCCTGCCGCATGCTGCGGAACTTCACCACCTGGAACGGCTTGTTGTCCAGGCCCACGCGCTCCTGCCGGTAGAGCACCGGGCCGCGGCTGTCGAGCTTGATGGCCAGCGCCGTGAGCAGCATCAACGGCGCCGCCACGACGATCAGCACGCTGGCGCAGACGATGTCGAACGCGCGCTTGACCACCGTGCGCCAGGTGCCCTGGTTGAAGCCGTCGCCAAAGATCAGCCAGCCGGCGTTCAGGTAGTCGACGCGGATCTGGCCCAGGCGCTTCTCGAAGTGCGAGTTGAGGTCGTAGACCTTCACGCCCTGCAGCTTGCAGTCCAGCAACTCGCGCAGCGGCATGCTGCCGGCGCGGCGCTCGGTCAGCGCGACCACGATCTCGTCCACCCGGCGCTCGTGCGCGGTCTCGATCAGCGAGCGGCCGACCGGCAGGAGTTGCTCGGCGGGCACCGCCGGCTTCTTCTCGTTCGGGCCGGGGTAGTAGCCGACGATCTCGACATTGGGGTCGGCGCTGCTGATCGTCTGCCCCACGACCCGGGCCGCCTCGCCCGAGCCGAAGATCAGCGTGCGCGAACGCCCGCGCGCCGGGTTGGCTGGCGATGTGCGTCACGTAGGCCCGCCGCAGCACCACCGCCGAGACGGTGAGCATGGCGGCCGCAAGCAGGTCGTCGCGCTGGCCGAAGTCAGAAGGCAGGTAGGAGAAGACGGCATAGGTCAGGGCCAGCGCCAGCAGCAGCGCAATCAGCACGCCGCTGCCAAACCGTTGATGGGGCTTGACCCAGTTCATTCCTTCTTCCTCTGGTGTGGATGGCCGGCATCTTGGCGCGCGGTCGGGTTCGGGCACGCGCCAGGTATGTACTATGCCCTATGGCGGTGTCGAATTTCTTGACACTTTGCCCTCGAAGCAACTGTAAGGACCGCGTCAACGCGCCCACAACCCCTGACTCGGGGGGTGGCGTGACATAAGTCCGTCGCGGCGGCCGAACGCCGAGGCGACAGGCGGGTCCTTCGGCGCGTCGCCGAGAGGCTTCACACCGCATCGCCTGTCGGCTCGGCATCCAGCAGGTGCCTCCTGGCACGGCGAACGATCTCGGCCTGATCGCGACCACGGCAGTAGCTGCCGCCGGGAACCGCCTGAACCACCGGTGCCCACTCGCAGCGGCCGAGGCAGCTGGTCTGCACGATCACCGCCCCGGAGCCCAGGCCGCGCGACTCGATGTCCGACCGTTCCTGCGATCAGGCGCTGCCAGATCGCTTCGGCGCCGCGCGCCCTGCAGGCCTCACCCGGCAGACCAGGACTGCCGCCTCTGCGGACCGGCTGGCCGCCAGACCGGGTGGGTGCCCCGGCGCCTCTCGGGGTCCGGTGGCGGCGCACCCGCCTCGGGCCGACGCAACAGTTCCGTCGGCGCCCAGGTGTCGGCGCTCGTCTCTGCCGGGCTTGGGGGACTGCTGAGGCGGGTCCGCCCCCGGCCGCCGGCGCCCGTCTTTCAGCACCAGCAGCGCCGGCAGCAGGAGCAACTCCGCCACTTGCCCGGACAGCAGGCCCACGGCCGTCATCAGCCCGAAGTTGGCGGTCGGGATGAAGTCCGACGTCGTCAGCAGCCCGAACTGCGCCACCAGCAGCAGCGAGATCGCCAGCACCGCCCGCCCGGACGACTCGAAGCTCCGCGCAATGGCCAGCACCGGCGAGATGCCCTCTGCCGCCGGTCGCTGTAGCCGTGGTACAGGTGGATCGTGTCGTCCACCGTGATGCCCAGCACCACGCCGGCGATCATCACGGTGGCCATGTCCAGATGGATCCCCGCCGCGCCCATCAGCACGAAGATGAAGTACAGCGGCGCCAGGTTGGGCACCATGCACAGCGCAGCAGCGCCCAGCGACCGCCACAGCACCGCCATGAACAGGAAGATCTGCACGAAGGCGCCGGAGAAGCTGTTCACCTGCCCGCTGACCAGCAGGTCCACCTGGTCGGCGAACAGCCGCCCGTAGCCGCCCGATGTCGACCTTCAGGCCCGGCAGCGGGTTGTGCCTTCAGCTGCTGCCGGATGGTGTCGATGGTGCGGCCGATCTCCTTGGCGCCGTGCACATTCAGGTTCAGCACGATGCGGGCGTGCTGGAAGTCCCGGTTCACCAGTTCGTACAGGTCCTGGCCGTCGTAGACCAGCAGGTACTGGCGCAGCAGCCGGTCGTGGCCGGGCAGGGTCCGGAAGGCAGCGCTTCTCGCCGTTCATCGCCCAGTGCATCTGCTCCACCAGGTCGACCATCGAGACGCTGCGGTCCACCTCCGGCAGCTTTTCGAGCCAGGCTGGAAGTCGCGCATGGCGCGCAGCGTGGCCACGTTCTGCAGGCTGTCGCGGCCGTCGCCCACGAGCGAGATCTCCAGCGACGTCACGCCGGCCAGCTTGGACTCGATCAGCTGCGTGTGCCGGTTGACCGGGTGGTCCGGGCTGAAGAAGGTCAGCAGGTCGGACTCCACCTTGACCTGCTGCGACCAGCGGAAACGCCGCCAGCACGAACGACGCCACACCACGACCATCGTCTTCGGGTGACGCATGCTCGTCAAGGTCAGCCGCGATGGCGATGCGGCCCAGCCGTTCATGCCCGAGCCGCGCTGCGGCCAGGGCCGCCTGTCCCAGTGCACCAGGAACGGCGGCACCAGGAAGAACACCGTCACGAAGACCAGCAGCGTACCGAGGCGCCGGCCACGCCGAACACCTGGATCGGCGGAATCGGCACCAGCACCAGGCTCAACAGGCCGGCGCCGGTGGTCAGGACGTTGAAAGCGCCGGGCTGCAGGGTCTCGGCCAGGGCCCGGTCCACGCACAGCGCACGCGATCGTCCGACTGCCTGCGCCCGCTGCACGCCCGCGTACAGGTGCAGCAGCGTGGCCAGCGTGTAGGCCGCCAGCAGGCTGGGCAGGATGGCGCGTGGCCATCGTGTAGGGCTGGCCAGCAGATGCCATCGCGGCCAACGTCGGCAGCACCACGGTCGACATCGCCACCGCGCCGATGACCACCGGACGCAGCCGCCCGACCACCCAGCCAGCAGCAGCAGGCCGATCACCACCGTCAGCGGCACGAAGAGCCTGCGTGTCGCTCGAGCACCGATTCCAGCTGCGCCACGTCCATCGTCACCGGCCCGGCGTCGCCCGCGTAGTACGGGCGCAGCCCGGCCTCGTTGATCGCACCGGCCACCGCGATCTTCAGCGCCAGCCGCTCGGCGCTCTCGGTCAGCGGCTTGGGCCGCACCGCCATGGCCAGCGTGCTGCCGTCGCGCGACGCCAGCAGCCCGGGCGCGAAGCGGTCGCTCATGCACGCGCTGGCGCAGCGGCCTCGGGCGCTGCACTCGTCGAGGCGAGCGGGATCGATCAGCGGCTCGACCGCGAAGCCGTCGCGCGAGCCCGAGATCCGCTCCAGCGAGGTGACCGGGTCACCCGGTCCACCAGGGGGTGGCGCTGGAGGGTGGCGGCCAACTGGTCCAGCCGCGTCAGGAAGTCGCGGCTCGTAGAGGTCGTCGCCCTGGAAGACGACCGTCAGCATCTCGTCGCTGGGAAAGTCGCGGCGCATTCGTTGCGCAACATGCACGGCGGGCGAACCGCTGGGTAGTAGACCTCGGGCGCGTTGTTGACGTGCAGCCGCAGCGACGAAGTACGCCGACACCGACGTGCATCACGACCACGATCAGCAGCGCCAGCGGCCAGGCCAGCAGCCGGTGCCGCGTGCCGCCCGGCGGCCGTACAGCCAGCCCGATCAGGCGAAGAAGCCATCAGCGGGTCAGAACTTGGTCTTCAGGCCGATGGCCACCATGTCGTGGTCGCGGTGGAAGCCGCCGAGCGTGCGGCTCTCGCCGTCGAATAGTGGCGGCCACGACATAGAATCTCGTGCGGCTCCCAGCCCAGGTAGCTGAGCCTGCGGCGCCAGGTAGACGTCGTGCACGTTCAATCCGCTGGGGAAGCGCAGCCCAGCTTCCAGCGCCCCTGCGCGAACGTCGTCTCGACCTCGCCGTTGATGCCGTAGTACTCGCTTAGCTCCAGCACCGGCTGCGTCGGTGCGCAGGCTGCGCGCCACCAGTTGCAGGTTGACGCGCGTGTCCTCGCCGCCGGGGAAGAACTCCACCGCGCCCACCCAGTCCAGCACGCCGGTGTCGGCATCTGGCCGCTGGCGCAGTGCACGGGCTCACCGTCGGTGAAGCCGATCTCGGAGCGCCAGGTCAGCCGCCGGTCGCGAACTCGACGTCGACGCCGGCGAAGCTGGTGTAGGGCTGGATGGCGGTCAGTGACGGCTCGGCCGGATCGATGCGGTAGTAGGGCAGCGACTGCCGCGTGTGCGCCAGCGTCAAGCCGAAGTCGAACGGCGGCACCCCCGGCGGTCAGCCGCAGCCGCGGCGCCGCCGGCGCCACCGTCGTCCTGTCGATCGGCGCCGCCTGCGCACCAGGCGGCCAGCGGCGCTGAGGGCGCGATGCCGATGACCTCGCCCGTCTGGCGGTTGACCGGGCTCCAGACGCTGCGGTCGTCGGGCAGTTCGCGCGCCGCGGAAGGCCGGCAGCACACGGCGTCGGCCTTGTAGTCGCCCAGCGTCTGCTCCCAGCGCAGCGCCCACTGCGTGCGCCGGCGGTCGGCCAGATCGTCCAGCACGAAGCGGGTGAGGTCGACGCGGCTGACGCGGTCGATCAGCGGCATGTCGTCGACCCGGCCCCAGATGATGGTCTGCGCACCCGCCGTCAGGCGCGTGTCGCCGCTACGCCAGCGCGCGTAGGTGTCGGTCAGGTCGGCCCGCCACTGGTTGTAGGCTGCGCGCCGCCGTGCTGGCCGCTGCCGTCGATGCGCGCCCCGGCGCGGAATTCCCACTCGCGCTGGGCTGCCACAGCGCATAAGGGCTGGCGCGCAGCGTGGCGGCTGGCTCGGCCTCGGGCGCGTTGGGCGAAGGCCCGCCCTTCGAGCAGCACGTCGTCCACGCCGAAGCGCAGGCTGGCGCGGCCGCGCCGGCCGAGCGCGCCTTCGGCCTGGCCGGCAGCCTCGTCGGTGCTCGGGCCGACTTGCGCCATGGTGCGCGCGGCGCGGTGCGCCGGCCAGCGAGGGCCGGCCAGCGCCAGCAGGGCAAGCCATGGCAGCGAGTTTCATGGCCGGTACTCCGCTTCCATGTCTCGTCGGCCAAGGCCTGCGGGTGAACAGCTTTGCGGCAGTTTGCGATCGTACTTGGCCATTCGCACCATCATTCGCGTCTCGTGGCCGCTGTCAGGTCGGTCATCCGGCTGTCGGTGACGGTCCAGTAGTCCTGGCACCCTTGGCTCGACCAGCAGCCAGCGCTTGCTGGGCGCAGCTCGTCCCGCTCGAAGTAGTCCACGCGATGAGCCAGCGCGGTCTGCGGGTCGACCCAGCTGACGCGTCTTGAGGTAGACCGAATGCGGCTCGACGGGCACGCTCTCCAGCACTTCGCAGGCCACGCCGTTCACCGCTTCCTTGCCGATTAGTCGATGTCGGTCCTTGGCCGGCTTGCGCTCCTGCAGGTCCTCGAAATAGAGGTCCGAGCCGACGAAGCGGCCCGCCCTTGCGGTCGCCGGCGATGCGGCGTACGCGGTCGAGCGCAGGCAGGTAGAGCCACTGTCGGTGCTGCCGTCGGCCTCGGTGACGCCCAACAGGCCGGTGCCGGCGATGTCTTCGGGCTCGACGAAGCGCACCAGGTTGCGCCGTCTCGCCCCGGCCGCGCTCGAGCCGGTAGGCCACCAGCCGCCGGGTGCGCGGCGGCGCCCCTTTCGGTGAGCGCCATCCGGCTGACGGTCGTAAGGTCGGCGCCGGAGGGGCGGCGGTGGACGTCCGAGCTGAGCCGCAGCCCGGCTGCCCGGGTCAGGTCGGGTATGTAGGCGACGAGGCACGTCATGCCAAGTTTTCCCAGTGCCGCGCGTCGGCTCGGCGTGGGCAGCGATTCCATTTCCTTCGGCATGGTCAATGATGTCGGTGATGCGCGCCTTGGGGCCTGCGCTCGTCCCGCTCTTCCTCTACACAACACAACTCTTCGACATTCACTCAACTTTTTGCGGGTGACCCATCAGGGCGCGACAGCGAGCCTCATCGCCAGTGCACGATACAACGCATGCACGGAGGTCCACAGGCCAAAGTGATGGGTCTTTTGGTAGCCATATAGCACCTTGCAGGGTACGCAAGAAGCCAGGGCCGCTAAGGACAAGTCCGGGACGCTCGGTCCGCCGCGGGTTGCTGGCGTCACAGGGTCCACTCATTGCCACGACGATGCGTCTGATCGGCCGCCGAGGGCGGCGCGGGCTCAACTGCCGAGAGGGTTGTCTTCAAGTGTCGAAAATTCTTACAAGGAGTCCGACTTTCGACTTCTCCCGGCTGGGCGAGAATCGGATTAAGTTATGAAAAATCAATAAGTTAGCGTCGCTGACCCAGTTGTTGGCACGAGTGATGCTTATACGAAGTCGTCTTATCAATCCGCCCGGCAAATCCTGACGTTGCAGGGTCTTAACCAAGGGGTACTTGCCATGAGCGTACGTTTGAATTCCCTGGCCCGCATGGGCCTTGCGGCGATTGCTGCGGCGGCGGCTGTAACCGTATCGCCGTTCGCATGCCGCCACCATCAACGACATGTTCCAGGTCGGCGAGAACACGATCCAGGACGTATCGGCAGAGCGGATTCTCGGCGCCACCGGTGGTGTTGAACCAGCCGGTGATTTCGCGGTTGGCATGGTGATCGAATCGATCCTGCGGTTCGATACGGTGAATACTGTCACGATCGGCGATGTGCATCCTTCGCCTTACAAGCTCTTCTGCCGATCGAGCTCTTCGATCGCTGCGATCTTGAATGCAGACCTTACGGCTCCGTGCACCAACGTTTCCGGTGCGCCCGCACCCTTGTGTTTGGGTCTGGGTTTGGCACCAATGTCTTGGCTGAGATCTATGAGGGCAGCGGGGTTCCTAATATCCCCAACCTCTTCTCATTGGCGCCTGCTGCCGCGATCACCGAAGTCACGAATGAAACGATGATTGCCGAGTTGGGCTACGGTGAAGCAGACGACTTCTGGGTCTCGTCCTTCATCTACCGACCTGGAGGTGCTGGGACGATTGACACCATCGCTGGCTTGGTGCCAGGAAACTGGCAAGTTGCGCAAGGCATTTTTGGCGTATCGTTCGTTTCCAACGCTGGAGGGATTCCTTTGGCCAACGGGATCACGAACGGAACTACCGGCACGCAGCATGACATCGTCGGCAGTGCTTCGATCTACACGAGAGAAACCGGGACCAATGCCGGCTGGCTTGTCAGCGACAATCTGGAAGGACGCTTCAATGTGCCTGAGCCTGGTTCATTGGCCTTGGTCGGCCTTGCGTTGGCTGGGATCGGTGCCGTGAAGCCGTCGATGTAGTTGGCCTGATCGGGCGGCTGACCCCCGGGGGCGTGAATCCAAGAACCCCGCCTGCGGTGCAGGCGGGGTTTTGTTCTATTCTTGACGAATGAACCCTGCACTGTTACCAACATTCGTCCGGGAGTCGCTCTTTCCCCGGTCCCGGCCCGGGAGCCTGAGCCTGACCTCGTCATGTCTGACCCGGGTCAGGTCGAGGCATATGTCTACGCCGGCCGTATCGATGGGGTCATGGCGGCCTCGAAGATCCTCTTCCACACGGGGCAGTGATCAGTCAGGTCATCCAGGGCTGTGGCTCAGTGCTGGACCTTGGTTGTGGCCCCGCGACGCAACTTGCGCAGATCGCGCAGTTCAACCCCGCTGTACAGTTCACCGGCGTCGACCTGTCGTCAACGATGCTTGACGACGCTCGGCGGCACGTGGGCTCGCTCGGCCTGTCCAACATCGCTTTTCGGCAGTGCGACATCACGCGGCTGGACGTATTTGCAGAAAACAGTTTTGATGCCGTCATTAGCACGATGGCACTTGCACCACCTGCCCACGACTGCAGCACCTGGAGGACTGCTTTGGCGAAGTCGGCCGTGTGCTCAAGCCGGGTGGTGCCCTGTACCTGACCGACTTCGGCCGCCTGAAGTCGCTGAAGTCGGTGATCTTCTTCGCGGATATACTCAAACGCGAAGTTTCAGCCGCATATCTTCTCGCTTGACTATGAACGATCACTTGCGCGCTGCGTTTCCTGAAGGAAGATTTCTTTCGAGGCAGTGGCCCTTTTAGACGGCCGACTGCCGCCGGACGTGCGCGTGGAGTCGACCTTCAGGGTGCCGATTCCAGTAATCGTCAAGACGACCGTTACAAACCTTTGCCCGCAGTGCTGCGTCAGCGACTGGAACCTCGATGCGCAAGGCGCTGAAGCCGCGCTATCGGCGAGACCTCAATCGACATGAGGATCTTCTTCAAGCTCGGTGGGCTAGGCAGTGACCCGTTCGGTTGACCGGTCGGCGGTGTGCAAGCAGGATCGAGTGCCGAGCGTCGGGCCGCCCGGTCCGAACAGTTGGCGCGTCCCCGAGTAGCCCATGCGGAACACGAGCAAAGGGCAGGCCGTTGGGGCACAAGGCCGTCCACCCTGCGGCGAGGCGCCTCGCGGAGGTCGCCTGCCGATGGCTGTTGATCCGGCCAGCGCGTAAATCGCCGACGCGGCGAAAACCTGGAAGCCCAGGCCCAGCGTGGTCGCTGTGCAACCAGACGCGCTGTAACAAGCGGCCAGCGTTGATCGCCGCCGATATCGGTGTTGCTTCGCTGAGTCCCCGACGCAGATACCAGGCGCAAGGCCGACAGGGCAGATCAGCCTGCCCGCCAGCCAACGAACTAGGTGCGCGCCGAGGGTATTGGCAAAAAGCTTTGGACGCGCCAGTGCCGCAGCAGTGTGAAGGCGGGTTGTTCCACCCAAAGGCAACTCCAGTGATCCTGGCGGCAACCCCTCTGGTGCTGTGGCGTGCCAGCCCACGTCGAAGCGGATGGAGCCAAACAACTCCTCATGCAGCGTCGGGTTGCGGAAGCGCTCGGCCTCTGCCCAGCGGATCAACTGCAAGGCTTTTCGTCTGCGCTCGGCGGTGTCGAGCCAGAGTAGCTCGGTCCCCGGGATGGGCGCCCGCCTGCGCTGAAAGCACCTGCTGCACATCGGATGTCAGCCGCGGACCACGAAAGCGAAGGCGCCGGTTGGTGTGCCGGCCTTCGATGGCGCCGGCAAGTTCATCGCTCGCTGGTGATTCGTCTTCAAGCGCAGTGAATTCGACCAGTGGCTCCGGCCTGACTTGCGCCGCACACCAGCGCGGCTCCAGCCGAACGCCGAGTTGCGTGCCACGCAGCATGAGGTTCTCAGCGACGGCACCGACCGAGACCAGGCCTAGGACTGGCGGGTACCGGACGCGTTCGCAAGCTCCTCAACTGGCCAGACTCGCAGTAGATCCTGCGAAACCTCGAGCCTGACGACGTGGCGGTTGTCTGCCGACGAGCAGCATTCGCCGCGGCTGCAAGTGCATGGACGCGGTCGGCGGTTAGGATCTGCATCGTGCGAAGCTCCAACTCATCGGCCGTCCGTGCCGTTCCTGCAAATTGGCTGCGGCATCCCTGACCCCGTTATTGGCGGCAGCCCACGGCATCTTGGAGGCACGCCCTGACTGGGATGATTGCACGACGGGCAAGCAGGTTATAGAAAGGCAATTCTCCCACTTGCCTCCATGCGCGCACTGATGTTCGACTACGACCGCGCCTTTTCACGCAACATCGGCTGGGTGACCGCCCCGAGCAGGAGCGGTTGCGCCGGCGCGCGTCGCCATTGCCGGGCTGGGCGGAGTGGGCGGAGCTCACCTGTTGACCCTTGCCGCGCTTGGGTATCGGGCAATTTCACATCGCGGATTTCGACCGCTTCGAGATCCAGAACTTCAACCGCCAGGCCGGCGCCTGTGTCCACCTTGGGCCAACCCAAGGCCGAGGTCATGGCGGCGCATGGCGCGGGATGTCAATCCCAGAGGCCGAAATCCGCACTCTTTGGTGACGGCGTCACCGCGGCCAACCTGGACGACTTCCTGCGCGGTGTCGACCTCTATGTCGACGGCATCGACTTCTTCGCCGTCGAGGCCCGGCGCATGCTCTTTGCCGCCTGCCACGAACGCGGCATCCCCGCGCGTGACGGCGGCGCCGCTGGGCATGGGCGTTTCGCTGCTGTACTTCAAGCCGGGCGGCATGAGCTTCGAGCGCTACTTCCGGCTGGAGGGCTGCACGCCGCGCAGGAACAGTTCGCGCGCTTCATTGCCGGGCTGTCGCCGGCCATGCTGCAGCGCAGCTATCTTGTGGTCCCGATGCCGTCGACTTCCGGCGAGCGCGGGCCCTCCACCGTCATGGCCTGTGACCTATGTGCCGGCGTGACGGGCACGACGGTGCTGAGCTCTGCTGGGTCGTGGCACGCTCCGGGCGGCGCCCTGGGCGATGCAGTT
>CAVQWK010000046.1:0-77585 GCA_963717575.1 uncultured beta proteobacterium | reverse complement strand
CGCGGCCCAGGTGGTGGTTTGCCAGATGCCGTAGACCTTCTCGCGCAGAGCCGGCGCCTGAGGGCGCTGCTTGGCGTGGTCCAGCATGAGGCGGGGGAACGTCGTCTGCACCGTGTCGTCTCCTGTGCGCGGCGGCCTGCGGGGGGCCGCTCTTTTCACTTGCTGCGCATTCTGTGCAAGACTTTGACGTCAAGTTGTCGTTGTGACGACAATTAAGGGTTTTCACTCAGACGCTTCGTTCATCTCCCCGCTCGAGCCCGCCAACCATGGTGCAGCACATCCTTCCCTCAGCCTCTCGGGCCAGCGCGGTGCGGCCTTCCCGCTCGCGCGCGCCGGAACCCGAGGACCTGCGTCACATCCCGTGGCTGAGCCGGCTCGATGACGTCGAGCGCGAGCGGGTGGTGGCCGACCTGCGCGTGGTCACCGTCGAGCCGGGCGAGATGGTGTGCCGCGTCGGGCGGCCCGTGACCTACTGGTTCGGCGTCATCGACGGCCTGTTGAAGATGAGCAACGACAGCGCGCTGGGTGTCCCCATCACCTTCACCGGCGTGCCTTCGGGCGGCTGGTTCGGCGAGGGCACCGTGCTCAAGAACGAGGTCTACCGGTACAACATCCAGGCCTTGCGCAAGAGCGTCGTGGCCGGCATCACCACCGCCACCTTCCACTGGCTGCTGGACCGCAGCATCGGCTTCAACCGTTTCGTGATGATGCAACTCAACGAGCGGCTGGGCCAGTTCATCGGTGCGCGCGAGATCGACCGCCTCACCCACCCCGACGAACGCGTGGCGCGCAGCCTGGCCGCGCTCTTCCATCCCGTGCTCTACCCCGGCGTCGGCGAGTTGCTGCGCATCACCCAGCAGGAACTGGGCTACCTGGTGGGCCTGTCGCGCCAGCGTGTCAACGAGGCGCTTCATGCCATGCAGGAAGCGGGTGTGATCCGCGTCGAGTACGGCGGCGTGCGCGTGCTCGACCTGGAGCACCTGCGCCGTTACCAGCAACTCGACTAGGAGTGACGCGCCCGGGAGCCTGTTGCCTGATGTAGGTGATTCAGGCACGGCCACGAGGCCCGGCGATCCGGTGCGTGCGCGTCATGCAACAACGCTCGCCTCCTCACAAAGCACTTTCATACCCCCTGCCAAGTGCTTCATTTAGAACGAGTTTTTCGATCGCCACCCCTTCGCAACTTGCGCCCGTAAGTCCTTGATTTGATTGAATTTTCGGGCGGAATCCGCATTGACCGACGGCATGTGCTCGGTTAGAGTGGAGATTCGTGTCGATTAGTGGGGCTTTGTGTCTTCAACGGTCTTTCGAGGGGGTCCGGTACTGACGCTGGACGGAAAAGGGCGGCTCACCGTGCCTGCCCGCTGGCGTGACGTGCTCGTGGCCACCGTGCGGGGCCAGATGGTGGTCGCCAAGAACCCCGACGGTTGCCTGTCGTTGTATCCGCTGCCCGTGTGGGAGCAATTCGAAGCCAGCGTGCTGGCGCTGGCGGTGGAAGACGAGGCCTGGCGTCGCTTCTTCGTCGGCAGCGCCACGGAAGTCGAGATCGACAGCGCCTCGCGCGTGCTGATTCCGCCTGAGCTGCGCAGCTGGGCGGGCCTGGAGCGTGAGGTGAAGTTCATGGGGGTGGGTCCGAACTTCGAATTGTGGGATATGGCCCGCTACGAAGCACGCGAGGCCGAGGTTATCGCCCGCGGCCGCCCCGAAGCACTGCGTACCCTGGTCATCCGGTGAGCGCCGCGAGCCCATGGCGCCACACCACCGTCTTGCTCACCGAAGCCGTGCAGGCCTTGGTGACGCAGGCGGAAGGCACCTATGTGGACGGCACCTTCGGCCGCGGCGGCCACGCGCGGGCGATCCTGGAGCGGCTGTCGCCGGCGGGTCGGCTGGTGGCCTTCGACAAGGACCCCGAAGCGGTGGCCGCGGCGGGCGAGATCGGCGACCCGCGCCTGACCATGCGCCACGCCAGCTTTGCCGACATGGCCGGCGAACTGGCGGCCCTGGGCATCACCCAGGTCCAGGGCATCCTGCTCGACCTGGGCGTGAGCTCGCCGCAGATCGACGACCCCCGGCGTGGCTTCAGCTTCCGCTTCGACGCGCCGCTGGACATGCGCATGGACACCACCCGTGGCGAGACTGCGGCCGAATTCCTGGAACGCGCCGAACTGCGCGAGATCGCGGAGGTAATACGTGACTATGGCGAAGAACGGTTTGCTGTTCCGATTGCAAAGGCGCTTGTGGCTCGCCGGGAGGGCGGGGCTCCCGTGCGAAGCACCGGGGAACTTTCCGCGCTCGTGGCTCGTGCAGTCAAGACCCGCGAGCCGGGCCAGGACCCTGCAACGCGCACATTTCAGGCTCTTCGGATTCACGTCAACGCCGAGCTTGAGGCGTTGCAACAAGGGCTGAAGGCCGCACTCGGTCTGCTCGCACCGCAGGGTCGCCTGGTCGTGATCAGCTTCCACTCGCTCGAAGATCGCATCGTCAAGACCTTCATCGCCCGCGAAAGCCGCGACGAGGTCGACCGCCGTGCCCCCTTTGCGCCGGCGCGACCGATGCGGCTGGTGTCGCTGGGTCGCGTCAAGCCCGACTACCGCGAAGTGGCCGCCAACCCGCGTGCACGTTCTGCGGTGCTGCGCGTGGCCGAGCGCACGGACGTCGCAGTATGACGGCCCCCATGTCGACCTCGCTGGCTGCAACCCGAGCGGCGCGTCGGCACCGTCGGGCGGCCGTGGCGCACTGACATGCTGAAGCTCAACGTGCTGCTCATCATCGCCCTGCTCGGCAGCAGCCTGCTGGCGGTGAAGAACGCCTACGAGTCGCGCCGCGTCTTCTCGGAACTCGACCGCGCGCGCCAGGTGCAGGCGCAGCTGGACGCCGAATTCAAGCGGCTCGGCGCCGAGCGCCAGGCCCAGGGGACGCACCTGCTGGTGGAAAAGGCGGCGCGCGAGAAACTGAAGATGCGCACCGCCAGCCCGGCGGTGACGACCTATGTCTTCGACCCCGCGGCCTCGGGGGGGGCGCGATGAAGAAGAGCCGCCCCGTCCACAACACCGTGCGCAGCGTCAACTACGCCACCAGCCCGCTGCTGGCGAGCAAGACGCCGCCGTGGCGCTCGCGCTTCGTCGTCGTGCTGGTGGGCGCGGCCTTCCTGCTGCTGCTGGGGCGGGCCGTGCAGGTGCAGATCGTCAGCACCGACTTCTACCAGGCGCAGGGCGAGAAGCGCTTCGTGCACAAGTTGCCGCTGCACGCCAGCCGCGGCCGCATCCTCGACCGCAACGGCCTCGTGCTGGCCACCAGCGTGGCCATGCCGTCGGTGCAGGTGGACGCCAAGACCTTCGCCGCCGACACCGCGCAACGCAAGGCCCTGGCCGGCCTGCTGGCCATGCCCCCGGCCGAGCTCGAACAGCGGCTGGCCACCGCCACCGGCACCGTGACCTTGCGCCGCCATGTCCAGGAGGCGGCCTGGCAGGAGGTGAAGGCGCTCAGGCTCAGGGGGGTGCAGGAGGTGCGCGAGTACCAGCGCCGTTACCCCGAAGGCGAAGCCGCCGCGCACGTGGTGGGCTTCACCGACATCGACGACCGCGGCCAGGAGGGCATCGAGCTCGGCTTCCAGACCCAGCTGCTGGGCAAGAGCGGCCAGCGCATGGTGGTGCGCGACCGCCTGGGCCGCGTGGTGGAGGACATCGGCGATCAGGCCGACCCGGTCGATGGCCGCGACATCACGCTGTCGATCGACTCCAAGGTGCAGTTCTTCGCCTGGCAGCGCCTGCGCGACGCCGTGCACGAACACGGCGCGCGCGCCGGCAGCGTCGTGGTGCTCGACGTGCAGACGGGCGAGGTGCTGGCGCTGGCCAATTACCCCAGCTTCGACCCTGCCCAGCGCCGCAACCTCAGCGGAGCGCAGCTGCGCAACCGTGCGCTGACCGACATCTTCGAGCCGGGCTCGACGATGAAGCCCTTCACCGTCGCGTTGGCGCTGGAGACCGGCCGCGTCACGCCTTCGACCCTGATCCAGACCGCCCCCGGCCGCATCACCATCACCGGCTCCACCATCAGCGATGCGCACCCGCACGGCGTGTTGTCGGTGGCCGAGGTGATCCAGAAGTCCAGCAACGTTGGCACCGTGAAGATGGCGATGCAGATGCCCGCCCGCGAGATGTGGGAGATGTACACCCAGATCGGCCTGGGCCAGAAGCCGCGCATCGACTTCCCCGGCGCCGTCACCGGACGGCTGCGACCCTACAAGAGCTGGCGGCCCATCGAGCAGGCCACCATGAGCTACGGCTACGGCCTGTCGGCGAGCCTGTTCCAGCTGGCGCGCGCCTACACGGTGTTCGCGCGCGACGGCGAGCTGATCCCGGTGACCATCCAGCGCCAGGACGCACCGGCCGGTGGCCAGCGCGTGATCTCGGCGAAGACGGCGCAGCAGGTGCGCGAGATGCTGCGCCTGGCCGCCGGCCCCGGCGGCACCGCGCCTCAGGCGCAGGCCATCGGCTACTCGGTGGGCGGCAAGACCGGCACCGCGCGCAAGCAGGAAGGCAAGTCCTACACCAACAAGTACCGCGCCTGGTTCGTGGGCCTGGCGCCCGTGGGCCAGCCACGCATCGTGGTCGCCGTGATGGTGGACGAGCCGAGCAAGGGCGTCTACTACGGCGGCGCCGTCGCCGCGCCGGTGTTCAGCCAGGTCGTGCAGCAGACCCTGCGCATGATGAACGTGGCGCCCGACATCGACGTCAAGGCGCAGATCAGTGCCAAGCCGGCCGCAGCCGAGATGGAGAGCTTCTAGCGTGCTCTGTCACCTCGACTCCGCCCCCGCCGCCGCGGCCTGGCTGCGCGCCCGCGTGACGGGCACGCTGCGCAGCGACAGCCGCGCCATCCGGCCCGGTGACGCCTTCATCGCCTGGCCGGGTGCGGCCACCGATGGCCGATGCTTCGTGGCGGCGTCGCTGGACGCCGGTGCGGCGGCCTGCCTGGTCGAGGAAGAGGGCGCTGCCGCATTCGGCTTCGACGACGCCCGCATCGCGACGCTGGCGCGATCTCAAAGCCGCGGCCGGCGCGCTGGCCGACGCGTACTTCGGCGCACCGAGCCGGCGCCTCAGCGTGCTGGCCAGCACCGGCACGAACGGCAAGACGAGCACCGCCTGGTGGACGGCACAGGCGCTCACCAGCCTTGGCAGGCGCTGCGGCGTCGTCGGCACACTGGGGGTGGGGGAGCCGGGCCAGGTCGTCGACACGGGCCTGACCACACCCGACCCGGTCACTCTGCACGGCGCGCTGCGCAGCTTCGTCGACCAGGGCTTTTCGGCCTGCGCGCTAGAGGCATCTTCGATCGGCCTGGAAGAACACCGCCTCGACGCGACGCGCATCGAGGTTGCGATGTTCACCAACTTCACACGCGACCATATCGACTACCACGGCAGCATGCCGGCCTACTGGGCGGCCAAGCGCCGCTTGTTCGCTTGGCCCGGTTTGCGCGCGGCGGTGGTCAATACCGACGACGAACACGGCGCGATGCTGGCCGACGATCTGCGAGGCGGCGGGCTCGAGCTGTGGACGGTGTCGCGGCTGGCGCCGGCGCGGCTGCGGGCGCGTGACCTCGGTTACGCGGACGGCGGCCTGGCCTTCGAAGTGGCGGAAGGTGAAGCGACGGCGAGGGTGAGGAGCACGCTCGTCGGGGACTACAACGTCAGCAATCTTCTGGTCGTGATCGGTGGTCTGCGTGCGCTGGGCGTGCCGCTGGCCGATGCCGCGGCTGCGGTGTCGAAGGTGACACCGGTGCCAGGGCGGTTGCAGCGCGTGGCCGGCAGCGATGTCGACGTCGTCGTCGACTACGCCCACACCCCCGACGCGCTGGAAAAGGTGTTGCAGGCGCTGCGCCCGCTGGCCGCGGCGCGCGGGGCCCGGCTGTGGTGCGTTTTCGGCTGTGGCGGCGATCGCGACGTCACCAAGCGGCCGCTGATGGGCGCCATCGCAGCACGCGGCGCCGACGAGGTGGTGATCACCAGCGACAACCCGCGCCGCGAGCCGCCGGTGTCGATCCTGGCGCAGATCCTGGCCGGTGTGCCCGGCCACGACGAGGTCGCCGTCATCGAGGATCGCGGCGAAGCGATCGCCCATGCCGTGGGCAACGCCAGGCGCGGCGACGTCGTGCTGATCGCGGGCAAGGGCCACGAGGACTACCAGGAGGTGGCGGGCGTCAGGCACCCGTTCTCCGACCTGGAGCAGGCGCGCGCCGCGCTGCAGCGGCGAGAGGGATCGCCGGCATGATGACCTTGGCCCAGGCCCAGGCCTTGCTGCCCGGCAGCGTGCTCGTCGGCGACGGCGCGACGCGGATCGAGCGTGTGCACAGCGACACGCGCACATTGCGCCCCGGCGACCTGTTCGTGGCGCTGCGCGGCGAACGTTTCGACGGCCACGACTTCCTGGTGCAGGCACGCGCTGCCGGCGCCGTGGCAGCGCTGGCCGAGACGGGCCTGGGGGCCGCGATGCCCGGACTGCAGGTCGGACGACACGCTGCAGGCCCTGCAACAGCTTGCAGCGGCGTGGCGCGCCCGCATGCACCTGCCGCTGATCGCCGTCACCGGCAGCAACGGCAAGACGACGGTGACGCAGATGATCGCCGCCATCCTGCGCGCCTGGCATCCCAATGCGATGCTGGCCACCGCCGGCAACCTGAACAACCACATCGGCGTGCCCCTGACGCTGCTGCGCCTGCGTCAGGACGACGAGACCTGGCACCGCGCCGCGGTGCTGGAACTGGGCATGAACCACCCCGGCGAGATCGCGCTGCTGGCACGCCTGGCCGCGCCGACCGTGGCCCTGGTCAACAACGCGCAGCGCGAGCACCAGGAGTTCATGGCCAGCGTCGAGGCGGTGGCGCGCGAGAACGGCAGCGTGATCCAGGCGCTGGGCACCGACGGCACGGCGGTGTTCCCGGCCGACGACGCCTACGCGCCGCTGTGGCGCACGCTGGCCGGGGAGCGCAAGGTGCTCACCTTCGCGACCGGCAGCGCCGCCGACGTCACGGCAGTCGCATCGTGGCGGGCCGACAGTGCCAGTTGGGATCTCACCTTGCACACGCCCGCCGGCCGTGCCGAGACCGCGCTCTACCAGGCTGGCCGCCACAACCTGCACAACGCGCTGGCGGCCACCGCGGCGGCGCTGGCCGCCGGCGCGCCGCTGGCCGCGGTGGTGCAGGGTCTGGCGAGCTTCCTGCCGGTGGCCGGGCGTTCGCAGACGCTGGCACTGCGACTGGGCGGGCGCGCGGTGACGCTCATCGACGACAGCTACAACGCCAACCCCGACTCGGTGCTCGCGGCCATCGACGTGCTGGCCACGCTGCCGGCGCCGCGCTGGCTGGTGCTGGGCGACATGGGCGAGGTCGGTGCGCAGGGCCCGGCCTTCCATGCCGAGGTCGGTGCGCACGCGCAGCAGCTGGGCATCGAGCATGTGTGGGCCGCCGGCGAACTGTGCGCACACATGGCTGCCGAACGCCACTTCGAGACCGTCGCGGCGTTGCTGGAGGCGCTCGCCGGCGCACCGCCGGCGGCGTCGATCCTCGTCAAGGGATCGCGCTTCATGAAGATGGAGCAGGTGGTGCAGGCGCTGAAGGCGGCGCACGAACGGGAGGCGGGCGATGCTGCTTAGTCTGACGCAGTGGTTGCTGGCGATGTTCCCCGACGAACTGGGCTTCCTGCGCGTCTTCCAGTACCTCACCTTCCGCGCCGTGCTGGCGGCCCTGACCTCGCTGCTCATCGGCCTGGCTTTCGGACCCTGGGTGATCCGGCGCCTGACCGAAATGAAGATCGGCCAGCCGATCCGCGAATACGGGGTGCAGGCCCACCTGGGCAAGCGGGGCACGCCCACCATGGGCGGCGTGCTGGTGTTGATCGGCATCGGCGTCAGCACGCTGCTGTGGTTCGACTGGACCAACCGCTTCGTCTGGGTCGTGATGCTGGTGACCTTCGGCTTCGGCAGCATCGGCTGGATCGACGACTGGCGCAAGGTCGTCAACAAGGACCCCGAGGGCATGCGCTCGCGCGAGAAGTTCTTCTGGCAGAGCCTGATCGGCGTGGTGGCCGCGCTGTACCTTGTCTTCAGCGTGGCCGAGACGTCCAACGTGCGCGTGCTGGAGTTGTTCCTGCGCTGGGTGTCGAGCGGCTTCTCCACCGAGTTGCCGCCGCGCGCCGACCTCATGGTGCCCTTCTTCAAGAGCATCAGCTACCCGCTGGGGGTCTACGGCTTCATCGTCCTGACCTGGTTCGTGATCGTCGGCGCCAGCAACGCCGTCAACTTCACCGACGGCCTCGACGGCCTGGCCATCATGCCGGTGGTGATGGTGGGCTCGGCGCTGGGCATCTTCGCCTACATCACCGGCAACGCGGTGTTCTCGCGCTACCTGCTGTTCCCGCACATCCCGGGCGCCGGCGAGTTGCTGGTCTTCTGCGCCGCGATGGCCGGCGCCGGCCTCGCCTTCCTGTGGTTCAACGCCAACCCGGCGCAGGTGTTCATGGGCGACGTCGGCGCGCTGTCGCTCGGCGGCGCCCTGGGCACCATCGCGGTGATCACGCGCCAGGAGATCGTGCTCGGCATCATGGGCGGCATCTTCGTGGCCGAAGCGCTGAGCGTGATGATCCAGGTCGCCTGGTTCAAGTTCACCAAGCGCCGCTACGGCGTGGGCAGGCGCATCTTCCTGATGGCGCCGCTGCACCACCACTTCGAGAAGAAGGGCTGGGCCGAGACGCAGGTGGTGGTGCGCTTCTGGATCATCACCATGCTGCTGTGCCTGGTCGGGCTGGCGAGCCTGAAGTTGCGGTGATGGCCCCCAAGCTACTTCATCGCTCCCTCGAGGGACGCTGCGCCCGTGCGCTCGATCTCTGAACCGGCCTCGTTCGGCCTTGGTCGTGGCCTGGCGATGGCGCGCTGGTGCGCACGCTGCGGCGCCGACGTGACCGTCTGGGACTCGCGCGAGGAGCCACCGCAGGCTGCCGCCCTGCAGTGCGAAGTCCCCCCGCGCGCCGCATCGCCTCGCTCCCTCTCCGCGCTGCTGGACGGCGTGCAGGCTGCGTCCTGCAAGAGCCCCGGCCTGGTCCCCACGACCCGCTCATCGCCCCGCTGCTGGACGAAGCCCGTGCCGCCGGCATCGCCGTGCTCGGCGAACTGGACCTCTTCGTGCGCGCGCTGGCCGACCTGAAGGCCGAGCGCGGCTACGCGCCGCAGTTGCTGGCCATCACCGGCACCAACGGCAAGACCACCACGACCGCGATGACGGCCCTGCTGGTGGAGCGCGCCGGCCGCAGCGTCGCCACCGCCGGCAACATCGGCCCGACGCTGCTGGACACGCTGGCCGCACGATGGACGACCTGCCCGCGGTGTGGGTGCTGGAGCTGTCGAGCTTCCAGCTCGAAGGCGGCGGCAGTGGCGTACGCGGCTTCGAGCCCGACGCCGCCGCGGTGCTGAACGTGACGCAGGACCACCTGGACTGGCACGGCTCGATGGCCGCCTACGCCGCGGCCAAGGCGCGCATCTTCGGCACGCAGGCGGTGATGGTCATCAACGGCGACGATCCGCTGGTCGACGGCGATGGTGCCGGCGCCGGTGCCCGTGCACGTCAAGGGCAAGGTCAAGGGCAAGCCGGTCGAGCGGCGCGTGCTGCGCTTCGGCCTGGACGCGCCGCGGCGGCCGGGCGACTTCGGCCTCGTGGTCGAGAACGGCATGGCCTGGCTGGTGCGCGCGCTGCCGGCCGACGAGACGGCGAAGCGTCCGCGCCGCGGCGCCGCCGATGTCGAGGAAGAGATCCACCTGCAGCGCCTGATGCCCGCCGATGCGCTGCGGGTGCGGGGTCGCCACAACGCCGCCAACGCGCTGGCCGCGCTGGCGCTGGCCACCGCCATCGGCTGCCCGCTGGCGCCCATGCTGCACGGCCTGCGCGAATACGCGCGGCGAGCCGCACCGCGTGCAGTGGGTGGCCACGTCGGCGAGGTCGAGGCCTACGACGACAGCAAGGGCACGAATGTCGGCGCCACGGTGGCAGCGCTGGACGGCCTGGGCGCCGACAAGGCGCCGGCCCGGCTGGTCGTGATCCTCGGCGGCGACGGCAAGGGCCAGGACTTCGCGCCGCTGGCCGCGCCGCTGGCGCGCCACGCGCGCGCCGTCGCCACGATCGGCCGCGACGCGGCGGCCATCGAGGCCGCGCTGATCGGCGCCGGTGCGTGCCGTCGCAGCGCCACGCCACGCTGGAAGCCGCCGTGGCCTGGTGCTTCGAGCAGGCGCAGCCCGGCGACGCCGTGCTGCTGAGCCCGGCCTGCGCCAGCCTGGACATGTTCAGCAACTACGGCCACCGCGCCGAGGTCTTCGTGCAGGCCGTGCGGACGCTGGCGCACGAGCGGGGAGCAGGCATGAGCGCGCTGGCCGCTCCACTGCCTCATGCCCGGCGCTCGCAGCGCGGAGGGCACCCCAGTGCGTCCTGGCGCGCGGTGGCGGGGCCGCGCGCGAGGCGCGCGGCGGCCGGCATGCTGCCCGTGCGCGACCGCGTCGACGATCGGCGGCAGCCGCCCGGTGCGCGCTGTCGGCCTTCGACCAGCCGCTGGTGGCGGTGGTGGGCGCTGCTCGTGCTGCTGGGCGTGGTGATGGTCTATTCGGCGTCGGTCGCGCTGCCCGACAACCCCAAGTTCGCCACACTACACGCAGACCTTCTTCCTGCAGCGCCACCTGCTGGCGCTGGGCATCGCGTTCGTGGCCGCGCTGGTGGCGGTGCAGGTGCCGATGTCGGTGTGGGAAAAGCACGCGCCGTGGGTCTTCGTGATCGCGCTGATCCTGCTGGTGCTGGTGCTGGTGCCCTTCATCGGCAAGGTCGTCAACTTCTCGCGGCGCTGGATCCCGCTGGGCTTCATGAACTTCCAGCCCTCCGAGCTGGCCAAGCTGGCCATGGCGCTGTACGCCGCCAACTACATGGTGCGGCGCATGGACGCACGCGAGAACTTCTTCCGCGCCGTCACGCCCATGGTGGTGGCGGTGGCCTTCGTCGGCGTGCTGCTGCTGCGCCAACCCGACATGGGCGCCTTCATCGTCATCGCCACCATCGCGATGGGCATCCTGTTCCTGGGTGGCGTCAACGCGCGCATGTTCTTCCTGATCGCGCTGGTGCTGATCGCCACCTTCGCGCTGATCATCGCCTTCGACGACCTGCGCCGCGAGCGCATCCTCGCCTACCTCGACCCCTGGAACCCGAAGTACGCGCAGGGCAAGGGCTACCAGCTCACGCACTCGCTCATCGCCCTGGGCCGCGGCGAGATCTTCGGCCAGGGGCTGGGCTCGTCGGTCGAGAAGCTGCACTACCTGCCCGAGGCGCACACCGACTTCCTGCTCGCGGTGATCGGCGAAGAGCTCGGCTTCGTCGGCGTGGCCAGCGTGATCGTGCTCTTCTTCTGGCTGACGCGGCGCCTCTTCGCCATCGGCCGCCAGGCCATCGCGCTGGACCGGGTCTTCGCCGGCCTGCTGTGCCAGGGCATCGGCATCTGGGTCGGCTTCCAGGCCTTCATCAACATGGGCGTCAACCTGGGCGTGCTGCCGACCAAGGGCCTGACGCTGCCGCTGATGAGCTACGGCGGCTCGGCGATCCTGATGAACCTGGTGGCGCTGGCGCTCGTGCTGCGCGTGGACATGGAAAACAGGCGCTCATGCGCGGAGGCCGCGCATGAGGCGCCGGCTCGAGCGCAGCGGAGCAGGGCGTTGCGGTCGCGTCACGCGGCCGCAGGCGATGCTTGGGCGCAGCCAAAACAGGGGCTCATGCGCGGAGGCCGCGCATGAGCCATCGTGTCATGGCAGCCGGCACGGGCGGGCACATCATCCCGGGCCTGGCGGTGGCGCGCGAGATGCAGCCTCCGCGGCTGGAGCGTGAGCTGGCTGGGCACCACGCACGGCATGGAGAACAAGTTCGTGCCGCCCGCCGGCATTCCGCTGGACACCGTCGCCTTCTCCGGCCTGCGCGGCAAGGGGCTGCTGCACACGATCACCGGCGGCGTGCGCCTGCTGCAGGCCTTCTGGAGACTGCCTTCGGCACCTGCGCCGGCGCGGCGCCGACGCGGTGCTGGGCATGGGCGGCTACGTCTGCTTCCCGGGCGGCCTGATGGCCTCGCTGCTGAGCAAGCCGCTGATGCTGGTGAACGCCGACGCGGCGCTGCTGATGAGCAACAAGGCGCTGCTGCCGGTGGCCGATCGCGTCGCCTTCGGCTTCGACGGCGAGGCGGCGGCGCGCACGAAGAACGCCGTCGTCACCGGCAACCCGGTGCGCGCCGAGATCGAGGCCTTGCCCGAGCCGGCCGAGCGCTATGCCGGCCGCACCGGGCCGCTGCGCCTGCTGGTGGTCGGCGGCAGCCTGGGCGCGCAGGTGCTGAACGAGACCTTGCCGGAGGCGCTGGCCCTGCTGGCCCCCGGCGAGCGCCCGCAGGTCACCCACCAGACCGGCGCGGCTCAGGTCGACGCCGTGCGCGCTGCCTATGCGAGCGCCGGCGTCGATGCCGAGGTGCTGCCTTTCATCGACGACATGCCGCGCGCCTGGCCGCTGCGACCTGATGGTCTGCCGCGCCGGCGCCATCACCGTGAGCGAACTCTGCGCCGCCGGCGTGCCGGCGATCCTGGTGCCGCTGATCGTCAGCACCACCGTCGCACCAGCGCGACAACGCGGAGTGGATGGCGCGCACGGTGCCGCCGTGCATCTGCCGCAAGGCGAGCTGACGCCGAGAAGCTGGCCGACGCACTGCGCGGCCTGGACCGCGCGGCGCTGCTGGCGATGGCCGGCCGGGCCGCGCCGCTGGCCCGGCCGCAGTGCTGCCGCGCGCGTGGCCGACGAAATCGAGAAGCTGGTGCGCGCGCATGAAACACGCCGTCAAGCACATCCACTTCGTCGGTGTCGGCGGCGCCGGCATGAGCGGCATCGCCGAGATCCTGCACCACCTGGGCTACCGCGTCTCGGGCTCGGACCTGGGCGATAGCGCCGACGACGCGCCGCCTGGCCGAGCTCGGGCATCCGGATCTTCATCGGCCACGCGGCCGCCCACATCGCCGGCGCGCAGGCGGTGGTCACCTCCACCGCGGTGCAGGCCGACAACCCCGAGGTGCTCGCCGCGCGCGCGCAGCGCATCCCGGTCGTGCCGCGCGCGGTGATGCTGGCCGAACTGATGCGGCTGAAGCAGGGCATCGCCATCGCCGGCACGCACGGCAAGACCACCACCACCTCGCTGGTGGCCAGCGTGCTGGCCGAGGCCGGCTGGACCCGACCTTCGTGATCGGCGGCAGGCTCAACAGCGCCGGCGCCAACGCCCGGCTGGGCGCGGGCGACTACATCGTCGTCGAGGCCGACGAGAGCGACGCCTCGTTCCTGCACCTGAGCCCGGTGCTGAGCGTCGTGACCAATATCGACGCCGACCACATGGACACCTACGGCCACGACTTGTCGCGGCTGCACGGCGCCTTCGTCGACTTCATCCACCGCCTGCCTTTCTACGGCCGCGCCGTGCTGTGCAGCGACGACGCCGGCGTGCGGCCATCCTGCCGCGCGTCGAGCGCCCGGTCACGAGCTACGGACTGAGCGCCGGCGCCGACCTGCGCGCCGTGCACGTGCAGGCGCTGCAAGGCGGGCGATGCGCTTCATCGTGCAGCGCGGCACGGCGTGCGTGCCCGACCTGCCGGTGACGCTGAACCTGGCCGGCGAGCACAACGTGCGCAACGCGCTGGCAGCGATCGCCGTGGCGATGGAGCTGGAGTTGCCCGACGCCGCCGTGCTGCGCGCGCTGGCCGAGTTCGCGGGCGTCGGCCGCCGCTTCCAGCGCCATGGCGAGCTGCCGCGCGCGCGACGGCGGGCCGTTCACGCTGATCGACGACTACGGCCACCACCCGGCGGAGATGGCCGCCGTGCTGGCCGCGGCGCGCGGCGCCTTCCCGGGGCGGCGCCTGGTGCTGGCCTTCCAGCCGCACCGCTACACGCGCACGCGCGACTGCTTCGACGACTTCGTCAAGGCCGTGCTGCAGGGCTTCGACGCCGTGCTGCTGACCGAGGTCTATGCCGCCGGCGAAGCGCCGATCGTCGGCGCCGACGGCCGCGCGCTGGCGCGGGCGCTGCGCCTGGCCGGCCGGGTCGACGTCGTGTTCGTCGACGACGTGGCGGCGCTGCCCGAGGCGATCGCGGGCCGCCGCGCGCGGCGGCGACGTGGTGATCACCATGGGCGCCGGCTCCATCGGCGGGTGCCGAGCAGCTGGTCGAGCTGGCGGAGGTGGCGCGATGAACCAGTGACGTCCAGCGGGCCTGGGCAAGGTGGCGGTGCTGATGGGCGGCAGCAGCGCCGAGCGCCCGGTGTCGCTGATGTCCGGCAGCGGCGTGCTGGCGGCGCTGCAGTCGCAGGGCGTGGACGCCCATGCCTTCGACCCGGCCGAGCGCGAGCTGGCCGAGCTCAAGCGCGAAGGCTTTGCGCGCGTCTTCATCGCGCTGCACGGCCGCCACGGCGAAGACGGCACGGTGCAGGGCGCGCTGGAGCTGCTGGGCATGCCCTACACCGGCTCGGGCGTGATGGCCTCGGCCATCGCCATGGACAAGGTCATGACCAAGCGCGTCTGGCAGGCCGAAGGCCTGCCGACGCCGGCTGGGTCTGGCTGGGCCCGGCGCGCCAGGCGCGCGAGGCCGTGCTCGCCGTGCCCGACGACGCTGGGCCTGCCGCTGATCGTCAAGCCGCCGCGCGAGGGCTCGTCGATCGGCGTCACCAAGGTCGCGGGCTACTCGCGAGATGCAGGACGCCGTGAAGCTGGCGGCGCGCTACGACCCCGACGTGCTGTGCGAGGAGTTCATCGACGGCGACGAGGTCACCTGCCCGGTGCTCGGCGCAGGGCGCCTCGGCGCGGGCGCTGCCCGTGGTGCGCATCGTCGCGCCCGAGGGCAACTACGACTACCAGAACAAGTACTTCACCGACGACACTGGCTACCGCTGCCCCAGCGGCCTGCCGCGCAGTCGAAGAACCTGAGATCCAGCGCCTGTCGCTGGCCGCCTATCGCGTCCTCGGCTGCCGCGGCTGGGGCCGCGCCGACCTGATGCATCCGCGCCTGCGATCGCAGGCCCTTCCTGCTGGAAATGAACACCTCGCCCGGGCATGACCGGCGCACTCGCTGGTGCCGATCTCGGCCCGGGCCGCGGGCCTGAGCTACGAGCCGCTGTGCCTGCAGTTGCTGCGCGACGCCGCCTCGACTCGCGCCGTCCACCTCCACCGGCGGCATGACACGCACGAACACCTTCGCCCCGATCGCGCCCCGCTCTGCCGGCGTCGACCTGCCGTTCGACGTGCGGCTGATGAACGGCACCGCCAATGCCGTGTTCGTGCTCGCCGCGCTGGCGCTGTGCGCGGCGGCGCTGCTGTGGCTGTGCGCTGCCGATGTTCCCGCTCCGCTCGCATCCAGCTCGACGGCGATCTCGCGCGCAACAGCGTCAGACCATCCGCGCCAACGCCGCGCCCAGGCTGGCGGGCAACTTCTTCACCATCGACCTGCAGCAAGGCCGCGCCGCCTTCGAGTCGGTGCCCTGGGTGCGCCGCGCCGTGGTGCGCCGCGTCTGGCCCGACCGGCTGGCGGTGCACCTCGAGGAGCACCGGGCCGGCGCGCTGTGGGTCCCCGACGACGGCAACGACAAGCTGGTGAACAGCTTCGGCGAAGTCTTCGAGGCCAACGTCGGCGACGTCGAGGACGAGGCCTGCCGCGCCTGCACGGCCCCGAAGGCAGCGCCGCGCAGATGCTGGCGCTGTACCACCGGCTGCAGCCGGTGCTGCGCGCGGCTGACCTGCACGTCGAGCGGCTGACCTGTCGGGCCGCGGCTCCTGGCGCGCCGAGCTCGACAGCGGCGCCGTGATCGAACTCGGCCGAGGCAGCGACGACGAGCTCCTGGCGCGCACCGAGCGCTTCGTGCGCACGGTGGCCCAGGTCACCGCGCGTAACAGCGGCCGCTCGAATCCGCCGACCTGCGCCACGCCGACGGCTACGCCGTGCGCCTGCGCGGCGTCACCACCACCGTCCCCACCCGCAGGCGAGCACGGCGCCGCGCAACCAAGACAAATGAGCGAAAGAGTCAAGGAACGCCATGGCCAAGGAATACAAGGATATGGTCTTCGGACTGGACATCGGCACCGCCAAGGTGATGGTGGTGGCGGCCGAGGTCATGCCCGGCGGCGAGCTGCGCGTGGCCGGCCTGGGCGTGGCGCCCGACGCATGGCCTCAAGCGCGGCGTGGTGGTCAACATCGACGCCACCGTGCAGAGCATCCAGCAGGCGCTGAAGGAGGCCGAGATGATGGCCGCCTGCAAGATCGACCGCGTCTACACCGGCATCACCGGCAGCCACATCCGCGGCCAGAACTCCACCGGCATGGTCATCGTGCGCGACAACCGCGAGGTCACGCCGGTCGACGTGGCGCGCGTCGTCGAGACCGCCAAGGCCATCAACATCCCCAACGACCAGCGCCTGCTGCTGGTGGAGCCGCAGGAGTTCGTGATCGACGGCCACGAGGTCAAGGAGCCCATCGGCATGAGCGGCAGCCGGCTCGAGGTCAAGGTGCACATCGTCACCGGCGCGCAGAGCGCGGCCGAGAACATCCTGAAGTGCGTGCGCCGCTGCGGCCTGGAAGTGGAGCGCCTGGTGCTGAACCCCAGCGCCAGCGCCGCCGCGGTGCTGACCGACGACGAGAAGAGCCTGGGCGTGGCGGTGGTCGACATCGGCGCCGGCACCACCGACGTGCAGATCTACACCGACGGCAGCGTGCGCCACACCGCGGTGATCCCGATCGCCGGCGACCTGATCACCAGCGACATCGCGATGGCGCTGCGCACGCCCACCAAGGACGCGGAGGAGATCAAGGTCGAGCACGGCGTGGCCAAGCAGTTGCTGGCCGACCCGAGCGAGCAGGTCGAGGTGCCGGGCCTCGGCGACCGCGCGCCGCGCCTGCTGTCAGCCGCCAGGCGCTGGCCGGCGTGATCGAGCCGCGCGTCGAGGAGATCTTCTCGCTGGTGCACCAGGTCATCCGCGAGAGCGGCTACGAGGAACTGCTGTCCAGCGGCATCGTGCTCACCGGCGGCTCGGCGGTGATGCCGGGCATGGTGGAGCTGGGCGAGGACATCTTCCTCAAGCCCGTGCGCAAGGGCCTGCCCACGTACCACGGCGCGCTGTTCGACATGGTGGCCAACCCGCGCTCGGCCACCGTGATGGGCCTGCTGGAAGAGGCGCGCCAGGCGCGGGCCCGCGGCCATCGGGCGGCGGCAGCAGGCGGGGTCGGTGAAGAACCTCGTCGGCCGCGCCAAGGACTGGTTTCTCGGCAACTTCTGAACCATGAACCACTTTGTTTTTCAAGCAAGGGGCTCGCCGCGAAGCCCCGTTTCCCCGGCAACTTGTTTGGCAACTGCAACTTTTACCAGGAGGCTCCCATGCCCATTGAAATGATCGAAGAGTTCGACCAAGGCACGCAGATCAAGGTCATCGGCGTCGGCGGCGGCGGCGGCAACGCCGTCGAGCACATGATCTCGCAGGGCGTGCAGGGCGTCGAGTTCATCTGCGCCAACACCGACGCGCAAGCCTTGCACCGCAGCAGCGCCGGCACGCTGGTGCAGCTGGGCCAGACCGGCCTGGGTGCCGGCAGCAAGCCCGAGATGGGCCGCCAGTCGGCGCAGGAGGCGGTGGACCGCATCAAGGAGTCGATCGCCGGCGCGCACATGTTGTTCATCACCGCCGGCATGGGCGGCGGCACCGGCACCGGCGCCGCCCCGGTGATCGCGCGCGCGGCCAAGGAACTCGGCATCCTGACCGTCGGCGTGGTGACCAAGCCGTTCGAATTCGAGGGCCGGCGCCGCGGCAAGCAGGCCGATGAAGGGGTGTCCGAACTCGAGTCGAACGTCGACAGCCTCATCGTCGTGCTCAACGAGAAGCTGCTCGAGGTGATGGGCGACGACGTGACGCAGGAACAGGCCTTCGCGCACGCCAACGACGTGCTGAAGAACGCCGTGGGCGGCATCAGCGACATCATCCACATCCCGGGTCTGGTGAACGTCGACTTCGAAGACGTGAAGACCGTGATGAGCGAGCCCGGCAAGGCGATGATGGGCACCGCCACGGCCGGCGGCCCGGACCGCGCCACCAAGGCTGCCGACCTGGCGGTCGCCTGCCCGCTGCTCGAGGGCATCGACCTCAGTCGGGGCGCGCGGCGTGCTGGTGCTGATCGCGGCGAGCAAGGCCACCTTCAAGCTGGCCGAGAGCCGCAACGCGATGAACACCATCCGCCGCTACGCCGCCGACGACGCGCACGTGATCTACGGCACGGCCTACGACGAATCCCTGGGCGACCAGCTGCGCGTGACCGTCATCGCCACCGGGCTGAGCTCGATCCGGAGGTCGGAAAGCCGCGACACCCGCATCGCCCCGCCGCTGAGCGTGGTGCAGCCGCAGGTGCTGCGCACCGGCACCGACAACCTGCCGATCCTGAACCAGGTGGCGCAGCCGAGCCAGGCCACGGCCGGGGCCGCGTCGCCGGCGCACGACTACACGGGGCTCAACACCCCGAGCGTCTGGCGCAGCGCGCGCAGCCAGGCCGCGGCCAAGGTCGACGCGCTGGCCAGCAACGGCATGGACGAGATCGAGATCCCGGCGTTCCTGCGCAAGCAGGCGGATTGAGGGCCGGCGAGCGGCATCCCTGTGCCGCTCGCCTTTGGTCAGAGCGAGGTGGCTCCACCGTGCGGCTCCGATGCCGCCGGTGCCGACACCTGCACCGCCAAGCCGCCGAGCGCCGTGCTGTGCGCCGGGTCTCGATGTCCAGGCGCAGCACCTCGGCGATGCGCCGCACGATCGACCAGCCCAGGCCGCTGCCGCCCTCGCCGCTGCCCGAGCACGCGGTAGAAACGCTCGCCCAGGCGCTGCAGGTCGGCGTCGGCCAGGCCCGGGCCGCTGTCCTCGACCGTCAGCTGCACCGCGCGCCTGCGCGCCGCACGCGCAACCTGCACGCTTGCGCCTGGCGGGCTGTAGCGCACGGCGTTGTCGACCAGGTTGCGCACCAGCACCGCCAGCAGCGTCGCCTCGCCCTTCACCGGGCAGCGTCGGCTCGGCTTCCAGTTCGATGGTCTGGTGCTTGTCGCAGGGCCTGCGGCGCCAGCTCGGCGACCACGCGGCGCACCAGCGCCGACCAGGTCCAGCGTGCGGCCAGCGCCGGCGCGTTGCCGGCTTCGAGCCGCGACAGCGTCAGCAACTGCTCGACCAGCCGCGTCGGCTCGGTCGCAGCCCTGCAGCGTGGCCTGCAGCGCGTGGCGGCGCAAGGCGTCGTCGGTCTCGGCCAGCGCCACCTGGGCCTGGGCGCGGATGGCGGCGATGGGCGTGCGCAGTTCGTGCGCCGCATCGGCGGTGAAGCGGCGCTCGGACTTCCATCAGCGCCGCGATGCGCGCCGAACAGGCCGTTCAGCGCCTCGACCATCGGCTTCATCTCCGACGGCGCGCCGTCCAGCACCACCGGCTGCAGCGCTGCGGGCTGGCGCGCCGGCCAGCGTGCGCCCAGGCGGCGCAGCGGCGCCAGGCCGCGGTGCACGGCCCACCACGACCGCCAGCGCCAGCAGCGGCAACGCCACCGCCATCGGCTACAGCGTGCTGCGCAGCACGGCCCACAGGATCGACGTCGCGCGAGCGTCAGCTGCTCGCCGACGTAGACCTGCACGTCGCGCTCGGCGCCGTGGGCGGCGAACACGCGCCAGTCGGTGCCGGCGATGCGCACCGTCCGGAAGCCCGGTCTGCTGAAGCGCTGGCCCGGCGCGCAGCCATCGGCGCCGCCGGCGCGTTGGCCGAGCGCAGCACCAGCCGGCCTTCGTGGAACACCTGGAAGGCCACCTTCGGCGCATAGCGGTGCAGCGTCGGCGCGTCGATGCGCGCTGTCGTCGTCCTCGATCTCGCCGCGCCTGCTGCACCACCAGCAGCGCCGCCGCCTGCGCCAGGTGGCCGTCGAGCAGCTCGTCGAGCTCGTGGCGCACGTCGAGCCAGGTCAGGGCCGCCGTGCGCCAGCCAGACCGCGGCCACCAGGCCCAGCACCAGCAGCAGCAGCCGCCCTGCAGCGAGCGCGGCAGCCGGCTGTCATCGGCGCGGCGGTGTCGCGCAGCAGCATGTAGCCGACGCCGCGCACCGTCTGGATCAGGCCGCGGCCCGAGCTTGCGCCGCAGGTGGTGCACATGCACCTCGACCGCGTTGCTCTCGACCTCCTGGCCCCAGCTGTACAGATGCTGCTCGAGCTGCTCGCGCGACAGCACGCGGCCGGCATTCAGCATCAGCGCCTGCAGCAGGTCGAATTCGCGCGTCGACAGCGCCACCGGCAGGCCGGCCTGCGTGCACCGCGCGCGCGGCCGGGTCGAGCACCACGTCCTGCGCCTGCAGGCGTTCCTGCGGCTGGCCATGGGCGCGGCGCACCAGCGCGCGCAGCCGCGCGCCAGTTCGTGCAGGTCGACCGGCTTGACGCACGTAGTCGTCGGCGCCGAGGTCGAGGCCGCGGATGCGGTCGGGCACCGCGTCGCGCGCCGTCAGCACCAGCACCGGCAGCGTCACGCCGGCGCGGCGCACGGCGGCCAGCACGTCCATGCCGTCCATCCGCGGCAGGCCCAGATCGAGCACCGCGGCGGCATAGTGCTCGGCGCGCAACTCGCGCTCGGCGGCGACGCCGTCGCGCACCCAGTCGACCTGAAGCCGTGCTGGCGCAGGCCGGCGCGCAGGCCGTCGCCGAGCAGCGGGTCGTCTTCGGCCAGCAGGATGCGCATGGGGCGGATTGTCGGTCGCCGCGCCGTCACGTCAGTCGTCGTCCCGATCGTGGTGCTGCGGCTCGGCGCCGCAGCGGCGCCGGCAGCCGCCGGCCGGCGCGGCCTGCCACTGCAGCCACCAGAAGCCCAGCACCGCCACCAGCATCAGCGCGGCCACGCTGCGCCAGGCGCTGCGGATGGCGTCCTGCGGGCGCGCCGCCTTGCGGCCGTTGACCATCGCGCCGACCAGGTTCTCGCGGTGCAGCCAGCTGCTGCCAGCACGCACGCCGGCCACGTGCACGCCGACGATCGCCAGCATCAGCGTTGGCGGCGACCTTCGTGCACTTCTTCGAGCCAGTCGCCGCCGAGCTCGTTGTAGAGCCGACCAGCCGCGACGCGGCGACGGCCAGCGTCAGCGCCAGCATGGCCACGATGGCCAGCGCGCCGGCCGGGTTGTGGCCGGCGTGGTGTTCGGGCCGGCCGCGCAGCAGCGCGCCGCAGGTAGCGCGCCACCGCGGCCGGGCCGCGCACGAAGCTGCGCGAAGCGCGCTGGCGCGTGCCGACCAGGCCCCACAGGATGCGAAAGGCCACCAGGCCGGCCATCGTGTAGCCCAGCGTCACGTGCAGCAGGCGCCAGCGCTCGCTCTCGGCGGTGAGGTAGGCGCCGGCAAAGCTCAGCACCATCAGCCAGTGGAAGACGCGCACCGGCGCGTCCCAGACCAGCACGCGGCGTGTCGCGGTGTCGGTCGGCGCGGTGCTGATCAGCGGGGGATGCGGATGTGAACGTTCACTGAAATCTCCTTGGTCGGCTCGGGTATGGCAGGCGCTGCAGTTGGACGGCGCTCTTCACCGCCGGCAGCTTCCAGGTCGGCGGCGGCACCTCGTCGTGCTCGCGCAGGAACCATGCGGCGCGGGTGATGCGGTCTTCGCGGCGGCGGCTCGCGCGCGCGCTTGCCGGTGCCGGCATTGCGCCTCCAGCCAGGCCGACAGCTCGCCTGGCGGTCGTCGGCATCGAGCGAGGCATCGGTGCCGTAGTGGCGCGGCAGGTTGTCCATCAGCCGCTGCCACGAGGCCGCCGGCAGCAGGCCGGGCGGGTAGGCCAGGTGGCAGGCGCGCGCATTCCTGCGCGTACTCGGGCAACAGCGGCACGCGGTGCGGCTTGCGCCGGTCGTCGGCGCCGAGGCAGCGCTGGCGGCAGGCGCCAGGCCCAGCAGCCAGGCGACCGACGCGCAGGCAAGGCGAGCGGGCATCGAGGTGTCATCGCGATGCCGGTGGCGCGTCATGGCTTGAGCGTCGATCAACCAGGCTCAGCACGTCGGCCTTCTCGGCCGGCGCTGCACTCGCGGCCCACGCACGTCGTTGCAGTTGCGGCGGAACCACTTCTCCACCTTGGCGGCATCGCTGAAGCGCTGCGCGTTGAACGCCGGGGCCAGCGCTCCGATCGGCTTGCCGGTGGACGCGTGGTTGCCGGTCTGCGTGGGCACTGCGCCGTGGCACGAGGCGCAACTCCAGGCGCGGCCCTGGGGCGTCGTGAAGAACTGCTCGCCGCGGCGCCGAGCTGGGGGCCTCGCCAGCGGCGGCGCGTGTAGCCGGCCAGCAGTTCGGCCGGCGTCGCGGCTGCAGCGCCGAGGCAGTTCAGTAGCGTCGTGATGCCGATCAGCGTGGCGGTGCGGCTTGCGCGCTGCGAGAGGGGTTGCGGGTTCATGCGGGTTCCTTTGAGAAGGATCCTCGCATCGCGGGCTTAGGGTTTTCTTAGCGCTGACACGCGCCATGCCGCACGAGCGCCGCATGCCGCCGCTCGACAGGACGTCCCCGTCCTTCCTCGCCGCCGGCTCGGGCGGCCTGGACTGGATCAGGTTCTACGGCGCGTGCATGCTCGGCTTCAGACGATCTTCACGCTGAGGTTGGGCAGGCCGTCGATGTGGCATTCGATGACGTCGCCGCGCACCACCGGGCCGACGTTCTCCGGCGTGCCCGAATAGATGATGTCGCCGGGCATCAGCTCGAAGGCCTCGCGACAGCTTGGCTGATCTGCTCGGCCACGTTCCAGATCATCTGGTTGAGATTGGCGTTCTGCTTGAGCTGGCCGTTGACCTTGAGCCAGATGCGCGCCCTTCGTGAAGCGGCCGGTCTGCGCCGGCCAGGTGCAGCGGGCCGATCGGCGCCGACATGTCGAAGCTCTTGCCGATCTCCCAGGGCTTCTTCTCGTCGCCCATGGCGCGCTGCAGGTCGCGCCGCGTCATGTCCAGGCCGAGCGCGTAGGCATAGACATGCTCCAGCGCCTTGGCGATCGGGATGTTGCGCCCGCCCTTGTTCAGCGCGGCGACCAGTTCGACCTCGTAGTGGTAGTTCTTCGTCAGCGTCGGGTAGGGGTGGTCGGCCACCGTGCCCGGGCGCGACGTTCTGGATCGCGTCGGTGGGCTTCTGGAAGAAGAACGGCGGCTCGCGCGTCGGGTCCGATGCCCATCTCGCGCGCATGCGCGCGCGTAGTTGCGGCCGATGCAGTAGATGCGCCGCACCGGGAACATGCATGTCGCTGCCGACGATCGGCACGAAGGTGGCGGGCACGTTGAACGGCGTCTTGACGCCCTCTGCGCCTGGCGCCGGGCAGGGCGCAGCCGGCCACGGCGCCCACGGCCATGGTGGCCGTGGTGTTGAACATCGATCGGCGGTCCATGCTCGTGTCTCCTTCGTGGGTTGCAGGGCGTCTCCGGGTGCCGAGCACGAGGTCGATCTCCATCACCGGCACGTCGCCGCCGCCAACGCTGGTATCGCCGCACCAGCGCCTCGCGCACGCCGAACACGGCGTCGCTGTCGAGGTACGGGTCGTCGGCGTCGAAGAGCTCGGTGACCAGGGTGCGGTAGCCCGGGCGCGCTGACGATGAGGTGCACGTGCGCCGGCCGCCAGGCGCTGCGGCCGGCAGGGCCGACCAGGTCGTGCCACACCGGGCCGTCGGTGGGGATCTGGTAGGGCCGCGGCCGGATGGTGCGGATGGCGAAGCGCCCGGCTTCGTCCACTTTGAGCTGACAGCGCAGGTTGTCTTGCGGCTGCGTGGGGTCCATCTGCCAGTACAGGCCGTTGGCGGCGTTCTGCCAGAAGTCGAGGGTGGCCTGCGGCACCGGCTGGCCGTCCACGCCCAGTACCCGGCCGCGCATCAGCACCACTTCACCGGCGTTGCCCGCCGTCAGGTCTGCCGGGTTGCCCTTCCACGGCGAACCCGCGGTGTGGAAGGGCCCGAGCACGCTGCCCGGTGTGGCGCCCGGTGCGCTGCCCAGCAGATCCACCAGGCTGGACAGGCCCAGCACGTCGGACAGCAGGCAGAACTCGCTGCGGCTGTCGTTGCTGATGTCGCCGACGCGGTGCAGGAAGGCCAGCGCGGCGCGCCACTCGGCATGCGTGAGCTTCGTTGCCTTGGCGTAGCCGTGCAGGTGCTGCACCAGTGCTGCAGCAGTTCGCGCCGGCGCCCGTCGGGCACGCCCGCGAAGCTGGCGGCGGCGGCCTGCGTGATGTTGTCGAGGTGCGATGTTGCGCATGGCTTCAGGCCGTCACGGGGTTGCTGAGCATGCCGATGCGCTCGATCTCGATCTCGATCGTGTCGCCGGCCTTCATCCACACCGGGGGCGTGCGCGCATAGCCGACGCCGGCCGGTCGTGCCCATCACCACCACGTCGCCGGGCTCGAGCGTGAGGCACTCGCTCAGCAGCGAGATCGTGCGCGCCACGCCGAACACCATGTCCGACGTGGTGGCGCTCTGCATCACCTGGCCGTTGAGGCGGCTCTCGATGTGCAGGCCCACGCAGCCGGGCGGCAGTTCGTCGGCCGTCACCAGGCAGGGCCCGAAGCCGCCGGTGGCGTCGAAGTTCTTGCCGATGGTCCACTGCGTCGTCTTGCGCTGGTAGTCGCGCAGCGTGGCGTCGTTGAAGCAGGCGTAGCCGAACACGTGCTGCCAGCGCGTCGGCCTCGCCGACATAGCGCGCCCGGCGGCCGATGACCAGCGCCAGCTCGGCCTCGTAGTCGAGCTTGCTCGACACGGCGGGCACGCGCAGCGGCGCGCCATGCGCCAGCAACGAGGTGGCTGCAGCGCAGGAACAGCGCCGGGTAGTCGGCCACCGTGTTGCCGCCCTCCTTGGCATGGTCGTCGATAGTTCACGCCCAGGCAGATGATCTTGCCGGGTCGCGGCACGCAGGGCAGCAGCGCCAGGCGGCCAGCGGCGTGCGGTCGCGCCGGCGGCGGTCGCCGCTGCCGCCACGGCCCCACGCAGCACCGGCGTGCTGCACGCACAGCTCGATGAACGCCGGCCAGCGTGCCCGGCATGGCATCGGGCGGTCAGCCCGGACGCCGGGGGCCGCGCCCACCACGCCGCCGGCGACCAGCACGCCCCAGGTCGGCGCCTTGCGCGGCGCGAAAGCTCACGAGTCTCATCGATGCTCCCGGCGCGTCACTCGACCTTGACGCCGATGTCCTTGACCAGCTTGCCCCACTTGGCGACTTCGCTTTCGACGTAGCTGCGCATGCGCCGCGCGGTCCAGGCGCTGCGCCTCCAGCGACAGCGCCTCGAAGCGCTCGTTCACGCTCTTGACGGCCAGCGCCTTGTTGACCTCGGCGTTGAGCCGGTCGAGCACCGCGGCCGGCGTCTTGGCCGGGCGCGAAGATCGCGAACCAGGTGTTGGCCTCGAAGCCGGGGTAGCCGAGCTCGGCCACCGTGGGCACGTCGGGCAGCGCCGGGCTGCGCTTGAGCGACATCACCGCGATCGGCCGCACCTTGCCGCTCTTGGCAAAGGGCACCGCCGGCGGCATGGAGGTGCTGGCGATCGGCACCTGGCCGCTGACCACCGCGTTGGTGGCGGCGGCCGGCTGGAAGGGCACGTGCGTGATGTCCACCTTGGCCAATGCGCGGAACAGCCACTCGGCGCCCAGGTGCGTGGTCGTGCCGTTGCCCGACGAGGCATAGGCCAGCTTGCTGGTCCGCGCCAGTGCCAGCAACTCGGCCAGCGTCGTTGGCCTTGACGTCCGGGTGCACGTAGAGCAGGTTGGGCGTGACCGCCGCCATGGCCACCGGCTGCAGATCCTTCAGCGCGTCGTAGCCGGCGTTGGCAAACAGCGACGGGTTCACGGCGTAGGCCACGCTGTGGAACAGCAGCGTGTAGCCGTCGGCCGGCGCGGCCATCACGGCCTGCGTGGCGATGTTGCCGCCGGCCCCGGGCTTGTTCTCGATGACCACGGTCTGGCCCATCGAGGCGCTCATCTGCTCGGCCAGCAGCCGGGCGACGATGTCGGTGGAACTGCCGGGCGCAAAGGCAACGACGAGCTTCACCGGCTTGTCCGGGAAGGCCGCCTGTGCGGGGGCAACGAGGGCGAGCGCGGCAAGCGCCAATGCAATGACAGCCTTCATGGGGAATCCGCGATTTTGTGGAGCAATGGTCAATATAATCGACAAAGTCGCCACTGCCGCCAATCATCGATTGCGCAGGACTCGGTGTTATCCCGAATGACCATTCACATGGCCCGCAAACCCGCCCTTCGGATCGCTGCCGGCGACGTCGACGCCACGACGAACGGCACCACGCGCGCCAGCGCGGTCCACGAGCGCTTGCGCGCCGACATCACCCAAGGGCTGTTGCCTCCGGGCAGCAAGCTGCGCGTCGAGGCCATGTGCCTCCGCTACGGCGTGGGGGCGAGCCCGCTGCGGGAGGCCTTGAACCGCCTGTCGGCCGAAGGCCTGGTGGCCCGGACCGACCAGCGGGGCTTCAGCGTCGCACCGTTGCAGTGGAACGAGCTGCCGATCCTCACGCGCAACCGCGTGCAACTGGAGGGGCTCGCACTGCGCGAGTCGATCGAGCACCGGGACGTCGCCTGGGAGGACCAGCTCGTGCTGCAGGTGCACCGCCTGTCCCGCACACCGCGTTCGCTGTCGGCAGATCACTACGCACCCAACCCGGCCTGGGAAGCGCTGCACCGCGACTTTCACCGCACGCTGCTGGCACGCTGTCCGTCGCGCTGGTTGCGGGCGTTCTGCGACAGCCTGGCCGACGAGGCCTACCGTTTCCGCCAGGTCGCCGCCGGGCTGAGCTTCAGCTCGCGCAACGAGCACGCCGAGCACGTGGCCATCTTCGAGGCCGCCATCGACGGTCGTGCGGACGACGCGGTGCGACTGCTCGAAGAGCACTACACCCGCACGAGCACCGTCGTGGCGCAACAGGCGCGCGCCAGCGGGCACACCGCCTGACGGCGCACCCCTGCGCGGCCAAGGAGACCCGGACAGCGGCGCGCCGGATCACGCGACAATTCGGGCATGGACGACACAGACGCCGGCGCTTCCCTGCGCGACCGCGAAGCCCGCAGACTCCCCGCCACGCGCGACAGCACGCGCACCGACGACACGCGCATCGGGGCCGTGCGCCCGCTCATCACGCCGGCGCTGCTGCTGGAGAAGCTGCCGGGCTCCGAGGCCACGCTGGGCCTCGTCGAGCGCAGCCGCGCTGCGATCGCACGCGTCCTGCACGGCCTGGACGACCGGCTCATCGTCGTCGTCGGGCCTTGTTCCATCCATGATCACGACCAGGCGCTGGACTACGCGGCCCGGCTCCAGGCTGCCGCCGAGCCGCTGGCCGACGCGCTGCTGGTGGTCATGCGCACGTACTTCGAGAAGCCGCGCACCACCGTGGGCTGGAAGGGCTACATCAACGACCCGCGGCTGGACGGCAGCTTCGCCATCAACGAAGGGCTCGAACGAGCGCGCCGCCTGCTGCTGCAGATCGTCGAGAGGGGCTTGCCGGTGGGTGCCGAATTCCTGGACCTGCTGAGCCCGCAGTTCATCAGCGACCTCGTCGCCTGGGGTGCCATCGGCGCGCGCACGACCGAGAGCCAGAGTCACCGCCAGCTGGCGTCGGGCCTGAGCTGCCCCGTGGGCTTCAAGAACGGCACCGATGGTGGCGTGAAGATCGCCGCCGACGCGATCGTGGCCGCCGCGGCGCAGCATGCCTTCATGGGCATGACCAAGATGGGGCAGGCCGCGATCTTCGAGACCCGCGGCAACCACGACTGCCACGTCATCCTGCGCGGCGGCAGGCATCCGAACTACGGCGCCGAGGCGGTCGATGCGGCCTGCGCCGTGTTGCGCGGCGCCGGCCTGCCCGAGCAGGTCATGATCGACGTTTCGCATGCCAACAGTGCCAAGCAGCACAGGCGCCAGGTCGAGGTCGCCGCCGACATCGCGCAACGCGTCGCGGCAGGCGACCGGCGCATCATCGGCGTGATGATCGAGAGTCACCTCGAGGAAGGACGGCAGGACCTGGTGCCGGGCCATCCGCTGCGCCACGGCGTGTCGATCACCGACGCCTGTATTTCATGGGCGCAGACCGAGCCGGTGCTGCGTTCGCTGGCGCAAGCCGTGCGCGCGCGGCGCGCCGTCCACACGCCCGGCTAGCGCGGTCGATTCGCAAGACAATCGCGGCATGATCCAGCAACGCACCCTCAAGTCGCTCACCCGCGCCGTCGGCGTGGGCGTGCACAGCGGCCAGAAGGTCGAGCTCACGCTGCGCCCGGCGCCGCCGGACACCGGCATCGTCTTCCGTCGCGTCGATCTGCCGGTGCCGGTGGACATCCCGGTCAACGCCACCGCGGTCAGCGACACGCGCATGGCCACCACCATCAGCCCCGGCGGCGACCCCGGCGCGCCCAAGGTGCAGACCATCGAGCACCTGATGTCGGCCTGCGCCGGCCTGGGGCTGGACAACCTGTATGTCGACATCACCGCCGAAGAGGTGCCCATCCTCGACGGCTCGGCGGCGAGCTTCGTTTTCCTGCTGCAGAGCGCGGGCATCGAGCTGCAGAACGCGCCCAAGCGCTTCCTGCGCGTGAAGAAGCCGGTGGAGGTCCGCGAAGGCGAAGGCGCCAGCGCTGAAGTGGGCGCGGCTGGAGCCTTACCACGGCTACAAGCTCAGCTTCGAGATCGAGTTCGACCACCCGGCGGTGGACGCCACCGGCCAGCGCGTGGAGTTCGACTTCGGCTCGCGGCCAGTACAAGCGCGACATCGCGCGCGCCCGCACCTTCGGCTTCACCAAGGACGTGGAGATGATGCGCGCGCGCGGCCTGGGCCTGGGCGGCAACATGGACAACGTGATCGTCGTCGACGACTACCGGGTGCTCAACGCCGACGGCCTGCGCTACGACGACGAGTTCGTCAAGCACAAGATCCTCGACGCCATCGGCGACCTGCACATCGCCGGCAAGCCGCTGCTGGCCAGCTACACCGCCTTCAAGAGCGGCCACGCGCTGAACAACAAGCTGCTGCGCAAGCTGCTGGCCGACGCATCGGCGTACGAAGTCGTCACGCTTCGAGCGCGAGGCCGATGCGCCGCGCGGCTTCGCCGAACTGGCGCCGGCCTGGTGAGGCCGCTGCGGAGCCCGGTGCCCGACCCATGCTGTCTTCCGCCTCGTCTTCGGCCTGCTGCTGGTGGCCGGCCTGCTGTGCTTCGCGATGTACATCGGCACCAACCAGGTGCGTGTGGCGCCGGCGCGGCATCGTCATCGTCAAGTGGACGGTGATCGCCGCGCTGGGCTTCTTCGCGGTGCTGATCCTCGAGCGGCTGGCGCTGATGCTGTAGCGCCGCCGGCGTCGCTCAGCCGGGGCCGCAGGCCGGCCTCGCGCAGCGCCGCGTTCGCCCTGCCGCATCACGCGGGGCCGTTCGGCGGCCACGATCGGCAACTCCAGCGTCTGCTGGCCCCGCAGCACCGTCAGGGTCGACGGGCTCTGCGGCTCCAGCGCCGCCACGGCCGCCAGCAACTCGCCGGTGTTGCTGACCGGGTGTCGCCCACGCTGCACGACCACGTCGCCCGGCCGCATGCCGCCGCGCGCGGCCGGGCCGTCCTGCAGCACGCCGGTGATCAGCACGCCGCTCTTCACCGGCAGCTCCAGGCTCTCGGCGAGCTCGGCCGTCAGGTCGCGCGGCTCCACGCCGATCCAGCCGCGGCGCACGCTGCCGCCGCGCGACCAGCGCCTCCATCACCTGCGCGCGCCGTGTCCACCGGCACCGCGAAGCCGATGCCCATGCTGCCGCCGGTGCGCGAGAAGATCGCGGTGTTGATGCCCACCAGGCTGCCCGGCCGCGTTCACCAGCGCGCCGCCCGAGTTGCCGGGGTTGATGGCGGCGTCGGTCTGGATGAAGTTCTGGAACGGCGACGAGCCCGAGCTGGTTGCGGTCCAGCGCGCTGACGATGCCTGCCGTCACCGTCTGGCCGACGTTGAAGGGGTTGCCGATGGCCAGCACCGCGTCGCCCACCTGCAGCGCGCGCACGTCGCCGAGCGTCACCACGGGCAGGCCGTCGAGGTCGATCTTGAGCACCGCGATGTCGGTCTCGGGGTCGCTGCCGACCAGCCGTGCGCGCGCCTGGCGGCCGTCGGCGAGCTGCACCTCGATTTCGGTCGGCGTCCGTCGACCACGTGGTGGTTGGTGAGCAGGTAGCCCTCGGGCGAGACGATCACGCCCGAGCCCAGGCCGATCTGCGCCTGCTGCGCTCGGCGGGCCGTCGCCGAAGAAGAAGCGGAAGCGCGGGTCGTCGGCGTGCGGGTTGCGCCTCGCATCTGCGTGGCGGTGACGCTGACCACCGCCGGCGCGGCCGCGCGCGCCGCCGGCGCGTAGCCGCTGCTTGCCGCGCCGCTGGCGGCGCGCGGCCGGCGCCGGCGCGCCTGCACCAGTGTCGGCGCGGGCAGCACCGCGGGCCGCGCGCCGCCGCGCGGCAGCCATTCGGGCTTGAGTGTCAGCACCACGAACAGCACCGCCACGGCCACCGTGACGGCCTGCGAGAAGACGAGCCAGGTTCTGCGCCACATGGCTCGGGCCTGGGCAGAATCGGCACATGGCCGATCAAGACGAAGTCGAGGCCCGCCTGCAGAATTGCTGCGGCCGGAGGCGTTTCAAGGATTATGGGCCGAACGGCCTGCAGGTCGAGGGCCGGCGCGAGGTGCGGCGCGTCGCTTCGGGCGTGACGGCGAGCCTGGCCTTCATCGACGCCGCGATTGCCGCCGGCGCCGACACGCTGCTGGTGCACCACGGCCTGTTCTGGCGCGGCCAGGACGGCGCGCCTGACGGGCTGGCTCAAGGCGCGCGTGGCGCGGTTGATGGCGCACGACGTGAACCTGTTCGCCTACCACCTGCCGCTGGACGCCCATGCCGAACTGGGCAACAACGCGCAGCTCGGGCGGCGTCTGGGGCTTGCGGCCGACGCGCGCTTCGGCGAGCAGGAGCTGGGCTTCATCGGGCCGGCGGCCGGCGACCTTGGCCGCGCTGGTACAGGCCGTGCGCCTGCAACTCGGGCGCGGCGCCGTGGTCGTGCCCGGCGACGGCCGGCCGCTGCGCCGCGTGGCCTGGTGCAGCGGTGGCGCGCAGGCCTACTTCGAGGCTGCCATCGCCGCCGGCGCCGACGCCTTCCTGACCGGCGAGATCTCGGAGCCGCAGGCCCACCTGGCGCGCGAGACCGGCGTCGCCTTCCTGGCCTGCGGCCATCACGCGACCGAGCGCTATGGTGCGCCGGCGGTGGCCGCCGAACTGGCGCAGCACTTCGGGCTCGAGCATGCGTTCATCGAGATCGAGAACCCGGCATGAAAGGCGCGCCATGAAGCCCTTGTTGGTGACGATGGGCGACGCCGCCGGCATCGGCCCCGAAATCATCGTGCGCGCCTTCGAGCGCGGTGAGTTGCGTGACGCCGTGGTGGTGGGCGACCCCGCCGTGTTGCGCCGCGCCGGCGCGCCGATGACGGCCGTCATCGAGCACCCTGCCGACACCCTTGCCGTGCCGCCCGGCTGCCTGCCGGTGCTGGCCCCGCCCGCGCCTGCCGGCGGGGCTGGCCGACCTGCCGCTGGGGCCGCATCGACGCACTCTGCGGCGCCGCCGCCGCGCGCTGCATCGAACACGCCGTGACGCTGGTGCAGGGCGGCGCGGCCGCGGCGATCGTCACGGCGCCGATCCACAAGGAGGCGCTTGCCGCTGCCGGCGTGCCGTATCCCGGTCACACCGAGATGCTGCAGGCGCTGGCGGCCGAACCCGGCATGGCGCCGCCGCCGGTGCGCATGATGCTGGCCAGCGATGAACTGCGCGTCGTGCTCGTGACCATCCACCTCGCGCTGCGCCGCGCCATCGATGCCGTGACCTTCGACGCGGTGCTGCAGACGCTGCGCATCGCGCACCGCGCCGCGGCGGCCTGGGGGCAGCAGCGGCCGCGCATCGCGGTCGCCGGGCTGAACCCGCACGCCGGTGAGGGCGGCCTGTTCGGCGACGAGGAGCTGCGCATCATCGGTCCCGCGGTGCAGGCTGCAGCGGCCGAAGGCATCGACGCCAGCGGCCCGTTCGCGCCCGACACGGTGTTCATGCGCGCACGCCACGCCCCAGGGCATGCCGGTGAATTCGACGTCGTGGTGGCGATGACGCACGACCACGGCCTGATCCCGGTCAAGTATCTGGGGGTGGAGCACGGCGTCAACGTCACCCTCGGCCTGCCGTTCGTGCGCACGAGTCCCGACCACGGCACCGCCTTCGACATCGCTGGCCGCGGCCGTGCGGATCCGGCCAGCCTGATCGCCGCGCTCGACATGGCGCGGCGGCTGGGCGCGCGCTGGCCTAGCTGGACGGGCTCAGCGCGGCCAGCTGCCGCCGCGCGCGCGCCGTCGCGCGGTCGATCAGGTAGCCGCTCTCGAAGGTGCGCAGGCGGCCGGCTTCGGCCAGCCGCACCAGCATCCGCTGCGTCAGCGACACGGCCTGCGTGTGGCGAGCCCCGTGCGTGAAGATGAAGAATGTGCGCCCCGGGCTCACGTGCGACAGGCGAACTTTCTGCCACTCGCCGCCCAGGTGCATCCGGTAGGCGAAGCCCAGTTGCACGTTGTTGACCAGCGCGACGCCTTCGACGGGATCGGCGGGTTCACCCAGGGCCGGCAGCCCCGGGGCCGCCGGCTTGGCATCGGCGCCCTCGGGTTCGGCTTCAGTACCGACTTCGATGTCGACCTTGCCGTCCCAGTTCACCGCCGACTGCTTCGACCAGGCCGACCCTCCGCGCCTCGTCGGCGCTGAACGAGGGCACCACGACCTCGTCCGTCAGCACCGGCAGCACCGCCGTGGCCGCCTTGACCTCGGCTTCCGAGGGCAGCGGGCGCTCCAGCGCGCCTTCGACCTTGCGCGCCATCAGGTTGACGTCGAGCTGGCGCACGGCCGTGCTCTTCAGCGCCTCGGCATGTGCGGGCATCAGCTGGCCGAAGAATGTGCGCCGCTCGGCTTCGGGCCAGCCGATCAGGTTCATGCCCTCGTTGAGCTCCTGAATCAGCTTGGGGAGCCCGGCCAGGAAGACCTTGCGGTGCGCCGGCGTGGCCTTGGGCTGAACGCTCAGGAACAACTCGCTCCCGGCCCGGCGCAGGCGCTGCGCCAGCGCGCCGCCGGTGCCGCCCTGCTCGGCGGCGCGCAACAGCACCTGACTCCAGACCTGGCTGACGAAATCGCGCAGGAAGGCCGGTGCGGCCACGTCCCTCAGGTCGCCTTCCAGCTGTTGCGCATAGAGCTGGCGCAGCCGCAGCTGGTCTTCCTTCTCCGACAGCAGCGCCGCGGCATCGCCCTGCGCCTGGACTTCCCTGCTGGCCTGCTCGGCCGTGAAGGCGACCAGCGCGGCCAGCTTCTGCTCGTAGGTCTCGATCTGGTCGAAATCGCCTTCCACGACCTCCTGGATGAGCTCGCGGACCTTGGCCAGGAAGCCGCGCGCCTGTTCGCTGTCGAAGTCCTCGAAGGCCGCGCCGAGCGAGGCGATGCGGTTGACGAAGCGCCGCACCGGGTGGCGGCGCGATGCGAAGAAGTTCGGGTCGCCAAGGGCAGCGCGCAGCACGGGCAACTGCAGACGCGCGATCTGTCGCGCCAGCTGCGGCGGCACCTTGGGGTCGGCCAGGATCTGGTCGAACAGGAAACCGATGACATCGATCACCATGTGATCGAGCGTGCCGCGCGACGCCTGGCGCAGTTCGTCGCGGTGGGCGCGAATCAGGTTCGGCGGCGGCGCGATGGCCCCGGCGTCGAAGCCGCTGGCGTCCGCGCTGGCGCGGCTGCCGGGGAAGGCCAGCCCACCCTGACCGCCCCTGTCGCCGGGCTCGACTTGACTGAGGCGACGCATCAAGGACATCAGCGCCGGGTCGACCTGGCCGATCGGCGTGCCGCCGTGTCCAGCCAGGGCATCCGAGTGCGTGGCGGGGCCGTGGCCGCCTTGCGCGCCCGCCCCGTCGTCGGCACCACCCTGCGGATGGCGGCCGTATCCACTCAGGGCCCGGTCGCCGGACGTGCTCTCCATGCCCGCGGTATCGTGCCTGCTGTCGGCGCCGCCCATGGGGGAGTGCCGGCTGCGCACCGCCAGACCCAGCGGCTGCACGCCCGCATTGCGCAGGTCGGCCACCACGGCGGCGTAGGCCGCCGGCAGCAGTGCGGCCAACGAGCGGCTGATCTCGGCCGACAGGACCGAACGGATCTCGGCGCGCTCCGACACCGCCGCAATGCCGCGGATCATGGCGTGGGCCATGATGTCGGGCCTCAGTGGGTTGCGCTCCATCGGTGCGCCGGCATCGCTGAGAAGCGCACTGACGTAGCCGTCCAGTTCGCGCAGCTCCCATTCGCAGCCGTGCGCGATGTCCATGACCATGCGATCGGCGGAGATCTGGGCTTCCACCTCGCTGTCGTCGACCAGGCTCAGGCTGTCCCACCTCGTGGGTGCTGCGGGCTCCGCGGTCTCCTGGACGGCCGAGCCGGCGGCCAGTTCACGCAGCAACCGCTCGTCGAAGGCCTCGTTGAAAGTCAGCGCAAACATCGCGGACTTGCGGTTGAGCTCGAACTGGGCGCCCAGCAGTCCGTCGCGCTGCTGGGTGCCGGCAGACGCCAGCGCCGCCAGGCCCAGGCTTTCGACCGTGCGTTCAGCGGCCTCTCGTGCCACGAGCTTGAGGCGCCGGACGGCCATTTCCAGCGCGACCGGCAGGCGATGAACGGGGTTCGGCTTCATGGATGCACGGCCAAATTTCTAGTATGCGGCATCGCACGCCGATGAGGCCGTCCCCAGCCGCTGCAGGCCTACTTCCTCAGCGCGTCGCGGATCTCGCGCAGCAGCAGGACGTCTTCCGGCGTCGGTGCCGGGGGCGCCGGCGGCGCGGGTGGTGCTGCACGCTTGAGTCGATTCACCTGCTTGACCATCATGAAGATGATGAAGGCCAGGATGATGAAGTTGATGGCCACACTGATGAAGTTGCCGTAGGCAAACACCGCGCCCGCCTTCTTGGCCTCGACCAGCGTCGTAGCGGTCTGGCCGGCGAGCGGGATGAAGTAATTGGCGAAATCCAGCCCGCCGAAGATCTTGCCGACGACGGGCATGATCAGGTCGCCGACGATCGACTCGACGATCTTGCCGAAGGCGCCGCCGATGATCACGCCCACGGCCAGGTCCATCACGTTGCCCTTGAGTGCGAACTCCTTGAACTCCGATGCGAAACTCATGTCGTCTGCTCCCTCGATGAAGACGGCGACATCATAGTGGCTGGAGTCGCCAGGCCCGAACCCGGCGCGAGGTGCCGGCGCCTCAGCCGCGCTGCGATGGGTGCCGCGCAACAGGCCCGCGTCAGACGCCTCGGCTAGAATCCCGGGTTGTCCCGAACCATCCAAGCATCCAGAGGATCTCCATGATTGACGCCACGAGCGGGGCCGCCCTCGAACCAGGCATCGACAAGGACAGGCGCACGTGGATCGCCATCACTTGCGGCGTCGGTGCCGTGGGGGGCGTGGCGGTCGCCGTGCCCTTCGTCAGCACCTTCGCGCCCTCGGAACGCGCACGTGCCGCCGGTGCGCCGGTGCAGGTGGACATCAGCGGCATCCAGCCGGGCGAAAAGCTCACTGTCGAATGGCGCGGCAAGCCGGTGTGGATCGTGCGCCGCACGCCCGAGCAGTTGGCCACGCTGAAGACGGTCGAACCCCAACTCGCCGACCCCGCTTCCGATCGCAAGCAGTACCCGACGCCCGCCTACGCGAAGAACGAGCACCGCTCGATCAAGCCCGAATATTTCGTCGGCGTCGGCATCTGCTCCCACCTCGGCTGCTCGCCCAGCGACAAGTTCACGCCGGGTGCGCAGCCTTCGCTGCCCGACGACTGGCAGGGCGGCTTCCTGTGCCCCTGCCATGGGTCGACCTTCGACCTCGCCGGCCGCGTGTTCAAGAACAAGCCCGCGCCCGACAACCTGGAAGTCCCGCCCCACATGTACCTGTCCGACACCGTCCTGCTGATCGGCGAGGACAAGAAGGCCTGAAGCGGCTCCCCGCTGGCAGCAACACTGGAACATCAGGGACAACACGATGGCTGAATTCAAGGAAGCACCTGCCGGAGCGCCGGTGAGCACGCAGGTCACGACGTGGCTGCAGAACCGGTTCCCCACCGCGTTCGATGCGTACAAGGTCCACATGTCGGAGTACTACGCTCCGAAGAATTTCAACTTCTGGTACTTCTTCGGCTCGCTGGCGCTGCTGGTGCTGGTGTTGCAGATCGTGACCGGCATCTTCCTGGTCATGCACTACAAGCCCGATGCCACCAAGGCCTTCGAGTCGGTCGAGTACATCATGCGCGACGTGCCCTGGGGCTGGCTGATTCGCTACATGCATTCCACCGGTGCCAGCGCCTTCTTCATCGTCGTCTACCTGCACATGTGGCGCGGCATGATCTACGGCAGCTACAAGAAGCCGCGCGAACTGATCTGGATCTTCGGCTGCGCCATCTTCCTGTGCCTGATGGCGGAGGCCTTCATGGGTTACCTGCTGCCCTGGGGCCAGATGAGCTACTGGGGCGCGCAGGTCATCATCAACCTGTTCGCGGCGATCCCCTTCATCGGCCCCGACCTGTCGCTGCTGATCCGCGGCGACTACGTCGTCGGCGATGCCACGCTGAACCGCTTCTTCAGCTTCCACGTCATCGCCGTTCCGCTGGTGCTGCTGGGGTTGGTGGTGGCGCACCTGCTGGCGCTGCACGACGTCGGCTCCAACAACCCCGACGGCGTGGAGATCAAGGCCCGCAAGGATCCCAAGACCGGCATCCCGCTCGACGGCGTTGCCCTTCCACCCGTACCACACGGTGCACGACATCGTCGGCGTCAGCGTCTTCCTGATGATCTTCACCGCCATCATCTTCTTCATGCCCGAGATGGGTGGCTACTTCCTCGAGTACAACAACTTCATCCCGGCCGATCCGCTGCAGACGCCGGCGCACATCGCTCCGGTGTGGTACTTCACGCCCTACTACTCGATGCTGCGCGCCGTGACCGACCCGATGGTCAACGTCTTTGCCGTGGTGGCGGCGCTGGCCGCGGTGCTGGCGGTGCTCAAGGGGGGGCTGGCAGGCAAGTGGAAGGTCGCCGTGCTCGTGGGTGCGGCGGTGCTGATCGCCGCCCTCAAGATCTTCGACGCCAAGTTCTGGGGCGTGGTGGTGATGGGCGTGGCGGTGATGGTGCTGCTGCCGCTGCCCTGGCTCGACCGCAGCCCGGTCAAGTCGATCCGCTACCGGCCGAGCTGGAACAAGGTGCTGTACGGCATCTTCGTCGTCAATTTCGTCGTCCTCGGCTACCTCGGCATGAAGCCGCCTTCGGACATCGGCACCCTGATCTCGCAGGTGGGCACGATGTTCTACTTCGGCTTCTTCCTGCTCATGCCGTGGTGGAGCCGCATCGGCGAGTTCAAGGCCGTGCCCGACCGCGTGACCTTCCAGCCGCATTGAGCCGGGCCCCGAGGCGAATGACCACCATGAAGACCCTGATCCGCAAGATGGCCCTGGCGCTGGGCGCCACGCTGACCCTCACCCTGACGGCGCTGCTGTCGCCGGCGCTTGCCGCCGGTGGCGGCATGACCTGGGACAAGTTCCCCGACAAGCGCGTCACCGACATGGCGGCGCTGCAGAACGGCGCCAAGCTGTTCGTCAACTACTGCCTGAACTGCCACCAGGCGGCGTTCATGCGCTTCAACCGCCTGCGCGATATCGGCCTGACCGAGCAGCAGATCAAGGAGAACCTGATCTTCACCGGGGCCAAGGTCGGCGAGACGATGAAGGTTGCGCTCGACGCCAGGGACGCCAAGGAATGGTTCGGCGCCCTGCCGCCCGACCTGACCCTGGTGGCCCGCTCGCGTTCGGCGCCGGGGCAGGGCAGCGGTGCCGATTACATCTACACCTACCTGCGCTCCTACTACCGCGACGACACCAAGGCCACGGGCTGGAACAACCTGGCCTTCCCCAACGTCGGCATGCCGCACGTGCTGTGGGAACTGCAGGGCCAGCAGAAGGCGATCTACGCCAATGAGAAGGACCCGCACGACCCGAGCAAGACGGTGCACGTCTTCAAAGGCTTCGAGCAAGTCAGTCCCGGCACCCTGAACCAGGCAGAGTACAACCTGGCGGTGGCCGATCTGGTGGCCTTCCTGAAATGGATGAGTGAACCCAATCAGAACGAGCGCGTGCGCCTGGGCGTGTGGGTGCTGATTTTCCTGGCGGTATTCACGGTCATCGCGTGGCGCCTGAACGCCGCGTTCTGGAAGGACATCAAGTAGTGTGCGGTGCGGCCCGGCCACCCGGCCGGGCGCGTGAGCGCAGCGGGGCCATACGTGCCCGCTGCGTTTTGCTGTTTTTCCGGGGCCCCCTGCGGCCCCACCTGAACCAAGGGCTGACGCCATGATGGTGCTTTATTCCGGAACCACCTGTCCCTATTCGCACCGCTGCCGCTTCGTGCTGTTCGAGAAGGGCATGGACTTTGAGATCCGTGACGTCGACATCTTCGCCAAGCCCGAAGACATCGCGCTGATGAACCCGTACAACGAGGTGCCCATCCTGGTGGAGCGCGACCTCATCCTGTACGAGAGCCACATCATCAACGAGTACATCGACGAGCGCTTCCCGCACCCGCAACTGATGCCGGGTGATCCGGTGGCGCGCGCGCGCGTGCGGCTGTTCCTCTTCAATTTCGAGAAGGAGCTGTTCAGCAACGTCAATCTGCTCGAAGGCCGCGGCGTCAAGGCCACCGAGAAGCAGCTGGAGAAGGCCCGCGACCAGATCCGCGACCGGCTCACGCAGCTGGCGCCGATCTTCCTGAAGAACAAGTACATGCTGGGCGACGACTTCAGCATGCTCGACGTGGCCATCGCGCCGCTCTTGTGGCGGCTCGACTACTACGGTATCGACCTCAGCAAGAACGCCGTGCCGCTGCTGAAATACGCCGAGCGCATCTTCTCGCGGCCGGCCTACATCGAAGCGCTCACACCTTCGGAAAAGGTGATGCGCAAGTAGGATCGCGGCGATGGGCGGGACTTCAGACAACCAGGGCACCTCCACCCGCCCGTACCTGCTGCGGGCGCTGCACGACTGGTGCACCGACAATGGCTTCACGCCTTACATCGCGGTGCACGTGGACGACACGGTGCAGGTGCCCATGGAGTACGTGAAGAACAACGAGATCGTGCTCAACGTGGGCTTCGAGGCCACCTCGGCGCTGCAGATGGGCAACGAGTTCGTCGAGTTCAGGGCCCGCTTCGGCGGTGTTTCCCGCGAGATCGTGGTGCCGGTCGACCACGTCGTCGCGATCTACGCACGCGAGAACGGCCAGGGCATGGCCTTCCCGATGCCCATCGAAGGCGGCGCGCGCAGCCAGGGCGAAGCCGAACGCCCGACGCCCCCGGCACGCGGCCTGCGGCTGGCAAGGGCCGAGCCCGAGCAGGACACCGAGGCGCCGGCCGAAGCGCCGGTCGAGGCGACGCATGGCGACACGCCCCCTGACCCCGATGCCCCAGGCACCGGACGGCCCTCGCTCAAGCGCGTGAAGTAGCGGCGCCTACAATCGGCGTCCCCGCCGGCTTAGCTCAGTTGGTAGAGCACCCGCCTTGTAAGCGGAAGGTCGTCCGTTCGATTCGGACAGCCGGCACCAATGGAGTGATCGCCCATCGGCGAGGTGTCCACTGACCCTTGCATGGTGCGCAGCCATCAACTCCACGCGGCCCTCTTGGCCGCCAGAATCATTCCGGGGTCGTCGCTGATGATCCCCTGGACGCCCAGGCGCCAGAGCCGGAGCGGCTTGTGCCGCATCGTTGACTGTCCAGACATGGGTGACGCCGCCGCTCGCGCGCAGAGTCCGGGCCAGTGCGGCGATCGGCACCGGTATGCCGTGCCAGCGCAGTGGCAAGCACAGCGCCTGAAATGGAGGGGAGGCCAGGCGTTGCCCAAGCAGCGCCGGCAACAGGAGACCGAGGACATCGGGCGTGCTCGCACCCAGCGCAAAACCGGCATTGCGCAGCGGTCGCGTTGCGGCGGGATCAAACCCCGCGACGATGATGCGGTGCGCGATGTCGTGGCGACGAACGGCGACCCTCAAGAGTTCGGTCGCCGCCGGCGTCTTGAGTTCGATGATGCAGGGCAGGTCACGTGGGAGTGAGTCGATGATCTCGTCGAACGTCGAGATGGTCGCGCCACGTCCCCGCCATGGGAACGTGAGCCCCCCATCCCGCGTGAACCTGGCGCCGGCGTCCAGCCGTCCGAGTTCAGCCGCCGTGCGCATCGCCACCGGCCCGCTGTCGTTGGTCGTGCGGTCGAGCGTCTGGTCGTGCATCACGACGAGGATGCCATCGCGAGAGACTCGGAGATCGAACTCCACGGCGTCGACACCGAGCGCGACAGCGTCGAGGAGCGACACGAGGGTGTTTTCCGGCGCATGCGCGCGGTTGCCACGATGCCCGATGACCAGCCTGGCCCGAGGATCGAGCAGGATCATGTGCCAAGTCGCCCCAACGCCGACCAGAATGACGCCTGTTTGCAGTTCCTGAGGCGGCTATTTGCCGCACATCGACGTGATCTGCGAGCGCGACTGCTCCAGCATCTGCTCGCAGCTGGCCCGCGCCTTCGCGTCGCCCGACTTGGCGCAGGACGCCTTTGCCTTGTCCAGCTCACCCAGTTGCGCGCGCATCTGCTGGCAGGCCGGCGAGTCCTTGTCCAACGCGATCGCGCTGTCCTTGGCGGAGCACGCCCCGACGTAGGTCATCTTCATGCGCATCGGCTTCTTGGCCGGTTCGTCGAGGTCCTGCGTGCTCATCAGGTAGGAACGCGGTGCAACGCGGTTGATGGTCACGCGCTGGTTGCCGTCGGGGCAGCGGATCTCCATCACCGCCTGGGTCGTGCTGTCCTCGATCATCTTGAATTGACAGCGCGGCGCCCCCTTGTCCTTGCCCGCATCGCGCGGCCCCATCGCCTGCGCGGCGGACTGGCAGATCGTCATGCCGCCGCCCATCTGCGCAGCCGCGGCCTTGTCCATGTCCGGCGACTCCATGCGCCAGGCGCCGGCGGTGGCGGGTGCGTCGCTCATCACCTTCGGGGTCGGCGGGTCGGCGGACAACGCCGCGCCCCACGCCAGTCCGGCCAGAACGGCCAGGATGCCCATCCGTACCCATGCCTTCATCGTGCACTCCTGGGAAGTCCGGCCGTCAGTCTAGCGTCGCGCCCCGGTTCGTGGCGGCAGACCGTTGAGCGCTGACAGGCCCGGCAGCGACAATGCGACGATGTCAGACGAAAGCCAGATTCTGGTACCACCGTCCTTCGTGGCGCTGTACCTGGCGCCGGGCGGGACGCGACCCAGCGCACCGCGGGCCGAGGTGGCCGCCCGCCACGAGTTCTGCGAGGACCTGGCCACGATGCTGACCGAGCACGCGGCCAACAAGCTGTGGGAACTGGGCGTCACCGAGGCCGACGTGCTGGAGCGCATGCACCGCGGGTTGCTCGGCGATGCGGCGCCCGTCAATGCGGCCGAAGCGCGGTGGGTGATCCGGCGTCTGGCGGAACTGCTGGGCTGGGATGCGCCGACTTTCGATGCCGACCCCGGCATCGCCGCCGAGCCGGCGTGAGGATCGACGCCGGACCCGGCCCTCAGCGCACCGAGCGGTACTCGCTCGAGCGCTCGCGCGGCGCGAGCACGATCTGCCACAGTTGTCCCTGGTGCGAGCGAAAGAAGCCGGCGCTGGACAGCAGGTAGAACTTCCACATGCGGAAGAAGCGCTCGCCATAGCGTGCCCGCAGTTGCGGCCATGCCCGCTCGAAGCGGGTCCACCAGGCCATGAGCGTGCGGTCGTAATCGGGGCCGAAGTTGTGCCAGTCCTCGATCACGAAACGACCCTCGGCAGCGCGCGCGATCTCCACGGCCGAAGGCAGCTTGCCGTTGGGAAAGATGTAGCGTTCGGTCCAGGCATTGGTGGCGCGTTCGGTGCGATCGGTGCCGATGGTGTGCAGGAGGAACAGGCCCTCGTCTTCCAGGAGCCCGCGCATGTGCTGGAAGTAGGCACCATAGTTCTTCGGACCCACGTGCTCGAACATGCCGACCGAGACGATCTTGTCCCAACGACCGGACAGGGAGCGCCAGTCGGTCAGTTCCACCGTCACCGGCAGCGTTGCGCAGCGCTCGCGCGCCAGCGCTGCCTGCTCACGTGAGACCGTGGCGCCAACGACCTGGCAGCCGAAGTGACGCGCCGCGTGCTCGGCCAGGCCACCCCAGCCGCAGCCGACGTCCAGCAGGCGTTCGCCTGGCCGCAACTCGAGCTTGCGGCCGATGAGCTCCAGCTTGTGCTCCTGCGCCTGTTCGAGGTCGGACGCGCGTGGCCAGTAGGCGCAGGAATAGACCATGCGCGAGTCGAGCATGGCGGCGAAGAGGTCGTTGCCCAGGTCGTAGTGCCGTTCGGCGACGCTGAACGCGCGCGACACCGACTGCAGGTTCAACAGCCCGTGGCGCAGCACCTGCGCCAGCCAGTGCGGCAGGAAGCGTGCCGTGACGACATGATCGCCATCGGCGCGCAGCAGCCGGCACACGAGTTCGTCGAGCCGCTCGCAGTCCCACCAACCTTCCATGTACGACTCGCCGAAGCCCAGCGTGCCGTGGACCATCATGCGCTGCCAGGTGGCCGCGTTGTGCAACTGCAGATCCCACGGGGCTGGCCCGTTGACCTGGATACCTGCACGCTGCAACAGGCGCGCGACAGGCGCCGGCATGGCTCCCGGACCGGTGGCGGTTGGGGCCGGGGGTGACGACATCAGCATCGAGCCCACCTCCTTGGCGCGCACCGCATGGCGCGTACGCGGTTCAAGTATGAACCCAGCCTGTGCGGTCTCGTCAAGTGCCGGCTGCCGGTGTCGGCCGGACTCCAGGCACACTTCGGGCACTCAGGAAACCTGCGGATCGCGTCATGACCTCCTCATTCGTACCCCCCCGGCTGGCTGCCGAAGTGACGTCCCTGCTCAGTCAGCTCGGCGTTGCCGAAGCCGCCTGGCGCAGTGGCACGCTGGCCGTGCGGTCGCCGATCAACGGCGAGGCCATCGGGCAAGTCGTCGAGTCGCGGCCCGAAGACATTTCGCAGGGCATTGCCGACGCCCACCGCGCCTGCCTGGCCTGGCGCACGGTACCGGCGCCGCGCCGCGGCGAACTGGTGCGGCTGCTGGGCGAGGAGCTTGCGCGCTGCACAAGGGCGCCTTGGGCCGGCTGGTGTCCATCGAGGTCGGCAAGATCACCAGCGAAGGCCTGGGCGAAGTGCAGGAGATGATCGACATCTGCGACTTCGCGGTCGGGCTTGTCGCGCCAGCTCTACGGGCTGACGATCGCCACCGAGCGAGCCGATCACCGCATGATGGAAACCTGGCACCCGCTGGGCGTGGTGGGCATCATCTCGGCATTCAATTTCCCGGTGGCGGTGTGGTCGTGGAACGCTGCGCTGGCGCTGGTCTGCGGCAATGCCTGCGTGTGGAAGCCCTCGGAGAAGACGCCGCTCACGGCGCTGGCGGTGCAGTCCTTGTTCGAGCGCGCGCGGGCGCGTTTCGGCGTCGAGGCGCCGGCCGGGCTGTCGGTGGTGCTGCAGGGCGCGCGCGCGGTGGGCGAGGCGCTGGTGGACGACCCGCGCGTGGCGCTGGTCTCGGCCACCGGCTCCACCGGCATGGGCCGCGCCGTGGGCCCGCGGCTGGCGGCGCGCTTTGCGCGCGCGATCCTGGAACTCGGCGGCAACAACGCGGCCATCGTGGCGCCCTTCGGCCGACCTGGACCTGGCGCTGCGCGCCATCGCCTTCGCGGCCATGGGCACCGCCGGCCAGCGCTGCACGACGCTGCGGCGGCTGTTCGTGCACGAGAGCGTCTACGACGCGCTGCTGCCGCGGCTGCAAGCGCGCCTACGGCCAGGTGGCCATCGGCAATCCGCTGCACGAGGGCACGCTGGTCGGCCCGCTGATCGACGAAGCCGCGTTCGCCGGCATGCAGCGCGCGCTGGACGCGGCGCGGGCGCTGGGCGGCGCCGTCACCGGCGGCGACGCGCCAGCACGAGCGGCCTGCCCGGGTGCCTATTACGTGGCGCCGGCGCTGGTGGAGATGCCGGCGCAGGCCGGGCCGATGCTGCACGAGACCTTCGCGCCGATCCTCTACGTGGTGAAGTACCGCGAGCTTCGACGAGGCCATCGCGCTTGCACAACGCGGTGGCGCGGGGCTGTCGTCGTCGATCTTCACGCTGGACCTGCGCGAGGCCGAGCGTTTCCTCTCGGTGCAGGGTTCGGACTGCGGCATCGCCAACGTCAACATCGGCCCGTCGGGCGCCGAGATCGGCGGCGCCTTCGGCGGCGAGAAGGAGACCGGCGGCGGCCGCGAGGCCGGCTCCGACAGCTGGAAGGCCTACATGCGCCGCGCCACCAACACCATCAACTACGGCACCACGCTGCCGCTGGCGCAGGGCGTGAGGTTCGACGTCGGCGATTGAACCGGCGGCGCCGCAGCGCCTCCAACATCGCATCGCACCGGGCAAGGACGTCCATGAAGCATTCGATCTCGGCGCTGGTCGCGTTGCCACTGGCTGCTGCTCGGCCGGTTGCGCCACACCGCTGCCGGCCCCGGGCACCGCGCGCGACGACGTGCTGCGCACCTGGGGCGCCCCGACCGGCGCTACGTGCTGCCGGCCGGCGCCGAACGGCTGGAATACGCCACCGGCCCCTACGGCCGCATGACGTGGATGATCGATCTCGACGCTGCCGGCCGCGTGACGCAGGCGCGGCAGGTGCTGAACGAGGCCGAGTTCATGGCGGTCCAGATCCGGCCGGCCAGCGGCCTGACGCGCGACGAACTGCTGCGCTGGATCGGTCGCCCCGGTGAGCGGCGCCACGGCGGCTGGGCCGGCGGCGAGGTCTGGTCGTGGCGCTACCCCACCAACGACTGCCTGTGGTTCCAGGTGTCGGTGGACGACAGCGGCGCGGTGCGCAGCGGCGCCTTTGGGACCGATCCCGCGGTGCGATGTGGGGAGCGTCCGGCGCTGAAGGGCCGTGGCAGGCGTTCAGGCCAGGCGAACCGGCAGGTGCCGCAGGCCACGAAAGCGCACGCGACGGTCGCGCTCCGGCACGCCGGCGATGGCCAGCCGCGGGTGACGCGCCAGCAGTCGACCGATGGCGATGCGCGCTTCCAGCCGCGCCACGTTCATGCCCGAGCACGCATGCGCACCCTGGCCGAAGGCGAGGTGGTTGTTGGCTTTGCGCGCCAGGTCCAGGCGCTCGGGGTGGGCAAAAGCGGCCGGGTCGCGGTTGGCGGCACCGATGCACAGCGTGAGGAAGGTGCCCGCGGGCCACTCGCGACCGCCGAGGGTCATGGGCGCCGTGAGCCGGCGGTTGTTGAGCTGCAACGGGCTCTCGAAGCGCAGCAGTTCCTCGACCGCCGTCGTGATGAGCCCGGGTTCGCCGGCCAGGCGATCGAGCTCATCTCGATGTCTCAGCAGCGCATGCATGCCGTTGCCGATGAGGTTGGTCGTCGTCTCGTGGCCGGCGTTGAGCAGGAAGATGCAGTTGTGCAGCAGTTCGGTCTCGCTCAGGCCGCCTTCGGCGTCGCCCTGCAGCAGCCGCGTCAGCACGTCGCATTCGGGGTCGCCGGGGTGGCGCCGACGCTCGTCCACCAACGTGCGAAGGTAGTCCACGAAATCGCGCACCGCGGCGTTGGCGCGAGCGAGCAACTCGGGCCCCGGCGCCGGCTCCAGCGCCGACAGGATGGCCAGCGACCAGTCGCGCAGCGGCCCGCGTTCGGCTTGCGGCACGGCCAGCAGGTTGCCGATCACCTCCACCGGGATGCGTGCGGCGAAGTCCTCGATCAGGTCCGGCGCACTCTGGTCGGCCAGACGGTCCAGCAGGCCGTCGACCCATGTCACCAGGCCGGGTTCGATGCGGGCGACGGCGCGCTGATTGAGCGCGCCCATCAGCAGCCGGCGCACGCGAGTGTGCAGCGGCGGGTCGTTGAACACGAGGCTGCTGGTGTGGTGTTCGTAGATGGGTGACCCGGCACCCAGGCGCGGCGCGAACTCGACCTTCTTGTCCGAGCTCGCCTGCGGGCTGCGGTACACCGCCAGCACGTCTTCGTGGCGCGTCAACAGCAGCGAGCCCGGTTGCAGTTCGTGCAACGGGGCGTGGTCGCGAAGGAGGGCGTAGAAGGGGTAGGGGTCGTCGATGAAGCCGGGCGGCGGCGGGGTCAGCGAGAAGGCGCGGGCAGCGTCGCGTGCGTCGATGTCGAGCATGGCGGCCAGTCTAGCGGCGAGCGCCGGGCTGGTGGCGTCGAACGATGGGCATGGCCAGCGCCCGAGTCCGACCGGCAACGCCCGCCGGCCGCGGTGGCGTCCATGCCGCAGCCGCGGCTGCTAAGCTCCCGATCCATGTTCACCGGCATCGTTCAAGGCATCGCCAGCGTCGAGGCGCTGACCGACCACCCCGGCCTGCGCAGCTTCGAGCTGCGTTTCCCGCCCGGCTTCGCCAGCGGCCTGGCCATCGGCGCCAGCGTCGCGGTCGACGGCGTGTGCCTCACCGTGACGGCACTGCACGGCGAGGACGCGGCCGTGTTCGACGTCATGCAGCAGAGCCTGGCGCTGACCACGCTGGCCGGCCTGCAGCCGGGCAGCCGGGTCAACGTCGAACGCGCGGCGCAGGGACGGCGCCGAGATCGGCGGCCATGCGCTGTCGGGGCACGTCGATTTCATGGCGCGGGTGGCTGAGGTTCGCCGGCCCGAGAACAACCATGTGCTGCGCATCGCGGTGCCGGCACCGTGGATGCGCTACGTCTTCGCCAAGGGTTACATCGCCGTCAACGGCGCCAGCCTGACGGTGGCCGAAGCGCAGCGCGAGGCCGGCGGTGCGGGCTGGTTCGAGGTCTGGCTGATTCCCGAGACCCTGCGCGAGACCACCTTTGCCGACAAGGCCGAGGGCGCCCCCTTGAACATCGAGATCGAGCGCCAGACGCAGGTCTTCGTCGACACCGTGCGCGACGCCATCGACGAGCGGCTGGGGCCGCTCGCCCAGGCGCTGGAGACGCTGCTGCGCCAGCAGGGGACGAGCCTGGACGACCTGGCCCGGCCGGTGGCCCTGCCGCAAGCGGTAGCGCCGCGGCGCCGGCATCGCGGCGGCAGGCGCCGGGTCGTCAGGGCGCGACGCACAGGCAGTGCACGACGGCGGCGAACGGCTGCCGGCGCTCGGCGACATCGGCCAGCCAGCCGAGGTCCTGCACGACCCCTGCGGTCAAGGGCGGGGCCAGGCCCAGCGCCAGCCAGGCCCCCTGCAGGTCCACCGGCCGGCCGATCACCGTGCCCAGTGGTCGCGCCGAAGCCCTGCAGCAGCCGCTCCAGCCGCCCCGGCTCGGCTTCCAGGTATTGCACCCGGTGCCCGCTGGCGAGCTTGGCGCGTCCGGCAGCGGCGGCCAGGGCGTCGCCCAGGCTGCCGGTGCGGTCGACCAGCCCGCGTTCCACCGCCTGGCGCCCGCTCCAGACGCGGCCCTGGCCCACTTCGTCGATCTTGCCTGGCGTGGTCCTGCGTGCGCTGGCGGCCAGCGTGGTGAAGTCGAGGTAGGCGCGGTCGATGATCGTCTGCACCAGCTGGCCGAAGCGCGGATCGAAGGCCCGCCGCGGGTCGTAGGCGCCGGCCAGCCAGGTGGTGGTGACGCCGCCGGTGCGCACGCCCAGCTTGTCCATCGCTCCATTGGCCGTCGGCAGCAGGGCGACGACGCCGATCGAGCCGGTGATGGTGGCCTCGTCGGCGATCACCTCGTCGGCGGCCATCGAGATCCAGTAGCCGCCCGAAGCCGCCACGTCGCCCATCGACACCACCACCGGCTTGCCGGCCTGGCGCGCGAGCTCGAGCTCGCGCCGCACGAGCTCGGAGCCGAAGGCGCTGCCGCCGGGGGAGTTGACGCGCAGCACGATGGCCTTGATCTTGTCGTCGTCGCGCGCCTTGCGCACGAGTTCGGCGGTCGACAAGCCGCCGATGCGTGCCGGCCGGCGCCTTGCCGTCGCTGATCTCGCCCTGGGCCACGATCACGCCCACCGCATCGCCATCGGTGTCGGGCTTGACCCGGGCCAGATAGCGGCCCAGCGACACCTGGCGGAAGGACTTGCTCTCCTTGTCGAGCGCGCCGCGTTCGATGAGCAGCGCACGCAATTCGTCGCGGGTCTTCAGCGCGTCGACCCACTTGCGCTCCTGTGCCCAGCGCGCCGGATTGCCGCCGGCAGACTGCAGGCTGGCGGGCAGCGACTCGATGGCCTGCACGATGCTGCCGGCCGGCAACTGGCGGGCCTTCTCGACGCTGCCGGTCCAGCTCTGCCACAGCGACGCGTACAGCGCACCTTCGGACTCCAGTGACTCCGGGGAAGGCGCGTTGGCCGAGTAAGGCTCCGCCGAAACTCTTGAACTTGCCCACCCGCAGCACGTTCGCGTTGACGCCGATGCGGTCGAGCAGGTCCTTGTAGTAGTTGCGATAGCGACCGTACCCTTCGATGTACACGATGCCCATCGGGTGCAGCCAGACCTCGGTGGCGTGCGCGGCCAGGTAGTACTGGCGCTGGTCGAAACTGGAGCCCCAGGCATAGACGGGCTTGCCGGCGGCCTTGAAGCGCTCGATGGCGGCGGCCGATCTCGCGCAGCGTCGGCAGCCCGGCGCCGGCAAAGTCGTCGAGCATCAGCAGCGCGTGCGGCACGTGCTCGTCCTTGGCCGCGGCGTCGAGTACCGCGATGCACGTCGCGCAGCCGCGTGGCACCGTCCTCGTCGCCCCGCAGCTGCGTGAGCGCGCTGTCGCGCAAGCTGCCGGTACGCTGCTCGACCACCGGCCCGGCGAGGTCCAGCACCAGTGCGGTCCTGGGCTCGATCGCCGGCGGCCCCGACTTGAACGCGGCCCACACCCCGGCGGCGACCAGCGCCAAGAGCAGCAGGTTGAGCAATGCGCGCCGGCTGGCGTCGAGCAGCCACCACAGGCCGCGCATCGCGCGGCCGACCGCGGATAGGAGGGAAGAAGACATGGGTGCAGACCTCGAGCTGTGTGACTGCGAGGAGCATAGGCCGCAGGTGGAGCCTGCGTCACGCGTCTGCGACGCAATGCCATCCGCCGTGGACGAAGTGCCGGCCGGCCGTCCCGGCCGGTGTTGAGATACTCGAACGCCGATGCAAGCGATCCTCGCCGTCACCATTCCCTTCTTCGCGCTCGTGCTGTGCGGGTTCCTGGCCGCGCGGCAGCATGTGCTGCCGGAGAGCGCGATCCCCGGGCTCAACGCCTTCGTCCTGTACTTCGCGCTGCCCTGCCTGCTGTTCCGCTTCGGCATGAGCACGCCGATCTTCGATCTGCTCAACCCCATGGTGCTGGTGGTCTACCTGTGCGCGGCGCTGCTGATCGTCTTCTTCACCATCGCGGTGACGCTGAGCGACCGCGTGCAGCTGAAGGACGCTGCCTTCGGCGCCCTGGTGGCGGCATTCCCCAACACCGGCTTCATGGGCGTGCCGCTGCTGGTGGCCTTGCTGGGGCCGGCGGCTGCGGGGCCGGTGATCTGCAGCATGCTGGCCGACCTGTTCGTGACCAGTTCGCTGTGCATCGCGCTGGCGCAGGCGCACGGCGCGGCCGGTCACGGCGCCCGGGTGGCGGCGCTGCGCGCGCTGCGCGGCGCACTGTCGAACCCGCTGCCCTGGTCGATCGCGCTGGGCGCCGCTTTCTCGGTGGCCGAGGTCAGGCTGCCCGGGCCCGGCTGGACGTGATCGTGCGCATGCTCGCCGATGCGGCCTCGCCGGTGGCCCTGTTCACCATCGGCGCCGTGCTGTGGCGCGCCGGGCAGCATGCGCACACGCAGACGCCCGTGCGGGACTATCTGCCGGTGGCGCTGATCAAGCTCTTCGCGCACCCGCTGCTGGTGCTTGCGCTGGCCGCGTCGGCCCATGCACTCGGGGCGCCGCTGTCGGTCTTCCAGCTGACCGTGCTGACGCTGGCCGCGGCCTTGCCGAGCGCCAGCAACGTGTCGCTGCTGGCCGAACGCTACGGCGCCGACAACGGGCGCGTGGCCCGCATCATCATGTCGAGCACGGTGCTGGCCTTCGTGAGCTTCACGGCGCTCACCTGGCTCTTCGGGGTGCGACCGGCCTGAAGGCGGTGGTCACTTGCCGCTCGGGATCTTGCCTTCCACGCCCTTGACGTAGAAGTCGACCTTGTCCTTCCAGGCCTGGTCGGCCTGGACGTCCTTGGCCAGCCGCTCCTTGCCGGCGTTGTCGACACGGGCCGGTGAAGACCTCGAAGGTGCCGGCCTTCATGCCGGCCTTGATCTCGTCGACCTTCTTCTTGGCGTCTTCGGGCACGAAGTCGGCGATCTTGACCAGGTCGTTCTGCCCTTCCTTGACGCCCCACACGGTGCGCTCGGTCTTCCAGGTGCCGTCCATCACGTCCTTGACGGCCTTCTTGTAGTACGGCCCCAGTCGACGACGCACGACGCCAGGTGCGCCTTGGGCGCCAACGCGCTCATGTCGCTGTCCCAGCCGAAGGCGTACTTGCCGTTCTTCTCGGCCGTCTGCAGCACGGCGGTGGAGTCGGTGTTCTGCAGCAGCACGTCGGCGCCGCCGTTGATCAGGCTCTGCGCGGCGTCGCTCTCCTTCGGCGGGTCGAACCAGGTGTTGACCCACACCACCTTGGTCTTGACCTTCGGGTTGACGCTCTGCGCGCCGAGCGTGAAGGCGTTGATGTTGCGCAGCACCTCGGGAATCGGGAACGAGCCGACGAAGCCGAGCGTGTTGGTCTTGGTCATCTTGCCGGCGATGACGCCGGCCATGTAGGCGTCCTCGTAGAACTTGGCGTCGTAGATGCGCATGTTGGGCGCGGTCTTGTAGCCGGTGGCGTGCTCGAACTTGACGTCCGGGAACTCGGCCGCCACCTTGAGCATCGGCTCCATGAAGCCGAAGGAGGTGGCGAAGATGATCTTGTTGCCCTGCGCCGCCAGGTCGCGGATGACGCGCTCGGCGTCGGCGCCTTCGGGCACCTTCTCGACGAAGGTGGTCTTGATCTTGTCGCCGAACTCCGCCTCGAGCGCCTTGCGGCCCTGGTCGTGCGCGAAGGTCCAGCCGGCATCGCCGACCGGGCCGACGTAGACCAAGGCGGCCTTCAGCGGCTCGGGCTTGGCCGGCGCGGGCGCGGCGCGACGCGGCCGGCGCGGCGGCGGTCGGCTTCGGGCTCCTCCTTCTTGCCGCAGCCCACCAGGCCGCGGTGGCGGCCAGGGTGGTCGATGCCGGCCCAGCTGCAGCAGGCGGCGCTTGGAAAGATCGGTCATGCGAGGTTCTCCTGGCGGTGTTGGGGAAAGACGGGGTGTCGGAGTGGCGCGGCGCACGCTCACGGCCCAGCAAAGGATTATGAGCCGGGGTGGAACGGCTTGCCCAGCGAGGCCGGCATGTTGATGCGGATCCACGCCGGGTTGCGGCTGATCAGCGCCAGCACGACGATGGTGGCGAGGTAGGGCAGCATCGCCAGCAACTGGCTCGCCACGTCGACGCCCGCGCCCTGCAGCGCGAACTGCAGCATCGTCACGCCGCCGAACAGGTAGGCGCCGAGCAGCACGCGCACCGGCCGCCAGGTGGCGAAGGTGGTCAGCGCCAGCGCGATCCAGCCGCGGCCGGCCACCAGGCCCTCGACCCACAGCGGCGCGTAGACGACCGACAGGAAGGCGCCCGCCACGCCGCACAGCGCGCCGCCGGCCACCACGGCCGCCAGCCGCATCCAGCGCACCGCGATAGCCCAGCGCGTGCGCCGATTCGGGCGACTTCGCCGACCGCGCGCAGCACCAGCCCGGCGCGGCTGCGGTAGAGGAACCAGGCGATGGCGAAGCGTCAGCGCGATGGTCGAGGTAGACCATCGGGTGCTGCCTGAACAGCGCCGGCCCGAGGAACGGGATGTCGGCCAGCAGCGGCACCTCGAAGGCGCTGCGCTCGGCCGAGCTTCTTGCCGACATAGCCGACGCCGACGAAGGCCGAGAAGCCGTCGCCGAACAGGCTCAGCGCCAGGCCGGTGGCGTACTGGTTGGTGTTGAGCCAGATCACCAGCACGCCGAAGGCCGCGGCCAGCAGGCCGCCGGCCAGCGCGCCGGCGGCGAAGGCCAGCGTGTCGCTGCCGGTGGTGAAGGCGGCGGCGAAGCCGGCGATCGCGGCCACCAGCATCATGCCCTCGGCGCCGAGGTTGAGCACGCCGGCCTTTTCGTTGAGCAGCAGGCCCAGGCCGGCGAGCGCCAGCGGCGTGCCCGAGGCCAGCGTGGCCGCGACCAGCAGCGCGATCTCGTCCTCATCGCGGCGGCTGCCTCGGCGGTGGGCCACGCGCCCAGCGGACGCGGTAGTGGATCAGCGTGTCGCAGGCCAGCAGCAGGAACAGCAGCAGGCCCTGGAACACGCCGGTCAGCGCGTTCGGCAGCCCCAGCCGCGACTGCGCCGAGTTCGCCGCCGATCAGCATCATCGACAGCAGCACGCCGGCGAGCACGATGCCCACCGGGTGCAGCCGCCCGACGAAGCACGACGATGATGGCGGTGAAGCCCTAGCCGGTGGACATGTGCGGCGTGAGCTGCCGCAGCGGCCCGGCCGCCTCCATGCGCCGGCCAGGCCGGCCAGGCCGCCCGAGATCATGCAGCGCCGTCCACAGCGAGGTGCGCGCCGAGAAGCCCGCATAACGCGCCGCCGCCGGCGCCAGGCCACCCACCTGCAACTGGTAGCCGCGGTAGGTGCGGAACATGAAGACCCAGATCGCGGCCGCCGCCACCAGCGCCATGACGATGCCGACGTGCAGCCGCGTGCCGCTCAGCAGCGCGCGGCAGCCAGGTGCGGCGTCGAAGGTCTTGGTCTGCGGGAAATTGAAGCCCGTCGGGTCCTTCCAGGGCCCGAAGACCAGGTAGTTGACGAGCTGCTGGGCGACGTAGACCAGCATCAGGCTGACCAGGATCTCGCTGGCGTTGAAGCGGTCGCGCAGCAGCGCCGTGATCGCCGCCCAGGCCATGCCGCCCAGCACGCCGCCGGCCAGCACCAGCGGCACCGCCACCACCTCGGCAGACGATGCCCTGCGTGGTGAGCCACAGCGCCACGCCGCCGCCGGCCATCGCACCGAGCAGGAACTGGCCCTCGGCACCGATGTTCCACACGTTGGAGCGGTAGCACACCGCCAGGCCCGAGCGCGAACAGGATCAGCGGCGTGGCCTTGAGCAGCACCTCGCTCACCGCGCGCATGCCGTTCAGCGGCTCGAAGAAGAACACCGCCAGCCCGCGCACCGGGTCCTTGCCCAGCGCCAGGAACAGCGCCGCGGCATCAGCGCCGTGAGCGCCAGCGCGATCAGCGGCGAGGCCAGCGCCATCAGCCTGCGAGGGCTGCGGCCGCGCCTCAAGCCTGAGCATGGGCACCCCGCTGCGCGGTGCCTCGCGGTCGGTCCACAGGCCGCTCATCCATTCGCCGATGCGTCTCGATCGTCGCCTCGGCCGTGGGCACCGACGGCGACATGCGGCCCTGGGCGATGACGACCAGCCGGTCGCTGATCTCGAACAGTTCGTCGAGCTCCTCGCTCACCACCAGCAGCGCGCAGCCGGCGTCGCGCAGCGCCAGCAGTTCGCCGCGGATCAGCGCCGCGGCGCCGACGTCGACGCCCCAGGTCGGCTGGCGACGATCAGCAGCTTCGGCTGCGGCGTCGATCTCGCGACCGACGATGAACTTCTGCAGGTTGCCGCCCGACAGGCTCTTGGCCGCCGCGCCCGGGCCGCCGGCCTTGACGTGGAATCGGTCGATGATGTGCTCGGCCAGCTCCGCCACCTGCCGCGTGCGACCCAGCCGCTGCGCGACACCGCCGCGGTGCGCGTCAGCAGCGTGTTCTGCGCCAGCGCTCAGCGTCGGCACCGCGCCGCGGCCCAGGCGCTCCTCGGGCACGAAGTGCAGGCCTCCCTTGCGCCGCTGGCGCGGCGAGTAGTCGCCGATCGGCTTGCCGAACAGCTTGATCGAGCCCGGCGCGGCGCGCGCGGTCCTCGCCCGACAGCGCCGCCAGCAGCTCCTGCTGGCCGTTGCCCGAGACGCCGGCCACGCCGACGATCTCGCCGGCGCGCACCTCGAAGGCGATGTCCGTCGAGGTCGACGCCGAACTGGTCCTGCCGCGGCAGGCTCAGGCCGCGCACCGCCAGCACCATCGGCGCCGGCCTGCGAGGCCTTGTGCTGCAGCTGCGGCGGCTCGGCGCCGATCATCAGGCGCGACAGGCTGGCATTGCTTTCCTGCGTGGGGTCCACCTCGCCGGTGACCTTGCCGCCGCGCAGCACCGTGCAGTGGTGGCACAGCGCGCGGATCTCGTCGAGCTTGTGGCTGATGTAGAGGATGCTGCAGCCGCGCTCGGCCAGCCGCCGCAGCGTGACGAAGAGCTTGTCGACGGCCTGCGGCGTCAGCACCGAGGTCGGCTCGTCCAGGATCAGCAGCTGCGGGTCGGTCAGCAGCGCGCGCACGATCTCGACGCGCTGGCGCTCGCCCACCGACAGCGTGTGCACCGGGCGCTGCGGCTCGATGTCGAGCCCGTAGGTGTGCGCCACCTCGACGATGCGCGCGCACCACCTCGGGCAGCGTCAGGCTCTTGTCCAGGCCCAGCCACACGTTCTCGGCCGCGGTGAGCGTGTCGAACAGCGAGAAGTGCTGGTAGACCATGCTGATGCCCAGCCGCCGCGCCTGCGCCGGGCTGGCGATGGTGCACCGGCTGGCCGTTCCAGCGGATCTCGCCTTCGTCGGGCTGCACGGCGCCGTAGATGATCTTCATCAGCGTGCTCTTGCCCGCGCCGTTTTCGCCCAGCACGGCGTGGATCTCGCCTGCCTTCACGCTCAGGTCGACGCGGTCGTTGGCGCGCACCGCGGGGTATTGCTTGCTGATGCCGGTGAGTTGCAGGCGCAGGCTCGGGGTCATGGCGGGTTCCTCTCATGCAAATGTGGCTTCGCCACTTTGCTTGACCCCCCTGGGGGGCGGGCCGGGCGCAGCCTGGAGCTGGGGGCACGCTCGTAGCGCGGCTGACCCGCCACCCAGGTGCCGACGAGGTGGCGCTCGTCCGACAGCAGCATCCAGGCGAAGACCTTCTCATGCAAGTCGCGCGCCATGCGTTGACGCTGGCCGTCCACCGCGCCCACGGCCCAATCCCACAGGCACAGGTCGGCCACGAGACCGGGCTCGAGCAGGCCGATCTCGTGGCCGAGCTGCAGCGCCTCGGCGGCGCCGCGCGTGGCGGCGTGCAGCGCGCACCAGGCGCTGAGGTCGTGGCCGGCCAGGGCCTGCACCTTGTAGCCGTCGGCCAACGTGCGCTGCATCGACAGGCTGGTGCCGCCGCCCACGTCGCTGGCCACGCTCACCTTGGCGCCGGCCTCCGCGGTGGCCGGCCAGTCGAAGAGGCCGCTGCCCAGGAAGAGGTTGGAGCTGGGGCAGAAGGCCACCTGCGACCCGGCGTCGCGCAGCACGGCGCGGTCGTCGGCGTCGAGCCAGATGCCGTGCGCCAGCACCGATCGCGCGTGCAGCAGGCCGGCGCCGGCGTAGACGTCGAGGTAGCTGCGGGCCCGGGGGAACAGCTCGGCCACCCAGCGCACCTCGTCGCGGTTCTCGGCGACGTGGGTCTGCATGTACAGCGTGGGGTCGGCGCGGCACAGTCCGCCGGCCATCGCCAATTGCTCCGGCGTGCTGGTGGGCGCAAAGCGCACCGTCATCGCGTAGGCGTTGCGACCGCGGCCGTGCCAACGCTGGATGAGGTCGATGCAGTCCCGCTCGGCGCCGGCCACGTCGTCGGTGAGTCCTTCGGGCGCGTGGCGGTCCATCAGCACCTTGCCGGCGATGAGGCGCATGCCGCGCTGGCTGGCCGCTTCGAACAGGGCGTCGGCCGAGCCCTTGTGCACGGTGGGAAAGACCACCGCCGCGGTGGTGCCGTGGGCCAGCAAGGCATCGAGGAAGAACGCCGAGCCGCGCGCCGCCACCTGGGGATCGGCCCAGGCCCGTTCGGCCGGGAACGTGTAGGTGTGCAGCCAGTCCAGCAGTTCGGTGCCGTAGCTGGCGATCACGTCGAGCTGCGGGCTGTGCACGTGGGTATCGATGAAGCCGGGCATCAGCAGCCGCCCGCGGTGGTCCTGCCGCTGCCATTCGGGGCCGGGTTCGCTGCCCTGCACGGCGGCGATGCGGCCGTCGTCGCCCACCAGCAGCCAATGATCGGGGCGCCAGCGCACGGCTTGTGGGCCTGTTTCGCCCCAGGCCGGGGCGTGCGGGAAGTCCAGCAGGTCGGCGTGGAGGGCGATCATGCGGCGGCGCCTGCCGGTGCGTGCCGTTGCGTGCGCTGGAACGCGGCTTGCGCCACCCTGCATTCGATGAATCCGTGGCGCCGCACCCGCACGAGCGGGTGTGGCGGGGGGGCGAAATCGGTGCGTCTCACGGTGCGGACGATCTTATAGACACTATTCTTCGCGGGGCGCGCGCAGGAGCGCGCGGCACGCTACTGTTCGGGTAAATCCTCAAGCTTCGGATTCGCGACTCATGAATTCACGCCCCATCCGCTTCTTCCACCGCGGCGCGGTGGTCGAGATCGCCGGTGCCGCGACCACGCGCACCGTACTCGAGTGGCTGCGCGAGGACGCCCGCTGCACCGGCACCAAGGAAGGCTGCGCCGAAGGCGACTGCGGTGCCTGCACGGTGGTGGTGGGCGAGCTCGATGCCCAGGGGAGCGTCAATTTGCAGCCCGTCAACGCCTGCATCCGCTTCCTGCCCACGCTCGACGGCAAGGCGCTGTTCACGGTGGAGGACGTGGCCGCGCCCGACGGCAGGCTGCACCCGGTGCAGCAGGCGATGGTCGACTGCCACGGCTCGCAATGCGGCTTTTGCACGCCCGGTTTCGTGATGTCGCTGTGGGCCTGTTTCCAGCGCCACCGGGCTGCCGGCACGGTGCCGACGCGGCAGCAGCTGGCCGACGACCTGTCCGGCAACCTGTGCCGCTGCACCGGCTACCGACCGATCCTGGATGCCGGGCAGCGCGCGTTCGAGATGCCGGCGCCCCCCTTGGACCGAGCGGCGGTGGCGGCGGCGCTGCGCGCCCTGAAGCAGGACCCGCCCTTGCAGTACGCGCCTGGTGGCGGCACCCCGGTGTTCCATGCCCCGCGCTCGCTGGCCGAGTTCGCGGCGCTGCGCGAAGCCTTGCCGCAGGCGCGCGTGCTGGCCGGCAGTACCGACATGGGGCTGTGGGTGACCAAGCAGTTCAAGGATCTGGGCGAGCTGATCTACATCGGCGAGGTCGCCGACCTCGGGCGCATCGACGTGCAGGCCGATCGCATCTTCATCGGCGCCGCCGCGTCGCTGGAAAGCGCCTGGCAGGTGCTGGTGAAGGAGTGGCCCACGCTGCGCGATGTCTGGCTGCGCTTCGCTGCGCTGCCGCTGCGCGTGGCCGGCACGATGGGCGGCAACGTCGCCAACGGCTCGCCCATCGGCGACTCGGCCCCGGTGCTGATCGCGCTGGGCGCGACCATCGTGCTGCGCCGCGGCAGGCGGGTGCGTTCGATGCCGCTCGAAGACTTCTATCTCGACTACATGAGGAACCGGCTCGACCCCGGCGAATTCGTGCAGGCGCTCGAGGTGCCGCGCCAGGGAGGGCGCGCGCAGGCGGTGCGCGCCTACAAGATTTCCAAGCGTTTCGACTGCGATATCTCGGCCGTGTGCGCCGCGTTGGCGATCGAACTCGACGGCGAGTGCATCACGTCGGCACGGCTCGCCTACGGCGGCATGGCCGCCACCGTGCGCCGCGCCGCGCAGGCCGAAGCGGCCCTGCTGGGCCGGCCCTGGACCGAGGCCGCCATGCAGGCTGCGAAGGCCGCGTTGGCCCAGGACTACACGCCGCTGACCGACATGCGCGCCAGTGCCGGTTACCGCCTGCAGGTGGCGCAGAACCTGCTGCACCGTTTCTGGCTGGAAACGCGGTCGCAGGACCCCTTGCCCGAAAGCGCCGTCAACGTCTGGGCGCGCCAGGAGAACGCATGAACAAGGCCGTGGACCTGCCCGACAGCGCCACCGATTTCGCGCAGGTGGGCGTGAGCCGGCCGCACGAGTCGGCGCATCTGCACGTCGCCGGCGCGGCGCCCTATGCCGACGACGTGCCCGAGGTCACCGGCACGCTGCACGGTGCGCTGGGCCTGTCGTCGCTGGCCCACGGCGTCATCGAGGCCATCGACCTGGACCTGTTGCGGGCGCTGCCCGGCGTGGTGGACGTCTTCTCGGCGCGTGACATTCCCGGTGCGAACGATTGCGGCTCGCTCGTGCACGACGACCCCATCCTGGCCGGCGAGGCCGGCGCCACGCTGCGCTATGTGGGGCAGCCGGTCTTCATGGTCGTCGCTGCCACGCGTGACGCCGCGCGTCGCGCGGCCTCACGGGCCCGCGACGTCATCCGCGCCAAGCCGTTGCCGCCGATCCTGACGCCGCAGGAGGCGCACGCCGCGCAGCACTACGTGGTGCCGCCGATGCACGTTCGGCGCGGTGATGCGGCGGCGGCCATCGCTGCGGCGCCGCATCGCCTGAAGACGCGCTTCGACGTCGGCGGCCAGGAACACTTCTACCTGGAAGGGCAGGTCGCATACGCGCTGCCCCAGGAAGACGGCGGCATGAAGGTGCTCTGCTCGACCCAGCACCCCAGCGAGATGCAGCACCTCGTGGCGAACGCGCTGCACCGCCCGGCGCACGCGGTGCAGGTGGAATGCCGGCGCATGGGCGGCGGCTTCGGCGGCAAGGAGTCGCAGTCGGCGCTGTTTGCCTGCGTCGCCGCAGTGGCTGCGGCGCGGCTGCGGCGCCCGGTCAAGCTGCGCCTGGACCGCGACGACGACTTCCTCGTCACCGGCCACCGCCACTGCTTCCACTACGAAGCCGAGATCGGCTACGACGACGCGGGCCGCATCCTCGGCGCCGAGGTGACGATGGTCTCGCGCGCCGGCCACTCGGCCGACCTGTCGGGCCCGGTGATGACGCGCGCGTTGTGCCACGTCGACAATGCCTACTGGTTGCCGGCGGTGGCGGCACACGGCTATTCGGGCAAGACGAATACGCAGAGCAACACGGCCTTCCGCGGCTTCGGCGGGCCCCAGGGCGCGATCGCCATCGAATACCTGCTCGATTCGGTGGCGCGTGCGCTGGGCCGCGACGCGCTGGCGGTGCGGCGTGCCAACTTCTACGGCACCGATGCCAACAACGTCACCCCGTATGGCCAAGTGGTCGACGACAACCTCATCCACGAACTGGTGGCCGAGCTCGAGCACGACAGCGGCTATGCCGAACGCCGCGCTGCCATCGCCGCCTTCAACGCCTCGAGCCCGGTGTTGAAGAAGGGCATGGCGCTGACGCCGCTGAAATTCGGCATCGCCTTCAACGTCACCCACCTCAACCAGGCCGGCGCACTGGTGCATGTCTACACCGATGGCTCGGTGCTCGTGAACCACGGCGGCACCGAGATGGGCCAGGGCCTCAATACCAAGGTGGCGCAAGTCGTGGCGCACGAACTGGGCCTGCCCTTCGAGCGCGTGCGCTGCACCGCCACCGACACGCACAAGGTCGCCAACACCTCGGCCACCGCGGCCAGCACCGGCAGCGACCTCAATGGCAAGGCGGCGCAGGATGCGGCCGGCCGGATCCGCCAGCGACTCGCCGCCTTTGCCGCCGCGCGCTGGGGTGGCCGGCCCGACGAGGTGTGCTTCGCCGACGGTGAGGTCTTCGTCGGCGGCCAGGCCATCAACTTCGCCGAGGTCGTGAACCTGGCCTACCTGGCCCGCGTGCCCTTGTGGAGCGATGGCTTCTATGCCACCCCCGGCCTGACGTGGGACCGGCAGGCGATGCAGGGCCATCCCTTCCACTACTACGCCTACGGCGCTGCCGTGAGCGAGGTCGTGGTCGACACGCTCAGCGGCGAGTGGAGACTGCTGCGCGCCGACCTGCTGCACGACGCCGGCCGCTCGCTCAACCCGGCGGTGGACATCGGCCAGATCGAAGGCGCCTTCATCCAGGGCATGGGCTGGCTGACCATGGAAGAGCTGGTCTGGCACCCCGCCGATGGCTCGCCCAGGGCCGGCCTGCTGCTGACGCACGCGCCCAGCACCTACAAGATCCCCACCGCCAACGACTGCCCGCCGGTCTTCAACACGCGCCTGTTCGACCGCCCGAACCGCCACGACAGCATCCACCGCAGCAAGGCCGTCGGCGAGCCGCCGCTGCTGCTGTCGTTCTCGGTGTTCTTCGCCATCCGCGATGCGGTCTCGGCCGTGGGCGGCCACCGCGTCGATCCACCGCTGCAGGCACCGGCCACCCCCGAGGCCATCCTGCACGCCATCGGCGTGGTGCAAGCGGCCGCGTGATGTCACCCAGCCTGCGCGACGCCGCCCGGCGCTGGCGCGCGGCAGCGCGGCCGGCGGTGGTGGTGGAAGTGCTGCGCTCGCGCGGCTCGGTGCCACGCGAAGCCGGCACGCGCCTGCTGGTGGCGGCCGACGAGGTGAGGGGCACCATCGGTGGCGGACATCTGGAATGGCAGGCGATCGCCGACGCGCGTGCGCTGCTGGTTCGCGGCGGCGGCCCGGTCGAGCAGCACGTCGCGCTGGGCCCGACGCTCGGCCAGTGCTGCGGCGGCGTGCTGGACCTGCGCTTCACGCTGCTCGCCGACGACGACCCCTCGGCATGGCCCGTGCCGGCGCCACGCTTCACCCTGCAACTCTACGGTGCCGGCCACGTGGGCCGCGCCATCGCGCGGTTGCTCGCCGGCATCGACTGTCGCGTGCAGTGGATCGACGAGCGTGAGTGCGAGTTTCCGGCCGAAGCGCTGCCGCCGCACATCGAGCGTGTCTGCGTGGAGCCGGTGCAAGCCGAGGTGGTGCTGGCGCCACGGGGGGCGTATTACCTGGTGCTCACGCACAGCCACGACCTCGACCTGGCGATCACGCAGGCCATCCTGCAGCGTGCCGATTTCGGCTGGTTCGGCCTCATCGGCTCCAAGACCAAGCGCGCGCGCTTCGAGCACCGTCTGCGGGAGCGTGGTTTCGCGGACCCGCTGATCGAACGCATCGTCTGCCCGATCGGCGTGCCCGGCATCGTGGGCAAGGAGCCCGATGTGATCGCGGTGGCGGTCGTGGCGCAGATGCTGCAAGTCAGTCAGCCAGTCGCATAGGCCCCGTTCCCGGCCAGGCACGATAGGGGCGACTGCCTCAACCGCCCAGGGGGACCGGTGCGCGCCGCGCGAAAAAAGGCGCTTTGCGGGGGTCAGCGCCAGCAGCGGCGGGCCGGCCGGCTGCGTCAGCGCAGGTCGGGCAGGTAGCGCACCGCCAGCACGCCGGCAATGCCCGCCAGCGCTTCCAATGCGCCGGCCCGCACGGGGCTGTCCACGTCGACCAGCGTGTAGGCCATCTCGCCGCGCGACTTGTTGACCATGTTGTGGATGTTCAGCCCCGCGTTGGCCATCGTGGTCGAGATCTGCCCGAGCATGTTGGGCACGTTGGCGTTCGCGATGGCCACGCGGTAGGCCGACTCGCGCGCCATGCCGACGCTCGGGAAATTCACGGCATTCGTGATCTGGCCGTGCTCGAGGTAGTCGCGCAACTGGTCGACCACCATCACGGCGCAGTTCTCCTCGGCCTCGCGCGTGCTGGCGCCCAGGTGGGGCAGCGCCACGACGCGCGGATGGCCGTGCAGATCGGCGGCGGGAAAGTCGCAGATGTAGGCCGACAGTCGCTTGGTCGCCAGCGCCTCCAGCACCGCGGCATTGCTGGCCACGCCCTCGCGGCTGAAATTCAGCAGCACCGCGCCGGGGCGCATGAGGCCGACATTGGCGTCGCTGACGAGGTGGCGCGTGGCCTCCAGCAGCGGCACGTGCAGCGTCACGAACTGAGCGCTCTTCAGCACTTCGTTGACGCTGGCCGCCCGCTTCACCTGTGATGGCAGGCTCCACGCCGCGTCGACGGTGATCTCGGGGTCGAAGCCCAGCACGTTCATGCCCAGCTTGATGGCGGCGTCGGCCACCAGGCAGCCGATCCTGCCCAGGCCGACGATGCCCAGCGTCTGGCCCTGCAATTCGTAGCCCGAAAAAGCCTTCTTGCCGTCCTCGACGATCTTGTCGAGGTCGGGTGCCGCCGGGTCGAGTGCGGCCACGAAGCGCAGCGCCGGCGCGATCTGCCGCGCCGCGATCAGCATGCCGGCGATCACCAGCTCCTTCACCGCGTTGGCGTTGGCGCCCGGGGCGTTGAAGACCGGCACGCCGCGGGTCGTCATCGCCGCCACCGGGATGTTGTTGGTGCCGGCGCCGGCGCGGCCGATGGCGCGCACGCTGGTCGGGATGTCCAGGGTGTGCAGGTCGGCGCTGCGCACCAGGATCGCCGCCGGGTCGGCCACGTCCTTGCCCACCCGGTAGCGCTCGGCGGGCAGTCGCGACAGGCCGCTGGCCGAGATCTGGTTCAGCACCAGCACCGGCAACCTGTCAGCCATGCTGGGCCTCGAATTCCTTCATGTAGGCCACCAGGGCCATCACGCCTTCCAGCGGCATCGCGTTGTAGATCGATGCGCGCATGCCGCCCACCGAGCGGTGGCCCTTGAGCTGCACCATGCCGCGCGCTTCGGCGCCCTTCAGGAAGGCCGCATCCAGTGTGTCGTCCTTGAGCTTGAACGGCACGTTCATCAGGCTGCGGCAGTCGCGCGCCACCGGTGCGCGGTAGAAGGCGGTGGTATCCAGGTAGTCGTAGAGCAAGGCGGCCTTGGCGCGGTTCTTTGCCTCCATGGCTGCCAGCCCGCCCTGCGCCTGGAGCCACTTGAACACCAGGCCCGCGATATAGATCGCGTAGGTGGGCGGCGTGTTGTACATGCTGTCGTTGTCGGCCACGGTCTTGTAGTCGAAGGCCGACGGCGTGGCCGGCAAGGCCTGGCCGAGCAGGTCTTCGCGCACGATCACGATCGTCAGCCCCGCCGGACCGATGTTCTTCTGCGCGCCGCCGTAGATCAGTCCGTAACTGGATACGTCGATCGGGCGCGACAGGATGTTGCTCGACATGTCGGCCACCAGCGGCACGCCGCCGACATCGGGCGTGTAGTGGTACTCGACGCCGCCGATCGTCTCGTTGCTGCAGATGTGCACGTAGGCGGCGTCGGGGTCGAGCTTCCAGGTCTGGCGATCCGGGATCGTCGTGTAGCCGCTGTCGGCAGCGCTGGCGGCGACATTCACCTTGGCGTATTTCTTCGCTTCCTTGATCGACTTCTTGCTCCACTCGCCGGTGTCGATGTAGTCGGCGCTGGCGTGGCCGCGCAGCAGGTTCATCGGCACGATGGCGTTCTCCGCGATGGCGCCGCCCTGCATGAACAGCACCTTGTAGCCGGCCGGCACGGCCAGCAGCTCGCGCAGCAACGCTTCGGCCTCGGCGGCGATGGCCATGAACTCCTTGCCGCGGTGGCTCATCTCCATCACCGACATGCCGCAGCCGTGCCAGTCGAGCATCTCTTCGGCCGCTTGGCGCAGCACGGCCTCGGGCAGCGCGGCGGGGCCGGCGCTGAAGTTGAACACGCGGGTCATGCGGCAATCTCCAGGGTGTTGATGGGGTCGGCGCGCATTATCGGGTGCAGGGGGGCCTTGACCCGGGTCAAGGACGACGCGCCGCACACTTGCGTACATTTGGCTGCTATAACCCCAGGCTCCTGCCGGGGGAATGCGGGCTGTCCAGCATGTATCAACACCTCCTCGTGCCCATCGACGGCAGCGAGCTCTTCGAACGAGCCACCGGGGCCAGCCTGGAGTTGGCGCGAAAGGTCGGCGCGCAGGTCACCGGCTTCGTCGTCGAACCCTTCCCGCCGCTGCCCGATCTGGGGTCCCACCCGATCGCCTACGGCCGTGAAGCCGACGAGCACCTGGTCCGCACCGAAGCCCATGCGCACGAGGTCCTGGGCCAGTTCGCGGCCCGGGCGGCCGCACAGGGCGTGCCCTTCGAAGGCCGCTTCAAGCGCACCGACAGCGTCGACGACGCGATCCTGGACGCCGCCGCCGAATACGGCTGCGATGTCATCGTGATGGTCACGCACGGCCGCGGCGTCTTCGGCGAACTGCTCTTCGGCTCGCACACGAAGAACTTGTTGGCGCGCACCAAGCTGCCGCTGCTGGTGCTGCATTGAATACGCTCGACGCGGCCCCGCCGCAGCTCGAAGATCGCCTGGCATCGCTGCTCGCCGGCAGCGGCCTGGCGCCCTTGCGCCTGGCCGGCCGCACCTTGCTGCCGTTGGTGCAGGGCGGCATGGGCGTGGGCGTGTCGGCGCACCGGCTGGCCGGTGCGGTGGCGGCCGAGGGGGGCGTGGGCACGATCTCCAGCGTCGACCTGCGCCGTCACCATCCGGACCTGATGGAGCGCACGACCGGCCTCGATCCCGGCGAGGCGGCCAAGCAGGCCATCGACGAAGCCAACCTCGAGGCCATCTCGCGCGAGATCGCTGCCGCCCGCGACATTGCGGGTGACCACGGGTTGTTGGCCATCAACGTCATGCGCGCGGTGAGCGCCTACGCAGCCTCGGTCAAGCGTGCGCTGGAAGCCGGCATCGACGCCGTGGTGGTGGGCGCCGGCCTGCCCCTGGACCTGCCCGACCTGGCGCAGGACCATCCGCGCGCGGCGCTGATCCCGATCCTCAGCGACGCCCGGGGCGTGCAGCTCATCGTGAAGAAGTGGGAGCGCAAGAAGCGCCTGCCCGATGCCATCGTCATCGAGCATCCGCGCCTGGCCGGCGGCCACCTCGGTGCGGCCAGGATCGCCGACCTGCACGACCCCCGTTTCGAGTTCGAGAACGTCATTCCACAGTCGCTGGCCTTCCTGCGCTCGGCGGGCATCGAGCGCGAGATCCCTCTCATTGCCGCCGGCGGCATCCGCAGTTGCGAAGACATCGCGCGCGTGCAGGCGCTGGGCGCGGCGGCGGTGCAGCTGGGCACGCCCTTTGCGGTGACGATCGAATGCGATGCGCACCCCGAGTTCAAGCACGTGCTGGCCGAAGCGCGCGACGACGAGATGGTCGAATTCACCAGCGTCGCCGGCCTGCCGGCGCGCGCCGTGGCCACACCCTGGCTGCGCTCCTACCTGCGCATCGAAGACAAGCTGCAGGCCGTGGCCCACCCCAAGGCACGCTGCACCAAGTCCTTCGACTGCCTGGCGCAATGCGGGCTGCGCGACGGCACGCCGGGCTGGGGCCAGTTCTGCATCGACAACCAGCTCGCCGCCGCGCTGCGCGGCGACGTCAAGAAGGGCCTGTTCTTCCGCGGCGTCGGTGAGTTGCCCTTCGGCGGCCAGATCCGCAGCGTGCGCGAGTTGATCGAACGCCTGTTGACCCCGGCCGCACCGCAGCCGGCCTGAGAGATCCTGGAGACTCCGAATGAACCTGATTCGACGTCGTTTGCTGTGCACCATGACGGCCACGATGGCGCTGCCGGCGACTGCCCGCGCCGCCGCACCGCTGGTGCAAGTCTGGAAAGACGTCAGTTGCGGCTGCTGCCACGACTGGATCGATCACATGAAGTCCAGCGGCTTTGCCGTGCGCGCTTACGACGAGGGCAACGTCGCGGCTCGCCAGCGCCTGGGGGTGCCGGCCAGATACGGCTCCTGCCACACGGCACTGGTCGACGGCTACGCCATCGAGGGCCATGTGCCGGCGAGCGAGGTCCAGCGCCTGTTGCGCGAACGGCCGAAGGCGCTGGGCCTCGTGGTGCCGGGCATGCCCATCGGATCGCCCGGCATGGACGGTCCGGCCTATGGCGGCCGGCGCGACGCCTACTCGGTGCTGTTGCTGGGAACCGACGGCAGCACCAGCGTCTATGCATCGTACGGGGCTCGCGCCCCGGGCTGATCCCGACATCCACGCCGACCCTGGCCAGGCTTGCCCTGCGCCGCTGCCGGTGAGAGCATCACGACACACCCCACCCGGAGACACCCCATGGCCACAGCCGATGTTCGATGCCGAAGCGCTGATTTCGATGTTCGAGACCGCCACTGCCCGCCAGGGCGCGCAGCTCAAGAAGGCCGTGAGCGATGCCACGCTGGCATCGCTGCAGGGCCGGGAACTGACGCTGAAGAACATCCGCGCCGCGCTCAAGGCGGTGACCGAAGCCGCCGGCACGGGCGCAGCGAAGAATCTCACGGCGGGTGTCGACGCCGAGGCGCTGCTCGACAAGGCCGTGGCCGGCATGGACGACGCCCTGCTCAAGGCCGTTGAAGCCAATCGCGTGGCCCTGGGCCAGCTGGTATCCCAAGGCGCCGACTTGCGCGAGAAGCACCTCAAGAAGGCACTCGAAGACCTGGACAAGTTCGAGGACACGATGTTCGCCGCCGTCAAGAAGGCCGCCACGGGCGTGAAGGCCCGATGGCGGGCGCCTGGAGCCAGGTCCTCGAGAAGATGCAGGCCGGCGGCACCTTGTCGGGGGCCAAGGCCTCGAGCGCGGCGGAGCAGTTGGCCGAGCAGATGCAAGTTGCCATGCGCAGTTCGCGAGCCGCTTCGATGCGCGCCGCGCAGGCGATGGCCGAGAGCTACACCGCCATGGTCAGCGGTGTGTTGCTGGGCATGTCCGACGCACTGCAGGCCGGTGCGGCACCGAAGAAGACCAAGTAGCCAGGCCTACCCGCCACGGCGGGTCACCCACTCGCCCGCCATGAAAAACGTCGTCATCTCCGGCACCGGCCTGTACCGGCCGCCGCACGTCATCACCAACGCCGAACTGGTGCAGGCCTTCAACGCCTACGCTGACCTGCAGAACGCGAAGAACGCGTCGCGCATCGCGGCCGGTGACGTGCCGGCAATGGTGCATTCCAGCGTCGAGTTCATCGAGAAGGCCTCGGGCATCAAGCAGCGCTATGTGCTCGACAAGGCCGGCGTGCTGGACCCGACGCGCATGCGGCCGAAGTTCGAGCCGCGGCCCGACGAAGCGCTCAGCCTGATGGCCGAGATCGCGGTGGATGCCGCGAAGCAGGCCCTGGCCGCCGCCGGCAAGACCGGCAGCGACATCGACGGCGTGCTCTGCGCGGCTGCCAACATGCAACGCGCCTACCCGGCGATGGCCTGCGAGATCCAGGCCGCCATCGGCGCCGGCGGCTACGGCTTCGACATGAACGTGGCCTGCTCGTCGGCCACCTTCGCCATCGAGCAGGCGGCCAATGCGGTGCGCAGCGGCAGCGCGAAATGCGTGCTCGTCGTCAACCCCGAGATCACCTCGGCGCATCTGGAGTGGCGCGACCGCGACTGCCACTTCATCTTCGGCGACGTCTGCACGGCGGTCGTCGTCGAGGCCGAGGACACCGCCACCTCCGCCGATCGCTGGCGCATCCTGGGCACCAGGCTCGTCACGCAATATTCCAACAACATCCGCAACAACGCCGGTTTCCTGAACCGCTGCGAAGACACCGACCCCGACGCGCGCGACAAGACCTTCATGCAGGAAGGTCGCAAGGTGTTCAAGGAAGTGGTGCCGATGGCCGCCGCGCACATCGAAGAGCACCTGCACGCGCTGGGCTTCGAGCCGACGCAGGTGCGCCGCTTCTGGCTGCACCAGGCCAACCTCGGCATGAACCAGCTCATCCTCAAGCGCCTGGTCGGCCAGGAGGTCGGCGACGACCTGGCCCCCATCATCCTGAGCGAATACGCGAACACGGCGTCAGCGGGGTCGATCATCGCGTTCCACGAACACCACGCCGACCTGAAAGCCGGCGACCTGGGGGTCATCTGCTCCTTCGGCGCCGGCTACTCGATCGGCAGTGTCGTCGTGCGGCGGATCTGATCGCTCGCGATTGATTTTCCGCAATTGCTCCGGGGGCGTGCAGGGTGTAGGGTCGGGTTTGTCCTTACACCGGAGAACCGCATGTCCGAACTCACCGCGAATCAGAAAGACAAGCTGATGGCCGACCTGCGCGTGGTCGTCACCGACGCCGAGGAACTGCTCAAGCTGACCGCCGGCGACGTGAGCGACAGCACGGCCGGCCTGCGCGAACGCCTGCAGCAGCGCCTGACCGACGCCAAGCACAGTCTGCTCACGCTGCAGGCTTCCGCCACCGAGAAGGCCAAGGCGGCCGGCCATGCCGCCGACGACTACGTGCACGAGCACCCCTGGAAGTCGGTCGCCGTCGGGGCCGGCGTGGGCCTGGTGGTGGGTCTGCTGATCGGCCGCCGTTGATGCAGGGCCGGCCATGACCGGCCCTGGGGCGTCCAGGGGCCTCTTCGACTCGTTGCGCAGACTGTTCGAGACCGCCGTCGGCATCGTCCAGGTGCGGCTGGAACTGTTCGGCAGCGAGCTCGAACAGGAAAAGCTGCGCCTGTACGACGCCTTGCTGCTGGCCGCCATCGGCCTGTTGCTGGTGATCCTGGCGCTGGTGCTCGCGATCGCCTTCGTGGTTCTGATGTTCCAGGAAGGCTACCGCCTCCCCGCGGTCGGGGTGCTGGCGCTCGGCTTCGGGGCCGGTGGCTGGTGGCTGCTGCGCCGCGCGCGAGGCGAGTTGCATGCCGGCGATGGGGGGCCGTTCGCATTGAGCCTGGGCGAGTTGCGGCGCGACCGCGAAGGTTTGGGCGCGGGCATCGCGCCGCGCGAGGAGTGATGAGCCGTCGTGCTGCGGCATTGCTGGAGCGTCAGCACCGGCTCCTGCTGCGCAGCACCGTGTTGCGCGATCGCTTGGCGGCTGATGCGGTCGTGCTGCGGCGCCCGCTGGCGCTGGCCGACCGTGTGCGCGAGGGTTGGCACTGGCTGCGCGCGCATCCCGAGGTGCCGCTCGCCGCGCTGGTGGTCGTGGCCGTGCTGCGCCCGCGGCGCGCGTGGCGCTGGGGGCTGCGGGCCTGGTCGGGTTGGCTCGCGCTGCGCGGGTTGCAGCGGCGCCTGCAACGGGTTCTCTGACCTGGCCGGTCCGGCCGCACGCGGCCCCGGCGGGAAGGGGCTGGCCCTTGCGCTATCGTCGCCGGCATGGCCGCGTTCAGTTTCTTCTGGCACGATTACGAGACCTTCGGCATCGTGCCGCGGCGCGATCGCCCGGCGCAATTTGCCGGCGTGCGCACCGATGCCGACCTGAACGAGATCGGCGCGCCGTCGATGTGGTTCTGCCGACCGGCACCCGACTACCTGCCCGACCCGGAGAGCGTCCTGCTCACCGGCATCCTGCCGCAGCAGGCGCTGCAGCAGGGCTTGCCCGAGCACGAATTCGCTGCGCGCATCGAAGCCGAACTGGCGCGCGACGGCACCGTGGGCGTGGGCTACAACAGCATCCGCTTCGACGACGAGGTCACGCGCTTCATGTTCTGGCGCAACCTCATCGACCCCTATGCGCGCGAATGGCAGAACGGCTGCGGCCGCTGGGACCTGATGGACGTCGTGCGCTGCGCCTGGGCACTGCGACCCGAAGGCATCGAATGGCCGACTTACACCGACGGCCCGATGCAGGGCCGGCCCTCGTTCAAGCTGGAGCATCTCACCCGAGCCAACGGCCTGGCCCATGACGCGGCCCACGACGCGCTGTCGGACGTGCGCGCCACGCTGGCGCTGGCGCGGCTCGTCAAGCGGCAGCGCCCACAGTTGTGGGACTTCTGCCTGAAGCTTCGCAAGAAGGACGCCGTGCTGGCCGAGATCGGCACCGATCGCCCGTTCGTGCACCTGTCGGGCCGCTACCCGGTGGAGCGCGGTTGCCTGGCCATCGTCTGGCCGCTCGCACCGCACCCGACGAACAAGAACGAGATCATCGTCTGGGACCTGGCGCACGACCCGCGTGAAATGGCCGGTCTCGATGCCGAGACCGTGCGACGACGCTTGTACACGCGGCAGGACCAGTTGCCCGAAGGCGAACAGCGGCTGCCGATCAAGACCATCCACATCAACAAGTCGCCCGTCGTCATCGGCAAGCTCGAGACGCTGCGTGGCGCGGAGCAGCGTTGGAAGCTCGACGTCGACGCCGCGAAGCGCCACGCGATGCACGCTGAAGCCCTGGGTCGCACGCTCGACAGCCTGTGGAGGCAGGTCTTCACGCGACCGGCCGACGAGATCGCGCCGGACGTCGACGAAGACCTCTACGGCGGCTTCATCCCCAACGAAGACCGACGCACGCTGCAGCGACTGCGCGAGCTGAACCCGGTGCAGTTGGCAGCCAGGCGGCCGGCCTTCCATGACGGCAGGCTCGAGGAACTCCTGTTCCGCTACCGCGCGCGCAACTTTCCCGAGACGCTCGACGAACGGGAGCAGGCGCGTTGGCAACAACACCGGGCCGAGCGCCTGCATGGCGGGGCCGGTGGTGCGCTCACGCTGGCGACGTACTTCGAGCGCATCGATGCGCTGGCCGCGTCGGCAGACGAACGCGGGCAGGCCATCCTGGGGGCGCTCTACGACTACGCCGAGGGCATCGCGCCCGAAGTGCCTTGAGACGGGCGCCGGGTACGGCGCCAGGCCCGGCCTCGACGTGCCGCTGGCTGCGACGGGCGTCGCAGGCGCGGAAACGCGGCAACCCGCCGCCGCTGAACGCCGGCGGCGTCAGTGGGCCGCGCGCAGCACGAGCACGGCGTTCGTGCCTCCGAACGCGAACGAGTTCGACACCATCGTCCTGGCCACCACCCCAGGGCGTGCCAGGTTCGGGACATAGTCCAGGTCGCACTCGGGATCCGGCACTTGCAGGTGCATGGTGGGCAAGGCCACCTCGTGCCGCATCGCCAGCAGCGACAGGACGCATTCCAGCGCCCCGGCCGCACCGAGCAGGTGGCCGTGCAGCGCCTTGGTGGCGCTGATGGGGATGCGGTGCGCCGCTTCGCCGAACACGGCCCTGATGGCCGCGGTCTCGGTGCTGTCGTTGGCCTGCGTGCCGGTGCCGTGGGCATTGATGGCGTCCACGGCCTGCGGCTCGATCGCCGCCGATTGCAGCGCGGCGCGCATGGCGGCCGCCTGCCCTTCCACGCTGGGCCGGGTGATGTGGCTGGCATCGTTCGACAGCCCATAGCCCAGGATTTCGCCGTGGATGGTGGCACCCCGGGCAACTGCGCGCTCCCACGGCTCGATCACCAGCATGGCCGCACCTTCGCCGAGCACCATGCCGCTGCGATTCTTCGAGAAAGGCCGGCACGACGCCGATGGCTCCTCGGGGTCGATGGCTGCCAGGGTGCGCAGCGCCTCCCAGGCCTTCAGCGAACCGTTGACAGCGGCGCCTCGGCGCCGCCGGCCAGGGCCACCTCGAGCTGCCCGCTGGCCACCCGCATCCAGGCCTCGCCGATGGCCACCGCCGACGACGAACAGGCGGTGGAGTAGGTCATGTTGGGGCCGCGCAGATCGTGCTCGATGCCGACCCATGCCGCGGCTGCGTTCTGCATGCCCATCAGGATGGTGAACGGCTTGATGCGATTGGATGCGTCGCCGTAGAGCGTCTTGTAGCCGCCGTCCATCGTGAGCGTGCCGCCCATGCCGTTGCCGACGAAGACGCCGGCTCGGCCGCGGTCCAGGCCGGCCAGCGCGCCCTGCGCGTCATCCACGGCCTGCTTCGCCGCGAACAGCGCGAACAGGCTGAAGCGGTCCAGCATGCGCAGCTTGGTGGCGTCGAAGTGGTCGGCCTCGTTGAACCTGGCCGTTGCGGCCAGCGGTGCCAGCAGCCTGGACGCGAAGGGGATCTCCAGCCGATGGATGCCCGATCGACCGGCCACCGCGTTGCCGAACAGTTCGGCAACGTCGTTGCCCAGAGGGGACACGACGCCGATGCCGCTGACCGCAACGCGCCTCATGTCGCGCGCGGTGCCGCCGCCGATACGGCCGCAGGCGCAGGGGGCGGCGAGGGGGTGCCTAGGAGAACCATGCCTGGCGCAACTCGGCCGGCAACTGCGGCCCGCCGTGGAACGACGTGCGGTGCGCACGTTCGATGACCTGCCAGAAATAGCGGTAGCTGGCGCGGTCGTGCAGCATGTCGCGGTGGCGATGGGGCGCCCAGTGCGCGGCCTGCGCGGCGGTGATGATCTCGACGGCCAGGTCGACCTCGGCGGTGGTCGGCGCGAAGGCGTCGACGATGGGCCGGATCTGCGCCGGGTGGATGCTCCACATGCGGGTGTAGCCGAGTCGTCGGCAGGCCGTCTCGGCGGCGGCCTGCAACGCCTTGGCGTCCTTCAACTCGGTCACGACGCAGTGCGACGGCACCTTGGCCGAAGCGTGGCACGCGGCGGCGATCTCCAGCTTGGCACGCACGATCAGCGGGTGGTCGAACTGGCCGGCGGCGCCCATCGCGCTCAGCGGAATGGCGCCGCGGTGCGCCGAGACGAAGTCCATCAGGCCGAAGGACAGCGACTCGATGCGCGGGTGCGCGGCGATCGCGAACACCTCGCGCAGCGCGCCGTGGGTCTCCACCAGCGCGTGCAGGGGTACGGCCGCGCCGCCGAGCGCGTCGATCGCTTGCGCCGCGCGCTGCACGTCGGCCAGGCCCTGCGGCTTGGGCAGCATCAGATAGGCCGGCGCGCGCGGCGAACGCAGCACGATCGCGGCCACCTCTTCGAAGCGCGGGTGGCCGACCGGCTGCAGGCGCACGCCGACGCGGCCGTGGCGGTTGAGCGGGCCGGACAGCAACTCGGCGATCCGATGCGCCTGCTCGATCTCGCCGCCCACCGGCGCGCCGTCCTCGTTGTCCAGCGTGACGTCGAACACCGGGCCCATCTCGGCCTGCAGCTCCAGGCTCTTCTTCATGCGCGCCTCGACACCGGCGTAGTGGTCGCACACCGGCAGCGCTGGCGGCCGCTGCTTCGCCGGCTTCGAAGAGGGCGTCGCGCGGGTGGATGGCTGGCATGGGCGGTGCTCGCGGAATGAAAAAGGCCGGCCCGCTGCCGGGCCGGCCTCGCGCGTGACGGGAGGTTACAGCAGGTGCTTGACGCCGTCCTGCTCGCCGATCAGCTCGGCCAGGGTCTTGTCGATGCAGCCCTGGCTGAACGCGTCGATGGCCAGGCCCTCGACGATGCTTGTACTTGCCGCCGGCGCAGGTGACCGGGTAGCCGAACATCACGTCCTTCGGGATGCCGTACTCGCCGTTGCTCGGCACGCCCATCGTCACCCATTCGCCGCCGGTGCCCAGCGCCCAGTCGCGCATGTGGTCGATGGCGGCGTTGGCGGCCGAGGCGGCCGACGACAGGCCGCGCGCTTCGATGATGGCCGCGCCGCGCTTGCCCACGGTGGGCAGGAACACGTCCTTGTTCCAGACCTGGTCGTTGATCATGTCCTTGACCGAGGCGCCGTCGATGGTGGCGAAGCGGTAGTCGGCGTACATGGTGGGCGAGTGGTTGCCCCACACGGCCAGCTTCTGGATCGACGCCACCGGCTTGCCGGTCTTGGCGGCGATCTGGCTCAGCGCGCGGTTGTGGTCCAGGCGCAGCATGGCGGTGAAGTTCTCGCGCGGCAGGCCGGGCGCGCTCTTCATCGCGATGTAGGCGTTGGTGTTGGCCGGGTTGCCGACCACCAGCACCCTGACGTTGCGGCTGGCCGAGGCGTCCAGCGCCTTGCCCTGGGCGGTGAAGATCTGCGCGTTGGCGGCCAGCAGGTCGGCGCGCTCCATGCCGGGGCCGCGCGGGCGGGCGCCGACCAGCAGCGCGTAGTCGGTGTCCTTGAAGGCGGCCATCGGGTCGCTGTGCGCTTCCATGCCGGCCAGCAGCGGGAAGGCGCAGTCCTCCAGTTCCATCATCACGCCCTTGAGCGCCTTCTGGGCCTTCTCGTCGGGGATCTCCAGCAGTTGCAGGATCACCGGCTGGTCCTTGCCGAGCATTTCGCCGGAGGCGATGCGGAACAGCAGGGCGTAGCCGATCTGGCCGGCGGCGCCGGTGACGGCCACGCGGACGGGCTTCTTGCTCATGGTAGGTTTCTCCTGAAGGACGGACAGGTCGAGGACTGCGTGCGACAGGAGCCGGCAGTTTAGCGGTCCGCATGGCACCAGGCCTGACGGCTGACGCCACTCTTATGTCTTATATAAGACACGATGCGTGGACGCCATCGGCCGGCTGTGATGCAATCCGCTGCATGCCCGAGACCTCTCGCCGCCGGCTGCCCGAGCCGAGCCCGCGCCCGTCGTTCAGCCCGCTGTACCAGCAGATCAAGAGCGCTGCTGATGCGCAGCCTGCAGGCCGGCGAGTGGAAGCCGGGCGAGGCCATTCCCAGCGAGATCGAACTGGCGGCGCGCTTCAGGTCAGCCAGGGCACGGTGCGCAAGGCCATCGACGAGCTGGCCGCCGAGAACCTGCTCGTGCGCCGCCAGGGCAAGGGCACCTTCGTCGCCACCCACGCCGAAGCGCAGATCCAGTACCGCTTCCTGCGCCTGACGCCCGACGACGGCGCGCCGCGCCGCGCTGCAGCGCCGGCTGCTCGACTGCCGGCGCATGCGCGCGCCGGCCGAGGTGGCGCGGCTGCTGGCGCTGAAGGCCGGCGAGGCCGCGGTGCAGGTGCGCCGCCTGCTGCTGGCCGGCGGACGCGCCCGGTGGTGCTGGACGACATCTGGCTGCCCGGCACGCTGTTCAAGGGCCTGACGGCCGAGCGGCTGGCGGCCTGCCGCGGGCCGATGTACCGCCTGTTCGAAGCCGAGTTCGGCGTGCGCATGATCCGCGCCGAGGAGAAGATCCGCGCCGTGGCCGCCGGCGCCGAAGAGGCGGCGCTGCTGGGCGTGCCGCCGGGCGCGCCGCTGCTGTCGGTGGAGCGGCTGTCCTTCACCTACGGCGACAGGCCCGTGGAACTGCGGCGCGGCCTGTACCACACCGCCGCCGCACCACTACCGCAACGAGCTGAGCTGAGCGCGGTCGTACCACAGTTCCGCGTAAGCCTGCTGCGTTGCAATAAACTCATCTGGGTTCTCCGACCCGACGACGGGCGCACGACAAGCACCGTCAGGACCCGACGCATGACAAGCAGCCAGACCCGGCACGCATGCAACATGCCGGATCGCGCGATCGTCAGTACCGGCTGCCGCCGGCCGGCATCGTCTCGATCCTGCACCGCGTCAGCGGCGCGCTGATGTTCCTGCTGCTGCCCTTCATCGTCTGGCTGTTCGACACCAGCCTCAGTCCGAGATCTCCTACGAGCGCTTCACCAGCGCCTTCGTCGTCGGGCATCGGCTTCGTGCCGGGCTGGTTGGTCAAGCTGGTGGTGCTGGCGCTGATCTGGGCCTACCTGCACCACTTCATCGCCGGCGTGCGCCACCTGTGGATGGACGCCACGCACAGCGTCACCAAGGAGCAGGGCCACAGTCGGCCGTCGTCACGCTGGTGCCAGCGTGCTGCTGACGCGTGGCGCTGGGCGCCAAGCTGTTCGGCCTGTACTGAGCGGGACGGCGCACCATGGCCGTCAATTACGGATCCAAGCGCCTCGTCGTCGGCGCGCACTACGGCATGCGCGACTGGCTCAGCCAGCGCGTCACCGCCGCGCTGATGGCGCTGTTCACGCTGGTGCTGCTGGTGCAGGTGCTGCTGCCCGGCCCGCTGGGCTACGACAGCTGGGCCGGCATCTTCGCGGCGCAGTGGATGAAGGTGCTGACCTTCGTCGTCATCGTCTCGCTGGCCTGGCACGCCTGGGTCGGCGTGCGCGACATCTGGATGGACTACGTCAAGCCCGTCGGCCTGCGCCTGGCGCTGCAGGTGTCCACGCATCGTCTGGCTGGTCGGCTGCGCCGGCTGGGCCGTGCAGGTGCTCTGGAGGCTGTAAACAGGACTGCATCACATGGCACTCGGATCGCTTCCCCGCCGCAAGTTCGACGTCGTCATCGTCGGGGCCGGCGGCTCCGGCATGCGCGCCTCGCTGCAACTGGCGCGGGCCGGCCTGAACGTGGCCGTGCTGTCCAAGGTGTTCCCGACCCGCTCGCACACCGTGGCGGCGCAGGGCGGCATCGGCGCCAGCCTGGGCAACATGTCCGAGGACAACTGGCACTACCACTTCTACGACACCGTCAAGGGCTCCGACTGGCTGGGCGACCAGGACGCCATCGAGTTCATGTGCCGCGAAGCGCCCAAGGTCGTCTACGAGCTCGAGCACTTCGGCATGCCGTTCGACCGCAACCCCGACGGCACGATCTACCAGCGCCCGTTCGGCGGCCACACCGCCAACTACGGCGAAAAGCCGGTGCAGCGCGCCTGCGCCGCGGCCGACCGCACCGGCCACGCGATGCTGCACACGCTGTACCAGCAGAACGTCAAGGCGCGCACCAACTTCTTCGTCGAGTGGATGGCGCTGGACCTGATCCGCGACGCCGCAGGGCGACGTGGTGGGCGTCACCGCGCTGGAGATGGAAACCGGCGACGTGCACATCCTCGAGGCCAAGACCACGCTGCTGGCCACCGGCGGCGCCGGCCGCATCTACGCCGCCAGCACCAATGCCTTCATCAACACCGGCGACGGCCTGGGCATGGCGGCGCGCGCCGGCATCCCGCTGGAAGACATGGAGTTCTGGCAGTTCCACCCCACCGGCGTGCACAACGCCGGCGTGCTGCTGACCGAAGGCTGCCGCGGCGAGGGCGCGATCCTGCGCAACAGCAACGGCGAGCGCTTCATGGAGCGCTACGCGCCGACGCTGAAGGACCTGGCGCCGCGCGACTTCGTCACCCGCTGCATGGACCAGGAGATCAAGGAAGGCCGCGGCTGCGGTCCGAACAAGGACTACATCCATGCTCGACATGACCCACCTGGGCGGCGAGACCATCATGAAGCGCCTGCCCAGCGTGTTCGAGATCGGCCACAACTTCGCCAACGTCGACATCACCAAGGAACCGATCCCGGTGGTGCCGACCATCCACTACCAGATGGGCGGCATCCCGACCAACATCCACGGCCAGGTGGTGGTGCCGAAGAACGGCAACCCGAACACGGTGGTCAACGGCCTGTACGCCGTGGGCGAATGCTCCTGCGTCAGCGTGCACGGCGCCAACCGCCTGGGCACCAATTCGCTGCTCGACCTGCTGGTGTTCGGCCGCGCCGCCGGCAACTCACATCGTCGAGTCAATCAACAAGAACAAGGCGCACAAGCCGCTGCCGGCCGACGCCGCCGACCGCCGCTGGCGCGCCTGGCCCGGCTGGACGCCAGCACCGCGGGCGAATACGCCCAGGACGTGGCCAACGACATCCGCAACACCATGCAGCAGCACGCCGGCGTGTTCCGCACCCAGGCCATGCTGGACGAAGGCGTGGCGAAGATCGCCGCCCTGCGCGAGCGCGTCGAGCCATCGCGCTGAAGGACAAGAGCAAGGTCTTCAACACCGCGCGCATCGAGGCGCTGGAAGTCGAGAACCTGATCGAGGCCGCGCAGGCCACCATCGTGTCGGCCGCCGCGCGCCGCGAATGCCGCGGCGCCCACACCGTCAAGGACTACGAGCGCCGCCGACGACCCGCAGTTCCCGCTACGGCCGCAACGACGCCGAGTGGATGAAGCACACGCTGTGGTTCAGCGAAGGCAACCGGCTGGACTACAAGCCGGTGCAGCTCAAGCCGCTGACGGTGGAATCGGTGCCGCCCAAGGT
>CAVQWK010000045.1:0-60902 GCA_963717575.1 uncultured beta proteobacterium | reverse complement strand
AAATCCCTCAGTGGCGTCGACGGGCGTTCCTGCATCTGGAGACGCCCGAGACACCGATGCACGTCGCGTCGGTGAGCCTGTTCGACCTGCCGGCCCGGTATCGGCACGACTTCCACGCCGAGGTCAAGCGGCAGTTGGCGCGGCGCCTGCACCTGGTGCCGGTCTGCACCGCAAGCTCGCCCCGATGCCGCTGCAATTTGCCAACCCGGTGTGGGTCGAGGACGACGCGGTCGACCTCGACCACCACGTGCAGCGCGTGACGCTGCCACCGCCGGGCACGATGACGCAGTTCGACGACTGCGTCGGCCGGCTGCACGCCGAGCTGCTCGACCGCAGCCGGCCGTTGTGGCGGCTGCACGTGATCGACGGGCTCGAGAGCGGCCAGGTCGGCTACTACTTCAAAGCCCACCACGCGGCGCTCGACGGGCAGGCCGGCATCGTGCTGGCGCGCCGCTGTTCGACCTTCGCCGCGCTCGGCGGCGCATCCCGGGCGAAGGACCGCATGGCCGCCGAGCATCCCGGGCCTGGTCGAGCTCGGCGCCGCGGCGCTGCGCCACGACGCCGGCCAGTACATCAAGCTCGTGCGGCACCTGCCCGACGTGGTGCGCACTCTCGCGGGCCTGCTCGGCCCCGCGAAGGCGGGCGGCTCACGGGCCGGCTGCGGCAGAACTTCGCCTTCGGCCCCCCGACGCCACTGAATGTACCGATCACCGCCGAGCGCGGCTTCGCCGGCCTGTCGCTGCCGCTCGACGACACTCAAGCCGCTTGCCGTGGCACATGACGCCAAGCTCAACGACATCGTGCTGGCGCTGTGCAGCGGCGCGCTGCGCCGCTACCTGGCGCACCACGGCGGCATCCCGAAGAAGCCGCTGACCGCGGCGATGCCGATCTCGCTGCGCGAGGCCGGCAACACCGACTACACGACGCAGGCGACGATGCCGCTCGTCAACCTGCACACGAATATCGCCGACCCGGTGCGGCGCCTGGGTGCCATCCGCGACGCCGCCGGCGCCGTGAAGGCGATGGTCCAGCACGCCAAGGGCGTGGTGCCGATGGACTTCCCGTCGATCGGCGTGCCCTGGCTGCTCCATGGCCTGGCGGAGCTCTATGGCCGGTCGCACCTCGCCGGCGTGATGCCGGCGCTGGCCAACGTCGTGATCTCCAACGTTCCGGGACCGCGGGTGCCGCTGTACGCGGCCGGCGCGCGCATGAGCGCCTACTGGCCGGTGTCGATCGTCGAGCACGGCCTGGGGTTGAATATCACCGTGATCAGCTACGCCGGCGCGATGGGCTTCGGCTTCACGACCGCGCGGGCGGCGGTGCCTGACGCCCACCGGCTGACGCAGGCGCTCGCCGAGGCCTTCGAGGAGTTGCTCGTGAAGACCCGCAAGCCGCCGCCTCAGGCCGCGCGTCGAGAGGATGCGCTGCCGGCGAACACCCTGAGGAGGGCGCGATGAAAGGCCGTGCGCCGCATCCGCGCGACACGCGGTGGTGGGTGGGGGCGGGTGGTTTCGCCGGCACCGTCACTCTCTTTGGCAGTGTGAGATTCCGAAAGTGGTCTAAGTGGTACTCGATTACTCGGGGGCGCCGTCGAGTGCTCGGTGCACCGAGGTGGGGGTGGGGGCAGCATCCGAACGCGCTGATCGCGGCGATCAAGCGCGTCCTGGACTGACGCCGGGGCGCCCGGGTTGCTGGCACCGCCCTGCGGAGGCGGGTCCTTCTCCCAGGGCGGCGGTCCCTACAATGCCGCCGATGCGCATCCTCATCGCCAACGACGACGGTTATCTGGCGCCCGGCCTCGCCGCGCTCGTGCGCGCCTGCGAAGGCCTGGGTGAGATCGAGGTCATCGCCCCCGAGCAGAATGCCAGCGGCACGTCGAACGCGCTGACGCTGAACCGGCCACTGAATGTCTTCGAGGCCCGGGGCGACCACGTGAAGGGCTTTCGCGTCGTCAACGGCACGCCGTCGGACTGCGTGCACGTGGCGCTGACCGGCCTGCTCGGGCATCGGCCCGACCTCGTGCTGTCCGGCATCAACAACGGCGCCAACATGGGCGACGACACGCTGTACTCGGGCACCGTGGCCGCGGCCATGGAGGGTTATCTGTTCGGCGTGCCGGCGATCGCCTTCTCGCAGGCCGAGAAGGGATGGACGCACCTGGACGCCGCGGCGGCCGCGGCGCGGGCGGTCATCGATCAGGTGCTGGCACAGGCGTCGCTGGCCGGCCCGCCGTGGCTGCTGAATGTGAACATTCCCAATCGCGCCGATGCGGCAACGCTGCCGCGGGTCGTGACGCGCCTGGGTCGGCGCCACGCCAGCGAGCCCGTGATCCGCCAGACCAACCCGCGCGGCGAGCCGATCTACTGGATCGGCCCGGCCGGCGATGCGCGTGAATGCGGCGAAGGCACCGATTTCCACGCCGTGGCCCAGGGACGGGTGTCGATCACGCCGCTGCAGGTGGACCTGACCGACCATGCGTCGTCCGGGGTCTGGGCGACCCGTCTGGGCGGCAGCGCCCCATGAATCGCCCGGCGCGGCCGGGGCGCTTTCCGCTGGGACTGGACCGCCTGGCCGACAGCGGCAAGTCGCCTGCGCCTGATCTCTTGCGCCCACAGCGCCCGCTGCAGCATGCGGCCGAGCATGCCGCCGGCCGGGGTCAGGCCGCCCCGAAAGGGCTCGGGCTGGACTCGGCGGCCGTGCGCGCGCGCATGGTCGAGCGCCTGCGCATCGACGGCATCTCGTGCGAGCCGGTGCTGCAGGCCCTGGCGCGGGTCGAGCGGCACGCCTTTGTCGACAGCGCCCTGGCCAACCAGGCCTACGAAGACACGAGCCTGCCCATCGGGCTGTCGCAGACGATCTCCAAGCCTTCGGTGGTGGCACGCATGCTGGCGCTGCTGTTCGAAGGCGAGTCGGCGCGCGCTGCGGGGCACCTGGGGCGCGTGCTGGAGATCGGCACCGGCTGCGGCTACCAGGCCGCGCTGCTGGCGCTGCTGGGGCGCAGCGTGGTGTCGATCGAGCGGCTCAAGCCCCTGCACGACAAGGCGCGCGACAACCTCGACGGTCGCCGCCATGGCGACCTGCGGCTCGTGCACGGCGACGGCCGCCTGGGCCATGCGCCGCGTGCGCCCTACGACAGCATCGTGGCCGCGGCCGGAGGTGATGAACTGCCGGATGCCTGGCTGGAGCAGTTGTCCCTGGGCGGGCGGCTGGTGGCGCCGGTGCACGACGCGGCGCGCGGCGGTCAGGTTCTGCTGGTCATCGACCGGCAGCATCAGGGGCTGGTACGCCGTTGGCACGATGCCGTGCACTTCGTCCCCCTAAAATCCGGCACGGCATGAAGGAAGGATCCGGTCTGATGAAACGGTTCGACACTGCGGTTGCGCGGCTGCGCTCTTGCGCCTGGATCGTTGCGGCGGCGGTACTGGCAGCGGGATGCGCATCGCCCACGCACAAGGCGCCGGTCGAGCAGCGACAGCCCGCGGCGCGGCCGGCTGCGGGCAGCGCGGCCGGTGCCGGCCCCGGCAGCGTCCGCCGCCCAAGCGCCGGCGCCGCCGGTCCAGCAGGGTGCCGACAACGCCGTCAAGCCCGGTTTCTACACCGTCAAGCCCGGCGACACGTTGATCCGCATCGGACTGGATACCGGCCAGAACTGGCGCGACATCGCGCGCTGGAACGGCCTGGGCAATGCGAACCTCATCGAAGTGGGTCAGGTGCTGCGCGTGGCGCCGCCGAGTGGCGATGCGGTCACGGTCAGGCCGGTGGCGCCGAGCGGCCAGATCGAGGCGCGGCCGCTCGAAGGCAAGCCTGTGGCAGAGGCTTCATCGGCGCCCGCCGGGGGCGTCGTGCCGGCACCGGTCTCGCCAGCGCCGGCCACTCCCGCAGCACCACGCGATCCCGACGAAAGTCTGGTCTGGGCGTGGCCCGCCGCCGGACCCATCGTCGCGGCCTTCGACGACAGCAAGAGCAAGGGCCTGTCCATCGCGGGTCAGGCCGGAGACCCGGTGCTGGCGGCGGCCGACGGCCGCGTCGTCTACGCCGGCTCGGGCATTCGCGGATACGGCAATCTGATCATCGTCAAGCACAACGCCACCTACCTGACGGCCTACGCACACAACCAGATGCTGCTGGTCAAGGAAGACCAGGTGGTGCTGCGCGGCCAACGGATTGCCGAGATGGGTTCGAGCGACGCCGAGCGGGTGCAGTTGCACTTCGAGATCAGGCGCCAGGGGCGGCCGGTCGATCCCGCACGCCTGCTGCCGCCACGTTGACGCGGCGGACCCGCGCATGGCGCGCCGCCGGGGCGTACACCGCGCTCGCTGTTCCGAGTTCACCACCGGGACCCGGGCCTGGCGGCCGGGATAATCGCTGCCCATGGCTCATGGATACGATTGGCTGGAGGTCGAATCGCTCGACCTCGAGGCCCAGGGTGTGGCGCACCGCGCAGACGGCAAGGTGGTCTTCATCGAGGGCGCCTTGCCCGGCGAACGGGTGCAGGTCAGCGTCTCGCGCAAGAAGAACCAGTGGGAGCAGGGCCAGATGTCCGCGCTGGCCCGCGAGAGCTCGCAGCGCGTGCGCCCGGGCTGCCCGCACTTCGGGCTGCACGCCGGTGCCTGTGGCGGCTGCAAGATGCAGCATCTGCACCCGGCTGCGCAGGTGGCCGTCAAGCAGCGGGTTCTGGAGGACAACCTCTGGCACCTGGCCAAGGTGCGGTCCGAGCGCATCCTGCGGCCCATCGAAGGCCCGGCCTGGGGTTACCGCGACCGCGCGCGACTGTCGGTGCGCTTCGTGGCGAAGAAGGGCACGGTGCTGATCGGGTTTCACGAGCGCAAGTCGCGCTACGTGGCCGACATGGGCGTGTGCCCGGTGCTGCCGCAGAGCGTGAGCGCCATGCTGCTGCCGCTGCGCGAGCTCATCGGCAGCATGGACCAGCGCGACCGCCTGCCGCAGATCGAACTGGCGATGGGCGACGGCGTCACGGCGCTGGTGCTGCGCCACCTGGAGCCGCTGTCGGCCGCCGATGCCGAGCGGCTGCGCCACTTTGGCGCTGCGCACGGCGTGCAGTGGTGGCTGCAACCCAAGGGGCCCGACACGGTGCACCGGCTCGACGAGGGGGGCCCGGTGCTGGCCTACCGTCTGCCGGAGTTCGGCCTCACCATGCCGTTCAAGCCCACCGACTTCACGCAGGTCAATGCGCACATCAACCGCGTGCTGGTGCAGCGCGCGGTGAACCTGCTGGCGCCGGAGCCGCACGAGCGCGTGATCGACTGGTTTTGCGGCCTGGGCAATTTCACGCTGCCTTTGGCCACGCGGGCTCGGCAGGTGCTGGGTATCGAGGGCAGCGAGACGCTGGTGGCGCGCGCCCGTGACAACGCCCGCCTCAATGGCCTGGCCGATCGGACGGCGTTCGAGGCTCGCGACCTCTTCGAGATCGGCGCCGCCGGACTGCGTGCCGCCGGCAGTGCCGAGCGCTGGCTGGTCGACCCGCCGCGTGAGGGAGCGTTCGCGCTCGCCAAGGCGCTGGCCGACCTGCACGGTGGAGACGGCTGGATGGCACCCCGGCGCATCGTCTACATCAGCTGCAACCCGGCGACGCTGGCGCGGGATGCCGGGCTCCTGGTGCACCAGGCGGGGTACCGCTGCAGCCTGGCGGGCGTCGTGAACATGTTCCCGCACACCGCACACGTCGAGAGCATGGCGGTGTTCGACCTCCTGCAGTCATGAAGAAAGGGGCCCGCAGGCCCCTTTGTCGCCGGTGCAGCGCCGTGGTCAGTCGCGTTCGCCGCCAAAGATGCCCAGCAGCGCGAGCAGGTTGGAGAACACGTTGTACAGGCTCAGGTAGACGCCCAGCGTGGCGCTGATGTAATTCGTCTCCAGGCCGTCCTGGACACGCTTCAGATCGTGCAGGATGAACAGCGAGAAGATGCCGATGGCCAGCACCGACAGCGTGATCATCAGCGCGCTGCTCTGGATGAAGACGTTGGCGATCATGGCCACCAGCAGCATGACCATGCCGATGAACAGGAACTTGCCCATCTGCGACAGGTCGCGCTTGATGATGCTGGACATCGCCGCCATGCCGAAGAAGATCACTCCCGTGCCCGCGAAGGCGGTCATGACCAGCCCGGTGCCGTTCTTCAGGCCCAGAACGACGCCGAGCAGGCGCGCCAGCATGAGGCCCATGAAGAAGGTGAAGGCCAGCAGGACCGGAACGCCGGCGGCTGTGTTCTTGGTCTTCTCGATGGCAAACATGAAGCCAAAGGCCCCGACCAGGAAGACGACGATGCCGATGCCGGGCGACATGGCGCTGGCGATACCGGTCTGGACGCCGACCCATGCCCCCAGCACCGTAGGCACCATGGACAGCGCCAACAGCCAGTAGGTGTTGCGCAAGACACGGTTGCGCTGGCTGGCTACCGCCCCACCAGCGGGGGAAAGGATCTGTACGCCTTGATTCATGGAACCTCCGTGAGAGACAAACACCTGTCAGTGCCCGCTCGGACACCCCATGGGCATTCTAAGTTCCCTCCAGAGGCCCTTGGATGACCACACTGGACGTAACGGCAAGGCCCGCCGGAACCGTTATCCTATGGCCCCATGAAAAGCAGACCCTTCCTCACGCTCGACGATGCGCGCACCGCCGCGGCTGCGGCCGAGGCCGAAGCCTTGAACCACGGCTGGGCCGTGACCATCGCCATCACCGACGACGGCGGCCACCTGCTGTGGATGCAGCGGCTGGACGGCGCGGCTCCGATTTCGGCGGAGATCGCCGTGGCGAAGGCACGGGCCGCTGCCCTGGGTCGACGGGAGACCAAGGGCTACGAAGACATGATCAACCAGGGGCGCACGGCCTTCCTCAGTGCCCCGGTGTTGCAGGGCATGCTGGAGGGCGGCTTGCCGATCCTGGCCGAGGGACACTGCGTGGGGGCGGTGGGCGTGAGCGGTGTCAAGTCTTCCGAGGACGCGCAGATCGCCCGAGCCGGCGTGGCCGCCGTAGGGGCGGCTGGCGCCTGATCGGCGCCGCGCCCGCTCCACGGCGGCACAGGCGCCCCTCAGGACCGCCCGCCGTTATAATCTGCAGGTTTGCCCGCCAACACCGCAGCGCTAGCGAAACTCCGCCAAAGGTTTCCCCTCGGATCCACCCCCCGGACCCCGGTCCAAGGGTGGCGCTGAGCGCGCGAACCGGAGTCTTTGCCTTGCTTCCCGACCTGCCCCCCGCGCTGCTCGCCCTTGCAGACGGGACCACGTTCCCAGGTACTTCGATCGGCGCCCCCGGCCAGACCGTGGGCGAGGTGGTGTTCAACACCGCGCTCACGGGCTACCAGGAAATCCTCACCGACCCGAGCTACTGCCGGCAGATCGTGACACTCACGTATCCGCACATCGGCAACACGGGCGTCAACGCCGAGGACGTCGAGTCCAGCCGCGTCCATGCCGCGGGCCTGGTCATCAAGGATCTGCCGGTGCGTGTGTCCAACTTCCGCGCCACCCTGACGCTGGCAGAGTACCTCCGGCGCGAAGGCACGGTGGCCATCGCGAATATCGATACGCGGCGCCTGACGCGCCTGCTGCGCAGCAGCGGGGCGCAGAATGGCTGCGTCGTGAGCTTCGCACCGGGCACCGAGGTCACGCCCGCACACATCGCGGATGCGATCGCACGGGCCCGTGGTGCGGCATCGATGGCCGGGCTCGACCTCGCGACGCGTCGTTTCCGTTGCCGACCCCTATGAGTGGACCGAGACCGAGTGGCAACTCGGCCGCGGTTACGGCACGCTGGGGGAAGCGCGGCACCACGTGGTGGCTTACGACTTCGGCGTCAAGCGCAACATCCTGCGCATGCTGGCCAGCCGCGGCTGCCGTGTGACCGTGGTGCCGGCGCAGACACCTGCCGCCGAGGTGCTGAAGCTGAAAGCCGACGGCGTCTTCCTCAGCAACGGCCCCGGCGACCCCGGGCCCTGCGACTACGCCATTGAAGCGACGCGCGAGATCATCGCCGCCGGCGCACCGGTGTTCGGCATCTGCCTGGGCCACCAGATCATGGCGCTGGCCTCGGGCGCGAAGACCTTCAAGATGAAGTTCGGCCACCACGGCGCCAACCACCCGGTGAAGGACCTCGACAGCGGCCGCGTCAGCATCACGAGCCAGAACCACGGCTTTGCGGTCGACGGGCAGTCGCTGCCGGCAACGCTGCGTGCCACCCACGTGTCGCTGTTCGACGGCACGCTGCAGGGATTGGCGCGCACCGATCGGCCGGCCTTCAGCTTCCAGGGCCACCCCGAGGCCAGCCCGGGCCCGCACGACATCGACTACCTCTTCGACCGCTTCGTGGCCATGATGGAGAACCGCTGACATGCCCAAGCGCACCGACCTGAAGAGCATCCTGATCATCGGCGCCGGCCCGATCGTCATCGGCCAGGCCTGCGAGTTCGACTATTCGGGGGCGCAGGCCTGCAAGGCACTGCGCGAGGAGGGCTACCGCGTCATCCTCGTCAACAGCAACCCGGCGACGATCATGACCGACCCGGCCACGGCCGACGTCACCTACATCGAGCCCATCACCTGGCAGGTGGTGGAGAAGATCATCGCCAAGGAACGCCCCGATGCCTTGCTCCCGACGATGGGCGGCCAGACGGCGTTGAACTGCGCACTCGACCTGCACAGGAACGGCGTCCTGGCGAAGTACGGCGTGGAGATGATCGGCGCCAACGAACACGCCATCGAGAAGGCCGAGGACCGGCTGAAGTTCAAGGACGCCATGACCTCGATCGGCCTGGACTCGGCCAAGAGCGGCATCGCGCACACCATGGAAGAGGCCTTGGCGGTGCAGAAGCGCATCGCCGAGCAGACCGGCGGCAACGGTTTCCCCGAGTGATCCGCCCCAGCTTCACGCTCGGTGGCACGGGGGGTGGCATCGCCTACAACCCGGAGGAGTTCGAGGAGATCTGCAAGCGCGGCATCGATCTCTCGCCGACGCAAGAACTGCTCATCGAGGAGAGCCTGATCGGCTGGAAGGAATACGAGATGGAAGTCGTCCGCGACCGCGCGGACAACTGCATCATCATCTGCTCGATCGAGAATTTCGACCCGATGGGCATCCACACCGGCGACTCGATCACCGTGGCGCCGGCGCAGACGCTGACCGACAAGGAATACCAGCTGATGCGCAATGCGTCGATCGCGATCCTGCGCGAGATCGGCGTCGACACCGGCGGTTCCAACGTGCAGTTCGCGGTCAATCCGAAGAACGGCCGGCTGATCGTGATCGAGATGAATCCGCGCGTGAGCCGCAGTTCGGCGCTGGCCTCCAAGGCCACCGGGTTCCCCATCGCCAAGGTGGCGGCCAAGCTGGCGGTGGGCTACACGCTCGACGAATTGCGCAACGACATCACGGGTGGCGCCACGCCGGCCAGTTTCGAGCCGAGCATCGACTATGTCGTGACGAAGATCCCGCGCTTCGCGTTCGAGAAGTTCCCGGCGGCCGACCCGCACCTGACGACGCAGATGAAGAGCGTGGGCGAAGTCATGGCCATCGGCCGCACCTTCCAGGAGAGTTTCCAGAAGGCGCTGCGAGGGCTGGAAACCGGCATCGACGGCCTCAGTGAGCGCAGCACGGACCGCGACGAGATCATCGACGAGATCGGCAACGCCGGCCCGGAGCGCTTCCTGTTCGTCGCCGATGCCTTCCGCATCGGCATGACGCTGGACGAGATCTTCGAGGAGACCGCCATCGACCCCTGGTTCCTGGCGCAGATCGAGGACCTGGTCGCGGTCGAGCAGCAGGTCGCGGCGCGCGACCTGGCCGGCCTGTCGGCTGCCGAGTTGCGCTATCTCAAGCAGAAGGGGTTCTCGGACAGGCGCCTGGGCAAGCTGCTGAAGACACACCAGCATGCCGTGCGCGAGCGGCGCCATGCCCTGGGCGTGCGCCCGGTCTACAAGCGGGTGGACACCTGCGCCGCCGAATTCGCCACGCAGACGGCGTACATGTACTCGGCCTACGAAACCGCCGATGGCGAATGCGAAGCCGAGCCGACGGCGCGCCGCAAGATCATGGTGCTGGGCGGCGGCCCCAACCGCATCGGCCAGGGCATCGAATTCGACTACTGCTGCGTGCACGCCGCGCTGGCGATGCGCGAGGACGGGTACGAGACCATCATGGTCAACTGCAACCCGGAGACCGTGTCCACCGACTACGACACCAGCGACCGCCTGTACTTCGAGCCGGTGACGCTGGAAGACGTGCTCGAGATCGTCGACAAGGAAAAGCCCGAGGGCGTGATCGTGCAGTACGGCGGCCAGACGCCGCTGAAGCTGGCGCTGGACCTGGAGCGCGCCGGCGTGCCCATCATCGGCACCTCGCCCGATTCGATCGACATCGCCGAGGACCGCGAGCGCTTCCAGCAGTTGCTGCAGAGGCTCGGCCTGCGCCAGCCCCCCAACCGGACCGCGCGCACCGAGGAGCAGGCACTCGTGCTCGCACAGGAGATCGGCTACCCGCTGGTCGTGCGCCCGAGCTACGTGCTGGGCGGCCGTGCGATGGAAATCGTGCACGGCGACAAGGACCTGCAGCGTTACATGCGAGAGGCCGTGAGGTGAGCGAGAAGTCGCCCGTGTTGCTGGACCGCTTCCTGGACGACGCCGTCGAGGTCGACGTCGACTGCATCAGCGACGGCACCGAGGTCATGATCGGCGGCATCATGGAGCACGTCGAAGCCGCCGGCATCCACAGTGGCGACTCGGCATGTTCGTTGCCGCCGTATTCGCTGTCGCCCGCGCTGCAGGACGAGATGCGCCGCCAGACGGCGGCCATGGCCCGCGCCTTGGCGTCGTGGGCCTGATGAACGTCCAGTTCGCGATCCAGGGTGCCGAGGAGAATGGCGGCGCCGACGCGGTGGTCTATGTGCTGGAAGTGAACCCGCGCGCCTCGCGCACGGTGCCCTACGTGAGCAAGGCCACCGGCCAGCAACTGGCCAAGATCGCCGCGCGCTGCATGGCCGGGCAGTCGCTGGCGTCGCAGCCTCGGGCGTCAGGGGCGAGGTGGTTCCGCCCTACTTCAGCATCAAGGAAGCGGTCTTCCCGTTCAACAAATTCCCCGGCGTGGACCCATCCTCGGCCCGGAGATGCGATCCACCGGCGAGGTCATGGGCGTGGGCCGGACCTTCGGCGAGGCCATGCTGAAGAGCCAGCTCGGCGCGGGCTCGCGGCTGCCCGAGGCAGGGCACCGTCGTGCTGACGGTCAAGGACGCCGACAAGGCGCGCGCGGTGAAGGTGGCGGCGCGACCTCGTCCGCCTCGGCTTCCAGGTCGTGGCCACCAAGGGCACGGCGGCGGCGATCGCCGAGGCCGGCGTGCCGGTGAAGGTGGTCAACAAGGTCAAGGACGGCCGGCCGCACATCGCCGACATGATCCGCGCCGGCGAGATCCAGCTCGTCTTCACGACCGTCGACGAGACGCGCACCGCGATCGCCGACTCGCGCTACATCCGCACCGCGGCGCTGGCCCACCGCGTCACCTACTACACCACGATGGCCGGCGCCGAAGCGGCCACCGAGGCGCTCAAGCACCAGGAAGACCTGGCCGTGGTCTCGCTGCAGGAACTGCACGCCGAACTGATTAAACTCGCGCCTGTCGTCCGCCGCAGCCGGCCCGCTTTGGGGTTCCTGCGGCGGATTCACTTTGTTCACCCGGATTTCACCCATGGTCACCATCCCCTTGACACAGCGCGGCGCCGAGAAGCTGAAGAGCGAGCTCCAGCGGCTGAAGTCCATCGAGCGGCATGCCGTGATCCAGGCCATTGCCGAAGCACGTGCGCAGGGCGACCTGTCGGAGAACGCCGAGTACGAAGCCGCCAAGGACAAGCAGGGCTTCATCGAGGGTCGCATCAAGGAACTCGAGTCCAAGCTGGCGGGCGCCCAGGTGATCGACCCCGCGCAAGTGGATGCCGGCGGCAAGGTGGTCTTCGGCGCCACCGTCGACCTGGAAGACGAGAACAGCGGCGCCAAGGCCACTTACCAGATCGTCGGCGACGACGAGGCGGACCTCAAGCTCGGCCTGATCTCCATCAGCAGCCCGATCGCGCGCGCGCTGATCGGCAAGCAGGCCGGCGACGTGGCAGAGGTTCAGGCGCCCGGCGGCCTGCGCCACTGGGAGATCGTGGCCGTGCGCTACATCTGATGGGCCTGCAGCGCTGGCGGTTGCTGTTGCCCGGCCTGTGGGCCGGCTGGCTGCTGTGCGTGGCGCTGCTGGCCACGCCGGCCGCCTTCGCACTGTTGACGCAGGCCGAGGCCGGCCGCGTGGCAGGCCGCATGCTGGCGCAAGAGGCCTACACCAGCCTCGCGCTCGGCATCGTGCTGCTGGTGCTGGAGCGATGGGCGGCGAGTCGCGATGTGGCCGCAGGGCAGGGCTCGCAGTTCAACACCGGCATGATCCTGGCCCTGGGCACCGTGTTCTGCACCGTGGCCGGCTACTTTGCACTGCAGCCGATGATGGCTGCCGCCCGCGCCGGGCAGGGCCCCCTGAGCTTCGGCCAGCTGCACGCGGTCAGCGCGGCCTTCTACGGCGCCAAGGTGCTGTTGGTGCTGGCGCTGGCCTGGCGTGCCGCCGGCCCCGGCCTCAGTCGCCGGCCTTCTTCTTGACGCTGCTCAGTCGCGGCTTGGCGCGCTTGATCGTGCCGCCAGGCGTCACCCGCTCGTTGCCGAAGACCTTGACCTTCTTCACCGTCGCGCGGTGGTTGCCGCTCTTGGAGAAGGACACCAGCTTGACGACGCGCGGCCCGGGCTGGCGACTGTCGCGCTCGACCTTTTCCTTGGGCGGCATGGGCCGCCACAGCACCAGCAGCTTGCCGATGTGCTGGACCGGTGCAGCGTCGAGCCGGGTCGCCAGATCGGCCAGGAGGGCCTCGCGCGCGGCGCGGTCGTCGGAAAATACACGCACCTTGATCAGGCCATGAGACTTCAGAGCAGCGTCCACTTCCTTCACGACGGCCGGCGTCAGCCCGTCGTTGCCGATCATCACGACCGGCTCCAGGTGGTGAGCGTTGGAGCGATGCTCCTTGCGTTCGGCGGGGGTCAGTATCAATGCGGCCATATGGCTATTATCGACTGCCCATGAAGGTCAAGACCAAAAGCAAGAAAGTCAACAAGGCCTGGCTCAACGACCACGTCAACGACCCCTACGTCAAGATGGCGCAGAGGGAGGGCTATCGCGCCCGCGCTGCCTACAAGCTCAAGGAGATCGACGAGGCGCTGCGCCTGATCAAGCCCGGTCAGGTGGTGGTGGACCTGGGCGCGGCGCCAGGGGCCTGGAGCCAGTACCTGCGGCGGCGGTTCGCCCCGCAGGGTGCGGCGTCGGGTGAACTCGACGGCAGCATCATCGCGCTGGACCTGATCGAGATCGAACCCATCGAGGGCGTGGTCTTCATGCAGGGAGACTTTCGCGAAGACGAGGTGCTGCACGCCCTGGAAGCCCGGCTCGGCGGGCGGCCGGTGGACGTGGTGGTGTCGGACATGGCCCCCAACCTGTCGGGCATCGAGTCGTCGGACGCCGCCCGTGTGGCGCACCTGGTCGAACTGGCGGTGGAGTTCGCCCTGCGCCACCTGCAGCCGGAAGGCGCGCTGGTGTGCAAGACCTTTCACGGCAGCGGTTATAGCCAGCAGGCCAAACTCTTCAAGGACAGTTTTCGCGTCGTCAAACCCATCAAGCCCAAGGCCTCGCGTGACAAATCTGCCGAAACCTTTCTCGTCGGACTGGGTCCGAAACCTCGGTGATGCGCCCGGCGGCAAGGGACTCGTGCACAGACCCCGCGATTGCACGCCTTTTCGGCCGCATTGGCCAATCCTGGACCCTGTCTTGACTGCAATAGAATCGTCACCATATGCCGTGGAATCCGGCACAGCGCACGTACCGTGCCGTGTTGCTGAACTGGAAAAGGAGCCGCGGTGAATAATCAATGGTTTTCCAAAGTCGCTGTCTGGCTGGTGATCGCGCTCGTGCTGTTCACCGTCTTCAAGCAGTTCGACCGCGGCGTGGCCCAGGGCAACCAGATCGGCTATTCCGATTTCCTGGAAGAAGTCCGCAGCAAGCGCATCAAGTCGGTCACGCTCCAGGAAAGCACCGGCGGCGGCACCGAGATCATCGCCCTCACGAACGACGACAAGCGCCTGCGCAGTTCGGCCACCTATCTCGACCGGGGCCTGGTCGGCGATCTCATCAACAACGGCGTCAAATTCGACGTCAAGCCGCGCGAGGAGCCCTCGCTGCTGATGAGCATCCTCGTCAGCTGGGGTCCGATGCTGCTGTTGATCGGCGTCTGGGTGTATTTCATGCGCCAGATGCAGGGCGGCGGCAAGGGCGGCGCCTTCAGCTTCGGCAAGAGCAAGGCGCGCATGCTCGACGAGGCCAACAACACGACCACGTTTGCCGACGTCGCCGGCTGCGACGAGGCCAAGGAAGAGGTCAAGGAACTCGTCGACTTCCTGAAGGACCCGCAGAAGTTCCAGAAGCTGGGCGGCCGCATCCCGCGTGGCGTGCTGCTGGTCGGCCCTCCGGGCACCGGCAAGACGCTGCTGGCCAAGGCCATCGCGGGTGAGGCCAAGGTGCCGTTCTTCAGCATCAGCGGCTCCGACTTCGTCGAGATGTTCGTCGGCGTCGGTGCGGCGCGCGTGCGCGACATGTTCGAGCAGGCCAAGAAGAGCGCGCCCTGCATCATCTTCATCGACGAGATCGACGCCGTGGGCCGCCATCGCGGCGCCGGCCTGGGCGGCGGCAACGACGAGCGCGAGCAGACGCTGAACCAGATGCTGGTCGAGATGGACGGCTTCGAGACCAACCTCGGCGTCATCGTCATGGCGGCCACCAACCGGCCCGACATCCTGGACCCCGCGCTGCTGCGCCCCGGGCGCTTCGACCGCCAGGTCTACGTGACGCTGCCCGACGTGCGCGGCCGCGAGCAGATCCTCAACGTGCACATGCGCAAGGTCCCCGTGGGGCAGGACATCCGTGCCGACATCCTGGCCCGCGGCACGCCGGGCTTCAGCGGCGCCGACCTGGCCAACCTGGTCAACGAAGCGGCGCTCTTCGCCGCGCGCCGCAACGGGCGTGTGGTGGAGATGGTCGACTTCGAGAAGGCCAAGGACAAGATCATGATGGGCCCCGAGCGCAAGTCCATGGTCATGCCCGAGGAGGAGCGCAGGAATACCGCCTACCACGAGGCCGGTCACGCACTGGTGGCGCGGCTGATGCCCAAGACCGACCCGGTGCACAAGGTCACCGTGATCCCGCGCGGCCGTGCGCTTGGGCGTGACGATGCAGTTGCCCGAGGGCGACCGCTACAGCATGGACAAGGAGCGCATGCTGTCCACGATTTCCGTGCTGTTCGGCGGCCGCATCGCCGAAGAGGTGTTCATGAACCAGATGACCACCGGCGCCTCCAATGACTTCGAGCGCGCAACGCAGATCGCACGCGACATGGTCACGCGCTACGGCATGACCGACGAGCTCGGTCCGATGGTCTATGCCGAGAACGAAGGCGAGGTCTTCCTCGGCCGCTCGGTCACCAAGACCACGACGATGTCCGAGGAGACGATGCGCAAGGTCGACGAGGTCATCCGTCGCATCATCGACGAGCAGTACTCGACGGCGCGCAAGCTGATCGAGGACAACAAGGACAAGATGCACGCCATGGCCAAGGCGCTGCTGGAGTGGGAAACCATCGACAGCGACCAGATCGACGACATCATGAGCGGCAAGCCGCCGCGCATGCCCAAGGACTGGACGCCGTCCTCGACCAAGCCGCCGAGCGGCCCGACGCCCCCGGTGGGCACCGACGGCGCGCCGGCCGCGGCCTGAGCGCATCGGCGTATCGAACCCGCAGCGGGGCTTCGGCCCCGCTTCGTTTTGATCGCTGCACATGCACTGGCAAACCGCCCGTTACCGCATCGACCTCACCCGCCCGCGGGTGATGGGCATCGTCAACGTCACGCCGGACTCCTTTTCGGACGGCGGCCGCCATGCCGGCGTCGCTGCGGCGCTGGCGCATTGCGAGGCGCTGCTGGCGCAGGGCGCCGACATCCTGGACATCGGCGGTGAATCGACGCGGCCCGGCGCCCGGGCGCTGACCGCTCGAGGACGAGCTGGCTCGCGTGCTGCCGGTGCTGCGCGGCGCCGTCACGCTGGGCGTGCCGGTGTCGGTGGACACCAGCGAGCCGCTGGTGATGCGCGAGGCGCTGGCGCTGGGCGTGGACATCGTCAACGACGTGCGCGCGCTGCGACGCCCCGGCGCGCTGCAGGCCGTGGCCGCGCACCCGCGCGCCGGCGTGTGCCTGATGCACATGAAGGGTGAGCCCGCCACGATGCGGGCCGAGGCCGTCTACCAGGACGTGGTTGCCGAGGTGCAGCGGCTTCCTGCGCGAGCGCGTGCAGGAGGCCGTCGCCGCCGGCATCGCGCGCGAACGCATCGCCGTCGATCCCGGCATCGGCTTCGCCAAGACCGCCGACCACAACCTCGCTCCTGCTGTCGCGGCAGCGCGAATTGCTGGACCTCGGCCTGCCGCTGCTGGTGGGCTGGTCGCGCAAGGGCACGCTGGGGCTGCTGACCGGACGGCCGGTGGGCGAGCGCCTGGCCGCCAGCGTGGCGGCGGCGCTGGCGGCCGTGCACCGCGGGGCGCATGTCGTGCGCGTGCACGACGTGGCCGCGACGGTCGATGCCCTCAAGGTCTGGCAGGCGGCCGAGTCGGGCCGCCTGCCGGGCTGAAGCAGCCGCAACAATTGCTCACATCGAGCCTGCCGCCGGCCCGCGCGACGCGGGCGCGAGCATCGGACAATCACGAGGGGGGAGAGAAGCGATGAGCAGAACCTATTTCGGCACCGACGGCATCCGCGGCACGGTCGGCAAGGATCCGATCACGCCCGACTTCATGCTGCGCCTGGGCCATGCCGTGGGCCGCGTGCTGCGCCGCGACGCCGCACGCCCGACGGTGCTGATCGGCAAGGACACGCGCATCTCGGGCTACATGCTCGAGTCCTCGCTGGAAGCCGGCTTTGCTTCCGCCGGGGTCGACGTGCTGCTCAGTGGCCCGCTGCCGACACCGGGCGTGGCCTACCTCACGCGAGCGCTGCGACTGGACCTGGGCGTGGTCATCAGCGCCTCGCACAACCCGTTTCCCGACAACGGCGTCAAGTTCTTCTCGGCGCGAGGCGAGAAGCTGCCCGACGACTGGGAGCGCGAGGTCGAGGCGATGCTGCTGCAGCCGCCGCAGTGGGCAGATTCGGCAGGGCTGGGCAGGGCCACGGCGGCTGGAGGACGCGCGCGGGCGCTACATCGAGTTCTGCAAGAGCACGGTGCCGCACAGCCTGTCGCTGCGCGGCATGAAGCTGATCGTCGATGCCGCCCACGGCGCCGCCTACCACGTCGCGCCCGATGTCTTTCACGAGCTCGGTGCCTCGGTGGTCACCATCGGCTGCAGCCCCGACGGGCTCAACATCAACGACGGCGTCGGCGCCACGGCGCCGCAGGCGCTGGTGGCGGCGGTGGCCGAGCACCGCGCCGACTACGGCATCGCGCTCGACGGCGATGCCGACCGGCTGCAGATGGTCGACGCGCAGGGGCGGCTGTTCAATGGCGACGAATTGCTCTATGTGATGGCTGCCGACCGCATCGCGCAGCGCGGCGCAGTGCCCGGCGTGGTCGGCACGCTGATGACGAACATGGCCGTCGAGCAGGCGCTGGCGCGCATCGGCATCGGCTTGGTGCGCGCCAGGGTCGGCGACCGCTATGTGCTGGAGGAACTCTCGTCGCGGGGCTGGCAGCTCGGTGGCGAAAGCTCGGGCCACCTGCTGGCGCTGGATCGACACACCACGGGCGACGGCATTGTCAGCGCGCTGCAGATCCTGCAGGCGGTGCGCCGCAACGGGCGCACGCTCGCGCACTTGCTGGAGGACGTGACGCTGTTCCCCCAGACGCTCATCAACGTTCGGCTGCGCGAAGGCAGCGATTGGAAGCGCAATGCCGCGCTCGACGACGCCCGCCAGACGGCAGAGCGCGAACTGGGCACCGGCGGGCGCGTGCTGATCCGCGCCTCGGGCACCGAACCGGTGCTGCGGGTCATGGTGGAAGCGCGCGACGGCGCGCTGGGCAGGCGCTGCGCCGAGCGCATGGCGAGCGCGGCGGCAGGCGGCTGAGGCTTCGCTCGCGGCGGCCCGGCAGGCTTCGTGGCCATGCCGTGACAATTCAGTGGCGCCGGCATGTCTCGTTCGCCGCGCAACGGGGATGTCATCGAAGCTTCACAAACGCCTCGTACAGTGCAGGACATGCCGCAAACTACCCCCAAGGGCTTGTCCATGAACCTCGCATCCATCCGCATCGCTGCCATCATCGCCTCGAGCCTTGCGGTCACCTCCGGCGCCGCCCTGGCGCAGGACATGACAGGCGCCGGCGCGACGTTCCCCGCGCCGTTGTATGCCAAGTGGGCCGACGCCTACAACAAGGCCACGGGCGCGCGCCTGAACTACCAGTCGATCGGCTCCGGCGGCGGCATCAAGCAGATCAAGTCGAAGACCGTCGACTTCGGGGCTTCCGACATGCCGCTGAAGGACGAGGACCTGGCCAAGGACGGCCTGATCCAGTTCCCGACCGTCATCGGCGGCGTGATCCCGGTCGTCAATATCAAGGGCATCGCGCCGGGGCAGATCAAGCTCGACCGGCCAGGTGCTGGGTGACATCTACCTCGGCAAGATCACGAAGTGGAACGACGCGGCGCTGACGGCGCTGAACCCGGGCGTGCCGCTGCCGGATGCCGCGATCACGGTCGTGCGCCGTGCCGATGGCTCGGGCACCAGCTTCATCTTCACGAACTACCTGTCCAAGGTCAACGCCGAGTGGAAGGAAAAGGTCGGCGAGGGCACTGCGGTGAACTGGCCCGTCGGTGCCGGCGGCAAGGGCAACGAAGGCGTGGCCGCCTTCGTCCAGCGCCTGCCCAATTCGATCGGCTACGTCGAGTACGCCTATGTCAAGCAGAACAAGATGACCTACACGCTGATGCGAAACAAGGATGGCCACTTCGTGGCTCCCAGCGACGCGGCGTTCAAGGCCGCGGCGGCCGGCGCAGACTGGGCGAAGACGTTCTACCAGATCACGACCGAGCAGCCTGGAAAGGACGCCTGGCCCATCACGAACCCGACCTACATCCTGATGCACAAGGTGCAGGACAAGCCGGTCAACGCGGCCAACACGCTCAAATTCTTCGAGTGGGCCTACGAGAACGGCGACGGGATGGCCGATGACCTGGACTACGTGCCATTGCCCGGCAGCGTCAAGGAACTCGTTCCGCAAGCATTGGACCGCCGAACTGAAGGACGCTTCGGGCAAGCCGATCGCCTACAAGTGATCGTTGCGTCTGCCTGACGCAACGCAATCGTGGAGGCGCCGTTGGCCGCTACATTGCCAGCCATCACCCACGATCGAAGAGGCGACATGGATCGAGCCACTGCGCGGGGCGAGCCACCGGCACGGAAGCGCAAGGCGCCCTGGGCCGACCGGCTCTTTTCCGCTGCTGACGCATGGCGCAGCGTGGCTGACGCTGTTGTTGCTGGCCGGCATCATCGTCTCGCTGTTCGTCGGGGCGGCGCCGGCGATACGGGAGTTCGGACTCGGCTTCCTGTGGTCCACCGACTGGGACCCGGTGCAGGAGAAATTCGGCGGCCTCGTGATGATCTACGGCACGCTGATGACGTCGATCATCGCGCTGCTGATCGCCGTGCCCGTGAGCTTCGGCATCGCGCTGTTCCTCACCGAGATGTCACCGCGCTGGCTGAAGCGCCCGCTGGGCGTGGCGATCGAATTGCTGGCCGCGGTGCCGTCGATCGTCTATGGCATGTGGGGCCTGCTCGTCTTCGGCCCGATCCTGTCCACCTACGTGCAGGCGCCGCTGCAGTCGGCGTTCCAGGGCGTGCCGTTTCTGGGTCCGCTGTTTTCGGGCCCGCCGGTGGGCATCGGCCTGCTGTCGGCCGGCATCATCCTGGCGATCATGGTGATCCCGTTCATTGCCGCGACGATGCGCGATGTCTTCGACGTCACGCCGCCGATGCTGAAGGAGTCGGCCTACGCCCTGGGCTCCACCACCTGGGAGGTGGTTTGGAAGGTCGTGCTGCCGTACACCAAGACCGGTGTCGTCGGCGGCATCATGCTCGGCCTCGGCCGCGCTCTGGGCGAGACGATGGCGGTGACCTTCGTCATCGGCAATTTCAACCAGCTGAACTCGCTGTCGCTGTTCGAGGCGGCCAACAGCATCACCTCGGCGCTGGCCAACGAATTCGCCGAGGCCGGTGAAGGGCTGCACCAGGCCTCGTTGATCTACCTCGGCCTGATCCTGTTCCTGATCACCTTCGTGGTGCTGAGCTTTCTCGCGGCTGCTGCTGGCACGCATGAAGCGCGGCGAAGGGAGCCGGTCATGAGCGCCGTCGCCTCGCTGGATCGCGGCCGCATGGCCATCTACCGCCGGCGCAAGCTGGTCAATGCCATCGCGCTGACGCTGGCGCTGGCCGCCATGGCCTTCGGGGTCTTCTGGCTGATCTGGATCCTGTTCGAGACCGTGCGGCTCGGCTTCGGCGGCCTGTCGCTGCAGGTCTTCACCGAATCGACGCCGCCGCCGCAGGCCGAGGTCGGCGGCTTGGCCAATGCCATCGTCGGCTCGCTGATCATGGTCTCGCTGGCCACGCTGCTGGGCACGCCGATCGGCGTGCTGGCCGGCATCTACCTGGGTGAATACGGCCAGCGGACCTGGCTCGGCCACGTCACGCAGTTCATCAACGACATCCTGCTGTCGGCGCCATCGATCGTCATCGGCCTGTTCATCTATGCCGCCGTGGTCGCGCCGACCAAGACCTTCTCCGCCTACGCCGGCGTGCTGGCGCTGGCGCTGATCGTGATCCCGGTCGTCGTGCGCACCACGGCGACCATGCTCGGGCTGATCCCGAATTCGCTGCGCGAGGCCGCCTACGCGCTGGGCACGCCGAAGTGGAAGGTGATCGCCTCGGTGACGCTCAAGGCCTCGCGGGCCGGCGTCGTGACCGGCGTCCTGCTGGCGCTGGCGCGCATCGCCGGCGAGACCGCGCCGCTGCTGTTCACGGCGCTGTCGAACCAGTTCTTCACGCTGGGCCTGGGCGAGCCGATGGCCAGCCTGCCGGTGACGATCTTCAAGTTCGCGATGAGCCCCTACGAGAACTGGCAGAAGCTGGCCTGGGCCGGCGTCTTCCTCATCACGCTGGGCGTGCTGGCGCTGAACATCCTGGCGCGCGTGCTGTTCCGCAACAAGCACTGAATACCGAAGGCCGACGATGGACCAAGCTGTCACCCTGCCCGCCAACGAGAAGGTCAAGATCTCGGTGCGCGACCTCAACTTCTACTATGGCGGCTTTCACGCCCTCAAGCGCATCAACCTCGACATTCCCGAGCGCAAGGTCACGGCCTTCATCGGCCCGTCGGGCTGCGGCAAGAGCACGCTGCTGCGCACCTTCAACCGCATGTTCGAGCTCTACCCCGAGCAGCGCGCCGAGGGCACGATCTCGCTCGACGGCGAGGACATCCTGACGACCAAGACCGATGTCACGCTGATCCGCGCCAAGGTCGGCATGGTGTTCCAGAAGCCGACGCCGTTCCCGATGTCGATCTACGACAACATCGCCTTCGGCGTGCGGCTGTTCGAGAGCCCTGCCGCGCGTGGAGATGGACGAGCGCGTCGAGTGGGCGCTGAAGAAGGCCGCGCTGTGGAGCGAGGTCAAGGACAAGCTCGGGCAGAGCGGCTCCGGGCTGTCGGGCGGCCAGCAGCAGCGGCTGTGCATCGCGCGCGGCATCGCCATCAAGCCCGAGGTGCTGCTGCTCGACGAACCCTGCTCGGCGCTGGACCCCATCTCCACCGGCAAGATCGAGGAGCTGATCACCGAGCTGAAGGCCGACTACACGGTGATGATCGTCACCCACAACATGCAGCAGGCGGCCCGCTGCTCGGACTACACGGCCTACATGTACCTGGGCGACCTGATCGAGTTCGGCGCCACGTCGGACATCTTCATGAAGCCGAAGAAGCGCGACACCGAGGACTACATCACCGGGCGATTCGGCTGAATCGCCGACTGGAGGATCCAGCATGACCGAAAGACATCTCTCGACCCGCTTCGACGCCGAACTCAGCGGCATCAGCGCCCGCGTGCTCGAAATGGGCGGCCTGGTCGAGTCGCAGGCCGTGCAGGCCATGTGCGCGCTGACGCAGTTCAGCGCCGAGACGGCGGCGCAGGTGCTCGAACAGGAAGAGCGCGTCAACCGCATGGAGGTCGAGATCGACCTCGAGCTGCAGCGCATCATCGCCATGCGCCAGCCGGCGGCCACCGACCTGCGGCTGTTGATCGCGGTGTCCAAGGCCAGCGCCAACCTCGAGCGCGTGGGCGACGAGGCGGCGCGCATCGCACGCACCGTGCAGCGGCTGATCAATGTCGGCTTCTCGAGCCGGCTGCGGCTGCCGATGACGCGACCTGCAGTTCGAGGCCGACCTCGCGATCGCCCAGTTGCGCAAGTCGCTCGACGCCTTCGCCCGGCTCGACGCCGAACGCGCGCTCGAGGTGCTGAAGCAGGACGACGCGATCGACCAGGAATTCGACGGCCTGCTGCGCAAGCTGATCACCTACATGATGGAAGACCCGCGCACGATCTCGTCGAGCATCGACCTGGTCTTCGTGGCCAAGGCCATCGAACGCATCGGCGACCACGCCAAGAACCTGGCCGAGGCCACCATCTATGTCGTCAAGGGCACCGACGTCCGGCACCACTCGGTCGCGGATGTCGAGAATGTCGTGCGCTAGGCGCCGCAGGGGTCCGCCGTGAGCCGTGTCCTGGTGGTCGAGGACGAATCGGCGATCGCCGAGCTGATCGCCATCAACCTGCGCCATGCCGGCTTCGAGGTCACCGTGGCCGCCGACGCCGAACAGGCGCAGGCGGCGGTGGACCGCGTGCTGCCCGACCTGGTGCTGCTGGACTGGATGCTGCCGGGGCAGTCGGGCGTCCAGCTCGCCAGGCGCTGGCGCGGCGACGCGCGCACGCGCGAGATGCCGGTGATCATGCTCACCGCGCGCGCCGAGGAGGCCGACAAGATCACCGGCCTGGATGCCGGCGCCGACGACTACCTGACCAAGCCGTTCTCGACCAAGGAGCTGATGGCGCGCATCCGTGCCGTGCTGCGGCGCAAGGCGCCCGAGGCGCTGGACACGGCGGTCGAGGTGGCCGGCCTGACGCTGGACCCGGCGACGCGGCGCGTGACGCGGCGGCTGGACGGCGAAGCGCGCGAGGTCAGGCTCGGCCCCACCGAGTTCCGGCTGCTGCACTTCCTGATGACGCACCCCGAGCGTGTGCACAGCCGCGCGCAGCTGCTCGACCGCGTCTGGGGCGACCACGTCTTCATCGAGGAGCGCACCGTGGACGTGCACATCAAGCGCCTGCGCGAGGCGCTGGCGCCGGTGCAGTGTTCGGCGCTGATCGAGACCGTGCGCGGCGCCGGCTACCGGCTGACGCAGTCGATCGGCAGCGTGACGGCCTGATCACCGCGCGCCATGGATGCCGTGCTGACGCGCACGCTGGCGGCCTTCGTGGCGGCGCTGCTGGGCGGCGGCATCGGCGCCATCATCGGCGGCGCCCTCGGCGCGGCCGACGGCGGGTGCCGCCTTCGGCGCTGCGCCTCGGCGCCGCGGTGCTGGCGGCCTGGGACAGCGCGCGCGGCCAGGCCCTGCTGGACTGGTTGCGCGGCCCGCAGGCTCGGACAGGCGCCGCGCGAGACCGGCTGGTGGGGCGAAATGGCCTACCGCATCGAGCGCGGGCTGCGCCTGCGCGACGCCGACATCGTGCAGGAGAAGCAGCGCCTGCAGCGAGTTCCTGCAGGCCATCGAGGCGTCGCCGAACGGCGTGCTGCTGCTCGACCGCGGCGACCAGATCGAGTGGTGCAACTCGACGGCGGCCGAACACTTCGGCCTCGACCGCGAGCGCGACCGCCGCCAGCGCATCACCAACCTCGTGCGCGCGCCGGCCTTCGTGACCTACATGCAGCGCGGCCAGTTCGACGAGCCGGTGGTCTTCCCGGCGCCCAAGGGCCGCGGCACCCTGATGGTGCTGGTGCGCCCCTATGGCGACGGCATGAAGCTCGTGCTGTCGCAGGACATCACCGAGCGCGAGCGCGCCGAAGCGATGCGGCGCGACTTCGTGGCCAATGTCTCGCACGAGATCCGCACGCCGCTGACGGTGCTGGCGGGCTTCGTCGAGACGCTGGCGCAGCTGCCGCTGAGCGAGGTCGAGCGCCAGCGCGTGCTGACGCGTGATGACGCAGCAGACCGACCGCATGCAGACCCTCGTCGGCGACCTGCTGACGCTGGCGCAGCTGGAAGGCAGCCCGCGCCCGCCGGCCGACCGCTGGCTGGCGGTGTCCGCGCTGATGCAGCGCACGCAGGCCGACGCCCTGGCCCTGTCCGCCGGGCGCCACACGCTCGTCGTCGAGCGGCGGCGACGACGCCGAGATCGCCGGCAGCGACACCGAACTGCTCAGCGCCGTGGGCAACCTCGTCAACAACGCGGTGCGCTACACGCCCGCAGGCGGCCGCATCGACGTGCAGTGGCGCTGGCGCGACGACGGCAGCGCCGAGATCGCGGTCAGCCGACACCGGCCCCGGCATCGCGCGCGAGCACCTGCCGCGGCTGACCGAGCGCTTCTACCGCGTCGACGGCAGCCGCTCGCGCGAGACCGGCGGCACCGGGCTCGGCCTGTCGATCGTCAAGCACGTGGCGCAGCGCCACGGCGGCGAGATCGACATCAGCAGCGAAGCTCGGCAAGGGCTCGACCTTCAAGCTCGTGCTGCCGGCGCTGCGCGTGCGCCGCCGCGCCGGCGTGGCGGCCGAGCCGGCGTGCCGGCCTGAACACCGGCCTGCCGCGCGCGCGGCGCGGCATCAGCGGGCCGGCAGGCGGCGGTAGACCAGCGTGACCTCGTCGCGCTCGGTCGGCCGCTGCGCCTGGCCGACCAGCTCCCAGCCCGCCGGTGCGACCGGCACGGCAGCCGGCAGGCGCGTCACGCGCATGGCATAGCGCGCAGGCGCCGTCCAGCGCCCCCGGCCGCGCGTCGACCCGCCAGCGGCCCGAAGTGCTCCAGCGCCGCCACGGCGGCCGGCGGCAGCCCGGGTGCGGCGATGCAGGCGTCGCGCCGGCACCAGGCGCGGCAATGCGCTCGACCCACGGCCGCGGGCTGCGCGCGTAGTCCAGCAGCGGCAGCCACAGCGTCATCAGCAGCAGCCAGCACAGCGCCACGCCGCCGGCCGGCAGCACCAGGCTCTTCCACAGCGCCTCGCGGTGGCGGCCGGTGCGCCAGCGCACCAGCCACAGCCAGGCCAGCGTGCCGGCGACCGCCAGGGCCAGCGCCGGCGCCGAGAACGAGGCCTCGAAACCCGGCGCGAGCTTGGCCACGTTGGCCGCCGGCTTGGCCGGCACGCCGGTCTGCATGGCGACGTAGATGACCCAGATCGTGATCGCGCACAGCGTGAAGAAGAACATCGACAGCCAGTCGATGGCGGCCGAGGTGCTGCGCTTGAGCGTGGGCAGGGCAAAGGCGGCCAGCACGGCCATGCCGGGCAGGCCCAGCATCAGCGCGCGGTCGGAGCCGGCCATCGCCAGGTTGGACACCAGCGCCACCGCCACCGGCACCAGCGGCACCGACAGATGCCGGTGCGAGAGGTGCCGGCGCCAGCGCCACAGCGTCCACAGCACCAGCGGCCAGGCGGGCCACAGGAACCACAGCCACTGGCGGGCGACGAGGGGCAGGTCGCCCAGGTGCCAGGCCGTGTGCGCGCCAGCGCCAGGCGCCCAGCGCCAGCGCCAGCAGCGCGGCCGCGCCGAGTGGCCGCGGCCACCCAGGGGCGAAGGCCCGCACCTGCGGATAGCGCGAATGCCAGCACACCACGCAGCCCGCCCAGGCCCGACGGCCACCGCCATGCTCGGCGCGCCGCTGCCGGCCAGCAGGGGCAGGGCGGTCAGCACCGCGGCGCGCGCACGGCGGTGCCTGATAGGGCGCTGCCGCCAGGCCGTACATGAACAGGCTCATCGCCGAACAGCTGCGCCAGCTCGGGCGTCGTCTCGTGGCCCAGCTGCAGCAGGCCCAGCGTGGCCATCAGCGCCAGCAGGGCACCGTCGGCGATGGCGCGGGCGTAGTCCACCGGTTCGGCCTCGCCGCCGAAGGCGAAGGCCACCGGCTGCGCGGCGTCGGTGCGCGCGAGGTGGAAGGTCGTGTACCAGACCAGCGCCAGCGTCGAGACGAGCAGCAGCGCGAAGGGCACCCGTGCCGCCAGCGCCGGCTCGACGACGCCGGCCAGTGGCCGCGATGAAGGCCGCGCCCAGCCAGTGCGGCAGCAGCGCGGTGTCGGCCGGCACGCCGCCGAGCATCGGCGCCCACCACGAGGTGCGGCCCTCGGCGATGGCGACCATCTGCCCGAAGGCCGTGAGGTCGGCGCTGCGCCAGGGATCGCGCCCGAACATGCCCGGCAGCACGTAGGCCGCGCACAGCAGCAGCAGCGGCACGCGCGGCAGGCGGCGGGCGCCGCGCTGGGTGACGAGGGCGGGGGTGGGGCTGCTCACGCCGCGATGATGCCCGAGGCGCTGCCGGGCCGACGATCGGCACGCGCCATGGCGGCAGCCGAACGAAAACAAAGGCAGCCGAAGCTGCCTTTGCCGTCTGCGCCGCCGCGCTCACTTCTTGGTGCTGAGGTGGGCGAACTTGTTGCGGAACTTCTCGACGCGGCCGCCGAGGTTGTCGATGCTCTTCTGCGTGCCGGTGTAGAACGGGTGCGTCTCGCTGGTCACTTCGAGCTTGATCAGCGGCAGTTCGCGGCCGTCTTCCATCTTGATCATTTCCTTCGTCTGCGCGCACGAGCGCGTGACGAACTTGAACCCGTTGGACAGGTCCTGGAAGCAGATGTCCCGGTAGTTCGGGTGGATGCCTTCTTTCATGGGTAGCCTCTTTCGGTTGCGGGAGCCACGCCGGCCGCCGTGGTCGTTCGGGCGGGCGCACTTTCCTGGGGGCGGAAAACCGCGAATTCTAACCGGAACGCGGCGCTCAGCCGCCGCGGCGCATCATGTCGAAGAAGTCGTGGTTGTTCTTGGTCGCCTTCATCTTCTCGAGGATGAACTCCATCGCCTCGATCTCGTCCATCGGATACAGCAGCTTGCGCAGGATCCAGCTCTTCTGCAGGATCTCGGGCTTGAGCAGCAGTTCCTCGCGCCGCGTGCCGCTCTTGTTGATGAGGATCGAGGGGTAGACGCGCTTCTCGGCCATGCGGCGGTCGAGGTGGATCTCGCAGTTGCCGGTGCCCTTGAATTCCTCGTAGATGACCTCGTCCATCTTCGAGCCGGTGTCGATGAGCGCGGTGCCGATGATGGTCAGCGTGCCGCCTTCCTCGGTGTTGCGCGCGGCGCCGAAGAAGCGCTTGGGGCGCTGCAGCGCGTTGGCGTCGACGCCGCCGGTGAGCACCTTGCCGCTGGACGGCAGCACGTTGTTGTAGGCGCGCGCCAGGCGGGTGATGCTGTCGAGCAGGATGACCACGTCCTTCTTCAGCTCGACCAGGCGCTTGGCGCGCTCGATCACCATCTCGGCCACCTGCACGTGGCGCGCCGCGGGTTCGTCGAAGGTGGAGCTGATGACCTCGCCGCGCACGGTGCGCAGCATCTCGGTCACTTCCTCGGGGCGCTCGTCGACGAGCAGCACGATGAGGTGGATCTCGGGGTGGTTGGCCACCAGCGCGTGCGCCAGCTGCTGCATCATCACCGTCTTGCCGGTCTTGGGCTGCGCCACCAGCAGCGCGCGCTGGCCTTTGCCGATGGGCGCGATGAGGTCGATGATGCGGCTGGTGATGTTCTCGTCGCTCTTGATGTCGCGTTCGAGCTTGAACTGCTCCGTCGGGAACAGCGGCGTCAGGTTCTCGAACATGATCTTGTGCTTGCTCTCCTCGGGCGTGACGCCGTTCACGCGGTCGACCTTGACCAGCGCGAAGTAGCGTTCGCCGTCCTTGGGCACCCGCACTTCGCCTTCGACCATGTCGCCGGTGTGCAGGTTGAAGCGGCGGATCTGGCTCGGGCTCAGGTAGATGTCGTCGGTGTGACGCCATGTAGCTGGCCTCGATCGAGCGCAGGAAGCCGAAGCCGTCGGGCAGCACCTCCAGCACGCCGTCGCCGAAGACCTGCTCGCCGGCCTTGGCGCGCTTCTTCATGATCGCGAACATCAGCTCCTGCTTGCGCAGGCGGGCGACGTTCTCGATCTCCAGCGCCTCGCCCATGGTGATGAGGGCGGCGATGGGCTGGGCTTTGAGTTCGGACAGATGCATGGGGCGGGCACCCTCGGGCAGATGCGGTGCGGCTCACGCGCAGGGTGCGCGGGCCGATGGGCGGGAACGCTGGTGGATGGGCGCCGAACGCACGCGCCGGGCCGTCAGGGGCGCCGGTGGGAGCCGGCGCGGGCGGTGCGTGGTGGCGGGTCAGCCGGCGGCTGCCTCAGGCAGCCACCGCTGGAACGGGATTATAGATGACCGTCGAGGAAGGCGGTCAGTTGCGCCTTGGTCAGGGCACCGACTTTCGTGGCGGCGAGCACGCCGCCCTTGAACAGCATCAGCGTCGGGATGCCGCGGATATTGTGCTTGCGCCGGCACGGTGCGGTTCTCGTCGACGTTCATCTTCGCGATCTGCAGGCGGCCTTCGTAGTCCTTGGACACTTCGTCCAGGATGGGCGCGATCATCTTGCAGGGGCCGCACCATTCGGCCCAGTAGTCCACCAGCACCGGCTTGTCGGACTTCAGGACATCGCTGTCGAAGGAGTCGTCGGTGACATGTTTGATCAGTTCGCTGCTCATCTGGATGATTCTCCGCGTACCCCGGCGCACGGCTGCCGAAAAGTCGCCTGAATTCTGACACATTGGCCCGGAAGGCCGGCCGCGCTGGCCGAGGCGGGTCGGGAACAGAGCGGCTCATCGTCCGCCTCTTCGGGCCATCGCCGGCAGCCGCGCCGGGGTTCAATGCAAGGCCATGACCGTCGTCAGCCAAGGACACGCCATCGCCTGCCCCGCACCGGTGCCGTGCGCAAGTTCGGCCGCCTGAAGCTGCTGCGCCTGATCGGCAAGAGCGAGCGGACGATGGCCTGGCGTGCCAGCGAGCCGCAGAGCGAGCGGGAACTCTTGCTCGTGCTGCCGCGCCTGCAGCCACGCCGACGCCGCGGCGCTGGAGCACTGGCGGCAGGCGGTGCGACAGGCCGCGACGGCTGGACCACCCGCAACTGGCTGCAGTCGTCGAGGTCGGGCGTGCAGGACGGCTGGCCCTTCGTCACCTACGACCTCGCACGGCAGTGCCGCGCTCGCCGAAGACGCGCGCCGCCCAGTGGCATGCCCGGGCGCCGAAGCCGCGGCGCTGGCGACGCAGCTACTGAGCGGCCTGGCCTTCGCGCACGATGCCGGTGTCGCGCACCACGACCTGCAGCCGTACCTGATGCTGGTCGGCGACGGCGGCCAGGTGCGCCTGGCCGGCCTGGCCGTGGCCGCCGAAATGGCCACCGCGCGCCCGGCGCCGCGCACGCTCGCCACCGCATCGCCGGCGGCCCTGCGCGCGCAGCGCGAGGCCGCAGAGCGCGACGTGCTGGCGGCCGGCGTGCTGCTGCACGGCATGCTGGCCGGGGTCGAGCGCGCTGGACGAGCCCGACACGCGGCCGCGTCATCGCGCGCCTGCCGCCGCTGGGCCGCGAGATCGTGCGCCTGCCATGGACCACGCGCGCACGCCATCGCCGAGCCGCTGCGCGCCATCGTCAACCGCGCCACCGACCGCCAGCCGCGCCAGCGCTACCGCAGCGCACGCACCCTGCTGCGCGCGCTGGAGGGCTGGCTGCAGACCGAGGCCGCCGCCGGCGGCGGCGCCGCTGGCGCTGCTGTCCGACCGCCTGCGCACGCGCGGGCGTGCTGCCGTCGACGCCCGGACGCCGCGGCGCGGGCTGCCCGGCTGGCGCTGATGGAGCACGAGCGCACCAACGAGCTGGCGGAAGTCGTGCTGCAGGACCTGGCGTTGTCGTTCGAGATGCTGCGGCTGGTCAATTCGGCCCAGGTGCGCGGTGCGCAGGTGGCCGGCAGCGGCCCGGTGCTGACCGTGCGGCGGGCCATCGCGATGCTGGGGCTCGACGGCGTGCGGCGCAGCGCGCTGGCGCTGCGCCGCTTGGCCGGGACCGCTGGGCGACGACGGGCGCGGCGGAGCTGGCCGCGCCTGATCGAGCGCTGCAAGCACGCCGGCCGTGCCGCCCTGGCCCTGCGCCCGGCCGGCCTACGACGCCGAGGTCGTCTACCTGATCACTCTGCTGCAGAACCTGGGCCGCCTGGTCGTGCACTACCACTTTGCCGACGAGGCGCAGCAGATCCGGCGCCTCATGCAGCCCGCGGCCTCGGCGCGCGAGGGCGAGCCCGAAGACCCGGGCATGAGCGAGGAGCTGGCCTCGTTCGCCGTGCTCGGTGCCGACATCGAGGCCATCGGTGCCGCCGTGGCGCGCTGGTGGGGCCTGGACGAGAGCGTGCTGGCGATGATCCGCCGCCTGCCCCTGGCGACGCCGGTGCGCAGCGTCGGAGGGTGACGACGAGATGCTGCGCGCGTGGCCAGTTGCGCCAACGAGGCCGTCGACGCGCTGGCCCTGCCGGCGCCGGAGGTCGCGAGTGGCGCTGCAGAAGCGTGGTGCAGCGCTACGGCCGCGTGCTCGGCATCGGGCTGCGCGAGTCTGCAGGACGCCCTGCGGGGCAGCGAGCGAAGCCTGCCGACGGCGAACGCTGCCCTTGCAAGAGAGGGGTGACGAGCCTTACCCCCGGCACTGGTCGCAACGCTTAGGGCTGCTTGGTTCCCCACCTGACCCGGTTGGGCGCGCTTCCATGCGGGGAGGCCCGTCGCGGCGATTGTAGGCGAGGGGCCGCCCGGCAGGCCGGCTCAGCGCAACTGCAGCGCGTCGCCGCTGAACTCGACGCCCAGCGGCTCGATCAGCAGCCGCTTCGTCGCCGGCTTCGACCTGCCCGGCCACCCAGGCCGCCACGCCGCAGCCGCGCGCCACCGCCACCGTGCGCTCGGCGTCGGCGCCGGCGACGAAGAGCGCGAAGCCCGCGCCCATGTTCAGCGTGCCGTAGGCCTCGGCGTCGTCGTGCCGCGCCTGCTGCTGGATGAAGCGCAGCACCGGCGGCACCGGCGGCACGGTGTGGATGCGGTAGGTCAGCGCCTTCGGGTGGCGCAGCAGCTTGCGCCAGCCGTGGCCGGTGATGTTGGCGGCGTAGTGCACGCGCGATGCCGGCCGCCCACAGCGCTTCGGTCACCGGCGAATAGAGCAGCGTGGGCGCCAGCAGCGCCTCGCCGTAGCCGAGCCCCGGCGCGACCTCGGTCAGGTAGCCCTGCGGCAGCCGCTCGGCCAGCTTGCGCGCCAGGCTCAGGCCGTTGGCGTGGATGCCGCTGGAGGCCAGCAGCACGATGGCGTCGCCCGGGCCCAGCCGTTCGCCCAGGCTGAGCCGCTCCTTGGGATTCACGAGCCCGGTGCAGGACGGCCGCCAGGTCGATGCGCCCGGCCTCGACGATGCCGGCCAGCGCCGGCGTCTCGCCGCCGCCCCAGGCCACGCCGCAGGTGTCGCAGGCCTGCTTCCAGCCGGCCACCAGGGCCTGCGCGCGCTCGGCGTCGGTGAACCAGTCGCTGCCGCCGGCGGCCCAGTAGGCCTGCACCACCAGCGGCGTGGCGCCGACGGTGATGAGGTCGTTGATGGCCATCGCGATGGTGTCCTGCGCGATGCCGTCGTAGCAGCTGCGGCCGGTGAGGCGCTGCATCTCGTCGGCCACCAGCGCCTTGCGTGCCCAGGCATTCGACGATGCTGGCGACGTAGAACGGCCCGACGTCGACGACATAGGCCGATTCGCCGCGCGAGGCCGCGACCTCGGCGAAGCCGTGCGCCGCCAGGTGCGCGCCGGTGGCCGCGGCGGCGCGCTGCGCGGCCACCTTCAGCGGGTCGATGAGGTCGTACTGGACGCCCGCCTGCTCGTAGCTCAGCGGGGTGGGTGAGGGCTGCGTCATGGCCGGCGATTATCCCTGCCCCCCGTAGAATGGTCCGCATGACCTATGTCGTCCTGGCCCGCAAGTACCGCCCGCGCACCTTCGCGCAGATGGTCGGCCAGGAGCACGTGGTGCAGGCGCTGACGAATGCGCTCACCCAGCAGCGGCTGCACCATGCCTACCTGTTCACCGGCACGCGCGGCATCGGCAAGACCACGGTCAGCCGCATCCTGGCCAAGAGCCTGAACTGCACCGGGCCCGACGGCCGCGGCGGCGTCACCGCCGAGCCCTGCGGCGTCTGCCAGGCCTGCACCGAGATCGACGCCGACCGCTACCTCGACTACATCGAGCTCGACGCCGCCAGCAACCGCAGCATCGACGAGATCCGCGACCTCATCGAGCGCGCCGCCTACAAGCCCGGCATCGGCCGCTACAAGGTCTTCATGATCGACGAGGCGCACCAGCTCACCAAGGACGCCTTCAACGCGCTGCTGAAGACGCTGGAGGAGCCGCCGGACTACCTGAAGTTCGTGCTGGCGACGACCGACCCCGAGAAGATGCTGCCCACGGTGCTGAGCCGCTGCCTGCAGTTCAACCTGCGGCCGATGGCGCCGGCCACCGTGCGCGAGCACCTGCAGCAGGTGCTGGCCGCCGAGGGCGTGCCGCTTCGACGACGGCTCGCTGCGCCTGCTGGCGCGCGCCGCGCGCGGCTCGATGCGCGACGGCCTGTCGCTGACCGACCAGGCCATCGCCTACGGCGGCGGCCAGCTGGCCGAAGGCGGTGGTGCGCGCCATGCTCGGCAGCGTCGACCGCAGCCACGCGCGCGCGCTGGTCGAGGCGCTGGCGCGGCGCGACGGCGCCGCCGTGCTGGCGGCCGTGGACGGCCTGCGCGGCCTGGGCCTGTCGGCCGCCGGCACGCTGGAGGAGATGGCCCTGCTGCTGCAGCAGATGGCCGTGGAGCAGGCGGTGCCCGGCGCGCTGGACGCGCAGGACCCCGAAGCTGGCCGAGGTGCCGCGCGCTGGCCGGCGCTGCTGGCGCCCGACGAGACGCAGCTGCTCTACAGCATGGTGCTGCACGGCCGCGAGCGAACTGCAGCCTGATGAGCGACGAATACGGCGCGCTGACGATGGTGCTGCTGCGCTTCCTGGCCTTCCCGTCCGCGGGCGGCGGCGCACGGCGCCGCGCGCGCGGCCGACCGCGCCGACCGAGCCCGCGCGCGAGCGCCGGCGCCGGCGCGTGGCGGTGCCGCTGCGCGCGCCGGCGCCGCCGGCGCTGAGCCTGCCGGCTGCGCCGGCGCGCGCCGGCCGTGCGCGGCGTGCCGCCGCCACCGCGAGCGCGACGCGTCGGCTGCGCCCGCATGCGTCGAGGCCGCGCTGCGCCTGCGGCCGACGGCCGTGGCCGACGGTCGCCGACGGCCCTCGGCGACCGCTGGGCCGGCCTGGTGCAGCGCCTGTGCGAGCAGGGCGCGGTGGCGGCGCTGGTGCGCGAACTGGCCATGCAGGCCGGGCTGCGCGCCGTCGACGACAGCGCGGCGCCGCCGCGCTGGCACCTGGTGGTCGAGCGCGAGACCCTGCGCACGCCGGCCCTGCGCGACAAGCTGGCCGCGGCGCTGGCCGCCGAGCTGCGGCCAGCCGCTGGCGCTGGAGCTGGAAGCCGGCGTCCCCGACGACACGCCCGCCCGCCGCGAGGCCGCCGAGCGCCAGCGCCGCCAGGCGGTGGCCGAAGAGACCATACGCAACGACCCCGTGGTGCGCGAGCTGATGACGCAGTTCAAGAGCGCGCGCATCGTGCCCGGCTCGATCAAACCCGTTTGAGCGAAGGAACCTCACCATGATGAAGGGCCAACTGGCCGGCCTGATGAAGCAGGCCCAGGCGATGCAGGACAACATGAAGCGCGCGCAGGACGAACTGGCGCTGATGGAGGTCGAGGGCCAGTCCGGCGCCGGGCTGGTGAAGGTGACCATGACCTGCAAGCACGACGTGCAAGCGCATCGCCATCGACCCCAGCCTGCTGGCCGACGACAAGGACATGCTCGAGGACCTGGTGGCCGCGGCCTTCAACGACGCGGTGCGCCGCGCCGAGGAGGTCAGCGCCGAGAAGATGGGCAAGCTCACCGCCGGGCTGCCGCTTGCCGCCGGGCATGAAGCTGCCGTTCTGAACGGGTTCCTGGGCGCCGATGGCCGAACCTGCCCTCGACGGCCTGATCGACGCCCTGCGGCGCCTGCCCGGCGTGGGCGTGAAGTCGGCGCAGCGCATGGCCTTCCACCTGCTGCAGCACGACCGCGGCGGCGCGCAGCGGCTGGCCGTCGGCGCTGACGCATGCGCTGCAGGACATGCGGCACTGCGCGCGCTGCCACACCTTCACCGAGGCCGAGGTCTGCAGCACCTGCCTGGACCCGCGGCGCGACGCGCGCCAGCTGTGCGTGGTGGAGACGCCGGCCGACCAGGCGGCGCTGGAGCGCAGCGGCAGCTACAAGGGCCTGTACTTCGTGCTCATGGGCCGCCTCAGCCCGCTCGACGGCGTGGGCGTGGGCGACATCGGCGCGGCGCGGCTGCTCGAGCGCGCCGGCGACGGCGTGGTGGAGGAAGTGATCCTGGCCACCGGCTTCACCGCCGAAGGCGAGGTCACGGCGCACGCCCTGACAGCGGCGCTGCGCGCGCGCGGGCCTCAAGGTCACGCGCCTGGCGCGCGGCGTGCCGGCGGGCAGCGAGCTCGAATACGTGGACCTGAGCACCATCGCCCACGCCATGGGCGACCGTCGCTGAAGGCGCTGTTCAGTCGGCGACCGCCGCGCGGTAGGCGTGCCACGAGGCGTGCCCGATCACCGGCCCCACCAGCAGCAGCCCGGCGAACCAGGGCAGCAGCGCCAGGCCGACCAGCAGCGTGATCAGCAGGCCCCACCAGAGCATGACGCCGGTCTGCGTGAGCACCAGCCGCAGGCTGGTCAGGCCGGCGGTCACGGCATCGGTCTGGCGGTGCAGGATCATCGGGATCGAGACCACGCTCACGGCGTAGATCAGCGACGCGAAGACCGCGCCGACCGCCGCCCAGGCGGCGACGAAGGGCAGGTTCTCGGGCTCCAGCAGCGCCAGCAGCGAGCCCTTGAAGTCGGGCATGCCGTCGAAGCTGACGGCAAAGACCACCAGCGTGGCCCGGCCCCACAGCATCTCCAGCACCAGCAGCACGAAGCCGAAGATGGCGAGCTGGCCGGTGCGCGTGTCCCAGGCCATCAGCGAGTCGCCGAAGTCGGGCTTCTCGCCGTTCTCCAGCCGCTGGCTGACGCGGTACAGGCCCAGGCACAGGAACGGGCCCATGAGCAGGAAGCCGGCCGACAGCGCCATCGTGTAGGCCGGCGCCTGCTCGTAGACCTTCAGCAGCGCCCAGCCCATGACCATGAAGCAGGCGCCGTAGAACAGGCCGATGCCGGGGGCGCGGACGAAGTCGCGCCAGCCCAGCGCCAGCCAGCGCAGCGGGTCGCCGAAGCCCAGTGGCTTCAGCACGATCGCGGGCGTGGCCGCGTCGTCGGTGGGCTCGGCGCCGCCGTCGGTGGCTTCTGGGGAACTGTTCGGGGGCATCGGCACCGGGCGCTGGGGCAGGGTGCCGCGAGACTAGTGCCGGCCGCTGCCGACGTCCAGTCGGGCCAGCCCCAGGATCGCGCGCCGTCGGCGGCGCTTCAGCCGGTCGTCGTCGCCCGGGTGCCGGCCTTGCCGTATCGATCGCAGCAACCACAGGCCGCCGGCCACGGCGCCGATGAAGCCGAGCAGCCCGAAGGCCGGCAGGCCCAGCAGGCGCGGCCCGCCGCCCACCGTCATGACGATCGACGAACCGATGATCAGCGCGGCGATCACCAGCGCCAGCGCCAGCCGGCTGGCGGCGCGGTCGATCTGGTCGCCCACGCGCTTGAGGTGGGCGATGTCGATGGCCACCTGCACGCGGCCGTGGCGTAGCGCGGCGCAGCAGCCGCGCGAGGTCCTGCGGCAGCTCGCCGATGGCCGCCAGCGGCGCCGGCGCAGCGCCTGCCAGCCGCGCAGGGCGAGCGCGCGCGGCCGGTAGCGCGCACGCACCACCTGGCGCAGCAGGGGCTGCGCCTCGCTGGCCATGTGGAAGTCGGGGTCCAGGCTGCGGCCCATGCCTTCCAGCGTGATGAAGGCCTTGATCAGCAGCGCCAGGTCGGACGGCAGCGCGAGGTGGTGCTCGCGCAGGATGCGCGTCACCTCGGCCAGCATGTCCGCCCAGGTTCGAGCTGCGCCAGCGGCGTGCCGTGGTACTGGTCGACGAAGGCCTCGATCTCGTCCTCGAGCTGCGCCAGCTGCACGGCGCTCGGCGTCGCCGGTCCAGTCCAGTCAGCACGTCGGCCACCGCCTGCGGCCGCCGCTCGACCAGGCCCAGCAGCAGCTGCAGCAGTTCCTCGCGGCGCCGCGTCGAGAGGCGGCCCGACCATGCCGAAGTCGATGAAGGCGACGCGGTTGCCCGGCAGGTAGAACACGTTGCCCGGGTGCGGGTCGGCGTGGAAGAAGCCGTCCTCGACGATCATCTTCAGCACCGCGCGCGCGCCGCGCCGGGCCAGCAGCTTGCGGTCGAGCCCTTCGCGGTCGACGCGTGCCAGGTCGTCGCCCGGGATGCCGTCGATGAAGTCCTGCACGTTGACGCGCTCGCCGGTGTAGGCCCAGTGCACGCGCGGGATCACCACGTCGGGCAGCGACTGGCGAGGTTGGCTGCCGACGCGCTCGGCATGCCGGCACTCGGCCGCGAGGTTCGAGCTCGCGGCGCAGCGAGCGCGCGAATTCGCGCACCAGCTGGCGCGGGCGGTAGGGCTTGAGCGCCGGCCACTCCTGGTCGGCGATGGCGGCCAGGCGCTCGAGCAGGCGCAGGTCGGCCTCGATGGTGTCGACGATATTCGGGCGCCGCACCTTGACGACGACCTCGGTGCCGTCCTGCAGCGCCGCGCGGTGCACCTGCGCGATCGACGCCGCGGCCAGCGGCTCGGCGTCGAAGCGCGCGAACACGTCCTCGGGCTCGCCGCCCAGGTCTTCGCGCAGCTGCGGCCGCAGCGCGTCCAGCGGCACCGGCGGCACGCGGCTGTGCAGCTTGCCGAACTCGGCGATCCACTCGGGGCCGAAGAGGTCGGCGCGGCCGGCCAGGATCTGGCCGAGCTTGACGAAGGTCGGCCCCAGTTCCTCCAGCGCCCGGCGCACCTGCACCGGCGGCTCCAGCCGCGCCAGGTCGCCGGCATGTTCCAGGTGCAGCACGTGGCCGGCGCGGGCCAGCGCGTCGGCCAGGCCGAGCCGGCGCACGATGTCGCCGAAACCGTGGCGCACGAGCACGCGGCGATCTCGTTGCAGGCGACCGAGATCGCGCGCGGTGCCCAGGGTTTCGATCAGCATCGGCGCAAGTATGGCCCCGTGCCGGGCCGGTGGTGCCTCAGCGCCCGCGCCGCACGCGCAGGATCTCGTCCAGGATCAGGCAGGCCGCGCCCAGCGTGATGGCGCTGTCGGCGATATTGAAGCTGGGGAAGTAGCCGCCGGGGAAGACCGGCTCGAGCAGGCCGATGCGGAACTGCAGGAAGTCGACGACGTAGCCGTGCAGCAGGCGGTCGATGACGTTGCCCAGGGCGCCGCCCATGATCATGCTGACCGCGAAGCAGAACAGCTTCTGCGTCGGGTGGCTGCGGATCATCCAGACGATGAAGCCCGAGGCCGCCACGCCCAGGCCGACGAAGAACCAGCGCTGCCAGCCCGAGGCGCCGGCCAGGAAGGAGAACGCCGCGCCGCTGTTGTGCACCCGCACGAGGTTGAAGAAGCCGGTGACGTGGCGCACGTCGCCGAGCTGGAAGTAGCCCAGGATCAGCGTCTTGGTCACCTGGTCGGCCAGGATCACGATCGCCGCCAGGCCCAGCCACAGGGCCAGGCCCGGCGCTGTTGCCCTTGGCAGCCACGCTCAGGCCGCCGTGCGCGCTTCGCCCGCGCCGTGGAGGTTGCTGGTGCAGCGGCCGCAGATCGTGGGGTGTGCCGGGTCGTGCGCCGACGTCGTCGCGCCAGTGCCAGCAGCGCTCGCACTTGACGGCGGCGCTGGCGCGGACCTCGACCCGCCAGGCGTCGCCGGCCTGCAGCGCCACCGCCGAGGTGATGAGGACGAATTTCAGATCCTCGCCCAGCGACGCCAGCAGCGCATGGTCGTCGGCGCCGGCCGTGATCGTGACCTCGGCCTGCAGCGAGGAGCCCACGCCGCCGGCGGCGCGCAAGGCTTCGATCTCCTTGTTGACGGCGTCGCGCAGCTCGCGCATGCGCGACCAGCGCTCGCCAGCAGCGCCGCGTCCGGTGCGTCGAAGGTCCAGTAGGTCTCGCAGAAGATCGAGTCCCTGCCGGGCGCGAAGACCTGCCAGGCTTCCTCGGCGGTGAAGCTGAGGAAGGGGGCCATCCAGCGCAGCATCGCGTGAGTAATCTGCCACAGCGCCGTCTGCGCGCTGCGCCGGGCCAGGCTGCCGGGGGCGGTGGTGTAGAGCCGGTCCTTCAGCACGTCCAGGTAGAAGGCGCCCAGGTCCTCGGTGCAGAACACCTGCAGCCGCGCCACCACCGGGTGGAATTCGTAGACCTGGTAGTGCTCGAGGACCTCGGCCTGCACCTCGGCCGCGCGCGACAGTGCCCAGCGGTCGATCTCCAGCATCTCGGCCGGCGCCACGGCGTGCGGCGCGGGGTCGAAGTCGGACGTGTTGGCCAGCAGGAAGCGCAAGGTGTTGCGGATGCGCCGGTAGCTGTCGACGACGCGGGCCAGGATCTTGTCGTCGATGCTCAGGTCGCCCGAGTAGTCGGTGGCCGCGCACCACAGGCGGATGATCTCGGCGCCGAGCTGGCTCGTCACCGTGCGCATCTCGACGAAGTTGCCCAGGCTCTTGCTCATCTTGCGGCCCTGGCCGTCGACCGTGAAGCCGTGGGTGAGCAGGCCGCGGTAGGGCGCGCGGCCGGCCACCGCGCAGCCGATGAGCAGCGACGAATGGAACCAGCCGCGGTGCTGGTCGTGGCCTTCCAGGTAGAGGTCGGCCTCGGGGCCGCGTGTCGTGGTGGCCCGTCCGGGTGCGAGCCGCGCAGCACGTGGCTGAAGGTGGAGCCGGAGTCGAACCAGACGTCCAGGATGTCGTGGCTCTTGGCGTAGTGCTCGGCATCGGCGCCCAGCCACGTCGGCCGGGTCGAGCTGGCTCCAGGCCTCGACGCCGCCTTGCTCGACGAGGTCGGCGGCGCGGTCCATCAGCGCCAGCGTGTCGGGGTGCAGCTCGCCCGTCACCTTGTGCAGGAAGAAGGGCAGCGGCACGCCCCAGCTGCGCTGGCGGCTGATGCACCAGTCGGGCCGGTTGGCGATCATGTCGCGCAGTCGAGCGCGGCCGTTCTCGGGGTAGAAGCCGGTCGGCGTCGATGGCCGCGAGCGCCGTCTGGCGCAGCGTCTGCGGCGCCTTGTCCACCGTGAACACGCCCGTGCCCTCGTCCATGCGCACGAACCACTGCGCCGCGGCGCGGTAGATCACCGGCGTCTTGTGGCGCCAGCAGTGCGGGTAGCTGTGCTCGAGCTTGCCGCTGGCCAGCAGGCGGTCGGCTCTCGCCGAGCACCTCGACGATGCGCGGGTTGGCCTTCCAGATGTTCAGGCCGCCGAACAGCGGCAGCGCGGCCTCGTAGCGCGCCGTCGCCCTGCACCGGGTTGAGGATCTGGTCGGCCGCCATGCCGTGCGCCAGGCAGGAGTGGAAGTCGTCCACGCCATAGGCCGGCGACGAGTGCACGATGCCGGTGCCGTCTTCGGCGGTGGCGTAGTCGGCCAGGTAGACCGGTGACGAGGCGGTCGTAGCCGGCGTGCACGTGGCCAGCGGGTGCCGGAAGTTCATGCCGCCGAGCGCGGTCGCCCTGCGCCGTGGCGAGCACGGTGCCTTGCAGGCCGTAGCGCGCCAGGCACTTCTCGACCAGCGCCTCCGCCAGCAGCAGCAGGCCGCGCGCGGTGTCGACCAGCGCGTAGCTCAGCGTCGGGTTGAGGTTGAGCGCCTGGTTGGCCGGCAGCGTCCACGGCGTGGTGGTCCAGATCACGGCGAAGGCCGGCTTGGCCAGCGACGCCAGGCCGAAGGCGGCGGCCAGCCGATCGGGCTCGGCCGCGAGGAAGGCGACGTCGACCGTGGGCGAGCTCTTGTCGGCGTATTCGATCTCGAATTCGGCCAGTGACGAGCCGCAGTCGAAGCACCAGTACACCGGCTTCTGGCCGCGGTAGACGAAGCCGCGCTCGACCAGCCGCTTGAGCACGCGGATCTCGCCGGCCTCGTTGGCGAAGTCCATCGTGCGGTAGATGCGGCCCCAGTCGCCGAGCACGCCCAGGCGCTGGAAGTCGGCCATCTGCTGGCCGATCTGCTCGCCGGCGTAGGCGCGGCTGACAGCGCCTGCACCTTGTCGCGCGGCAGGCCGCGGCCGTGGTCCTTCTCGATCTGGTTCTCGATCGGCAGGCCGTGGCAGTCCCAGCCGGGCACGTAGCGAGCGTCGAAGCCGGCCAGCTGCCGGCACTTGACGACCATGTCCTTGAGGATCTTGTTGACGGCGTGGCCGATGTGCAGCTTGCCGTTGGCATAGGGCGGGCCGTCGTGCAGCACGAACAGCGGCGCGCCGCGGCGGGCGGCGCGCAGGCGCTGGTAGACGCCGCCGTCGTTCCACTGCTTGATCCAGCCCGGCTCGCGCCTGGGCAGGTCGCCGCGCATCGGGAACGGCGTGTCGGGCAGGTTCAGGGTGCTGCGGTAGTCGGGGGCGGTGCTCATGGCGGGTGTCGGCCGCTGCGAGGCGGCAGTCGAATCGTTGTTCGGTGGCGCCGCACGTGGGCGCCGGGCGCGAAGGCCCGCGCGGCGGCAGGGGCCTTCAGTCGGGCTGCAGGGGCCTAACCGATAATTCGGTCGCGCGTCGCCTGCCGGCGCGTGGCGGCTTGCCAGCGCTGGGGACCGGTCCTTGCCCGAGGAATTGCATGACCGTCGATTCTATCCGCGGCGTCCTGCTTTCCGTCCTGGCAACTTCGTCCGCGACGGCCGCGTCGCGCGCGATCCGGGCGCCTAGGCGTGTGCGGCGAACCAGCGGCGCGCGTCCTCGGTGTCGCGTGCGATCGCGGCCTGCAGCGCCGGCAGCGAGTCGTACTTGACCTCGTCGCGCAGCTTGTGCAGCAGGTCCACGCGCAGGCAGCGGCCGTAGCCGCCGTCGGCGCCCAGGGCCGGCCGGCCAGTCCAGGCAGTGCACCTCCAGCAGCACGCGCCCGCTGTCCTCCACCGTGGGCCGCACGCCGAAGCTGGCCACCGCCTGGCAGCGGTGCGTCCGCCAGGCCGTGCACGCGCACGACGAAGATGCCGCTGGTGGCCGCGCGGGCGTGCGCGAAGCGCAGGTTGAGCGTGCGAAAGCCCAGTTCGCGGCCGAGCTTGCGGCCGTGCAGCACATGGCCGCTGACGCTGTAGGGCCGGCCCAGCAGCGCCTCGACCTGCGCCAGGTCGCCGGCGGCCAGCGCGGCGCGCACGGCCGAGCTCGAGACGCGCAGGCCGTGCACCTCGTAGCTCATCATGCGCGCCACGTCGAAGCCCTGTCGCGCGCCGGCGGCGTCGAGCATGGCGTAGTTGCCGGCGCGCCGGGCGCCGAAGCTGAAGTCGTCGCCGACCAGCACGTAGCGCGCGCGCAGGCCGCGCAGCAGCACGCCGTCGATGAAGTCCTGCGGCGGCATCGCGGCCAGGCGGTCGTCGAAGCGCGCCACCACCACGTGGTCGATGCCGCAGCGCTGCAGCTCGGCCAGCTTGTCGCGCAGCGTGGCGATGCGCGGCGGCGCCAGCTCGGGCCGCCCGGCCTTGCGCGCGAAGTGGTCGCGCGGGTGCGGCTCGAAGGTCAGCACGCACGACGGCAGGCCGCGGTGGCGCGCTTCGCTGGTCAGCAGCGCCAGCATGGCCTGGTGGCCGCGGTGCACGCCGTCGAAGTTGCCGATCGTCAGCGCGCAGCCGGCGCGTGCCGGGCAGGTGGAAGCCGCGATGGATGCGCATGGGGCGCCGATTATCCCGGCGGCAGGCCGAGCAGCCGCCGGTACAGCGCCAGGTAGGCGGCCGCGGCGCGGTCCCAGTCGAACTGCGCGGCGTGGGCGCGGATGGCATCGGCGCGGCCCGGCGCCGCGCTGCCGCGCCAGGCCGGCTTCGACCACCCGCTTCATGGCCGCGGGGTCGAAGTCGTCGAAATAGTCGGCCGCGTCGCCGCCGATCTCGGGCAGGCAGGTGCGCCGCGCCAGGAAGACCGGCTTGCCGAAGTGCATGGCCTCGATCGGCGGCAGGCCGAAGCCTTCGGTGAGCGACGGGAACAGGAAGCCGGTGCAGTGGGCGTAGGCCCAGGCCTTCTGCGCGTCGTCGATGCCGAGGTGGAACTGCAGGTTGGGCAGGCGTCACCGTGTCGCGCAGCTTCTTCGCGTCGTCGCTGGGCGGGCCGCAGAGCACGAAGCGTCATCTCGGGCCACAGCCGCGCCAGGCCGATGATGGCCTGCGGGTTCTTCGACGGCGACATGCGGCTGAGGTGGAACAGGAACGGCGCCGTCGGCCGTTCGTCCCAGCCCGGCAGCGGCCGGCGCGGCGCGTCGACGAAGCTGCGCGCGCCGTTGTGGATGACCTCCAGCGGCCCGCTCCAGCCCAGGTGGCGCCTCACGTCGGCGGCGGTGTGGTGGCTGATGGCCACCACGACGTCGGTGCGCCGCATCAGCGCGCGCGTGCGGCGCTGGTGGCGCCAGGTGGAGAAGGCGTTGCGGCCGTAGAGGTAGTTGAGGTCGTGCACCGTCACCACGCGCGGGCCGCAGCCGCGCGGCGGCAGGTTCTTGTTGAGCTGGTGCAGCGAATGCCACAGCGCGTAGGGCTCGGGCTGCACGTGGCGCAGCCGCTGCCAGCGGTTCACGGCCAGGTAGCCGACGTCGGGGCCGAACAGGCCGAAGAGCTTGTCGCGCAGGTGGAAGTCGAAGGCGATGCCGAACTGCTCGCGCCACGCGCGGTGCGGCGGCGGCGACGCGCTGGCCGATCTGCAGCGAGAACTCGCCCAGCCCGTCGTGCAGGGCGCCGATGTTGCCCAGGCTGATGCCGACGCGGCGCAGCGTCACTTGTGTGCCCTGAATTCCCAGACCAGGTGGCTGAGTTCACCGCGCCTTGCGCGACGGCCCAGCCGGTACCGGCGTGCCAGGCCGGCGGGCTCGGTGGGTTCGTACTCGAACTCGCCGCCCTTCACGAACATGACCCTGACCACACTGAAGTCGCCTTTGAAGCCGTACATGCGCGCCTTGAAGTCCGGTCGCGTGAAATAGATGTGGCTGTCTCGCGACAGGATGTTGACGTGCGTCGGGTCCTGGAAGGCCGATGGGTGCGGAAAGGCTGGCGTGTAGCCGTAGAAGAGCCCGTCCGGCCTCAACACGCGCCAGATCTCGTTCATCAGCTCGACGAAGGGGAAGCGCGTGGCGCGCCCGTCGGACGTGGGCAGGATGCGCGGAATGTGCTCCAGGAAGTCGTAGGCCGAGATCGAGTCGAAGAAACCATCGGCGTAGGGGATGGGTTCCAGGGCCACGTTCGCGAGCCGCAGTTCGTGGCCCGGGAACGCAGGCGCGGCAGCGATGTCCACGCCGTGCAGCGCTTCGCGGTGGTAGGGGTTGCGGGGGCGGGCGCCGCAGCCCAGGTCGAGGTGGCGGGTGCTCATCGGGCTCCTTGGACGGGGCAAAGTGTAGCCAGCGCCCGGCGGGCCGCTGGCACAATGCGGCGGATGGCCCGTCTGCCGCTCGCCCGGGTGACCTTGTGCGCAGTCGACACCCGCTGTCCCTCGCTGGCCATGCAGTCGCTCATGCGCTCGATGGCGCAGGTCGATTTCGGCCGGGTCGTCCTGTTCACGCACGCGTGGCACCCTGCCACGCCTGCGGCAGGTATCGAGGTCGTCGATATCGGGCCGATCCGTTCGGGCGCCGACTATTCGTCCTTCGTGCTGCGGCGCCTGCCGGCGTACATCCGCACCTCGCACGTTCTCGTCACGCAGTGGGACGGCTTCGTCCTCGACGCCGGCGCCTGGACGGACGAGTTCCTCGCTTGCGACTATGTCGGCGCGATCTGGCCCGAACTGCCGCCGTCGCTGAGCGTGGGCAACGGCGGCTTTTCGCTGCGTTCGCGCCGGCTCCTGGAAGCCGGGCTGGACGCCCGCATCGTGCAGGAGCACCCCGAGGACCAGATGCTCTGCGGCACCTACCGCCAGTTGCTGGAACAGCAGCATCGCGTGCAGTTCGCGCCCCCGGCATTGGCCCGGCAGTTCGCCTTCGAGAACGAGCGCCCCCGCGGCCCCACTTTTGGCTTTCATGGTCCCTACAACCTGCCGCGCGTGCTGGACGAGCCGCTGCTGATCGACTGGCTGGCCTTGCTGCCCGACGAGTTCTTCCGCAGCCGCGACGCGCGGCGGCTCGGCCGTGCCCTGCTGGCGCATGGCATGGCGGGCGCTGCCGGGCAGCTGGTGGCGCGACGCCGGGCCGCCGGACGCAACGATCCGAACACCCGGCTGCTCGGCCTGGCTTCGGCCGTGCTCGGCCGCCTGCGGCGCGCGGGTGGGCGCGACGCGGCATGAAGCTGCTGGCCTTGGCGGGCGACATCCGCGCCACCATCGCAGGCATCCGCCTGGTGCAGCCGCTGCAGGCCCTGGCCGCCGAGGCCGGCGAGCATGAGTTGCGCCTTCGGTCGCTGCACGAATGCACGCCCGCCGACCTGGCATGGGCCGATGTGCTGATCCTGCAGCGTCCCATCACCGAGCGCGCCTGGCGCCTGCAGGCAAGCATGCAGGCGCAAGGCGCACCGGTGCTGGTGGACATCGACGATCTGCTGACCGAACCCGCACCCACGCTGACGCACCGCGCCGCGCTGGAGGCCGGCCAGCGCTGGCTGCGGGCTGCCCTGGCGGCCGCTGATGGCGTGACGGTCAGCACCGCACGCCTGGGCCGGGCGCTGGCGCCTTTCGTCAAAGCCTGGCACGAGGTGCCGAACCATGGGCTGCGAGGCCCGCTCGACGCACCACCAGCCCCGGCAGGGTGCCTGGCCCACGCTGCTGCTGGCGTCGTCGGACCATGCGCCGACGGCTGCGATCGCCGAGGCGCTGCGCACCGTGCAGTGCCAGGCGCCGGGGCCGAGGCTGGTCGCCGTGGGCCCGGTCGCGGCCGACCTGTCCGCGGCGGGCGTGCAGGTCGAGGCGCAGCCGCTGCGCCCGCGCGCCGAGTTCCTGGCCTGGGTCCAGACCCTGCCCGGTGCAGTCGCCCTGGTACCACTGGGCGACACCGCCTTCGATGCGTGCAAGAGTGCCATCAAATATTTCGACTTCGCGCTGTGCGGCGTGCCGGTCCTGGCCAGTGCCCGCCCACCCTACAGCGACGTCGTGGTGGACCAGCAGACCGCTTGGCTGGTCCCCGAGACGGTCGCCGGGTGGCACACCGCACTGCTGCGGGTGCGCGACGATCCGCAGGCGCTGGCGCGCCTGGCCGCAGCGGCCCGAGACGACGTGGCGGCGCGTTTCACACTCGCGCACAGTGCCCGTGCCTGGGGCACGCTGCTGACCACGCTGCCGGCGCGCCGCGCCGCTGCGGCGCCGCCGGCGGGATGGCGGGCCTGGATCGGTCAGGCCATGGTCCGGCTGCGCCAGGCCAATCGCGACCGCCTGGAGCGGCGCAACGCGCGTGGCCGCGACGGGTCGGTCTGAACCGAATGCCGCGCGCCTGGCACGCCCGACTGCTGCAGCCGCTGGTGGACGCCCACCGGGCGCGGATAGAGGGCAGGCACGCGCGGCGCCTGGCACTCGACTACCCGCGCTGGGTCGCCGCCCACGATACGCCCGACGACGCCACGAGGCGCGCCCTGGCGACGCGCCTGGCGGCCATCGGCGCGCCGGCGCGCATCGTCTTGTGGCTGGACACGCGCGGACAGCCGGCAGCCGCCGTCGACGCCACGGTGAACAGCCTGCTGGCGCAGACCCATGCCGACTGGCAGCTGCTGCTGTATGGCCTCGGCGCAAGCCGCGGCGCCGCTGGTGCGGTCGACCCGCGGATACGCATCCTCGCGCCGGCGGATGCCGCCACGGAAGCGGCGGCCTGGCAGGTCGCGGCCGAAGCCGCCCACGGAGCCTGGGTCGGCGAGCTGCCGCCCGGCCTGCGCCTGGCACCGCATGCGCTGCTGCTCCTGGCCGAAGCGGCCTGGCATGCACCGCAAGCGACGGTGGTGTACGGAGATCACGACCACCTGGCGCCGGACGGTCAGCGTGTGCAACCGCATTTCAAGCCCGACTGGAACCCCGAGCTGCTGCTCGGCCACGCCTATTGGCTGCCGATGGCGCTGGCCCGGGCTGCATCCATACGACAGGTGCTGCCGGCCCTCTTGGGCGACGACGGCGACACGCTGCGCCACGGCCTGTGGCTCGCGGTCACCCGCGGGTTGGATGACCGCCACGTGGTGCACGTGCCCCACGTGTTGGCCCATCTGCCGCTGCACCGCGCCCGGGTGGTGGCCAGTGCCGCGGCCGTGCAGCACCACATCGAGTCGCTGGGGCTGCGCTGTACCGAAGTGCGAACCCTGCCCGAGGGCTGCCTGCCGCGGCTGTGCCCGCCGACGCCGGCGCCCCGCGTCAGCGTGATCGTGCCCACGCGGGACGGCCTGGATCTGTTGCGGCCCTGCGTCGAAGGCGTGCTGCGGCACACCGCATACCCGGACTTGGACTTGCTGATCGTCGACAACGGTTCCCGGGACCCGGCGACGCTGCAGTACCTGCAGACGGTTCGTTCGGACCCGCGCGTGCAGGTCCTGCGCGATGAGCGTGCATTCAACTATGCCGCGTTGAACAACGCCGCGGCGCGCCAGGTTGCGGGCGAGTGGCTGCTGCTGCTGAACAACGACACGGAGCCGCTCACGCCCGGCTGGCTGACGGCGATGGTCGGTGCGGCCACGCTGCCGGGGGTGGCGGCCGTCGGTGCGCGGCTGTGGTACGGCGACGGCACGCTGCAGCATGCCGGCCTCGTCCTGGGCCTGGAGGGCGCCGCGGGCGATGCCCACCGCCGGCTGTGGCGGCAGGCACCCGGCCACCAGGGCCGTGCACAGCTGATGCAGTCCCTGTCCGCCGTCAGCGCCGCCTGCATGCTCGTGCGGCGGAGCGACTTCCTGGCGCTGGGCGGCTTTGACGAAGAACGCTTCGGCATCGCCTACAACGACGTCGATCTCTGCCTGCGGCTGCGCGCGGCCGGCCACCGCATCGTCTGGACGCCCCTGGCCGAGCTGACCCACTATGAGTCGAAGAGCCGCGGACGTGATACCCACGGCGAACGCGCCGAGCGCTTCAGGCGCGAGTTCGCGGCGCTGCAGGCGCGCTGGGGCGCGGTGCTGCAGCACGACCCGGCCTACAACCCCAATCTCGCGCTCAACGGTGGGGCTTTCCGTCTGGCCTGGCCGCCCCGCGTGTCCCTGCTGCGGCCCTGGTGGCTTGACGCTTCTTCGGCGTGAGCCCGCCCGCCGCCCCCCCGAGGAGCGGCGGCTTGGCCCATATCCCGCATCCCCACGATGGAGGGGTACCGCAAGGCGGCGTCGTCGAGGTTCAGAACGCCTGGTCCGCCGGCAGCCACTGCCACTGCCCGGGCTGCAATGCCTCCGGCAAGGCCAGGGCGCCGAAGCGGCTGCGGTGCAGGGTCTCCACCCGGTTGCCCACCGCCGCCACCATGCGCTTGACCTGGTGGTACTTGCCTTCGGTCAGCGTCAGCCGCAGCGCGCGCTCGCCGGTGCGTTCGCAGGCCGCCGCGCGCACCGGGGCCGGGTCGTCGTCCAGCACCACGCCGGCCAGCAGCCGGGCGATCTGCTCGTCGGTCACCGGGTGCTTGGTGCCCACCTCGTAGACCTTGGGCACGTGCCACTTCGGCGACGTGAGGCGGTGGATCAGCGCGCCGTCGTCGGTGAGCAGCAGCAGGCCGGTGGTGTCCTCGTCGAGCCGGCCCACCGGCTGCACGCCGCGCGTGCGCAGCGGCGGCGGCAGCAGGCTGAGCACGCTCGGGTGGTGGCGCGGCTTCTGCGAGCACTCGTAGCCGGCGGGCTTGTGCAGCATCAGCAGGGCGCGCTCCGTGTAGGGCCAGGGCCGGCCCTCGACCTCGAACGACGAGGCCGTCGGTGTCGACGTCGGCGTGCGGGATCGTCGACGATGCGGCCGCCGATGCGCACCCGGCCCGCTGGCCACGATGCCGGCGCAGATGCGGCGGGTGCCGAAGCCTTGCGTGAAGAGGATCTGGGCGAGCTGCATGCGGGTATTCGGCTCGGGCGCGTGGCGGCACGCGGGGCCGGGCAGACGGCCATGCGTCGCATCAGGCCAGGTGCGAGGTCGCGCGCCGCGGGCAGGGCCGGCGTCGGCAGGCCGGTGGCGGCGCGCACCGCATTGAGCACGGCGCGCGCCGTGACCTCGGCGGCCATCACGCCCAGCACCGTCATCTCGCCGGCGCGGCCGCTGCCGCCGGTGGCCAGCGCGAACAGCGTGTCGCCGTCGGTCATCGTGTGCACCGGCCGGATGCAGCGCGCCAGCCCGTCGTGCGCCATGGTCGCCAGCTTGTTCGCCTGCGCCTTGGTCAGCACGGCGTCGGTGGCGATGACGCCGATGGTGGTGGCCATGCCGGCCAGCGCGCGCTCGGGCAGCTCGCCGCGCAGGATCGCGGCCACGCTGTCCAGCGGCGCGCGGCCGTCGCGCCGTGCGCGCGCCGGCCAGCACGCGGCCGCTGGCGGGGTCGACGACGTCGCCGATGGCATTCACCGCCACCAGCGCGCCCACCGTGACGGCGCCGATGCGCAGCGACGCGGTGCCGATGCCGCCCTTCATCGCGCGCTCGATGCCGAACAGCTTGCCCACCGTGGCGCCCGCGCCGGCGCCCACGTTGCCCTGCGCCGGCGGCTCGGCGCGCGCCGCCGCGCAGGCGGCGTAGCCGCTGTCGGCGCCGGGCCGGATGCGGGGGTCGCCCACCCACAGGTCGAACAGCACCGCGGCCGGCACGATGGGCACGCGCACCGGCGCTGCCGCGGCCCGGCGCCGACCACCGGCCCGACCGCGTAACCGCAGCCGCGCTCCTCCAGCCAGCGCATCACGCCGGCCGGCGGCGTCCAGGCCGAAGGCGCTGCCGCCGGCCAGCAGCACGGCGTGCACCTGCTCGACCAGGTTGTCGGGGCGCAGCAGGTCGGTCTCGCGCGTGCCGGGAGCGGCGCCGCGCACGTCGACGCCGCAGGTGGCGCCGGCCTCGCAGAGCACGACGGTGCAGCCCGTGGGCCGGCGCGCTCTCGGTGGCGTGGCCGACCGCGAGGCCGGCGATGTCGGTGATGGCGCCGGGGAACATCGCCGCGAGCGTCGGCTAGCGGCGCCGACCGCCGCGCCGGTCGACGTCAGGCGAAGACGCCGGCCGTGTCCTGCATGCGGCTGCTGACCTCGCCCAGGTGGTGCAGCGTGTCGCCGTAGGTCATCTCGAGCATCGTCAGGCGCTTGAAATAGTGGCTGGCGATGTACTCGTCGGTGCAGCCGATGCCGCCGTGCAGCTGGATGCACTGCTGGCCGACGAAGCGCATGCTCTGGCCGAGCTGCACCCGCGCCTGGCTGACGGCGCGGCGCCGCTGCGGCGCCGGCTCGCCGAGCTTGAGGCTGGCGTAGTAGCTCATCGAGCGGGCCAGTTCGAGCTGCATCTTCACGTCGGCCATGCGGTGGCGCAGCGCCTGGAAGCTGGCGATCGGCACGCCGAACTGCTTGCGCGTGTTCATGTACTCGACGGTGATCGCCACCAGCCGGTCCATCAGGCCCACGGCCTCGGCGCATTGCGCGGCCAGGCCGATGTCGACCGCCGGCTTCGAGCGCATCCCAGCCGTCGCGCGTGATCAGCATGGCCGGCGTCACCGCCAGCACCAGTTCGGCGGCGCGCGCGCCGTCCTGCGTCGGGTAGCCGCGCACGTGCGCCGCGCCGCGGTCGACCAGGAACAGGCCGATGCCGGCGGTGTCGTCGGCGGCGCCGTGCAGGCGCGCCGGCACGATGAAGGCGTCGGCCTCGTCGCCGGCCGGCACCACGGTCTTGACGCCGGTCAGCGTCCACAGCGTCGCCCGCGGTCGCGGCGTGCACGCCGACGTGGTTGAGCCGGTAGCGCGCCGCGCGCTCCTGCAGCGCCGGCACCACCAGCGCCTCGCCCGCGGCCATGCGCGGCAGCCAGGCGGCCTGCAGCACCGCCGGCGCCGCGGCCAGCAGCGCCGGCGCCATCAGCGCCGCCTCGGCATAGGGCGCGTTGACGAGGCCGCGGCCGAGTTCCTCGCACACCACCATGGCCTCGACGGCGCCGAAGCCCATGCCGCCATGGGCCTCGGCCACCGCCAGCCCGGTCAGGCCGAGTTCGGCCAGTTCGCGGTAGACCTCGCGCGTCGCGCCGCCGGCCTTGGCGATGGCGTGGCGGCGCTCGAAGCTGAAGCCCTTGTCCACCCAGCGCCGCACGGCGTCGCGCAGCGATTCCTGGTCGTCGGTGAAGTCGAAGTCCATGTCAGCTCCCCAGCACGGTCTGTGCCACGATGTTGCGCTGCACCTCGTTCGATCCGCCGTAGATCGTCGTCTTGCGCATGTTGAAGTAGGTGCCGGCCAGCGGCAGGTTGGCGGCCGGGACGGCCAGGTCGCCCTGCCAGCCGGCTTCCATGGCCTCCCAGATGAAGGGGCGCGTCAGCGGGCCGGCGGCCAGCATCATCAGCTCGGTGTAGCGCTGCTGGATCTCGCTGCCGCGGATCTTCAGCAGGCCGGCGACGTCCAGGCTCTGCTTGCCGCTCTTCTCGGCCGATCAGCACGCGCAGCACCATCATCTCCAGCGCCACGACGTCGACCTCGAGCAGCGCGATCTGGTCGCGGAAGCGCATGTCGTCCCACACGCCCTCGGCCTTGGCGATGCGCTTCAGGCGCTCGAGTTCGCGCTTGGCGCGGTTGACGTCGGCGATGTTGGTGCGCTCGTGCGCCAGCAGGTGCTTGGCGTAGGTCCAGCCCTTGTTCTCCTCGCCGACCAGGTTCTCGGCCGGCACCTCGACGTTGTCGAAGAAGACCTCGTTGACCTCGGGCTCGCCGTCCATCAGCACGATCGGGCGCACCGTGATGCCCGGGCTCTTCATGTCGATGAGCAGGAAGCTGATGCCCGTCTGCGGCTTGCCTTCGTTGCTGGTGCGCACCAGGCAGAAGATCCACTCGCCGTACTGGCCCAGCGTGGTCCAGGTCTTCTGGCCGTTGACGATGTACTTGTCGCCGTGGCGTTCGGCGCGGCACTTCACCGAGGCCAGGTCCGAGCCCGAGCCCGGCTCGCTGTAGCCCTGGCTCCACCAGACCTCGCCGCTGGCGATGCCGGGCAGGAAGCGCTGCTGCTGCTCGGGGCTGCCGAAGGCCATGATCACCGGCGCCACCATCACCGGGCCGAAGGGCACCACGCGCGGCGCGCAGGCCAGCGCGCATTCCTCCTCGAACAGGTGCTTCTGGATCGCATTCCAGCCCGGGCCGCCGAACTGCTTCGGCCAGCCCCAGCCCAGCCAGCCCTGCTTGCCCAGGATCTTGGCCCAGCGCTGCATGTCGTCGCGCGACAGGCGCAGCGCGTTGCGCACCTTGTGGCTGATGTCCTCGGGCAGGTTCGCGGCCACCCACTGGCGGATGTCTTGCCGGAAGGCGAGTTCCTCGGCGGTGAAGTTCAGGTCCATCGCAGTCCTCGGTGCGGGTCGGACCCGCTTTTTAGCACGATCGTTCGCAAAGACCGTTGTCCCGGCGCGGGACAAGCGCCGTTCAACGCAGTTCCAGCCGCATGACGTCGTTCTCGCGCCGCATCTGGAAGCGGCCGAGCCAGCTGTTGCCCAGCAGCACGTAGGGCATGGCCGACGGCAGCACCATCGGCATTGACATTGGCCAGCTCGACCTCGCCCACGCGCACGCGAGGCCAGCGTCAGCGTCTGCACGGTCACCGGGCCGTTGGCCGTCTGCGTGACCGGCGCTGCGCGCGCCCTTGCAGGTCCAGGCCGAGGCGCTCGGCATCGTCGCGGCCGATCGACACCATGGTGGCACCGGTGTCGACCATGAAGCGCGTCGCGCGGCCATTGATGGCGCCGCCGGCCGACGAAGTGCCCGCCAGGCGCCGGCGCGTGATGACGATCTCGCGCGCCGCCGCGCCGGCGCCGGCGGCCGCGCTCAGCTGCGCCGGTGCGCCGCCCAGGCGCAGGTGTAGCGTGCTGCCGCCGCGCTCGACCTCGGCGCTGTCGCCGGTCCAGCGCAGCAGGCGCACGCCGGCGGCCGTCTGGCCCACCGCCAGCGTGTGCGGCCGGCCGTCGACGACGAGCAGCGCGCGCTCGCCCATGCGGCCGGCCAGCGCCACGCCCTGCGCCTGCGCCGGCTGCCGCGACGGCCAGCGCGGCAGCGGCCAGCAGCGAGCGCCAGGCGGCGTGTGCTCACGCGCGGAAGTTGTCGAAGGACAGCGGCAGCTCGGGCAGTTCCTTGCGCAGCAGCGCCATCGCCGCCTGCAGGTCGTCGCGCTTGGCGCCGCTGACGCGCACCGCGTCGCCCTGGAACTGCGCCTGCACCTTGAGCTTGGCGGCCTTCAGCAGGCCCTGGATCTTCTTGCCCGTCTCGGCGTCGACGCCGCTCTTCACCGGCACCGCGAGCTTGAGCCGGTCGCCGCCCAGCTTCTGCGGCGTGCCGGAGAAGTCGAGGAAGCGGCCGTCGACGTTGCGCTTGGCCAGCCGCGCCAGCAGCACGTCGCGCACCTGCTGGAGCTGGAAGTCGCTGTCGGCGAAGAGCGTGAGCTCGCGGTCCTTGGCGCTGCGGTCGGCGAGTTCGACCGCGGCGCTGGAGCCCTTGAAGTCGAAGCGCGTGCCGATCTCCTTGTTGGCCTGTTCGACGGCGTTGCGCAGTTCGACCAGGTCGGGCTCGATCACGGTGTCGAAGCTGGGCATCGGGTCGGGCGGCAGGGGCGGGTGAAGGCACTTAGACTTCAACGAAAATTCTGCCATGCCGCCGGCCCCGAAAACCGCTCCAGGTGCAACAGCGCGCCAGCCTGCGCGAGCACAACACCTTCGGCCTGCCGGCGGTGGCGGCGACACTGGTGCGGCTGACCAGCGAGGCCGACGTGCGGCGCGTGGTCGACCACCCGGAATTCGGCGTCGCGCCGAAATTCGTGCTCGGCGGCGGCAGCAACGTGGTCTTCACGCGCGACGTGCCGGGCGTGGTGCTGAAGGTCGAGATCCTGGGCCGGCGCCTGCTGCGCGCGGAGCCGACGCCTGGATCGTCGAGGTCGGCGCCGGCGAGACCTGGCACGAGGTCGTGGCCTGGACGCTGCAGCAGGGCTGGCCGGGCCTGGAGAACCTGGCGCTGATCCCCGGGCTCGGTGGGCGCGGCGCCGGTGCAGAACATCGGCGCCTACGGCGTCGAGCTGAAGGACCGCTTCGATTCGCTGGATGCGGTCGACCTGGTGACCGGCCGCAGCGTGACGCTGGATGCAGCGGCCTGCCGCTTCGGCTACCGCGACAGCGTCTTCAAGCAGCACCTGGCCGGCAAGAGCGTCATCACGCGCGTGCGCCTGCGCCTGCCGCGGCCCTGGCAGCCGGTGCTGGGCTACCTGGACCTGGAGCGCAAGATGGCCGAGACCGGCAACCGCGCGCCCGACGCGCAGACCGTCTTCGACTGGGTGTGCGCGATCCGCCGCGCCAAGCTGCCCGACCCGGCCGTGATCGGCAATGCCGGCAGCTTCTTCAAGAACCCGGTGGTCAGCCCGGAGCAGTGCCGCGACATCATCGGCCGCGACCCCGAGGTCGTGCACTACCCGCTGCCCGACGGCAGCTGCAAGCTGGCCGCCGGCTGGCTGATCGACGCCTGCGGCTGGAAGGGCAAGTCGGTGGGCCGCGCCGGCGTCTACGACAAGCCAGGCGCTGGTGCTGGTCAACCGCGGCGGCGCCAGCGGCGCCGAAGTCGTGACCCTGGCGCGCGCCATCCAGGAGAGCGTGTACGGCCGCTTCGGCATCCGGCTGGAGCCGGAGCCGGTCATTCTGTGACTGCGGGCTGCGCCGCAGCGCTGCAGCACACGCCCAGTCGACGCAGCGCCTGCGCGCGTGGCCGGCACCAGATCCTCGTAACGCTGCACCAGGCGCGCGATCTCGTGCGCGGGCAGGTAGGCGGCGCCCTCGTGCAGCGCCTCGGCCGTGGCCGCCAGGCCGGCCAGCCCCAGGTTCAGGGCCGCGCCCTTGGCGGCGTGGGCGTGGGTGCGCAGTTCCAGCGGCTGGGCGTCGCGCACGGCGGCGCGCAGGCGCCGCACGGTGTCGGGCGCCTGGTCGAGGAAGGCCTCGACCAGGGCCGCCAGCTTCTCGCGCGACATCGCCTGCAGCGCCATCGCGATCGCGGCCTCGTCGACCACCGGCTGCCCGCTGGCTCCAGGCCGGCGCCGCGCGGCGGCGGTGACCTCGGGCGCCTCGGCCGCCGGTGCGCCGGTGCCGAACAGGCGGCGCAGCGTCGCAGCCAGCTTCAGCGGGCTCACCGGCTTGGTCAGGAAGTCGTTCATGCCGGCGACCAGGCAGCGTTCGCGCGTCTCGGCAAAGGCGTCGGCGGTGAGCGCGACGATGGGCACCGTGGAGCGCCCGCGTCGGGCAGGGCGCGGATGGCGCGCGTGGCCTGCCACGCCGTCGAGCACGGGCATGTGCAGGTCCATCAGCACGACGTCGTAGCGGCGCTGCTGCAGGGCCTGCACGGCCTCTTCGCCGTTGACGCTGAAGTGCGCCTCGTGGCCCAGCGTCTCCAGCAGCGCCGCCATGTACTGGCGATTGACCGGGTGGTCCTCGGCCACCAGCACCTGCAGCGGGCGCGACTGCGGCGCGCCGGCATGTGCGCCGTCGGCCGCGCTCGCGCGGTGCCGGCTGCGCCGGCACCTGCAGGGGCATGCGGAAGGTGAAGCAACTGCCTTCGCCGGGCTTGCTGCGCGCGGTGATGTCGCCGCCCATCAGGCGCGCCAGGTTGCGCGAGATCTCCAGGCCCAGCCCGGTGCCGCCGTGGCGGCGCGAGCGCGAGCTGTCGCCCTGGACGAAGCGGTTGAAGAGCTGGGCCATGCGTGGCCTCGTCCATGCCGACGCCGGTGTCGGTGACCTCGAAGACGATCTCCGTGCTCGCCGCGCGGCGCCTTCGCGCGTGCGCACGTCGAGCACGACCGCGCCGCGGTCGGTGAACTTGATGGCATTGGACAGCAGGTTGAAGAGGATCTGCTTGAGCCGCGTCGCGTCGGCCAGGATGCGTTCGGGCACGGCCGGGTCGGTGTCGATGTGCAGCGCCAGCGGCTTGGCGCTGGCCTGCGGGCGCATCAGGGCCTCGACGTCGCGCAGCAGCGCGCGCAGGTCCACCGGCGCCACGCGCCAGCGCGACGCGCCCGCTCTCCAGCTGCGACATGTCCAGGATGTCGTTGAGGATGCGCCAGCAGGTGGTCGGCCGACTCGGTGGCGGTGCGCAGGTAGTCGATCTGCCGCGGCGTGAGCCCGGTCTCGCGCAGCAGCGAGAGCATGCCCATCAGGCCGTGGAAGGGCGTGCGGATCTCGTGGCTCATGTTGGCCAGGAAGGCGCTCTTGGCGTCGCTGGCCGCCTCGGCCTCGCGCCGCGCGATGCGCAGGCTTGGTGGCCAGTTCCTCCAGCGCCAGGCGTCGTAGATATTCCGCGATATCCCTTGCCATGTCAGAGGCGCCGTTGCCGTTCGATACCTCGATCCCGATCGTCCTGCCTTTGCGCGTTGAACCGGCGGCCATCTCCTTCAGGGTGTCTACCGGTTGCCTGCTGACGGAGGCTGCATCGGAGATACGGGCCAGGGCCTTGGAAGCGATCAATCCTTTCCGGGCGCTTGCGAGGGAGGGGTTTTCCGATAGGGCAAGGGTAAATTGCTTCTTCGCCTCCTGGAAGGAACCCTTTTCGTAGAGCCGGACGGCTGCCTGGTAGTTCTCCAGGGCGCTCGTCTCGTCCTTCTGCGCGGAAGCGATCACGCCCGCGATGACCGGATCGGCCAGGTCATCTTCCTGCAGCGCGCGCTTCTGTTCCATCTCCTTGTGAGCAACGGCCGCCCCTGCGATCTGGAGGAGCCCTTCCGAGGCCTCCAGCCCTTTCTTCGCGGCATCCGAGGTGGGATTCAAGGCCAGGGCGGCACGGTAGCTGTCGATGGCCTGCCTGAACATGGCCTTCTCGTAGTAGACCGACGCCATCTGAGATGGGGGTAGCTCCTGTCGGCGCCGCCTGCCCGCCGAACTCACAGGAGGCCTTTTCATCGTCCCCCGTAATGGATAGGCCATGGCCAGTTGTTGGATTCTTCCTTCTTTTTCGTTCAGGTAGAGGGCCTTGCGGAACCAACAACGGCCTCGGCATACTCGCCCGCAACACATAAGAATACCCAGTTGTTCCAGGCATAATGGAGCTTGGGTCGAGGGAGACGCCAGCCGGTAACTCTATTGGGCTTTTTCGTATTCCCCGACGGTAATGGGAGATGCCCTTGCCATTGTGGCCTTCACATGGGAGGAGTCGATGAAGAGGACCTTGCAAATTCAGTGATTGTTTCCTGGTGATTCCCCAGCTCCTGGTGGTAGCAGGCAAGCGGATAGTGCGATTCGGGTTGCCGGCCGGATGCGGTTCTTCGCGACGAACGGATCACGTCCTTTTCGTCCATGGCGAACTGCTTCCCTTCGACCAGAACTTGAGGTTGGCCCAGTTCGAATTGAACATGGACAGCTCGAGATCGTCATATAGAAAAAGGCCGGCGGCGTCCTGATGGACACGGATTTCAGGGATCTACGCTTTTTTCTCATGTGGCTCCTCCTGGGATGTACTAGTTGTAATCTGTTTTTATCGCTGCCAATTTTGCGCTCATCCCCCGCCCTGATCGCGGAATGGAAGAAAAGCCGGTATATGTGGATGGCGCCAGGCCCGAACGCCAACGACAAACAAAGAAGGGAAAATAAACAGGATCGACGGGAAAAGATTTGACGGGCAGCTTCACCGCTCTCTCCTCGCCCTCTGGCGGCACTTTGTCCTCATGGAATAGGAATAGACCTGCACGGCATTGGCCATGCTGGTGCCGCCCCTCTCCGTTTTGATCAGGAGCGTGACGAGGCTTTTCACGTCCTCCACTTCGGTCCTAGCCCCCAGGTAGCGCCTGGCGTCCTGGCGCGAGCGGCCTCCCTCAGCTCCATGTTCATCTGCCCGAACTACTCGCTGATGATCCTGTAGGTCGCTTTATGTCGTCGGCGACCCTCTTGATCGCCTGGTCCAGGCCCATCCCCGCCTCGAGACAGACCACCATCATGTCCAGCGCGTCGGGGGACCGGTCCGTAATCTTTTCCTGTCGCCTGGCGATCGCCGAGCCGGACCCACAAATCCGGCGCATCGAACCCGGCCGGGGCCAGGGTCAGGAGCAGCATCAGCAGGTCCATCTTCCGGACGGGGATACACAGACGTGAGCACAAGGAAAACTGCGGACGGCAACGCGACGGCCAAGAGGATCTTGAGCCGTAGAAATCGATGGGGGCATTGGGTTTGCGATAGCCCGCCACGATCACTTCTTCTTCGATGGGTATCCTCTTGCCTTTCGGCGCCGAGTACTCCGATCGGGTAGTGAGGTCGTCGAAAGCCTTTTTGGCGGCCCCGGCGGGTCGGTGATCGGCGGGCGGGGCGCTAGGAGTTCCGCTCGCCTCCTTCTCGATCTTCTCCACGATCCGGCGTTTTTCCCCCTTCGCCTTGAAAGACAGATAGACGGAGAAAACAACCAGCAGAAGCCCGGTAAAAATCAGGAGGGAAAAGAGCCGATTCATTCATGAAGCCGCCTCACACCTTGATATCTACCATTCGTTTCATCACGAACACCCCGCTAATCATCATCACGCCGGCACCCCGAGATGAAATGCCCGATCGGGTCTGTAAACAGTGTTTCATGTAGCCCGGGTTCAGCAGGTACAACGTAAACGAGGAAGAAGGGAAGGGCAAGCAGGATATAGGCCGAAATCCCGCCTTCTGCGGTCAGCGTCTTTATGTTTCCTTTCAGCTTGAAACGCTCCCGGATCAAGCGGCCGATGTTTTCCAGGTTCTCGGCCAGGTTTCCGCCGCTTGTCCGCTGGATGATGACGGAATCACGAAGAGCTTCAGGTCGTCGCTGTCGACGCGCGACGACAGATTCCACAGGGCATTTTTGTAGGCCACGCCGAAGTTGATCTCGTCGAGGGTCTTGCCGAATTCCGTGCCAACCGGGTCGCCGAATTCCTGCCCCACCATCTGGAGCCCCCCTGTGAAGGCGTGGCCGGCCTTGAGGGAACGGGACAGCATGTCCATCGCCTCCGGGAGTTGCTCCTAACCGGTTGATCCTTTTCTGCTTTTTTATATAGACATACAGGATGGGAATGATACCGAGCACGACCCCCGCGGCCAGCCGGACCAGGAACCACCTCGTGGCGAAGGACGCCGCGGCAAAACCCAGCACGGCGAACACGCCGAAGACAAGAGACAACCCCCACCGGGTAGTTAAGATTGGCCTGGACGACCATTCGGTCGATCCGATCGACGATCGGAATCGAACGCCCAGGAGAAAGCGGTTGAACCAGGGGATCTCGCTCATCAGCCGGCGGCGCACCAGGTCCACGTCCCCCTGTCCGTATGCCTCCGCGCTGAGCTGCCGGAGCTGTGTCTTGACCCTTCTTGTCTCGGGGTTCCACCAGGACCGGGAAAGCAGAAAAACCCCTTCGACGAGAAGAACGACGGCGACGAAATGAATACGACCAGTAAAAGTTCCATACTATCTCCTGCTTATAATCTTGGATTCAACTCCCCTGCATTTTCAAAAGGGGATCCCCCCTCGCTCCCCAAGAAGCCCATTAAAGGGGGACTCCTGCCTCCCTAGATCTCCATGACGCGGCGGGGGTCAAAGGCGTCGTAGGGCGCCGGGATACCGTGGGCCTTGAAGCGCTCCACGAACCGGGGCAGGATCCCCGTCATCTTGAAGCGCCCCACCACTTTTCCGTTCGAATCCACACCGGTCTGCTCGAAGGAAAAAATCTCCTGCATCGTGATGACGTTGCCCTCCATCCCCGTGATCTCGGAGAGGTGCGTGAGCTTGCGGCTGCCATCGATCAGGCGCGAGATGTGGATCACGACGTTCAGGGCCGACTGATATAGCGCCGGACGGCCTCGTTCGGGATGGAGAGCCGCCATGGCCACCAGCGTCTCCATGCGCAGCAGGGCGTCCCGGGGCGAGTTGGCGTGGACGTGGTGAGGGAGCCGTCATGGCCCGTGTTCATGGCCTGCAGCATGTCTAGCGCCTCGCCGGCGCGGACCTCGCCTACTATGATGCGGTCGGGCGCATGCGGAGGCTGTTTTGCACGAGATCTCGCTGGGTGACCTCGCCCCGGCCTTCTATGTTGGGCGGCCTCGTCTCGAGGCGCACCACGTGCTCCTGCTTAGCTGCAGCTCCGCCGAGTCTTCGATGATCACGATGCGCTCGTCGTCGGGGATGAACCGCGACAGGACGTTCAGCATTGTCGTCTTTCCGGTGCCGGTGCCGCCGGAGATAAGCACGTTGAGCCGTGCCTTGACAATGCCCTCAGGAGCTCCGCCCGGGGTGATGCTTTTCAGCGCGGTGAGGTCCTCGAGTCCAGGGGGTCAACGGAAAAACGGCGGATCGAAAGCGCGGGGCCGTCGAGGGCCAGGGGCGGGATGATGGCGTTGACGCGCGAGCCGTCGGGGAGGCGGCATCCACCATGGGCGTGGACTCGTCGATCCGCCGGCCCACGGCCGAGACGATCTTGTCGATGATGTTGCGCAGGTGCGCATCGTCCTTGAAACGCGCGTCGGTGAGTTCGAGCTTGCCGAGGCGCTCGACATAGACTTTTCGATAGTAGTTGACCAGGACGTCTGAAATGGAGGGGTCCTGCAGAAAAGGCTCGATGGGCCCCAGGCCCAGGATCTCGTCCTGGATCTCCCGGAAGAAGCGCTCCTTCTCATCGGCATTGAGCGGCACCCGCATACCGTCTTCCGAGAGGATGTTCGCCGTCAGCCGCCGGATCTCCTGCCGGAGGGTCTGCTCCTCGAGCGAGTCGATCAGCGACAGATCCAAGATCTCCACCAGGCGGTCATGGACTTTTGCCTTCAAATCATTGAACTCGTTGGTTGACATGAAGGAGTTGTTGTTTAAGCCCTGTATAATCCGTGGTTCTCTGCTTCCCTCTGCTTCTTTACTTTCCAAATCCGGTCATTACGAGCCGAGCCTCGCGAGGCGTGGTAAAATCTACGATTTAGAATCCGATAACGAAGATTGCTTCACTCCCGTCCGCAATGACTTTCTTAATAAGTTTCTTGGATACCCGTTCTTCACGCGGTAAATGACATGTATTATATCTTACCTCCACGGCAGAATGCTCTTCTTCTTCTGTCCCTTGCCCGTGATCAGGGCCGCCAGCTCCCTGAAACTGGCCGTGATCTCCGACGCCGCATCCATGACGGAAAGCGGCCTGCCCTGGTTGATGGCGCTCATGGTCGTCTGGAAGTCGTTCGGGATGTTCCAGAAAATCCTCTTTTTCAAACTTTTTTCCGCGTCCTCCAGGGAGATCATGGAGCGCTTGTGGTGGCGGTTAACCAGGATCTGAATGTCCTCGTCCTGCGGGTAGCCGAATTTATGAAAGTGATCCATGAGCCTCTTAACGTTGATCAGGCAGGGAAGGCTGAGCAGCGTGACGATGATGAGGCTGTCCGAGAGCTTCAGGATCGTTCTCGAAATATCGT
>CAVQWK010000044.1:0-87115 GCA_963717575.1 uncultured beta proteobacterium | reverse complement strand
CGGGAACGCGCCGCTTCAGCGTCGATCTGCACCAACGCAGTCCGTTGGTTTCCAGGGATGCGAGACTGAGCAATGAACGAAGCACCAACGACGGGCATCCTTGCCCCGTGATTGCCCTGTTGCAGCGGCGGGAGTGAACTGAGCGGGGCAGTCTCACCCTGCGCGAGACTATCAACGCCTACATGGCGGGGTATGAGGGCCGCGATCCGACGCGCAATGCTCGCGTCGGCTTTTTGGGCCGAATCCCTTGGCGATGTGCGGCTGCGCGATCTCGACAGCGACATGGTTGGCGACGCTCTCGACCGGCTGGCGACAATGCCAGTTGGAGCGGTTCATGGTCAGCAATGCCGAGGGCCGTCCCAAACTCCCGTACCTTCGGGCCGCGCTTCCCCGCTACCCTAAATCGCTACGCCGCCGCCTTAGGTGCCGTCCTGACATGGGCCAAGCGGAAGCAACTGACCCCGAAAGGCTGGCAATCCCGTTGGCGGAAATCAAGGCCAACCCCGAGGCCAAGAGACAGGAGCGATTCCTCTCCGATGAGGAAGTGAAACGGCTGCTCGCTGCGTGTCGGCTATCGATATGGCCCCGCCTGCGACTGCTTGCCCTGATGGCTGTCACGACCGGCGCAAGGCGGGAGGAACTCCTCGCGCTGCGCTTCGGTGATCTCGACCTAACAGCAACGCACAGCGACCGTTCGCCGGTCAAAGAATGGCGATCAACGCTTGCTGCCCCTAACCCAAGATGTCATCGCGGAATTGAGGCGAACAGGCGTCGGCGAGCCGAGTCGGCTGATCTCACAGTGAGAGCGGAAGCCCGGGTCAGCCGTTCGCTATCGACGCCGGCGTGGCGACGCGCTTTGTAAGAACGCCCACCTTGACTTTGGCTCAGGACGTGGTCTTCCATAGTCTGAGGCACAGCGCGGCGTCTGCACTAGCCCGAGAAGCGGAGCGTCACTGCTACAAATCGGCGACGTAACTCGGTCACCGTTCCCCGACCGTTACACGCCGCTATTCGCACCTTTGCATCGACAGCAAGCGGCAGATGGTCGATCAGGTCTTTGCGGCTTTGAAATGATGAAGAATAGCTAAGAGGGCTTCTACGGGGATGCTCCAAGGATCGCGGAGCGATTGGTAGAGCTGCAAGATGACCCGACCAGGACTGTATTACTTATCCGACGCATTCTGCCGTCGCTGAGGGGCGTTGCCGAAATGTCCTGCGCAAAGCCCTCGAAGGAGACTGGGAGGAGGCAGAAGCAGAGGCGTTCAGCACGTTGAATCTGAGGGAACAGGCGGACTTTCTCTTCAAATCTTCGCGCACTCCGGAAACCGTTGCCCTGAAGGACGCCGTTGACGTACTGAACGCGGGAACCATCGCGCGGCGCCGCAACGGTCTGCCCTCGTCATCAACTTAGCCGCCACCAACTGGTTCACGCGTCGTGCGGCAAAGGTTCCGATGTTGGCGGCTTCGTGGCGCAAGGAAGGCTGCCGCAGCCCAACGAAGGAAGAGCGCTCCGCTTGAGGAGCAGATCCAAAAGGAAGTTTCGCGCCTGCGTAATCACGATCAGAGAAACATCCACGTCGCTCATCGCAACGAAGCTACGCATTCATCCGACGACGGTTCGCCGTCGTATTTCAGAAAAATGCGAGCCGAATCTTAGATAGCGCTCGTTTCGCATCTCGAAAATCCGCAAATCGACACCTGCAAGTGGCGATTACCGAGGATTTTCGAGATGGCCCCGGCTTGCCAACCGTTATTCATTCGTGAAGCCGACGGGCGCCGCGCAGTCGCCGAGAGCCGCGCCGTTCGTGTCGGAGCCATCGGCCCGCTGGTGGTTGCGGCTGCACGCCAACGAGGCGGTCGCGGCGGGGGCTTTGGTCAAACATTGCGGCGAATGGCGATTCGAGCCGAATGCACTTGACGCTGTCGCCTTGAGCATCGCTGCGTCGGAACGCAGAGCAGGCGCTCAAAGCAAAGGACGGGCTCTCCGTTGATCTGGACGGGATCGCCGCTTGAGCTTCGAACTCATTTCGCATTGCTGGCGTCACTCGCCGCCTCTTGAGCCGACCACTGTGCTGGTGCTGGTGCGCCTTGCTGCTGCTTCGCAAATGAAGGCGGCGGCAGCGTGTACTCCGAGCCTTGCCCGAGTGGCTGAGGACACAGGCTTGTCGGAACGAACTGTTCGTCGTGCCATCCGGTCTCTTGAGAAACACGGCTATCTGATCTGCGAGGCAAACCGACGCGGAGGTCGGGGACGCGCCGCCGAGTACCGCATCAACCTCTCTCGGCTGAAGAACCCCGACAAACATGACCGGGTTTAGCGAAGCGAAAGAGGGACAGGCTGACCGGGTTTCGACCACCAAAGGAGGAAAAGCGCGACCGGAAAGCCAGACATGGGCGTCGCAAAAGGCGGACACGGTGGCCCCCCCACAAGTCATTACAAGTCAAAAAAAAGGACGCCGTGCCGACTCGGCAGCGGAGCCGCCAGCGACTTCCCGCGTTCGCCTCCAGCGGGCGACGCGGAAGCCGCTGCTGGTTGAAGCCGCAGATACCTCCAGAAGCCAAGAAGTTCCTGAGAGCTTTCTGGCGCGTCCTAGCAGCCTGCAATGAGCCATGGCCCGACTCGCCGGACCGGCGCGAGGCGGATAACGCCGCACAGCCGGAGAGGAGCACCACATGAAACCGACAAATCGTTGTTCGTGACGGCGACGGGAAGGTAATCGACCCCGCCACCTTAGGCCAACCGCACACTCGCCGACGTTGAATGCCTACGTCGAAGGGATGGTCGCGGCCAGCGACCGCTACACGCGCCGCCGTCGAGCGCAGCGAATCGCTTGTGGTCTACACGGCGGCCGGTCGCACCGATATGAAGCAGGGCCACGCCGGACTGCACTCGCCGACCTCTCGACGCGTTTCGTCAAGCCAAGCAGCAGGCGGTCGGCGAACTACGCCATTGCGACCGACAAGTTCGATGCGGCACTTCGCGCCCGACTGCCGCCGCGTGATGTCGTGACCGTCGCCATCGGGCAGCGATTGCTGGCCGATGATCGCGTGCCGTGGGTTGTTAGCCTGCAAGGTCGAGACCGATGCCGTTGACCTCACGTTCGAGGATGTCGAGCTCATCGAAGCCGGTGCCGTGCTGCCGCTGTCGCTGACCGGCCTCACGCGGAGCAACGCGCCGCGTGGAGGCGTACTGCGTGCCAGCGGAAGCCGCCGCACTCAAGCGAGCGAAGGAAGCCTCGCAGTACGTTGACGAGCTGGTTGCTTCGCTTGCGGCGCATCGCCACCGATGCAGCCCTGAGCTTCCCGAGGTCGCGGGGATCGTCGGTGACGGCGTGACCGAAGCGATGCAGCGACAATACCTTGGCTCGCGTCAGAAGAACGTGCCGAACATCGAACTACAGGGCTGTGTCGAGTGCCGAACCGTTTGTGTGAGGCGACAAGGTAAACGACGGATTCAACGTCGAAGCCGTCGCGTAACAGTAAGGGGGCAGTGACGCTCTTTCTCCGGCGTTCGCGTTGTGCTGCCCCGCCCGCAAACCGATCACCGCCCCCACCCAGATGCACACCAGAACGAAGCTAAGTGACGAGCGCTGGAAGCACAAACCGTCGTGACTCACCCCCCGCCGTCGACCACTCAAGACGGTGCGCCACGTTGCGCGTGAACTGGCGCGGGTCTACTGGGAACTGCGGGAAGGTGCGGTAGAGCCTGCACTTGGCGGGCGTCTCGCGTTCACCCCTGATGTTAGCCTGTCCCGCAGTGATCGAAACCGCCGAGCCTAGGGGGCAGCTTGTTGCACTTGAGGAAAAGACACATGCCGAAGAAACCGACTGACGAACGTATCGAGCGGCTCATTAAGCGTCTTGCGGCGAAGCGATTGAAGAAACGGAGGGAGCCGCCGTGCGTGGTCGGGCTACCGGGTGAAGCCCCTGCCGATACCTCGCCGGCATCCATGCCGAGGGTCCGGAAGTCAGGTGCGCTCATCGCGCCGCACGTTCCCTCCGTCGACGAGTGGGCGCGGTCAGCGACCGCCTCCAAAGCGTGGCGCTCTCGCTGTGCTGGTATCGGGGAGCCGGGATTCATGGGGCCGACCCCTGCTGAAATCGACGCCGCTTACGGGAAGTCCATGACCGTCTAACTTTGCTGGCTGGTGGTGGACTGCGAAGCGGTCCACCTTTACCTCGCCGCCGAGGACGGCCAGCACCCCTCTTCTGACGCCCATCAAGAGGGCCGCCCGCGCTCGGCATAGGCTCGTTGCCATGTAGCGACCTGCCAAATGGGAAAGGGGGCGAAGTCATCATGGAAGAGCAACAAATCCTCTCCGAAGATGGGGTGCAGGTCACAAGTTCTCGCCTAATCGCCGGTGGGCAAACCTTCGCCCTCCGCAACATAACTAGCGTCCGCATGGCCCCCGGCGGCTCGATGCTCTGGGCCGTCGTCTGGCTCGTCGTCGCGGTACTCGCCCTGATCGGCAACAACTTCTCTTCGGGGGGCGTGCTTGGCTTCGTTATCTTCGGCGCTCTCGGTGGTCTCCTGCTCGTCCGCGCACTCTCGCGCCGCATCGTCATTAACACCAGCGGCAAAGATCAAGTGGCTTACAGCACCGGTAACCGCCCACACGCCGAGCGTGTGTTCAAGGCACTCAACGACGCTATCGCGTTGCGTTGACCGCTCGCCGGTGGATCGGGCTGGGGACGCCCAAACTACCGGCGGATTGTGAATCCGTTGGTCGCTACTACCGCGAGCCAAACAAAAGCCCCGCCGAAGCGGGGCCGTCGTGGAGCGATACCGATTACTGCTTGCGCCGACGGGCTGCTGCAATACCGACAAGCCCGAGTAGGAACAAGGACAGCGAACCGGGCTCTGGAATGGCCCGGACTAACTGCCAGTAACCCGTGAAGTAGAAGTGGCCCGAGAAGAGGGGGTCGCTGTGAATCTCTCCCGTCCAATTCCTGCCTTCCCCCCTCAGGTACGTCTGCTCGTCGAGCCAATCCACCTCACGCATGCTACCGGTGAGAAAGGCAGAGATTTCGGTGAGTCCAACACCAACCTCGCAACTCCATCCGCAGTGATAAGAAGGCTCCTCGCCGAAGGTGTGTCGCAAGGTTAAGGAGACGACTCCATCATTGAAAAACACGTCCGTCTTGGGTGGCTGCGGATAAGGCTCCGGCCCATGATACGGCTCGTATATGCGAAGGTAACTGGCGCTGTCGCTCTGCACGGCACTTTGCGTCAGTACCAAGCTGAATGAATTTATTCTTCTAGTAACGACTTCGTCTGCATCAGGGTTGTATTCCGAGCACGGAACCATCGCAGAGCTGCAATAGAGCTCGTCCAAGACGAAGCGATACTCGAAAACAGGCTCCGCGCTTGCGGGTAGTGCTGTCGCGAGCGCAATCAAGGCAGCGAACAAGATGCCTCTAATCCTCAGCGCGCTCATCTCAGCCCCGCTTCATGTTGGTTATCCACGCACGGTGCGCTGCTCCACATGCAAACAGTTGTCGAAGAACAATCTGAACTGAGGATTTAGTTGAGTGCGTTACTCAACTTGTAAGCGATCCCGACAAACGAGAGCATTCCCAAACGGTTATCGCGGCGGCTGACAATTCGAGCCAAGAGCCGCGAACTCCCTGCCGGTTAGCCAATCCGATCTGATCGCTCGCTGAGCGCGAGCTTCGGATATGCAGTCCTCTCTTCTCCCAAACCGCAGGCACCGGCTGTCGCTATGCTCCCGCTCGACAAGGGAATGGGAGAACAAGAATGAGATTTGTCAGCCGCCAGTTGCTCGCAGTCATGCTGCTGCTCGCCTCCAGCGCCCCTATGGCGCAAACCATTGTCACTCGCTGCACGCAGCCAAGCGGACACGCTTACTACTTTGCCACTCCACTTGCCGGGAACGAGAAGACTGGATGGATTACCGACGGCATCAAGAGCGGTGAATTCCTTCTCATCAAGAAAGGCGAGACCGACTTCGACATCATCTTCAAGGACGTTACGAGCAAGACTCAGAGCGCGAGCGATACGGGAGGCACGCTGGTTGTCGTTTCAAAGGGCATCGGCCACCTCGTCCTGCTCGTTGGATATTCGGGGAACAGCATCGAGACGTGGCACTTCAACATCGACGACTCTGGAAGAGGCGAGGTTCTTCTATCTCAGAGTCGCTATGGAGGCGTCTTTCAAAAGGCGAGCCTGATGCGAGCGGCTTGCTCGCGCCAGTGATTGAAGGAGATCCGTGATGAGGCAATTACTAGCGATGCTCATTCTTGCTCTATGCGCCGCAAACCTGTCTGCGCAGCAGACGGAGGGGATCTTCGCTTACGAACCGGGCATGAATGGCTGCGGCAAGTATCTTCAGGATCGTCGAGTCCCTAACCGGGCAACTGACTTCCAATACGCGAGTTGGATGTTGGGCTTTATCACTGGGTACAACACATGGGGGAACGGCAAGCAGATTAGTCGGGCGCTCCCTGCGGACACTCTGCTCGCGTACATCGACAAGTACTGCCGCGAGAACCCACTTCAAAGCGTGATGATGGGAACTGCCGCTCTCATAAACGAGTTCGGCGGAAAGTCAGGCTTGTAGCTTGTAATGAGAAGGCAGCGGAGCGCGGAAATATAAGGACTCTTAGTCCTTATCTGTCAGGGAGCGTCGCCGCCTCCTGCTTCCCTGCCGGAAGGCGGCCAAGGCAAGGAGGCCAGCGCCTAGAAGCGTGGCTGCACTCGGCTCGGAAACAGTTCCAACCAATCCTTCGCGGAACTCAACACTCGTAAGTACGCCATCGAAACGGAACGTAGTTGGCAAGTAGCTATTGCCTGAACATCCCGCTCCGTAGGTGCAGTTGTGAATGTACTGAGTGTTCAATAGCTGAATGCCTGCGTAATCGGCCTGTGAGAGGTCGAATGGCTGCGTAAGGTCGAGAGGAGAATTGGGCAGGAGCAAATTATTGAAGCCCGTTGCAATAAGGCCAAATCCCCTCGACGTCAGCGCCTCGGAATACTGGCCAAACTCGTCGCCCGTATAGACGTACTGCCCCGAGAACGAAAGATATTCCAGACCTCGTTTATGTCATACAACGGCGGCCCTTGCGATTTCAGGTAGAGCGACGAAACATCGTAAATTGGCAGCTCAGCGGCTACTGCAAGAGGGCCATAAGTGCCGCCGCTCCAAGTCACGCGATAGTCAATGACTAACGGAGCGTCGCTGCCGTAGTCAGAGGAACACGTTCCAAAGGCGCTATACATGCAGCCCGACTGGGTGGTCGCGTCAGCGGATGTGATTCCTCTCGGATCTTCGTTCCCGCTGCCAAATTCAGCGAGACTGATGTCGTAAGTTATGTAGCCTGAAAAGGGTTGCCCTGTCGCTTCTTCTACGAGATCGCCCGCATAGTTGATGAATTGCGAGAACGTCCCCGTGAAGTAGAGAGTCATCGGAGCCGCGTTCGCGACGCAGCTAACCCCAAGCAAAGCCGCCGAGAGCATCCCTCCAATGAATTGACCAACTTTCATCGCGTCCCGCCTCTCTCCATGACGACAGGACTGCAGTTCTACGAGCCGAGAAGTCTTCGTGCCTGATTGAGGACAAGAGCGAAGACTTTTTGCTGATCGAGCCGACCAACGGCGCGTCTCACAGAGCCGTTTGGAAGAATTCGCTCGGGCTGCACATCGGCTCGCGTTGGCGTAAATTCGTGTCTATCGACGCCCGGGCGGGATTGAAAATCCTTGTGTCGGCGGTTCAATTCCGTCCTTGGCCACCAGGTTTCGGCGAGCGTAGCGAGCCAAAATCGGCCAAGGGCGATCCCGCCCTTGGCCACCAGAATTTGATTTGCCTCGGGAAAGCGCCGCTGCAGGCGTCGATCTGCACCAACGCAGTCCGTTGGTCTCCACTCCGCGATACAAAGCAAAAGCCCCGCCAACGCGGGGCCTTTGTTGAGTAGACCCTGATCACCGACTTGCGCCGACCTGCGCCTAACGCAAGAGTTCGGCAAAGCCGCTGGAGTGAACTGCCTTGCTGACCAGATTCAGCACCGCCCGTACGAAGGCATCCGCGGTATTCATGCACGCGTGAATGCCGACGAAGGGGACGAAGCCGCCCTGGAACTCGTAATGCTCACTGACGTCGAGCTTCCTGCCGTTTGACGAATCAAGGGTGAGGTCGATCTGCCAATAGCCGCTCAGCGACGAGAAGTCCAGCCTGTTGACTCTGCCGCCTATGGTCACCCGAGGTTCACCTTGCGCATACGCGCCCTCGATTCTTAACTGATCCTCGAAGGCCTTTTGTATTCTGCGTGTGGCTGAGGCTGCCGGGGGCCTGCAAGTCCCCTACGGGCACGCAGTTTGCGTTGAAGAATTCTGGCGGCGAAAACGTTCGTATGCCGACGCCCGTTACGCCAAGAGCCTTTGTTGCTTGATTGTCGGCTGGGGACATCACGGGTGTCATCAGCCTCAGGTCGAGAAGTTCCTTGGTCGCCTCGTCCTTCGCAACGAGTTCGGGGACCATCCGCGTGCCAAAACGCCGACAGCCAGCGTCAGGCGAACGTACTTGACCTCACCTGCCGCCAGCATGAATGCGACTTTCTTCTGTGCGCTGCTGCAGAGCGCGCCACGCGCACGCTGGTGGAAGGCGACGTGCTGGCCATCTGGCCGCCCATCGCCGGCGGCTGAATGGGCGTGGTGCCGGAAGTCCCCGCGTCCTTCGAGCGCGAACAGGGCTTCACCGAAACCGAGTGGCAACGCTGCCTGCCCGGCGCGGTGCGCGACCACGCACTGGCGCTGCCGGCACCCGGGCAGGCCGTGGTGACGATCGGCGCCGGCACGTTGCGGCTGCAATGGACGGTGCTGCCGCCGCGCCGCATTGGGTTGGTCAGCCTGCCCCGGCTGGCCGTACGTTATCGTTTCGACGGCGTGGACACGGCCGAGCGGTGCGAGTTCATGCGCTATTTCGACCTCTACACCCAGCGTGGCGGCGGCTGACGCCGGCACCGCCCCAAGCACGGCAGGAGTCCCCCGAGATGCAGGCCTTCGAGTACCGGACCCCGACGTCGCTGGCCGACGCGGCACGCGCAGCGGCGCAGGAAGACAGCAAGCTGCTGGCCGGCGGCCAGAGCCTGCTGCAGTCGATGAAGCTGGGCCTGTCGGCGCCGTCGGTGCTGGTCGACCTGGCGGGCATCGCCGAGCTGAAGGGGATCGCGGTCGATGGCACCGCGGTCACCCTCGGCGCCGGCACCACGCACGCCGCCATCGCGGCCTCGAACGAAGTGCAGCGTGCGATCCCGGCGCTGGCCGACCTGGCCCGGCGCATCGGGGACCGCCAGGTGCGCCACCGCGGCACGATCGGCGGCAGCCTGGCCAACAACGACCCCGCCGCGTGCTGGCCGGCGGCCGTGCTGGGCCTGGGTGCCACCGTGCACACGAATACGCGCACCCTATCGGCAGAAGACTTCTTCGTCGGCCTGTACACCTCGGCGCTGGCCGACGGCGAGATCATCACTCGGGTGACCTTCCCCGTGCCGCAGCAGGCGGGCTGGCAGAAGTTCAAGCAGCCGGCGTCACGCTTTGCGCTGGTCGGCGTCTTCGTGAGCCGCGGGCCGGCAGGTGTGCGCGTGGCCGTGACCGGTGCGGGGGCCAACGGCGTGTTTCGCGCCACGGAACTGGAAGCGCGGCTCGCCGCCGACTGGTCGGGCGCCGCGCTGGCCGGTGCGACGGTCAACGCCGACGGCTTGAACAGCGACCTGCATGCCTCGGCCGAGTACCGTGCGGCGCTGATCCCGGTGCTGGCGGCGCGCGCCGTGGGCTGACCGTCAGCGGCCCGCTGCCGCAACCCGGCCCCTGCCAGGAAGGCGCCGGCAAACGGCGGGGAGCCAGGGACCAGGCCTCCTGAACCGGCCAGGGGCCAGCGCCAATCCCGAGCTTTCCTCGGTGCACGTGCAGCGGCCGTGCACTCACTCGCCGTGCACGAAGAGCACATAGACGTTGACGAGGTACACCGTCAGCAAGGCAAAGCTCACGATGCTCATGGCCCGCAGCAGACGTCTGCGGGGACGGTAGACCAAGCCGATGATCACCGCGCCGGTCATCATCACCGCCGAGAAGGCCGTGACCGCGTGCACGGGCGACACATCGCCCAGGAGCGACCCACTCGTGTAGAAGACATCGTCGATCGCGATGATCAGGATGTCGAACAGGTTGCTTCCCAGCAATCCGCCGATGGCCATGTCCAGCGCACGCAGACGCAACGCCGCCAAGGTCACGACGACTTCGGGCAGCGAGGTGGCGCCGGCGATCAGCAGGGTTCCGACGAACGTACGCGACCACCCCATCTCGTCGGCGATGCGCGCGCCCACGACGGGAAGCCAGATGCCCGCAACGGCCACGATGCCGGCGAAGAGCCCGAACCGCAACGACGCCGTGCGCAGACTGAACGCCTCGTAGCGGAGGGAGCGCACCGGCCTTCCGTTGCTGGCTTCCCGCTGCTCGTAGGAGAACACACTGCGCATCGCCAGCAGATACAGCAAGACGAGAAGCGGGGTGTAGCCGCCGACGGTTCCGAACGCGGGCAAGACGTCTTCGCGCTGCAGCAGGATGCTCGCACCCACCACGCCGAGCAGCACCGTTCCGAATGCCGCCGACAGGATGTGGCCCGTGCTGGCAGCGCTGTAGATCGAGTCCGGACGATGCAGCACGTCCAGCAACACCAGCAGCGCCAGGTTGAAGACGGTGCTGCCCAGGACGTCGCCGACGGCAATGTTGGGGGCCTGCGCCATCGTGACGGCACTGATGCCCGTGGCCAGTTCCGGCAGCGACGTCACCGCCGCCAGCAACAGCAGGCCGACCCAGGAGCCGGACATGCCGGTCTTCTCGCCGATCGCATCGGCCAGGAGCGTGAGCCGTGCCCCGGCGTAGGCAATGGCCAACGCGCAGGCGATGAGTTGCAACCAGTCCGATCCCATCGGTGTGCCCTCTAGAGGCGTGCGATCGACCAAACGCAGCGCCCGACCGGGCGTTCACCGTTGCCGCGCACCGGGCGCGGTCGCCGCATCTACTTGACCAGCGTGACCGGAACCTCTGCGATCTGAATCACCTTGTATGCGGTCGAGCCAAGCATCAGGTTTTCGACGTCGCCGAGGCCTCGCGTTCCCATGACGATCCCTTCACAGTGGTGTTCGCCCGCCACGCGGGCAATCACGTCGGCAGGGTGACCGAAGACGATGCTGAAGTCGTAGAGCACACCCGACTTGTCGAGCATCGCGCGTGCCGCCGCCGCCTGGGCTTCGCCGTGCTGCCGCAATTCCTGGCGCGACTCATCACTGAGCAATCCCTGCTTGTGCCAGTGCTCCAGGCCCTGCTGGACGTTGAGCAACAAGATCTTCACGTCACCCGCACGGCGCGCCTGCTTGATCGCCAACTCGACCGCCCGATTCGCAACGGGTGAACCATCGACAGGCACAAGAAGCTTCATCATGATGACCTCCCGCTGCAATGTGCAGCAAGGCTAGCGCCGAAAGGCACAGGCGCACTTGATCGCAGTCATCTTCCCGCTCGGTCGTTTTAGCGCACTGGCCCGTCACTTCGATCCGCGGCCCCGGCATCGCCGACGCCGCGGGTGACCTTCAGGACACCCGCGCCAGCGGCAGGTTCAGGAGCAGGTTCTGCGGCTTGAGCCGCAGCACGCCCTCGGCATTGCCGGCCAGGCCCAGGTAGACCGGGCGGCCGGCGACGTCGGCGTGCATCTCGGCCGCATCGGCGAACTCCAGCCTGAACAGGCTCACCAGTCGCCGGCGGCGCTCGTCGTCAACCGCGCGGCCCTCGTAAAGGTCGTTGAGCAGCGCCGTGGCCTCGGCATCCAGCCCGACGTGCCAGCGCCACTGAGCGTCGTCGATGCGCTGCACGGGCTCCACGGTGACCTGCACGCCCAGCAGGTGCGCGACCCAGCGTTCGAGCACCCGCGCCAGCGCCGGCAACCCGGAGCGCGCGTTCTGCAGCCTGAACTGCAGCCCGTGGCCCACGTCCTGCCTCAGCTCTTGCGTCAGGTCCAGCAGCACGTGGTGGCGCCCGGCAGCCGCACCGGCCCAGTAGCGGGCCGCGTTGTCGGCCGTCAGCACCTCGACGTCCAGCGCGCGCGGCTGCACCTGGGCCTGCCGCAGCAGGCGCCCGATCTCGCCCAGGCCGGCGGTCTCGTGCAGCAGGTCAATAGCGTCGCGGTCGGCGGCCAGCACGCGGCCGTCCTGCACGGTGATGCGCTGCGGACGAAACAGCAGTTCGGCGGCGCGTGCCTCGAAGGCGTCGTCGGTGCCGTCGAGCAGGCCGCGCAGCATGGCCTGCACCAGCAGGTCGATGAACAGCGGCGGCGTCTCGATGGCGCCACGACGAAAGAGCCCGATGTAGAACGACTGCAGCGTGCCCGCGGCCAGCAACGCATCGCGAAAGCGCAGGAAGACGGCGTAGTTCTCGCGTGCGTCGGCATCCTGCAGCCGCGCCAGCCGCTCGGCGGTCACGGGGCGTGTCGGCGCCTCCAGCAGCGCCTTGTGCAGCGCGCGTTCGGAGGCGCAGGATTCGTCCACTGGTGCCAGCTCGGGCCGGGCCAGGAACAGGCGCAGCCAGTCGTCACCGGGCCGCAGCCAGCCGCGCTCGTCGCGCACCAGTTGCGCCCAGCCGCAGCCGGGCCAGAAGTCCATGCGGCTCAACCGAAGACCGGCGGGCCGAAGTCGCGGCGCAGCGCTCGCCACACCACTTCGGATGTGAGCGGCATCTGCACCCGCTCGGCGTCACGCCCCAGGCCCACCTGCGCCAGCGCATCGACCACCGCGATCACCACCGCCGGCGTGGCGCCGATGGTGCCGAGCTCACCCACGCCCTTGGCCCCCAGCACGTTGGTCAGGCAAGGCACCGACTCGTCGAACGCGGTCTTGAAGTCGCGGAAACCGTCCGCCCGCGGCAAGGCGTAGTCCATGAAGCTGGCCGACAGCAGCTGGGCGTCGCTGGCGTCGTAGGCCACGCGCTCGCACAGTGCCTGGCCGATGCCCTGGACGGCACCGCCCTCGATCTGCCCGCGCACGATGACCGGGCTGACGATGCGGCCGATATCGTTGACCGAGGCATAGGCCACCACCTCGACGACGCCGGTGGCGGGGTCGATCTCCACCTCGCAGACGTGGCAACCGTTGGGCCAGCTCGGCGCGGCGGCGGTGGCGCCGGCGCTGGCCATGAATCGTTGCCCGGGTTGCCGTGCGGCCAGGTCGAAGAGGCCGATGCCGAGGTCGGTGCCGGCCACGGTGTAGCGGCCGGCGTCGTACTCGATGTCACGGGCCGACGCCTCCAGGGCCTCGGCGGCGAGTTGCTTGCCTTCCTCGACCGTGCGTTCGGACGCCACGCGCACGGCCGAGCCACCCGTGAAGAGCGAGCGGCTGCCGGCGCTGCCGAAGCCGTTGGCGCGGTCGGTGTCGCCCTGCAGCACGCGGATGCGCTCCAGGGGCACGCCGAAGACGTCGTGCGCCAGTTGCACGTAGCTGGTGGCGATGCCCTGCCCCATGGCCATGGTGGCCGAGGTGAGTTCGACGAAGCCGTCGGCGGTGATGTCGACGCGCACGTTCTCTTCGAGCGCATTGCCGCCGGTCCACTCCAGGAAGGTCGCGATGCCGCGGCCACGCAGCTTACCGGCGGCCTGCGAAGCCGCACGGCGCACCGCGTAGCCGTTCCAGTCGGCGAGCGCCAGCCCCTGGTCGAGGATCTGCTCGAAGCGGCCGCTGTCGTAGGTCTGCGCCATGGCGTTGCGGTAGGGCATCTGCTCGGGGCGCACCATGTTGCGCCGGCGCAGTTCGACCGGGTCGAGCTCGAGTTCGCGCGCCGCGGCATCCATCAGGCGCTCGATGAGGTAGATGGCCTCGGGCCGCCCGGCGCCGCGGTAGGCGCCGGTGGGCGCGGCGTTCGTCAGCACCGCGGTGAGATGCAGGCTCACGGCCGGGATGTCGTAGATGCTGGTGCTGACCCAGGGCCCGACCAGCAGCGGGATGGCGATCGACGTGCCGGACGGGTAGGCCCCCACGTTGGCCAGCGTGCGCACGCGCAGGCCGAGCACGCGGCCGGCGGCATCCAGCGCCAGTTCGGCGCGGCTCACCTGGTCGCGGCCGTGCACGGCGGACAGGAACTCCTCCACGCGGTCGGCCTGCCACTTCACCGGTCGGCCCAGTTGCAGTGCGGCCCAGCCGAGCACGATGTCCTCGGGGTAGATACCGGTCTTCATGCCGAAGCCGCCGCCGACATCCCCCACCAGCACGCGCACGTTCTCCGTCGTGCGGCCGGGGATCGTGGCCGCCAGGCCCGTGCGCACGCCGCTGGGCATCTGGCTGCTCATGCGCAGCGTGAGGCGCTCGCCGTCGAGGTAGGCCAGCACGCTGCGCGGCTCCATCGTCACCGGTGCCAGGCGCTGGTTGACGATGTCCAGCGCGATGCGGCACGCCGCGCCCGCGAAGGCGGCATCGGTGGCGGCGGCGTCGCCGTGCCGCATCTCGGCGGCCACGTTGTCGGGCGCCGCCGGCCACAGCACCGGCGCACCCGCCTGCATGGCGCGCACCGGGTCGCTGATGGCAGGCAGGTCCTCGTAGTCCACCATCACGAGCGCGGCCGCGGCAGCGGCGGCAGCGCGGCTCTCGGCGACCACGGCCGCGACCGGATCGCCGACGAAGCGCACGAACTCGTGCGCCAACGCGCGCTTGGGCGGCGCTGCGGCGGGCTGGCCGTCGGGGCGCTTGAAATTGGCGGGCAGCGCGATCGGCTTCACGCCCGCGGCCACCAGGTCGGCCCCGGTGTAGAGGGCCAGCACGCCGGGCACCGCCGCGGCTTCCGTGCGGTCGATGGCGACGATGCGCGCGTGCGCGCGGTCCGATCGAACGAATACCAGCCAGGTCTGGCCGGGCAGGCTGACGTCGTCGGTGTAGCGCCCCTGCCCTTGCACCAGCGCGGGGTCTTCGACGCGGCGCACCGCGTGGCCGCTGCCGAAGCGCGCGATGTCTGCCGGCGCGTTCACTTCGATCCCCCCGCCATCGCAGTCGCCGCCTGTCGCACGGCGGCCACGATATTGACGTAGCCGGTGCAGCGGCACAGGTTGCCTTCCAGCGCCTCGGCGATCTCGGCGTCGCTCGGATCGGGCGTCTTGCCCAGCAGGCAGGCGGCGGACATCAGCATGCCCGGCGTGCAGTAGCCGCACTGCAGGCCGTGGCAGGCGATGAAGGCCTCCTGCACCGGGTGCAGCGTGCCGTCCGCCCGCGCCAACCCTTCCACCGTGGTGACGGCACGGCCCTGCACCTGCAGCGCCAGCACGCTGCAGCTCTTGACCGCGTCGCCATCCAGCAGCACGGTGCAGCAGCCGCACTGCGCGGTGTCGCAACCGGCGTGCGTGCCGGTCAGGCCCAGCGGGCCGCGCAGCAAGTCGATGAGCAGCGTGGCGGGCTCGGCGTCGAGCCGTGTCGCCCGGCCGTTGAGCGTGAAGTCGAGTGGGGGCATGGGTTTCCTACAGGGCGCAGCTGCGAAAGCCGCAGAACATCGTATCGCGCTCGGGCGGCGCGAAGCGGCGCGCCTTGGGGTGGCGCTGGCGCGAGCGGGTGGCGTACGACCCGCCGCGCAGCACACCCTGGGTGCCGGCGGGCGGAATGGCATCCAGTGATCCGGGCGACGGCTCACCGGCCCCGGGCCAGGCGCGCGCGCTGCCGGCCACCCATTCGAAGACATCGCCCCAGACGAAGCCGCGGCCGACGGCGGTGCTGGCCGCCAGTTCCCACTCGGCCTCGGTCGGCAGGCGACGGCGTGCCCAGCGGCACCACGCTTCGGCCTCGAAACGGTTGGCGTGCATCACCGGCTGCAGCGCCGGCGCGCGCTGCAGTCCGGCACGGCGCTGCACGAGCACGCCGCCGAGCAGCTGCTCGACATGCGCGGGCGCGCGCCGGCCGCCGGCCTGCAGCCAGGACCAGCCGGCATCGCTCCAGAGCTCGCGTCGCTCGTAGCCGCGGTCTTCGGCGAATTCGACGAACTGGCCCCAGTTGACGGGTTGGGCGTCGATCTCCGACTCGGGCACCGCCACATCGTGCGCCCAGCGTTCGTTGTGCGGCACCAGGCCGCCCGGAGTCGAGCCCAGCCGCCAGCGCTGCGCCGGCAGCCAGAGGGGCTCGCGCACGGCGCGCGACGGCGGGCACCGGCACGCAAATCTTCGGCCAGGGCCTCGCACAGCCGGTCCTCGTGCCACAGGCTCAGGCGGAAGTAATGCAGCGCCGCGTCGTCTTCGGCAGTGCCTGCCAGCAAATCCAGCGTGACCTCGAGGGTCTCGGCCAGGTAGCCGCGCAGCGCCTCGGGTGCCGGCGTCTCCGTCGCCCGCCGCCCAGGCATCGGCCCGTGGCTCGATGCCCGCCAGCCGCGTCGCCCGTGGGTCGCAGGCCTCGCCGCGCTGGCGTTGCACGTGGCGTGCGATCCAGAACTCCTGGCTCCAGCCGGCGTGCGCGGCGCGCTGCAGTGCGCGCGGCGATTCGTCCTGCGCCAGCTGCCCCAGCAGGTGATTGCGCGCGTCGATGAGCGCCAGCGAGAGCAGTTCGCGCCCGGCGCGGCGCATCGCCACCGGGTCGTCGAGCGGGTTCAACGCGGCATCACTGGCCCACCAGCCCGTTGCGGATGGCGTAGACGGTGAGCTCTGAGTTGTTGGCCAGCTGGAGCTTCTCGAGCACGCGGGCGCGGTACACCGACACGGTCTTCGGGCTCAGCGTCAGCTGTTCGGCGATGTCGGCCAGTCGCTTGCCCGAGGCGATCATCACCAGGGTCTGCAATTCGCGGTCGGACAGCCTCTGGTGCAGGCTCTCGGTGGCCGGCGCGGTGAGGCTCTCCACCAGCATCTGCGCGATCTCGGGCGTGACGTACTTGCGGCCCTGCGCCACCGTCCGCACGGCCTGCACCAGCAACTGCGGGTCGCCGCCCTTGTTGACATAGCCTTGCGCGCCGGCACGCAGGGCGCGGATGGCGTACTGGTCCTCGGGATACATGCTGACCACCAGCACCTTGAGCGCCGAGCCCTCGTCCTTCAGCGCGTGCAGCACGTCCAGCCCGCTGCGGCCGGGCAGGTTGATGTCGAGCACGAGCACGTCGCAAACCGCACTGCGGCCGTCGGCCACCAGCGTGCGCAGCAGGTTGCGCAACTCGCCGTAATCGGCGGCTTCGCCGACGACGCGGATGTCGGGCGCGTCGGACAGCGTGTCGCGTATGCCGCGCCTGATCAGCGCGTGGTCGTCGCAAAGGATGACTTCGATCATCTGGGCCTCAAGACACGGCCCAGGCCGCGCTCTCCGAATCTCCTGGGTCGCGATTGTCACCCCGACCGCCGCCCGGCGCGATGTCCTGCAGCGGCACCGACAGGATGAGCGAGGTACCGGCCCCGCCGCTGCTCAGGTCCACCCAGCCGCCGACCGTCGAGGCGCGCTCGTGCAGGCCGCGCAGGCCGAAGCTGCGCGCCTTGGCCAGGTCGCTCGGCGCCAGGCCGCGGCCGTTGTCGCTGAGCTCCAGCGACAGCACGCCGGCGGTGAGCGACAGGTCCACCACGACGCGGCTGGCCTGCGCGTGTTTGCTGACGTTGGTCAGCGCTTCCTGCGCGGTGCGGTAGGCCACCAGCGGCACGCCCGGCGGCAGCGCCATGCGTTCGTGGCTGGTGCGGAACTCGCAGGCGATGCCGGTGCGCTTCTCGAAGCGGCTGGTCATCCATTGCAGCGCCGCCACCAGGCCCTGCTCCAGGATCGCCGGCCGCAGGTTCTGCATGATGCGCTGGCTGGCCTCGATGGCGCCGGTCACCGTCTCCAGCGCCATCGTCACGCGCTGCTGCACCTCGGGCACGGCGGCGTGGCGGCGGATCCAGTCGAGTTCGAACTTCAGTGCCGTGAGCGAGCCGCCCACGTCGTCGTGGATCTCGCGCGCAATGGCCTGGCGCTCGGCCTCCACGCTCGTCTGCAGGTGCTGGGCCAGTTCCGACAGGCGCTTGCGCGAAGCCTGCAATTCGCGGTCGGCGGCCAGCCGCGCACGCTGCGCTTCACTGGCGGCGATGGCATGCTCCACCGCCGGTGCCAGGCGCGTGAGGTTGGCCTTGAGCAGGTAGTCGCTGGCACCGTTGCGCATCGCCTCCACGGCCGTTTCCTCGCCGATCTGGCCCGACACCAGGATGAAAGGCAGCGGCCGCCCGCTGGCGCGCAGCATCTGCAGCGCCTCGAGCCCGCCGAAGCCCGGCAGGTGGTAGTCGGACAGCACGATGTCCCAGGGCTCGGTCAGCGCTGTTTCGAACTCCGCCCGGGTCTCGATGCGCCGCGCATCCGCGTCGATGCCGCTGCGCATCAGGTAAGCCATCGCCAGCACGTGGTCGGGCTCGGAATCCTCCAGGTGCAGCAGGCGGATGGCTGGGGTGGCGCCGGTCATGGCCGAGGAGTATCGCAAAGCGCGCGCATCCCGCGCCCATCGACGCGAGCGCGCGGGCGCTCGTTCGGCGGCCTCCCCTTCGGCGCCACACTGCGGACCAAGCCGGCCATCGAATCGCCCCGGGGCCCCGAGTCTGGATGCGCATACAGTACGCTTGGTCACACGATCTCCGGATGCTGGATTGCCCACCGCCACCGAACTGAACCCCGCACAACGAGCGGCCGTCGAACACGCGCCCGCTGCCGGGCCGCTGCTCGTGGTGGCGGGCGCCGGCTCGGGCAAGACCATGACGCTGGCCGCGCGCGTCGCGTGGCTGGTGCAGCAGGGCGCCAGCCCGCAGCGGCTCCTGCTGCTGACCTTCTCGCGCCGCGCCGCCGGCGAAATGGCGCGCCGCGCCGGCCGCCTGCTGCACGAAGCCCTGCGCCTGCCCGCCGGCACACCGCCACCCGAACTGCCGTGGTGCGGGACCTTCCACAGCGTGGCGGCGCGGCTGCTGCGCGAGGAAGCGCCGCGCATCGGCCTGGCCCCCGGCTTCACCGTGCTCGACCGCGCCGACGCCCAGGACCTGCTGGCCATGACGCGCCAGGCGCTGGGCCTGGCGCGACGGGCGAGAAGCGCTTTCCGCTCGCCGCCACCTGCCTGGCAATCCACTCGCGCGCCGTCAACACCCGAATGCCGCTGGCCGAACTGCTCGACGAACAGTGGCCCTGGTGCCGCGAGCACGGGGCCGACCTGGAGCGCCTGTTTGCCGCCTACGGCGAGGCCAAGCTGCAGCAACAGTCGCTCGACTTCGACGACCTGCTGCTGTCCTGGTGGCTCGTGATGCAGGTGCCCGAGATGGCGGCCCGCATCGGCAGCCGCTTCGACCACGTGCTGGTCGACGAGGTGCAGGACGTCAACCGGCTGCAGGCCGACATCGCGCAGGCGCTCAAGCCGCAGCGGCTGCGGCCTGACGGCGGTCGGCGACGACGCCCAGTCGATCTACGCCTTTCGCGGCGCCGACGTGCGCCACATCCTCGACTGGCCGCGGCGCTTCACGCCGCCGGCGCGGGTGCTCACGCTGGAGCGCAACTACCGCTCGACGCCGGCGATCCTGGAAGCGTCCAATGCCGTCATCGCGCTGGCACCGGAACGTTATGCCAAGCAGCTCTGGAGCGACCGCGCCGCCGGCCGTGCCCGCCGCGCCTGGTGACGGTGGCCGACGAAGCCGCACAGGCCCGCGGCGTGGCCGACGCCGTGCTGGCGCAGCGCGAGGCCGGCCTGGCGCTCAAGCGCCAGGCGGTGCTGTTCCGCACCGCGACGCACAGCGCCGCGCTGGAACTGGAGCTGGTGCGGCGCGGCATCCCCTTCGTCAAGTACGGCGGCCTGCGCTTCCTGGAGGCGGCGCACGTCAAGGACGTGCTCGCCGTGCTGCGCTGGGCCGACAACCCGGCCTCGCAACTGGCAGCGCTGCGCACGGCGCGGCTGGTGCCCGGCATGGGACCGGCCAGCGTGCGGCGGCTGCTGGGCCACGCCGGGCCGTTGGCGCGGTTCAAGCCGCCGCCGGCCGCCGCCGCGCCCTGGGCCGCGCTCGTGGCGCTGCATGGAACACCTGCGCGGCGATGCGGCGGGCTGGCCCGACGACCTGTCACGTGTCATCGCCTGGTACCGGCCGCACCTGGAGCGCCTGTACGACGACGCCCGCGTGCGCCTGGCGCGGACCTGGAGCAGCTCGCGCACATCGCCGCCGGCCAGCGCAGCCGCGAGCGCTTCATCACCGAGCTCACGCTCGACCCGCCCGAGGCCAGCAGCGACGAAGCCGGCCCGCCGCTGCGCGACGAGGACTACCTGATCCTGTCCACGATCCACAGCGCCAAGGGCCAGGAGTGGAACGCCGTGCACGTGCTCAACGTCGTCGACGGCTGCCTGCCCGCCGACATGGCCACCGGCCGCGGTGCCGAGATCGAGGAAGAGCGCCGCCTGCTGTACGTGGCGATGACCCGCGCCCGCGACGAACTCACGCTGTGGGTGCCGCAGCGCTTTCACGTCACGCAGCAGCGCGCCTGGGGCGACCGGCACCTGTACGCGCTGCGCTCGCGCTTCATACCCGACACGCTGCTGCCGCACTTCGAGGTCGTTTGCCCCGTGCCGCCCGAAGACACGGCGGTCGCGAGCGACGGCGCGTCGGCCACGCCGCTGATCGACCTGGCGGCACGCTTGCGTCACGAATGGGCCGTCGGGGCAGGCTCCAGGTCGGGGCCGGCGCCGGCAGGCATCGGACAGGAGCCGGCCTGAAAGGACGACACGGGTGCTGCGGGTGCGGTCGGGGTTGAAGGGTTCGAACCTTCACTTGGACCGGGTGGCCTGGGTCGTGGGCAGGGCGGGCACCGGCAACAGTGCCGCAAGTTCCTGGTACATGGGTTTGGTCACCAGGCGCGCCACGCCGCTGGACAGCAGCGCGCAAGCCATCAGGCTGAGCACCATCGCGTGGCCCGAGACCATCTCCATCACGATGATGAATGCCGTGATCGGCCCGCCTGTCGTGGCTGCCAGGAAGCCCGCCATGCCCATCGCGATCAAGGGAATCGCGGCCTCCTGGCTCGACCCCGGTGAGCCAGGCCACGTCGTGCCCGATGCCCGCCCCGATCGCGAGCGAAGGCGCGAATACGCCCGCCGGTACGCCGGTCCAGGCCGACAGCCAGGTGGCGCAGAATTTCAAGAGCGTGTAAACGCCCGGAAGCTCACCTTGCCCTTCCAGCAAGGCACGGGTTGGAGCGTAGCCGGCGCCCGCCGTGGCGCCGCCGGTAACCAGGCCCATCGCGGCCACCGCCACCGCACAGCCGGCGGCGAACCTGAAGGGATGCTCGAGGCGCCATCGGCTGAAACGATCCGGCAGTCCGCGTACCGAAACCACCATCAGCCGCGCGAACAACCCGCCCGCCAACCCACAGACCAAGGCTACCATCAGCCCCGGAAGCAGCAGCAACCAGGACAGTTGCTGCACCCGCAGCCGCCCGAAGTAGGTCTCGTTGCCAAAGACCGCGACGGCCACCAGGCCCGCCAGGACGATGCTCGAGATCACGAGGGAGCTGTGGGAGATGCTGCGACGGCGAGTCAACTGCTCCAGCGCGAAGACGATGCCCCCCAACGGCGTGTTGAACGCGGCCGCAATGCCGGCTGCGGCACCCGCCACCATGAGGTCGTGCGCATCGATGCCCGAGCGTGGCGACAACCAGCGCTGCGCATGCACCATGACCCCCGCCCCCACCTGCACCGTCGGACCTTCGCGGCCAATCGACAAACCCGCAAGAAGCCCTCCAGAGACAAGACCCATCTTGTGCAAGGAGATGCGCAGTGAGACCAGCCACGCGCTCTGCGCGGGTTGAAGGTCGTCGTCCAGGGCCCTCACGACCTGGGGAATGCCAGACCCCTTGGCCCCCGGCACGTACCGGCGCGTCCACCACAGCAGGCACCACGGTCAACGCAGGCGTCCAGATCAATGGCAGGTAGCGCCCGCAGGGTCCCCACTGTTCCAGCTGCTGGAAGCCATGGATCGACGCCTCGGCAAGCAGCGTGAAGCCGACGACGAGCAGGCCCGTGGCCGCCGCCCACGCAAGCACCACGGCCCGATCGATCCATTGCCGGCCCGCCAGCAGTTCGTCGCGCAAGTTGCGCCAGAACTCGGGCTCGACATCGTGCACCGCGCGCCAGCCGTCACGGAACACCGCGCGAACCATCCGCACCAGGTCGGCCTTCAGCGAGCGCCGCAGCGGGGTAGGGTCAGCACCCGGCGGCATGCCGAAGAGCTTGCTCCACTTGGCGGGTGACGACTGCCATCGACTTCAATGCCTGGACAGCATGGCTGCCGTCGTCGCTGGCTGCTTGGGCAGCGTCTTCAATGGCCCCTTCGGTGCCACGCTGCGCGGTCGCCAGGCTGGGCGCATGTCGGGACTGCCGCAAGACCCACGGGTAGGCCGACGCGCCCGCCTCCGCCACGGCCAGACTGGCAACGAGGAACAGGACGACACGCCTTCGCTTCATGGTTTGAAGCGAAGTATATTTGTACGATTGCACTTGTCGCGCTGAGCGATTACCCGCAGCAGCCTGCTTTCCCGCGCCGAGCAGGGTCGCTACAACTGAGCCAGTGGAATCCGGGCGGCGCGATCGTCGGCGTGGAGCAGGTCGATCAGCAGGCCAAGATCGTGGTCCATCCGCGAAAGCGTCTCGGCATCCAGCAGCGCCAGCGCCTCCGGCAACACCCCTGCAAACGGCCCCGGAGCCTTGCGCAAGATTCGCCCGCCAACGGGCGTGATGCGCAACTGGACCGCGCGCCGGTCAGATCGGCTGCGCTCGGCCACCGCCATCTCCCGCTCGATGAGCGACTTCACCAGGTTGCTGGCGGTCGTCTGGTGGATGTCCATGGCCTGAGCGAGTCCACCCACACCGATACCAGGATGGGCGCCGATGACGCTGAGGGCCCAGAGCTGGGCTCCCCCGACACCCGCCTTCTTTTCGACCTGCTGGAAATGGGTCTTGACCGCATTGAACACAAGACGGAAGCGCCGCAACACGCGAGCAGCCTCCTCCTGTGTCACTGCAGGGTCGGCGGGTCGAACGACGGTTGGCTTGGCGGTGCGCTTCTTTGCCGGCACCTGGCGATCATAGATCGCGGTTCGGGCGCGATGGATGCCGGCGAAGGCCGGCGGGCTGCGCTGCATGGGCGCGTCGAATCAAGTTGCACGGCAATGAAAAAAGCGGGGCCCACGCGGGGCCCCGAAAAGTCGCTACTCCTGACCGACCACCGCTTTCACTTCGAAGGTCGGTCAAGGAAGTATATTTGTATACATGCATTCTTGCCGATGCGTGTTTTCGCCAACGAGATCGCCGCGGCGCCGCCAGGAGGCCTCCGGTCGGGCAGACAGCCTCTGACGCCCAAGACCTCACCTCTTGCACTTGTCGGCTCGGGAGACACCCAGCGACCAGCACCAAGATCCACGCCCTGATTGACCGGCACCGGGCGGCCGACCCGACCAAGGCGCGTCCCGTTCCGGACAGGATTCGGCCACTGGCCACGAGCCCCTCAACGTTCGTCGGGGCCTTCTCGGCGCGGAAACCAGCGTTCCAGCACGGCCGCCGCACGGTCGCGCCCACCGAGGCCAAAGGCCAGCGCAAGCGCGAACACGAGGCCGGTGAGCAGGATCAGGAAAGTCTGCTGCACCAGGCCGCCGCCGATATCGACATGGTCGACGGCGATCAGGATCACGAAGGTGACGATGGCGTACTGCGCGATGCGCGCCAGCAGCTCAGCGTCGCCCATGCCCACACTGCGGCACCAGGCCCGCACCGACTGGCCGACGAAGCGTGCGAAGTACAGGCCGAACACCAGCACCAGCAGCGCCACCAGCACCTTGGGCAGGAACAGCAGCACCCGCCCCAGCAGTTCGGTGACCTGTGTCAGTCCGAGGCCATTGAAGGCGACGATGAGCGCCCCCAGCAGCACCAGTCCGTAGACGATCAGGCCGATGAGGTCGGTGGTATCGCGCTCGGTACCCCCTTGCTGCAGGAAGGCATCGACGCCCGCGCGCTCGGTCAGCACGTGGAAGTTGAGTGCGCGCAGGGCCTTCACCGCACCGAAGCGCAAGGCCTTGGCCGTCAGCCAGCCCACCAGGACCACGACGAGCGCAACGCCCATGCGCGGCAGGAATGCGCCGACCTCTGCGAGGACGGCGCGCAGCGGTTCGATGATGATGTTCAACGTGTCCATGGGTTCTCCTTGCGGGTCATCCCGCGCCGGTCAGGGCCATCAGGGTGTCCAGCGCAGGGAGCACCGACGCTCGAGCCAATGGTCGCTGCTGCAATTCGTCGCGAAGTTCGCGAAGCACGAGGTCCAGTTCGAACAGGGCCAGCAACGGGCCCTGCGCGGCCAGGCAGGCTGCGTCAGGCCACAGGCCTGTGGCCACCGCGGCCGTTGCGTAGGCCTGCAGGAAGGCCTCGCGCACAGCGCCGCCCCATGCATGTGCCTGGGCTTCACGGCGAGCGCGATCGACTTCGGCATGGGCACCCAGCTGCAACGCCGCCCGGCGGGCCTGATCGAACGAGCGCAGCATCGCCGCCACGTCACGCAGCGGCGACTGCTTGGTGCGACGCTGGGCCAGGGGAATCGTCGGGTCCCCTTCGAAGTCGACGACGACGAAGTCGTCTTTCACGAGCAGGATCTCCTGCAGGCGGTAGCCGCCGTGAATGCGGCACTTGATGCCGCCCAGTGGCGTGGCAGCGGCGCGCATCACCATGCGGTCGATGGCCGCATCGACCGCAGCCATGCGTACCGCCAGCGTCTGCGTTCCCGCCGCTTCGCTTGCAGCCTGGGTGCGCAGCAAGGACAGGGTCGCCCTTGCCGAGGCGCGGGACGCTGAAGTCCACTGTTGCATGTCGGCTGCGGTGACCGGCTCGGGGTCGAACGCCGCATCACCGCTGCGGCTGGCCAATGCCGCGTGGAGCCTGACGGTGCACTGCGCCAGACGCTGCGCCCCGGCCAGGAAGCCGGCGGCCACGGACCCGGCGTTGCCTTCGGCGCCGGCCGCAGTCGTCCCCTCCGCGGCAATCGTGCGCTCGAGTTGGCGGGCGAGATGTTCGACGGCCAGGCTCCAGGCGCTGCCCTGGTTCGGGACCCATGCGTGCAGCAAAGCCAGCGTGCTGACCGCGCCATCGGAAGCCACGAAGTCGACGCTGCCGGCCGCCGGCGCGCCATGCGCGTAACCCACCACTTCATGCAGAAACCGGGCGACCTCGATCTCGGCATTGATGCCCGGTTGCACTTGGCGCAGCACCTTCAGGAACAGGCGCTCGCCAAGTTGCGCCGTGGTGTTGCGGCCCGGCGCCAGTCCATGCATCGACCCCTGGACCTGAAGGCCGACCTCGGAGTCCGATCTCACCTTGGCGCCCGTCTCGACGCCAGCGATCGCGGCGAACTGACGCGTCGGCCTGAACCGCAACCGGCCCGTCGCCGTCCGGAGTTCGCGGCCAGCACCAACCGCCAGAACCAGAGCGTGGCAGAACGCCGCGTCGGCCAGCGCGTCGGCCAGCACGCCCACCTGCGCCTGCATGCGCACCTTGGCCAACGCAGCCGGTGCGAGCTGGCGCATGCGCTCGTCGTCACCGTCCTCCCAACCCAGCGCGAAGGGCGCGAACCAGCGCGTCGGCTCATTCGGGTACTGCACATCGACCAGGGTCAGCAGCCACTCGTGGCCGACCGTGCTCCAGCACCGCGTGTTCGGCGATGCGGGCCTTGGCGGGAGCCTCGGTAGCACGATGGAACCACCTCTGACGGGCGAGAAAGCGTGGCAACAGGTCGCCCTCGAACTGCGCCAGCGTCTTGGTCGCCATCGCGATGCGCCAGGGCACCACACGGTCACGGAAGAGACTGTTCCAGCCGTCGAACAGCACCAGCACGGCCAGGTCTTCCGCCGCGCAGGCGCTGCATGTGCCAGTCCGGCGGCTGCGACGTCGGTGGCCAGACGGAACCAGAAGAAGCCGTAGGCCGGCAGCGTCAGCAGGTAGGGCCCTTCGCCAACCGGCGGGAACGCGATGCGGCCGCCCATCTCCACCGGAACACGACCCTTGAAGCGCGCCAGGTCCAGCTCGACCGGCTGTGCCGAACGGCTGAGGTTGGCCACGCACAGCACCGCCTCGCCGCCCTCGGCCCCCAGTTCGCGCAGATAGGCCAGGACCTTGCGGTTGCCCGGATTGCAGCATGGTGATGCGGCCGCGACCGAAGACCTGGGTCGAGCGCCGCACGGCCAGCAGGCGCCGGGTCCAGTTCAGCAGCGACGAGACGTCGCGCGACTGCGCTTCCACGTTGACCGCCTCGTAGCCGTATACCGGGATCCTGGATCGGCGGCAGGTACAGCCGCTGCGGATCGGCACGCGAGAAGCCGCCGTTGCGGTCGCTGGTCCACTGCATCGGCGTGCGCACGCCGTCGCGGTCGCCGAGAAAGATGTTGTCGCCCATGCCGATCTCGTCACCGTAGTACAGCACCGGGCTGCCCGGCATCGACAGCAGCAGGCTGTTCATCAGCTTGATGCGCTCGCGGTCGTTTTCCAGCAGCGGCGCCAGGCGGCGGCGGATGCCCAGGTTGATGCGCGCGCGCGGGTCGGCGGCGTACATGCTGTACATGTAGTCGCGCTCCTTGCTGGTCACCATCTCCAGCGTCAGCTCGTCGTGGTTGCGCAGGAAGATGGCCCACTGGCATGATGGCGGAATCTCGGGTGTCTGCTGCAGGATTTCGACCACCGGATGGCGGTCTTCCTGCGCGATCGCCATGTACATGCGCGGCATGAGCGGGAAGTGGTAGGCCATGTGGCATTCGTCGTCGTCGCCAAAATACTCGCGCACGTCCTCGGGCCACTGTTGGCTTCGGCCAGCAGCAGCTTGCCGGTGTATTGCGCATCGAGCCGGCGGCGCAGTTCCTTGATGACCTGCGTGGGTCTCGCGCAAGTTCTCGTTGCCGGTGCCTTCGCGTTCGATCAGGTAGGGAATCGCGTCCAGCCGGAAACCGTCCACCCCCTGTTCGAGCCAGAACGCCATGACGCCGAACACCGCCTCCAGCACCGCCGGGTTGTCGAAGTTCAGGTCGGGTTGGTGGCTGAAGAATCGATGCCAGAAGTACTGGCCCGCCACCTCGTCCCAGGTCCAGTTGGAGGTCTCCGTATCGGTGAAGATGATGCGCGTACCTGCGTACTGCTTCGGGTCGTCGCTCCAGACATAGAAGTCGCGTTCGGGCGAACCGCGGGGCGCGCGCCGCGCCGCCTGGAACCAGGGGTGCTGGTCGGAAGTGTGGTTGACGACCAGCTCGGTGATCACGCGCAGGCCGCGCGCATGGGCTTCCTTCACGAGCTGCGCAACGTCGGCCACGGTGCCGTAGGCCGGGTGCACGCCCAGGAAGTCAGCCACGTCGTAGCCGTCATCGCGGAAGGGGGATGGATAGAACGGCAGCAGCCAGATCGTGTTGACGCCCAGATCGCGCACGTGGTCGAGCTTGGAGATCAGACCGGCGAAGTCACCGATGCCATCGCCGTTGCCATCGCAGAAGGCCTTGATGTGCAGCTCGTAGATGACCGCGTCCTTGTACCAGAGCGGATCTGCAGCAGGGACGGCCAAGCCGGCCACATGTGCAGGGCTGGCCGCCTCGTCAGTCGTCGGATCGCCTCGAGGTCTTGTCACGTCGCCGTCTCGCTGCGTCAATCGGTCCTCGGCAATGGCAACAGCACCAGCATGCGCTCCAGCAGTGTGGCCACTTCGGCAGGGCTGTCGAGACAGTAGCGCGCTCGGGACCTCCGATCGCCGCACCCAATGCGGATCGTGAGCCAGGCCGGTGGCGCCGACTCGAACACGGGTTCGTCGTTGATGTCGTCACCGGCGAACACCGCGCAGGTGGCGCCACAGCGCGCGACGAGCGCATGCACGGCCGCCGCCTTGTCGGGCGCGTCCCGCGACGCGACGTTGACCACCATCTTGCCGCCGAAGACACGCCATGCCGCGTCCCGCGGGTTCAACACTTCGGTGATCAGCGCCCGTGCCCGATCGCGCTCGCGCGACAGCCGGTAATGCAGTGCGAGTGAGGCGCCCTTGTCCTCGACGGCGACACCGGCAGCCTCCAGTTCGGCGCGCCGCGCGTGCAGCCGATCACGAAGTCGGTCGAGCTCGTGCACCTGTTCGGCGCCAGCCACTGGATGGTCCGGATCTTCTGCGCCGTGATTGCCGACGATGTACGAGGGCGCGAATCCCAGGCGGCCACGCACGTCCTCCACCGCCCGGCCGGTCACGATGGCCACTGGCAGCTGAGCGGCCAAGGCCTTCAGGCGGACCGACACGGCCTGTGAGAGTCGTGCATCCTCCGGGCGCGCCACGATGGGCGCCAACGTGCCGTCGAAGTCGAAGGCCAGCAGCGGCCGTTGGCGCAAGGCGGCGGCCAATGCGGCCTCGCCCTCGTGCGTGAACAGGTGCTGCATCGGCCGCGGCTGCCCCAGGTCGTGCATGGTCATTCCGCCTGGTGACTGCGCACTCGGGCTTCGATGCGCGCGCGCAGACGCCAGCGGCCGGCGTCGGCCAGCATGCGTCCCGCCCAGCGGAAGACGTTGAACTCGCGCACCGTGCTGCGCAAGCTGGCCATGCGCTCGCGCTGCTCACCCGCGGGCATCAGCGCCCCGCGATTCAGCGCATCGGCAGTTTCCTCCACGTGGTAAGGATTCACGATCAGCGCCTCCGACAACTCGCGCGCCGCGCCGGCGAAGCGGCTGAGGATGAGCACGCCCTGCAGGTCATCGCGCGCGGCCACGAACTCCTTGCACACCAGGTTCATGCCGTCGTGCAGGCTCGTCACCACGCAGATGTTGGCGGCGCGGAGGAGTTCCATCACCGCGTCGTGCTCGTGATGCTGCGCCAGCAGGTGCACCGGCAGGTAGCCCGGGCGCCCGAATCGTTCGTTGATGCGCGCCGTGACGCGCTCGGTCCGCTCCTGAAAGGCTCGGTATTCGTCCAGGGAGCTGCGCGTGGGCGCGGCCACCTGAACGAAGACAAAGCGGCCGATCCACGACGGCCACTTCTCGAGCAGGCGCTCCACCGCGTTGAGTCGCTCCAGGATGCCCTTGGTGTAGTCGAAGCGATCCACGCCCACCGCCAGGCACACATCGGCCGGCAGCCCCAGGCGATCGATCACGCGCCGGCGGCACTCGGGCACCGGGGCCCAGGTTGCGACTTCCGCAGCGCCGGGCCATTCGATCGAAATCGGGTAGCTCTCGACCAGCGTGTCCTTGTCCTGGAACGAGATCGTCGAATGCTCGTGCTCGATGCGCGCTTCGAGGTAGCGGTCCACCGTCTCGATGAAATTCTTGCAGTGGTAGCGCGTGTGGAAGCCCAGGATCGTGCTGCCCAACATGCCCTGCAGGATCTCGCGCCGCCAAGGACAGATGCCGAACGATTCAGGGTTGGGCCACGGGATGTGCCAGAAGGTCAGGATGGTGGCCTGCGGCAGCCTCTCGCGGATCATCGCGGGCAGCAGCGCGAAGTGGTAGTCCTGCACCAGCACCACCGGGTCGGCGCCGCGGGCCTCGGCCACCACGGCGTCGGCGAAGCGCCGGTTGACGGCGCGATAGGCCTCCCAGTCGGACTCGCGGAACACGGGTCGCACATGCGCCACGTGGCACAACGGCCACATGCCCTCGTTGGCGAAGCCGTAGTAGTAGCCCTGCTCCTCTTCGGCCGTGAGCCAGACGCGGCGCAGCCAGTAGTCGTCCTGCCCCGGTGGCACGCGCACGCGGCCCTGGCTGTCCACCACATCCTTGTCGGCGCTGCCGCTGCCGTGAGCCACCCAGGTGCCGGAGCAGGCACGCATCACCGGTTCGACGGCGGTCACCAAGCCGCTGGCTGGGCGCTTGACGATCACTCCATCGGCGCTGCGCTCGTGGATGTAGGGCTCGCGGTTGGAGACCACGATGACCTGGTCACCGCTGAGCTGCGTGCGCAGCAGGGTGCGCAGGCGCTCGGCGGTCCACTCGGTGTCGGGACCCTGCGACCTTCGGTACTCGTCCTCCAGATCCCGCAGGCGGGCGCGGAGGTCGGCCGCAAAAGGGGCCAGTTCCGGCGGCGAGGGCAGCAGCGGGCTGAGCAGGCCCTCGCCGCGCATGATCGCGCGCACACCATTGACCCATCCGCGCCAGCTCAACTGGGCCACCACCACGGTGATGATCGCAATCACCAGTCCCAGCGCCGCAATCAGGCCGATCAGGTAGTTGCGCGTGTCCTGGCTGCGACGCTCGATGAAGCTCAGGTCGTGCAGCAGAACCAGTCTCGCCATCAGCATCGTTGGCGCGGAAGCGGGCTCGCCTGGCTGATCTGCTTCAGGCTTCGAGGCTGCAGTGGCAGCTGCCTCGGCGGCCGATCCCGCTCCAGCCGGCTCGACGATGGCGATCGGCGTCGGTTGCGGCAGCGGCGGGCGCGGGCCCATGACCTCCTGCACACCGACATGCACGGGACCGCCCGCCAGATTGAGGCGCGGCTCCGCTCGCCGAGCCAGCTCGAGGGCAGCGGCACAGGAGAGACTGTCCGGGAATCGCTCCGTGCTCTGCAGAATCCGCCCTTCGGGACTGCACAGGCCCATTGCGAACAGGCGTTCGTCCTGTGCCGCGCGGTCGAAGAGGGGCCGCAAGCGCTGCAGGCGCCCGCCCGAGACGGCTTGGGCAATGGAATCCGACAAGGCGTTGGCCACCAAAGCACCGCGGCTGTTGAGGTCGCGGCTGAACCAACGCAGCGTGACCTGATCCATCAACGGCACCGCCAGGTACGCCGCGGCGATCAGCGTGGCCCCCAACGGCAGCAGGAAGCGCAACTGCAGGCGCAGCGTCTTCAAGGCCATCGCGACCCTTCGGCCCGGACGGTGTCCTCGGTGTCGAGAGCGTTCAATGTGCGTCCTGTTATCTTTGGACAAATATACATGTTGTCCGAAAAGATCGTTCACGGGGTGACGCAAGCGCAGGAGCCGATTCGGCAGGCGGCGGCCGATGGGCAGCGTATCAGCGGCTTCGTGGCGTCCGCTCTGCGCATCCTGGGCATCCTGATTGGCGCCTGGCTGCTGATCAGCGCGGCCGAACGATCCATCCGTGTGCTGCGTGCCCGCATCGCCAAGCGCAAGAACAACGCGAGGCAGTGCAGCGCGCCGAGACCCTGGTCCGCTGGAGGTGACCTTGCGTCACGCATGCAATTGCAGCAAGCGACACCAGCAGCCAACGCGTCGATTTCGTTGGTCGGGGTGAAAGGATTCGAACCTTCGACCCTCTGGTCCCAAACCAGATGCGCTACCAGGCTGCGCTACACCCCGAACCCGTCATGTTACCCCGTCCCGCCAAAGCGGCGCAGGGTCATCACCGCCTCGGTGGCGATCGTGCGAGTTTCAGCGGCAGGCGAAGCAACTGGTGAGCGGATGGGCGCTGTGTTCGGTAGAGCACAGACCCGGGGTGGATGGCGACGGCATCGTCGGCTCAACCCCCTCATGGAAGCTGAGCAGGCACGATGTTCATCACTCCGACCGTGACAGGCAGCAACCATGCGCCGGTGTCAATGGCAGTCCGCTCGAGTTTCATCCGGCACGAGCCGGCTGACGCGGCCGGACCCAGACCGGATTGCCTGCTCCGCCTGCACGCACTGACGACCCAGCGGCGCCGCGTCGCGTGCGGTGCCGAGTTGTATCGCCAGGGCGACAACTTCACGGCGCTGTACGAGATTCATGCCGGAGCCTTCAAGACCTGCTTGACCGAACGAAGCAGCCGCCATCGGGTGGTCGGTTTCCACATGACCGGCGATCTCCTCGGCCTGGACGGTGTCGCAGCCGAGCGCCACAGCGTCGCCGCCGTGGCGCTGGAAGATGCGCTGGTCAGCGTCATTCCGTACGACGCGTTGAACCACCTGCTCCGGGAGTTCGCCAGTCTGCAGCACGAATTCCACAAGGTCTTGAGCCGCGAGATCGTGCGCAACCACGCCGTGATGCTTCTGCTCGGCAGTGTCGCCGCCGAAGGGCGCGTCGCTGCCTTCTTGCTCGACCTCATCGGGCGGTTGCGTGCTCGCGGGTATTCCTCGTCGGCATTCGTGCTGCGCCTGTCGCGCACCGAGATCGGGAGCTACCTCGGCCTGCAATTGGAGACGGTCAGCCGGACCTTTTCGAAGTTGCAGAGCGACGGGGTGCTGGCCATCAGCAGACGGTCCGTCTGCGTGCTGCATGAGGCGGCGTTGCACCGGATTCTTCAAGGTCCCGGCGGCGGCAACTGCTGCAACTGCCGCGCCACCGACATGCATTGCCGGATGTGCTGATCGCAGACGAATTTCAGCGCCGTGAAGGTGAGTGCCGCCGACACCGCCTGCCCCGCCAAGGGCACGAACTTGGCAGCCTGCTGCGTCGTCAGGCGGACACCCACCATGCTGATGAGCCGCAGCACCAGGTCGCGCGTCACGATGCGGCCCACGAGCAGCCCGCCGCCGGCACTGATGGCCTTGTAGACGACGATGCGGCGGTCGGGCGCCAGGCGCTCGATCTGCTCGGGCGTGAGCCCGAATTCGGCGTTGATCTGCGGCAGCAGCCGCACCAGCACGCCGACGTCGGTGAGCCAGTCGATGCCCGGCAGCGGCACCATCGCCACACCGGCGGCGAACAGCGCGCTCTTGCGTGACCTTCTTGCGGCAGCGCCGCGCCACCGCCTGCAGGTCGGTCTCGGGGTCGTCTGCCGCACCGGGCACGACCTCCCATTCGGTGGGGATGGCGGTCGCCATCACGCCAGCGCCTTCTCGGCGACGACGATGCCGTCGGCGTCGGCATAGAGCCAGTCGCCGGGGCGCAACCACACGCCCTGCACCTGCACCGGCACGTCGCGCTGGCCCTCGCTGCGCTTGACCGGCGGCAGCGGCATGGCGGCCAGCGCGCGGATGCCGATGTCGCAGGCGGCCAGTTCGGCCACGTCGCGCACGCAGCCGTCGACGACCACACCGGCCCAGCCGTTGCGGGCCGCCGCGGCGCCCAGGTTGCCGCCCAGCAAGGCGCGCCGCAGCGAGCCGCCGCCGTCGACCACCAGCACGCGGCCTGCGCCGGCCGATGTCCACCGCCTCCTTGACCAGGGAGTTGTCCTCGAAGCACTTGACCGTGCTCACCGGCCCGCAGAACCGGCGCCGTGCGCCGTAGTCCCTGAAGACCGGCGGCAGCACGCGCAGCGTCTGACCGTCCCTGTGGGCGTCGCAGAGATCGCAGGTGGAGAAGTCGGCAGAGGCGGTAGGCGTGGTCATGGCGTCAGGTTCCTTTGCTCGGCGACAGCATCCCCTGGCTGCCGCCGCAGCATCTTGAGGATGATCAAGCTCGAAGTTTCCGCCAGAAAAGGGGTCTCCGACGAGGCGACCACGATCTTGGGCATCAGCCCGACCGATCTCCGAAGCGGCTGATCCCGCTTCTGTACGATGCCAGGCATGCCCAGCACCCTCGCCCTCCGATCCGCCGGCACCCTTGCGCCTGCCGCCGCTGATCATCGCCTGCCTGGCCGCCACCTGGTTGATCTGGGGCTCCACCTACCTGGCCATCAAGTGGGCGCTGGTCAGCCTGCCGCCGTTCTTCCAGATGGGCAGCCGCTTCGTCGCCGCCGGTCTGCTGCTGGGCGCCTTCGCGCGGCTGGCGCGGCGCACGCTGGCCGAACCGCGGCGAGTGGCTCAGCGCCTGCGTGCTGGGCGCCCTGATGCTGGGCGGCGGCTACGGCGCCACGGCGGTGGCGCAGACCAGCGTCAGCTCGGGCCTGGTGGTGGCCTTCATCGCCGTCGTGCCGGCGCTGGTGGCGCTGGCCCAGTGGCCCTACGGCGTGCGGCCCTCGCCGGCTGGAAGCCGCCGGCATCGCGCTCGGTCTGGTCGGCGTGCTGCTGCTGACGCAGGGCCAGGGCTTCGCGGCCTCGCCGGCGCGGGCTGCTGGCCCTCGGCCTGGCCTGCGTGACCTGGTCGCTGGGCACGGTGTGGGCGCTGCACGGCCTGCCCGGCGGCCGCGCCGCTGACGCTGGCCCCCGGCGCAGCGGGTTTCGCCAGCCAGATGCTGGCCGGCGGCGCGCTGCTGCTGGCGGCCTCGTGGCTGGCCGGCGAACGAGCCGGTGCTGCCGCCCGACGGCCGTGCGCTGGCCGTCCTGGGTCTACCTCGTCGTGGCCGGTTCGCTGGTCGGCTTTCTCGGCCTACATGGTGCTGCTGCAGCGCACCAGCGCGGCGCTGGCATCGAGCTACACCTTCGTCAACCCGATCATCGGCCTGGTGCTCGGTGCCACGCTCGGCGGCGAGCTCGTCAGCCGCCTGCGAGTGGGTGGCGGCCGCCATCGTCTCCGCGGGCGTCGTGCTGCTGCTGGCTGGGGCGACGCGAAGCCGCGCCTCAGCGCCGCTTGAGCGGCGGCGCGGATCGCGCCGAGCGTGGTGCGCGTGGTGCTGACGTCGGGGTCCAGCTTCAGGTGCAGCAGCGTCGGCACGCCGGCGTCGATGAAGCGCCGCAGCGCCGGTTCGAAATCCTCGCGTGCGATCGACGAACTCGCCGCGCCAGCCGAAGGCGCGCGCATAGGCAGCGAAGTCGGGGTTGAAGAGGTCGCTGCCGCTGACGCGGCCCGGGTACTCGCGCTCCTGGTGCATGCGGATGGTGCCGTAGGTGCCGTTGTCGACGACCACGCTGAGGAGCCGCTTCGCACCGTAGCCGGTGGCGGTGGCGAGTTCCTGGCCGGTCATCAGGAAGTCGCCGTCGCCGGCCAGGTTGACCACCGTGCGCTCGGGGTGCAGCAGCGCCGCCGCCACCGCCGCCGGCAGGCCGTAGCCCATGGCGCCCGAGGTCGGCGCCAGCTGCGTGCGGCCGTGGTGCTGCAGGCCGGGGTGGCGGCAGTAGCGGTGCAGCCAGCCGCTGTAGTTGCCGGCGCCGTTGGTGAAGACGGTGTCCTCGGGCAGCAGGCGCTGCAGCGTCTTCACCACCACCGCCAGGTCCAGCGGCTCGACGGCCGGCGCCACCAGGTTGGCCTCGTAGTCGGCGCGCGCGGCCGCGGCGTGCGCCGCCCAGGGCAGCGTCGGCGGCGCGGCCAGCGTCTCCAGCGCCTTGGCGGCGCAGGCCATCGACGCCTGCAGCAGCAGGTCGGCGGCGTAGACGCGGCCCAGTTCCTCGGCGCCGGCGTGGATGTGCACCAGCTTCTGCGCCGGCCGCGGCGCCTGCAGCAGCGTGTAGCCGCCGGTGGTCATCTCGCCCAGCCGCACGCCCAGGGCGATGACGAGGTCGGCCTCGCGGATGCGCGCGGCGAGCTTGGGGTTGATGCCGATGCCCACGTCGCCGGCATACAGCGGGTGGCGGTTGTCGAAGGTGTCCTGGAAGCGCCAGCCGCAGGCCACCGGCAGTTGCCAGTTCTCGGCAAAGCGCTGCAGCGCGGCCGCCGCCTCGGCGTCCCAGCCCGAGCCGCCGGCGATGACGATGCGGGCGCTGCGCCGCCAGCAGCATGGCGCGCAGGTCGCGCAGCCCGCCCGGCGCCGGCCAGGCCACGCACCGGCTCGACGCGCGGCAGCACCGGCGCGCCGTCGGCCTGGGTGAGCATGTCCTCGGGCAGCACCAGCACCACCGGGCCCGGGCGGCCCTGCATCGCGGTGTGAAAGGCGCGCGCGACGTATTCCGGGCAGGCGGTCGGCGTGCTGCACCTCGCCCACCCACTTGGCCAGGCCCAGCGTGCCGGGGCCGAACATCTGCCGGTAGTCGAGTTCCTGGAAGGCCTCGCGGTCGCGCTGGTCGCCGGCCACCTGGCCCACGAACAGGATCATCGGCGTCGAGTCCTGGAAGGCCGTGTGCACGCCGATGCTGGCGTTGGTGGCGCCCGGGCCCGCGCGTCACGAAGCAGATGCCGGGGCGGCCGCCGAGCTTGCCCTGCGCCTCGGCCATGAAGGCGGCGCCGCCCTCCTGCCGGCAGGCGATGAAGCGGATGCGGTCGCGGTGCTCGTGGAAGCCGTCGAGCACGGCGAGGTAGCTTTCGCCGGGCACGCCGAAGCAGGTGTGCACGCCCTGCGCGACGAGCGCTTCCACCAGCGCATGGCCGGCGAGGCGGGGCGAGGGGGTGGCAAGGGCGGTCGTCATCTCGTCACTGTAAGGGCTGCGCACCGAACGCGGAAGCCATGCCCGGCTCGGCAACCGCTGCCTGCCACCGCGGTGGGCAGGCGCCCGCGCGGCGCCCCGCGGCGCGCTGCCCTCTACACTGCCACCGCCACTCGCCGGCCGATGGCTTCCGCGCCCGGCGCGGTTCGCACACACTCGCGAGCAGTCGCCGATCCCGGCCCGAATCCGAAAAGAGCCTCGCCCTCCATGCCCCAGACAACCGCAGCCGAGCCCCGCCCGCGCGACGCCGACCGCTCGCAGCGCGACATCCTGCGAAGCCGCGCTCGGCGAGTTCGCGGCGCACGGCCTGGGCGGCGCCCGCATGGACCGCATTGCCGAGCGCGCCGGGGTCAACAAGCGCCTGATCTACTACTACTTCGAGAGCAAGGAGAGCCTGTTCCTGGCGGTGCTCGAGCGCGCCTACGAGGACATCCGCGGCCGCGAGCGCGAGCTGAACCTGACGCAGGTCGACCCGATCGAGGCCATCCGGCGGCTGATCTCGTTCACCTGGAACTACTACATCGAACACCCCGAGTTCCTCTCGCTGCTCAACAGCGAGAACCTGCACCGCGCGCGTCACCTGAAGCAGTCGGCCAAGGTGCGGTCGATGCACTCGCCCCTGGTGCAGACGCTCGCCGACGTGCTGGAGCGTGGCAGCAAGGCTGGCCTGTTCCGGGCCGGCGTCGACCCGGTGCAGTTCTACATCTCGATCGCCGGGCTGGCGTACTTCTATCTCGGCAACTGCCACACCCTGTCGACGATCTTCGACCGCGACCTGCTCGGCGCCAAGGCCCAGGTCGAGCGGCTGTCGCACATGACCGACCTCGTGCTGGGTTACCTGGTGCGCGACTGACGGGCCGGCGGTGACGGCTGCTCGCCGAAGGCCGTTGCCGAGAGGGCCTCGCTGGCCCTAAGATTCACCATTCAGTGAAATCGGCCCGGGCTGGGCCGGCAACCCAGGAGACGCCCATGAGCTTGAAATCCCTGCCGCTTCGCCGGCCGACCTTCTCTGCCCTGTTGCCCGCCGCACTGCTGGCGGCACTGGCGCTCGCATCGGGTGCCGTGCAGGCCCAGTGGAAGCCGACCAAGCCGGTGACCATCATCGTGCCGTGGGCCGCCGGCGGCGCCACCGACCAGGTGACGCGCATCGCCGCGGCCGAGATCGAGGCCGGCCTGGGCCAGAAGATCGTCGTCGTCAACCAGCCTGGCGGCGCCGGCTCGATCGGCACCAAGGCGGCGATGGACGCGCCGAAGGACGGCTACACCTGGACCGCCGGCGCGGCCAAGCAGCTCGGCACCTACCCGGTGCTCGGCATGATCAACAGCAAGGTCGACGACTTCCACCTCTTCCTGGCGGTGACCAACGTCTCCATCGTCAGCGTCAACCCGGCCACGCCTTACCAGACCTTCCCGCAATTGCTCGACGCGATGAAGGCCAAGCAGGTGTCGGTGTCGACGGCCGGCAACAGCTCGTCGGGCCACTTCGCGATGGAAGCCATCGCCAAGGCCACCGGCGTGAAATACCGTCACGTGACCTACGATGGCGGCAACCCGGCCGTGGTGTCCACCGTCTCGGGAGAAACCGAGGTCACGACCCAGCTCGCCCCCGAGCAGGCCGAGATGATCAAGGGCAAGCGCCTGCGGCCGCTGGCGGTGGTGGGTGAACAGGCACTGACCATCGAGGGCTACGGCACGATTCCGCCGATCACCCAGTTCGTCAAGAACTTCCCCAAGGTGACCACCGGCTTCGGCATCTTCATCCCCAAGGGTGTGCCGGCCGAGGTGGTTGCCACGGTCGAGAAGCTGTGGGCCGAGCGGGTCGTCACGTCGGAGAAGTTGCGCAAGTACGCCGACGACAAGGGGGCGCTGTTCACGCCGCTGTACGGCCAGCAGGCCTACGACGCGGTCTGGCCGACCGTGGTCACGGATGCCTACCTGCTGCAGGACGCCGGCATGGCCAAGGTGTCGCCGGAGTCGCTGGGCATCAAGCGCTGACGGGATGATCGCGTTGCGCGATCGGTGGCCGGGCCGCGGGCGCTGACCGCCGATGTCACGCCGCGGCGAGCTCCTGAGCGCGGCCGCCTGGGTCGCGCTGGGTACGGTGATCGCGGTCGCCTCGTGGCGCATGGACCGGCTGGACGACCGCGGCATCAACCCCTGGTCGGCGCCCGGCCTGACGCCGGGCGTCGTCGGCGCCCTGATGATCGTGCTGGCGCTGGTGCTGGCACTGCAGTCCGGTCGCAGCGGCGCCCCGCCGGCCGAGTCCGCACCGGCCCCGGGCTCGTTGCGCCGCACCTTGCTCGCGGTGGTGCTGTGCGTCGGCTTCGCCGGCGTGACCCTGGGTCATGGCCTGCCCTTCATGATCGAAGGCGCCGCCTTCGTCTTCGCCTTCACGACCCTGTTCAGTTGGTCGGACTGGCGCGACCGCGGGCGCGTGCGGCGCGGCCTGGTGCAGACGCTGGCCATTGCGGTGGCTGCGTCGGCATTCATCTCCTGGCTGTTCGAGTCGGTGTTCCTGGTTCGCCTGCCGTGACGACCCAACGGATCGTGACCGCGTGGACGGGCTGAACCACCTCGCCACGGCGCTGGCCTCGCTGGCCGGGCCGTGGCAGATCGCCTATGCGCTGGGCGCCACGCTGGCCGGGATCATGATCGGCCTGCTGCCTGGCCTGTCCGCCACGCTGGGGGTGGCGCTGTTCACGACGCTGACGGTGAAGATGGCGCCCAACGACGCGATCCTCGTGCTGATCTGCGTCTACGTCGGCGCCATCTACGGTGGCAGCCGCACGGCGATCCTCCTCAACATCCCGGGCACCGCGGCCAACGCCGCGGCCTGCCTGGACGGCAACATGCTGGCGCGCCAGGGCCAGGCCGGGCGCGCCATGGGCATCGCCACCACCGGATCGGTGGCCGGCTCGCTGTTCGGCGTGATATGCCTGGCCATGTTCACGCCGCTTGCTGGCCGAGACGGCGCTGCAGTTCGGTGCCTTCGAGTTCTTCTGGCTCGGCATGGCCGGCGTCATGATGTCCGGCAGCCTGACCGGATCGGAGCCGGTCAAGGGCTGGTTGATGGGTCTGCTGGGCATCTTCGTGGCCAGCATCGGGCTGGATCCGGTGCACGCCCACGAGCGCTTCACCTTCGGCCACAACGCCATGAGTGGCGGCATCGGGCTCATTCCGGCGCTGGTGGGCGCTTTCGGCTTTGCCGAAGTGCTGACGGTGATGAACGCGCCGCGCCTGGCACCGATCAGGACCACGCTCGACTCGGTGCTGCCGAAGATCACCGACGTCCTGCGCTACTGGCGCACGATCCTGCGCTCGGGCTTCATCGGCGTGACCATCGGCATCCTCCCCGGCGTCGGCGAGGACATGGCTTCCTGGTCGTCGTACGCCGCGGCCAAGCGCGCCAGTCGCGAACGCGACCGCTTCGGCAAGGGTTCGATCGAAGGGCTGATGGCCGCCGAGACGGGTGACAACGCCGCCATCCCCGGCGCGCTGATCCCGGCGCTGGCCTTGGGCATCCCGGGCTCGGCGCCGGCGGCGGTGCTGATGTCGGCGATGATCATCCACGGCGCCCAGCCGGGGCCGATGCTGATGGTCAACCAGCCGCAGTACATCTACGACGTCGTCGGCATCACGCTGGCTAGCCACGCTCTCGATCCTGCTCTTCGGGCTCGATCCTCGTGCGCCCGATCCTGTGGGTGCTGCGCGTGCCGCGCGACATCATCATGCCCATCGTGTTCGTGCTGTGCGTGCTGGGCGCGTACTCGATCACGCAGCGGCTGTTCGACGTCTGGGTCATGCTCGCGGTCGGCATCGTCTGCTTCCTGTTGCGACGGCGAGGTTTTCCGGTGGCGCCCTTCGTGCTGGGCCTGGTGCTCGGCGACATCATCGACAAGTCGCTGCGGCGCGGCCTCGTGCTCTCCGACGGCAGCCTGCTGCCCTTCTTCACGCGGCCGATCAGCGCCGTGCTGGCAGCGCTGGTTTGCTGATCCTGCTGGCCCAGGTGCCGGCGCTGCGTCGGCGCTTCACATTCGGGAAGACAGCCATGAAGGACCGTCTGGCGTTGTGCAACGAGGTGCTGGCGCCCTGGGATTTTGCCGAGCCATGCGCCTACGCCAGCCGGCTGGGCTACCGCGCGCTGGAGGTGGCGCCCTACACGCTGGCCGAGGACCCGACGCGCGTCACCGAGGCGCAGGCGCGGCACTGGGCCACGCTCGCCGCCGACCACGGCCTCGTCGATCAGCGGGCTGCATTGGCTGCTGGTGGCGCCGCAGGGCCTGTCGATCAGCAGCCCGGATGCAGCGGTGCGCGAACGCACGCGCGGACGCCTTGCACCGGCTCATCGAGCTGTGCGCGCAGATGGGCGGCAGCTACCTGGTGCACGGTTCGCCGGCGCAGCGCAACCCGCACCCCGGTCAGAGCCCTGCCGATGCACTGGCGCGCGCCACCGAGGCCTGGATCGATGCCGGCGCGCACGCCGGTCGCTTCGGCCTGACCTACTGCATCGAGCCGCTGTCCCGCGACCAGACGCAGGTCGTCAACACGCTGGCCGAGGCCATCGGCATCGTGCAGGCCGCGGCCCTGCCGGGGCTGAAGACCATGCTCGACACCTGTTCGGCCGGCGCCACGGAAACCGAGCCGCTGCCGGCGCTGATCGACCGCTGGTGGGGCAGCGGCCACCTGGCCCATGTGCAACTGAACGACCGCAACCGGCGCGGCCCCGGCCAGGGCGACGACCGCTTCGGCCCCATCCTGGCCGCACTCGCAGCGCCAGGGCTATGCCGGCTGGCTGGCGATGGAGCCCTTCGACTACCAGCCCGACGGCCCCGGCTGCGCCGCGCACTCGATCGGCTATGTGCGCGGGCTGCTGGAGGCGGCGAGCCTGAGCGCAGCTGCGCCGGTCAGGGCTTGATGCGGCTGCTGAACTGGTTGGTGAAGGCGTCCGCCACCGCAAATGCCTTGTCCGGCTTGGCGTTGGCGAAGGTGATGTCCATCGTCTTCTGCATCAACTCGGGTTCGATCCAGCCCAGGCCGTGCTTGGCCGAACGTTCGGTGACGCACAGGTCCAGGATCTGCGGCATGGTCGCCAGCAGCGTCGTGCGATCCAGGCCCGGCACGAGTTCGACCATGGCGTCGATCGACGCCGCCGGATTGGCCTTCGCGTCGCGCCAGCCTTTGTGCGTGGCACGCAGGAAGCGCTCGATCAGCTTGGGATTCTTCTGGATCAGGTCGTTGTTGACGAAATAGGTGTGGCCGTAGATCGGCAGGCCGAAGTCGGCCCACAGCAGGTGGCCGACATCGCCCTTGCCCAGCACCTTCTCCCAGATCGCGTAGCTGGTGTAGAGGTCGAAGGCGGCGTCCACCTCGTTCGCCGCGACGATGGCCTGCTTGCCTTCGGGCTTGACGTTGACCAGCGTCACCGCATTGGGGTCGATGCCGTGCAGCGCGGCGAAGGCGGGCCACAGCACGCGGTGCGAATCGGCCGGCGGCACGGCGATCTTCTTGCCGATCAGGTCCTTGGGCGTCTTGATATTGGCGCTCTTGCGGAAGAACAGGTTGTTGCCGGCCTTGTCGTAGACCACGGCCACCATCTTCAGGTTGGCGCCCTTGCTGATCGCGGTCAGCACCGTCGGTGCGTCGGAGATGCCGATGTCGGACTGGCCGAGGTCGATCTTCTTGGCGCTGTCGGCCGAGCCGCTGCCGCGCAGCACCGTGAGGTCGATGCCCTCTTCCTTGTAGTAGCCCTTCTTCATCGCCAGGTAGATCGGCGAGTGGTCGGCCAGGTGGAACCAGTTCAGCTGCAACTGGACCTTGTCCTGCGCCGCGGCGGGCAGCGCCGCCAGCGCCGTCAGCGCCACCGTGGCGGCGGCCAACAGACGCGTGCCGCCACGCCAGGCCGCGCCGAGCTTCGATCGATCCATGATGCTGTCTCCTCGTGATTCAACCGGTCGTGTTGTCCCGGTGCGCCCAGGGCGCAACGATCCGCTCGACGGCGACGACCACGCCGTAGAGCGCCAGGCCCATTGCAGAGATGAGAACCAGCGAGGCGAAGATCGACGACGTCTGCATCGTCACGCCGCCGGTGATGATGAGCGAGCCCAGCCCACGCTCGGAGGCGACGAATTCGCCGACCAGCGCGCCGATGACGCTCATCGTGGCGTTGAGTTTGAGCCCGACGAAGATGTAGGGCACGGCGTTCGGGAAGCGGATCTTCTTCAGCACCTGCCAGCGGCTGGCCTTGAGCGTGCGCACCAGGTCCAGCATCTCGGGCTCGGCGCTGGCCAGTCCGACCGCCGTGTTGACGACCATCGGGAAGAACGCGATGGTGGTGCCGATCACGATGTTGGGCCAGATGCCATAGCCGAGCCAGACCACGAACAGGGGCGCCAACGCGATCTTGGGCAAGGTGTTGAACAGCACCAGCACCGGCATCACGGTGCGCAGCAGCAGGTCGTTCCAGACGATGACGATCGCCAGCAGCACACCCATCACGGCCGACAGCACGAAGGCGCCGAGCACCGCATACAGCGTCGCCAGCAGATTGTTCACCCACTGGTAGTTCGGGTCGGCCAGCGTGCGCAGGGCCGCCAGCGGCGTCGGCAGGATGTATTCCTTGACGCCCAGCAGCGTCACTGCGGCCTGCCAGAGGACCAGCAAGGCCAGCATGACCCCCAGGCTGGGCAGGTAGTAGGCCACGCCCGCCCACAGCCGGCTGCCCCAGCCGGGCTCGTCGGACGGGTGGGGGTCGGCGCCCGGACGCGTTCATGCCACGCCGCTCATGCGCCGGGCCCGGCGGGGCGCCCAGGCCACTCCGCCGGTGGGCATGGCGCGCATCGACGGCCAGTCCGGCGTCGGCGCCGCTGGCATAGCCGACACCGCCGAGCGAACCGATCGACAGGCGGCCCTCGTGGATGCGAACGCGCACCGCGCCGTGGCTGGATTCGTACAGATCGGGGTGCGCGGCGAGGAAAGCCTGCTGCTCCGGCGGCGGCAGGTCGGCCATGCCGTTCACGTAGTGGTGGCCGTTGCGTTCGACGTGCCGGATGCCCAGCAGCGACACCAGCGCCAGGTCCTGCTGCAGCGCCAGGCCGGCCTGGATCGTCAGGTCCTCGGCGCTCATGATGTAGCGGCCGGAGCCGGCGTCGAGCGCGTCGTCCAGCCCTTCCTCGCGGTTCCAGAGCCGGCAGCGCGCGCGGTTGAGGATGGACTTGTACAGACCCTTGCAGGTCTTCGACGACACGCCGGTATAACCCATCGCGCGGCCGCGCACGAAGGCGTCGAGCGCGTCGTCGGACTCGTCGATGATCACGGCCTTGTGCGCCGCCAGCGCGCCGACATGCTGCGCCATCGCGGCCTGGCGCTTGATCGGCTGCTCGATGAATACCACGCTGCGGCACAGTTGCGCCAGTCGCGGTTCGGCGCTCATGCGCTGCCACAGCGCCAGCACGCCGCTCACGTCGTCGTACTGCTCGTTGCCGTCCAGCGTGGCGCGGTAGCCGCCGGGTATCGGGTCCAGCACGCCGGCGATGCGGGTCAGCCGGTCGACGTCGGCGTCGATGTCGCCGGCCACCTTGAGCTTGAACCAGCGCTGCCCGTAGGTGGCCACCACCTCGTCCAGCGTTTCGGGCAGGCCATCGTCCACGCGATGGGTCTGGTCGGCGCGCGTGATCGGGTCGACCAGGCCCACGGTGTGGCGGGCATCGATGTGCGTCGCCGGCTGCAGGCCGGCCAGGAAGCCGCCGAAGTCGAAGCCGGCCAGGTCGGGGCACAGCTCGGTGGCGCCGATGCCCACGAGGTTGTGCCGAATGACGGCGTGAAAAGGCTGCTGCAGCGCGCGGCACAGCGCATCGAGCACGGCGCGGTCGATCAGCGCCGGGCCGTAATTGGCGACCAGCGAATTGAGTCCCCTCGCCGCAGCGCGCTCGATCTGGGCGCGGTAGTGGCGGCAGAAGTGCCCGAAGGCGCTCTCGCTCGCGCCGCCGAGGTAGAGCTCGCGCGCGATGCCGAGCGCCGCGCGCAACTGGTCGAAGTTGTCTTCGTTGCTCAGCGCCGGGTTCTTGTCGAACCACTTGGGCGCCAGCAACTCGGCCGCCATGCCCTCGCCGCTGCGGCCGTCGGCGAGCCGGATGCGCACGCGCGCAAAGACCTGCGGCGCCTGGGTCAGCGTGACGACGCCGAAGCGAAACGGCATGCGCAGCCTGACATCGCGCTCGAACAGGTCGATGCTTTCGATGGCCAGACGGGGTGCGGTGTTCATGGCAGGCCCACCGTCATTCCATGCCCAGCAGGCGGTAGATGCGCCGCGTGTAGACGCCGAACTGTTCCTGCGTCTTCATGTCCAGCGTGCGCGGGTGCGGCAGGTGGATCTCGAAGTTGTCGGCCATGCGGGCCGGGCCGGCGGTGAGGACGACGACGCGCGAGCCCAGGAAGACCGCCTCCGAGATGCCGTGCGTGACGAAGATGATGGTCTTGCCGGACTCCTTCCAGATGCGCAGCAGTTCCAGGTTCATCTTCTCGCGCGTCAGCGCGTCCAGTGCGCCGAAGGGTTCGTCCATCAGCACCAGCTTGGGGTCGTGGATCAGCGAACGCGCGATCGCGGCGCGCTGCTGCATGCCGCCGGACAGTTCGTACGGATACTTGTCCTCGTAGCCGGTCAGGCCGACCAGCGCGAGCAGCTCGCGCGCACGCTCCTTGGCCGCCGCCATCGGCAGGCCGAGCAGCTCCGCCGGCAGCAGCACGTTGTCGAGGATGCGGCGCCACTTCAGCAGCAGCGGCGCCTGGAACACCATGCCGATGTCGCGCGCCGGGTCGAAGGGGTGGCTGGCGGACCCGATGCGCACCGTGCCCTGGTCGTGCCCGTGCAGGCCGGCCAGGATCTTCAGCAGCGTCGACTTGCCGCAGCCCGACGGCCCGACCAGCGCCACCAGTTCGCCGGCCTGGACGTCGAAGGTGGCGTCCGAGATCGCGAGATGCTCCTTGCGCCCGCTGCGGTAGACCTTGCTGACCCCCGCGAGGTGGATGAAGGGCTCGGCCGGCAGGCCGCGGCGGCGCCGCCGATGCGTGCGGGGAGTCGGTGGCCAGGTTGCTCATGAGACGCGCGCGTCCTTCACGACGAAGAGGTGCTCCAGCAGCATGACGATGCCGTACAGCAGCATGCCCAGCAGCGTGATCAGGATCACCGCCATGAACATGGCCGGCGTGTCGAGCGTCACCTGCACCTGCAGCATCAGGTAGCCCAGGCCGCGGTCGGAGCCCAGGAACTCACCGACGATGGCGCCGGCCACGGCCAGGATCGCCGCCACCTTCATGCCGGCGAAGACATAGGGCAGCGCCCCGGGCAGCTGGATCTTGGTGAACAGCTGCCAGCGCGAGCCGCGCAGCGACCGCACGAGGTCGAGCAGGTCGGGCTCGATCTCGCGCAACCCGCGCGCCGTGGTCAGCAGGATGGGGAAGACCGCGATCGAGAACGCCATCATCGAGTTCGGGAACACGCCGTACTTGAACCAGACGATGATCAGCGGGCCCAGCGCCACCTTGGGAATCATGTTCAGCGTGACCAGCAGCGGCAGCATCAGCGCCTCGAGCGTCTTCGACCAGGTGAACAGCAGCGCCAGCAGCACGCCGACGACCAGCGCCAGCGAATAGCCGCCGAAGATCTCGGTGGCGGTGACCAGGGTATTCGCCCACCAGCCGTAGTCCGGCGACGAACAGCGCCGCCAGCGTGTCGGCCGGCGACGGCATCACGAACTTGCGGCACCTCGCCCAGGCGCACGAACAGGTACCAGGCCAGCAGCAGCAGCAGGTGCGCGGTCGACGCCCAGCGTGTAGCGGCCGAGCTTGGAGTTCAGGAGGTCCATGCGGGGAAGTCGCGGTCGTGGCCGGCTTCAGCTCAGCCAGCGTTCGCAGGTTCGCGGCCACGAACGCATCGTCGGCCAGGTCGGCATGCTCGCGGCAGACGCGGTCGATCTCCGTCGGCCTGGCCGGGCGACAGCGTCTCGTTCGGGTCCAGGCACCAGATGCCTTGCAGCAGGCCCTGGCGCCGCAGCACCTCGTGGCAGCCCGGGATGCAGCCGGCAAAGCCGTTGGCGACGTCGAAGAAGGCGCTGTTGCAGTCGGTGACGCGCGAGTCCAGCGCCAGCAGCGCGGGGTCCACGGCGCCGGCCTGCACGGCCGCGTGGATGCGCTGCAGCTGCTCGACCGCACTGCGCGTCCACACGCTCCAGTGCCCGAGCAGGCCGCCGCGGATGCGCACCGTGACCTGCTCGCTGCCGCGCCGCACGGCGTAGGGCACCAGCAGGTCGAGCACGATGTGGTCGTCGTTGCCGGTGTACAGCGTCACGCGGTCCTCGGCGCCGGCGGCGACGACGCCGCGCACGACGTCGAGCGTGCGGTAGCGGTCGAAGGGCGCCATCTTGATGGCGACGACGTTGTCGATGGCGGCGAAGCGGCGCCAGAACTCCGCCGGCAGGTGGATGCCGCCGACCGCCGGCTGCAGATAGAAGCCGACCAGCGGCATCACCGCGGCCACGGCCTCGCAATGCGCCACCAGTTCGTCGACCGAGGCACCCTTCATCGCCGCCAGCGACAGCATGCCGGCGTGGTAGCCATGCGCGCGCGCCACGCGGGCCTCGGCGCAGGCCTGCTCGGTGCGCCCGGCCAGGCCGGCGATCAACACCAGCGGACGCTGCGTCCATTCCCGCGCCGTGCGGGCGGCGAGTTCGAGCACCGGCTCGTAGAGCCCGACGTCGCGGATCGCGAACTGCGTCGAGTGCACGCCCACCGCCAGGCCGCCGGCGCCGGCGTCGATGTAGTAGCGCGTCAGGGCGCGCTGGTGCCGCGTGTCGAGCCGGCGCGAGCTGTCCAGGGCCAGCGGATGCGCCGGAATCACGGTGCCCCGGCGCAGCAGCGCCAGCGTCTCGGCGGGCCAGTCGGACCAGTGGCAGACATAGGGAAAACTCGGGATGGGCGCCGTGGCCGGCCATGGGGGAAAGTGGTCCCCGTTGTTCTATACTGGATTCGTCAAATCACCAGCCGGTGAATTTACTGTAGCGCACCGGTGAGGGTCCGTCAACGCGCCCGGCTCCGCGCCGCGCGGAGCCGCATCATCCACCCCCCGCAGGCTCTTCGGAGACAGCATGAACAAGCGACTGATACTCGGCGCCGCCGTCGCGGCCCTGTTCGCGTCGGCCTCGGCGCAGGCGCAGAAGAAGATCGACTTCGTCCTCAACTGGGTGCCGGGCGGCGACCACGCACCCTACTACTACGCCAAGAAGCTGGGCTGGTATGCCAAGGAAGGCATCGACCTCAATCTCGAACCCGGCAAGGGCTCGGCGCTGGCCACGCAGCGCGTGGGCGCCGGCGCCACGCCGATCGGCCTGGCCGACATGGGCGGCGTGCTCGTCGCCAAGGGCAAGGGCGCCGACACGGTGGCGGTGTTCAACGTCTACGCCAATTCGCCGCAGGGCATGTACTGGCTGAAGAGCTCGGGCATCACCGGCGTCAAGGACTTTCGTCGGCAAGAAGATCGGCAACCCCGCCGCCGACGGCGCGCGCGTGATGTGGCCGGCGCTGGCCAAGGCCAACAAGATCGACCCCAAGTCGGTGACCTGGGTCAACATCGACGCCAATGCCAAGCTCGCTTCGCTGAAGGCCAAGTCGATCGACGTCACGACGTCGTTCTACAACATCCACCACATCTTCCAGCGCGAACTCGGCGACGACATGGGCTTCCTCGCCTGGCGCGACGCCGGGCTCAACCCCTACGGCAATTCGATCATCGTCAACGCCAAGTTCCTGGCCGAGAACAAGCCGCTGGTCGACAAGTTCGTGAAGGTCACGCAGCGCGCGTTTGCCGCCTGCGTGAAGGAGCCCAACCCCTGCGTGCAGGCGCTGATCGACGCCAACGGCGCGCTCAAGTTCGACAACGAACTCACCAACTGGAGCCTGGTCGAGAAGCTGATGAGCGACAAGTATTCGCGCGAGGTCGCGCTCGGCATCCACGACGATGCGCGCATGGCCGCCGACTACGAGCTGGTGCGCGAGTACATCGGGCATCGACAAGCCCTTCGACGTCAAGACCACCTACACGAACGAGTTCCTCGACCGTTCGATCAAGATGACGAAGTAGTCGTCCGCGCCGGAGCCGGTCAGCCGAGTTCCGGGCCGGCCACGAGCATGATCGCGCCGGGTTCGCCCGGCGCTTCCTTTCGGCCGTGCACCATGCGCGTGAACGGGCGCTGGAAGGCGAAGCCCTGCCGCTGCAGCCAGGCCTGCAGCGTCGTCGCGGCCGTCCAGCAGGTCGACGTAGACCGGCCCCGTCAATGCGCCTGCAGCGCGTCGGCCAGCAAGGCCCGCGCCGTGCCGGCGTCGTCGGCCAGCAGCGGGCCGATCTGGCAGGCCTCGCGGCCGTCGCGGCCGAGCACGAAGCCGCGCAGTCGGCCGCCCTGCTCCACCACGCGCGCCGACTGCGGCAGACGCTGCGCCAGCGCTGCGCAGCAGCGGCAGCCGGCTGGGCGCCGAAGGCCGGCGTGTCCATGGCCTCGATCGCCGGCCAGTCGTCGTCGGTCAGCGCGCGCGTGGCCGCAGCCCGTGGCGGACGCTGCCGGTCGGCGCCAGGGCCGCCCGGGCTTCGCGCCGCCAGCGCGCAAAGCCCCAGGTGTCGGCGAAGCCCTCCTGCACATAGACCGCATGGCCGGCCGGCGTGGCGTCCAGCACCGCGGCGCGGCCCTCGGCGGCCAGCGCATCGAGCGCATGGCGCAGCAGCAGGCTGGCGTAGCCTCGGCGGCGGAACTCGGGCAGCACCAGCACCATGCTGACCCAGGCAAAGTCGGCGCCGTAGGGCAGCACGACGGTCGATGCGGCCAGCGCATCGCTGGCCGTCGGCGCCGGCGGCATGGATGCCCCAGCCGCGCCCCAGCTGCAGCATCGTGCGCCAGTCGGCTTCGTTCTGGTTCCAGTGCGCCGACGCCGACAGCGCCAGCGCGCCCGGCAGGTCGGCCGCCGTCAGCGGCGCGATGGCCGCCGGCGCGCCGGCTTCAGTACTTGCCATCCCGCGTCGGGAAGTGCGTCGGCTTGCCCAGGCTCGGCCCGCCACGCCGCACCCAGTCGGCGACCCAGTCGATCATGGTCTCGACCGGCACACGCGGCAGCCCGAACAGGGCCTGCGCCTGCGCCGTGTCGATGAGCCAGGCGGTCGGCGCCTCCTGCCCGGTCAGCACCGGCGTGCGGCCGAAGCGCTTGCCGAACTCGGCGGCCAGCCAACGCACGCTGGTGTGGCGCGGTCCGGTGACGTTGATCGGCGTCGCCGGCGTCGTGCAATGCGCCAGCAGGCGCAGCGCCTGCTCGTTGGCGTCGCCCTGCCAGATGACGTCGGCATGGCCCATCGTCACGTCCACCGGCTGCCCGGCGATAGACGCTGCTGGCGACGTCGTAGAGCACGCCGTAGCGCATGTCGATGGCGTAGGACAGGCGCACCAGCCGCCCCGGCGTGCCCCAGCGCTGCGAGCCATGCTCGAACATGCGCTCGCGGCCGACGCAGGACCAGGCATAGTCGCCCGGCGGCGGCGTCGCCGGCACGTCCTCGCCGGCGCCCGGCCCGTCGACCGGCACGAAGGGGTAGACGCAGGCCGTGGAGAAGGTGACGATGCGCATCTCGCGAAAGGTCTCGGCCACCATCGCCGGGCACGCCGACGTTCATCATCCAGGTCAGCGACGGGTTGCCCGCGGCGCCGAACTTGTGGCCGGCCATGAAGACGAGGTTGCGCACGCCGTCGGCCACGTTGGGCAGGCGCTGCAGCGCGTCGCGATCGAGCAGGTCGCAGGCGATGCACTCGACGCCATGACGCTCGAGCGTCGCGCTTCAGCGCCCGGGTCGCTGAAACGCGCCACGCCGATGATCGCGCCGGCCGGGCGCCGCGCGCTTGGCCATGCGCGCCAGCGTGGGGCCCATCTTGCCGCCCACGCCGAGCACCATGATGTCGCCGTCGATGCGCGCGAGGTCGGCCACCAGCGCCGGCGTCGGCTCGCTCATGAAGGTCCTCGAGCGCCTCGACGTCCTCGAAGCTGCGTGGGCAGGGGGTTCATGGTCGTCGTCTTCCCGGCCTCAGGCCGCGATGCCTTCGTAGCGATCGCGGCCCAGGCTCAGCGCACGCATCTTGGCGTCGGCGATCGGGCGCTTGAGCATCCAGAAGCCGCAGTCGGGGTGGATGTACTTCACGCGGCCTTCGCCGAGCACCTTCTCGGCGCGCTCGATGGCGCGCGCCACCTGGTCGGCGCTCTCGACGTCGGTGACCTTGATGTCGACGACGCCGAGGCCGAAGCCGATCTCGGGCTTGAGGTCGCGAAAGGCCAGCAGTTCGTCGACCGGCCGGTGCGCGCATTCCAGCACCACGTGGTCGGCGTGCAGCGCGTTCAGGTAGTTCATGAGCTTGTCCCAGGTGCCCTTCTGCACCGTCTGCCCGCCGTAGTTGCCGAAGCACAGGTGCACGGCCGGCGTGCCCGGCACGGCGTCGAGCACGCGGTTCATCGCCGAGGCCGCCCACTCCCATTCCTCGGGGTGACCGGGCAGGTTGGCTTCGTCGATCTGCACCACGTCGGCGTCGAGGTGCCGCACCTGCGCGGCCAGCGCATCGGCGATGGCATGCGCCAGTTCGCGGCGTGTCGCGGTAGTGCTTGTCGATCAGCGTCTTGGCCAGCATGTGCGGCCCGGTGACGGTGAACTTGAAGGTGCGCGTGGCCAGCGCCTTGGCGCGTGCGCAGGCCAGCGGCAGGTCCAGGCTGCCGTGGCCGATGGGGCCGACCACGGTGCCCGGCGGCCGGGTGCGGAATTTCATGCCGCTCTTGGAGCGGTAGGCGATGAGGTCGTCGAACGAGAAACGCTGCGTGATGCCGTCCATCGGCCGCACGAAGTACTCGATCATGCCGTTGGTTTCGGGGTGGTTGATGTCGAAGCGGTAGAGCTCGCCGTCGCACACCACGTCCACCCCGGCCTGTTCCTGGGTACCGATGACGACGCGCGTCGCGTCCATCAGCGCCTGCTCCGACGGGTTGGCGACGAGCCAGTCGGGGATCGGGTACGAGCCGACGACCGTGGTCCGGATCCTGGGCATGGGCAACTCCGTCGTGTTAACTGAATAGTGATGAATCATGCTATGCGCCGGCGACCGGACGCGTCAAGATCAAAGGCAGCATCAGAGGCATCGCTGCTTGACGCCAATCGGCAGGCCGGACTTACAGTAATTCACCAATCAGGGATTAGCGCGCGCGGCGCATACCGCCCGCAGCCAGCCAGGAGTGCACCGATGGCGCTGACCGAATGCGAGCGGGCGATCTACCGCCATCTGCGGCCACCTCACGGTGCCGGGCCTGTTCGATGCGCCCGCGACCGAGGCGCTGGTGGCCGACATCCAGGCCTGGGGTGAGGAGTTCCTGGCCGAGTCTGCCGCCGGACCAGCGCGCCTGGTACCTCGATGGCGGCGTCAAGGCGCGCCAGTGCTGCGCAAGCTCGACAACCCGCACCACCATCGCGATGCCGTGCGCCGGCTGGCGCCACGCCGGCGCTGGTGGATATCGTCGAATCGCTGATCGGCCCCGGCGTCTCGGTCTATTTCAGCCAGATCTTCTTCAAGCCGCCGGAAGGCGGCGGCCCGAAGCCGGCGCACCAGGACAATTTCTACTTCGGCCCCAACGACAACGAAGGCGTGGTCACGGCCTGGATCGCCCTCGACGATGCGACGCTGGAAAACGGCTGCCTGTATTTCGGCGACGGATCGAACCGCGGGCCCCGTCTACCCGCATGTCGCCCCGGTCGACGAGCCCTACAACCTGCAGCTGCCGGCAGAGATCCTGGCGCGCCAGCCGATGAGCCCGGCGCCGGTGATGCGCGGCGGCGTGTCCTTCCACCACGGCAACACCATCCACCAGTCGGCACCCAACCTGTCCCGCGCTGGCGCCGCGCCTGCGCGCTGCACTATGTCAACGCGCACACCCACCTTCGAACATCCCGCGCTGCCCTACGACGACACGCTCAAGCTGCGCATCAGCTGAACTACCCAAACCGACCGAGGACCCTTATGAGCACAGAACGACTGGGCATCGTGATGCATGGCGTGACCGGGCGCATGGGCATGAACCAGCACCTGATCCGCTCCATCGTCGCCATCCGCCGCAAGGCGGCGTGCTGCTCGCCGATGGCAGCAGAGTCATGCCCGACCCGGTGCTGATCGGCCGCAACGCCGAGAAGATCGAGGCGCTGGCGCATGCCCACGGCATCGAGCGCTGGGGCACCAACCTCGATGCCGCGCTGGCCAACCCCGAGGACACGGTCTTCTTCGACGCCGGCACGACGCAGATGCGCCCCACCCTGCTGGCGCAGGCCCTGCGCGCCGGCAAGCACGTCTACTGCGAGAAGCCGATCGCCACCAACCTGAACGAGGCGGTGGAGATCGCGCGCCTGGCGCAGGCTTCGGGCCTCAAGCACGGCGCGGTGCAGGACAAGCTGTTCCTGCCCGGCTTGCGCAAGCTGGCGATGCTCAAGCGCGCCGGCTTCTTCGGCCGCCTGCTTTCGGTGCGCATCGAGTTCGGCTACTGGGTCTTCGAAGGCGACCTGCAGCCGATCCAGCGCCCGAGCTGGAACTACCGCGCCGAGGACGGCGGCGGCATCATCCTCGACATGGTCTGCCACTGGCGCTATGTGCTGGACAACCTGTTCGGCGAGGTGCAGTCGGTCTCCTGCCTCGGCACCACGCACATCCCGCAGCGCTGGGACGAGGCCGGTCAGCCCTACGCCGCCACCGCCGACGATGCCGCCTACGCCACCTTCCAGCTCAGGGGCGACCAGGGCGAGCCGGTCGATCGCGCAGGTCAACAGCTCGTGGACGACCCGCGTGCGGCGCGACGACCTCGTCACCTTCCACGTCGACGGCACGCACGGCTCGGCGGTGGCCGGGCTGCAGGACTGCCGCGCGCAGAGCCGGGTCGCGACGCCGCGACCGGTGTGGAACCCGGACGTCAAGCAGACGATGGACTTCTTCGACCAGTGGCAGGAGGTGCCCGACACCGAGGTCTACGACAACGGCTTCAAGATCCAGTGGGAGGCCTTCATCCGCCACGTGGCCGAGGACGCGCCCTACCGCTGGACGCTGCCCGAAGGCGCCAAGGGCGTGCAGCTGGTCGAAGCGGCGCTTGCAGTGCTGGCGCGAACGGCGCTGGATCGACGTGCCGCCGCTGGACGCTCGTCGACGCTCAGGAGGCTCCGCATGCAGATCACCCTGCCCACCATGCCCGACCGGCACGCTGCAGCCCTACACGCTGCGGGGCCCCGGCTCGTTCACGCCGGCGGCACCCGGCACCCAGCTCACGCGCATCGCCTACTCGGCCGCCCACGTGGTGGCCGATGCGCGCGCCGCCATCGACCCCTGGCTGGACTGCGCGATCGACTGGGACGCCACCCTCGCCTACCGCCGCCGCCTGTGGTCCATGGGCCTGGGCGTGGCCGAGGCCATGGACACCGCGCAGCGCGGCATGGGGCTGGACTGGCCGACCTCGCTGGAGCTGATCCGCCGCTCGATCGAAGCCGCGCGCGACATGCCCGGCGCCTTCCTGGCCAGCGGCTGCGGCACCGACCACCTGGCGCCCGAAGCGGCGCGTTCGGTCGACGACGTGATCCGCGCCTATGAAGAACAGATGGCCGCCATCGAAGCGCTGGGCGGCCGCCTGATCGTGATGGCCAGCCGCGCGCTGGCCCGTGTCGCCACCAGCCCGGCCGACTACGAACGCGTCTACGACCGCGTGCTGCGCCAGGCGCGCGAGCCGGTGATCCTGCACTGGCTGGGCGACATGTTCGACCCGGCGCTGAAGGGCTACTGGGGCAGCGCCGACACGCGTGCGGCCATGGACACCGCGCTGGGCATCATCGAGGCCCATGCCTCCAAGGTCGACGGCATCAAGATCTCGCTGCTCGACAAGGACCAGGAGATCGCGATGCGCCGCCGGCTGCCGCCGGGCGTGCGCATGTACACCGGCGACGACTTCAACTATGCCGAGCTGATCGCGGGCGACGGCGTCGGCGCACATGCGACGCAGCGGCACAGCGACGCGCTGCTGGGCATCTTCGACGCCATCGCACCGGCGGCGAGCGCCGCGCTCGCCGCACTGGCGGCGGGCGACGAAGCGCGCTTCCACGCCATCCTGGCGCCGACGGTGCCGCTGTCGCGCCACATCTTCCGCGCCCCCACGCGCTTCTACAAGACCGGCGTCGTCTTCATGGCCTGGCTCAACGGCCACCAGGACCACTTCGTGATGGTCGGCGGGCAGCAGAGCACGCGTTCCCTGCCCCACCTGTGCGAACTGTTCCGGCTGGCCGACGCGGCCGGGTTGATCGAGGACCCGGAACGCTCGCTGGCGCGCATGCGGCACCTGCTGGCATTGCACGGAGTCGACGCGTGAGGGACTTCAGCGCCGACCACCGCTGGCTGTCGATCAACACCGCCACGGTGCGCAAGCAGCGCGGGCAGGACTGGCCGCTGCTGCAGATCCTGGATGCCTGCGCCGCGCGCGGCATCCGCGCCATCGCACCCTGGCGCGACCAGGTCGCCGCCGCAGGCCTGGCGGCCACGGCACGCGCCGTGAAGGCGCACGGCTTCGAGCTGTCGGGCTATTGCCGCGGCGGCATGTTCACCTACAGCGACGCCGCCGGCCGCCAGGCCGTGCGCGACGACAACCGGCGCGCGCTGGACGAGGCCTGCGAACTCGGCGCCGCCTGCCTGGTGCTGGTGGTCGGCGGCCTGCCCGGCGCGCTGGCGGGACGGCCCGCGCACAAGGACCTGCCCGGCGCCAGGGAGCAGGTCGCCGAGGGCGTGGCGGCACTGCTGGCGGATGCCCGTGAACGCGGCATGCCGCTGGCCATCGAACCGCTGCACCCGATGTACGCCGCCGACCGCGCCTGCATCAACACGCTCGAGCAGGCGCTGGACCTGTGCGACGCGCTGGACCCGGGGCGCAGCGGCGCACTCGGCGTGGCGGTGGACGCCTATCACGTCTGGTGGGACCCCAAGCTCGCCCGGCAGATCGAACGCGCCGGCCGCGAGCGGCTGCTGGCCTTGCACGTCTGCGACTGGCTCGTGCCCACCACCGACCTGCTCGAGGACCGCGGCATGATGGGCGACGGCGTGATCGACCTCCGCAGCCTGCGTGCCGAGGTCGAGGCGCAGGGCTTTGCCGGCTACAGCGAAGTCGAGATCTTCTCGGCGAGGAACTGGTGGCAGCGCGACGGCGGCGAGGTGCTCGACACCTGCATCGAACGCCACCGCAACTGCGTCTGAGGCCGGCTCCTCAGGCCCCCTTCAGCGCCGTGCGCCGCACGCGCTCGCACGTTGAACGCGCTGACGATCAGCACGCCCTGCAGCAGCGCCAGCGCCAGCCAGACGCTGGCGTAGCGGCCGTGGTCCATCAGCGGCCCGATCACCAGCGGCACCACGGCCTGGCCGATGTCGAGCCCGGCGTAGACGACGCCGTAGACGCGGCCGGTGGCGTTGTCCGGGCTCGAGCGCTTGACGAGCAGGTCGCGCGACGGCCCGGCCATGCCCGAGACCAGCCCCATGGCGCCGAACAGGACCGGCACCGCGAAAGCCGGCACGCTGCCCAGGCCGATGACGAGCGCGACCATCGCCGCGGCGCCGAAGGCGGCGGCGACGATGCGCTCGCTGCGCGCGGGGTCCGATGCCAGGAAGCCGCCGACCAGCGTGCCGCCGGCGCTGCACAGCATGTAGATCGTCAGGCACATCGCGGCCAGATGCTGCGGCACCGCGTGCAACTGGCGTGCAGCTTCGGGCGCGAAGGTCTGCACCACCGACAACGCTCCGGCGAAGAAGAAGAAGAAGGCGAAGCACACCCACACCGCCGGGATGCGCAGGAAGTCGAACGTGCCCTCGGCGAGGGTTGCATCCGGCGTCTGCGCCGCGGCCGGCGCTGCGAGTTCGACGGTGAGCCGCTCACGCTGCCACCACAGCACCATCAGCACGCCGAACACCAGCGCGGCGGCGGCGAGCAGCGCCACGCGCCACGAATAGGCCAATGTCAGCGGCACCAGCAGCGCCGGCGCCAGCGCCCAGCCCAGGCTGCCGCTGATGCCGTGCACGCTGTACGCATGGCCGAGCCGCGCCTTGCCGATCTTGCGGTTCAGCAAGGTGTAGTCCACCGGGTGGAAGACACCGTTGCCGATGCCGGCCAACACCGAAAACAGCGCCAGCATCGCGTAGCTGGCGCTGGCCGCAAAGCCCAGCGCCGCCAGGCCGATCATCGTCAGCCCGGCGAACAGCACCGGCCGCGGGCCGTAGCGGTCGACCCAGAAGCCCGAGGCCGCCTGCACGACGCACGAGACGACGAAGAAGATGGTCATCAGCAGCCCGAGTTCGGCGTAGCTGACCGCGAACGCCTCCTTCAGCCACGGGAACAGCGGGGCCAGCAGGAGCTGGCTGAAGTGGCTGATGCTGTGCGCCATGCCGACGAGGCCGATGACGGTGGCATCGCGGCGCAGCGCGGAGGCCGGGAGGGCGGTGGTGTGCATGCAGCAAGTCTGGGCAACTGCCGGAGGGCAGAGTTACGATAGTCTGTCAGTTTCTGTCGACGATATGGCGCAAACCCTCTACGACTACACCCGGCAGGACGCCCGCGGCACCTGCAGCACCGAGCACGCCTGGGCCCGCGTGCCGGCGCCATTGGGCCCGGCCGAGCGTGAGCTGGCCCGCGACCGTGCGGCAGCGCTGCTGAAGCAGCACGACGCCGTGCTGGTGGCCCACTACTACGTCGATGGCGACCTGCAGGACCTGGCGCTGGCCACGGGGGGCTGCGTGGCCGACTCGCTGGAGATGGCGCGTTTCGGCCGCGACCACCCGGCGCAGACGCTCGTCGTGGCCGGCGTGCGCTTCATGGGCGAGAGCGCCAAGATCCTGTCGCCCGGCAAGCGGGTGCTGATGCCCGACCTGGAAGCCACCTGCTCGCTGGACCTGGGCTGCCCACCGGACCAGTTTGCCGCCTTCTGCGACGCCCACCCCGACCGTCAGGTCGTCGTCTACGCCAACACCAGTGCGGCGGTCAAGGCGCGCGCCGACTGGATGGTGACCAGTTCCTGCGCGCTGGCCATCGTGCAGCACCTGCACGCGCAGGGTCGGAAGATCCTGTGGGCACCGGACCGCCACCTCGGCCGCTGGATCCAGGAGCAGACCGGTGCCGACATGCTGCTGTGGCACGGCGACTGCATCGTGCACGACGAATTCAAGGGGCTCGAGCTCGAGCTGCTGCGCCGCCAGCACCCGGGCGCACAGGTGCTGGTGCACCCCGAGTCGCCGCGCAGCGTGGTGGCGCAGGCCGACGTCGTGGGCTCGACGACCCAGTTGCTCAACGCGGTCGTCGACGGCAGCGCACAGACCTACATCGTGGCCACCGACAAGGGGCTCATGCACCGCATGCGCCAGCTGGCCCCGGGCAAGACGCTGCTCGAAGCCCCCACGGCCGGCGTCAGCGCCACCTGCAAGAGCTGCGCCCACTGCCCGTGGATGGCGATGAACGCGATGCAGGGCGTGGTCGCCTGCCTGGAGACCGGCAGCGGCGAGGTGCTGGTGCCCGAACCGGTGCGCAGCCAGGCGCTGGGCTGCATCGAGCGCATGCTCGAATTCGTCAAGGCCAACCCGGCCAGCCTGGCGCAGCCGCGCAGCGGCTTCGTGCCGAACGTGGGCGTTGCATGAGCACCGAGGCTCTGCCGAGGGCGAATTCCCGCCTGGCGGGACCGGCCGCAGGCCGTAGGGTGCACGAATGACTGGTTTTGCCGACCACAACGAGACGCTGGAAGAGGCGCGCCAGCGCAACGTCCGCGACGCGCTGGCCGAGGACGTCGGCACCTGCGACTGGACCGGCCTGCTCGTGCCGGCGGGCCGCCAGTTGCAGGCACGCGTGATCGCACGCGAGGCCGCCGTCCTGTGCGGCCGCGACTGGTTCGACGGCGTCGTGCACGCGCTGGACGCGAGCGCGGCCGTCGAATGGCAGGTCGACGAAGGTGCCTGGATGACACCGGACCAGACCGTCGTCACGCTGCGCGGCGACGCCCGCGCCCTGCTCGCCGCCGAGCGGCCGGCGCTCAATTTCATCCAGTTGCTGTCGGCCACCGCCACCGTGACGCGCCAGCACGTCGATGCCGTGGCCGGCGCCTCCCCGCTGCCGCAGGGCTGCGCGATCCTCGACACGCGCAAGACGATCCCTGGGCTGCGTCAGGCGCAGAAATACGCGGTGCGCGTTGGCGGTGGCCAGAACCAGCGCCTGGCCCTGTGGCACGGCATCCTGATCAAGGAGAACCACATCGCCGCCGCCGGCAGCGTGACGCAGGTGCTCGCCAATTCACGCGCACTCGACGCCGGCGTGGAGATCCAGATCGAGGTCGAGACCCTGGCGCAGTTGCGCGAGGCACTCGCCGCCGGCGCCACCAGCGTGCTGCTGGACAACTTCGACCTCGAACGCATGCGCGAGGCCGTGGCCGTCAACGCCGGCCGTGCACTGCTCGAAGTGTCGGGCAGCGTGCAGTTCGATCAGCTGCGCACCATCGCCGCAACGGGCGTGCACCGCATCTCGATCGGCAAGTTGACGAAAGACTTGCGCGCAGTGGACTTCTCGATGCGGGTGCTGGTCGCGACCTGAGCGCCGCGCATCAGCGCGACTTGCTGCGTGCCTGTCTCGTCAACACGGTCGGGAAGCTCACCGGCAGCGCATGCGGGAAGTCGCGGCTGTAGTGCAGGCCTCGGCTCTCGTGGCGGTGCAGCGCCGAGCGGACGATCAACTCGGCACACACCACCAGGTTGCGCAACTCCAGCAGGTCGCGGTTGACACGGAAGTTGGCGTAGTACTCGTCGATCTCGCCGCGCAGCAGCTTGATGCGGTGCAGCGCACGCTCCAGCCGCTTGGTGGTGCGCACGATGCCGACGTAGTTCCACATCACCAGACGCAACTCGTCCCAGTTGTGCGAGATGACGACCTGCTCGTCGGCGTCCTCGACCTGGCTTTCGTCCCAGGGCGGCAGCGGCGGCAACGCCTGCGGCGGCTGGCTCAGGATGCGCTCGGCACAACTGCGGCCCAGCACGACGCATTCGAGCAGCGAGTTGCTGGCGAGGCGGTTGGCGCCGTGCAACCCGGTGTAGGTCGTCTCGCCCACCGCGTACAGGCCCGGCAGGTCGGTGCGACCTTCGAGGTCGGTGACGACGCCACCGCAGGTGTAGTGCGCCGCCGGCACCACCGGGATCGGCTCGCGCGCGATGTCGATGCCGAGTTGCAGGCAGCGTGCGTGGATGGTCGGGAAGTGCTCCTTCAGGAAGGCCTCGCCGAGGTGCCGTGCGTCCAGCCAGACGTGGTCCAGGCCGTGCTTCTTCATCTCGAAGTCGATGGCGCGCGCCACGATGTCGCGCGGCGCCAGTTCGGCACGCTCGTCGTGGTCCGGCATGAAGCGACGTCCGCCGGGGTCCCCCGGACCGGTGCTCGGCAGGGTCAGGTGTGCGCCCTCGCCGCGCAGCGCCTCGGTGATGAGGAAGCTGCGTTCCTGGGGGTGGTACAGACAGGTCGGATGGAACTGGATGAATTCCATGTTGCCCACGCGGCAGCCGGCGCGCCAGGCCATCGCGATGCCGTCACCGGTGGCGGTGTCGGGGTTGCTGGTGTAACGGTAGACCTTGCCCACGCCGCCGGTGGCCAGAACCACCGCAGAGGCAGGCAGCGTCTCGACGCGACCGTGGTCCATGTCCAGCGCGTAGACACCCCAGCAGCGCGGCTCGTCGTCGCGCCCCGGCATGCGCTTGAGGTGGCGCGAGGTCACCACGTCCACCGCCATCCAGCGTTCGCGCAAGGAGATATTGGGGTGGGCGCGGGCACGCGCCAGCAGCGCGTCCTGGATGGCGCGGCCGGTGGCGTCGGCGGCGTGGGCGATGCGGCGCACGGCGTGGCCACCCTCGCGCGTCAGGTGCAGGCCCAGCGGGCCGGTGGGGTCCCCGGAGAATGGCACGCCGGCGTCCACCAGCCACTGCACGGCGCGGGCGCTGTTCTCGGCCACGTAGCGGGCCGTGTGCTCGTCCACCAGACCGGCGCCCGCGTCCTGCGTATCGTGCACGTGCGACGCCACGCTGTCGTCGGAGCCGAGCACGCCGACGATGCCGCCCTGCGCCCAGGCGGTGGCGCTCTCGTCGAGTTCTCGCTTGGCCAGCACGACCACCGGCACGCGGTCGGCCAGCAGCAGCGCCGTGGCCAGCCCGCCGAGGCCGGCGCCGACGACGACGACCGGTGCCGTCGCGGCGGCTTCGTTGGGCTTGGCATTCATGGCGTGGAGTCTGGAGTTTGCGCGCGCAGGAATCTCGATTCTAGGAGCGCGTGCAGCCCCGCACCCCAAGGGGTGCGGGGCGGTCGTGCACCGGACCCCGACCGCCGCCGAGTGCGGTCACTCAGTGCACGACGCGCGAGAAGGCGAATTCGCCCTTGTCCACGTCGACCGGGATCACGTCCTTCGGCCCGAACTTGCCCTGCAGGATGAGCTTGCTCACCGGGTTCTCGATGCGCTGCTGGATCGCGCGCTTGAGCGGCCGCGCGCCGAACACGGGGTCGAACCCCACCTTGGCCAATTCGGCCAGCGCCGCCGGCGACACTTCGAGCTTCATCTCCAGCTTCTCCAGCCGCTGCTCGAGCAGCTTGAGCTGGATGCGGGCGATGTTCTCGATGTGCTTCTGGTCCAGCGCATGGAAGACCACGGTCTCGTCGATGCGGTTCAGGAACTCGGGGCGGAAATGCTGCTTCACCTCGGCCCACACCGCGTCGCGGATGTCCTCGCTGGGCTGCCCGGCCATCTGCATGATGAGGTGCGAGCCCAGGTTGCTGGTCATCACGATGACGGTGTTCTTGAAGTCCACGGTGCGGCCCTGGCCGTCGGTCAGCCGGCCGTCGTCGAGCACCTGCAACAGCACGTTGAAGACATCGGGGTGCGCCTTCTCCACCTCGTCGAACAGCAGCACGCTGTAGGGCTTGCGGCGCACGGCCTCGGTCAACGCCCCGCCCTCGTCGTAGCCCACGTATCCCGGCGGCGCGCCGATCAGGCGGCTGACCGAGTGCTTCTCCATGTACTCGCTCATGTCGATGCGGATCATGTGATCGTCGCTGTCGAAGAGGAAGCCGGCCAGCGCCTTGCACAACTCGGTCTTGCCGACACCGGTGGGGCCCAGGAACAGGAAGCTGCCCAGCGGCCGATTCGGGTCGGACAGGCCCGCGCGCGAACGGCGGATGGCGTCGGCCACTGCGGTGATGGCCTCGTCCTGGCCCACCACGCGCTCGTGCAGTTTGGTCTCCATCTGCAGCAGCTTGTCGCGCTCGCCCTGCATGAGCTTGCTCACCGGGATGCCGGTGGCACGCGACACGACCTCCGCGATTTCCTCGGCGCCGACCATCGTGCGCAGCAAGTGCGGGCCCTTGCCCTCCTTGGCGCCCTTGGCCTTGCCGGTCTCCTTGGCCTGCGCGGCGCTGCAGCGTCTTCTCCAGTTCCGGCAGCTTGCCGTACTGGAGCTCCGCAACACGGTTGAAGTCGCCCTTGCGCTTGAGTTCCTCGATCTGCCCCTTGATGCGCTCGATCTCTTCCTTGACGTTGGCCGAACCCTGCGCCTGGGCCTTCTCGGCCTTCCAGATCTCCTCCAGGTCGGCGGCCTCGCGCTCGAGCTTGGCGATCTCTTCCTCGATCAGGCCCATGCGCTTGATGGAGGCTTCGTCCTTCTCCTTGCGCACCGCCTCGCGCTCGATCTTCAGCTGGATCAGCCGGCGGTCGAGCTTGTCCATCGCCTCGGGCTTGGAGTCGATCTCGATCTTGATCTTGGCCGCCGCCTCGTCGATGAGGTCGATGGCCTTGTCGGGCAGGAAACGGTCGGTGATGTAGCGGTGGCTGAGTTCCGCCGCGGCGACGATGGCCGGGTCGGTGATCTCCACGCTGTGGTGGACGTCGTACTTCTCGCGCAACCCGCGCAGGATGGCGACCGTGGCCTCGACGCTGGGCTCGTCGACCAGCACCTTCTGGAAGCGACGCTCCAGCGCGGCGTCCTTCTCGACGTACTTGCGGTATTCGTTGAGCGTGGTGGCGCCGATGCAGTGCAACTCGCCGCGCGCCAGCGCGGGCTTGAGCATGTTGCCGGCGTCGATGGCGCCTTCGGCCTTGCCGGCACCGACCATGGTGTGCAATTCGTCGATGAACAGGATGATGCGGCCCTGGTCGGCGGCCACTTCCTTCAGCACCGCCTTCAGCCGTTCCTCGAATTCGCCGCGGTACTTGGCGCCCGCCAGCAGGCCCGCCATGTCGAGCACCAGCACGCGCTTGTCCTTCAAGCTCTCGGGCACCTCGCCGTTGACGATGCGCTGCGCCAGGCCCTCGACGATGGCGGTCTTGCCGACGCCCGGTTCGCCGATCAGCACCGGGTTGTTCTTGCTGCGCCGCTGCAGCACCTGGATGGCGCGGCGGATCTCGTCGTCGCGACCGATCACCGGGTCGAGCTTGCCCTGGCGGGCGCGCTCGGTGAGGTCCAGCGTGTACTTCTTCAGTGCTTCGCGCTGCCCTTCGGCTTCGGCGCTGTCGACCTTCTGCCCGCCCCGCACCGCCTCCACGGCGGCTTCGAGCGACTTGCGCGTCAGGCCGTGCCCCCGCACGACGCCGCCGAGGTCGCTCTTGCTGTCGGCCAGTGCCAGCAGGAACATCTCGCTGGCGATGAACTGGTCGCCGCGCTTGGTGGCTTCCTTGTCGGCTGCCTGCAGCAACTGCAGCAGGTCGCGCCCGGGCTGCACCGGCTGGCCGCCGCCCTGCACCTGCGGCAGGTTGCGGATGGCGGTTTCCATGGCCGTGGTCAGCGCCGCAGTGTTGGCGCCGGCACGGTCGAGCAACGCCTTGGGGCCGTCGGGCTGCTGCAGCATCGCCGCCAGCAGGTGCGCCGGTTCGATATACGGGTTGTCGCGCGCCACGGCCAAGCTCTGGGCATCGCCCAGGGCCTGCTGGAAGGCGGTGGTGAGTTTGTCGAGTCGCATGGCAAGTTCCTCCGGGTTGCAGCGGAGATGGGGCTGGCTTCACCCGATTCAACCCGCGCCAAGGAAGCCGGCGTTGAGGCCTCTCAAGCCGCACACCCTTCGGGGCCCCTATTTGCATCGCCCGAGCCGCAACGGGCGCCGGGCGCCCCGGGCGCGCAGGCCCGGCTGCAGCCCTTGGCACCCTACTCGATGGCCTCGTCGCGCTCGCCCGCTTCGTACAGGCACTCGCGGCCCAGCCGGTCGATGCACAGCTCGGCCGTCCACGGCAGCATCAGGCTGCCGCAGCGGCTGTCGCGGTACAGGCGCTCCAGCGGCAGGCTCTTGAGCATGCTCTGGCCGCCGCAGGTGCGGATGGCCAGCCGGGCGATGTCGTTGGCGTTCTCCATGATCGTGTAGTGCGCGGCGTACAGGCGCATGCGCGTGTCCTTGTCGGGGTCGACCGCGGCGTCGCGCGCGTTCTGCAGGAACAGCGCGCGCGTCTGCTCGAGCTTGATGCGCATCTCGGCCACCGCGACCTGCTTGGTCGGGTACATGCGGCGCTTCACCGGCGGCATGCCGGGCACCTCGGCGCGCAGGTAGGCCACGGTGAAGTCGTAGGCCGCCTGCGCGATGCCCATGTAGGTGGGCGACAGGCGTTGCGAACATGTGCGGGAAGCGCGCCGCAGCCTGGCAGTACAGGCCCTCGGGCATCAGCCGCGCGCTGTGCGGCACCAGCACATCGTCCAGCAGCAGCGTGCGGCTGACGGTGCCGCGCATGCCCAGCGGGTCCCATCACCGACCACCTGCACGCCGGGCGCGTCGGCCGGCACGGCCAGGTAGAGCGCATCGCGCTGCGTCGCGCCGGGCCTGTCCAGGGTGCAGAGCACGCCGTAGTAGTCGGCCGCACCGGCGAGCGAAGCGAAGATCTTCTTGCCGCTGACCACGTAACCGCCGTCCACCGGCCGCGCCAGCGTGCCCCAAGGCGCCTTGTCCGCCGCCGCCGCACCGCCTTCGCTGAACGGCTGCGAATAGATCTTGCCGTGGTGCACGATGCGCCCGTAGTGGATGGCGCGGTTGCGCTCGTGGTCGGCGCGTTGCTCGGGATTCATGTCCAGCGCGTCCGCGACGCAGCCGGCCCACAGGGTCGAGCACAGGTGCATGCTGTAACGCCAGCGCCGTCGCGCCGCAGTGGCGGCCGATCTCGGCGGCCACCATGACGCCGGTCGCGAAGTCGGCGCCCATCCCGCCGTGCTGCTCGGGCACGCAGATGGCCAGCAGGCCGGCCCGCCGCAGGTCTTCGTGGTTCTCGACAGGAAAGCTCGCCTCGCGGTCGTGCAGGGCGGCGCGCGGCGCGAAGCGCTCGCGCACCCAGCCGCGGCCGCGATGTCCGATCAGCTCACGCTGCTGCGGGGTGAGGTGCTGCGGGTTGCCCGCGATGTGCATGGGCCGTCTCCTCGATGGGCGCTCGGCGGTGGCGAAGTGTTGCAGCAGGGACACGACGGCGGCGCTGCAGGCCGCCGGCTGTTCGACATTGGCGATGGGACCGGCGCCGCACCGGCCGCAAGCCCCGGCGACCCGCTCGAACCGGCGGCCCTGCGGCCTCACAGGATCTCCCCCAGCAGCCGGTAGTGCCCGGCCTGGAACACCAGCGGCGGCAGCGCCGATTCGCTGCAGGCCAGCACGCGGCCGATGAACAGGCGGTGGTCGCCCGGCGATCTGCTGCGACACGGTCTCGCACTCGAACACCGCCGCGCAGCCGGCCAGCACCGGCGCGCCGTGCTCGCCCAGCGCCCAGGCGCCTTCGGCAAAGCGGTCTTCGGCGACCGACGCGAAGCGCCGCGACAGGTCCACCTGCGCCTCGGCCAGCACGTTGACCGCAAAGCGCGGCGCGGTGAGAAAGGCCTCCAGGCTGGGGCTGGGCTCGCGCAGCGACCACAGCACCAGCGGCGGGTCGAGCGAGAGCGAATTGAAGGAATTGGCGGTCAGGCCGACGAAGGCGCCCGCCCCGTCGACGCAGCTGATGATGGTCACGCCGGTGGTGAAGCGGCCGAGCGCGTTGCGCAGCTGGCGGGTGTCGATCGGGCTCGGCCATGGCGGCACGCCTCAGGCGTTGCCCGCCTGGATGCCCCAGCGCGCCAGCGCGGCGTCGTCGGCCACGCGCGCATCGACCCAGCGCGCGCCCTCGGGCGTGGTTTCCTTCTTCCAGAACGGCGCCTGCGTCTTCAGGTAGTCCATCAGGAACTCGCAGGCCTGGAAGGCCTGGCCGCGGTGCGCCGAAGTCACCGCCACGAGCACGATCTGGTCGCCCGGCCGCAGCGGTCCGACGCGGTGCACGACGCGCGCGGCGCGGATGTCGAAGCGGCGCTGCGCCTCGTCGATCATGGCCTCGATGGCGCGTTCGGTCATGCCCGGGTAGTGCTCGAGCTCCATGCCGCTGACGGCGCTGCCGTCGTTGCGGTCGCGCACGGTGCCGACGAAGCTGGCCACGGCGCCGACGCCGGCGTCGCCCGCGCGCAGCGCCGCGACCTCGGCCGCGAGGTCGAAGTCGGCGGTCTGGATCGGACGACGCTGCGCGCGGACCATGCGCTCAGCCGCCGGTCACCGGCGGGAAGAAGGCCACCTCGGCACCGTCGCGCAGCGACCGCCGACTCGTCGCTCATGGCCTGGTCCAGCGCGCAGCGCACGGCGCGGCCGCGCGCCAGCACCTCGGCATGGCGGCCGCCGCGGGCCAGCAGCGCGTCGCGCAGCGCGCCGAGCGTGCTGCCCGCGGGCACGTCCACGGTCTCCGCGGCGCCCAGGGCCTCGCGCAGCGACAGCGAAATAGCGCACCTGGACCTTCATCGCGCGATCAGCTCCGCCAGCGGCAGGAAGCGCACCGTGTCGCCGCGGCCGATGGCCTGCCCCGGCGGGTTGTCGACCAGGCCGTCGGCCCACACCGCCGAGGTCAGCACGCCCGAACTCTGGTTGGGGAAGAGGTCCAGCCCGCCGCTGGCGTTGACGCTGCACGCGCAGGAACTCGCGCCGCCGGTCGGGGCGCGGCCAGTCGAAGTCGGCGCGCATCGGCAGCCCCGCCGGCAGTGCCGCCGGGCGCGCCCTGCAGCGACGCGCAGCACGGTCGCTCACGCACAGCAGATAGGTGACGAAGCTCGACACCGGGTTGCCCGGCAGGCCCAGCAGCAGCGCGGCGCTGCCGTCGGCGCGGCGGATCTCGCCGAAGGCCAGCGGCTTGCCGGGCTTGATGGCGATCTGCCAGTGCTCGAGCCGGCCCTCGGCCTGCGCCGCGGGCTTGAGGTGGTCTTCCTCGCCGACCGAGACGCCGCCGCTGGTGACGATGAGGTCGTTCGCCGCCGCCGCCTCGCGCAGCGCCGCTGCGCGTGGCGTCCAGCCGGTCGGGCACGATGCCCAGGTCGGTGACCTCGCAGCCGGCGGCCTGCAGCAGGCCGCGCAGCGTGTAGCGGTTGGAGTTGTAGATGGCCCCCGGGCGCAGCGGCTCGCCCGGCATCATCAGTTCGTCGCCGGTGGAGAACAGCGCCACGCGCGGCCGCCGCACCACCGGCAGCAGCGCCGCGCCGACCGACGCCGCCAGGCCCAGCGCCTGCGGCGTGAGGCGCGCGCCGCGGTGCAGCACGGCGCTGCCCAGGCGCACGTCCTCGCCGCGGCGGCGGATCCACTGCGCCGTGCTGCGGCAGCACGTTCGACGCGCACGCTGCCCAGGCCCGTCGCCGGGCAACGGGCTCGCACTGCTCCTGCATCACGATGGCGTCGGCGCCCGCCGGCACCTGGCCGCCGGTGAAGATGCGCGCCGCCGTGCCCGGCTGCAGCGGCTGGCCGGGCACGCCGGCCGGGATGCGCTGCGACACCGGCAGCACCGTGCCGGCGGCCGGCACGTCGGCCGCGTGCAGCGCGTAGCCGTCCATCGACGAGTTGTCCTCGGGCGGCACGTCCAGCGCCGACAGCACCTCGGCCGCCAGCACGCGGCCCAGCGCGTCGAAGGTGGACACCGACTCGGTCTGCGCGATGGCGTGCGGCGCGGCGCCGGCCACCAGGCGGGCCAGCGCCTCGTCCAGGCTCAGCAGCGGGCGGGCGTCGGCGTTCATCGGCAGTGCGCCTCGATGTAGCGCTTGACGGCGCCGGCGTCGGCGGCCATCACGGTGCAGCGCTTGGGCAGCGCCTCGATGCCGCGCAGCGCCGCCGGCGGCTCGGGCTCCACGCCCAGCGCCTCGACGATGGTGGCGGCGAACTTGGCCGGCAGCGCGGTCTCCAGCACGATCATCGGCACGCCGGGCCGCCGGTGCTCGCGCGCCACCTTCAGGCCGTCGGCGGTGTGGGTGTCGATCATCGTGCGCGCAGCGCTGCCAGGTGTCGCGGATGGTCGCCAGCCGGTCGGCGTGCGTGCTGCTGCCGGAGACGAAGCCGAAACCGCCCGCTGCGGTGGCCGGCGCGAACTCGGCGGGCGTCGAGCGTGAAGCCGCCGTCGCGCGCCAGCGTCGGCCCGAACAGCTCACGCGTGCGCGCCGCGTCGCGGCCCAGCAGGTCGAAGACGAAGCGCTCGAAGTTGCTCGCCTTGCTGATGTCCATCGACGGGCTGGAGGTCTCGTGCGTCTCGGCGCTGCTGCGCACGCGGTAGGTGCCGGTGCGGAAGAACTCGTCGAGCACGTTGTTCTCGTTGGTGGCCAGCACCAGCTGGTCGATCGGCAGGCCCATCATGCGCGCCACGTGGCCGGCGCAGATGTTGCCGAAGTTGCCCGATGGCACGGCGAAGCTCACGCGTTCGTCGTTCGATCTGCGTGGCCTGGAAGTAGCCGGCGAAGTAGTAGACGACCTGCGCCAGCAGCCGCGCCCAGTTGATCGAGTTGACGGTGCCGATGCGGTACTGGCGCTTGAAGTCGAGGTCGTTGCTGACCGCCTTGACGATGTCCTGGCAGTCGTCGAACACGCCCTCGACGGCGATGTTGTGGATGTTGGCGTCCTGCAGGCTGAACATCTGCGCCTGCTGGAACGGGCTCATGCGGCCGTGCGGGCTGAGCATGAAGACGCGCACGCCGCTGCTTGCCGCGCATGGCGTATTCGGCGGCGCTGCCGGTGTCGCCGCGAGGTGGCGCCCAGGATGTTGAGCTCCTCGCCGCGGCGCGCCAGTTCGTATTCGAACAGGTTGCCCAGCAGCTGCATCGCCATGTCCTTGAAGGCCAGCGTCGGGCCGTTGGACAGGGCCTGCAGGTACAGGCCGTCGCTCGAGCGGCTTCAGCGGCGTGATCTGCGGCGTGCCGAAGACCTGCTCGGTGTAGGTGGCGTGGCACAGGCGCCTGCAGGTCGGCGGCCGGGATGTCGTCGATGTAGAGCGACAGGATCTCGAACGCCAGTTCGGCGTAGGGCAGGCCGCGCCAGCGCGCCAGCGTGGCCGCGTCGACGCTGCGGGTACGACGCCGGCAGGTACAGCCCGCCGTCGGGCGCCAGGCCTTCGAGCAGGATGTCGGAGAAGCCGCGCGGTCGTGCGTGTCGCCGCGGGTGCTGATGTACTTCAATTCAGCTCTTCCTTGCGGATGCGCACGATCGGCGCCAGCACCGTCGGCAGGCCTGCATCTGCGCCAGCGCCGCCTTCATGCGCCCTTCCACGGTGTCGTGGGTCAGGATGATGAGGTCGGTCTGCCTCTCGCCCTCGGCGCTTTCGCGCTGCAGCACGGCGTCGATGGAGATGTCGTTGTCGGCCAGGATGCCGGTGATGCGCGCCAGCACGCCCTTCTCGTCGGCCACCTGCAGGCGCAGGTAGAAGGCGGTGACCACGGCGTCGATCGGCAGGATCGGCGTGTCCTGCAGCGAACCCGGCTGGAAGGCCAGGTGCGGCACGCGGTGGTCGGGGTCGGCGGTGTGCAGCCGCGTGATGTCCACCAGGTCGGCGATCACGGCGCTGGCCGTGGGCTCGGCGCCGGCGCCCTTGCCGTAGTACAGCGTGGTGCCCACGGCGTCGCCCTGCACCACCACGGCGTTCATCGCGCCTTCGACGTTGGCGATCAGCCGCGTGGCCGGGATCAGCGTCGGGTGCACGCGCAGTTCGATGCCGTCGCGGCGTGCGCTTGGTGATGCCCAGCAGCTTGATGCGGTAGCCCAGCTGCTCGGCATAGCGGATGTCGGCCGCCTGCAGCGCGGTGATGCCCTCGACGTAGGCCTTGTCGAACTGCACCGGCACGCCGAAGGCGATGGCGCTCATGATGCGTGGCCTTGTGCGCGGCGTCGACGCCTTCGATGTCGAAGGTGGGGTCGGCCTCGGCATAACCCAGCGCGCTGCGCCTGCTTGAGCACGGCGCCGAAGTCCAGCCCCTTGGAGCGCATCTCCGAGAGGATGAAATTGGTGGTGCCGTTGATGATGCCGGCGACCCACTCGATGCGGTTGGCGGTCAGGCCTTCGCGCAGCGCCTTGATGATGGGGATGCCGCCGGCCACCGCCGCCTCGAAGGCGACGATCACGCCCTTGGCGCGCGCGGCGGCGAAGATCTCGCTGCCGTGCACGGCCAGCAGCGCCTTGTTGGCGGTGACCACGTGCTTGCCGGCGGCGATGGCCTCCAGCACCAGCGTGCGCGCGATGCCGTAGCCGCCGATGAGTTCGATGACGATGTCGATCGCCGGGTTGGCGATGACCTGCCGCGCGTCGGCCACCACCTGGGCCTGGTCGCCGACGATGGCGCGGGCGCGTTCGGTGTCGAGGTCGGCCACCATCGTGATGTCGATGCCGCGCCCGGCGCGGCGGCGGATCTCTTCCTGGTTGCGCTGCAGCACCTCGAAGGTGCCGCTGCCGACGGTGCCGATGCCGAGCAGGCCGACCTGGATGGGCGGTTGATCACGCGCTTGCGACGGGGTTCGCCGAACACTGTGTTCATGGGGCTTCAGACGGAGTGGCGTTTGCGGTAGTGCGACAGGAAGCGCTCGATGCGGCCGATGGCTTCGGTCAGGTCGTCGGCGTTGGGCAGGAAGACGAGGCGGAAGTGGTCGGGCGCGATCCAGTTGAAGCCGGTGCCCTGCACGATCAGCACCTTCTCCTCGGCCAGCAGTTCGTAGGCGAACTGCTGGTCGTCGGCGATCGGGTAGACCTTGGGGTCCAGGCGCGGGAACATGTACAGCGCCGCCTTGGGCTTGACCACGCTCACGCCCGGGATCTGCGTCAGCAGCTCGTAGGCCAGGTCGCGCTGCCTGCACAGGCGCCCGGTGGGCGCCACCAGGTCCTTGATGCTCTGGTAGCCGCCCAGCGCGGTCTGGATCGCCAGCTGCCCCGGCGTGTTGGAGCACAGGCGCAGCGAGGCCAGCATGTTCAGGCCCTCGATGTAGTCGCGCGCATGCCGCTTCTCGCCCGAGACGACCATCCAGCCGGCGCGGTAGCCGCAGGAGCGGTAGTTCTTGCTCAGGCCGTTGAAGGTGACGAACAGCACGTCGTCGGCCAGGCTGGCGATGCTGGTGTGGGTGTCGCCGTCGTACAGCGTCTTGTCGTAGATCTCGTCGGCGAAGACGATCAGCTGGTGCTGGCGCGCGAGTTCGACGATCTCCAGCAGCACGTCCGTCGGGGTACAGCGCGCCGGTCGGGTTGTTCGGGTTGATGACGATGATGCCGCGCGTGCGCGGCGTGATCTTGCGGCGGATGTCGTCGATGTCGGGCAGCCAGCCGGCCTGCTCGTCGCAGAGGTAGTGCACCGGCGTGCCGCCCGACAGGCCGACCACGGCGGTGTACAGCGGGTAGTCGGGCGTCGGGATCAGCACCTCGTCGCCGTCGTTGAGCAGCGCGCTCATGCTCATCGCGATCAGCTCGGACGCGCCGTTGCCCAGGTAGACGTCGTCCACCGTGACGCCGCGGATGTTCTTTTCCTGCGTGTAGTGCACCACCGCCTTGCGCGGCGCGAACAGGCCCTTGCTGTCGGTGTAGCCGGCGGCGTGCGGCAGGTTGCGGATCATGTCCTGCACGATCTCGTCGGGCGGCTCGAGGCCGAACGCGGCGACGTTGCCGATGTTCAGCTTGATGATCTTGTGGCCCTCGTCCTCCATCTGCCGCGCCTTGTCGAGCACGGGGCCGCGGATGTCGTAGGCCACGTTGGCGAGCTTGGTGGACTTGGCCACCGGCTTCATTTCAGGCTTCAAGGAAGGCGCTCCGGCGCGAGGAACCTAGAATTATCCACGCATGAAGTTCCAGCCCGACACGCCCGCAGGGCGTCAACGTCATCACCCGCCACGAGCCCGGGCGCGTGTGGGTCGGCGCCACCGCCTTCGACCACAGCGTGCTCGCTGCCCTGGAGCGGCGCCGTGCTGCCCTGGGACGCGCGCGGCCTTCGACGCGCTGGGCGCCGCCGCACTTCGAGCGCCTGCTGGCGCTGGCAGCCCGAGGTGGTGATCTTCGGCAGCGGCGCGCGGCTGCGTTTCGCGCCGCCGGCGCTGGCTGCGCGCGCTGATCGAGCGGCGCATCGGCGTCGAGACCATGGACACCGCGGCCGCCTGCCGCACCTACAACGTGCTGGTCAGCGAGCGCCGCGCGGTGGTCGCCGCCCTGCTGCGTCGAACGCGGCTGCGCGGGTCGGGCCGGCGTCGGCGAAGACATTTATAATGCTCGAGTTGAGCCGGCTTCGGCATTCTGCGCAGTCCGAGACACCATCCATGACGCCTGTCATCAACAAAGCCCTCCCGGAATTCGAAGCCCTGGCCACCGGCGGCGTGAAGTTCACGCCGCAGTCGCTGCTGGGCAAGGCCGTGGTGCTGTACTTCTACCCGAAGGACAACACGCCCGGCTGCACCACCGAAGCGATGCAGTTCCGCGACCAGCACAAGGACTTCGTCAAGGCCGGCGCCGTGGTCTTCGGCGTCTCGCGCGACAACATGGCCTCGCACGACAAGTTCAAGGCCAACCTCGAACTGCCCTTCGAGCTGATCGCCGACACCGAAGAAAAGCTCTGCCACATGTTCGGCGTGGTCAAGAACAAGATCATGTACGGCAAGAAGGTCAAGGGCATCGAGCGCAGCACCTTCCTCATCGACGCCGAGGGCGTGATGCGCGCCGAGTGGCGCGGCATCAAGGTCGCCGGCCATGTCGACGAAGTCCTCAAGGCGGTGAAGGCGCTGAAGAAGGCCGCCTGACCATCGCCGCGCCGCATCCCGGCGGCCGGCCGCAGCCGGCCGCATCGCACTCCACCCGCAAAGCCGCACAGCTGCCTGTGCGGCTTTTTCTTTCTCACTGACGCTCACCGCCCCATGCCCCTGCCCAAGCCCCCTTCCAGGAAAGGCGACCTGCTGCAAGCGCGCCGACTTCGAGTCGCAGGCCGCGCCCAAGGCCGACAAGCGCGCGCTGAAGGCGCGCGCCGACGAGGCGCCGGCGCAGACCGCGCTGGACCTGCACGACGGCGGCACCGCGGTCGCCGCGCGCGCCCGCGCAGCAGGCCGCGCTGCTGCGCCGCCGCCCGCGGCCGCGCGGCCGGCCGCGCGCCGCCGCGGCGCCGCGACGCGCCGCGCCCGCCGCGCCGCGCCGGCGCCGCGGCCGCGCAAGCCGCGCAGCACCGGCCCGGCCAAGCTCTTCGTGCTCGACACCAACGTGCTGATGCACGACCCGATGAGCCTGTTCCGCTTCGAGGAACACGACGTCTTCCTGCCGATGATCACGCTGGAGGAACTCGACGGCCACAAGAAGGGCATGAGCGAGGTCGCGCGCAACGCGCGCCAGGTCAGCCGCGACCTCGACGCCCTGGCCAGCTTCACGGCCAAGAACGGCGCCATCGACACCGCCGCCGGCATCGAGCTGGCCAAGACCGGCCACCGCGAGGCCGGCGGCAAGCTGTTCTTCCAGACCACGCTGCTGGACGTCAAGCTGCCGCCCGGCCTGCCGCAGGGCAAGGCCGACAACCAGATCCTGGGCGTGGTGCAGAGCCTGCGCGAGCAGCAGCCGCAGCGCGACGTGGTGCTGGTGTCCAAGGACATCAACATGCGCGTCAAGGCGCGCGCGCTGGGCCTGCCGGCCGAGGACTACTTCAACGACAAGACGCTGGAAGACGGCGACCTGCTCTACACCGGCGTGCTGCCGCTGCCGGCCGACTTCTGGGAGCGCCATGGCAAGACCATGGAGAGCTGGCAGCAGGGCGGCCACACCTTCTACCGCATCAGCGGGCCGCTGGTGCCGGCGCTGATGATCAACCAGTTCGTCTACCTCGAGACGCCGGGCGCCGCGCCGCTGTACGCGCGCGTGACCGAGATCACCGGCAAGACCGCGGTGCTGAAGACGCTGCGCGACTACACCCACGGCAAGAACGCCGTCTGGGGCGTGACGGCGCGCAACCGCGAGCAGAACTTCGCGCTCAACCTGCTGATGGACCCGGAGTGCGACTTCATCACCCTCACCGGCACCGCCGGCAGCGGCAAGACGCTGATGACGCTGGCCGCCGGCCTGAGCCAGGTGCTGGACGAGCGGCGCTACACCGAGATCATCGTCACCCGCGTCACGGTGCCGGTGGGCGACGACATCGGCTTCCTGCCCGGCAACGAGGAAGAGAAGATGAGCCCGTGGATGGGCGCGCTCGACGACAACCTGGAAGTGCTGGCGCGCAGCGACGCAGCGCCGGCGAATGGGGCCGCGCCGCGACCAACGACCTGGTGCGCAGCAAGATCAAGATCAAGAGCCTGAACTTCATGCGCGGGCGCACCTTCCTGAACAAGTTCGTGCTCATCGACGAGGCGCAGAACCTGACGCCCAAGCAGATGAAGACGCTGATCACGCGCGCCGGCCCGGGCACCAAGATCGTCTGCCTGGGCAACCTGGCGCAGATCGACACGCCCTACCTCACCGAAGGCTCGTCGGGCCTGACCTATGCCGTCGACCGCTTCAAGGGCTGGCCGCACGGCGGCCACCTGATGCTGGCGCGCGGCGAGCGCTCGCGGCTGGCGGACTTCGCCAGCGAGGTGCTCTGAAGCGTCAGGCGCCACGCCGGCGCAGGAAGCTGGCAAAGCGCGGCACGCCCGCAGCCGTGGTGCCGCGGTACGTGTAGGTGACCCACGAGCCGAGCGGCGGCGGCCTGTCGCGTTCGGCGTCGCTGAAGCCGGTGCCGACGAGGAACTCGGTGCCCTCGGCCGTTCGCAGGTGCAGGGCCCCCAGGCGACCGGCGTGCCGGCCACGGCCGCTGACATGGGCCACCACCTGAGCCTCGGCATCGTTCAGCGGCTTGAGCTTGAGCAGCACCGGGCTGCGCCCGACGTGGTGGGCGGCGTCGGCGCGGTGCAGCATCAGGCCTTCGCCGCCGGCGCGCACGACTTCATCGAGCCGGCGCTGCAGCTCGGCGCGGTCGGCCGAGGTCGTCTGCGGCACGGCCTGGAGTTGAGACCAGTTTGCCTGTTGCGCGAGGCGCTCGATCGTCGAGGCTCGCGCTTCGAAGGTGCCGGCGGCACCCGGCAGGTCGAAGACCATGTAGCGGACCTGCCGCCATTCGTCGTCCAGCGGCACCAGCCGCCGCACTGCCGCCGACAGCGCATCGAAGCAGCCGCGGCCCAGCCACAGTTCACCGTCCAGCGGCGTCGACGGCAGGCACCGCGTGAACCACGCCGGCGCTGCCAGCGGGCGGCCGCTGCGGAACCACAGCGCTCGACCGTCCCAGAAGGCGCGCACGCCGTCGTACTTTTCACTCACGAGGTGCCCCGCCGGGTCCACGTCGGGCGGTGCGTCATGCGCGAGCAAGAGCGGCAGCGACGCTTGGCGCGTGGATCCAGCCCGGGCGCCGACGGGCAGCGGCGTCAGGCAGGCCAGGAAGGTGCGGCGATCGATCTGCGTCATGGCGGGCTCCGTGGCAACGACATGCCCGCAGTCTTCGACATTCACGCCGAACCGCCCATCGCCCGGAAGGCGGTTCCAGCCTCCCTCCGTCGGGGGCCCCGGCTCAGGCCCAGCGTCGCAGCGCCACGACCGCGTTCAAGCCGCCGAAGGCGAACGAGTTCGACAGGGCCGCCTGCACCGGCCGCTGCTGCGCCACGTTGGGCACGACATCGAGATCGCACTCGGGATCGGGCTCGAGGTAGTTGATGGTCGGCGGCACCACGCCCTCACGCAGCGCGCCGATCACGGCCACCAGTTCGATCGCGCCGCCGGCCCCCAGCGCATGGCCGTGCATGGACTTGGTCGACGACACCGCCAGCGCATCCGCGTGCGCGCCGAAGACGGCGCGGATGGCGCGCGTCTCGGCGGGATCGTTGGCCGCCGTGCCGGTGCCGTGGGCATTGATGTAGCCGACGTCTTCCGGCCGCAGTCCGCCATCCGCCAGCGCGGTACGCATGGCGCGGGCCGCGCCGCCGACATCGGGCATCACGATATCCGACGCGTCGGCCGACATGCCGACGCCGGAAAACTCGGCCAGGATCGCCGCGCCACGCGCCTGCGCGTGCTGAAGCGTCTCCAGCACGAAGATGCCGGCGCCTTCGCCGAGCACCAGGCCACGGCGGTGGCGGCTGAAGGGGCGGCAGGTGTCGTCGGCCAGCACGCGCATGGCCTCCCAGGCCTTGACGCTGCCGACCGTGATGCAGGCCTCGGTGCCACCGGCCACGGCCACTTCGACCATGCCACTGCGCAGCAGCAACAGCGCCTGGCCGAGGGCATGGTTGGCCGAGGCACAGGCGCTGGCCACCGCGAAGGCCGGGCCCCGGAGGCCGAATTCGAGCGAAATCTGCGAAGCCGGCGCATTGGGCATCACGCGCACGATGGCCATCGGATGCACGCGCGGGTTGCCTTCGCCGTACAGGCGACGCGCCATCTGGTCCTGTGTGATCGCGCCGCCAATGCCGGTGCCGATGACGACCGCCGTGCGATCGGCCAGCGACGTCGCCGAAGGTCAGGCCCGACTGCGCCAGCGCCTCGCGAGCGGCCACCAGTGCGTACTGCGACACCGGGATCGAGCAGGATCAGCCGCTTCTCGTCGAAGTGGGCCGTCGGCTCGTACCCCTTGCAGCTGCGCGGCGATCGGCGTGCGCGATGTCGGCGCCCGACAGGCCCGTCAGCGGTGCGATGCCCGGCCGCCCCTCGCGCATGGCCTGCCAGGTGGCGCCGGCGCTCAGGCCCAGGGCGCTCACGCAGCCCATGCCGGTGATCACGACGCGCTGCATCGCGCTTCAGCCGCGGCTGCGTCAGGCCGTGGGCGCCTTGGCCGACACCAGACGCTCGACACCCGCGATGAGTTCACGCAAGGTGCCGGCGGCGTAGCGATCGTCGCGCTCCGGGACGGATATGTCGAAGTGGTCTTCGATCTCGAACACGATCTGCACCACGTCCAGCGAGTGCACGTCCAATGCCTTCAGCGTCGCGTCCGGGGTGATGCGTTCGTGCGGGATCGAGCAGATCCTGGCGATGATGTCGAAGATGACTTGTTCGGTGCTTTTCATGGGGATCCGGCTTGCCGCGCACCCGCACCCCAGTCGGGTGCCATGCGCGATGCTTGGCCTGGATTATCCCGCGCCGCGGAGGTCCACGATGCAGCCGCCGGCTAGAGGATCGAGTCCAGGCCCCGGGAAGCGACGTCCGCAAGCCTTACCGCACCGCCACCAGGTCCCTGATCTGCTGCAGCGCGCTCGGGTCCTCGATCGTCGTCAGGTCGCCCGGGTCGCGCTGCTCGCACACCGCCTGGATCGCGCGCCGCAGCATCTTGCCCGAACGCGTCTTGGGCAGCGCGCTGACGAAGCGCACGCGCGCCGGCCGCGCCACCGCGCCGAGCTGGCCGTCCACGACCTTCATGATCTCGCCTTCCAGCGCCAGCGCCGGCCTCGGGCGTGGCGGCCCGGGAGGCGTCCTTGAGCACCGCGAAGGCCATCGCCACCTGGCCCTTGAGCTGGTCGGCCACGCCGACCACCGCGACCTCGGCCACGGCCGGGTGGCTGGAGATGCTCTCCTCGATCTCGCGCGTGCCCAGGCGGTGGCCGGCGACGTTGATGACGTCGTCGGTGCGGCCGAGGATGAAGAAATAGCCGTCCTCGTCGCGGATGCCCCAGTCGAAGGTGCTGTAGATCAGCCTGCCGGGGATGCTCTTCCAGTAGGTCTTGACGAAGCGCTCGTCGTCGCGCCACACGGTCTGCATGCAGCCCGGCGGCAGCGGGCCTTCGATGGCGACCACGCCCTTCTGGTTGGGCCCGGTCAGCTCCTCGCCGGTGCGCTTCGTCGAGCAGCTTGACGTCGTAGCCGTAGACCGCCTTGCCCGGCGAGCCGAACTTGCTGGTCGCCGGCTCGACGCCGTTGCACAGGCTCAGGATCGGCCAGCCGGTCTCGGTCTGCCAGTAGTTGTCGATGATCGGGCGGCCCAGGCTCTCGGCGATCCACTGCGCGGTGGTCTCGTCCAGCGGCTCGCCGGCCAGGAACAGCGCGCGCAGGCTCGACAGGTCGTGCTTCTTCAGCGCCGCCGGGTCCTGCTTCTTCAGCACGCGCACCGCGGTCGGCGCGCTGAACATCGACGTCACCTTGTACTTCTCGACCAGGCTCCACCAGATGGCGGCGTCGGGCCGCGTCGGCAGGCCCTCGTACATGATGGTCGCCATGCCGTAGATCAGCGGCCCGTAGATGATGTAGCTGTGGCCGACGACCCAGCCGATGTCGCTGGTGGAGAAGTAGGTCTCGCCGGGCTTGCCCAGGAAGATGTGCTTCATGCTGGCCGCCAGCGCCACCGCGTAGCCGCCGGTGTCGCGCTGCACGCCCTTGGGCTTGCCGGTGGTGCCGCTCGTGTAGAGCGTGTAGCTCGGGTGCGTGGACTCGACCCACTCGCAGGGCACGACCGTGCCGGCGTGCTTTTCGCGCCAGGCGGCGTAGTCCTCGTCGCGGCCGGCGGTGCGCTCGAAGGCGGCCAGGCCGCGGTCGACCATCAGCACCTTGGCCGGCTTGTGCGCGGCCAGGCGGATGGCCTCGTCGAGCAGCGGCTTGTAGGCCATGACCTTGCCGCTGCGGCTGCCGGCGTCGGCGCTGACGATCACCGTGGGCTCGGCGTCGTCGATGCGGCTGGCCAGGCTGCCGCTGGCGAAGCCGCCGAAGACCACCGAGTGCAGCGCGCCGATGCGCGTGCAGGCCAGCATCGCGAAGGCGGCCTCGGGGATCATCGGCATGTAGACGAGCACGCGGTCGCCCTTCTTCACGCCCAGGCTCAGCAGCGTGGCGGCCATGCGCTGCACCTCGTCGTGCAGTTCGCGGAAGCTGTAGCAGCGCTCGGTGTCGGTTTCGGTGGAGACGAAGATGAGCGCGTTCTGGTCGGCGCGCGTGGCCAGGTGGCGGTCGACCGCGTTGTGGCACAGGTTGGTGGTGCCGCCGACGAACCAGTTCGCGAACGGCGGGTTGCTGTAGTCGCAGACCTGCGTGAAGGGCGTGTGCCAGTCGATCGCCTTGGCCTGCTCGGACCAGAAGGCGTCGCGATCCTCGAGCGAGCGGCGGTGGAAGTCGGCGTAGTTCATCTGTCATGTCTCCTTGTGTTTGCGCAAGCGGTCAGCGCGTCTTCACCAGGGCCAGCACCTGCCTGAAGGCCGGGTGCCGGCAGTCGTGCACCCACTCGAACAGCACCATCTCCGTGCCGACGATGCGCGCGCCGGCATCACGCAGGCGCTGCATCGCCAGCGCGTGGTCGGCCGCCGCGCGCGAACCGCAGGCATCGGCCACCACCCAGACCTCGCGGCCGGCGCGCCGCAGGCCCAGCGCCGTCTGCAGCAGGCACACATGCGCCTCGCAGCCGGCCACCACGACCTCCGGCACGTCGCCCAGGGCCTCCAGCCGTCCAGCAGACCATCCTCGCAGGCGTCGAAGTGCATTTTGGCCAGCGTGCTTGCGCAGCGCTGACGCACGGCACTCGACGTTCGGCCCGAGGCCGGCCGGGTTCTGCTCGGTGCCCAGCACCGGCACGCCGAGCAGCCGCGCCGCATCGGCCAGCAGCAAGGCATTGGCCGACCGCCTGCTGCGCCGCTCGTGGATGGCCGGCATCAGCCGCGACTGGTAGTCCACCAGGACCAGGCTGCAGCGGCGGGCTGTCCAGGCGCTTCATGGTGCAGGTCCTCGCGCTCGGCGCATGCGACGCACGTTGCCGGCGGTTGGCAGGCCAGGCGCATCGCGGGAATATACGATTGATCGGCGCAGGGACCGCGTGTTCGGATGAGGGTCAGCCTGACCGGAGAGCCGCATGAACGCACCCCTGCCGACGCCCGCCGCCGCCGACGGCCGCTTCATGAGCGGCGCCGACTACCGCGAATCGCTGCGCCGCTACCAGCCCCTGGTCTATGTCGACGGGCAGCAGGTCGACAGCGTGGCCGACGCCCCGACGCTGCAGCCCGGCATCAATGCGCTGGCCGTCAGCTACGACTTCGCCCGCGACCCCGCCAAGGCGCCGCTGATGACGGCGCGGCAGAGCGCCCGCGGCCGGCGCGTCAACCGCATGCTGCACGTCAACGAGTCGGCCGGCGACCTGCTGAACAAGCTGGAGGCGGTGCGCATCCTGTGCCAGGAGACCGGCTGCGCGCAGCGCTACCTGGCGCACGACGCGCTGAACGCGCTGGCCCAGGTGACGGCGCGCATCGACGACGCGCGCGGCAGCACCGAGCATCGCGCGCGCTTCCAGGACTACCTGGCGCACGTGCAGGACGAAGACCTGTCGCTGGGCATCGCGATGACCGACGCCAAGGGCGACCGCAGCCGCCGGCCGCATCAGCAGGCCAACCCCGACACCTACGTGCACGTGGTCGAACGCAACGCGAAGGGCATCGTCGTCAGCGGCACCAAGGCCATCGTCACCGGCGCGCCGTACATGCACGAATTCCTGGTCATGCCCGGCCGGCAGATGGACCCGGCGGACGCCGACTTCGCCGTCTGCTGCGCCCTGCCCTGCGACGCGCCCGGGGCTGACCATCGTCTCGCGCCCGGCCGGCCGCCCCGGCGACAAGGTCGAACACGGCGCGCCGCTGTTCTCGCGCCGTTACGGCCAGGCCACCGCCGTGCTCGATCTTCGACCGCGTCTTCGTGCCCTGGGAACGCGTGTTCTACGCCGGCGAATGGGAGCACAGCCACGTGCTGACCTACAGCTACGCCACCCACCACCGGCACAGCTGCATCGGCGCGCGCGCCGGCTTCGGCGACCTGCTGATCGGCGCCGGCGCGCTGATGTGCGAGGCCAACGGCTTCGACCCCGGCGAGAAGGCCACGCTGCGCGAGCCGATGGTCGAGCTGATCAAGATCACCGAAGGCTTCTACGCCTGCGGCGTGGCCGCCAGCGTCTACGGCGCGCCCGACCCGCTGAGCCGGCAACTTCATGCCCGAGCCGGTATTCGCCAATATCGGCAAGCTGCTGCTGGCGACGCAGATCTACGACATGCACCGCCTGGCGCACGAGGTCTCCGGCGGCCTCGATCGTCGCCCTGCCCGGACCCGACGAGGACCACAACCCCGCCACCGCCGCCACGCTGGCCGAGGTGCTGCGCGCCAACCCGGCCGTGCCCTACGACAAGCGCATCGAGGTGGCGCGCTTCATCGAGGACCTCACGGCCTCCTACCAGGGCGGCTGGTACTCGGTCATCAGCCTGCACGGCGGCGGCTCGCCGGCGGCCATGAAGCAGGAGATCTGGCGCCAGTACCCGGTGGGCGACAAGGTGGCGCTGGTGGAGCGGCTGCTGGACCGCGGCGTGCTGACCGACGAGCGACGAACCGGGCCATCACCCGCAATCGCCAGCCGGGGCGCTGCTGCGACGCAGGCTGCAGCGCGCCGGGGCAGGCGGTGATGGTGCCGCTGCCCGAGCCGGGCCGGCGGGGCTGAACGGGGGGCAGAATCGCCACGCAAGGCGTGACGCTGAGCAGCTTCGGCCTGGCGATCCTTTGGGCAGACGACAGAGCGCGTGGCAGCTGTGCTGTCGACGTCGGCGGCGCAGGCGGGGAGCCTGCCAGGGCCCGCGGTCGGATATGCTGCTTGCCGGCCTGCCCCGCGTGGGCGGCGCCACGCCCGGCCACGCACTCGCAAAAGGAACGCATCATGGGTCTCGTTCAAGCAGCGGTTGGATCGATCGGCGGAACGCTTGCCGACCAGTGGAAAGACTTCTACACCGTGCCCGATGGCCTGCCGCCGACGGCCGCCTTGTTCGCGGCGGTGCCGCGCGGCACCAACGCGGGGCGCGGCTCCAACACCCGGGGCTCATCGAACATCATCACCAACGGCTCGCGCATCGTCGTGCCCGAGGGCTACGGCCTGCTGCTCATGCAGGACGGCGCGGTCACCGCCTTCGTGGCCGAGGCCGGCGCTTACGAGTGGAACTCGAACGACCTGCAGTCCCAATCGATCTTCAGCGGCGGCGGGCTGTTCGACTCGCTCATCCGCCAGAGCTGGGAGCGCTTCAAGTTCGGTGGCCAGCCCGGTTCGCAGCAGGCCGCGTTCTTCGTGTCACTGAAGGAACTGCCGAACAACCGCTTCGGCACCCAGTCCGAGATCTACTGGGACGACGGCTATCTGAACGCGCAGGTCGGCGCCATCACCCGCGGCAGCTACACCCTGCAGATCGCGGACCCGATCCGCTTCGTCAAGAGCTTCGTGCCAGCCAGCTACCTGCAGCCCGGCCAGGTGTTCGACTTCACCGATCTGGACAACGCGGCGGCCAGCCAGCTGTTCAACGAAGTCGTCAGCTCGCTGGCGCCGGCCTTCAGCCTCTACACCAACGACCCGGCCAAGGGCAACCGCATCACCCGCATCCAGCAGGACGCCATCGGTTTTGCCAGCAGCCTGTCCGACGCGGTCGAGCGTGCCTACCGCTGGAGGACCGACCGCGGCCTGGTCATCGTCAAGACCGCCATCGTTTCCATCGAATACGACGCCCACACCCGCGAGATTCTCAAGACGGTGCAGCGCGCCGACGCGCTGGCCGGCGCGCGCGGCAACTCCAACCTGCAGGCTTCGGTGGCGGCGGGCGTCCAGGCGGCGGGTGAGAACGCTGGCGTCAGCGGCATCATGGGCATGGGCATCGCCACCGGCGGCCTGGGTGGCCTGGCCGGCCTGCAGCAGCCGGTGGCCCCGGCGCCGGCTGCCGTGCCTGCGCCGCAAGCGGCAGCGGCCACAGCGACCGACGACCCCATCGCCCGCCTGACCAAGGCCAAGCAGATGCTCGACGCCGGCCTCATCACCCAGGCCGACTACGACGCGGTGAAGGCCAAGGCGCTGGGCCTGTAAGGGCCGGCGCAGCGCATGGCGCCCGACCCGCCCACCCGGCCCCCCGGGCCCACCGGACCGGGCTCGCCGCAGGACATGCCGCCCGCGCCGGGGCAGCATCCGTTGGACCCGAGCACGCTGCCCCAGCCGATTCGCGACGAACTGCTTGCGCCCGATCCCGCCGCGATCGACACCTCGGCCAAGGAACTGCGCGACGGCCTGAACCACTGCCCCAAGTGCGGTTCGACCGAGGTGCGGCATCGGCCGGGATCCGACAGGCTGATCTGCCTGTACTGCCGCCACGAATGGACGGCCACCCGGGTGGAGGAGGCCTTTGGGCTGGGCGAGGGCATCGCCGATCTCCGAGGCACGCAGATCGCGTCCGGCGCGCGGGACATTGCGGCCGACGCAGCGAGCCTGCGCAGCTACAAGTGCGGCGGCTGCGGCGCCGAGGTGGTGATCAACACCGAAACCGCCATGACCGCGCGCTGCCACTGGTGCCGGCATGTGCTGGGCGTGAACGAGCAGATCGACGACGGCGCGGTGCCCGATGCGGTGCTGCCGTTTCACATCAAGAAAGACGACGCGGTGGCGCGCATCCGCCAGTTCGTGAACAAGCGCCGGCTGTTTGCGCTCAAGGCCTTCAAGGACGAGTTCACCCCCGAAAACGTGGTGGGCGTTTACCTGCCCTACATGGTGGTGGACGCGCACGGCAGCGCCGACGCGACGGGCTTCGGCGAGATCGAAACGCGTCGCTATACCCGGGGCCAGGGCAAGAACGAGCAGACCTACTACGACGCCGACGTCTGGCACGTTCAGCGCCATGTGGACTTCACGGTGGACGACCTCCCGCTCGAATCCAGCGCCAAGCGCGGCAACCTCGACACCCGCAGCCAACACCAACAACGTCATCAACACCATCCTGCCCTTCGACACCAAGAACGCGGTGAAGTGGAACGCCTCCTACCTCGTGGGCTACACCTCGGAAAAGCGCGACCGCGACGTGCAGCACCTGATGCCGCGGCTGCAAGATCAGATGCTCTCGATTGCCCGCGCCCAGATGCAGCCTTCGGTGCAGCGCTACGACCGGGGCGTGCGCTGGGAGCGCGAGCGCATCGACCTCGAGGGCACGCGCTGGGTGTCGATGTACCTGCCGGTGTGGCTGTACGCCTATCACCAGCCGGGGTCGGGCGGTGGCCTGCGGCACTACATCGCGGTCAACGGCCGTACCGGCGAAACCATGGGCAGCGTGCCGGTGCAGCAGTGGAAGCTCATTCTGGCGGCGCTGACCATCGGCACGGTGGTCGAGGCGCTGGCGCTCTGGATCGTCGCGCGCTGAAATGAAGCCCCCACGCTCACTTCGTTCGCTTCCCCCCGAGGGGGCCGTCAGCACCTTCGGAACGGCCGGGCGGTGCTGACATGGACGGCGACGCCATCCTCTTCATACTGGCCCTGGGCCCAGCCAGCGCCGTCGGCTTCTATTGGGCCATGCACCGCCACTATCGCAACACCGACAAGTCACACGCCTTCGAACACGAAACCGCAGTCGAGGTGCTGGCCCTGACCGGTATCGAGGCCGATCGCAAAGTCGATGAACTCCGCGGAACCCGCTCGCCGCGCATTCAAGGCGACAACGTGGGCAACCATCGGGAGCGCGTGCAGCCGATGTAGGCTGCCGATCGCTCCGCAGCGTGTGCGGTCGCTCGACGGCGGATGCCGAGCTCACCGTCTCGGCTCCATTGCGATCATTCAGGCACGCAGCCCGTGCCGGCGCCGACGACCGGTGTCCACGGTACTGCCGACGTAGCCGGCGTCGCCGCGGGGCCGGTAGCGCCGGCACCCTGCGAGCGACTGCTGTTCACTGCGCCGACCAAATCGGAGTGCCCGCCACAGGCGCGGCCAGCCGCTGCATGAACGCCAGAGACACATCACCGAGTGCGTGGTGCTGTAGCTCCGCAATCTGACCAATCTGACGCCTCACCCCCTGGGTTGACCCTGGCCGACCCCGCGCTCGCGGACGCGAGCGCATCGCCGCCCGCAGGGGCACCATGTGGATGTCGTTCACCCGGATAGCCAGGCCTCGCCAGGCCTGGAAACATGTCCGCCTCTCCATCAAGCGCGCCAGGCGCCGATCGCACCATGGACAGCACGCCGCTCGAAACCGACTACCTTGTCATCGGCACTGGCGCCACGGCGATGGCCTTCGTCGACACGTTGCTGGACGAACAGCCCGACGCCACGGTGCTGATGGTGGACCGCCTGCACCGCCCCGGCGGGCACTGGAACCACGCCTACCCTTGGGTGCGCGTGCACCAGCCCTCGGCGTGGTACGGCGTGGCCTCGCGCGAGTTGGCCAGCGGCGAGAAGGACAAGGTCGGCCTGAACGCCGGCCTGTACAGCATGGCCTCCGGCGCCGAGGTGCTGGCGCACTTCGATCAGGTGATGCAGCAGCGCTTCCTGCCGTCGGGCCGCGTGCGCTGGCTGCCGATGACCGACTACCAGGCCGGCCCGGACGGCACGCACCGGCTCGCATCGCTGGTGGGTGGGGAGGTGCAGACGGTACAGGTGCGACGCAAGGTGGTCGACGGCACGCATGCGCGCACCGAGGTGCCTGCGACCCACGCGCCGCGCTACACGGTGGCGCCCGGCGTGGACTGCATCCCGATCAACGAGCTGGCCACGCTGGGCCGGCCCTACGCCCACTACACCGTCGTCGGGTCTGGAAAGACCGGCATCGACGCCTGCCTGTGGCTGCTGGCTCACGGTGTCGCGCCCTCGCGCATCCGCTGGATCATGCCGCGCGACGCCTGGTTCCTGGACCGTGCGAACTTCCAGCCGGGCCTGGAAAACTTCGAGCGCAACATGGGCTACTCGCTGGATCAGTTCGGCGCGATCGTCGAAGCGGCAACGCCTGCAGACCTGTTCGCGCGACTCGAGGCCAAGGGTGCGCTGTTGCGGCTGGATCCAACGGTCGAGCCGACGACCTACCGCTGCGGCACGGTCTCGCGCGACGAACTGGACTTGCTGCGCGGCATTGCCGACGTGGTCCGCCTGGGCCGGCTGCAGGCCATCGAGCCGACGCGCATCGTGCTCGACAAGGGGGCCTTGCCGGCGAACCCCGACACGCTGTACGTCGACTGCAGCGCCAGCGCGATCCAGCCGCTGCCGGGGCTGCCGGTGTTCGATGGCGCGCGCATCAACCTGTTCATGGTGCGCTTCTGCCAGCCGCTGTTCAGCGCCGCGCTGATCGCCTTCGTCGAGAGCCATGTCGAGGACGATGCCGCGCGCAACGCGCTGTGCGCCGTCGTGCCCAGCCCCGAGGTGCCGCGGGACTGGATGCGCATGTGGGCCGCCTCGCTGGCCAACGCGGCGCGCTGGCGCCAGCACCCGGCGCTGAACGCCTGGTTGATGAAGTGCCGCCTGAACGGCCAGGCCGTGATGGCGCGAGGCGTCTCGCCCGAAGACAGCGCGCGCATGGCGCTGCTGCGCCAGACAGGCGCGAAGGCCGGCGAGGCCGCTGCACGTCTGCCGGCCTTGCTGGCGATGCCGTCGTGAGCGCGGGCCCCGCGGTTCAGACGCTGCAGGCCGGCGCGCTGCGCATGCGCGTCGCCACGCAGGGCAGCGGGCCGCTGGTGCTGCTGTGCCATGGCTTCCCTGAGCTCTGGTGCTCGTGGCGCGCGCAGATGGCAGCGCTGGCGGCGGCGGGTTTCCGGGCCGCGGCGCCCGACATGCGCGGCTATGGCGGCACCGATGCGCCACCCGACCCCGCGCAATACACGATGCTGCACCACGTGGGCGACCTGGTGGCGCTGGTGCAGGCGCTGGGCGAGCAGCAGGCCGTCGTGGTCGGCCACGACTGGGGCGCGCCCGCGGCCTGGCACGCAGCGCTGCTGCGCCCGGATGTCTTTCGCGCCGTGGCCGGGCTGAGCGTGCCCTATTCGCCGCCCGGGCCGGTGGACCTGCTCACGGCGCTCGAGAGCCAGGGCATCACGACCTTCTACATGCAGTATTTCCAGACGCCCGGCGTGGCCGAGGCGGAGCTCGAGGCCGATGTCGCGGCCAGCCTGCGCCGCATCACCTACAGCCTGTCGGGCGACGGCAGGGGCGGCGTGGCCACGGTGCTCGAAGCCCGGCACGGGTTTCCTGCACAACACCGAGGATCCGGCGGCCCTGCCGGCGTGGGTGGACGCCGATGACCTGGCCTACGCAGTCGGCGAGTTCCGGCGCACCGGCTTTCGTGGCGGGCTGAACTGGTACCGCGCCCTGCGCTCGGGGCCGGAACTGCTGGCGCCGTGGCGCGGTGCGCCCATCCGCCAGCCGTCGCTGTTCATCGCCGGCGACCGTGACGACGTGATGAAGTTTCCGGCCTCTGCCGCCGCCGTGGCCCGCTTCGGTCGCAGTCTGCCCGGCCTGCGCGGCAGCCATGTCCTGGCCGGCGCGGGGCACTGGGTGCAGCGCGAGCGCGCGGCCGAGGTCAACGCGTTGCTGATCGAGTTCCTGCGCGGCCTGTGACCGTGACCCGCGGCCGGGGGCAGGGGAGCTCTGAACGCTCCGTCGCCCTGGGCCGCGGCTGCGGCTGCTGTCCCAAGTGCGCGATGCTCCTCTCGATGGCAGGGTTATGGGTTGGCCGCTATGAGTTTCAGCTCACCCTGAATCTGCCGGAAGTGAATTTCGGCCTCTGGCCTGTCGGCACCGGAACGACCGAACTTCAATACGGCCACGGCGCACGTGCGCACGCGCAGGGCGATAAGCCGGGCATCTTGAAGAGTCGCCCCTGCGGATCGGCGCGAATACTCACCAGCGTTATGCGCACGACAAGGGATTACCTTTTCACTTTCCGCACTACCGGCACGG
>CAVQWK010000043.1:0-115748 GCA_963717575.1 uncultured beta proteobacterium | reverse complement strand
CAACGCATTTGCGCCGACGACAGCCCGCTCGCTCAGCCCTGCTGCAGCAATTGAGCCACCACCCCGTCGCACCAGACCCCGATGCGGCCAGGGGTGTCCGAGGCGCCGGGGATCATGTTGACCGCGCGTTGGCTCAGGTGGCGGCCGAAGGCCAGCCGGGCCCGGATCGAGCCGCGATCGGCCAGCGCCCGCACGGCGGCGTGTGCGTGCGCGCCGCAAGCCACGACGGTCTCCAGCGGCGCGATCTCGGCCGCCAGCCGCTCCAGGTTGACGGCACCCAGCACCTCGTCCAGCGTCGGGACAGAACGTTGCGTGAGCGCTGGATACTCGACTCTATCCCAGGAGTTAGTGATCACATACTTGTCTCGAGCCGGGCTCGGGAAGAACGCCGGCAGGCGCTCGTGCAGCGTCACCAGCACGCGGGCCAGGTTGGCCCCGGTGCCGGCCGCACAGGGGTAGCCGCGGCTCGCCTCGAAGCGGCCCGGGCAGATGAAGACAAAGCCCGTCCTGGCGCCGGGACAAGGTTGGAGGTGCGGCGACCCCATCAGGCGAACAGTTCGGCCAGCGCCCGGCCGGGGTCGGCGGCGCGCATGAAAGCCTCGCCGACCAGGAAGGCATGGACGCCGGCCGCGCGCATGCGCTGCACGTCGTCCCGCGCGACGATGCCGGACTCGGTGACGAGCAGGCGATCGGCCGGCACCCGCGGCAGCAGACCGAGCGTGGTCTCCAGCGTGACCTCGAAAGTGCGCAGGTTGCGGTTGTTGATGCCCACCAGCGGCGTCTTCAGCCGCAGCGCGCGATCGAGTTCGGCGCCGTCGTGCACTTCCACCAGAACGGCCAGCCCGAGCGCGAGCGCGGCCGCTTCCAGATCGACCAGTTGCGCATCGTCCAGGCAGGCGGCGATGAGCAGGATGCAGTCGGCCCCCAGGGCGCGAGCCTCGACGAGCTGGTATTCGTCGATCATGAAATCCTTGCGCAGCACCGGCAGCGTGCAGGCCGCACGCGCCTGCTGCAGGAAGGCGGCCGAGCCCTGGAAGAAGCGCTCGTCCGTGAGCACGCTCAGGCAGGCGGCACCACCGGTCTCGTAGCTGGCGGCGATCTCGGCCGGGACGAAATGCTCTCGCAGCACGCCCTTGCTCGGGCTGGCCTTCTTCACTTCGGCGATCACCGCGGCCTGGCCGGCTGCGATCTTGGCGCGCATCGCGGCCTCGAAGCCGCGCAAGCCTCGCCGCACCGCGGCCGACTCGGCTTCATCGCGCCAACTCGCCAGGCTGCGCCGCAACCTGGCCGCGGCCAGCTCCTCGCGCTTGACGGCAACGATGCGCTGCAGGATATCGGTCATCGGACCCTCTCCGGGATGCCTGCGGCGTCGGTCCCCGGGGCCCGGGTCCGGCCCCTCCGTGCCCCTCCGGGCGCGCATGACTCGCGGCGGCTCGGCGGCATGCGCTCAGCCCGCCGGCTGGAACTTGTTGCTGACACTGACGAACTGGCTCAGCTTGGCCATCGCGCGGCCCGAGGCCACGGCCTCGCGGGCCCGCCTGACGCCGTCGGTCACCGACGATGCGATGCCGGCGCAGTACAGCGCCGCGCCGGCATTGAGCAGCACCACGTCGCGGATGGGGCCGTCCTCGTTGGCCAATGCGCGCTGGATGCACTGCACCGACTCTTCCTTGTTGGCCACGCGCAGCACGCGCGAGTCGTATACCGGCAGGCCGAAGTCGCTGGGGTGCACGGTGTGCTCGCGCACCTCGCCGTCCTTGAGCTCACCCACCAGCGTTTCGCCCGACAGCGAGATCTCGTCCATGCCGTTCATGCCGTACACGACCATCACGTGCTCGCTGCCCAGGCGCTGCAGCACACGCACCAGGATGCCCACGAGGTCCGGGTGGAAGACGCCGAGCAACTGGTTGGGCGCGTTGGCCGGGTTGGTCAGCGGCCCGAGGATGTTGAACAGCGTGCGCACGCCGAGCTCCTTGCGCACCGGTGCAGCGTGCTTCATTGCCGCATGGTGGCTGGGCGCGAACATGTAGGCGATGCCGGTCTCTTCCAGGCAGGCCGCCACCTGATCGGGCTTGAGCGTGATGCACGCGCCCAGCGCTTCCATCACATCGGCCGAACCCGAGGTGGAAGACACGCTGCGCCCGGCATGCTTGGCCACACGCGCACCGGCCGCTGCGGCCACGAAGACCGAAGCGGTGGAGATGTTGAAGGTGTGCGAGCCGTCGCCGCCGGTGCCGACGATGTCCACCAGGTGCGTGCGGTCGGCCACCGGCACCGGCGTGGCGAACTCGCGCATCACCTGTGCCGCGGCGGCGATCTCGCCCACCGTCTCCTTCTTCACGCGCAGCCCGATGGCGATGGCCGCGATCATCAGGGGCGACATCTCGCCATTCATGATGCGGCGCATCAGCGTCAGCATCTCGTCGTGGAAGATCTCGCGGTGCTCGATGATGCGCGTCAGCGCCTCGGTGTTGGTGATGGGCATGAAAGCTCCTAAAGGGTGGCTCTGAGCACGGACACGGCGCGCTCGACGTCGGCCGCGGACACGTCCAGGTGCGTGACCAGGCGCAGGCGGTACAAGCCGTTGCACAGGACACCGGCGGTGCGCAGGCGCTCGACGGCGCCGACAGCCCTTTCGGGTGCCAGGTCGACGAACACGATATTGCTCTGCGGCGGCACCACCGTCACGCCCGGCAGGCCCTGCAGCCCGTCCGCCAGTGCGCGGGCGTTGGCGTGGTCGTCCGCCAGGCGGTCGATGTGGTGATCCAGCGCGTACTGCGCGCCGGCAGCGATCACGCCGGCCTGGCGCATGCCGCCACCGGCCATCTTGCGGATGCGATAGGCACGGGCGATGAATGCCTTCGAGCCGCACAGCGCCGAGCCCACCGGCGCGCCGAGCCCCTTGCTGAAGCAGACCGAGACGCTGTCGAAGTGGCCGGCGATGGTGCGGGCGTGGGCGCGCGCATCGCCACCCTGCTCCCGCGCAGTGGCCACCGCGGCGTTGAACAGGCGCGCGCCGTCGAGATGCGTGGCCAGGCCGCGGCGCCGGGCCAGCGCCGTGGCGGCTTCGATGTAGGGCAGCGGCAGGACGTTTCCGCCCCAGGTGTTTTCCAGCGCCAGCAGCCGGCTGCGCGCGTAGTGCGCGTCGTCGGGCTTGATCGCGGCTTCGATGTCCGCCAGCGGGATCGAGCCGTCGGGCTGCTGCGCCAGCGGCTGCGGCTGGATGCTGCCCAGCACCGCGGCGCCGCCGCCTTCCCAGCGGTAGGTGTGCGCCATCTGGCCGACGATATATTCGTCGCCGCGCTCGCAGTGGGCCATCAGCGCGCACAGGTTGCTCTGCGTGCCGCTGGGCACGAAGAGCGCCGCCTCGAAGCCCAGCATGCCGGCAATGCACTGCTGCAGCGCATTGACGGTGGGGTCGTCGCCGTAGACGTCGTCGCCCACGTCGGCAGCGGCCATGGCGGCGCGCATCGCCGGCGTCGGCTTTGTGACGGTATCGCTGCGCAGGTCGATGACCTTCATTGCACCTGCTCCAGGAAATTCCTCAGCATCGCGTGCCCGTGTTCGCTGAGGATCGACTCGGGATGGAACTGCACGCCTTCGATGGCCAGTTCGCGGTGGCGCACGCCCATGATCTCGCCGTCCTCGGCCGTGGCGGTGACTTCAAGCTCGGCCGGCAGAGAAGCGCGCTCGATCACCAGCGAGTGATAGCGGATCACGGTCATCTGGCGCGGCAGACCGTGGAAGACGCCGCGACCGTCGGTGCTGATGACGCTCGTCTTGCCGTGCATCTGCCGCTGCGCGCGCACGATCTTGCCGCCCAGCGCCGCGCCGATGCTCTGGTGCCCCAGGCACACGCCCAGGATCGGCAGCTTGCCGGCGAAGTGACGCACTGCCGGCACGCAGATCCCGGCCTCGGCCGGCGAGCAGGGGCCGGGCGACAACACCAGTTGATCGGGCTGGAGCTCCGCGATGCCTTCGAGCGTGATCTGGTCGTTGCGGAACACGCGCACGTCCTGCCCGAGCTCGCCGAAGTACTGCACCAGGTTGAAGGTGAAGGAGTCGTAGTTGTCGATCATCAACAACATGGTCAGAACCCCTCTTCCACCAACTCGGCCGCCCGCAGCACGGCGCGGTTCTTGGCCTCGGTTTCCTGCCACTCCGCGCCCGGATCGGAGTCGGCCACGATGCCGGCGCCGGCCTGCACGTAGAGCGTGTTGTCCTTGACGACACCCGTGCGGATGGCGATGGCCACGTCCATGTCGCCGGCAAAGCTGAGGTAGCCCACGGCGCCGCCGTAGATGCCGCGTTCGGTGGGTTCGAGCTCGTCGATGATCTCCATGGCGCGGATCTTGGGCGCGCCGCTGAGCGTGCCGGCCGGAAAGCTCGCGCGCAGCACGTCCAGCGCGCTCAGCCCCGGCTTCAGCCGACCTTCGACGTTGCTCACGATGTGCATCACGTGCGAATAGCGCTCGATGCCGAACGCCTCCGTCACCTTGACGCTGCCGGTCTCGGCGATGCGGCCGATGTCGTTGCGCGCCAGGTCGATCAGCATCACGTGCTCGGCACGCTCCTTGGGGTCGGCCAGCAACTCGGCCTCCAGCCGCTTGTCGTGCTCGGGCGTGGCGCCGCGCGGGCGCGTGCCGGCGATCGGGCGCAGCGTCACGGTCTGGCCGCCGTCGGGCGTGCGCTCCTGGCGCACCAGGATTTCGGGGCTGGCACCGACGATCTGGAAGCCGCCCATGTCGTAGTAGTACATGTACGGGCTGGGGTTCAGCGAACGCAGCGCGCGGTACAGCGACAGCGGGCTTTCGGTGTAGCGCTTCTTGAGCCGCTGGCCCAGCACGACCTGCATGCAGTCGCCGGCCGCGATGTATTCCTTGGCGCGCAGCACCGCGGCTTCGAAATCGGCGCGCGACAGTTCACGCTCCACGGCATAGCCCGGCCCGCGCCGGACCTGCGGCGCGCTCACGCTGTAGCGCAGCTTGTCGCCCAGTTCGGCCAGCCGCCGCTTGCCGTGGTGGTAGGCCTCGGGCGCGCCCGGGTCGGCGTAGACGATGAGGTAGAGGCGTCCCGACAGGTTGTCGATGACGGCCAGCTCCTCGGTCTGCAACAACTGGATGTCGGGCGTGCCGATGCCGCCGGGTTTGCGCACGCCGGCCAGCCTGGGCTCGATGAAGCGCACCGTTTCGTAGCCGAAATAACCCGCCAGGCCGCCGCAGAAGCGCGGCATGCCCGGCCGCAGCGCCACCTTGAAGCGCGCCTGGTAAGCCGCGATGAAATCCAGCGGGTTGCCTTCATGGCGCTCGACCACCTGGCCGCCGGTGACGATTTCGCTGACGTTGCCGGTGGCGCGCAGCAGCGTGCGCGCGGGCAAGCCGATGAACGAGTAGCGGCCGAATCGTTCGCCGCCCACCACCGACTCGAGCAGGAAGCTGTGGGCGCTGCCGCCGGCCAGCTTGAGGTACAGCGACAGCGGCGTCTCGAGGTCGGCAAAGGCCTCGGCCATGAGCGGAATGCGGTTGTAGCCCGATGCGGCCAGGCTCTGGAATTCAAGTTCTGTGATCACTTCTTAGCCCCCTGCGGCCCCGGGGCTGGGGCCGCGTCACCTTCGACGGCGGGCGCTTGGGCGCCCGATGGATCCCGACCGCTTCAGGTCAGGCGTACACGCTCGTCGAGCGGCGCCAGGGCCAGGCTCCCCGGTCGCGGGAACCTGCCGTGGGGTGTGTGGGAGTGAGGTCGACCGTGCGCATGGCGCCGGCAGTCTAGCAGCAAGCAGTCCGCGCGAAGCCGGCCTGCTGCAGTGTGCACGGCGGCCGCCGGGCGCCGGCGCTCGCCGTTCAGCGTGACGGCGACCCGGCCGGTCCGAGCCAGGCCGCGAGCTGGTCGAGGCGGTCGATCACCGCGTCGGGGTGGGCACTGGCCGCCGGCTCGCCGTGGTTGTAGCCGTAGCTCACCAGCACGACCGGGCAACCGGCAGCGCGCGCCGCCTCGGCGTCGTTGCGCGAATCGCCGACCATCAGCGTGCGCGCCGGGTCGCTGCCCAGTGCCTTGCAGGTCTCCACGAGCGGCAACGGGTCGGGCTTCTTGCGCGCAAATGCGTCGCCGCCGAAGGCGTGGTCGAAGTACCCGTCCAGGCCCTTCAGGGCCAGCAGCGGGCGCGCGAAGGCGTTGGGCTTGTTGGTCAGGCAGGCCAGGCGCAGGCCGCGCGCGCGCAAGGCCTGCAGGCCCTCCACCACGCCCGGGTACACCGCCGAGTGCTCGCCATTGATGCCGATGTAGTGGTGCTGGTAGCGCACCCAGGCCCGATCGTAGAGTTCCGGCGGCGCGCCCACCTGCTCCAGGGTGCGCATGAGCAGGTATTCGCTGCCCTTGCCGACCGTGCGCGAGATGAAATCGCGGCTCACCGGCGGCCAGCCCAGGTCGGCCAGCGCCAGCCGCAGCGCGACCTCGAAGTCGCCCACGGTGTCGACCATGGTGCCGTCGAGGTCGACGATGGCGGCCTCGAATGCGGTGTCCTGCAGCGAACTCATCGCCCGCATTGTGCCGGCCCGCGGCAGCCCGGCCGCGCTCAGGGCCGGTGCGCGTCGAGCCAAGCCAGCAACTCGCCGTACCAGAGCTGCGAGTTGCGCGGCTTGAGCACCCAGTGATTCTCGTCGGGAAACCACAGCAGCCGCGCCGGCACGCCGCGCGCCTTGAGCGTGTTGTAGTAGGCCAGGCCGTTGCAGTCGGGCACGCGGAAGTCCAGCGCGCCGTGGATCACGAGCGTGGGTGTGTCCATCTTTGCGGCAAACGTGGCCGGGCTCTGCGCCAGCACCCGCGGCAGGTCCTCCCAGTACAGGGCGGCCAGGTCCTTGGGCCGCACGGCATACGAGTCGGCGCTGAAGGTGGCGACGCGGTCGAAGACGCCGGCGTGGCAGACGTAGGCGCGGTAGCGGCCGGCAGGCACATGCCCGTTCATCCACGCGACGAGGAACCCGCCATAGCTGCCGCCCGCGGCGTAGACGCGCTTGCGGTCGGCCCAGCGCTGGGCCAGCAGCCAGTCGGTGCCGGCTTCGATGTCCTGCAGTTCCAGCTCGCCCTGACGCCCGATCAGGCTGTCCTTGAAGGCGAAGCCGAAGCCGCTGGAGCCGTGGTAGTTCACCTGCGCCACGACGTGGCCGTTCGACGCCAGCAGGTGCGGGTTCCAGCGATAGCCGAAGGTGTCGCCCGCGGCGGCATGCGGACCGCCGTGGATGACCTGCAGCAGCGCGTGCTTCTTCCTGGGATCGAAGCCCACCGGAAAGGTCAGCCACATCTGGATGTCGTCGCCCAGCGCGCCCTTGAAGCTCACTTCTCGTTGCGCGCCGAGCATCACGCGGCCCAGCAGCGCGTCGTTGAAGCGCTCCAGCCGCAGCGCCTCGGCGCCGGCGCGGTGGGCATGCAGTCGCACCGGGTGGGCCGCGGCGTCGGCTGCGGTGGCGACCACGTCGCCGGCGACATCGAAGCCCTGCACCCAGCCCCCTGCCACCACGATCTCGGGCGCGCTGCCGTCCAGGCGCTGCCGCCACAGCGGACAGCGGCCGCGGTCCTCGGCGGTGTACAGGATCGACGAGCCGCCATCGGCCCAGCGCAACGGCGCATTGATCGAACGGTCCCAGTCGGGCGCCAGCAGCCGCCATGGGTGGCCTTGCCGGGCCAGGTCCAGCAGCGCCATCTGGTTCGGTGCCGTGTGCTTGCGGCCGACATGCGCGGCGGCAACAGCAAGCTGCAGGCCGTCGGGGCTGTAGCTGGGCGCGCTGAAATCCCAGGCCGGGTCATCGGCCAGGGACTCGAGGCGGCCCGTCGCCAGGTCGAGCTCGGTCAGCGCCAGGCGGTTGCCCGTGAGCGGCACCGCCGCCGGGTCGTGTGCGAAGGCGATGCGACGACCGTCGGGGCGGATGTCGAAGACCGCGTTGCTGTCGCTGTCGCGCGGCAGCTCGCAAGCCGTGCCCTCGAACAGGTCGCTGACCCGTCCGCTGCCCAGGTCCAGCAGCAACAGGTGCAGCACGCGGCCCTGCGGGATGTTGTGGTCCCAGTGGCGGTAGAAGGCCTCGCTGGTGACGTAGCCGCTCTCCTTGCGCTCCTTGAATTGCCTGTGGCGGCGCGCCTGGGCGGCGGCGCCTCTCAGCTCCGGCCAGACCCAGGCAGCGAAGACGATGCGCCGGCCATCGGGAAGCCACTTGAAGAATTCGATGCCGGGCGCGAAGTGGCTCTTGCGCTCGGCCTCGCCGCCGTCGGGTGACATGACGTAGAGCTGCGGCGTGTCGTCCTTGCGGCCCTGCTGCTCGCGCCGCGCCACGAAGGCGACGCGGTCACCGCGGGGCGACCATGCGGGCTGGCCGTCCTTGTCGCCGCAGCGCGTGAGCCGCCGCGGCGCGGCACCGCGCGTGGACAGCAGCCACAGGCTCGTCACGCCCTGGTTCCGGTCCAACGAATGCGAGGTCACCGAACACACGGCGCGCTCGCCGTCGGGCGCCAGCGCGACGCCGCCGACGCGTTCGATCTGCCACAGGTCTTCGACGCTCAGCGCGCGGGGTGGGGACTGGCTCATGCCCCCGAGTGTCGCGGAAGCCGTGGCCTTCAGCCTTGCAGGCCGCACCGGGCCAGCGGCCCGGCCCTTCGGCAGGCGCAGTCAGTCCACCGGACTGACTGCGTCCAGCCTCAGCCGATGCTCTCGACCTGCCGGCTCTGCTGGTAGGCGCTGCCGAAGCGGTTGGCCAGGAAGTCGGGCAGTGCCACCTGCTCCTGGCGCACGAAGCCGCTCTGCGGCAGCTTGCCCTCGCGGAACAGGTCCACCGCGGCGCAGATGCCGGCGGCGGTGGTGATCTGGATCGCCGACAGAGGCTGCGCTTCGCTGCGGTCGGCGAAGATCTTGCGCGCAAAGACTTCCTGCACCAGCGAGCCGTCGCGCTGGCCGCTGACGGTGACGAAGACCAGCACCACGTCCTGCATCGTGCTGGGGATGCTCTTGCGCATGATGTCCTTCAGCGTCTCGGTGTCCTGCTTGAGCTGCAATTCTTCCAGCAGCATCTTCATCAGGTCGCGGTGGCCGGGGTAGCGCACGCTCTTGTAGTCGAGCGTCAGCACGCGGCCGGCCAGCGTTTCGCACAGCGTGCCCAGGCCGCCGCTGGTGTTGAAGGCCTCGTACTCGGTGCCGTCGAGGCTGAAGTGCTCCATGCCTTCCAGCGGCAGCACTTCGATGTTGCGGCCGCCACGGATGGCCTCGCAGGGGTGGCAGTACTCGTTGATGAGGCCGTCCACGCTCCAGGTCAGGTTGTACTTGAGCGAGTTGGTCGGAAAGGCCGGCAGCGCGCCGACGCGCATCTTCACTTCCTGCAAGCTGTCGAAGCCCTGCGCCAGGTGGTGCGCGACGATGCCGATGAAGCCTGGCGCCAGCCCGCACTGCGGCATGAAGACGGTGGCCGCGCCGTCGGCCAGCTGCTTGATGGCGCGCGTGGCAGCCACGTCTTCGGTGAGGTCGAAATAGTGGCAGCCGGCGTCGCGCGCTTGCGTGGCCGCCAGCGTGGCCAGGTGGTACGGCAGTGCATTCACGACGGCGTCCTGCCCGCGCAGCACCTTCAGCAACTCGCTCGGTTCGGCCGTCTCGGCCTGCCACGTCTTCACGGGCTCGTGGGCGAGTTTGGCCAGCGCCGTCGCACTGCGATCGACGACGGTGACGTCGAAGTCGCCGCTGGCCCCCAGCAGGCGGGCGATGGTCTGGCCGATGTGTCCGGCGCCGAGCAGGGTGATGCGCATGGAAGGGTTCCCGTCAGGGTGTTGCAGCGACAGGAAGTCTAGGTTCAGGAGGAGACGAAAGAAAGCACGCTTTCGTCGTAATGATTGCTTGTTAAGCCGATATGACTGCTGAACAGCTCATTTCGACATGGCCTGCGAGCGACGCGCGCGGCGCTGCCGCCCCCGCCTCGACATGCCCGACTCAGCGTTCTCGGGCATTGGCGGGGCGGGTGCGGACGCTGGTGCCACTGGGCTTGCGCGAGGTCAAGAGCAGGCCCGAAGGCGAGAGGGCAGAATCGCCAGACGCCGCTGCCCGGTCCGGGCGGGGTCAGATCGCGGTCCGTCGGCACGCAGGAGAAAGCCCATGACACAGACGCCCTTGCAGGTTCTGCACCAGCACCCCTTCGTTTCCGAGTTCCGCGAAGAACACGTGGCACGGTTGGCGACGATGGCCAAGGAGGTGCACTTCGACGAAGGCCAGGTCATCTTCCACGAAGGTGACGACTACTCGGTCTTCTACCTGCTGGGCGAAGGCATGGTCGCGCTGGAGCTCGAGGTGCCGGGGCAGGTGCTGCGCGTGCAGACCTTGTACGCGGGCGACGAACTCGACTGGTCGGCCGTGTTGCCGCAAGCCCGCAAGCACTTCCAGGCGCGCGCCCTCTCGCCTGTGACGGCGCTGGCCTTCGAAGGCCCCCAGCTGCTGGCCAGCTTCAAGAGCGACCCGGAATTCGGCCTCGCCTTCATGCTGCGCCTGATGGGCGTCGTATCGCAGCGGCTGCGCGCCACGCAGGTGCAGTTGCTGGACATGTACTCGCCGGTGGCGAGGCGCGCCGGAACCTGAACCGGTTGCCCCGGCGACGCAGCCGCCCGCGCCCGCGGGGCGGCGGCTGCGGCACTAGAAGTGCGCCAGCACCCAGCCCGGGAAGACCGCCACGATGAGCGCCGCGGCCAGGCAGGCCACGGTGGCGCCCCAGGCCAGGCTCCCGACCTTGCCCTCGCCGGCCACGGGTGTGTCGGCGCTCATGAACATGAACTGGATCACCCGCAGGTAGAAGTAGATGCCCAGGTAGCTGCCCACCAGGCCGAGCACCGCGTAGGTGGTGTAGCCGGCGGCGACGACATTCTTGAAGATCAGGAACTTGGCGACGAACCCCGGGAAGGGCGGGATGCCGGCCAACGACAGCATGGCGATGCCGATCATCAGCGCCGAGAACGGCGCCCGGTGGAACAGGCCCTTGAGGTTGTCGAGCCGGTCGCGCTCGAGGTCGTGCGTGGCCGGCGGCAAGGCCGCGAAGGCGAGCAGGTTCATCAGCCCGTAGGCAAGCACGTAGAACGCCACCGCCTGCAACCGCACGGCCGCGCCGCCGAGCAGCGCAAAGAACAGGTAGCCGGCGTGGGCGATCGAGCTGTACGCGATCATGCGGCGCAGGCCCGGCTGTTTCATCGCTGCCAGGTTGCCCCACACGATGGAGACCAGCGGCAGGATGGCCAGCAGTTCGAGCATCGGCGAGGCCACGACTGCGTCGCCGAACAGCCGCACCACCGCCAGCAGCACGCCGGCCTTGACGATGACGGCCATGAACGCCGTCACCGGCACGCTGGCCCCTTCGTAGGCGTCGGGCGCCCAGGCATGGAAGGGCACGATCGCGGCCTTGAGGAAGAAAGCCAGGATCACCAGCACCACCGCCGTGCGCGCCATCGGGTCCGCCGAACCGAGCCCCTGGGCGAAGACGAGCGTGGACAGCGAGCCGGTGGCGCCGTACAGCAGCGACGCACCCATCAGCAACATCGCCGTCGCCGCGCCGCCCAGCACCAGGTATTTCAGCGCCGCCTCAGCGCTCTGCGCTCGCTGGTAGGCCAGCAGCACGAGCACGTACACCGGCAGGGACATGATCTCCAGACCCAGGAACAGGGTCAGGAAACTGTCTGACGACTGCAGCAGGCACACGCCGTACAAGGACGACAGCAGCAGCACGGGAAACTCGGCGCCTTCGAATTCGCCGCGCGACATCAGCAGCACCGGCAGCGCCAGCGCCAGCACCATGGCCTTGGCGAGCAGGGTGGCCGGATCGACCGAGAACTGCCCCGCGAAAGGTGCCGCCGCATAGCCGTCGAGCGACAGCCAGGCCGCCACCAGCGCGGCGGCGCCGGTGCACACCAGGGCGACGGCGAGCGAGGCGCGCTGCCAGCGGCCGGCGATCTCCAGCACGAGCACCAGCACGATGCCCAGCAGCAACAGATGCTCGGGCAGCATCGCGGTCAGCACCGCTTGGCTGATCATGGTGTTCCCCCAGGCAGGCGCGACGTGACGACCAGTTGCTTGTAGGCCTTGGCCGCCATCTCCGTCTTGCGCATCGGCTCGTCCGGGAACAGCCCGAGCGCGAAGACGGCCACGACGATGAGGCCCAGGATGGTCTTCTCGCGCGCGTCGAGATCGAGCAGAGGTTGGTGCGGCGCCTTCGCCGCGCCGTACAGGAAGCCGAGTGCGAAGCGCAGCATGTAGAGCGCCCCCAGCACCACGCCCGACACCGCCACCACCGCCAGCACCAAGGGCAGGCTCTGGCCCGCCTGATGCAGCGGCCAGGCGGCCTTGAAGGCGCCGAGCAGCACCAGGAACTCACCCGTGAAGCCGCTGGTGGTGGGCAGGCCCACCGAGGCCAGCGTGAGGATCATGAAGAACACCGAATACACCGGCAGCAGCTTGGCAAGGCCACCGTAGGCGGCGAGCTCGCGCGTGTGGCAGCGCTCGTAGATCATGCCGACCATCAGGAACAGGCCGGCGGCCACCAGGCCGTGGCTCACCATCTGGATCACCGCGCCCTGGATGCCCGTGAGCTCCAGGCTCAGCAGGCCCAGCATCACGTAGCCGAGGTGGCTGATCGACGAGTAGGCGATGATCTTCTTGATGTCGTCCTGCACCAGCGCCAGGCACGCGCCGTAGACGATGCTGAGCACGGCCAGCGCCATCAGCCACGGCGTGAACAGGAGCGTCGCGTCGGGGAACAGCGGGAAGCCCAGCTTCATGAAGCCGTAGGTACCCATCTTCAGCAGCACGCCGGCCAGGATCACCGAGCCCGCGGTGGGTGCTTCGACGTGTGCGTCGGGCAACCAGGTGTGCAGCGGCACCATCGGCACCTTGATCGCGAAGCTCAAGGCGAAGGCGGCGAGCAACCAGCCCTGCACGTTCAGCGGCAGCCTGGCCTTGACGAGGTCGGCGAAGGCGAAGGAGGTGATGCCCGAGGTGGTCTGCAGCGAATAGACGAGGTAGATCACCGCCGCCAGCATCAGGATGCTGCCGAAGGCCGTGTAGAGGAAGAACTTGATGGTGGCGTAGATGCGCCGGTTGCCGCCCCAGATGCCGATGAGCAGGAACATCGGGATCAGCATCGTCTCCCAGAACACGTAGAACAGGAACAGGTCCTGCGCGAGGAAGGTGCCCATCATCGCGAACTGGATCAGGAACACCATCGCGTAGAACAGCTTCACGTCCTTGGTGATGGCGCTGAAGGCGCCGGCCACCACCAGCGGCCCGAGGAACGCGGTCAGCATCACGAGCAGGATGTTGTAGCCGTCGAGTCCGATCTGGTAGCTCACGCCCCAGTCGGCGATCCAGGGCAAGCGCGTCTCGAACTGCAGCCCGGCCACCTGGCTGTCGAAGCGCGCATACAGCCACGCCGCGAGCGCGAACTGCACGATCATCACCGTGAGCGTGATGCGCCGCGTGAAGTCGTGGTTGTCGGCCGGCGAGAGCAGCAGCAAGCCGACGCCGAGCAGCGGCAGGAAGAGCACGAAGTTGAGCAGGCCCGCGTCAGACATGGCGCCAACTCCAGAGCAGGGCGCCGACGATGCCCATCATCACGAACCAGGCGTACCGGTGCAGGCTGCCGTTCTGCACCCGGCTCAGCACCCCGCCGCCCCAGCGGCCGAGCGCCCCCATGCCGTTGAGCGTGCCGTCGAGCAGCCAGCGGTCCGACAGGTTCAGGAAGACGCGGTCCGAGAGCCAGACCAGCGGCTGGCCGATCACGCGCTCGTACAGCTCGTCGATGAAGTACTTGCCCGACAGCCATCGGTGCACCCCGGCGAAGCGCTGTTGCAGCGCCTGGACGCGTTCGGGCGGGCCGCCGAACAGGTATGCGGCTCCGGCCAGGCCGGCCAGCGCGAGCACCACCGACAGCACCAGCAGCGGGGTTTCGAAGTGATGCAGCGATTCATGCACGGTCGGCAGTGGCAGTTGCGGCTCCAGGAAGTGCGGCAGCGCGATGAAACCACCCACCGCCGACAGCATCGCCAGCAGCAGCAGCACGCCGGTCATCGACCAGGGCGACTCGTGCACATGGTGCTCGACCTCGTGATCCATCCGCGAGGGCCCCAGGAACGTGAGCCAGAGCAGCCGGAACATGTAGAAGGCCGTCATCAGCGCGGTGGCCGCGGCCACGATCCACAGCAGGGGCGAGCCGCCCTGCGTGCTGGCGAAGGCGTACCAGAGGATCTCGTCCTTGGAGAAGAAGCCCGCCAGCGGCGGGATGCCGGCGATCGCCGCGGTGGCCACCGCGAAGGTGAGGAAGGTGATCGGGATGCGCCGCGCCAGCCCGCCCATCTTGCGCACGTCCTGCTCGCCGCCCAGCGCGTGGATCACGCTGCCGGCGCCGAGGAAGAGGCAGGCCTTGAAGAAGGCGTGCGTGACGACGTGGAAGATGGCCACGCCGTAGGCGCCGACGCCGAGCGCCAGGAACATGAAGCCCAGCTGCGACACGGTCGAGTAGGCCAGCACCTTCTTGATGTCGGTCTGCACGACGGCGATGGTGGCGGCGAAGAAGGCGGTCGCCACGCCGACGATGGCGATCACCGCCGACGCCTCGGGCGCCTGCAGGTAGACGCCGGACATGCGCGCGACGAGGTAGACACCGGCCGTGACCATGGTCGCCGCGTGGATCAGCGCCGAAACCGGCGTCGGGCCGGCCATGGCGTCGGGCAGCCACACGTGCAGGGGGATCTGCGCCGACTTGCCCGTGGCGCCGATGAACAGCAGGATGCCCACCAGGCTGGCCGAGACCGCCGGCGCCGCGCTGCCGGTGAAGGCGAAGGCGGCATTGATGCGGTCCATGTCCAGCGTGCCCAGGGCCTGGTAGAGCACGAACATGCCGAGCAGGAAGCCGGCGTCGCCGATGCGGTTGGTGATGAAGGCCTTCTTGCCGGCGCGCGCATTGGCCAGGTCGTCGAACCAGAAGCCGATGAGCAGGTAGGAGGCCAGCCCGACGCCTTCCCAGCCGACGAACAGCACCAGCAGCGAGCGGCCCAGCACCAGCAACAGCATGAAGAACAGGAACAGGTTCAGGTAGGCGAAGAAGCGGCCGAAGCTGCGGTCGTGCGCCATGTAGCCGACCGAGTAGATGTGGATCACCGAGCCGACACCGGTGACGATCAGCGTCATCACCGCGGTGAGGCGGTCGAAGTAGAAGGCGATCTCGAACGGGCTGTCGCCGATCGTCGCCCAGCGGTAGACGATCTCGACCAGCGGCGCGTAGTTGGCGTGCTGCAGGTCGAACAGCGCCTTCACCGCCAGCGCGAAGGCGACCAGCGGCAGACCGCAACCGACGACGACGACGAAGGGCTTGCCGACGCGGTTGCCACCCAGCTGCGTGGCCAGGACGCCGTTCAGCACAAAGCCGAGCAGCGGCAACAGGACGATGGCGGTCAACACGGTTAGCCCTTGAGATCGTTGTACGCGTCAAGCTTCAGCGTGCGCTTGCCGCGGACCAGCAGCAGCACGATGGGGATGGCCAGCGCGATTTCGGCGGTGGCCACGACGAAGATCAGGAACACGAGCACCGCGCCCACCGTCGTGGCGGTCTGCTGCGCGAACGTCACCAGGCTCAGGTTGACGCCGTTGAGCATCAGCTCCATGCACATCAGCATCACGAGCACGTTGCGGCGCACGATCACGCCGAGCAGCCCGATCGAGAACAGCGCCATCGCCAGGCCGATGAGGAGCTGAGTTCTATCCATGACGGCCCTTCCCGTCGGCCGCGCGGCTGACCTTGATCACCGCCATCGCCGCCACCACCGCAGCCACCAGCAGCACGGAGGTCAGCTCGAAGTGCAGCCAGTATTCGTTGAGGAACGACACCGCGAACGTCGAGATCCCGTAGGCGCCGTTGCCCGCCGCGCCGGTGGGTGCAGGCACGGCACGCCAGATGCCGATGACGATCACGCCCAGCATGAGCACGAAGCCGACGATGCCCGGCACCAGCAGCGCCGAGAACTTCGCCCCCGTGGCTTCGCGCACCTCGAGCAGCATGATGACGTACACCATGAACACCATCACCGCGCCGACGTAGATCAGCACCTGGAACGCCGCGATGAAGTGCACGCCGAGCAGGCCGTAGATGCCGCCCAGGAAGATCATCGTGGAGACCAGCGCCAGCGCCACCCGCATCGGCTGGCGCAGCACGATCATCAGCCCCGCGCCCACCAGAGCGCACAGGCCGAACAGCAGCAGCAGAAAGGTCTCGAGGTGTTGCAGCAGGTAGTTCATCGCTGGGCCCCCCTCGCCTTCGCATCGCCACCGGCGCCCGGGTAGGGCTTGGCGACGTCGCTCTGAGGCTTCCAAGTCAGCATCTCGTCCATCGTGAGCCACATCTGGCGCCGGTCGTCGGAGGGCAGGCCCGGCGTTTCCTTGGCCATGCGGATGGCGTCCTCGGGACAGGCCTCGACACACAGGCCGCAGAAGATGCAGCGCGAATAGTCGATCTCGAAGCGCACCGGGAACTTGGGATGCGCCGTGTCGGTGACGTCGAAGCCGGCTTCGATCTCGATCACCTTGGCCGGGCACACGGTGGCGCACATGTTGCACGCGATGCACTGCGGCTTGCCGTCGGGCCGCTGCGTCAGCACGTGCTTGCCGCGGTTGAGCGGCGCGTAGTCCCAGCGCGTCTCTTCGGGGTAGTAGATGGTCAGCGCACCCTTCTTGCCCGTGATCCAGCGCCCCATGTTGCGCAGGAACACGCCGCTGGTGATGACCAGCCCGCGCAGGATCTCCGGCAGGTAGGACCGCTCCCACCCGCCGAGCGTGGGCTCGTTCCAGTACTGCTTGCGCTTGTAGGGTGTCTTCACGCCGCCCCTCCCTGGTGCGACCACACCAGCACGGCAGTGATGGCCAGGTTGGCCAGCGCCAGCGGCAACATGAACTTCCAGGCGAAGGACAGCACCTGGTCGTAGCGGAAGCGCGGCAAGGTCCAGCGCACCAGGATCTGGAAGCTGCAGACCACCAGCACCTTGAGCAGGAACACCACCAGCTGCGTCACGACCACGGCGCCGTGGCTCATCTCCCAGGTGCTGCCGCCCGGCCAGGTGAAGCCGGCGTCGTTCATGTAGGGCAGGTTGTAGCCGCCGAGGAAGAGCGTGGTGAACAGCGCGCCGATGATCGCGATCTCGATGAATTCGGCGAACATGAACAGGCCCATCTTCATCGCGCTGTACTCGGTGTAATAGCCGGCGATGAGTTCCGACTCGGCCTCGGGCAGGTCGAAGGGGATGCGCTTGTTCTCGGCGATGGCCGCGGTCATGAAGAGCACCGCCGCGAAGGGCTGGTAGACCACGCCCCAGGCCGGCAGGAAGCCGAGCACCGTGCCGGACTGCTGGCGCACCATCGAACCCAGGTCCACCGTGCCGAAGATCAGGATCAGCCCCAGCACCGTGAGGCCCATCACCAGTTCGTACGAGATCATCTGCGAGCCGGCGCGCAAGCCCCCCAGCAGCGAGAACTTGTTGGCCGACGACCAGCCGGCGAGCATGGCGCCGATGATGGTCAGGCCGCTGAAGGCGAAGACCATCAGCAGCCCGGCGTCGAGTTGCGCGATCTGCATCTGGTAGGTGCGCCCGCCAAACCATTCGGCCAGCGACGGGAACAGGCGCCCGGGATCGAGCGCACCCCCGAACGGGATCACGCCGAACACCAGCAGCACCGGCGTGAACACCACCCACGGCGCCACCGCGTAGGCATACCAGTCGTAGGTGCGCGGCTTGAAGTCCTCCTTCACCAGCATCTTGATGCCGTCGGCGATGCCGTGGAACAGGCCCAGCCAGACCAGCTTGATCTGGGTGAAAGGTATGCGCACGTAGGCGCGGTTGGCGCCGATGCGGTCGGACATCACGGCCGCCTGCTTGCGCTCGACCCAGGTCAGCACGGTGCCGAAGCCCATCAGCATGCCCACCGCGTAGGCGATGTAGACGACGTAGACGACGAGGTCCTGGGTCATGGCAACGACCCCCTGGCCGGCGCCGCGAGGGCGGCGAACAGCTCCGCGGCGTGCGCCACGCCGGCGGGCTTCGCGAAGCAGGCCTCGAAGGCGGTCACCACGCCCTGGAAATTGGTGTAGTGGCCGCTGCGCTCGGTCATCACGCTGATCGGCAGGAAGACGTCGGCGTGGCCGTTCTCGGGCTGCAGGTAGCTGTTGAGATAGACGATCTTGGCGCGCGACGGCAACTGCGCGAAGCTGAAGCCCTCGCCCCACACGAGCACCAGGTCGGTGTCGGCCGGGAACGCGGCACCCGCATCGGCAGGCAGCGGCGGGTACAGCGCGCGGGCCGCGGCGGTGTTGGGGTTCTTGTCGGCTTTGATCAGCAGATCGTCTTCCAGCCGCTCGCCCGGTGCGGGCTGCCAGTCGGCCTTGACATGACAGGCCATGCGTTGCCCCAGCGCCTTGTCGAAGGCGGCGAGTTCCTCGTTCGAGCCCCAGTTCGACACCAGCGCCACCGGCCGCTGCGCCGATCCGATCAGGGCCCGTGCCGCGGCGATGGCCTCGTCGAGCCCGACCGGCCGGCCCTTGAGCATGGCCTGCCCGGCGCGGGCACGCTCGAAGATCTGCGCCAGATCGCGACCCTTGTTGCAGATCCACGGGCCGTTCACGGCCGGGTTCTCGAGCGGCGTGACGCGGTCGATGCGCGCGTTCTGCTTCGGGTCCAGCGCCTTCAGCCTCCATTCGGCCTTGCGATGCCAGAGGTTGACGCTGCAGCCTCGCTCGCAGCCCGGGCAGACCGAGGGCGTGGGCTCGAGGTACCAGACCCGCGCCTTGTGCAGGAACGAGCGCGACAGCAGCGCGCCCACCGGGCAGAGGTCGATGACGTTGTCGGAATAGGGGTCGGCCTCGAAGGCCCCGTCTTCCACCGGCCGGATCAGCGAGTGGTCACCGCGGTTCTGGACACCCAGCGCGTCGGACTTGGAGATTTCCCGCGTGAAGCGCACGCAGCGCGTGCACATGATGCAACGCTCGTTGTCGAGCACGATGCGCTCGGAGAGCGCGTAGTGCTTCGTGGCGTGGACCTTGACGTCGTGCGAGATCGAGGGCGCCCCGTTGTACTCGTAGTGATAGTCCTGCAGCGTGCACTCGCCGGCCTTGTCGCAGATGCCACAGTCCACCGGGTGGTTGAGCGTGATGAACTGCAGCGTCTCCTTGCGGCGCGCGCGCACCCGCTCGGAATCGGTGAGCACGCGCATGCCCTTGGTGATGGGCATGTTGCAGGCGATGTCGAGCCAGCCGCTGCCTTCGGCCTGGCCCTCGTTCGTGACCTCCACCATGCAGATGCGGCAGTTGCCCGGCACCGACAGATGCGGGTGCCAGCAGAAGTAGGGAATGAAATAGCCGTTCGCCTTGGCCGCCTGCATGACGGTCTGGCTGTCTTCGGCCTGGACCGGCTGGCCGTTGATGAAGAACTCAACCATGAGCCGCCACCTCGCCCGCCACTTCGAGCCGGCCGTCGAGACGCGAACGCTTGTGCTCGATGAAGTGCTCGAACTCGTCGCGGTATTTGGCGATGATGCCCAGCGTGGCGTAGCCCGCCGCGTCGCCCATGCCGCAGATCGTGGTGCCGTCGTTGGCCTTGGAGATGCGGATGAGCTGCTCGATGTCTTCCGGGCGGCCTTCACCGGCCACGATGCGGTCGATGATGCGGTGCATCCAGCCCATGCCTTCGCGGCACGGCGTGCACTGGCCGCAGGACTCGTGGTGATAGAAGCGCAGCAGGATCTGCAGCAGGCGCACCATGCAGGTCCCTTCGGCGATGACCACCATGCCGCCGGAGCCGACGCCCGAGCCGGCCGCCGTCAGGCTGACGTGGTCGTAGGTCACGGTCTCGATCTCCGCCGCCGTCAGCACCTTGGTCGAGATGCCGCCCGGCACGATGCACTTGAGCTTGCCGCCGCCCAGCACGCCGCCGCAGTCCTCGTAGATGAACTTCGCCAGCGGGTAGCCGTATTCCACCTCGTAGACCCCCGGCCGCTGCACGTGGCCCGAGATCGAGACGAGTTGCGTGCCCGGGCTCTTGGCCGTGCCGACCGTGCGGAAGGCCTCGCCGCCCTGGGCCACGATCGCGGTCACGTTGGCCAGCGTCTCGACGTTGTTGATCACCGTGGGCCGCTGGTACAGGCCGCGCACCGTCAGGCGCGGCGGGCGGTTGCGCGGGTAGCCCTTCTTGCCCTCGATCGAGGTGATCAAGGCCGAGGCTTCGCCGCACACGTAGGAACCGGCGCCGCGGTAGATCACGATGTCGCAGCCGAAGTCGGTGCCCAGGACGCGCTCGCCGAAATAGCCGGCTTCGTAAGCCTCCTCCACCGCCGCGGCCAGGCGCCGGTAGGGCAGGTCGAACTCGCCGCGGATGTAGACGAAGGCGTTGCGCACCTGCAGCGCGTAGGCCGCGATGAGCATCGACTCCAGCAGCAGGTGCGGCGCGTTCTCCAGGATCCAGCGGTCCTTGAAGGTGCCGGGCTCGCCTTCGTCGGCGTTGGCGCAGAGGAAGTGCGGTTGCTCGTCGTTGAGCTTGATCACGCCCCACTTGCGGCCGGCGGGGAAGGCGGCGCCGCCGTGACCCAGGATGCCGGAGGCCGTCACTTCCTTGGTGATCTGCTCCGGGCGCATCTCGCGCAAGGCCTTGGCCAGCGTCTCGTAGCCGCCGCGCGCCCGGTAGTCGGCCAGCAGATGCGACGTGGCGGTGACCGGGAAAGTCATGATCAGCTTGCGGCCGGTCATTTGCCGAGCTCCTCGATCAGCGCGTCCAGCCGCGTCGGACTCATGTTCTCGTGGTAGGCCTCGTTGACCATCACCACCGGCGCGGTGCCGCACGAGCCCAGGCATTCCACGGTGCTCAGCGTGAAGCGGCCGTCGGCCGTGGTCTGGCCCGGCTGGATGCCGAGCTTGCGGCTGAGATGATCGATCACGCCCTCGGCACCGCGCATCGAGCACGACAGGTTGCGGCAGGCCTGCAGGTGCCAGCGCCCGATCGGCGCGCGGCGGAACTGCGTGTAGTGCGACAGCACTTCCTCGATCTGGATGCGCGGCACCGGGATGTAGGCGGCCAGCTCGGCGATGTCGCTGTCGGCCACGAAGCCACGGTCTGCCTGGATGCGATGCAGGCAGGGCAGCACCAGCGAAGACTCGGCGCCCGCGGGGTAGCGCTTGCGCATCTTGTCGAACTCGGGAATCAGGTGCTTCACCGATCGCACTCCCCGCCGATCATGTTGATCGAGCCGAAGGTGGGCACGATGTCGGCCAGCTGGCCGCCATTGAGCATGAGGTGTGCGCCGCCCATGTGCACGAAGCTCGGCGCGCGGCAGTGCACCTTGTAAGGCACGCCGCCGCCGGTGCTGACGAGGTAGAAGCCGAGTTCGCCGTTGGGGCTCTCGTGCGCGCTGTAGGCCTCGCCGGCGGGCACGCCCGGCCCATCCATCACCAGCTTGAAGTGGTTGATCAGCGATTCGATCTCGGCGTAGACGAGGGGCTTGTCCGGGAAGGTGCAGCGGCGGTCGTCGACGTTGATCGGCCCTTCGGGCAGCATCTCCATCAGCTGCCGCATCATGTACACCGACTCGTCCATCTCGCGCATGCGCACGTAGTAGCGGTCGTAGTTGTCGCCCTTGATGCCCACCGGCACGTCGAAGTCGAGCTCGGCGTAGGCGAGGTAGGGCGTGTCCTTGCGCAGGTCGCGCGGCACCCCGGTGGAGCGCAGGATGACGCCGGTGTAGCCGTAGCTCAGCGCATCGGCGGTGCTGATGACGCCGACATCGCGCATGCGGTCGATGAAGATGCGGTTGCGGTCGACCAGCCCGTGCACGCGGGCGATGAAGTCCTCGTACTGGGTGAGGATCTCTTCCAGCCGCTTCAGCCAGCCGTCGGGCAGGTCGCGCGCCAGGCCGCCGATGCGGCCATAGGTGTACGTCACCCGGGCCCCGGTCAGCGCGGCCAGGTGCTCGTACATGTAGTCGCGGATCATCACCAGGTACAGGAACGCGGTCATCGCACCGAGCTCCATCAACCCGGCCGCCAGGCAGGTGAGGTGGTCGACCAGCCGCGAGTACTCGCTCAGCAGCGTGCGCAAATAGCGGCAGCGCGGCGTGATCTGCAGGCCCATCAGCTGCTCGACGCCATCGCAGTAGGCGAAGTCGTTGATCAGCGCCGAGACGTAGTTCAGCCGGTCGACGTAGGGGATCAGGTTGTGCCAGGTGTGGTCCTCGCACTCCTTCTCGAAGCCGCGGTGCAGGTAGCCGCAATGCACGTCGGTGCGCAGCACGCGCTCGCCGTCGAGCTCGGCGATGATCTGCACCGTGCCGTGGGTGGCCGGGTGCGAGGGGCCGATGTTGACGATGACCGAATCGTCGCGCAGCGTGCCCTCGAAGATCGAGCGCACGGGATTGGGGATGGGGCGGAAGGGCGCGTCCACGGCGGTTCAGTCAGCTTCTGTACGGCACGAGCGGCTGCTCCTGCTGCTTGGGGTAGTCCTTGCGCAGCGGGTGGCCGACGAAGCCTTCGTAGAGCAGGATCGGGCGCAGGTCGGCGTTGCCCCGGAAGCGGATGCCGTACATGTCGTGGCACTCGCGCTCCATGAAGGCCGCCGAGCCGTACAGCGGCACCAGGGAGTCCACGCTCGGATCGGCCTCGTCCACCCGCGTCTTCAGCCGCACGCGCACCTTGTGCAGCGTGGAATAGAAGTGGTAGACGACTTCGAAGCGCGGCGTCTGGCGCAGCCAATCCACCGCCGTCACGTCGAGGAAGATGTCGAAGGCGAACTCGCTCTTCAAGCGCTGCACCGTGGGCAGCAGTTCGGCCGGCGCCAGCACCAGGACGAGGATGCCGTGCGACAGCGAAGCCGGCCCGGAGGCCGGAACCAGCTCTTGCTGGAGGGTGTCGAGGACGTTGGCAGCCACGGTCAGAAGGTCTTCGTGATGATCGGGTGGCTCGATCGCGCGATCTGGTCCTGCAGCTGCATGATGCCGTCGATCACCATTTCGGGGCGCGGCGGGCAGCCGGGGATGTAGATGTCCACCGGGATGACCTTGTCGATGCCCGGGAGCGCGGCGTAGTTCTGATAGAAGCCGCCGCTGGTGGCGCAGACGCCGAAGGCCATCACCCACTTCGGCTCGCACATCTGCTCGTACACCTTCAGCAGGATCGGTGCCTGCTTGTGCGTGACGGTGCCCACCACCATCAACAGGTCGGCCTGGCGTGGCGAGAAACGCGGCAGCGCGGCGCCGAAACGGTCGGTGTCATAGGGCGATGCGCTGACGGCCATGAACTCCATCGCGCAGCAGGCCGTGACGAAGGGGTACGGGAAGATCGAGAACTTGCGCGCCCAGCCGATGAGCTCGTCCTTGCGCGTCGTCAGGTACTCGAATGCGCCGTCCTTGGCGTGGGCCGCCGGCACGATGGGGATGGTCCGTGCGTACACCAGCTACTCCGTGACGGCCTCGATCAGCCGTGCCTTGTAGACGTAAAGCACGATGAGCACGAGCAGGGACATGAAGAGGAAGAACGTCACCAGCATGAAGCCGGTGAGCGGCTGCGCGCCGAGCGCCCAGATGAAGAGGAACACGGTCTCGAGGTCGAACAGGATGAAGATGATCGCGACCGCGTAATACTTGATCGGCACCGCCTTCACGTTCAGCGTCGTGACCGGCGTGGCGCCGCACTCGAAGGGTTCCAGCTTGGTCGCCGTTGCCGCCGGCTTGGGGCCGAGGATCCGGTTGAGCAGGAGCGTGAGCGCGACGAACCCGAGGATCGCCATCAGGTACATCAGGAAGACGACATAGGGATTCAAGGCAATCCTCCGCACCCGGTCGTGCAGCCAAGGCCCCGCGGGCACCGATCGGTGCCGGCAAGGCGATGTACGGCAATCTCTCCAGGCAAGGCCACGCGCAGGTCCCTCCACTCGTCGCCCCGTCCCGCCGGTCAAGGCGGGCGGCGCTTTGATCGGGACGAAGGCTAGCCGCGGCGCCAAAGGGAAGGCTTGCGTTGGATCAAGCCGCCGCGGATGAGCGGCCGAGGCGCGGGCGGCGGCCGCCGTGGCTGCGCATGCCCGCACCCGCCGGGCCGCGCGTCGTTGCCGCGACAATGCAGGCATGTTCAGCCACCCTGCGCCATGACCCCGGACACACTCGACCGCCGCTTGCTCGCCCTGCTGCAGGCGGACGCGCGCGCCAGCACGGCGGAACTGGCACGCCGGCTCGGCGTGGCGCGCACCACGGTGCTGGCGCGGCTGACGCGGCTGGAGCGCACCGGCATCATCGTCGGCTACACGGTGCGGCTGGGGCAGGACGAGGCCGATCGCGGCGTCGAGGCCTTCGTGGGCATCACCACCGAGCCCAAGTCGGCGCGCGAGGTCACGCAGCGCCTGGCGTCGTTTCCCGAGTTGCGCCAGCTCTGCAGCGTGAGCGGCGAGTTCGACTACATGGCCCTGCTGCGCGCCGAGTCCACCGCACGGCTGGACAGCCTGCTCGACGAGATCGGCACCATCGACGGCGTGCGCAAGACCACCACCTCGGTGCTGCTGGCGCGGCGCATCGACCGCACGGCCCAGTCATGACCTCCGACACCTTCGACACCCTGCCCCTGGGCCCCGCCGTGCTCGCCAACCTGGCGCAGCTCGGCTATGCGCGCATGACGCCGGTCCAGGCCGCGGCGCTGCCGCTGGCGCTGGCCGGGCACGACCTCATCGCCCAGGCCAAGACCGGCAGCGGCAAGACCGCCGCCTTTGCGCTGGCTCTGTTGCAGCGCCTGGACGCACGCCGTTTCGACGTGCAGTCGCTGGTGCTGTGCCCCACGCGCGAGCTGGCCGAGCAGGTGACGCAGGAAATCCGCCGCCTGGCGCGCGCCGAGGACAACGTCAAGGTGCTCACGCTGTGCGGCGGCACGCCGATCAAGCCGCAGGCCGACAGCCTCGCGCACGGCGCGCACGTCGTCGTGGGCACGCCGGGGCGCATCATCGACCACCTCGACCGGGGCGGGCTGCAACTCGGCGCGCTGAACACGCTGGTGCTCGACGAAGCCGACCGCATGCTCGACATGGGGTTCATGGACGACATCGCCGCCATCGCCAGCCGGGCGCCGAAGTCGCGCCAGACCCTGCTGTTTTCGGCCACTTACCCCGAGGGCATCCAGCAACTGGCGAAGAAGTTCCTGCGCGAGCCCAGGGAAGTGACGCTGATGCAGCGCCCCAGCGGCGCGCAGATCCGCCAGCGCTTCTACGAAGTGACGGAAAGCGAGCGCCTGCACGCCGTGGGCCTGCTGCTGGATCACTTCCGCCCCGTCAGCACGCTGGCCTTCTGCAACACCAAGCAGCAGTGCCGTGACCTCGTGGACGTGCTGCAGGCGCAAGGTATCAGCGCGCTGGCGCTGCACGGCGACCTGGAGCAGCGCGATCGCGACCAGGTGCTGGTGCGCTTCGCCAACCGCAGCTGCTCGGTGCTGGTGGCCACCGACGTGGCGGCGCGCGGGCTGGACATCGCCCAGCTCGAAGCCGTGATCAACGTCGACATCACGCCGGACGTCGAAGTGCACACCCACCGCATCGGCCGCACCGGGCGCGGCGCCGAGGCCGGCTGGGCCTTCAGCCTGGCCAGCGTCGACGAGATGGGCCGCGTCGGCCGCATCGACGCCATGCAGGGACGCGAAAGCGAGTGGCACCCCTTGAGCGAACTCACGCCGGCCGGCGGCCCGCCCTTGCAGCCGCCGATGGTGACTTTGCAGCTCCTGGGCGGCCGCAAGGAGAAGATCCGTGCCGGCGACGTGCTGGGCGCACTCACCAAGGACGCGGGGCTGCCGGCGGCACAGATCGGCAAGATCAATGTCAACGAGTTCTCGACCTACGTCGCGGTGGCGCGTGCGGTGGCGGCGAAGGCGCTGGCGGCGTTGAACGAGCGCCCGGTGAAGGGCAAGCGCGTGAAGGCGCGGCTGCTGGCGTAGCCGTGTCCGGGCACGCCGGCCCCCCGCGGGGACTCACTGCCTAGAATCGCACCGATGTCCCGCCCCGAATTCACCTGCGACGTGCGCGTGCAGTACCTGCCCGAGCAATCCAACCCGCCCGACGGGCCCTACGCGTTTGCCTACACGGTGACGATACGCAACACCGGCGACATCACGGCGCAGCTGGTGGCGCGGCACTGGATCATCACCGACGCCAACGGCAACGGCGAAGAAGTGCGCGGTCTGGCGGTGGTGGGCCAGCAGCCGCTGCTCAAGCCCGGCGAGCAGTTCGAGTACAGCAGCGCGACGCGCATCATGACGCCGCACGGCCAGATGCGCGGCACCTACTTCTGCATGACCGAGGAAGCGCACCCGTTCCAGGCGGCGGTGGCCGAATTCGAACTCGTCTTTCCCGGCTTGCTGCACTGACGCCGCATGTCCGCCTGGGACCTGACCGCGCTCGTCAACGCGGCCAACGCCAAGGCCGGACAGGCCGACCGCCATCTGTGGCTGGTGCGGCTGATGGAGTGGCTGCGCCACGCGCCACGCGCCGGCATCGACAGCGCCGCCGACGAGACCAGGACGCCGCTGCCGGTACTGCGGCTGCGGCACCTGCTCAACCAGATCGACAAGAACGACTCCCTGCGCGCGGAGGTGCAGGGCATGATGCGCGCCTTCTGGCGCGAGATCGACGCCGCGTCGCTGTATGCCGACTTCGGTTTCGGCTCGCGCGTGTCCCTGGCCAGCGAGTTGCTGACACGGGTGCAGGCGCGCCTGCTCCCCGGCACGCCCGAAACGCAGGACCTGGCGGCGCTGTTCCGGCTGCTCTTCGAGCCCGGCGACGCCGATTGGATCGAGGCCATCGACGCGGACACGCTGCAGCGCGCCGCGACGATCCTGATGCCCGACGCGCAGGACTGGCGCACGGCGCTGCTGGACGCCATCTCGATCCTGGTGAGCGCCGTGCATGCCGCCGGCCACGCCCCTGCGATGCGGCAGCGCATGGACGCCCAGACGCTGCGGGACGCACCCTTCCGCCAGCTGCCGGCATCGGCCGGCGAGTTGCGCAGCGCCGTGCTCGAAGGCCGCCACGCCGAGGCCCTGCGCGCGGCCGCCTACCTGCGTGCCCTGCTCGATGCCTGCCGGCGCGCCGCGGCCAGCGTCGCGGCGCACCTGGAGCAGTTCGGCGTGTCGGTGGACATCGTCTTCGGGCTCGACCAGCTGCAGGGCCGCACACAACGCATCGAGCAGTTGCTGGAGTGCGTGCTGGTGCCCGACTCGGCGCCGCACGGCCGGCGATTGCTGGTCGAACTGGTGCGCGAGATCACCGAAGCGCGCGGGGTGGGCACCATGCTCGCACGCCACCATGCGCTGCTCGCTCGCCAGGTCGCCGAGCGCAGTGCGGAGACGGGCGAGCACTACATCACGCGCACCCGCGACGAATACCGCGACATGCTGCGCCGCGCCGCCGGCGGCGGTGCGGTCCTTGCCGGCACGACCTTCGTCAAATTCGCCGTTGCGGCCATCGGCCTGTCGGCCTTCTGGACCGGCTTCTGGTCCGGCGCCAACTATGCCGCCAGCTTCGTCGTCGTCATGCTGCTGCACTGGACGGTCGCCACCAAACAGCCGGCGATGACGGCCCCGGCGCTGGCGGCCTCGCTGCCGGCGGCCGGCAGCAGCGCCAGCGACGAACAGATCGAGACTTTCGTCGATCGCGTGACGCAACTCATCCGCTCGCAGGCCGCCGGCATCGTCGGCAACGTGGCGCTGTGCGCGCCGCTGGTGCTGGCGGCGCAGTGGCTGGCCCGGGCGCTCTTCGGTGCGCCGCTGGTCGGTGCCGAGGACGCCGCCTACGTGCTGCACAGCCTCACGCTGCTGGGCCCGACGGTCCTTTTCGCCGCCTTCACGGGGGTGCTGCTGTTCGCCAGTTCGCTGGTCGCCGGCTGGGCCGAGAACTGGTTCGTCCTGCACCGCCTGGACAGCGCCATCGCCTGGAACCCGCGCATCGTGGCCACGCTGGGCGCGATGCGGGCGCGGCGCTGGTCGGTACTGGGCGCGCGCCAACGTCTCCGGGCTCGCGGCCAATGTCTCGCTGGGCATGATGCTGGGGCTGGCGCCGGCACTGCTGGACTTCCTGGGCCCGCCGCTGGAGGTGAGGCACGTCACCTTGTCCAGCGGACAACTCGGCGCAGCGCTGGGCGCCTTGGGCTGGCCGCTTCTGGCCGCGCCGGTGTTCTGGTGGTGCGTGGCCGGCATCGCCGCCACCGGCTTGCTGAACGTGACGGTGAGCTTCGGGCTCGCGTTCAAGGTGGCCCTGGCTTCGCGCGGCGTGCGCGTGAAGGACCGCAGCCGCATCGCTGCAGCGCTGCGGCGCCGGCTCATCACGCGGCCCCTGTCCTTCGTGTGGCCGCCCCGCGACTGAAGCGCCCCGCCTCAGTGCCGGTCGTCCGGCGGCTCTTCGTCCTTGCGACGGCCGGAAAACATCGTCCACCAGACGATGAACACCAGCAGCGCCAGGGCGGCCAGCGCTTCCAGGATCAACAGCCACATCGCCGCTTCCTTCGCAAACCGTGTCAACCCGTGCCGGCCCGGCGCGGCCAGAGCAGGTTCAGCGCCAGCCCTGCCAGCACCAGCGCAGCGGCGCAGAGCTTCCACGCCGGCAAGGCCTCGCCGAGCAGCAGCGCCGAAGCCAGCATGCCGAACACCGGCACGCCCAGCGCCATGGGTGCCACGGTGGCCGCCGGGTGGCGAGCCAGCAGCCAACCCCAGGCGGCGTAGCCGAACAGCGTGTTGCCCGCCGACTGCCACAGCACCGCCGCCCACACCGTGGCATCGGCGCGGGTCAGCGCCTGCCCGATGCGTGCCGGCCCTTCGAACCACAGCGACAACGCCAGCAGCGGCGGCAAGGCGAAGACGCTCGACCAGACCACGTAGCCCAGCATGTCGACGCGCCCGCTGGCGCGCGCGACCATGTTGCCGCCGGCCCAGGCCAGCGCGGCACCGATCACCAGCACCACCCCCGCCACCGTGGTGTCGCCGCCCGTATTCAGCGCGATGACGCCGATGCCGCCGGCGGCCAGCAGCAAGGCAAGCCACTGATAGGCTCGGACGCGTTCGCCGGCCAGCACGATGGCCAGGCCGATCGTGAAGAAGACCTGTGTCTGCACCACCAGCGAGGCCAGGCCGGGTGAGATGCGGCCGTCGATGGCCACGTACAGCAGCCCGAACTGACCGGCGCCGATCAGCACGCCGTAGGCCGCGAGCAGCCGCCACGCCACCGGCGGGCGGCGAATGAACAGCACGGCCGGCAGCACGGCGAAGGTGAATCGCAGCACCGCCAGCAACAGCGGCGGCAGGGCACCGAGTGCGAACTTGATGACGACGAAATTGGTGCCCCACACCGCCACCACGGCCAGGGCCATCAGGGCATGCCACAGCGGCAAGCGGGCGCCGGCCGCCGTCACGATGCCGCCGTCATGCCGCGACCACGACGCGGGCGCCGCCCTGCGCCTTGGCCTCGGCCAGCGCGCGATCGGCACGCGCCAGCGTCTGCGCCACGGCCTCGCCGGCGTGGTGCTCGGCCAGGCCCCCCGTCAGCGTGACGCCCACAGACACGCCGCCATGCGTCGTGCGCAGCGCCGTCAGCCGGTGATGCAAACGCTCGAGCCCGCCGCGGGCCAGCGCCGCGCGGGTGTCGGACATCATCAGCAGGAAGGTGCCGCCGCCGCGGCGCGACAGCACGTCCGACACGCGGACATGGCGCAAGGCCTCCTGCGTCAACGCGCGCAGCACGGCGTCGCCACAGCCGTAGCCGTGCGCCTGGTTGACCGCCTTGAAGTGGTCGATGTCCAGCAATGCCAGGCAGAAGGTCTGGCCCGAACGGGTGCAGCGCTGATGCTCCTGCGCGATCAGCGCCTCCATGTGGCGGCGGTTGGCCAGGCCGGTGAGTTCGTCCCTCGTCGTCTGCTCGCGCAAGCGGGCCAGCGCCTGCGCCAGCTCGGCGCGGTGCAGGCGCGCGCGATGGCGCAGGCGCGACAGGCGCCCGGCCAGGATCGACACCGCCGGCAACATCGTGGCCACGAGAAGGAAATGCCCGAACTCGACGGCCAGCGGGGTGGGCCAGCGGATCCGTGGCAGCCTTCAAGGACATCACGACGCCGAACAGGCCGACGGCGTAGACGCTGACCCAGCGCATCTGGCGCGGCGAGGCCACGAACATGCCGAACATCAGGATCACCATCACCACCGGGAACACGGCGCCGCGCCCGGCCCCCAGCAGCGCATACGCGACCGCACCGCTGGTCAGCGCAAACAGCATCTGCGGCACCGTCAGCGACGGGTCGCTGCGACGGCGCGACCAGCCGCTGCGGATGAGCGCGTAGAACACCCCCATGCCGGCCAGCGTGGCCGCCGACCACCACCACACCGGTGCGCCGCGCGCCACGCCGGCCCACACGAAGTAGTTCATCGCCAGCACGCGCTGCGGCGAGCAAAAGCATGGCCAGGCTGGCTTGCGCCAGCCGCGCGCGCTGCAACGGTTCGGTGGTCAGCAGCGCGTCGCTGAGTCGACGTATCGGGGACGTGTTCAACAGCGCCGAGGGTAGCACCGCAACGGCAGCGAACAATCCCGGCCGGACGCCGGCGAGAAAGACATACGCACCGCGTTTGCCTAAACTGCCGCGCTACCGGGAGCCCTTTCCCAGGAGTTGTCGCCATGAACGCACCGCTGCCCGAGTCGATCCGCAAGGCGCTCGAATCCGTCACCCTGGACGACAAGTACACGCTGGCATCGGGGCGCGCGTTCATGAGCGGCGTGCAGGCCCTCGTGCGGCTGCCCATGCTGCAGCGCCAGCGCGACGCGCACGACGGGCTCAACACCGCCGGCTTCATCAGCGGCTACCGCGGCAGCCCGCTCGGCGGCTACGACCAGGCGCTGTGGGCGGCCAAGAAGCATCTGGCGGCGCAGCACATCGTCTTCCAGCCCGCCGTCAACGAGGAACTCGGCGCCACCGCGGTGTGGGGCACGCAGCAGTTGGCGCTCTACCCGCAGCAGGCCCGCTACGACGGCGTGTTCGGCATCTGGTACGGCAAGGGCCCGGGCGTGGACCGCTGCAGCGACGTCTTCAAGCACGCCAACATGGCCGGCACCAGCCGCCACGGCGGCGTGATCGCGATTGCCGGCGACGACCACGTCAGCAAGAGCAGCACCGCGCCGCACCAGAGCGACCACATCTTCAAGGCCTGCGGGCTGCCGGTGTTCTTTCCGTCGGGGGTGCAGGACATCCTCGACATGGGCCTGCACGCCATTGCGATGAGCCGCTTCAGCGGCGTGTGGAGCGGCATGAAGACGATCCAGGAGGTCGTCGAATCGTCGTCGTCGGTGGTCGTCGACCCCGGCCGCGTGAAGATCATCCTGCCCGAGGACTTCGCCATGCCGCCGGGCGGCCTGCACATCCGCTGGCCCGACCAGCCGCTGGAGCAGGAAGCGCGATTGATGGACTACAAGTGGTATGCGGCGCTGGCCTACGTGCGCGCCAACCGGCTCAACCACAACGTCATCGAAGGACCGCACGACCGCTACGGCATCATCGCCAGCGGCAAGGCCTACAACGACACGCGCCAGGCGCTCAGCGACCTGGGGCTGGACGACGCGACCTGCCGCGCCCTCGGCGTGCGGCTGCACAAGGTCAATGTGGTGTGGCCGCTGGAGGCCACGCTCACGCGCGACTTCGCGCAGGGCCTGCAGGAGATCCTGGTCGTCGAGGAAAAGCGCCAGGTCATCGAATACCAGCTCAAGGAAGAGCTCTACAACTGGCGGCCCGACGTGCGGCCGCACGTGCTGGGCAAGTTCGACGACCAGGCCGGCAACGCCAGCGGCGGCGAGTGGAGCATGCCCAACCCGAGCGAGAACTGGCTGCTGCGCGCCAAGGCCGACCTCACGCCGGCCATCATCGCCAAGGCCATCGCCAAGCGCCTGAAGAAGATGGGTGTCGACCGCGACATCGCCGCGCGCATGGACGAGCGCATCGCCGTCATCGAGGCGCGCGAGCGGCAACTCGCGGCACTGAAGGTCGACACCGGCGAACGCGCGCCCTGGTTCTGCAGCGGCTGCCCGCACAACACCAGCACGCGCGTGCCCGAAGGCAGCCGCGCGCTGGCCGGCATCGGCTGCCACTACATGGCGGTGTGGATGGACCGCAGCACCAGCACCTTCAGCCAGATGGGCGGCGAAGGCGTGGCCTGGGTGGGTCAGGCGCCGTTCAGCAAGGACACCCACGTCTTTGCCAACCTGGGCGACGGCACCTACTTCCACAGCGGCCTGCTGGCCATCCGGCAGAGCATCGCCGCCGGCGTGAACATCACCTACAAGGTGCTCTACAACGATGCCGTGGCCATGACCGGCGGCCAGCAGGTCGGCGAGCGCCCCGAGGGCCACTCGGTGCTGCAGATCATGAACAGCCTGCTGGCCGAGGGCGTCAGCAAGCTGGTGATCGTCACCGACGAGCCCGCCAAGTACGACGGCGTGGCGCTGGGGGCAGGCGTCACGGTGCATCACCGCGACCAGCTCGACCGCATCCAGCGTGAACTGCGCGAGGTCACCGGCACCAGCGCGATCATCTACGACCAGACCTGCGCCACCGAGAAGCGCCGGCGCCGCAAGCGCGGCAGACTAGTCGACCCGGCCAAGCGCGTCGTCATCAACGAGCTGGTGTGCGAAGGCTGCGGCGATTGCAGCGTGCAGAGCAACTGCCTGAGCGTGGAGCCGGTGGAGACCGAGTTCGGCCGCAAGCGGCGCATCAACCAGAACAGCTGCAACAAGGACTACTCCTGCGTCAAGGGCTTCTGCCCGAGCTTCGTCACCGTCGAAGGCGGGCAGCTCAGGAAGCCGAAGAAGGAGGCCGTGAGCCCCCTGACGCCGGGCGGCCTGCCGGCGCTGCCCGAGCCGGCGCTGCCGCTGGCCGAAAGGGCCTGGGGCATCGTGGTCGGCGGCGTCGGCGGCACCGGCGTCATCACCATCGGCCAGCTGCTCGGCATGGCGGCGCACCTGGAAGGCAAGGGCGTGGTGACGCAGGATGCCGGCGGCCTGGCACAGAAGGGCGGCGCCACCTGGAGCCACATCCAGATCGCCAACCGCACCGAAGCCATCCACACCACCAAGGTCGACACCGCGCAGGCCGACCTGGTGATCGCCTGCGACAGCATCGTCGGCGCCAACAAGTACACGCTCACCGTGATGCAGCAGGGCCGCACCTACGTGGCCCTGAACACCCACGGCACGCCGACGGCCGGTTTCGTGAAGAACGCCGACTGGCAGTTTCCGGGCGCCAGTTGCGAAGCCGTGATCCGCACCAGCGTGGGTGAAGCGCTGGTTGGCGCCTTCGACGCCGAGCAGGTGGCCGAAGCGATGCTGGGCGACTCGATCTACACCAACCCGTTGATGCTGGGCTACGCCTGGCAGCAGGGTCGCGTGCCGCTGGGCCACGCGGCGCTGATGCGCGCCATCGAGCTCAACGGCGTGCAGGTCGACAACAACAAGGCGGCCTTCGAATGGGGCCGCCGCTGCGCGCACGACCTGGCCGCGGTGCAGGCCTTGTTCAAGGCCCGGCAGGTGATCCAGTTCGTCAGGAAGCCCTCGCTGGACGAGATGGTGTCCAAGCGCGTGGACTTCCTCACCGGCTACCAGGACGCGGCTTACGCCGGCCAGTACAAGGCCTTCGTCGACAAGGTGCGCGCCGCGGAAGCGCCACTGGGCACGACCAGGCTCACCGAGGCGGTGGCGCGCTACCTCTTCAAGCTGATGGCCTACAAGGACGAATACGAAGTGGCGCGGCTGCACACCGACAAGAGCTTCACCGACAAGATCGAGGCCCTGTTCGAGGGCGACTACAAGCTGGTGCACCACCTCGCGCCACCGGCCACCGCGAAGAAGAACGAGCGAGGCGAGCTGATCAAGCAACCCTTCGGCCCGTGGATGCGCACCGCCTTCGGCGTGCTCTCCAGGCTCAAGGGCCTGCGCGGCACGGCATGGGACCCCTTCGGCCGCAGCGACGAGCGCCGCATGGAACGCGCGCTGATCGAGGAGTACAAGGCCTGCGTCGACGAGTTGCTGCCGCGCCTGGATGCCGGCAACGCCGAACTGGCGGCCGAGATCGCGCGCATCCCGGAAGAGATCCGTGGCTACGGACATGTCAAGGCGCGCCACCTGGCGGCGGCGCGCGTGAAGTGGCAGGCGCTGATGGAGCGCTGGCGCGGCGTTCGCGAGGCCTGACCGCGGCGATCAAACGTCTTGAACCCCGGCCACGGGTGCGGCTCCCACAATCCGCCCCGTGACGACATCGACTCCCACACCTGGCAGCGCCTGCCGTGGCACGCTGGCACCCGGCATCGATCGCGCTGCACTGGCTGCTGGCGTCGATGATCCTGGGCTCGCTGGCCGTCGGCCTGGTCATGACCGACCTGCCGCTCTCGCCGACACGGCTCAAGCTCTACAACTGGCACAAGTGGGCCGGCGTGACGATCCTCGCGCTGTCGGCCGTGCGCCTGCTGTGGCGCCTGACGCACCGCCCGCCCCCCGATCTGCCGATGCCGCCCTGGCAGAGTCGCGCCGCCCATGCGCTGCACGCCGCGCTGTACGGGCTGTTCTTCGCCGTGCCGCTGGCCGGCTGGGCCTACAGCTCGGCGGCGGGTTTCCCGGTGGTGCTGTTCGGCGTGCTGCCCTTGCCCGATTTCGTCGCGCCCGACCGTGCGTGGTCCGACAGCCTCAAGCCGCTGCACCGGTGGCTGGCCTACGCGCTGGCCGCCCTGGTGGCGCTGCACGTGCTGGCCGCGCTCAAGCACCATGTCATCGACCGTGACGGTCTGCTGCTGCGCATGATGCCGGCGCGCCGTCACGGCAACGTCCCTCCTCGAAAGCTCCGGTCGTAAACCATGTCGTGTCGCACCCTCTTCGCCCTCACCACCCTCTTCCTGGCCCTGGGCGGCGCCGGCGCGCAGGTCGCTTTCGCCCAGCCCGGGCCGGCCCAGTTGCAGGCCGCCGGCAGCGAGATCGCCTTCACCACGCGCCAGATGGGCGTGCCGGTGGAAGGCCGGTTCGGCGTGTTCAACGCGCAGGTGGCGCTCGACCCGAGGCAGCCCGGGACCGGCAGCGTCTCCGTGACCATCGACACCGCCAGCGCCCGCTTCGGCAGCGCCGAGCTCGACGCCGAGGTGCCCAAGCCCACCTGGCTCAACGCCGTGGGCTTCCCGCAGGCCACATTCCGGTCCAGCAGCATCAAGGCCGCCGGGCCAGGCCGCTTCGAGGTCGCCGGCAGGCTCAGCATCAAGGGCGTGGCGCGCGATCTGGTGGTGCCCGTGCAACTGGTGGCCACCGGCGCCGGCCATGTCGCCAGCGGCAGCTTCACCCTCAAGCGGCTGGACTTCAAGGTGGGCGAGGCCGAGTGGTCCGACACCTCGATGCTGGCCAACGACGTGCTCGTGCGCTTCAAGCTCACGTTGGCGGGTTTGCCGCCGCTCTGACCCTTCACCCCCGACTCCCGCGATCACGCCAGGACCATTGCCGATGAACAGGCTCATCGCAGCCGCCGCATGCGCGGCCACCCTCACGGCCGCCCAGGCCGATGGCGGCAACTACGCCATCGACCCGACGCACACCTTCGTCAGCGTCGAGGTCATGCACTTCGGCACCTCGACCCAGCGCGTGCGCTTCGACAGGAAGGAAGGCCTGGTGCAGTTCGATCGCGCCTCCCGCAGCGGTCGCGTCGAGATCACGATCGACATGGCGTCGGTCAACTCGGGCGTGGTGCCGTTCGACAGCCACCTGCGCAGCAAGGACATCCTCGACGTGGCCGAGCACCCCACCGCCAGGTTCGTGGGCAGCAGGTTCAGCTTCGCCGGCGACAAGGTCACCGAGGTCGCTGGCACGCTCACGATGCGGGGCAGGACGCATCCCGTGGCGCTGAAGGCCACCCGCTTCAACTGCTACCTCAACCCGATCTTCAAGCGCGAGGTCTGCGGCGGCGACTTCGAAGCGGTCATCCAGCGCAGCCTCTGGGGCGTGGACCACGGCCTGCCGGCGGTGGCGCCCGACAACGTGCGTCTGCTGGTGCAGGTCGAGGCGATCAAGCAGTGAGGCGTGTGATGCGGCAGCATCGCGGGATGAAACCCACCGCCCTGCTGCTGGCCCTGGCAGCCGCGAGTGCCGGCGCGCAGCCCGCCAGTTACGTGCTCGACCCCGCGCACAGCTTCGTGCACTTCGAGGTGCTGCACTTCGGCACCTCCACGTCGAGCGGGCGCTTCGGGCCCGTCACCGGTGAAGTCACCCTGGACCGCAGTGCCGGGCGCGGCGAAGTCGGCCTGCGCATCGACACCGCCGGCGTGGACACCGGGCTGCCCGTCTTCAACGCCCGGCTGCGCCAGCCCGACCTGCTGGCCAGCACCGAATACCCCGAAGCCTACTTCGTGGCGCGCAATTTCCGCTTCGAGGGCCAGCGCGTGGTCGAGGTGCGTGGCGAGTTCACGCTGCGCGGCGTGAGCCAGCCCTTGAGCCTGCACGCACGCCACTTCGCCTGCCGCGATGGACGAAGGCACCGAAGTCTGTGGCGGCGACTTCACGGGCGAGATCCTGCGCAGCGACTTCGGCGCCACCTACTTGCTGCCCTTCGTGGCCGACCGCGTGCGGCTGCTGGTGCAGGTGGAAGGACGCCGGTCCCAGCCGAGCCGGCGCTGATCGGATTCCACTGCCGACGCACAGGCGGTCAGAACCTGCCCGGACGGCAGCGGCGGCCATCCGTCCCTGAACTCCGGGGGTTAAACCGACTTGCGCGGCGGCGGGTGGATTACGATAGTCAAAGAGGGTCTTTCGCGTCCGGGACGCCCTGGTGCCTCTACATGCTCCCCGATTCCCCATTCTTCAGGAGATAGACATGACCGAGTCTCAGAAAAAGCCACAACAACGTCGCCGCTTCCTGCAATCCGCCGCGGCCGGTGCCGTCGGCGCCGGTGCCATGGCGGCGCCGGCGTTCGCCCAGACACCCGCCGTCACCAGCCTGCGCTTCCAGAGCACCTGGCCGTCGAAGGACATCTTCCACGAGTACGCGGTCGACTTCACCAAGAAGGTCAACGACATGACCGGCGGTGAGTTGAAGATCGAGGTCTTGCCCGCCGGCGCGGTGGTGCCGGCCTTCGGTCTGCTGGAAGCGGTCGCCAAAGGCACGCTCGACGGCGGTCACGGGGTGCTGGGCTACCACTACGGCAAGCAGAACGCGCTGGCGTTGTGGAATTCGGGCCCGGCGTTCGGCATGGACGCGAACATGCTGCTCTCCTGGCACAAGTACGGCGGCGGCGCTGAACTGCTGGCCAAGCTCTACGCTTCGATCGGCATCACCACCGTCCAGTCTTTCCTTTATGGCCCGATGGCCACGCAGCCGCTGGGCTGGTTCAAGAAGCCGATCACCAAGCCCGATGACTTCAAGGGCCTGAAGTTCCGCACCAACGGCCTGGCCATCGACCTGTTCACGGCGATGGGCGCGGCGGTCAATGCGCTGCCCGGCGGCGAGATCGTCCCGGCGATGGACCGCGGCCTGCTCGATGCGGCCGAGTTCAACAATGCCACCTCCGACCGCCTGCTCGGCTTCCCCGACGTCTCCAAGGTCTGCATGCTGCAGAGCTACCACCAGAGCGCCGAGACCTTCGAGATCATGTTCAACAAGCCCAAGTACGACGCGCTGCCGCCGAAGATGAAATTCATCATCGCCAACGCGGTCGAGGCCTCTTCGGCGGACATGTCCTGGAAAGCCATCGACCGCTACTCCAAGGACTACATCGAGTTGCAGTCCAAGGACAAGGTCAAGTTCTACAAGACGCCCGACTCGGTGCTGCAGGTACAGCTCAAGCTGTGGAGCGACATCCTGGCCAAGAAGTCGGCGGAAAACCCGCTTTTCAAGGAAATCGTCGAGTCGCAGAAAGCCTTCGCCGAGCGTGCCGTCAAGTGGGACCAGGACACCTACGTCAGCCGTCGCATGGCCGTGGGCCATTTCTTCGGCGCGCCGGCCGCCGCGCCCAAGAAGGGTTGAGGGTTCGCGCAGCGTCGCAAGGCCATCCGGACGAGGTCCGGATGGCCCTTTTTTCTTGAGCAGGCAAAGTCATGCAACAGTTGCTCTTCACGGTCGACAAGATCAGCACCTTCGTCGGGCAAGCATTTTCCTGGCTGATCGTCGCCCTCACGTTGATGATCTCCTGGGAGGTCTTCTCGCGCTACGTGCTCGACAGCCCGCACGCCTGGGCCTTCGACGTCATGATCATCATGTACGGCACCTTGTTCATGATGGCCGGCGCCTACACGCTGTCCAAGGCCGGCCATGTGCGCGGCGACGTGCTCTACGGATTCTTCGAGCCGCGCACGCAGGCCACGATCGACCTCGTCCTGTACATCCTGTTCTTCGTGCCCGGCGTGGTCGCGCTCACCTATGCCGGTTATACCTTCGCGGCCGAGTCCTGGGTCATGAACGAGCACTCCAGCATCACGGCCTCCGGCCCGCCGATCTATCCGTTCAAGACGATGCTGCCGCTGGCCGGCGCCTTCCTGCTCATGCAGGGCATCGTCGAGATCATCCGCTGCCTGATCTGCATCAAGCAAGGCGCCTGGCCCTCGCGCGAGGAAGACGTGGAAGAGGTCGATGTCGACAAGCTCAAGGAGATGGTGCACGTGAAGGATGAAGACATCGCCAAGCTCGACCGGTTCGTCGTGCAGCAGGAGGGCACGAAATGAAGATCCGCAAGGAACTGTGGTTCGGCTTCTCGCTGATGGCGATCATCCTCGTCGCGGTCGTGACCTTCACGCCCTGGGCCGGCTTCGCCGACGGCCACCTGAGCCGCGACGATCTCGGTGCACTCGGGCTGCTGATGCTGGGTCTGATCGTGGTCGCCATCATGCTCGGCTTCCCGACCGCGTTCACGCTAATGGGCATGGGCGTGTTCTTCGGCTGGATCGCGTATCGGAGCGTGAATCCCGACCTGGCCGTGCAGCAGATCCTCGACCTGATGGTGCAGCGCGCCTATTCGGTGATGTCCAACGACGTGCTGATCGCGATTCCGCTGTTCGTCTTCATGGGCTACCTGGTCGAGCGCGCCAACCTGATCGAGAAGCTGTTCAAGAGCCTGCACCTGTCGCTGGCGCGGGTGCCCGGCGCACTGGCGGTGGCGACCATCGTCACCTGCGCGATCTTCGCCACCGCCACCGGCATCGTCGGTGCGGTGGTCACGCTGATGGGCTTGCTGGCCCTGCCGGCGATGCTGCGTGCCGGCTACAACATCAAGGTCGCCGCCGGCGCCATCACCGCCGGCGGCTGCCTGGGCATCCTGATCCCGCCTTCGGTGCTGCTGATCGTCTATGGCGCCACCGCCGGGGTCTCGGTGGTCAAGCTGTATGCCGGTGCGTTCTTCCCCGGCATCATGCTGGCCGGCCTCTACGTCGGCTACGTCATCATCCTCGCGAAGTGGAAGCCGCACCTGGCGCCACCCCTGTCGGCAGCCGATCGGCAGGTGCCGCTGCCGCCGCTGTCCCAGACATTGAGCTCGCGCAGCGGCAATGCACTCGCCGGCCTGTTCGGCGCCCTCGGCGTGCCCTCGCTGCCGAAGCGCCAGGTGATCACGCAGCTGTTCGTTTCATTGCTGCCCGCCCTCTCCATCGCCGCGCTGCTGGTGCTCATGTATGCCGGCGCGACGAAGCCCACCGCCGAGGTCGACACGGCCGGCCTGGTTCAGGCGGGAGGTGCCATCAGCGCCGACGAGGACCAGTCCGCCGAGTCTTCGGGACTGCAGGAACCGCCGAAGGAAGAAGGCGGGCTGTCGGAACCCCCGAAGGACAGTGCCGACCTCAAGGAGCCGCCCGCCGAATCGGTGCCGGCGGCTTCGGCCACCGCCGCGCCCACTCCTCCCGCGGCGGCCCCGGTCGCGGCCGCGAAGGAGCCTGCCGCAGCAAGCGCCGCCGAGCGCGTCCCGGCACCGACCTGGTACTGGATCGTATTTGGCCTGGGCATGGCCGGCCTGCTGCTCGTCAGCTGGCTGATGAGCTGGCAGCGGCTGGAGATCTTCAAGATGCTCCTGGCGTCGTTCTTCCCGCTGGCGGTGATGATCATTGCCGTGCTCGGCTCGATCGTGTTCGGCCTGGCCACCCCGACCGAGGCGGCTGCCGTGGGGGCGTTTGGCGGCCTCGTGCTGGCCGGCGCCTATCGATACGTCGCGGCGAAGCAGTCCAAGAGCGGCAATGCGGTGGCTCGCACGATCTCGGACCTCGGCGGCATCCTCAAGGAGTCGTCGTTCCTGACCGCCAAGACCAGCGCCATGGTGTGCTGGCTCTTCGTCGGCTCGTCGATCTTCTCCGCCTCCTTTGCACTGCTGGGCGGACAGGAGATCATCGAGCACTGGGTCCTGTCGCTCGGACTCACGACGCTGCAGTTCATGCTGCTGAGCCAGTTCATCATCTTCATCCTGGGCTGGCCGCTGGAGTGGACCGAGATCATCGTCATCTTCATGCCGATCTTCATCCCCCTGCTGCCCAAGTTCGGCGTCGATCCGCTCTTCTTCGGCCTGCTGGTGGCGCTGAACCTGCAGACCGCATTCCTGTCGCCACCGGTCGCGATGGCGGCGTTCTACCTCAAGGGCGTGTCGCCGAAGCACGTGACGCTGAACCAGATCTTCGCCGGCATGCTTCCATTCATGGGCATCCAGGTGCTGGCGCTCTTCCTGCTGTACACGTTCCCGGGGATCGGGATGTGGCTGCCGGAACTGCTCTACAAGTGAGCCTCGATCCTTCCCTGCTCGCCGGCCTGTCAGCGACCGAGGCCCGCGAGCGCCTGGTCGCCGGCGACTGCTCGGTGACCGAATACGCGCAGGCGCTGCTGGCGCGGATCGACGCGGTCGAGCCGCAGGTGCAGGCCTGGGCCACCGTGGACCGGGCGCATGCACTGGCGCAGGCCGCGGCCGCCGACGAAGCTCACGCCCGGGGCGAGCCCGACGGCGCGCTGTTCGGCCTGGCGGTGGGCGTGAAGGACATCATCGACACCGCCGACCTGCCCACCGAGAACGGCACCGTGCTGCACGCCGGCCGCATGCCGGGCCAGGACGCGGCCGTGGTGCGGCGGCTGCGCGATGCCGGCGGCTGGGTCATGGGCAAGACCGTCACCACGGAACTGGCCACCTACGCGCCAGGCAAGACGCGCAACCCGCACCACGCCGGCCACACGCCCGGCGGCTCGTCCAGCGGCTCTGCCGCCGCAGTGGCCGCCGGCATGGTGCCGCTGGCCATCGGCACGCAGACGAACGGTTCGGTGATCCGGCCGGCCTCGTTCTGCGGCGTATTCGGGTTCAAGCCCAGTGCCGGGCTGATCCCGCGCACCGGCGTGCTGACGCAGTCACCCGCGTTCGACGCGGTGGGTGTCTTCGGCCGCACGCTGGCCGATGTGGCCCTGCTGGCACAGGCGTTGGCCGGCCACGACCCGCAGGACCCCCAGACCCGGCCGCGGGGCACGCCACCGCTGGTGCGCCTGGCGGCCGCCGAGGCGCCGCTGCCGCCGACGCTGGGCTGGGTGGCCACGCCCTTCTGGGACCGTGTCGCACCCGACGCCCGGGCCGCCTTCGGCGAACTGGCGGCGCTGCTGCCAGGCCGCATGACGCCGCTGGAACTGCCCGTCGGCGCTGCCGACGCCGTCGACTGGCACCGCCGGGTCATGGAGGCCGACATTGCGGGTTCCTTCGATTGGGAATACGAGCGCGGCCACGACCGGCTTTCGGCGTCGCTGCGCGGGCAGATCGAGCGCGGCCGCCAAGTCAGCGCGGTGGACCACCGCAAGGCGCTGGCACGCGTGCCGGTGCTGCTGCAGGGATTCGAGGACGTGTTCGACCGGTACGACGCCCTGCTCACCCCGGCCACTCTGGGCACGGCACCGGCCGGCCTCGAATCCACCGGCGACCCGCTGATGTGCACCTTGTGGACGTATCTCGGCATGCCGGCACTCAGCCTGCCCCTGCTGCAGGGCGCCAACGGCCTGCCCTTGGGCGTGCAACTGGTCGGTCGGCGAGGCGACGACGCGCGCCTGCTGCGCACCGCCCGCTGGCTGCTGCGCACCGTCGGGCACGCTGGCGCCTGACGATCGACCGCTGCTTCAGCGCAACGGCGAGCGGGCCAGCGCAAACACCGAATTCGGTGCCATCGGACGCAGCGGCACCACCGGTGAACGCACCGAGATCGCGCGCCGCACGGGCTTGGCCTCCACCGCCGCGCCGTCGGCGATCTGGCCATCGACCAGGCTCTTCAGCGTGATGGTCGCCATGTGCTCGAGCATGACGGCGTCCAGACGCCGCCAGAGGTCGCGCGAGACGCCGTCGTCCCGGTCTTCGGCACCGGCGTCCTGCATCAGTTCGTCGACCGCGGTCACGATGTCGGCCACCGTGATCTCGGCGGCGCTGCGGGCCAGCGTGTAGCCGCCGCCAGGGCCGCGCGTGCTCTCGACCAGGCCGTTGCGGCGCAGGCGGCTGAACAACTGCTCCAGGTAGGACAGGGAGATCTGCTGCCGGGCGCAGATCGCGGCCAGCGCCACCGGCCCCGCGGGCTCGCGCAGCGCGAGGTCGATCAGGGCGTTGACGGCAAAGCGGCCCTTGGTGCTCATGCGCATGGAACTCTCCTTGACTGCGAGGGGTGGTGAAGGACGACAACACCGAATCTAGGGCCATCTTCACTTCGCGTAAATTCGATAATTGAGTCAATTCACTTCGAAAAATACGAAGCATGAACTTCAAGCACCTGCACTATTTCTGGGTCACGGCCAAGGCCGGGGGCATCGTGCGCGCGGGCGAGCAGTTGCACACCACCCCGCAGACACTGTCGAGCCAGATCAAGTTGCTGGAGGACCGCCTGGGCCGCAAGCTGTTCCGCAAGAGTGGCCGCCGGCTCGAGCTCACCGACGACGGCCGCGTGGCGCTGCGCTACGCCGACGAGATCTTCGGCCTGGGCAACGAACTCGAGGCCGAAATGCGCGAACAGCGCATCGGCGGCAAGCCGGTGCTCGAATTCCGCGTCGGCGTGGCCGATTCGGTGGCCAAGCCGGTGGCCAGCCGACTGCTCGCGCCGGCGCTCCGGCTGGCGCAGCCGGTGCGCCTGATCTGCGTCGAAGGCAAGCATGTCGATCTGCTGGCCCAACTGGCGCTGCACCGGATCGACCTCGTCATTGCCGACGAGCCGCTGTCGCGCCGACTCAGCGTCAAGGCCTTCAACCATGCCCTGGGCAGCTCGCCGATGAGCTTCTTCAGCGCACCCGCGCTGCTGCCGGCGCTGCAGGGCCCGTTCCCTGCCTGCCTGAATGGCGCACCCATGCTGATCCAGGGCGCCGCCTCGCCGGTGCGCCAGCACCTGGAGTCCTGGCTGCAGCGCCACCACCTGCAGCCGCGCGTGGTGGGCGAGTTCGACGACGGCGCACTGATGAAGGCCTTCGGCCGCGACGGCCACGGCGTGTTCATGTCGCCCACCGTGCTCGAGGACGAGACCGCGGCGCAGTACGGCGTGCAGGTCATCGGTCGCACCGACGAGCTGTCCGAGGACTTCTACGCCATTTCCGTCGAGCGGCGGATCACCCACCCCGGCGTGGCGGCGATCACCAGTGCTGCGCGCAGCGCGCTCTTCGGCGGCTGACGGCACAGTTTTTCCCGCACCGGCCTGTCGGCAGCAGGCGCATCCTGTCCCCCGGGCGCGACAGCGCGTCGCCAGGCGCTGGCAGCAGGCGTCGTCCTGCGTACAGTGCGCAGCATGTCGCCCGCCCTTTCATTTCTAAGCGCATGAACGCGCCGACCCCCACTGCCGGCGCGTGGTCAGACCGCTGGCAGCGCTTCTCGGCCGCCGCGCTGCGCGCTTACCACGCCTACGGCAGCTGGCTGGTCAGCATCAGCTGGAAGCGCTTCTTCGTGCTGGCGCTCCTGCTGCTCATCGTGATGGGCATCCTGCACGATCTGCCGCCGTTCACCTGGACCTTCACGGAAAGGGTCGAGACCCAGCGGCCGCGCGTGCAGGTGCCGCCGCCCAGCCCGCCCAAGCCGACGGCTGCGCCGCGGATGCCGAAGGCACCCGACTCGCCGATCCGCATCGAAACGCCCGGCAAGGGCGGTGGCGACACCGGCGTCGAGATCAATATCGGCAAGGACGGCATCCGCATCTCGCCCCGCGTCGAGCGTCCGGCGCAGGCGGCATCGGCAGCCGAAGCCGCTGCCGAGCACGCCCGCCAGGCTGCCGACGCTGCCGCGTCGGCAGTGCGGGGCCTGAATATCCAGCTGCCGCCCGGAGAGGCCTCGGACGCCGTCCGCGCAGCCATTGACGAGGCCAGGCGTGAGTTCGAACAGGCGCTGCGCGAGGCGCGCGAGGACGCCGAACAGGCGGCACGCGACGCCGCCGAGGCGCGCGCCGATGCGCAGCGCGCCATCGACGAGGCGACGTCCGGCGAGCCGCGTTCGCACACCCGCACCACGCGCATCGGCATCGGCGACGTGCTGATGCAGTTCACCCTGCTGTGGATCGTGGCCTCGGCGATCCTCAAGTTCACCTACAAGGGCCGGATGCAGGCCGAAGTGCAGGCCCGGAAGGCGTCGGCCACGGCCGAGTCCGAATCGCTGAGGCGCCAGGTGGTGGAAGCGCGCATGGCGGCCATGCAGGCGCAGGTGGAGCCGCACTTCCTGTTCAACACGCTGGCCAGCATCGACCACCTGATCGAGACCGACCCGGCGCGTGCCAGCCAGATGCAGAAGAACCTGATCGCGCTGCTGCGTGCCAGCATGCCGACGATGCGCGAAGCCAGCGGCGGCGCCAACGGCGGCCTGCGCGACCTGGGGCGCGAACTGGCGGTGATCCGGCCCTACCTGGAGATCCTGAAGGTGCGGATGGAAGAGCGGCTGACGACGGAGATCCTGGTGCCCGACGGCCTGCTGTCGGCCGAGTTTCCGCCGATGATGATCCAGACCCTGGTGGAGAACGCCATCAAGCACGGGCTGGAGCCCAAGGCCGAGGGCGGCCACCTGCGCCTGAGCGCCGAGATCGTGCACGGCAAGCTGCAGGTCACGGTGGCCGACACCGGCCTGGGCTTCGGCAAGGCGGCGACGGCCGGCACGGGCGTCGGCCTGGCCAACATCCGCGAGCGGTTGCAGCTGCTGTACGGACCCAAGGCCACGCTCACGGTGGCCGAGAACCAGCCCAGCGGCACCGTGGTCACGATCACCGTGCCCTACAAGACCGTCGAAGGGACGGCCGCATGACCGCCGACGAACGCCACGCCTTTGCGCCGGAACACAGCGAAGTCCCGGCCGCGGCTACGATGCGGGGATGAACGCCGAAGATCCCGCCGCAGCCTCGACCCCCGGCGCCGAGGCCCCCGTCGCAGCACGCGCCGTGCTGGCCGACGACGAACGCCTGATGCGCGAGCAACTGCGCGCGCGCCTGGCGGAGGTCTGGCCCGAACTGCAGATCGTCGCCGAGGCGCGCAACGGGCTCGAAGCGGTGCAGCTGGTCGACGAGCACCGCCCCGACATCGTCTTCCTGGATATCCGCATGCCCGGCCTCACCGGTGTCGAGGCGGCGCGGCAGATCGCGCAACTGCCGCCACGCCCGGGACACGAGAACGACGACAGCGACCTCCTGCCCGAGATCGTCTTCATCACCGCCTACGACCAGTACGCCGTGGAGGCCTTCGAGCAGGGCGTGGCCGACTATGTGCTCAAGCCCGCCGAGCGCGAGCGCCTGCAGGTCACGGTGGGCCGCATCAAGCAGCGGCTGGCGGCCCGGCACGGCGGCGCCGAGGCGCCGGCCGGGCCCCACCTGCAACAGTTGCTGCACCAGCTGGCAGCGCGCCTGAACCCCGGCGGCGCACCGCAGTACCTGCAGTGGATCCAGGCCACGGTCGGCCAGGCGATCCAGATGATCCCGGTCGACGACGTGCTGTTCTTCATCAGCGACGAGAAATACACGCGGGTGCAGACGGCACAGGTGGAAGCGCTGATCAGGAAGCCGATCAAGGAGCTCGTCGACGAGATCGACCCGCGCCTGTTCTGGCAGATCCACCGCAGCACGCTGGTCAACGTCAAGGCCATCGCCGGTGTCACGCGCGATTTCCGCGGCCGCCAGATCGTCAGCGTCAAGGGCCACCCCGAGAAGCTCGAGGTCAGCCGCAGCTACACCGGCCTGTTCAAGGGCATGTGAGTGCCGGCCGGGGCCGGCGCGGCCGCCTTCAGCGTGGCTTCAACCAGGATGCGATGCACCACTGCGCCGACCAGTACGTGCCCAGGATCCAGAGGCTGGCCAGCGGCAGCGGGCCGGCGAATTTGTTGCTGGCGAGCAAGGCGTCGGAGGCCAGGAACAACGCACCGCCCAGGCCCAGAACGGCGCCGCGCGGGGAGCCGCGGCGCCACACCACGGCCGCCTGCGCTGCCATCGCGGCCAGGCAGACCACATACGCCACGACCGGCGCCTGCAGGGCCGTCGGCACGCCGGGCCACAACTGCCACAGCACGAAGCCGGCCAGCGCCGCGTAAAAGGCAAAGGCCGGCGGCCAGGCGGCCAGGCGCTGCACGCGCGTGAAGGCCACCAGGTAGGCCAGGTGGGCCAGCAGGAAGCTCACCAGGCCGGGGAGGAAGCCCTCCTTCGGCCATAGCAGCGCCACGTCGCCGCCCAGCGACAAGACGAGCCCGGCCAGCACCCAGCGCCGCACCTTCGGCGCATCGAATCCTCGCTGCCAGGCGTGGGCGATGACGACCAGAGTGGCCAGCGGCTTGAAGATGAAGTTCAGCGCCGGCAAGGCCAGCGCCCAGGGTGCCGAGGCGATGGCCAGCGCGGCGCAGCCGGCCAGGGCCAGTGCCAGCCAGCGCGTGGGAATCGATGCCGCCATGGTCGGACTCAGGGCGCGGTTGCAGGCACGATGCGCGCCGCCATGGCATCGCGCAGCTTTTTCAGCCGCTCGCGCGGGTCTTCCTTGACCACGCCCTCGCCGAGCTTCATCTCCTTGATGAAGCGGCTGGGCACGCCGGCCACCGTGTCGCGGCCCTTCTTGCGCCGGCGCAGCGTGCTCACCACCAGCGTGTGGCGCGCGCGCGTGATGCCCACGTACATCAGGCGGCGCTCTTCCTCCAGGCGTTCGGGCGTCATGTCCTCGTCGCCGCTCCTGAACGGCAGCAGCCCTTCGTTGGCACCGGCCAAGGTGACGTGCGGCCACTCCAGGCCCTTGGCGGCATGCAGGGTCGACAGCGTCACCACGTCCTGCTCGTCGCCGCGTTCGGCGAGGCTGATGATGACGCTGATGGTCTGCGCCACCTGCAACACGCTCTGGCGCTCGGCCTCGAAGGTGCTGCCACCGTCCTGCGTGACTTCGCCGCCACAGCGTCTGGCGATCCAGTCGACGAAGTCGAGCACGTTGCTCCAGCGCGCCGCGGCGAGCTTCTCATTGTCTTCGCCGTCGAAGAGGTGCTGCTCGTAGCCGATGTCCTTCAGCCAACCCAGCAGCAGCACCTTGGCGTCCTCGCTGCCCGTGGCGTGGCGCGCACGGTGCTCCAGATCGTTCAACTCGCGGCCGAACTCCTGCAAGCCGTCGATGGCCCTGCCCTTGAGCACGGCGCCCAGGCTGGGCGAGAACAAGGCTTCGAACAGGCTCACCTTCCACTTCGACGCGAACTCGCCCAGGCTGGCCAGCGTCTGGTGGCCGATGCCTCGCTTGGGCGTGGTGACGGCACGCAGGAAGGCGGGGTCGTCGTCCTGGTTGACGAGCAGGCGCAGCCAGGCGCACAGGTCCTTGATCTCGGCACGGTCGAAGTAGCTCTGCCCGCCGGACACCTTGTACGGAATCTGTGCCGAGCGCAGCTTCTGCTCGAAGACACGGGCCTGGTGGTTGGCACGGTAGAGCACGGCGCAGTCGCCGAGTTTCACGCCGCCGGCAGCACGCAAGGCCTGGATGCGCGCCACCACGCGCTCGGCCTCGTGTTCCTCACCGTCGCAATCGACCACCTTCACCGGCTCGCCGTCGCCGAATTCGCTCCACAGCTTCTTCTCGAACAGCTTGGGGTTGTTCGAGATCACCGCATTGGCGGCGCGCAGGATGTGGCCGGTGGAGCGGTAGTTCTGCTCCAGCGCGATGAGCTTCAGGCGCGGGTAATCGTGCGGCAGGCGCTTGAGGTTGTCGATGGTGGCGCCGCGCCAGCCGTAGATGCTCTGGTCGTCGTCGCCCACGGCGGTGAAGACGCCGCGAACGCCCACCAGCGCCTTCAGCAGTTCATACTGGACGGCGTTGGTGTCCTGGACTTCGTCGACCAGGATGTGCCTGAACTGCGCCTGCCACTTCTCGCGCACCTCGGCGTCGCGCTGCAGCAGTTTCAGCGGCAGGCCGATGAGGTCGTCGAAGTCCACCGCCTGGAAGGCCGCCAGCCGCTCCTCGTAGCGTCGCATCACGCGGGCGGCGATGCGTTCGTCGTCGTCGGCCGCCGCCGCTTCGGCCGCCGCCGCGTCCAGGCCCCGGTTCTTCCACAGGCTGATGGCCCACTGCCAGCGGCGCGCCAGGGTATTGTCGGTATTGCCGCCGGCGTCGCGCAGCACCCCCAGCACGTCATCGCTGTCGAGGATGCTGAAGTTCTCCTTCAACCCGATGCGCGTGCCGTCGCTGCGCAGCAGCCGCACGCCCAGGCTGTGGAAGGTGCTCACCGCCAGGTCGCGCGCGGCGCGCGGCCCGACCAGCGCCTTCGTGCGCTCGCGCATCTCCTGCGCCGCCTTGTTGGTGAAGGTGATGGCCGCGATCTGCTTCGGCTCCAGCCCCGCCTGCAGCAAGCGCGCGATCTTGTGCACGATGACGCGCGTCTTGCCCGAGCCGGCGCCGGCCAGCACCAGGCAGGGACCGGCGAGGTGGTGCACGGCCTCCATCTGGGCCGGATTCAAGGAGACAGCGGGGGTCGTCATAGGGGCTGAGGGCCGCGGCTCCGGGTCCGCGAGTGCGGACCGGGGCGGCCCGAAGGACCGGGAACTCCGGGTCCGGGCGGCGGATCATAGCCGCCGGCGCTGCGCCGTCAGGCCGCGGGCGCGGTGTCGATCAGGGCCAACGCGCGCGCAATCTCCTGCGGTCCTGCCGGCCGCACGAGCCGCGCCACTTCGCGGCCATCGCGCAGGAAGACGAGCGTCGGCCAGGACTTGACGCCGTACGAGCGGCCGAGGGGACGGCCGCGGCCGTCCTCCACCTTGACGTGGCGCACCGCGGGATGCGTGGCCAGGGCCGCTGCAATCAGCGGCTGCGCGGCGCGACAGTACCCGCACCATCCGGTGCCGAACTCGACGACGGCGGCGCCCTGCAGCGCATCGAGTTCACTGCGCGCGGGTTCGCTGGCGGCGGGTTGGGGTTCGGAGTTCATGTCGCTCGGCGGCCGCCGATATTCTTGCTCCACGGGCCGGCCACCACGGTTCAGAGCACCGGCGCCAGCGCGCGCCGCGCCACGGCTTCGGCCAGGCCCTGGCGTGCGGCCCAGTCGGCGAGCTGGTCTTCACCGATGCGGCCGACATTGAAATAGGTTGCCTCCGGGCACGCCATGTAGAAGCCGCTGACGCTGGCCGCCGGCGTCATGGCCAGGCTCTCGGTCAGGCCCATGCCGACCTCTTCGGCCTGCAACACGCGGAACATGTCGCGCTTGACGGTGTGGTCGGGGCAGGCGGGGTAACCGGGTGCGGGGCGGATGCCGCGGTACCGCTCTGCGATCAACTCCTCGGTACTCAACGCCTCGTCGGGCGCGTAACCCCAGAGTTCGGTGCGCACACGCTGGTGCAGGCGCTCGGCAAAGGCTTCGGCCAGGCGGTCGGCCAGGGCCTTGAGCATGATGGCGCTGTAGTCGTCGTGGTCGTCGGTGAACTGCCTTTCCTTCTTCTCGACACCGATGCCGGCGGTGACGGCGAAGAGGCCGATGTAGTCGTCGGCGACGCCCCGGGGGGCGATGAAGTCGGCCAGGCTGCGGTTCGGCCGTTTCACGCCTTCGACCACCGGCCGCTCGGTCTGCATGCGCAGCGGGTTCCAGCGCAACGCCACCTCGCTGCGCGTCTCGTCGGTGTAGACCTCGACCGTGTCGTCGCCCACCGTATTGGCCGGCAGCAGCGCCAGCACGCCGTGGGCCTGCAGCCAGCGGCCCTCGATGAGCCGCTGCAGCAGGCGCTTGCCGTCGCTGAAGACACGCTGTGCCTCGTGGCCGACGACGTCGTCGCGCAGGATGTCCGGGAATTTGCCGGCCAGGTCCCAGGTCTGGAAGAAGGGGCCCCAGTCGATGCACGCGGCCAGGTCCGCGAGATCGTAGTTGCGGAAGGTGCGGCGGCCGATGAACCGGGGCCGCGGCGGCGCATACGCGGCCCAGTCGACGCGCGCCTTGTTCGCGCGCGCCACCGCCAGCGGCACCAGCGGCGTGAGCTTCTTGCTGGCGTGCAATTCGCGCACGCGGGCGTAGTCGGCTTCGAGTTCGGCGATGTACCTCGCGGCACGCTCGTCGCTGAGCAGTTCCGTGCACACGCCCACGCTGCGCGACGCGTCGGGCACGTAAACCACCGGCCCTTCGTAGTGCGGCGCGATCTTCACCGCCGTGTGCACGCGGCTGGTGGTGGCGCCGCCGATCAGCAGCGGGATCTTCCTCATGCGGAACCAGTCGTCGCGCTGCATCTCGGCGGCCACGTGCTGCATCTCTTCCAGGCTCGGCGTGATGAGGCCGCTGAGGCCGATGATGTCGGCGCCTTCGACGCGCGCCTTGGCCAGGATGTCCTGGCAGGGCACCATGACGCCCATGTTGACGACTTCGAAGTTGTTGCACTGCAGGACGACGGTGACGATGTTCTTGCCGATGTCGTGCACGTCGCCCTTGACGGTGGCGATGACGATCTTGCCCTTGGGCCTGGCCTCGCCGCCGGCGTCCACCAGCGCCCTCTTCTCTTCCTCGATGTAGGGCAGCAGGTGGGCCACCGCCTGCTTCATCACGCGCGCGCTCTTCACCACCTGCGGCAGGAACATCTTGCCCTGGCCGAAGAGATCGCCGACGATGTTCATGCCGGCCATCAGCGGGCCCTCGATGACATGCAGCGGGCGGCCGCCGCCGGCGCGGATGGCCTGCCAGGCCTCTTCGGTGTCGGCCGTGATGAATTCGGTGATGCCATGCACCAGCGCGTGGCTCAGGCGTTCGCTGACCTTGCCGGCGCGCCAGGCGAGCTTGGCGCTGTCGTCGCGCGCGGCGCCCTTGGCGGTCTCGGCGATCTCGATCAAGCGCTCCCCGGCCGACTTCTCGGGCTCGCCTTCGGCGAGCCGTGGCCGCCGGTTCAGGACCACGTCCTCCACGCGCTCGCGCAACGTCGGATCGAGATCGTCGTACACGCCCACCATGCCGGCGTTGACGATGCCCATGTCGAGCCCGGCCCGGATGGCGTGATAGAGGAAGACGGTGTGGATGGCCTCGCGCACCGGGTCGTTGCCGCGGAAGCTGAAGCTCACGTTGCTGATGCCGCCCGACACCTTGGCGCCCGGCAGGTGCTGCTTGATCCAGCGCGTCGCCTCGATGAAGTCCACCGCGTAGTTGTCGTGCTCCTCGATGCCGGTGGCGACGGCGAAGACATTGGGATCGAAGATGATGTCCTCGGGCGGGAAGCCCACCTCGTCGACCAGGATGCGGTACGCGCGCTCGCAGATCTCGATCTTGCGCTGGTAGGTGTCGGCCTGGCCCTTTTCGTCGAAGGCCATCACCACCGCGGCGGCGCCGTAGCGGCGCACGAGCGTGGCCTGGCCGCTTGAACTCGGCCTCGCCCTCCTTCATCGAGATGCTGTTGACGATGCCCTTGCCCTGGATGCACTTGAGGCCCGTCTCGATGACGCTCCATTTGGAGCTGTCGATCATGATCGGCACGCGAGCGATCTCCGGCTCGCCGGCGATGAGCTTGAGAAAGCGCTCCATCGCCGCGGCCGAGTCGAGCATCGCCTCGTCCATGTTGACGTCGATGATCTGGGCGCCGTTTTCCACCTGCTGGCGCGCCACGGCCAGCGCATCCTCGAAGCGGCCCTCGAGGATCATGCGCGCGAAGGCCTTGGATCCGGTGACGTTGGTGCGCTCGCCGATGTTGACGAACAGGCTGCCGGCGCCGATGGTCAGCGGCTCGAGGCCGGCCAGGCGCAGGGGCGGCGGCGCAGGAGCGGGGGCAGGTCTTCCGCAGCTTCGATCATGGCGCAAACTCCCTCAGATGGAGCGAGCGCCGTTGCAGGCCGCGGCACCCGGTCGCGGCGTTCCGAGCCTGGCGGGCCCACCCTGCGGCCCATCGCAACGCTCCTCGGAAACCCGCCGATTTTATCGGCTGCGCGAGGTCAGGCGCGCCGACGACCCGGTTCGCCCTTCGCACTTTTGCTACTGTATCGGCTGATGCGAGTGAGCTCCCTGGCTGCCCAAAGGATCCTTCTTGACGCAAGGCCATGACCGATAGACGATCCACCCCGCCGGACAGGGCAGGTGCAGGCGCGCCCGGCCCGGTAGCGGGACCCGAGGTCGTGCGCGGGCTGCCGGGGCCCTGGCTGGTGGCCGACATTGGCGGCACCAATGCGCGATTCGGCTGGGTCGAGGACGGTTCGACCGAAGTCATGCGGGTCGCCACGATGGCGGCCGCCGGTCACGCCGGTCCGGCCGACGCTGCGATGGTCTACCTGCAAGGCGTGGCGCAGGCGCTCGGCGCACGCTACCGGGCACCCCGGGTCGGTGCGTTTGCGGTGGCCACCGCCGTGGGCGGCGACCGGGTCGAGTTCACCAACAGCCGGTGGGCGTTCTCGCGCCGCGCCGCGCAACACGGTCTGGGCCTCGACGAACTGCTGGTGCTCAACGACTTCGAGGCCCTGGCGTTGTCGCTGCCGCGGCTCAGGCGCTCGCAGGTTCGCCCGTTCGGCGCCGTGCCCGTGCCGGCCGCGCCCGCGGCGCCAAGCGCGCTGGCCGTCATCGGCCCCGGCACCGGCCTGGGCGTGGCCGGCCTCGTTCCCACCCGCCACGGCTGGGTGGCAGTCCCCGGCGAAGGCGGCCACGCCAGCCTGGCTGCCAGCGACGACTTCGAGACGGCGCTGCTGGCCGCCGTGCACCGCCACTACGCCCACGTCTCGGCCGAGCGGCTGCTGTCGGGCATCGGCCTGCCCGTGCTGCATGCCGCGGTGGCCGACGTGCTGGGACAGCCCGCCTTGCCGCTGACGGCCGGCGAGATCGTCGAGCGCGGCCTGACCAGGCAGGACGCCGTCTGCAGCCGCACGATCGACAGCTTCTGCGCCCTGCTCGGCGGCTTCGCCGGCAACGTCGCACTCGTGCTGGGCGCACGCGGCGGCGTCTATATCGGCGGCGGCATCGTGCCGCGCCTGGGCGAGCGCTTCTTCGAGTCGCGCTTTCGCGAGCGCTTCGAAGCCAAGGGCCGCTTTCAGGGCTACCTGCAGGCCATCCCCACGGCGCTGATCACCGACACGCTGGCCGCACTCGGCGGGGCGGCGCTGGCGCTGGAACAGCACGGCCGCTGAGATCCTCGGGCGTTCACGGCGGCAACAGCTTCAGGTCGAACACGCGCTCGGCCAGCCACACCGCCGCCAGCGCGGCGATGGCCAGCGAGCCGCCCACCATCACGCCGCGCCGGTAGAACCAGCTGTGCCGCACCGCATAGGCCAGCGGCAGGAAAACCAGCACGATGACCAGCTGCCCCAGCTTCGACGCCGACGTTGAAGCCCACCAGCGCCAGCGCCAGCGTGCCCTGCGGAAGCCCCAGGTCGGCCAGCACGCTGGCAAAACCGAAACCGTGCACGAGCCCGAACGCGAAGGCCACCAGCCAGCGCCGGCCCGGGAACAGCGGCCACACGTTGTTCAGCGCCGCCAGCACGACCGAGGCGGCGATCGCCGACTCCACCAGGCGCGATGGCAGCGACACGAAGCCCAGCGTGGCCAGCGAGAGCGTGATCGAGTGCGCCACGGTGAAGCTGGTGACGATGCGCAGCACGTCCCAGAACGCCGGCGCGAAGCCCGTCCACGGGCTGCCAGCGGTGCGCCGCCCACACGCCCACGGCGGGCAACAGCAGCGCAAGCAGGAACAGGATGTGGTCGAAGCCGATCCAGATGTGCCAGACGCCGTCGTGCAGGTAGGCCATGAACTGGGCCCAGCCGCCACCCTGGCCGAGTTCGAATCGCTGCTGCGGCGCCTGCGGGCCGAGGATGGCGGCCCGGGTGCTGCCCTGTGCCGTGAGTTGCAACAGCCCGCGGTGCTGCGGGTCGAGGTCGGCAAACAGCGTGTAGGCCAGGCCCAGGCTCGACGGCTGCCGTGGGCAGGCCACGCGCAGCGGCAGCACGGTGTAGGCGCCGTCGGTGTGCGTGTCCACCTGCTGCGTGCCGACCTCGATCGTGCAGGGTGCGCCGTCCGCCGTCACCGCCAGGCGTGCCGTGGCGTAGGCTGCAATCTCGCCGTGGCGGCTGCGCAGTTCGCCCCAGGTGATCAGGCCGTCGCCATCGGCATCCAGGCCGAGCGCATGGTCGAGATCGCGCAGCGCGATGTCCCAGCGGCCGCTGACCGCGCCGTCGGCCACGTCCAGCGTGAGGTAGCTGTCCGACGGCTTGTGCGCGCAGGCGCTGCCGGCGAGCAGCGCCTGCGCGACCGCCAGCGCCAGACCAGCCACCAGCCCGCGCCAGAAGCCGACTGGGGCACCTTCGCGCTGCGCACTCCGGCATTCGCCCTTCGGACGCCCGTACAGGCTCATGCGAGCCGACATCACTGCAGCGCCCGCACGCGCGCCGCCAGCGCGTGCAGCACGTTGCTCTCGAAGCCGCTCGAAGCCAGCCACTGCAGCACTGGCGCCGCGGCGGCCGCGTCGCGCGCCGCCAGCGCTGCTTCCAGCAGGATGCGCGCGTCAGCGGCCTCACGCTGCTCGGCCCAGTTCTCGCGCGCCAGCACCAGGGCGCGCTGCGCATCGCCCCGCAGGGCCAGGGCAAACCGCGCCTCCTCCTTGCGATGGCTGGTGTCGCCGCGCCGGCGCGCGGCATCGAAACGCGCCTGCAACTCCTGTGCATGGGCCGGCGCGCGCGCATCGCCGACGGCCCGCGCCGCCAGCGCCAGGCGCAGCAGCAGCACGTCGGCCCGGCCACGGTCCTGCAGCAGGGCCAGCACCTCGGCGGGGCGGCCGCGGTCGAGCAGGAAGTCGGCGTAGGCGGCCTGGACGTAGACATCGGGCCAACCCAGCGCCAGCGCCTCACGGAAGGCGGCCTCGGCAGCCACAAAGTCGCCCCGGCGTTCCTCGGTCTCGGCCAGCCGGGTCAGGCTCCACAAGCGCTCAGGCGCACCGGCCTGCGGGTTTTCACTCAGTGCCCGGCGCAAGGCGGCGGCCGCCGCCGTGGCGTGGCCGGTCGCTGCATCGACCTGGGCCGCGCAGGCCGCGGCGGTGAGCGGCGTGGTGTGCGGCGCCATCTGGCGACAGCTGGCACGGGCGGCGCCGTAGTCGGCACGCACCATCTGGATCGCGGCGCGCCAGGCCGCGGCTTCGACGTGGTCGGGCTCGGCACGCAGCACGGCGTCCAGGTCGGCGAGTGCCGGCTCGAAGCGGTGGTCGAACTGCAGCAGGATCGCGCGCAGCACGCGCACCGCCAGCGGCGGGTCGGGCAGGCCCAGCCAGGGCTGCAATGCCGCCTGGGCATAGCCGATATAACGCGGATCACCCTGGGCCGCGACCTCGTCGTAGCAGCGGCGCGCCAGTCGCACGGCCAGCGCCAGGTCCTGCGGGTTCTGGCGCAACTGCTGGCGCAGCGCGTGCAACTCGCGGGCCGCCGGATCGCTGGCGCGGGCCGGCACGCGCTCGAGCACCTGGGCGTCGTCGCGGGGTGTGTACGGTGCCGCCGCCACCAGGGCCGGCAAGCACAGCGAGAACAGGGGGTGCAGGCGGCAGGGCACGGCGCGCATGGTAGCGGGTCACAGGCCGCAGCCCGGACCGGCACCGCCCGCATGCAAGACAGCGCCCCCTTGTCAACGCTTTTGGGCGCGGCACGTTAAGGACCGGTCGATCCCGGCGCCGCCTTTCGGGCGCCGTGGCCGGCAAGCCCGGCCGATGCCGGGTTTCGTGATCCCGAAAAATCAACCGACACCAACTGGACGATACCGATGAACAAGACCCTGAGCGCTCTCTTCCTGGCCGCCTTTGCCGCCGTTGCCTTCAACGCCCATGCCGCTTCGCATGCCGGCGCCGCCCCCGCCGCCAAGAAGGCCGAAGAGCCGGCCAAGGCTGCCAGCGCCGCCGCCACGCCTGCCAGCGCCGCGGCCAAGAAGGCCGAGCCGGCCAAGAAGTAATCGCGCGTTCGTCGCGCACGAAGGGCGGGGCCTGGCCCCGCCCTTTTTTCATGGCCGGGCGAGATTTCAGTAGACCAGAATCCGGGTTAACCCTCGCATCCATCTCTTGCCGATACGGTTGTCACGACCCGGAAACAATTAACCACAAGCCCATTAAGGTTTATTTCAGGCGGGCCGCGCACTCTCCTTCTCACGCAATCCGCGTGATTCCCATCGAGCAGGAGAGACCGTGAGCTTCCAGAGAAATCGGCGCAAGCCCTTCCCCTACGCGGGGCTGACTGCCTTGGCGATGACCCTCAGCCTGGCCGCTTGCGGCGGCGGGTCCGACACGAGCGCAGAGAGCGCAGCGAGTGCAGAGAGCGCCGATGGCAAGGCCCAGATCGCATCCGCCCGCAGGTCGACCACCACGACGACCACGGCCACGACGTCGACCGCGACCGCGACGCTGGTCGCACAGCCATCGAACACCGAAGGCCGGCTGCTCGCGTCGAACTGCTTCCAGTGCCACGGCACCCTGGGAACGGGCGGCTTCGACAGCATCCGCGGCTCGGAAGCCAGCGAGGTGCTCGAGTTCATGACCAAGACGGCCAACCGCGACATCATGGCCGCGCACGCGCAGGGCTACACGCCCGAGCAACTCAAGAAGATCATTGCCTACCTGCAACAGTGAGCGACGGGAAACACCATGACAATTCAAAGATTCAAGGGCGCGCTTTCCCGCCGTCAACTGATGGGCTGGGCCGCAGGCGGCCTGACCGCGGGCTTGTTGCCCCTGGCGGGCCGGGCTGACGACGACGAGGTCAATGTCGAGCACCGGCACCTCGACCCTGGCCCTGGCCAACACGGGCATCACGGGCAAGAAGGTGGTGGTGGTCGGCGGCGGCATGGCCGGCATGACCGTGGCCAAGTACCTGCGCCTGTGGGGCGGCAGCGGCGTGCAAGTGACGCTGGTTGAACCCGACGCGGTCTACACCTCCAGCATCATGAGCAACCTCGTGCTCAACGGCAGCCGCACCATCGGCTCGTTGCAGTTCAAGCGGGATGCCTTGACCACCCAGTGGGGCGTGATCCGCAAGGCCGGCAGCGTGGTCGCCGTCGATGCCGCTGCGCACACGGTGAAGCTGTCGGACAGCACGGTCTTGGGCTATGACCGTCTGGTGCTGGCGCCGGGCGTGACCTTCGACGACGCCTACGGCCTGACGCAGGCCGACTACGACGCCCGCACGCCGCATGCCTGGCGCGCCGGGGCCCAGACGACACTGCTGCGCAACCAGGTGGCGGCGATGCTCAATGGCGACACCTTCGTCATGACCATTCCCAAGGCGCCCTATCGCTGCCCACCCGGGCCGTACGAGCGTGCCTGCGTGGTGGCCGACTACCTCAAGCGGACCAAGGGCCCGAACTGCAAGGTGGTCGTGCTCGACGAGAACTTGTCAATCCAGGCTGAAAGGCACACCTTCGAGCTGGCCTTCTCGCAGATCCACGCCGGCGTCATTCAATACGTGCCGGGCGTGAGCGGCATCGCCATCAAGGCGGGCACCAAGGTGGTCAACTATGTCGACCAGCTGGGGGCCCCCCAGGTCGTGCAGCCCAAGGTGGTGAATCCGATCGCGCCTCATCGCGCCACCGGCAGCGCCGCGAGTGGGTGGCTGGCGGCGGCTGGCCTCAACAACAGCGCCGACGGGCGGTGGGCCATTGTCGATGTGCTGAGCTACGAATCCACCGCGCTCCCGGGCAGCGGCATCCACGTCATCGGTGACGCGTCCAGTTGCGGCCTGCCGAAGGCGGGGCACGTCGCCAACCAGGAAGCCAAGATCTGCGCCGACGCGATCGTGCGGCGGTTCCAGGGTGTCCCGCTCGACCCTCAGCCGGTGGCCAACTCCGCCTGCTTCTCGCCCATCACGGCCAGCACCGCGTCCTGGTTGACCGCGGTCTACCAGTACGACGCAGCCGACGGCAAGATGAAGGTCGCATCCAACGGCGGGCTGACCCTGGTCAACGGCGTGCCCGCCACAGCCACGGAGGCGGCGTCGATCACCAGCGACAACTTCCAGGACATGGGCACCTGGTTCAAGACCTTGATGCTCGACACGACCGCCTGAACGGGCGCCTGCAAGGCGCCTCGCTCACCTGATGGCCCGCCTGGCCCGCCTGGCCCGCGGGCCATCAGCGCTCGCCGGGCAGCACGACGCCCGCGTCGCCGTGACGTGCCTGATTTGCAGCCGGCCCGACAGCAGCCCCAGTGCATCAAGTTCGGCGGCCGCGCGGCCCACCTGCAGCAGCACCGCGTCACTCTCAACGATCAACTCCCGGCGTCTCGGCCGGAACCCTCGTCGCCTTGCAGTTGCTCACGCAGGGCCGTCTTCAACACCTTGCCGTAGTTGTTCTTGGGCAGGCCGGCGACGAACCGGTAGCGCTTGGGGCGCTTGAAGCGCGCGATGTGCTGCAGGCACAGCGCGTCGAGTTCCTCGCTCGCTCGCGCCGTCCGCCACCACGAAGGCCACCACGATCTCGCCCCACTCGGGATGCGGCTCGCCGACCACCGAGACCTCGCGGACGGCGGGGTGGCGCAGCAGCACTTCCTCGACCTCGCGCGGGTAGATGTTGGAGCCGCCGCTGATGATCACGTCCTTGGAGCGGTCCTTCAGCGTCAGGAAACCGTCGGCGTCCAGCGCGCCCAGGTCGCCGGTCCACAGCCAGCCGTCGCGCAGCGCCTGCGCCGTGGCTTCGGGGTTGCGCCAGTAGCCGGCCATCACCGCTTCGCCGCGCACGACCACCTCGCCGGTGTCGCCTGCCGGCAGCGGCCGGCCGTCCGCATCCACCACGCGGACCTCCACCAGCGCCTGCGCCACGCCGACCGATGCGATGCGTTCCGCCCAGCGCGGGTGCTTGTGCTCGCCCAGGTGCTCGCGGGACAGCGCGGTGATCGTCATGGGCGACTCCCCCTGGCCGTAGATCTGCACGAAGCGCTGGCCCATCGTGGCCAGTGCCCGCCGGATGTCGGCGGCATACATCGGCCCGCCGCCGTAGACGATGGTCTTGAAGCCGCTCGTTGGCGCGCCGCCGGCGGCGACATGGTCGACGAGCCGCTTGACGAGGGTCGGCGCCGCAAACAGGCACAGCCGGCCCACGCGCTGCGACAAATCCATCAGCTCGGCCGCGTCGAAGCCGCCCGATACCGGCACGACGTGGCGCGCCGCGCGGGCCATGAAGGGCAAGTTGTACAGGCCGGCGCCGTGAGACATCGGTGCGGCGTAGACCATGGCGTCGTCGGCCTGCACGTCGTCGACGTCGATGAAGTAGCAGGAAGTCATCGCATACAGGTTGCGATGCGTCTGCATCACGCCCTTGGGGCGGCCGGTGGTGCCCGAGGTGTAGAACAACCAGGCCAGATCGTCGGGGGCTCGGTGCTCGGGCGCCATCGCCGGTGCGATCATGGCCGCTTCGTAGGCAGCGCTGCCCACCGTGAGGACCTGGCGCAACGACGGCACCCGGGCCGCCACGGGGTGCAGGCCGTCGGCCAGGTCGTCCGTGGTGAACAGCGCCGTGGCGCCGGCATCGTTCAGGATGAACTCGACCTCGCTCGGGTGCAACCGGGCGTTCACGGGCACCACCGCCAGCCCGGCCCACCAGGCGGCGTACAGTACCTCGAGATAGGCGACGTGGTTGGTCATCACGAGCGCCACGCGATCGCCGGCGGCCCGGCCCGCCGCGCCGCGCAGGTGCCCGGCCAGGCGCGCCGCGCGGTCGGCGAGCGCGCGGTAGTCGAGCACTGGCTGCGCGCCCAGCAGCACCGCGGGACGGTCGGGAAACACGCGCGCCGAACGCACCAGCAACTGCACCAGGTTCATCGCCGATCCTCTTGCATGCCGGCATTCTGGCCCGTCCCCGCAACCCTGACGCGCGGCCGCGTCGTCGTGACCCCCTGTCGTTCGCGCCTGCAGCCGCCGACCGGACGGCACCGGGGCGCGGCGGGCGCCCTTATGCTCACGCTGGAGATCCCCCGATGAGATTCTTCTTCGTCTTGCTGCTGGCGCTGGCCAGCCTGAGCCCCGCCGCGGCACAGCAGATCACCGTCGCCGCTGCCGCCAGCCTCACCGAGGCCATGCGCGACGTGGCGCGTGCCTTCGAAGCCACGCGCCCGGGCGTGACCGTGGCACTGCAGTTCGCGGCCTCCGGCGACCTGCTCCAGGGCATCGCCAGCGGCAAGCCGGTCGATGTGTTTGCCAGCGCCGACGCCGACACGCTGGCACGCGGCATCCAGCGCCGCCTGCTGCTGGCCGAGATGCAGCGCGAATTCGCCACCGGCACCCTGGTGCTGATCGTGCCGACCGACCGCAATTCACCGGTCCAGCGCCTGCAGGATCTGGCGCGGCCCGAGATCCGGCGCATCGCCATGGGGCGCCCCGCCACCGTGCCGGCCGGGCGTTACGCGCAGACAGGCCATCGATGCCTTGCGCCTGTGGCCCGCGGTGCAGCAGAAGATCGTGGCCGGCGACAGCGTGCGCGCGGTCCTCGAAGCCGTGGCCAGCGGCGACGCCGACGCCGGTTTCGTCTACGGCACGGACGTCGCCCAGGCCGGCAAACGGGTGCGCGTGGTGGAGACGCTGACCGTGCAGACGCCCGTGCGCTACCCGGCCACCGTCGTGGCCGGCAGCCGCCAGCCGGCGCTGGCCCGCGACTTCGTGCTCTTCCTCAATCAACCGCCGGCCCGCGCGGTGTTCACGCGTTACGGCTTCGGCACGCCCTGATCCGCAACGCGGTCCGCGGCGCCTCAATGCGCCGCGTGCACTTTCTCGCCGGCCTTGAGGCGGTAGACGGTGCCGCAATACGGGCAGCGCCCCTCGCCGGCGGTGGCCACGTCGATGAACACCTTGGGGTGGCTGCTCCACAGCGCCATGCGCGGATTGGGGCAGAAGGTGACGCCGGGGCCGACCAGCTCGGCGGCGGCGAGTTCGACCACGGCCTTGGGCTCGTTCATGGCCTCAGACCAGCGCCAGCCACTCGGCGTACTTGGGATTGCGGCCGTTGACGATGTCGAAGAACGCCGTCTGGATCTTCTCGGTGATCGGGCCGCGGCTGCCCTGTCCCAGCTCGATGCGGTCGAGCTCGCGGATCGGCGTCACCTCGGCCGCGGTGCCGGTGAAGAAGGCCTCGTCGCAGATGTAGACCTCGTCGCGCGTGATGCGCTTTTCCACCAGCCTGAGGCCCAGGTCCTGGCAGATCGCGAAGATGGTGTCGCGCGTGATGCCGTTCAGCGCCCCGGCCGACAGATCCGGCGTGTAGACCACGCCCTTCTTGATGATGAACAGGTTCTCGCCCGCGCCTTCGCTGACGAAGCCGCTGGCGTCCAGCAGCAGGGCCTCGTCGTAGCCCTCGTCGGTGGCTTCCATGTTGGCCAGGATCGAATTGGTGTAGTTGCTCACCGCCTTGGCCTGCGTCATGGTGATGTTGACGTGGTGGCGCGTGTAGCTGCTGGTCTTGACGCGGATGCCGCGCTTGAGGCCTTCCTCGCCGAGGTAGGCCCCCCAGGGCCAGGCGGCGACCATCAAGTGGATGGTGTTGCCCCTGGGGCTGACGCCGAGCTTCTTGTCGCCGATCCAGACCAGCGGCCGCAGGTAGCAGCTCTCCAGCTCGTTCACGCGCACCACCTCGCGCTGCGCCTCCATCACCTGCTGGGGCGTGAACGGGATCTTCATGCGCAGGATCTTGGCGCTGTTGAACAGCCGCTCGGTGTGCTCGGGCAGGCGGAAGATGGCGGTGCCCTTGTCGGTCTTGTAGGCGCGCACGCCCTCGAACGCACCGCAGCCGTAATGCAGCGTATGGCTCAGAACGTGGATCTTGGCGTCGCGCCATTCGACCAGCTGGCCGTCCATCCAGATCTTGCCGTCGCGGTCGGACATCGACATGGGAGCTCCTTGCTGTCTTGCAGAGACGAAGCCGGCATTTTAGGCGCGCCCCTACGAGCGCTGCATGGAGGCTGGGAAACTGCCCGAACCGGCGTCGCGGCGGTCGGCACGAGGGCGTCGCGCTACGCCTGTGCCGCGCGCTGCAGGCGCCAGGCGGTGACGCGGCCGTCGTGCAGTTCCACCTGCACCTCGTCGCCGGCGTCGTCGCGCCAGGCAAAGGTCTCCGGGTCGTCGGCGACACGCCGCCCCAGGCTGCGCGTCAGCGCCAGCACCTGTGGCAGCCGCAGACCGGTGCGCAACCTGGCATGCAGCATGACGGCGTTGGGCACCTGCCCGACCGGGCGTCCCGAAGCCAGGCGCAGCGCGCGCAAGGCGCGGCTGAACTGCAGCAGCAGCCAGAACACGACCACGCCCAGCGCCAGCACGACACCGGGCCAGCCGTAGCCGGCGTAGCCCACCGCCACCGCAGCCGCCGCCAGGCCCCAGCCGAGCCAGGCCATCACGAAGCCTCCCCGACCGGGGCCTTCACGCAGAATCGTGGCGATGGACGGCTTTCAGACATGGGTGATCAACCTCGATCGGGCGCCCGATCGGCTCGAACGCATCAGTGGGCAATTGCAGCGCCTGGGGCTGCCGTACGCGCGGCTCCCGGCGGTCGATGCGCGGGCCCTGACGCCGGGCCAGCGCGCCTCACTCGACGAACCGGGCTACCGCCGAAGGCACGGCATGACGCCGCTGGGGGGCGAGTTGGGATGTTACCTGTCGCATGTCGAGGCCATGCGCCGCTTCCTGGCCAGCGACGCGGAGTTCGCGCTCATCCTGGAGGACGACGTGCTGCTGCACGACAGCCTGCCTGAGGTGCTGCACGGCCTGGTGCAGCACGCGCCGCGCTGGGACATGGTCAAGCTCTCGGGCGTGCATTCGGGCACGCCGGTACCCTACCTGATCGTGGCGCCGGGCCACCGCCTGGCGGTGATGCTGTCGCGCTGCACCGGTTCGTCGGCCTATGCCATCAACCGCCATGCCGCGCAGGCCTATCTACACGGTACACCCGCGCTGCTGCCGATGAGCCTGCCCTACGACCACGTCTTCGACCAGGGCTGGCGTTTCGGGATCAAGGTGCGGCTGGTGACGCCCACGCCTTGCGGGCACGACGATCAGATCGCCTCGACCATCGTCGCGCCACCGGGGCCGTCACGCAAGTTCCACTGGACGCAGCGGCTGCCGGCCTACGCCTACCGGCTGGGCAACGAATGGCGACGGCTGATGTACGGGCTGGCAGCGGTGGTGCGCGAACGGTCGACCTGAAGCGCGGCGCAGGTTGCGCCGCGGCTTTTCCCGGGTCAGCCGCAGGCTTCGGCCTCGGTGCGTCCGACGCGCCCGCTCATCAGGGCGTCGGCCCAGTCGCCGCGGCCGCCCGCTTCGGCCTGCCGTGCGGCGACGTGCCAGTCGTAAGCCGTCAGCCGCTGCTGCACCTGCCAGCCGAATGCGCCGCGCTCGACGATCGCCCAGCGCGCATGCGGACTGCCGGTTTCCATGCGGTGCGTGTGCGCGTGGTTGTCATCGAAAGCCGGCAGGCCCACGCTGCCGGGGTTGACGACCAGGGTGCTGCCGCTCTGCATGGCGCGCGGCATGTGGGTGTGGCCACAGAGCACCAACGGCGCCGCGATCGAGCCCAGTCGTTCGGCCACTTCGGCCGCGGTGGCGGCACGCACGCCGGGCGAACCGTTGCAGTCCAGGTCCGGGGTCACGCTTTCCAGGAAGTACCCCAGGTCGCTCATCGGTGTGCCGTGGCAGCACCAGACGCCGTCGCCGAGGTCCAGCGTCGTCGGCAAGGCGGCCAGCCAGCGCAGGTCGTCTTCGCCCAGCCGGGTGCGGGCATAGGCGTCGGCGGCACCCAGGCGGCTCGCGGGCTGCGTCAACAGCTGGCGCTCATGGTTGCCGCTGATCGTCGGCCAGTCCAGCGCGCGCAAGCACACCGCCGTTTCGCGCGGCCACAAGGGCCCGGAGACGATGTCGCCGAGATTCACGACGAGATCGACTCCTTCGCGTCCGATCTCGGCCCGCACGGCCTCCAGCGCCGGCAGGTTGCCGTGGATGTCGCTCAGCACCGCGATCCGGTGCACGCTCACAGCGACCTCACGATGTCGATGGCCTGCTCGATGCGCTCCACGGCGTGGATGGTCAGCCCTTCGATCGCCTTCTTCGGTGCGTTGGCCTTCGGCACCACGGCGATCGAGAACCCGAGCTTGGCGGCCTCCTTCAGCCGCTCCTGCCCTCGCGGTGCCGGCCGCACCTCACCGGCCAGGCCCACTTCGCCAAAAGCGATGAAGCCACGCGGCAGCGCGCGCCCGCGCAGGCTGCCCTGGATCGCCAGCAGCACCGCCAGGTCCGCCGCCGGCTCGCCGATGCGCACGCCGCCCACCGCATTGACGAAAACGTCCTGGTCCATGCACGACACCCCGGCGTGGCGATGCAGCACCGCCAGCAGCATGGCCAGGCGATCGCGATCCAGGCCTACGCTCAGGCGACGCGGGCTCGGGCCGCCGCTGTCCACCAGCGCCTGGATTTCCACCAGCAGCGGCCGCGTGCCTTCCAGCGTCACCAGCACGCAACTGCCCGGCACCGGCTCGCCATGCGTGGACAGGAAGATCGCGCTCGGGTTGCTCACGCCCTTCAACCCGCGCTCGGTCATCGCGAAGACGCCGATCTCGTTGACGGCGCCGAAGCGGTTCTTGATGGCGCGCACGAGGCGGAAGCTCGAGTGCGTGTCGCCCTCGAAATAGAGCACGGTGTCGACCATGTGCTCCAGCACGCGCGGCCCGGCCAGCGCGCCTTCCTTGGTGACGTGGCCGACGAAGACCATCGCGATGCCGCTCGTCTTCGCCACCCGCGTGAGCTGAGCGGCGCACTCGCGCACCTGCGACACCGAGCCGGGCGCCGAGGTGAGCTGGTCGGAGTAAACGGTCTGGATCGAGTCGATGACGCAGAAGGCGGGCGCCTCGGACTCCAGCGTGGCGACGATCCTCTCGAGCTGGATCTCGGCCAGCACACGCACCTTCTGGCCGCCCAGGCCGAGCCGGCGCGCGCGCAGCGCGACCTGCGCCGCGCTCTCCTCGCCGGTGACGTAGAGCACCTTCATCTGCCCCGACAGCGCGTCCAGCGCCTGCAGCAGCAGCGTGCTCTTGCCGATGCCGGGATCACCGCCGATCAGCACCACCGCGCCTTCGACGATGCCGCCGCCGAGCACGCGGTCCAGCTCTTCCTGCCCGGTCGGCGTGCGCGCCACCTCGGCGGCGTCGATCTCCGACAGCGTGGCCACCGGCAGGCTCTTGGCCAGCGACTGGAAGCGGTTCTTGGCCGGGCCGGCCGCTTCGGCCACCGCCTCGTCCAGCGTGTTCCAGGCCCCGCAATGCGGGCACTTGCCCAGCCACTTGGCGTTGCTGCCACCGCACTCGCGGCAGGTGAAGACGGTCTTGGCCATGGCGGGGATTGTGTCGCGCCGGCCCTACTCCGCGCGCACCTTGCCGCGCCCCGCCTTGACTTGCGCGCGCACCGCCTTGCCTTCCAGCCGGCGCAGCTTGGAGCCGTGGGTCGGCTTCGTAGCCCGTCGCACGCGCGGCGGCAGCGCGACGCGGTCGACCATCGCCTGCAGCCGCGCCAGCGCATCGGCGCGGTTCATCCCCAGGCTGCGGTGCTCCTGCGCCTTGATCACCACCACGCCGTCGGCGCTGATGCGGCCATCCGGCAGCGCCAGCAGCCGCGCCTTCACGTCCTCGGGCAGGGAAGACGCCGCGACGTCGTAACGCAGGTGCACCGCGTTCGACACCTTGTTGACGTTCTGCCCGCCGGCGCCCTGGGCGCGGATCGCGGTGATCTCGACCTCGGCCGGTTGCACGCGCAGGCCGGGGCGGCGCATGGCGGGCGCTCCTTCACTCGCCCACGGACACCGGCACCCGGGGCGCCAGCGCACACATGAGCTCGTAGCCGATGGTCCCCCCTGCACGCGCCACGTCGTCGATCGCCAGCAACGCGCCGCCGGGCCCGCGGCCCCACAACGTGACCTCGCTGCCGATGGCGGCCGCCGGCACCGGCGTCAGGTCCACCGCCAGCATGTCCATCGACACCCGGCCCACGGTACCGGTGCGCACGCCATCCACGAGCACCGGCGTGTCGGTGCCGCAGTGGCGCGGATAGCCGTCGGCGTATCCGCAGGCGACGATGCCGATGCGCTGCGGCGCGGCGGCGGTGTAGCTGCTGCCGTAGCCCACCGCGTCACCCGGCTGCAGCTGCTGGGTGGCAATGAGGCGCGAACGCAGCGTCATCGTCGGCTGCAGGCCCCAGTGGTGGATGTCGTGAGCCGGAAAGTCCGGTGCGCTGCCGTAGCACAGGATGCCGGCACGCACCCAGTCGTTGGTCAGGTCGTGGCGCAACAGCGCCGCGCTGTTGGCGAGGGAACGTTCGCCCGGCAGGTCGTGCGTGACGGCTTCGAAGGTGGCGACCTGGTGCGCGAGGCCGCGCTCGCCGTCGGCGTCGGAAAAGTGGGTCATGAGCGAGATCTCGTCGACCTGCGGCAGCGCATCGAGCCGCGCCCATGCCGCGCGGAAAGCCATGGGCGTGAAGCCGAGCCGGTTCATGCCGCTGTTCATCTTCAGGAAGACGCGATGCGGCTGGTGGGTCTTGTGGGCCGCCAGCCAGTCGACCTGTTCGACGCAGTGCACCACGTGCCACAGGTTCAGGCGCGAGCAGCACTCGAGGTCGCGCGGCTCGAAACAGCCCTCCAGCAGCAGCACCGGGCCGCGCCAGCCCAGCGCGCGCACGCGCTCGGCCTCGCGCAGGTCGAGCAGCGCAAAGCCATCGGCACCGCGCAGGCCCTCGAAGACACGCTCGATGCCGTGGCCGTAGGCGTCGGCCTTGATCACCGCCCAGACCCGTGCATCCGGCGCGGCGGCGCGCGCACGGGCCAGGTTGGAGGCCAGCGCCGTGGTGTGGATGAGGGCTTCGATCGGGCGCGGCATGTCTATACCTTCGGCGGGGCAGTGCGATTCTGACAGCCCAGGGGCACGTGCTATAACCCGCCGGGCCCGAGAAGATGGAGACATAGTGCAGGCGCCGTGCCCGGCGCCCGGCTGCGCGCGACCCGATGAAAAAAGGTTTCTCGACCATCATGTCGGCGCAGTTCTTCAGCTCGCTGGCAGACAACGCGTTGTTCGTCGCTGCCGTCGAGTTGCTGCGGGCCGGCGGCGCGCCCGAGTGGCAGCGCGCCGCCCTGGTCCCGATGTTCGCCCTCTTCTACGTCGTGCTCGCGCCCTTCGTCGGCGCCTTTGCCGATGCGCTGCCCAAGGGCCGCGTGATGTTCGTGTCCAACACCATCAAGGTGGTGGGCTGCCTGATGATGCTGTTCGGCAGCCACCCGCTGCTGTCTTACGCCGTGGTGGGGCTGGGCGCGGCGGCCTACTCGCCCGCCAAGTACGGCATCCTGACCGAACTGCTGCCGCCATCGCAACTGGTCAAGGCCAATGGCTGGATCGAGGGGCTGACCATCGGCTCGATCATCCTCGGCGTGCTGCTCGGCGGCCAGCTCGTGGGTCCGCACGTGGCGCCGTCGATGCTGGGCCTGGACCTGCCGCTCCTCGACACCGGCATCGACACGCCGCCCGAGGCCGCCATCTCGGCCATCGTCTTCATCTACGTGCTGGCCGCGCTGTTCAACCTCCGCATCCCGCGCACCGACGCGCCGCTGCAGCGCCTGAGCGGCAACCTGTGGTGGCTGGTGCGCGACTTCTCGCACTGCAACGCGCGGCTGTGGAACGACAAGCTGGGCCAGATCTCGCTGGCCACGACGACGCTCTTCTGGGGTGTCGCCGGCAACCTGCGCTACATCGTGCTGGCCTGGGCCGCCGCGGCGCTGGGCTACAGCACGACGCATGCATCGAGCCTGGTCGGCGTGGTCGCCATCGGCACGGCGGTGGGTGCGGTCATGGCATCCGCCATGATGCGGCTCGACCGCGCCACGGCGGTGATCCCTCTGGGCATCGGCATGGGGCTGCTGGTGATCGGCATGAATGTCATCGACCAGGTCTGGATCGCCGCGCCTTTCCTCGTGCTGCTGGGGGGGCTGGGCGGTTTCCTCGTGGTGCCGATGAACGCGCTGCTGCAACACCGCGGCCACAACCTGATGGGCGCCGGGCGCTCGATCGCGGTGCAGAACTTCAACGAGCAGGCCTGCATCCTGGGCCTGGGCGCGTTCTACGCCGGCATGACCAAGTTCGGCCTCTCGGCCTTCAGCGCGATCACGATCTTCGGCCTCGTGGTGGCCGGCATCATGGAAGTGATACGCCGCTGGCACGCGCGCAATCTGCTGCAGCACCGCGAGGAAGTCGAGCGCCTGCTGGCCATTGCCCGCGGCGATGGCCATTGATGCCGCCGGCGCCTGGCTGCCGGCGCTGGCGCTGCTGACCAATGCGCTGATCTGGGGCGTGTCGTGGTGGCCGTTCCGGCAGCTCGAAGCGCGCGGCCTGCACCCGCTGTGGGCCACGGTGCTGATCTACGCCCTGGCGGTGGTGGTCATCACGCTGTGGCGGCGCGGCGCCTGGACGCCAGTTGCTGCGCACGCCGACGCTGTGGGTGCTGGTGCTGGCCGCGGGCACCACCAACGCCACCTTCAACTGGGGCGTGACCGTCGGCGACGTGGTGCGCGTGGTGCTGCTGTTCTACCTGATGCCGCTGTGGGCGGTGCTGCTGGCGCGCCTGCTGCTGCGTGAGCCGCTGACCGCCGGCGCCGGGCTGCGCGTGGCGCTGGCGCTGGCCGGCGCGGCCATCGTCCTGCAGCCCGACGGCGGCGGCTGGCCGCTGCCGCGCACGCTGCCCGAGTGGCTGGGCGTGGTCGGCGGCTTCAGCTTCGCGCTCAACAATGTCATGCTGCGGCGCGAGGCGCACCGGCCCGAGGCGGCGCGCGCGCTGGCGATGTTCCTCGGCGGCGCGCTGGTGGCCGGCGCGCTCGCCGCGGCGCTGGCGCGTGCAGGGCACGGTGCCCGTCGCCGCCGCACCGGCCCTCGGCTGGCTCGCCGGCGGCGTGGCCATGGCCGTGGCCTTCCTGGCCGGCAACCTGGCGCTGCAATACGGCGCGGCGCGCCTGCCGGCCAACGTGACGGCGGTGGTGATGGTCACCGAGGTGCTGTTCGCCGCGGGCTCGGCGGTGCTGCTGGGCGCCGGCACGCTGACGCCGCCGCTGCTGCTGGGCGGGGCGCTGATCGTCGGTGCCACGCTGCTGTCGGCGCGCGGCTGAGCGCGCCCGCACCGTCGCCGGTTCACGCCGGGTGCGGCGCGGCGGTCACTGCCGCCGGCGGCAGGTGCCTGCAGTCCGTGGCGCAGCAGCAGGCGCTCGAGTTCCGCCTCTTGCAGCGGCTTGCCCAGGTAGGCATCGCAGCCGGCCAGCGCGCCGCGCACGCGGTCGAGTTCGCTCGTGCTGCGCCGACACCATCACCACCGATGATGCCGGCCAGCGGGTGGCTGCGCTTGATGTGCTGGCACAGCGCCAGGCCGTCGAGATCGCTGTCGGCGGCCAGTTCGACATCGATGAAGACGAAGTCGTAGCTGCGTGCGCCAGCCGCTCGATGGCCTGGCCGCTGTTGCACACGCACTCGACCGCCAGACCCCAGGGCCGCAGACGCGAAGACAGGAAGCGCAGCGCGAGCGCGCTGTCGTCCACCAGCAAGGCACTGTGCGGGCGCGGGCGCTGCGCGGGGCAGCGGGAGGTGCGGCAGGTGCGGCACCTGCGGCACGCCGTGGCCGGTCTGCAGGCGCGGTCGGCGCCGCTGGCGCCGCCGGCGGCACCAGCGCGTCCAGTTCGCGCATCACCTGCAACGGGTCGATCGGGCGCGCTGTCCAGGCCACGGCGCCGGCCGGCGCCTGGCCGCCGATGAAGACCGTCTGGCCCAGCCGCTCGGTGGCCAGCCACCAGTTGCACCGACGGCGCATGGTCGGCGTCGGCGAGCACGAATCGCTCTCGTCCAGCACCGACGACAACTCGTAAGCCCGGTCGCGGGCGGCGGCCGGACGCAGGCAGACGACGCGAGCGTCCTGCGCTCGACTTCGCTGAACCCCAGCAGGGCGACGCGGTAGGTCCTGGACATCTTGCAGCCGATGGTGCGGCCCTGCCGGCAGCCTGTCAACGACGCCGCGTGCCGGCGCTGCTGCCTGCCCGGGGCGGGGCGCTAACATCATTCCTTTGCTCTGCGCAGGAAGCCGCGATGGCCGCCACCAGCATCTACGACTTCGAGGCCGTGTCGATCACCGGCGAGCCGGCCCAGCTGTCCACCCAGCGCGGCAAGGTGCTGCTGATCGTCAACACCGCCAGCGCCTGCGGCTTCACGCCGCAGTTCGCCGGGCTCGAGAAGCTCTGGGAGGACTACCGCGACCGCGGCCTGGTGATCGTCGGTTTCCCCAGCAACGAGTTCGGCGGCCAGGACCCGGGCAGCAACGAGGAGATCGCCTCCTTCTGCCAGCTCAACTACGGCGTGAGCTTCCCGATGATGGCCAAGGTCAAGGTCAACGGCGCCGACGCGCACCCGCTGTGGCAGTGGCTCAAGGCGCAGGCGCCGGGCCTGCTGGGCACCGAGGGCGTGAAGTGGAACTTCACCAAGTTCCTGGTCGGCCGCGACGGCAAGGTGCTCAAGCGCTACGCGCCCAACGACGCGCCCGAGTCGCTGCGCAAGGACATCGAGAAGGCGCTCGCGCGCATGAGCATGTTCGACCACCTCGAGCCCTACGCCGGCGACCCCATCCTGAGCCTCAACGAGGCCTTCCAGAAGGACCCGCGCGCCGACAAGGTCAACCTCTCGATCGGCATCTATTTCGACGACGCCGGGCGCATCCCGGTGCTCGACTGCGTGCGCCAGGCCGAGGCGCAGATGCTGGCCGAGGGCGCGCCCAAGCCCTACCTGCCGATCGAAGGCTCGGCCGCGATGCGCACGGCGGTGCAGCAACTGCTCTTCGGCGCCGGCCACGAGGCGCTGACCAGCGGCCGCGTCGCCACGCTGCAGACCGTGGGCTCCAGCGGCGGCCTGAAGGTCGGCGCCGATTTCATCAAGCGCTGGCTGCCGGCGAGCGAGGTCTGGGTCAGCGACCCGACCTGGGACAACCACCGCGCGATGTTCGAAGGCGCCGGCATCGCGGTGCACACCTACCCGTACTACGACGCGGCCACGCGGCGGCCTGCGCTTCGACGCCATGCTGGACACGCTGCGCGCGCTGCCGGCGCGCAGCGTGGTGCTGCTGCACGCCTGCTGCCACAACCCGACCGGCGTGGACCTGACGCGCGCGCAGTGGCAGGCGCTGATCCCGGTGCTGCGCGAGCGTGAGCTGCTGCCCTACCTGGACCTGGCCTACCAGGGCTACGGCGACGGCATCGACGAGGACGCCTACGCGGTGCGCGCGCTGGCCTCGTCGGGCCTGACGCTTCTTCGTCGCCAATTCGTTCTCCAAGAGCATGAGCGTCTACGGCGAACGCGCCGGCGCGCTGAGCGTGGTCTGCGGCGAGCGCGGCCGAGGCCGAACTGGTGCTCGGCCAGCTCAAGGCCACGGTGCGGCGCAACTACTCCAGCCCGCCGATCCACGCCGCCGGCATCGTCAGCCGCGTGCTCGACCGACCCCGCGCTGCGCGCGGCCTGGGAGGCCGACGTGGCCGCGATGCGCGAGCGCATCCTGGCCATGCGGCGCAGCCTGCACGCGCGTGCTGCAGGCCAAGCGGCCCGGGCGCGACTTCGGCTACTTCCTCACCCAGCGCGGCATGTTCAGCTACACCGGGCTGAGCGGCTGCGCAGGTGGACCGGCTGCGCGAGGAGTTCGGCGTCTACCTCGTGCGCTCGGGGCGCATCTGCGTGGCCGGGCTCAACACCGGCAACGTCGAGCGCACGGCCGTGGCGATGGCGGCGGTGCTGGGCGACTGAGGCCGCGCTCAGGCCGCCTGCGTCAGCCGCAGGGGCGCCTGTTGCAGAAGCGCTGCCAGCCTCGCGGCCGGCAGCGGCCGGTGCAGGTGGAAGCCCTGCGCCTCGTCGCAGCCCAGGTCGCGCAGCATGGCCAGTTGCTCGGCCGTCTCCACGCCTTCCGCCACCACCTGCAAGCCGAGGCTGTGCGCCATGGCGATCACCGCCTGCGTGATGGCGACGTCGTCGTCGTCGGTCGGCAGGCCGCGGATGAAGGAGCGGTCGATCTTCAGCGTCTGCGCCGGGAAGCGCTTCAGGTAGGACAGCGACGAATAGCCGGTGCCGAAGTCGTCGATCGAGATGCCGCACCCCCATCGCGTGCAGCTGCCGCAGCATGCCGTTGGCGCGCTCGGGGTCGGCCATCAGCACGCTCTCGGTCAGCTCCACCTCCAGCGCATCGGGCGGCAGCGGTGGCGCGCCAGCGCGCTGCGGATGTCGTCGATGAGCGCCAGGCTGGCCAGCTGGTGCGCCGACAGGTTGACGGCGCACGCGGTCCCGCAGCCCGGCGTCCAGCCACTCGCGCAGCTGGCGGCAGGCGGCGTCGATGACCCAGCGGCCGATCGGCACGATGAGGCCGCGTCTCCTCGGCCAGCGGGATGAAGTCGCCCGGCGGCAACGAGCCCGCGCACCGGGTGCTGCCAGCGCACCAGCGCCTCGACGCCGAGCATGCCGCCGCTGGCGATGTCGATCTTGGGCTGGTAGTGCAGCAGCAGTTCGCCGCGCTCGATGGCGCCGCGCAGCTCGGCCTCCAGCGCGAACTGGCGCGCCGACCGCGTCGGCCAGCTCGCCGGTGTAGAACTGCACGTTGTTCTTGCCCTGCTGCTTGGCCAGGTACATCGCGGCGTCGGCGTGCTTCAGCAGCGTCGCGGCGTCGCCGCCGTCAGCCGGGATACAGCGCGATGCCGATGCTGCCGCTGACCTGGTAGCTGCGATCGTGCAGCGTCAGCGGCTCGGCGATGACGGCCAGCATCTTGTGCCCGACCTGCGCCAGCATGCGCGGGTCGGCGCCGCCTTCGAGCAGCACCACGAACTCGTCGCCGCCCAGGCGCGCCACGAGATCGGTCTCGCGCAGCAGCCGCGCAGCCGGCGCGCCATCAGCTTGAGCAGCTCGTCGCCGGCAGCGTGGCCGAGGCTGTCGTTGATATTCTTGAAGCGGTCGAGGTCGATGAAGCACAGCGCGAACACGCGTCGGCGCGGCGTGCGCGGGCGATGCGCGCGCTCGAGTTCGTCGATGAACATGGTGCGGTTGGGCAGGCCGGTCAGGCTCGTCGAAGCGCGCCAGCTGCTCGACCTGGCGCGCCGCCACCGTGGCGGCAGTGATGTCGCTGCCGACACCGCGGTAGCCGAGGAAGCGGCCCTCGGCGTCGAACATCGGCTCGCCGCTGATGCGCAAGTAGCGCGTGCCGCCGTCCTGGCGCTGGGTGGCATAGATGAAGTCGCGGAAGGGCTGGCGCGCGACGAGCCGCGCCTCGTATTCGGCCAGCGCCTGCGGTTCGGCGTCGAAGGCGCTGAAGTCCTGGCGGCGGCGGCCCAGCAGGTCGGCCGGCTCCAGCCCGGTGGCGCTGCGCACACCATCGGTGATGTAGGTCATGCGCATCTCGGCGTCCTGCTCCCAGATCCAGTCGGCCGACAGCGACACCAGGCTGGCCAGCCGTGCCTCGCTCAAGCGCAAGGCCTCGGTGCGTTCGAGCACGCGCGCCTCGAGCCCGTCGCGCTCGCGCCGCAACGCCTCCGACAGCCCGGCCATCTCCTGCGACGCCAGCTCCTGCGAGCGCTCCATCAGATAGCGATCCTGCTCGCCCTCTTGGTAGGCGCGGCTGACACGTTCAAGCAGCGCCGACCAGGCGTCGGCCGTGGGGAGCGTCGCCGCGTCGAGGCCGAGTCGCCGCAACTGACGCTGCAGCAGGCGGTGCAGTCCGGGCACCCTCAGCACTCGCTGAAGGCGGTGATCGTCATGGTCTGGTTGTGCAACTGGCTCGCGCCGCCGGCCAGTGCGGGCGAGATCTCGCCGTAGGAGTAGAAGCCGACATGCCCGCTGCCCGGCGGAACGCCGTCGAAGACGGTCTCGATCTCCTCCTCGGTGCGCTCGCCCAGCACCAGGCGGCGGCCAACGCAACTGACCGACACGACCAGCGAGGGCGCATCGGTCGCCACCCCGGCCACGGCGCGCGCCATGGCATGGCTGGCGCTCTCGATCAGGTGTTCATTGCTGGTGCGCATGAGGCGCGCCACGCCGCCCTGCGGCATGTCGCCGGCAAAGGTCAGCGAGCGCGTCGCTTCGTCCATGCCCAGGATCGTCCGCACCAGCGTCTCGCCCGCACCGCCGCTGCGACGCACCGACAGCGGGAACAGCAGCGCCGAACCCGGCAGGCCGTCGGCGCGCTCGCCGAGATAGGTCTTGTAGAGGTCGAGCGCCGGCTTGTCGTCGAGCTCGAACAGCACATTGCCCTGCGGACGCGTGATGCGCCGCTCCGGACCGAAGTCCGACCAGCCGCCGTCGCAACCGCTGCCCACCTGCAGCCGGCGCCCGTAGAAGCCCACGGCGCAGATGCGCCGCGCCTCGGGCTGCTGGCGATCGAGCACCCAGGTGTGGCCGAAGCGGCTGCCGTCGCCGGCCAGGCCGCCGGTGACCGGCACGCCTGCCGGCAGGTGCCGCGCCAGGCCGTCGACCAGCGGCGTGCCGTTGACCGACAGGCCGTCACAGAGCAGGAACACCGCGCACAGGTCGGGGCCGGCCAGCTGCTTGGCCAGACGCGCCCCGGCATCATGTGAGTCGGCCGCACTTGCGATCGGGGTGAACGCGCGGCGCAACTGCGTGTGCTCGAAGCGTGCGATCGCCACGCTGACCGTGGCATCGTTGACCTGCGCACCGGCGATCTCGCCCGACGTGGAGCAGCCCACCAACAGCGACCGCGGGAACGCCGCCACGAGCTCGCCGAACGGGGCCGGCCGCTGGCCGAACTCTGGCGCGGCGAAGGCCAGCACCAGCGTCTGCGGGCTGTCGAGCGCCGCCGGCAGTGCAGCGCTCCAGCCGCGCGTGGTCGTGTAGCTGACGGTCGCGACCTTCATCGTTGCCCTCCGTTGCCCCGCCCATTGCAAGGCTTCTCAGGGTTTCGGCACGCCGCTACGCTGGCTTGAGCTCGGATGAAGTCCAGGTGACTGCCGCGCGCATCTGTTCCCGCAACCAGCGGTGAGCCGGGTCGGCGTCGTGGCGCAGGTGCCAGATCATCTCGACGTGCACCGGCGCCAGAGCCAGCGGCAGCTCGCAGGTGACCAGTTCCCGGCCGAAGCCCGCGGCTTCGGCAAAGCCCTCGGGCAGCACGGTCAGCAGGTCCGAGCGCGCCACCACGCGGCTGGCGGTGAAGAACTGGTTGACGGTGAGCACGATCCGCCGCTGGCGGCCCAGGCCCGCCAGTGCCTCGTCGGTGAAGCCGTGCGGCCGGCCGGAGAAGCTGACCAGCAGGTGATGGGCATCGCAGAAGACATCCAAAGTGAGCGCCCGCTTCTGCAATGGATGCCCGCGCCGCATGGCGCAGACATATCGTGTGTCGTACAGCCGCGCATGGCGCAGGTGGCTCTCCTGCCCCTGCGCCACGATGGCGGTGATCACTGCGGGAAAGAAGCCCACGGCGAGATCGGCTTCGCCGGCGTCGAGCAGGCCGCGCGGGTCGCGCGTGGTCAGCGGCAGCACACGCAGATTGACGAGGGCACCGCCGCTGTCGATGCCACGCACCAAGCCCGGCGCCAGCATCGCTGCGGTGGCGTCGGCCATGGCAATGCGCAACTGGACAGCATCACGCCGCGGGTCGAAATCACCGGGTACCAGCGCCTGCCGCAGCGTGCCGAGGGCCGCGCGCACCTGGGGCCACAGCGCCTCGGCGCGCGGCATGGGCCGCACGCCATGGGCGACGCGCACGAAAAGTTCCTCGCCCACCGCCGCACGCAGCCGGCGCAGCGCATGGCTGACGGCCGGCTGCGTCATCGCCAGCGTCGCCGCGGCCCGCGTGAGGCTGCCTTCCGCCATGACGGCGTCGAAGACACGCAACAGGTTGAGGTCGAGGGTGCGGAAGTTGAGTGACACTCGGGATCAGGTGATATGTGATCTATGCATCTCTGAGCTGCGTATTATTCACTTGCACAACACTCGTATAAACCCTAATCTATCAGCAACGCCTCGACGCAGGCGGCACAACAGAGAAGTCCTCATGACCACCGCCATCGTTCATATCCCGAGCCCCGTCTTGCACCGCGTGGTGCCGCCCTGGCTGCCAACGTGATGGCCAGTGTCCTGGCGTGGCTGGAGGCCGCAGGCACCGCGCGTGCGGAAGTCCACGCCCGCCGCGACCAGGCAACGCGCATCGCCGAAGCGGCGGCGACGCGTCGCTATGCGCAACAGTGGATCGAGCGCGACCCGCGCTTTGCGGCCGACCTGCTGGCCGCCGCCGACCGCCACGACTGGGCAGAATAAGCAGCGTCGACGACGGCGATCCAGCGCCAGCCTTCGGGCCCGGCGCCTGCGGCGCCCGCTGTGCAGTAGCCGGCACGGCGATACCGGCAGTCGGTGCGGGACGATCCCCGCTCAGATGCAGCGGCCGCCGTCGACCTCCATGCACACGCCGGTGATCATGCTGGCCTCGTCGCTGCACAGGAAGCAAGCGGCGTTGCCCAGGTCCTCGGGCGTGGAGAAGCGGCCGAGCGGAATCGTGGACAGGAACCTGGCGCGCACTTCCGGCGTGTCCTGGCCCATGAAGGACTTCAGCAGCGGCGTTTCACCCGCCACCGGGTTGAGCGCCACGACGCGGATGCCCGCGGGCGCCAGTTCCACCGCATTGGCGCGGGTGGCGGTGATGACCCATCCCTTGCTGGCGTTGTACCAGCCCAGTCGCGGCCGCGGGCTCACCCCCGCCGTGCTGGCCATGTTGAGCACCACGCCGCGGATGCCTTGCACGCCCGGCGCATTGGCCTTCATGCGCGGCACGACCTCGCGCATGGCCAGGTAGATCGCCTTCATGTTGACCGCCACGATGCGGTCGAAGTCGGCCTCGCTGACCTCCTCCAGCGGCTGCGGCAGGTGCGTGACGCCGGCGTTGTTGACCAGGATGTCGAGCCGACCGAAGTGCAGTTCGGCGGCCTCCATCATCAGCCGCACGTCGGTGGCGTTGGCCACGTCCACGCGCAAGGCGCGCGCCGCCGCCCCGGCGGCCGCGGCGACGTCGAGCGCGGCCTCGAAGTTGATGTCGGCGACGATGACCTGTGCGCCCTCGGCGACGAACTTCCTCACGATGCCGGCGCCGAACCCCGAACCGCCGCCGGTGACGATGGCGACCTTGTTGGCGAGTCTCATGTGTCTTGCTCCAGCAGGTTGGTCAATCGTGCTTGATGGCCACGGTCTTCAGCACCGAGAACCCGTACAGCGCCTCGAAGCCCTTCTCGCGCCCGTGGCCCGAGTGCTTGACGCCGCCGAAGGGCAGTTCGATGCCGCCGCCGGCGCCGTAGTTGTTGATGAAGACCTGCCCGCACTGCAGCCGCCGCGCCAAGCGCAGCGCGCGGCTGCCGTCGCGCGTCCAGACGCCGGCCACCAGCCCGTAGGGCGTGCCGTTGGCGATGGCCAGCGCGTCGGCTTCGTCGTCGAAGGGGATCAGCGCCTGCACGGGGCCGAAGATCTCCTCCTGCGCCAGGCGGTGCGCAGGGTTCGACGTCGGCCACCAGCGTCGGCGCGACCCAGCAGCCGCCGGCCGGCAGACCCGGCCGGCAGCGTCGCCTGCGCGGCGATGTGCAGGCCGCTGTCGCGCACCAGCGCCAGGTAGCCCTCGATGATCTCCTGCTGCCGGCGCGAGATCACCGGCCCCACGTCGGGGTCGTCCAGCGCCGGGCCCACGCGCAGCGCGCGGTAGCGCTCGGCCATGCGCTGCACGACGGTCTCGAACACCGGCCGCTGCACCAGGATGCGCGACGCCGCCGAGCAGGTCTGACCGGCGTTCTGGATGCCGGCGTTGACGAGGAAGGGCAGCGCGGCGTCGAGGTCGGCGTCGGCAAAGACGAGTTGCGGGCTCTTGCCGCCGAGTTCCAGCGTCACCGGCACCGCGTTCTTCGCCGCCGCGGCCTGGATCAGCGCTGCCCACCGGCCACCGAGCCGGTGAACGAGATGTGGCGCACGCCGGGGTGCGACGCCAGCGCGGCGCCGGCTTCTTCGCCCAGGCCCGGCACGACGTTCAACGCGCCCGCGGGGATGCCGGCGGCCTCGGCGATGCGCGCGAAGGCCAGTGCCGTGAGGCAGGCCTCCTCGGCCGGCTTGAGCACGCAGGCGTTGCCCATGGCCAGCGCCGCGCCGACGCTGCGGCCGATGATCTGCATCGGGTAGTTCCACGGCACGATGTGCGCCGTGACGCCGTGCGGCTCGCGCAGCGTGAAAGCGGTGTAGCCGTTGGCGAAGGGAATGGTCTCGCCGTGCACCTTGTCGGCGGCGCCGCCGTAGAACTCGAGGTAGCGCGCCAGCGCGACGGCGTCGGCGCGGCCCTGCTTCAGGGGCTTGCCGACGTCCAGCGCCTCCAGCCGCGCCAGTTCGTCGGCCTGCGCCAGCACCAGCGCGCTCATCTTCAGCAGCACGCGGCCCCGTTCGGCAGCGGTCAGCACGCCCCAGGCGCCGTCCAGCGCTGCCTGCGCCGCAGCGACCGCGGCATCGACGTCGGCCGGCGTCGCCGCGTGCGATCTCGGCCAGCAGCGCGCCGTTGGATGGGTCGAGCAACGGCAGCGTCAGTCCGCCGCGCGGCGCCCTGCCAGCGACCGCCGATGAAGACCTGCGTGGTATCGAATGGAATGGATCTCACAGCGGCTCCCCACACATGCGAAGCATCATAGTCCGCCGCCCGGCGCGAGCCCCCTTGCCGCCCCGGCGAACCGGTCCTAAACTTCGTCTCGCCCCGGCCGATAAACCTTTGAGTCGACCGTGTCGGAGGAGCCCCCGTGAAAGTGCCTGCCCGGATGCGTGCATCGTGTGCGATCCTGATCGCCGTGCTGGCAGGCCCCTGCGCAGCCGCCGACTCGTCGCCCGCGGCATCGACATCCGACGGCTACGTGCGTCAGCTCGCCGGTCTGATCAACGACTACCGCGAGCGCAACGGCCTGGGACCGCTGGTCTTCGTCGGCGAACTCGCCACCTTGGCCGGCGAGCACAGCGAGAGCATGTCCGAGCGGCGCCGGCTGTCCCACGAAGGCTTCATGGCCCGCTTCCATCGGGCCAGCAGCAAGGTCTGCGTCGAGAACGTGGGCCGGGGTTTCCCGACCGCGGAGACCCTCCTCGACGGTTGGCGGCATTCACCCCGCCATCACGACAACCTGCTGGATCCGGCCGTCTCGCGCATGGGCATTGCCGCCACCGCCCGCTACGTGACCTTCTTCGCCTGCCGCTGAGCGCGGCGGCCGGGGTGGCCGGGCCTCGATGAGGCATCATCGGCCGCGATGGGCCCGTTCCTGCGTCAAGCGCCTCGCCACCTTCCTCGCCACGCTGGCGGTGGCCTCGGTGGTGGTGTTCGTGGTGCTGGAGTTGCTGCCGGGCAACGCCGCCGAGGTCATCCTGGGCGACACCGCCACGCCCGAGTCGCTGGCGGCGCTGCAGGCCAAGCTGGGGCTGGACCGGCCGCCGCAGGCGCGTTACCTGGACTGGGTCGGCGGCCTGCTGAGCGGCCGCACGGCCCAGAGCATCAGCTACGACACCCCCACCGCCGAACTGATCGCCGAGCGGCTGCAGGTGACGCTGCCGCTGGCGCTGCTGGCGATGGGCCTGACGGTGGCGCTGGCGCTGTCACTGGGTCTGTACGCCGCGTCGCGCCACAACCGGCTCGGCGACGTCGGCGTCATGGCGGCCAGCCAGATCGGCATCGCGATCCCCAATTTCTGGTTCGCGATCCTGCTCATCCTGCTCTTTGCGGTGCAGTTGCAGTGGGTCAGCGCCGGCGGCTTTCCGGGCTGGGCCGACGAGGACACCGGCGGCCTCACGGCGCTGAGCGTGGCCGAAGGCCTGAAGGCGCTGGTGCTGCCGGCCATCGTCGCTGGCGCTCGTGCAGGCGGCGATCCTGGCGCGCGTCACGCGCTCGGCGGTGCTGGAGGTGATGCGCGAAGACTTCGTGCGCACCGCGCGCGCCAAGGGCCTGACGCGGCGCCAGGCCCTGTGGCGGCACGTGCTGCGCAACGCCATGATCCCGGTGCTCACGGTGATCGGGCTTGCAGTTCGCCAACCTGTCACCGGCACCATCGTGGTCGAGAACGTCTTCGTGCTGCCGGGCGTCGGGCGGCTGGTGTTCCAGGCCATCAGCAACCGCGACCTGGTGGTGGTGCGCGACGTGGTCATGCTGCTGGCCGGCGTGGTGGTGCTGGTGAACTTCGTGGTCGACCTGCTGTACGCGCTGATCGACCCGCGACTGCGCGGTCGTCGTGATGGGCTTCTGGCAACGCGCGCGGCGCCACCCCAGCTTCGTCGTCGGCGGCGTGCTGTCGGCGCTGCTGGCCGCGGCCGCGCTGCTGTCGCTGTTCTGGGCGCCCTACCCGCCGGCCGAGATCGACATCCCGAACAAGCTGCAGGCCCCAGCGCCGCGCACTGGCTGGGCACCGACAGCCTGGGGCGCGACATCGCCTCGCAGCTGCTGGTGGGAGCGCAGAACAGCATCGTGGTGGGCGTCGATCGCGGTCGGCATCGGCCTGGGCGTGGGCGTGGCGCTGGGCTGCCTGGCGTCGGCGCGGCGCGGCTGGGTCGAGGAGCTGATCATGCGCGCCAGCGACTTCACCTTCGCCTTCCCGGCGCTGCTGTCGGCGATCATGCTCACCGCCATCTACGGGCCGGGGCTGGTGATGAGCATCGTGGCCATCGGCATCTTCAACATCCCGGTCTTCGCGCGCATCACGCGCGGCGCGGCCAACGCGGTGTGGGCGCGCGACTTCGTCACCGCGGCGCGCGCCGCGGGCAAGGGGCCGCTGGCGCATCACGCTCGACCACGTGCTGCCCAACATCGCCAGCCAGCTGATCGTGCAGGCGACGATCTCGTTCGCCACCGCCATCCTGGCCGAGGCGGCGCTGAGCTACCTGGGCCTGGGCACGCAGCCGCCGCAGCCCAGCTGGGGCCGCATGCTCAACGAGGCGCAGACGCAGATGTTCCAGGCGCCGTTGCTGGCGGTCTACCCCGGCGTGGCCATCGTGCTCAGCGTGCTCGGCCTCAACCTCATGGGCGACGGCCTGCGCGACCTGATGGACCCTAAGCTGGCGCGCAAGCGTTGACCGTGAAGGTGACCCCATGAAGATCGATTTCGTCTCCGACGTCGCCTGCCCCTGGTGCGCGGTGGGCCTGAACGCGCTGGAACGGGCGCTCGAGCGCATCGGTGGCGACATCGACGTCGAGTTGCACTTCCAGCCCTTCGAACTGAACCCGACGCTGGCCGCCGAGGGCGAGGACACGGTGGCCTACCTGTCGCGCAAGTACGGCATCTCGGCCGAGCAGATCGCGGTCAACCAGGCCGCGATTCGCGAGCGCGGCGCCGCGGTCGGCTTCACCTTCGGCACCCGCGCCCGGGTCTGGAACACCTTCGACGCGCACCGGCTGCTGTGCTGGGCCGAAACCGCCGGCCACCAGCGCGAGCTCAAGCATGCGCTGCTCAAGGCCTATCACGCCGACGGCCGCAACCCCGGCGCGCACGACGTGCTGCTGGACCTCGCCGCCGAGGTCGGCCTGGACGTCGAGGCGGCGCGTGAAATCCTGGCCAGCGACGCCTTTGCCGATGAAGTGCGCGAGCGCGAGCGCTTCTGGCAGCGCGCCGGCATCTCTTCGGTGCCGGCGGTGATCGTGAACCAGCGCCACCTGATCCAGGGCGGCCAACCGCCCGAGGTCTTCGAGCAGGCGCTGCGCCAGATCGCAGCCGAAGGCTGACGGCCCTTGTTGGCGATGGGTCGGGCGCCGACCCCGCAACTGCTGCGCTCAGCCGTGCCAGCGGCGACGTGCCAGGACTGGCGGCAACTCATCGCTGCCGGCGTCGAGCGGTACCGTGGGGGCCCCCTCGACCCCGACTTCTCGCTGCACAGTTCGTCGCTGCGCCTGCGCGCGCTGTCCGGCCTGGGGCTGGACCCCGTCGCTGTCGCGACGCCCTTGTGGCGGGGGGTCCTGCAAGCCCCGATCGACGCCTGCTTCGGCGATCGCGTCGCGCTGCTGGCCGACCAGTGCTGGGCGCGCTGCCAGTACGCCCCCGGCCGCGCTCCGCCCGGGCATGCGGCGCATGGCTGGCACCAGGACGGCGCGTTGCACTTCGATTTCGGCACGCCGCATGCCGGCCGCGCGCCGCTGAAGATGCTCACCTGCTGGATCGCCTTGACACCCTGCGGCGACCACGCGCCAGGGCTCGAGTTGCTGCGTCAGCCCGTGCCCCACCTGCTCCCGCCGCCGGAACTCGACCCGTCGCGGGTGGACGATCGGTACGCACCGGCGGACTTCTGGCGGCCGGTGATGGGCGCGGGCGACCTGCTGCTGTTCAGCGGCGACACGCTGCACCGCACGCATGTCCGGCCCATGATGGGCAACGACCGCATCAGCCTGGAACTGCGCTTCGTGGCCGCTGGGGACCGCTCGCTGCAAGGGCGCGGCGAACGCTTGGTGCCGCTCGGGGTGTCTTGAGCACGGTCCGATGAGGCCAGGAAACAGCGCTATCGTCGCCCGGTGGCCCTGCTCGAAGTCGACCACCTCCGCGTCACCCTGCAGACGTCCCGCGGCGCCGCCGATGCGCTGCGGGGGGTTTCCTTTTCGCTCGACCGCGGCCAGACGCTGGGCTTGATCGGCGAGTCGGGCTGTGGCAAGAGCATCACGGCGCTGGCCCTGATGGGCCTGCTGCCCGAGGGTGCACAGGTTGCCGGCTCGATCCGCTTCGATGGCCAGGAACTGACCACGCTCGACGAAGCGCAGCTGTGCCGATTGCGCGGCAACCGCATCGGCATGGTGTTCCAGGAGCCGATGACGGCGCTCAATCCGCTGCACACGGTGGGCCGGCAGATCGCCGAGTCGCTGCGCCTGCACAAGGGGCTGTCGAGCGGCGCGGCGCGCGCCGAGGCGCTGCGGCTGCTGGAGCGCGTGCAGTTGCCGCAGGCGCGCGAGCGGCTGGATGCCTACCCGCACCAGCTCAGCGGCGGCCAGCGCCAGCGCGTCGTGATCGCCATCGCGCTGGCCTGCGGCCCCGACCTGCTGGTGGCCGACGAACCGACGACGGCGCTGGACGTGACGGTCCAGCGCGAGGTCCTCGACCTCATCCTGGAACTGGTGCGCGAGGACGGCATGGGGCTGCTGCTGATCAGCCACGACCTCGGCGTGATGGCCGACACCGTGCAGCGCCTGCTGGTGATGTACGGCGGCACCGTCGTCGAAAGCGGGCCCACGGCGGCCGTCTTCGAGCGCCTGGCGCACCCCTACACGCGCGGCCTGTTCGCGGCGCGGCCGCGGCTGGGCTTGCCGCGCGGCACGCGACTGGCCACCATCGCCGGCCGCGTGCCGGAGCTGGCCGACATGCCCGCCGGCTGCCCGTTTGCCGACCGCTGCGATCGGGTCGTCGACGCCTGCCGCGCCGCGCCGCCCCCGGCGGTGACGGTCGGCCCCGGGCATGACGCAAGCTGCATCAGGATCGAACCGTGACGACGCCGCTGCTCGCCGTGGAAGACCTGGGCAAGCGCTACCGCCTGCCCCGTCAGCGCCTGCTGTCGCCGGCGCCCGAGGTGCGGGCGCTCGACGGCGTGAGTTTCACGCTGCAGGCCGGCAGGAGCTTGGGGCTGGTCGGCGAATCGGGCTCGGGCAAGAGCACGCTGGCGCGACTGGTGATGGCACTGGAGAGGCCGAGCACGGGCCGCGTGCTGCTCGACGGCCGGGACCTGCACGCGCTGGACGCCGCCGCGCTGCGCCGCGCGCGGGCGCAGTTGCAGATGGTGTTCCAGGACCCTTATGGCTCGCTCGACCCGCGCCGCACCGTGTTGCAGACGGTGGCCGAGCCGCTGGCCGTTTTGCACGGCGCCGGCAAGGCCGAACAGCGCGAGCGCGCGATCGAGGCCCTGGACGCCGTGGGCCTGCGCGCGGCCGACCTCGTGAAGGTGCCGCACGAGTTCTCGGGCGGCCAGCGCCAGCGCATCGCCATCGCGCGCGCGCTCATCACGCGGCCCCGCCTCATCGTCGCCGACGAACCGGTGAGCGCACTCGACGTCTCGGTGCAGGCCCAGGTGCTCAACCTCATGCAGGACCTGCAGGACCGCTGGGGCGTGACCTACCTCTTCATCAGCCACGACCTCGCGGTGGTGGACCTGGTGTGCGACGAGGTCATCGTGCTGCAGCAAGGGCGCATCGTCGAGCAGGGCCGTCCCGACGAACTCTTCCGACGCCCGCAGCACCCCTACACCCAGCGCCTGCTGGCGGCCGTGCCCGGCATGAAGCCCCGCGCGCAGGCGTGAGTGAATGCGCTTGTCGCAGAATGCAAACCACACCAGTTGCCAGGAGAAGACGATGACCCTCACTCGCCGCACCATCAACACCTTGCTGGCCGGGGTGCCGCTGGCCGGCGCCGTGCCCGCGGCCTGGGCGCAGTCGCGCCGCGACAGCGTCGTGCTCGGCATGGTGCTCGAACCGCCGGGCCTGGACCCGACCATCGCGCCGGCGGCGGCCATCGGCGAGATCGTTCACTACAACATCCTGGAAGGCCTGACCAAGGTGGCGATGGACGGCGCCGTGACGCCGCTGCTGGCCGAGTCCTGGAGCCAGACGCCCGACGGCAAGACCTACACCTTCCGCCTGAAGAAGGGCATCAAGTTCTCGGACGGCTCGGACTTCGACGCCGGCACCGTCAAGTTCAGCTTCGACCGCGCCAAGGCGCCGGGCAGCACCAACAAGGCCAAGAAGGCGGTGTTCGACAACATCTCCAGCGTCGTCGTGCAGGATCCCCACACGGTGATCCTGGTGCTCAACAACGCCGAGGCGATGCTGCCCTTCCGCCTGGGCGAAAACACCGCCGTCATCCTGCACCCGAAGACCGCCGACCAGGCGGCCAGCAAGCCGGTGGGCACCGGGCCCTACCTGCTGGAGAGCTGGAACAAGGGCAGCGCGGTGACCCTCGGCAAGTGGAACGACCACCGCGACGCCGCCAAGGTGCGCCTGCGGCGCGTGACCTTCCGCTTCATCAACGATCCCGCGGCGCAGGTGGCGGCGCTGCTGGCCGGCGACATCGACGGCATGCCGCGTTTCGGCGCCTTGCAGGCGTTGAAGCAGTTCCAGGGCGACAACCGATTCACGGTCGAGGTGGGCAGCACCGCGGGCAAGGGCATCCTGGCCATCAACAACCGCAAGAAGCCCTTCGACGACGTGCGCGTGCGGCGCGCGATCACCCACGCCATCGACCGCCAGGCCTTCATCGACGGCGCGCAGGAAGGCCTGGGCCGGCCCATCGGCAGCCATTTCGCGCCCACCGACCTGGGTTATCTGGACCTCACCAAGGTCACCCCGCACGACCCGGAGAAGGCCAGGGCATTGCTGCGCGAAGCCGGCGTCACCACGCCGCTGAACGTGACACTGACGCTGCCGCCGCCGCAATACGCGCGCAAGGGCGGCGAGATCATCGCGGCGCAACTGGCCAAGGTCGGCATCAACGCGAAGATCGAGAACGTCGAGTGGGCGCAGTGGCTGGCCGGCCCCTTCAAGGGCAACTTCGACCTCACGGTCATCAACCACGTCGAGCCGCTGGACTACGCCACCGCGTATGCCGATCCGAACTACTATTTCGGCTACGACAGCGCGCGCTTCCGCGGCCTCGTGGCCACGCTGGCGGCCACCAGCGACATGCGCGAAAAGGCCCGCCTGTGGCGCGACATCCAGCGCCAGCTCGCGGAGGACGCGGTCAACGCCTACCTTTGGAACCCGGCACAGGTGGCGGTGTTCAAACGTGGGCTGCGCGGCCTGTGGAGCAGTTCGCCGATCTTCGCCAACGACATGGCGGCCGTGAGTTGGGCGCCGCCGGCCACGAAACCGTGAGCCGACCCGCCTCGACGGCGCCCCTGCACGACACCAGCGCCACCGAGCTCGTCGCCGCCTACCGCGAGCGCAGCCTGTCGCCGCTGGAGGTGGCACGCGCCGTCATCGCGCACCTCGAACGCTGGGAACCCCACATCCACGCCACCTGGGGTTTCGACGCCGAAGCGGCACTCACCCAGGCCCGCGCGTCCGAGGCGCGCTGGCAACGCGGCCAGCCCTGCGGCGGCCTCGACGGCGTGCCGGCGACGATCAAGGAGAACATCGCCACCCGCGGCGTGCCGGTTCCCCTGGGCAGCGCCGCCACCGAACTCGTGCCGGCGCTCGAAGACGCGCCGCCGGCCGCACGCCTGCGGGAAGCCGGCGCCCTGCTGCTGGCCAAGACCACGATGCCGGACTTCGGCATGCTGTCGTCGGGCCTGTCGAGCTTCCACGCGCTGTCGCGCAACCCCTGGGACCTGAGCAAGGGCCCGGGCGGCAGCAGTGCCGGCGCCGCCGCGGCTGCCGCCGCCGGCTGCGGCCCACTGCACGTGGGCACCGACATCGGCGGTTCGATCCGCCTGCCTGCCGGCTGGTGCGGTGTCGTCGGCTTCAAACCCAGCGGCGGCAGGGTGCCGATCAAGCCGCCTTACCTGGGCCGTGTGGCCGGCCCGCTGACGCGCACCGTGGAAGACACCGCACTGATGATGGCCACGCTCAGCCGCCCCGACTGGCGCGATGCGACCAGCCTGCCGCCGCAGGCCATCGCGTGGGGCGACATCGACGGCAACCCCGCCGAGGCCCTGCGGGGCCTGAAACTCGGCCTGCTGATGGACGCCGGCTGGGGCTTGCCGCTGGACGCCGAGATCGCCGCCGCGGTGCAGGCGGCTGCACGACTGTTCGAACGGGCCGGGGCCATCGTCGAAGCCGTGCCGCCCTTCACCACGCGCGAGATGGCCGACGGCATCAACCTCTTCTGGCGGCTGCGCTCGTGGATCGACATCTCGGCGTTGCCGCCCGAGCGCCAGGCCAAGGTGCTGCCCTACATCCGTCAATGGGCCGCCGCCGGCGCCGGCTGCACTGCCGCCGACGCATTCCACGGCTACAGCCAGTTCGCGGCCCTGCGCGACGCCGCGGTCGCCGCCAGCCAGCCGCACGACTTCGTTCTCTCGCCGGTGTCCCCGGTGTCGGCCTTCGCCGCCGAGTGGGCCAGCCCCACCGATGACCCGCTGCGCGCCATGGAGCACATCGCCTACACGCTGCCGTACAACATGAGCGAGCAGCCCGCGATCAGCGTGCCTTGCGGCCACACCGAAGGCGGTCTGCCCATCGGCCTGCAGATCATCGGCCGCCGCCACGACGACCTGGGCGTGCTGCGCCTGGCGCGCGCCTGGGAAGCGCTGCGGCCCCCGCTGCGGCCGTGGCCGTCGCCGCCCTGAGTCCAGGCCGGCGCGGACCCGGTCGCGAGCGCGCTACATTCCGCTCCATGTCTCACGCAGACCTCCGCGGCAACCCCACCGGCAGCGCCAGCGTGGCGGCGCGCGAGGCGGCCGAACAGGCGCTGTGGCGGATGATGTCGTTCTACGACACGCCGCTGGCCGACCTCGACGCGGCGATGGCCGCCGACCCCGGTTGGGCGATGCCGCACGTGATGAAGGCCGGCTTTCTGCTCAGCCTCACCGAGCCGACCCTGCTGCGCGAGGCCGACGCCCACCTGTCGCACGCGCGCGCCCTGGCCAAGGACGCGCCGTCGCGTGAGCGCGCCCACCTCGACGCCGTGCAACTGGCGCTGGAGGGTCGCTGGCACGCCGCCTGCCGGTGCTGGGACGCGCTGCTGCTGCAATACCCGCGCGACGCGCTGGCGCTGCAGTGGGCGCACCTGTGGGACTTCTACCGCGGCGACGCCGCCGGCCTGCGGCTGCGCCCGGCTCGCGCGCTGCCCGAGTGGGACGAAGCCGACCCGCTGTTCAGCCATGTGCTGGCGCTGCATGCCTTCGGCCTGGAAGAGAGCAACCTGTACCCGCAAGCCGAAGAGGCCGGCCGCCGCGCGCTGGCCGCCAACCCGCGCGTGCCCTGGGCCGTGCACGCGGTGGCCCACGTGATGGAGATGCAGGGCCGCTTCGAAGAAGGCTCGGCCTGGCTGCGCCTCAACCAGCCGGCGTGGGCCGAGGGCAACGGCTTCGCCTGCCATCTGTGGTGGCACAAGGCGCTGTTCCGACTGGAAGCGCTGGACGCCGCCGGCGTGCTGCGACTGGTCGATGCCCACCTCAGCGGCGACGCCTTGCAGATCACGCTGCAGCGCGTCGACGCGGCGGCCATGCTGTGGCGGCTGCATCTGCTGGGCGAGGACGTGTCCGCGCGCTGCGCCGAAGTGCTGTCCGGCTGGGACCTCGCCGACGAAGACGCCGGCCACTACGCCTTCAACGACGTGCACGCGGTGATCGCGATGCTCGGCGCCGGCGACGTGCCGCGCGCCGAATCCTGGCTGGCACGTTGCGCCGAGCGTGCGCTCAAGCCCGCCGACGCCGGCCGCAGCAATCACCAGATGGCGCGCGAGGTCGGCCTGCCGTTGATGCGGGGGCTCATCGCGTTGGCCCACGGCGATGCCGAAGGCGCGGCCGACCTCATCTACCCGGTGCGCGCGCTCGCGGCGCGCTTCGGCGGCAGCCACGCGCAGCGCGATCTCATCGACCAGACGCTGCTGGCCGCAGCTGCCCAGGGCGGCCGGCGCGCCATCGGCCGCGCACTCGTCAACGAACGCTCGATGGCCAAGCCGGTGACACCGCTGACGCGGCACTGGATCGAGCGGCTGGCCTTGCCGAAGGAGGCGCAGGCATGAACGACGACAAGGTGGGCAGCGCCAGCGCCGAAAGGCGCCTGCTGTTGTCGTTGCGGCTGGAGAAGCTGCGCGCCACCGGCGCACCGTAGACGACCCTAGATCAGCGGCTCGGGCAGCTTCTCGGCCGCGATCGTGCGCTGCACTGCCGGCCGCGCCAGCATGCGATGCAGGAAGGGCCCGATGTGCGGGTAGGCACGCGCCGGCTGCTCGGCAAAACCGCGCGTCCATCGGCACAGCATGAAGGCGTAGGGATCGACCGCGCTGTAGCGATCGCCCAGCAGCCACGGCCCGCCGTGGCTGGCCAGTTGCGTGTCGATCTGGTCCAGGCAGGCGTGCACCTTGGCCTGGGCGTGTGCGCGCACCTGGGCCGCGCTGGCGGCATGACCTTCGTCGACCATGCGGTCGGGGTAGAAATAGTGGATCAGCGTGGCCTGCAAGGTGTTGGTCAGCCACACCAGCCACTTATAGAAGTGCGCCCGCTCCACGCTGCCCAGCGCCGGCGCCAGGCCCGCCTCGGGGTGCGTGTCGACCAGGTGCAGGCAGATCGCCGCCGTCTCGTACAGCACCAGGTCGCCGTCCACCAGCACCGGGATCAGCCCGTTCGGATTCAGCGCCAGGTACGCCGGCGACTTGTGCGCGCCCTGCGTGCGGTCCACGAGTTGCAGATCGAAGGGGACGCCGATCTCCCGCAGCAGCACGTGGGGTGTGAAGCTGGCGTTGCCTGGGTAGTAATGGAGGGTGATCATGTCTCGATGATCGCATGGCGGGGCTGGCCGGCATGGCACCATCGCGGCCCAGGCATTGCGGGACCGAAGATGTCCGAATACACCGCCCAGGTCGTGTGGCAGCGCGACCCGCTCGAGACGTTTACAGACAACCGCTACAGCCGCCGCCACCTGCTGCGTTTCGACGGTGGCGTGGAGCTCGTCGCGTCGTCGTCGCCCACGGTGGTGCCGTTGCCACTGTCGGACGCCAGCGCGGTCGACCCCGAGGAGATGTTCGTTGCCGCATTGGCCAGCTGCCACATGCTGTGGTTCCTGTCGCTGGCCGCGCAGCGGGGCTTCCGCGTCGACCGTTACGAGGACGAGGCCGCCGGCACGATGGCCCGCAATGCCGAGGGCCGGCTGGCGATGACGCAGGTGACCTTGCGGCCGCGCGTGCGCTGCGTCGACGAGCGCCAGCCCACCAGCACCGAGTTGCAGGCCCTGCACCGCCAGGCGCACGAGGCCTGCTTCATCGCCAATTCGGTGAAGACCGAACTGCGCTGCGAACCGCGGCCCTGAGGATGCGGGGGCTTGAAGCGCCGCCCTGGCGCTCCCAGATGGCCGGGTGACCCCGACGACCGCGCTGCTCTTCCTCGCCGCCCTGGCACTGGCCGCGACGGCTTGGCTGTGGGGCCCGCCGCTGCGGGCCGCACTGCGACGGGCACGGGTGCGCCGCCAGCCCTTCCCGCCCGCTTGGCGCGAGATCCTGCGCCGCCGCATGCCGGCCTTTGCCCGCCTGCCGGCCGACGTGCAACTGCAGCTGAAGAAGCACGCCCAGGTGCTGCTGGCGGAAAAACCCTTCATCGGCTGCGCCGGCCTCGAGATCACCGACGAAATGCGCGTGCTGATCGCCACGCAGGCGGCGTTGCTGCTGCTGAACCGGCGTGCAGGCTACTTTCCGGAGCTGCGTCAGGTGCTGGTCTACCCCGGCGCGTTTGTCGTCGACCGCACGGCCACCGACGCCGCCGGCCTGGCGCGTGACGAGCGGCGCGCCCTGGCCGGCGAGTCGTGGCAGCAGGGCCAGGTGATCCTGTCGTGGGACGACGTGCTGGCCGGCGCAGCCGACCCCGACGACGGCCGCAACGTCGTCATCCACGAATTCGCGCACCAGCTCGACCAGGAGGGCGGCCGCGCCAACGGGGCCCCCTTGCTGGGCCGGCGCGAGCGCTACACGCGCTGGGCAGCCGTGCTGGGCGCCGAGTTCGAGGCGCTGCGGCAACGCCTGGCACGCGATGAGCCGGGCTTGATCGAACCCTATGCCGCCACCGACCCGGCCGAGTTCTTTGCCGTGGTGAGCGAGTTGTTCTTCGAGCAGCCGGCCGCACTGGCAGCGCGGCACCCGGCACTCTACGGCGAACTGGCCCGCTACTACCGCGCCCACCCGCTGGGCTGGTAAGCCGTCCCCCTCGAGGCACTCCGCCTCGATCAATCGACGATCGAACGGCCCGAGTGCCTCGGAGCGTTTGTGTTAAGGTTTGAGTTAGGGTACGCATTAGCAATGAGAGGATGTGTATTACCGATGACCTGTAATGTCCCGGCCAGGGAGTTATTCACTCAGAAGTGACCCAATGAAAAAGACCTACGCTCAAGTCATCAAACAGATCGAAACGCTGAAGCAGGAGGCCGACAAGCTCCGGCGCCAGGAAGTCGATGGTGTCGTTTCGCGCATTCGCGAAGCCATCGAGCATTACGGCCTGACCGCCGCCGATCTGGGTCTCGCGCCCGGATCGGTGCGTGTCGCCAAGGCCGGCAGCAAGCCGGCGGCCAAGAGCGGCCGCAAGTCGGCCAAGGCCAAGCCGGGCGCCACGCGCGCGGCCAAGTACCGTGACGAGGCCGGCCGCACGTGGGGCGGCATCGGCAAGCGCCCACAGTGGCTGCGCGACGCACTCGCCGCAGGCAAGACGCTGCAGGATTTCGCGGTTCAGTGAGGAAGCGCCGCCGGCGCGAGCCCGTTCTCTCGTCCGGGTTCGTCCGCTGGTGACCAGCGGTTACCCTGCAGCCAGTGCCGCTACGGCGCCACCGTCTGCCGCACGGCGTGATCCCATGCCGCCATGCGCTCGGCGGCACGCTCCCGCGGCAGCGTGGGCACGAAACGCCGCTCTTCGCGCCACAAGGCAGCGAGCTCGTCCCGGCTGCCGTACACGCCGGCTGCCAGGCCCGCCAGGTAGGCTGCCCCCAAGGCCGTCGTTTCGGTCACTTGCGGCCGCACCACGGGGATACCCAGCAAGTCGGCCTGGATCTGCATCAGCAGATCGTTGACGCAGGCGCCGCCGTCCACGCGCAGTTCGGCCACGGGCGCCGCGTCCTTGGCCATGGCCTGGAGCAGCGCCGCACTCTGGAAGGCGATGCTCTCCAGCGCCGCGCGCGCGATGTGCGCCACCGTGCTGCCGCGCGTGAGGCCGACGATGGCCCCGCGCGCGTCCGCGTTCCAGTAGGGTGCGCCCAGCCCGGTGAAGGCCGGCACGACGATGACGCCGCCGCTGTCGGGCACGCTCTCGGCGAGCGCCTGCACCTCGCCGCTGCCGGAAATGGCGCGCAGCCCGTCACGCAGCCATTGCACGACGGCGCCGCCGATGAAGACGCTGCCTTCCAGCGCATATTCCGGCGCGGCCGTCACCTGCGCCGCGGCCGTGGTGATGAGCCCGTGCTTCGAGACCACGAAGCGGTTGCCCGTGTGCATGAGCATGAAGCAACCGGTGCCGTAGGTGTTCTTGGCCAACCCGGGCTTGAAGCAAGCCTGGCCGAACAGAGCCGCCTGCTGGTCGCCTGCGATGCCGGTGATCGGGATCGGCGCGCCGAACAGCGTCGTCTCGCCGTACACATGGCTCGACGGAAAGACCCGCGGCAGCACGCTGTCGGGCACGTGCAGCGCCTTCAGCAACTCGTGGTCCCAGACGTTGTGGCGGATGTCGAACAGCATCGTGCGCGAGGCGTTGCTCACGTCGGTGGCGTGCACGCGACCCTGGGTCAGCTTCCACAGCAGCCAGCTGTCGACGGTGCCGAAGGCCAGTTCGCCCTGCGCGGCGGCAATGTGCGCGCCCTTGCACGTGGTCGAGCAGCCAGCGGATCTTGGTGCCGCTGAAGTACGGGTCGATGACGAGGCCGGTGGATGCGCGCACGGCGTCGGCCAGGCCCTGCTCGCGCAACTGCACGCACAGTGGCTCGGTGCGCCGGTCCTGCCAGACGATGGCGTGGTGGAGGGGCTGGCCGCTGCGCCGGTCCCACAGCAACGTGGTCTCGCGCTGGTTGGTGATGCCGATGGCGGCGATGTCTGCTGCCGACAGGCCGGACCTGGCCAATGCCTCCTCGGCCACGGCGAACTGGGTCTGCCAGATCTCCTGCGCGTCGTGTTCCACCCATCCCGGCTGGGGAAAGATCTGCCGGAACTCGCGCTGTGCCTGCGCCACGATGCGCCCGCTGCGATGGAAGACGATCGCGCGTGAACTCGAGGTGCCCTGGTCCAGCGCCAGCAGGTGGTCCTTGCTCATCGCCTGTCTCCTTGGAGCGGACGCTGTGCCGCCGCCGGTGCGTCCGCGCCGCAGGCCGGCCGCGACTCAGTTCAGGTACATGCCCAGGTAGCGCCGGCCATAGCCCACCGCGTCGGCGTCCGGGCAGGCGTTGAACCACTCGATGAGCTGCTTGCGCGCGCGCTCGCGCTGCTCGCCCTTGTCGCGCAGCACGACCTCGAGCAGCTGCTCGAAGGCGGCGCGGAAGTCGCCGTCGTAGACCAGCAGCGCCGCCAGGTCGAAGCGGGCCTCGAAGTCCCTGGCATTGGCGGCGATGCGCGCGGCCAGCGCCTTGGGGTCGCCCGCCGGTCGGTTGAGCGCCAGCTGCAGCCGGGCCGCGATGGCGGCATGGCGGTCGTCGCGCGCCGCCGCGGGCACGCCCGAGAGCAGTGCCTGCGCTTCGTCGATCGCACGGCGGTCGAGCAGGCGTTCGGCCAGATCCAGCGTCGCGCCGGCGTGGCCGGGCTCCAGCGCCAGCGCGTTCTTCAGCAGTGTCTCGGCCGTTTCGGCGTCCTGGGCCACCGTGGCGTCGGCGCGCAACTGTTCGGCCGGCGAGACCTGCGGCTGCACATGGCGGTCGAGGAATTCGCGGATCTTCGACTCCGGCAGCGCGCCGACGAACTGGTCCACCGGCCGGCCGCCGACGAAGAGCACCACCAGCGGAATGCTGCGGATCTGCAGCGCGGCCGAAATCTGCGGCGCCTCGTCGGTGTTGAGCTTGGCCAGCACGAAGCGGCCGCCGTAGGCCTGCGCCAGCTTCTCCAGCACCGGCCCGAGCGAACGGCAGGGACCGCACCAGGGCGCCCAGCAATCCAGCAGCACCGGCACGTCGAGCGAGCGCTCGAGCACCGCCTTCTCGAAGTCGATCTCGGTGACGTCGAAGGACAGCGCCGGCGCGGCGGCGTCCGGCTTGGCGGCCGGCGCATTGAAGCTGTAGCCGCCGGTATCGAAGCTGGTCTTGGCAAACATGGTGGTCCGTCCCGTGAAATGCGGGCCTGACGCACGCGCCGGCTTTGCGCGACGGCACGACGGCCCACCTCGAATGTTAGCCGCGCGGCGACCGACCGTCGGGGGGCCTGGCTACACTCGCCCGCATGACAGCTTCGACCATCGGATTCATCGGCGGCGGCAACATGGCCGGGGCGCTGATCGGCGGCCTGCTGCGCACCGGGCGGCCGGCAGCGTCGATCGTCGTCGTGGAGCCGGTGCCGGCGCAGCGCGAACGCCTGGCGCAGGCCTACGGCGTGGCGCCGCTGGCCGCCGCCGACGAGCGGCTGGCGGCGGCGGGCACCGTGGTCTGGGCCGTCAAGCCCCAGTTCTTTGCCGCTGCGGCAGCGCCGTGCGCGCCGTGGATCGGCCGCGCACTGCAGGTCAGTGTCATGGCCGGCATCCGCAGCGACGCCGTCGCCCGGGCCAGCGGCAGCGCCCGCGTCGTGCGCGCCATGCCCAACACGCCGGCGCTCATCGGCCGCGGCATCGCGGCGCTCTTTGCGCGCGAAGCCGTCAGTGCCGGCGAGCGCGCCGAGGCCGAGGCATTGTTCGCACCCACGGGCGCCACGCTCTGGGTGGCGCAGGAAGGCGATCTCGACGCGGTGACGGCGCTGTCGGGATCGGGCCCCGCCTATGTCTTCTATTTCATCGAGGCCATGATGCAGGCGGCCGCCGAGATGGGCCTGACGCCCGCGCAGGGACGGCAGCTCGCCCTGGCCACCTTCGACGGCGCCACCGCACTGGCCGCAGCGTCGAGCGAGCCGCCGGAGACCCTGCGCGCGCAGGTCACCTCCAAGGGCGGCACCACGTTTGCCGCGATCACCGCGCTGGAAGACAGCGGCGTGAAGGCCGCGTTCATCAAGGCCCTGCATGCGGCGCGCACACGGGCAGGCGAGCTAGGCGACGAGTTCGGTTCGTCGTAGATTCAGCGCAGCGCCAGGTCGGCCGCCACGCCGCAGAACACGGCAAACCCGAGCCAGTGGTTGAGCCGGAAGGCCTTGAAGCAGCCTGCGCGCGTGCGCTGGCGGATCAGCGTGTAGTGCCAGGCCGCCTGCGCTGCCGCCACGGCGACGCCGAGCAGGTACACGCGGCCCAGGCCGAGCGACAGACCCAGGGCCGTCCAGCTCGCGAGGTAGATCGCATAGAAGGCCATCACCGCGGCCACGTCCCAGCGGCCGAGCGTGATGGCCGAGGTCTTCATGCCCGACCTGCAGGTCGTCGTCGCGGTCGACCATGGCGTACTCGGTGTCGTAGGCCAGCACCCAGAACAGGTTGCCCAGCAGCAGACCCCAGGCGTGCGGGGGCACCGCGGCGCTGATGCCCGCCAGCGTCCAGTCGGTTCCACCCTGCGCAGCGGCAAAGGACATCGGGATGCCGAAGCTGAAGGCCACGCCCAGCACCGCCTGCGGCATGCCGAAGCCGCGCTTGGCGTAGGGGTAGGCCACCGTCACCACCAGCGCCGTGAACGACAGCAGGATCGCCGGTGGCGCCGTCGTCAGCACCAGGCCGAAGGCCGCCAGCGCCAGCACCGCGCCCACCGCCAGCGCCTCGGGCACCGAGACCAGGCCGCTGGTCACCGGGCGCCGCGCGGTGCGCTTCACGTGGCGGTCGAATTCCTTGTCCGCGACGTCGTTGACGCAGCAGCCGGCGCTGCGCATCAGGATCGTGCCGAGCACGAACACCGCGACCAGGTGCCAGCCCGGCCAGCCATCGGCAGCGATCCACAGTGCGCTGAGCGTCGGCCACAGCAACAGCAGCCAGCCCGCGGGGCGGTCCCAGCGAATGAGATCGAGGTAAAGCGCCAGGCGTGAGCGCGGCAGGGGCAGCGTGGGCACGCGACGGATTATCCGCAGTCGCCCGGAGCGCCGGCACGGCGGCCCGGCCTAGCCTTCCAGCCGCTTCTGGAACACCAGCCCCGCGTGCTCGCGCAGGGCGTGGAACTTGATCTTGGGCCAGTTGCTCTCGATGGCGCGCAGCTCGCGGCGCGTACTCCACCAGCACCGTCGGCGCATCGACGGCATCGAAGGCGACGCGGTGCGAATTGGCGTCGATGAAGCGCTTGAGTTCGCGCTCGCCGCCGTCGGCTTCGTCGCAGGTCACCCAGCGCGCCACCTGGTAGCGACTGGGCATGATGCGCGCCTTGCAGCCGTACTCGAGCTCCAGCCGGTGCGCCACCACCTCGAACTGCAGCTGCCCCACCGCGCCCAGCAGCAGCACGCTGCCGACCAGCGGGCGGAAGACCTGGATCGCACCCTCCTCGCCCAGCTGCGTGAGGCCGGCCTTGAGCTGCTTGGTCTTCAGCGGGTCGGCGACCTCGACGCTGCGGAACATCTCCGGCGCGAAGAAGGGCAGGCCGGTGAACTGCAGGACCTCGCCTTCGGTGAGCGTGTCGCCCAGCTGCAGCACGCCGTGGTTCGGGATGCCGATGATGTCGCCGGCGAAGGCCTCGTCCAGCAGTTCGCGGCGCTGGCTCAGGAAGCTCACCACCGTGTTCGGCCGCAGCTCCTTGCCGCTGCGCGCCACCTTCAGCCGCATGCCGCGCTCGAAGTGGCCGCTGGCCACGCGCACGAAGGCGATGCGGTCGCGGTGCGCCGGGTCCATGTTGGCCTGGATCTTGAAGACGACGCCGGTGAACTTGGGCTCGTCGGGCTGCACCACGCGCTGGATCGCCGCGCGCGGGCCCGGCGCCGGGGCCAGGTCGACCAGCGCGTCCAGCACCTCGCGCACGCCGAAATTGTTGACCGCCGAGCCGAAGAACATCGGCGTCTGGTGGCCGGCCAGGAAGGCGTGCGGCTCGAACACCGGCGCGGCGTCGGTGAGCAGCTCGATCTCGCGCGTGCGCCTGCTCGTACTGCATGCCGAAGCGCTCGCGCGTAGGCCGGGTTGTCCAGGCCGTGCAGGATCTCGTCTTCGGCGCCCTTGCGGTCCTCGCCGGGGCTGAACACGCGCATCTGCTTCTCGCGCAGGTCCATCACGCCGTGGAAGGCCTTGCCCATGCCCACCGGCCAGGTGAAGGGCACGACCTCCATGCCGAGCTCGCGCTCGATCTCGTCCATCAGCGCCAGCGGCTCCTTCACCTCGCGGTCCATCTTGTTGACGAAGGTCAGGATGGGCGTGTTGCGCGCGCGGCAGACCTGCAGCAGCCGCCGCGTCTGCGGCTCCACGCCGTTGGCCGCGTCGATCACCATCAGCGCCGCGTCCACCGCGGTCAGCACGCGGTAGGTGTCCTCGCTGAAATCCTGGTGGCCGGGCGTGTCGAGCAGGTTGATGACGCAGTCGCGGTATTCCATCTGCATGACCGAGCTGGCCACCGAGATGCCGCGCTGCTTCTCGATCTCCATCCAGTCGGAGGTGGCGTGGCGCGTGGCCTTGCGCGCCTTCACGCTGCCGGCGATCTGGATCGCGCCGGTGAACAGCAGCAGCTTCTCCGTCAGCGTGGTCTTGCCCGCGTCGGGGTGCGAAATGATGGCGAAGGTGCGGCGGCGGCGCACCTGGGGGGTGAGGTCGGACATGGGGCGCGGCCGCCAGCAGGCGGCCCACTCGGGAACGGAAGGCGCGGATTATCGGCGCGGCAGCCGCCCGACGCCCCACGGACCAGGGATCAGTCCTCCAGCAGGCTGCGCAGCATCCACGCCGTCTGCTCGTGCACCGTCAGGCGCTGCGTCAGCAGGTCGGCCGTGGGCTCGTCGCCGGCCCCGTCGGCAAGCGGGAAGATGCCGCGCGCGGTGCGCGCCACCGCCTCGTGGCCTTCGACCAGGATCTGCACCATCTCCAGCGCCTTGGGCGGCGTCGTGGGCGCGTCCCTCAGCGAGCTCAGCTTGCCGAACTGCGCATAGGAGCCCGGCGCCGGGTGCCCGAGCGAGCGGATGCGCTCGGCGATCGGGTCCACCGCAGTCCACAGCTCGGTGTACTGGGCCATGAACATCGCGTGCAGCGTGTTGAACATCGGCCCCGACCGTGGGCTGCGCGCCCTCGGGCCGGGCCGACACCAGAACATTGGACGATCACTGTCGAGTTGCCCAATTGAGTTGACGCAATCTGGCCATGGCCAGCGGCGATCGGCACGCCCGGTGGCGGTTCAAGCCGTGAGCCGCCTCACCCCCGGCAGTTCGCAGGCGTAGATGCAATTGCGCAGCGCGGCGACGGCCTCGTAGCGCGGGAAGGTGCGCCGCCAGGCCAGCACGACACGACGTGTGGGCGCCGGCGCACTGAACTTGACGTAACGGATGTGCGGCTGCACGTCCTTGGGCACGCTGAGCTGCGGCACCACCGTGACGCCCATGCCCGACGCCACCATGTACTTGATGGTCTCCAGCGAGCTGCCCTCGAAGCTCTTGCGGATGCCCTCGGCGTCGCTGGCGAAGCGTGCGTATTCGGGGCAGACCTCGAGCACGTGGTCGCGGAAGCAGTGGCCCGTGCCCAGCAGCAGCATGGTCTCCTGCTTCAACTCCTCGGCCGTGATCGCCTTGCGCTTGGCCAGCGCGTGACCCGTGGGCACGGCGGCGACGAAAGGCTCGTCGTACAGCGGCGCGACGGCCAGGCCGGTGTCGGGGAAGGGCTCGGCCATGATCGCGCAGTCCAGTTCACCGGTGCGCAGCATCTCCAGCAGCTTGGCGGTGAAATTCTCCTGCAGCATCAGCGGCATCTGCGGCACGCGCTCGATGGCCTGCCGCACCAGGTCTGGCAGCAGGTAGGGGCCGATGGTGTAGATGATGCCCACGCGCAGCGGGCCGGCCACGGGATCCTTGCCGCGCTTGGCAATCTCCTTGATGGCCGCCGCCTGCTCGATGACCTGCTGCGCCTGACGCACGATCTGCTCGCCCAGCGGCGTCACGCTCACCTCGCTGCCGCCGCGCTCGAAGAGCTTCACGTCCAGTTCTTCCTCCAGCTTCTTGATGGCCACGCTGAGCGTCGGCTGCGAGACGAAGCAGGCTTCGGCAGCGCGGCCGAAGTGCTTCTCGCGCGCGACGGCGACGATGTACTTGAGCTCGGTCAGGGTCATGACGCCATTGTGGCGGTGGCCGAAGGTGTCGCGGCACGCAAAGGCTCAGGTGGCGGCAAGCATGGCGCGCGCCGGGTCCATCAGGCTTTCAGGAATTCGGCGCGGCCGGCCAGCCAGCGCGCCACGTGGGCGCCGCGCCGCCGCCGGATGCTCGCGCAGCAGCCGCGGCGCCACCTCGCGGGCGCGCTGCAGCAGCGCGCTGTCCTGCTGCAGGTCGGCGAAGCGCAGCAGTGCGTCGCCGCTCTGGCGGGCGCCCATGAATTCGCCGGGGCCGCGGATGTCGAGGTCGCGGCGCGCGATCTCGAAGCCGTCGCTGGTTTCGGCCATGGCCTGCAGCCGCGCCTTGCCGGTGGCCGACAGCGGCGGCGTGTACAGCAGCACGCAGGCGCTGGCCACGGCGCCGCGGCCGACGCGGCCGCGCAGCTGGTGCAGCTGCGCCAGGCCGAAGCGCTCGGCGTGCTCGATCACCATCAGGCTCGCGTTGGGCACGTCGACACCGACCTCGATGACGGTGGTGGCCACCAGCAGCTGCATCTGCCCGCCGCTGAAGAGCGACATCACCGCCGCCTTCTCGGCCTGCGGCATGCGGCCGTGCAGCAGGCCGACCATCGCACCGGGCAAGGCGGCACCGAGCTCGGCGTGGGTGGCGGTGGCGTTCTGCAGGTCGAGGTGTTCACTCTCCTCGACCAGCGGACACACCCAGTAGACCTGGCGGCCGCGGCCCACTTCGTCGCGGATGCGCGCCACCACCTGTTCGCGTCGGCTGTCGGCGAAGACCTTCGTCAACACCGGCGTGCGGCCCGGGGGCAACTCGTCGATGGTGCTCACGGCGAGGTCGGCGAAGTAGCTCATGGCCAGCGTGCGCGGGATCGGCGTGGCGCTCATCATGAGCAGGTGCGGCTCGAGACCGGGGCCTCCAGGCTCCGGCTGCGCCTGCGCCCCCCCCGAGGGGCTGCGCAGTTGGGCGGCCCGGCGCCGGCGCGCCTTGCGCTTCGAGTTTCTGGCGCAGCGCCAGGCGCTGCGCGACGCCGAAGCGGTGTTGCTCGTCGACGATGGCCAGGCCCAGCCGCGCAAAGGCCACGTCGTCCTGGATGACGGCGTGCGTGCCCACCACCAGCATCGCCTCGCCCGAGGCCACGCGTTCGACCATGGCGGCGCGGGCCTTGCCCTTGCGGCTGCCGGTGAGCCAGGCCACCTGCACGCCCAGCGGCTCCAGCCAGCCCACGAGCTTGCGGAAGTGCTGTTCGGCCAGGATCTCGGTGGGTGCCATCAACGCACATTGCCAGCCGGCATCCATGGCCACCGCCGCCGCCAGCGCCGCGACCACCGTCTTGCCCGAACCGACGTCACCCTGCAGCAACCGGTGCATGGGGTGCGGCCGTGCCAGGTCGGCGCCGATCTCGGCCACCACGCGCTGCTGCGCGGCGGTGAGTGCAAAGGGCAAGGCGGCCAGCAGTTGCGTCGCCAGACCGGCCGGGCGTGGCCGCAGCGCCGGCGCCGCCAGCGCGGCGCGCACCGCCTGGGCCTGCGCCTGCGACAGCTGCTGCGCCAGCAGTTCCTCGAACTTGAGCCGCTGCCAGGCCGGGTGGCTGTGGTCCTCCAGCGTGGCCAGGGGCACCGCGGGGCTGGGGTGGTGCAGGAACTGGAGCGCTTCGCGCAGCGTCGGCAGGCCGCCGGGCAGCACTTCGGCCGGCAGCAGTTCGGCCAGCGGCGCACGCGCCAGGGCGCTGGCCACGGCCTTGCGCAGGTAGGCCTGCGGCAGCTGCGCGCTGCTTGGGTAGACCGGGGTCAACGCCGTCGGCAGCGCGGTGTCGGCGCTGACGGCACGGAACTCCGGGTGCACCATCTCGCGGCCGAAGAAGCCGCCGCGCACCTCGCCGCGGGCGCGCACGACCTGGCCCACGGCCAGCGTCTTCTGGTGCGACGGGTAGAAGTGAAGCAGACGCAGCACGAGCTCGCCGCTGTCGTCGGCCAGCCGCACCACGAGCTGGCGGCGCGGGCGGGTCTCGACACGGCACTCGCGCACGGTCCCCTGCACCTGCGCGGCATCGCCGTCGCGCAGCGCGGCGATGGGCACGATGCGCGTCTCGTCGACGTAGCGCATGGGCAGGTGCAGCGCGAGATCGATGTCGCGCGCCAGCCCGAGCTTGCGCAGCGCCCGCGCGGGCGCCGAGAGTTTGTCCTGTGGGGGTTTGCGGGCCGCGGGGGCGGGCGGCAGGTCGGGCATGGAACAATTTTGACCGGTCTATCCTTGCCGTGACCGCGGGCCGCGCCGGCCGATGCATGAACACCCCCCGCCACCCCCACACGCTCGCCGACTTCGACTTCGCCCTGCCGCCGGAGCTCATCGCGCAGCATCCGGCGCCCGAGCGCAGTGGCGCGCGGCTGCTCGACGGCACGGCAACCACACCCGTCGACCGCAGCGTCCGCGACCTTCCGGCGCTGCTGCGGCCCGGCGACCTGCTGGTGTTCAACGACACGCGCGTCATCAAGGCCCGCCTGCTGGGCGAGAAGCCCACCGGCGGCGCGGTCGAGGCGCTGGTCGAACGCGTGCTGCCCGGGCACGAGGTGCTGGCCCACGTGCGCGCCAGCAAGTCGCCGCGGCCGGGGAGCCGGGTGCGCTTTGCCGGCGCCTTCGACGCCGAGGTGCTGGGTCGCGCCGGGCCCGACGACGCGCTGTTCCACCTGCGCTTCCCCGCCGATCCGCTGGTGCTGCTGGAGCGCCACGGCCACGTGCCGCTGCCGCCCTACATCGAACACCCCGATACCGCCGAAGACGCCGAGCGCTACCAGACCGTGTTCGCCGCCCGCCCGGGCGCGGTGGCAGCGCCCACCGCGGCACTGCATTTCGACACCGCGCTGCTCGATGCCCTGGCGGCACGCGGCGTGCACCGCGCCGCGGTGACGCTGCACGTCGGCGCCGGCACCTTCCAGCCGGTGCGCGTGGACAACATCGCCGAGCACCGCATGCACAGCGAGTGGTTCGAGGTGGGCGCGGCCACCGCGGCGGCCATCGAAGACACCCGCGCCGCGGGCGGACGCGTGGTGGCCGTGGGCACGACCACGCTGCGGGCGCTGGAATCGGCCGCCGCCCTGGCACCGCGCGGCGGCCCGCTGCAGCCGATGACCGGCGAGACCGACATCTTCATCACGCCGGGCTTCCGCTTCCAGGTCGTGGATCTGCTGCTGACCAATTTCCACCTGCCACGCAGCACGCTGCTGATGCTGGTCAGCGCCTTCTCCGGCCACGCGCAGGTGATGGCGCTGTACCGCCACGCCGTGGAGTCGCGCTATCGCTTCTTCAGCTACGGCGACGCCATGCTGCTGAAACGAGCCCCCACGCTCCCTCCAGCTCGCTGCCCCCCGAGGGGGCGTCGGCAGCGGACCGGCATAGCCGGATCCGCGCCGGGCCTTGGCCGGGTCCTGCGCAGACAATCGACGTCATGCTTCATTTCGAGTTGCTCGCCACCGAAGGCCAGGCCCGCCGCGGCCGCCTCACGCTCAACCATGGCGTCGTCGAGACGCCGGTCTTCATGCCCGTGGGCACCTATGGCACCGTCAAGGGCGTGCTGCCGCGTTCGCTGGAGGAGATGGGCGCGCAGATCATCCTCGGCAACACCTTCCACCTCTGGCTGCGCCCGGGGCTGGACGTGCTGCGCCGCTTCGGCGGCCTGCACCGCTTCGAGGGCTGGAGCCGCCCCATGCTCACCGACAGCGGCGGCTTCCAGGTCTGGAGCCTGGGCGACATGCGCAAGATCAGCGAGGAAGGCGTCAAGTTCGCGTCACCGGTCAACGGCGACAAGCTGTTCCTCACGCCCGAGGTCAGCATGCAGATCCAGACCGTGCTGAACAGCGACGTCGTGATGCAGTTCGACGAGTGCACGCCGTACGAGACCCAGGGCCACGTCACCACCGAGGCCGAGGCGCGCACGTCGATGGAGCTCAGCCTGCGCTGGGCGCGGCGCAGCCGCGACGAGTTCCAGCGCCTGGCCAACCCCAACGCGCTGTTCGGCATCGTGCAGGGCGGCATGTTCGAGGCGCTGCGCGAAGAATCGCTGCAGGCGCTGGTCGAGCTCGACCTGCCCGGCTACGCGGTGGGTGGCGTCAGCGTCGGCGAACCCAAGGAGGAGATGCTGCGCATCATGGCGCACACGCCGCACCGGCTGCCGGCGCACAAGCCGCGCTACCTGATGGGCGTGGGCACGCCCGAAGACCTGGTCGACGGCGTGGCCTGCGGCGTGGACATGTTCGACTGCGTCATGCCCACGCGCAATGCGCGCAACGGCCACCTCTTCACGCGCTTCGGCGACCTCAAGATCCGCAACGCGCGCTTCAAGACCGACGAACGTCCCATCGACGAAACGTGCACCTGCCACGCCTGCGCCGGCGCGGCGGGCAACGGCGGCTTCAGCCGCGCCTACCTGCACCACCTGGACCGCTGCGGCGAGATGCTGGGCCCCATGCTGGCCAGCATCCACAACCTGCACTTCTACGTGAACCTGATGCGCGAGGTGCGCGAGGCCCTGGACGAAGGTCGCTTCGAGGCCTGGCGCGCGCAGTTCAAGGCCCATCGCGCGCGCGGCGTGTAGGCGCCGGCGCCGGGTCGCGCCAAGGCGGCGCGAGCCCCCTCGGGGGGCAGCGAACGCAGTGAGCCCGCTGGCTCCATCTCACCAGAACTGCCAGTTGCCGGTGGCCAGCACCCAGACACCCAGCACGCCGTTGGTGACGCCGTGCGCGATCACCGCCACCCACAGCTTGCCGGTGCGGATGTACAGCCACGCGTAGGCCAGCCCGGCGACGATGGCGGCCAGCCACAGCGTGTGGGCCAGCACGAAGACGAAGGTCGACAGCACGACGGCCTTCAACCCCACCTGCGCCGGCGCCACCGACTCGAACACCGGGTGCTGGAGCCAGCGCATCAGGAACGAGCGCCAGAAGATCTCTTCCATCACCGGCACCAGCAGCACGGCGCCCACCAGTCGCGGCACGATCAGCGTCCAATCGAGCCGGCCGTCGGGCGCAAGCGGGACGAACGGCGACACGGCGCCGGTGGTGATCGTCATCCACGGCGCGTCGAGCCGCACCCAGAGCAGGAACACGACAGCGCCCACGCCGACCGCCAGCAGCACCTCGCGCCCGCTGGGCAGGGTCTGCCGCGACAGTTCGCCGTATTCGCGCCACCAGCCGGCGAGCAGGGCCCCGACGACCACCACTTGCAGCGCATAGAGCCAGCGCGGGTCGAAGCCTCCCCAGGTGCCATCGGCCGGCGCCAGCGAGCGCAGGCCCAGGAAGGCCATGAAGGCGACGAAGGGGGCGGCACGCACGAAGGCGGCGCGACGAAAGGGAAACATCACGAGTCGCTGCTGCCCTGCGACAGCGCGTGCCCCTGCACCGCCGGATCCTGCCCCAGCACCTCGGCCAGCCAGGGCAGCAGCGGCTGCAGCGCAGCGTGCAGCGTGTGCGGCGGGTTGGCCACGAAGACGCTGCTGCCGAGCAGGCCGAAGCCGCGCGCGTCGGCGCGGGCCACCGTCAAGCGCGCGTGCAGCCAGCCCTTCTTGGCGCCGGCCGCCGCGGCGGCCTTCAGGCGCTGCGGCAGTTGCGTGGCTTCCAGCAACTGCAGCTGCGGCAGCCAGACGATCACCACCGCATCGGCAAACCGCTCCAGCGCCTCGCGCAGCGCGGCCAGCGTGCGCGTGTAGTCCGCCTTGAGCTCGTAGCTGGGGTCGATCAGCACCACGCCGCGCCGCGTCGGCGGCGGCAGTTGCGACTTCAGGCTCGCAAAGCCGTCGGCCAGGTGAACCTCGACGCCGGGCACGTCGCCCAGGTAGGAAGCCAGGATCTTGTGATCGGTGGGATGCATCTCGAACAGGCGCAACTGGTCCTGCGGCCGCATCAGCAACTGCGCCAGCGCCGGCGAGCCGGGGTACTGGTGCAGCTTCTTGCCGCCGTTGAAGGCGCGCACCAGCGCCACGTAGTCGGCCAGCGGCGCGGGCAGGTCGTCGCGGGCCCACAGGCGCGCGATGCCGTGCTCGAACTCGCCGCGCTTCTTCGCATAATCGCCTTCCAGCGAATAGCCGCCGGCGCCGGCATGGGTGTCCACGTAGCGCCAACCCTTGTCCTTGAGGTTCATGTGACGCAGCACGAGCGTCAGCACGAGGTGCTTGAGCACGTCGGCGTGGTTGCCGGCGTGGAAGGCGTGGCGGTAGGCGAGCATGCCGCGACTGTGCCACGTCACGTGCGCTAACCTCCCACCATGCCCACCCTCTTCGACCCCCTTCGCATCGGCGACATCGAGCTCGCCACCCGCATCGTGATGGCGCCGCTGACGCGCAACCGCGCCAGCGCCGGCCAGCTGCCCAACGAACTGATGCTGCAGTACTACGCCCAGCGCGCCGACCCGGCCACCGGCGCCGGGCTCATCATCACCGAGGCCACGCAGGTCTGCCCCGAAGGCCAGGGCTACCTCGACACGCCGGGCATCCATAGCGCCGAGCAGGTGGCCGGCTGGCGGCGCATCACCGACGCCGTGCACGCGCGCGGCGGGCGCATCGTGGTGCAGTTGTGGCACGTGGGCCGCATCTCGCATGTGTCGCTGCAGCCGGGCGGCCGGGCGCCGGTGTCCAGCACGGCGCGGCCGGCGCACGGCAAGACCTTCATCGCCGGCGGCTTTGCGCCGTGCTCGCCGCCGCGTGCGCTGGCCACCGAAGAGATCCCAGGCGTGGTCGAGCACTACCGCCGCGCGGCGCTGAATGCCATCGAAGCCGGCTTCGACGGCGTCGAGGTGCACGGCGCCAACGGCTATCTGATCGACCAGTTCCTGCGCGACAGCATCAACGACCGCAGCGACGCCTACGGCGGCCGCATCGAGAACCGCGTGCGTTTCCTGCGCGAGGTCATGCAGGCCGTCGTGGGCGCCATCGGCGGCGGCCGCACGGGGCTGCGGCTGTCGCCGGTGACGCCGTCCAACGACGCCGGCCCCGACAGCGACCCGCAGGCCCTGCACGAACACGCGGTGGCGATGCTGGCGCCGCTGAATCTGGCCTACCTGCACGTCGTCGAAGGCCAGACCGGCGGCGCGCGCGACTACGCGCCCTTCGACTACGCCGCGCTGCGCCGCCGTTTCAACGGCGCCTGGATGGTCAACAACGGCTACACGCGGGCGATGGCGCTGGACGCGGTGGCCTCCGGCGCGGCCGATCTGGTGGCCTTCGGCAAACCCTTCATCGCCAACCCCGACCTCGGCCGCCGCCTGCGCGAAGACGCGGCGCTGAATGCACCGGACACGGCCACCTTCTACGGCGGCGGCGCGACCGGCTACACCGACTACCCGACGCTGGATGTCGCCCGGGCTTGAGCGTGGGCGGCGCGTCGGCCTGACGCTGCTGCTGGCGCTGGCCGCGGCGCTCGCCTTCGAGCGGCTGCGCTCGCCGCTGCCGTGGATGATCGGCCCGCTGCTCGCCACCGCGGCTGGCGGCATGGCCGGACTGCGGCTGGCGGCGTCGGCCCGCCTGCGCAATGTCGGGCTGTGGATGATCGGCGTCGCGCTGGGCCTGTACTTCACGCCGGCGGTGGTGGCGCTGCTGCTGCCGCTGGCGCCGGCGCTGCTGGCCGGCATTGCCTGGGCCTTCTTCATCGGCTACGCCTTCTACCGCTTCCTGCTGCGCACGAACGGCGGTGTCGGGGGCATCGACCGCCCGAGCGCGTTCTTCGCCGCGGCCATCGGCGGCGCATCCGAGATGGCGCTGCTGGCCGAACGCCACGGCGGCCAGGTCGACCGCGTCGCGGCGGCGCATTCGCTGCGCGTGCTGCTGGTGGTGGTGTTGATCCCGTTCGGCTACCAGGCCGCAGGCATCCACGGCATCGACCCGGCCCTGCCGGCGCTGCAGGAAGTGCGGCCGGTGGGCCTGGTGCTGCTGCTGGCCGCCAGCGCGGGCGGCGTGGCACTGCTGGCGCTGCTGCGCGCGCCCAACCCCTGGGTGCTGGGCGCGCTGGCGTCGACGCTGCGTCATCACGGCCCTGGGCGTGGAGTTGTCGGCGCTGCCCCGGGCGGCCACCAATGCGGGGCAGCTGTTCATCGGCGTCGCGCTGGGCAGCCGCTTCACGGCCGGATTCGCGCGCACGGCGCCGCGCTGGCTGGCCGCCGTGGCAGCCGGCACGCTGGCGATGATCGGCGCCTCGGCCGGCTTCGCCTGGCTGCTGGCGCAGTGGGCGGGTCTGCACCCGGCCACCGTGCTGCTGGGCACCTCGCCCGGCGGCATCGCCGAGATGAGCATCACCGCCAAGGTGCTGCAACTCGGCGTGCCGGTGGTCACCGCGTTTCACGTCACGCGCTATGTGGCGGTGCTCACGCTTACGGCGCCGCTCTACCGCTGGGAGCGCGGGCGCGACAGCGCGGGCGCTGCTTGACTTCGCGCGGGCCGAGGATCGACTCCATGGTGTCACCGGCCCACGCAGATTTGAAGCACCCTCATCGCCGGGGACCTCGTCCTTTGTGCATCAAACCATGAAAAATTTGCATGAGGCCCTCCGGGCGGGGGGTGACCGCGTGATGACATTGATCCGACAATGATGGCCCCGGAACGGTGGTGCCCCTGTATACGCACGTTCCCGGGCGGTATTTGGCGAGTCTCGCCGGCCCTCGACGCCCCGAGCGGCAACGGTCGGGCTTCGCCCAATCCCGTTCCTTGCACTTCAAACCCTGATCGGAATCCCCATGAACCGTCCCGCACTCGAGGGCCTGCGCCTGAACGTTCCCACCTACATCAACCATCCGCGACTCGTCGCCTGGGTCGCCGAGGTCGCCGCGCTCACCGAAGCCGCCGATGTCCACTGGTGCGATGGCTCACTGACCGAGTACGAGCGGCTGACCGCGCTGCTCGTCGCGGCCGGCACGATGCAGCCGCTGAATCCGGCGCTGCGCCCGAACAGTTTCCTGGCGCGCAGCGACCCGAACGACGTCGCGCGGGTCGAGGACCGCACCTTCATCTGCAGCGAGAAGCCCGAAGACGCCGGCCCCACCAACAACTGGCTGGCCCCGGCCGAGATGCGCGCGCTGCTGCAGACGGGCGAGAAAGCGCTGTTCCGCGGCGCCATGCGCGGCCGCACGATGTACGTGGTGCCGTTCTCGATGGGGCCGCTGGGCTCGCACATCTCGCACATCGGCGTCGAGCTGACCGACAGCCCCTACGTGGCGGTGAGCATGCGCGTGATGACGCGCATGGGCCGCACGGTGTTCGACGTCCTCGGCGGCCACGGCGAGTTCGTGCCCTGCGTGCACACCGTCGGCGCCCCGCTCGAGGCCGGCCAGGCCGACGTGCCCTGGCCGTGCAACCCGACCAAGTACATCGTCCACTACCCCGAGTCGCGGGAGATCTGGAGCTACGGCTCGGGCTACGGCGGCAACGCGCTGCTGGGCAAGAAGTGCTTCGCGCTGCGCATCGCGTCGACCATGGGGCGCGACCAGGGCTGGCTGGCCGAGCACATGCTGGTGCTGGGCGTGACCTCGCCCGAGGGCCGCAAGTTCCACCTGGCCGCCGCCTTCCCGAGCGCCTGCGGCAAGACCAATTTCTCGATGCTGGTGCCGCCCACGGGCTTCGAAGGCTGGAAGGTCACCACCATCGGCGACGATATCGCCTGGATCAAGCCGCACTCCGACGGCCGCCTGTACGCCATCAACCCCGAGGCGGGCTACTTCGGCGTGGCGCCGGGCACCAACTACCACACGAATCCGAACTGCATGGATTCGCTCAAGCGCGACGTGATCTTCACCAACGTGGCGCTGACCGACGACGGCGACGTCTGGTGGGAGGGCATGACCGACGAGCCGCCGGCGCACCTGATCGACTGGCAAGGCAAGGACTGGACGCCGGCGCTGGCGCAGCAGACCGGCACCAACGGCAAGCCCCGGCCGGCGGCCCACCCGAACTCCCGCTTCACGGTGGCCGCCATGCACAACCCGGTGCTCGACGCCGAGTGGGACAACCCCGAGGGTGTGCCGATCGACGCCTTCATCTTCGGCGGCCGCCGCTCCACCACGGTGCCGCTGGTGACCGAGGCACGCGACTGGGTCGAAGGCGTCTACATGGCCGCCACCATGGGCAGCGAGACCACCGCCGCCGCCGCCGGCCAGCAGGGCGTCGTTCGGCGCGACCCGTTCGCGATGCTGCCGTTCACCGGCTACAACATGTCCGACTACTTCCAGCACTGGCTCGACCTCGGCGCCAGGCTGGCCGCGGAAGGCGCCCGGCTGCCGAAGATCTTCTGCGTCAACTGGTTCCGCAAGGGCGCCGACGGCAAGTTCGTCTGGCCCGGCTATGGCGAGAACATGCGCGTGCTGCACTGGATCCTCGGGCGCGTCGACGGCAAGGCCGCCGGTGCCGAGCATGTGTTCGGCGTCAGCCCGCGCTACGACGACTTGCACTGGGAGGGCCTGGACTTCACGCGCGAACAGTTCGCGAGCGTCATCGGCATCGACCGTGCCGCCTGGCAACAGGAACTGGCATTGCACGCCGAGTCTGTTCAAGTCCCTGCACCACCATCTGCCGGCGGAGTTGCCGGCGACCAAGGCTCGCATCGAAGAACGCCTGGCCGCCTGAGCGGCCGTGAAGCTGCAACTGCTGTCGGACCTGCACCTCGAGACCGAGACCTTCGACCCGGAGCCCGCCCCCGGGGCCGAGTTGCTGGTGCTGGCCGGCGACGTCGACAGCACATGGGCCGGCTACGAGCGTTTCGCCGGCTGGCCGGTGCCGGTCGTCGTCGTGGCCGGCAACCACGAGTTCGACGGCCGCGAGCTGAACGATGCCTGGCCGGCGTTGCGCGAGCACTGCAACCGCTTCGGGCTGACGCTGCTGCAGCGCCAGACGTTGACTTTCACCGCTGCCGATGGCCTGCGCGTGCGCATTCTGGGCGTCACGCGCTGGAGCGACTTCGACCTCTTCGGCGCCGGCCAACGCGAGCGCGCCATGCGCGCCGCCGAATATTTCATGCGCCTGATGGCCGCCACGCGTGACGGCCAGCCCTTCGGCGCTGCCGGCGTGCGCGAAGAAGGCCTGGCCTGCCGGGGCTGGCTGGAGACCGAACTCGCGCACCTGCCGCGGGGCCGCTGGGACAAGACCCTGGTGGTGACCCACTTCGCGCCCAGCCTGAGAGCGCCGACCCGCGCTACGGCGCCCAGCCCGGTACGGCCAGTTTCTGCAGCGCCGACGACGACCTGATCCCGCGCGCCCATCTCTGGCTGCACGGGCACCTGCACTGCCGTCACGACTACCGGGTGCCACGACCCGGTCGCGCCCCCGGCCGCGTCGTCTGCAATGCGCCGCGGCCTGGCCGGCAAGGGCGAGGACGTGGGGCACCTGCCGCTGCTGACCCTGGACATCTGAACCCGGCCTTCTTCGGGTTGCCAGCACCTTTGCTGCGCGCGCTCAACAACGACTGATGTCGATGCTGTCAAATTGCAGCGGTGGGTCGCTGCGACCCGCTGTCCCTATGGAGCCGACATGAAGATCCTCGCCGCCGTCGATGGCAGCCCCTACAGCAAGCGCATGCTGGCCTATCTCGCCGCGCACGACGAATGGCTGGGCGCCCACCACGAATACACCCTGATCCACGCCGTGCCGGCCGTGCCTTCGCGTGCGGCGGCGGTGCTGGAGAAGGAGACGCTCAAGGCCTATTACGACGATTGCGCGGAGAAAGTCTTCAAGCCCATCCGCACCTTCTTCGCCACGCCAAGGTCTGAAGGCCAGTTTTGTGACCAAGGTCGGCCCCGCCGCCGAGATCGTCTCCGAGTCCGCCAAGAAGGGGAAGTTCGACCTGCTCATGCATCGGCTCGCACGGCTACGGCACGCTGACCAATCTGGTGATGGGCTCGGTGGCCACCAAGGTGATCGCCAACTGCGACACCCCGGTGCTGCTGATCCGCTGAAATCCGGGGTGGCGGGCGGCGCGCTTCAGCGGCTGGCTGCGTGGCGCAGGCCCTCGACGCAGATCGAAAGGACCCAGTCCACGATCTGGGCGTCGCTGTGGTGGCCGCTCGCCTTCAGGAAGGCCGGCACCGGGTCGCAGGCGCGAGCGAAGAGGGTGTAAAGCACCACCTCGGGCGGTAGCGCGGGGCTGATGTCGCCGGCGGCTTGCGCCTGCACGATCCATTCGCCGAGTCGCTCGCTCACCTGCAGGAGCAGTTCCAGATAAGCCTTGTGCGCCATCAACTCCGCGCGCAACGAGGAGTTCTGCGCAGGCAACGACGGCATCTCGCCGGCCACTTGCAGTTCCAGCGCCCAGCGCGTCACCGCCACCAGCCGCTGCATGCCGTGGCCTCGGGTCGCGCCGCCTGCTGGTCGATCACCGCGAGCGTGCGCTGCAGCAAGCGCACCATCGCCGCCGCGGCCAGCGCTTCCTTGGACGGGAAATGCTTGTACAGGCTGGCCTTGGCGACGCCGACGTCGGCTGCCACCTCGTCCACCGTCATGAGGTCGAACCCCTTGTCGGCGAGCAGGCGGTTGACGGACTCGACGATGGCGTCCTCGCGGGCGCGCAGCACTTGGTCGCGGAAGGACAGACGGGCCATGCCCCAATTCTAGCCGGAGGCCGTCGCCGGATGAACTGATCAGTCTTGCTCGTGACCGGGGGGACGGGCTCTCACCGCGAGCGCCCGGGGCTCGATCAGAACGCCGGTTTGCGCCGAGCCCGCAGCCTCTGCATCCAGCCATCGCGGTCCCGCAACGGCGCCGGCGGCGCCCGCGCCGCGTCGTCGGGCAACTGGCTCAAACTGAGATCCAGGCCCAAGGCGGTGCCCAGGTCGGCCGGATCGTCCTGCGCCGGTCGCCCGACCGCGCGGCGGAGTCCGAACCAGCGGCGCGAGGTATCGGACTTGTGCATGGCGGCAACCTATTGCGATGGGCGGAACCCAGTGTCGCGGCAAGCCCGTCGCGGCGTGATTCCGAACAACGGGGCCGCCGTGCGGCAATTCACGGCCTCGCTTCGTGGCAACGGCCGCCGATACAATCGCGCGCCCTGCGACGGCCGCGCTGCCCGCGACGGCAATGGCAATGGCAATGGCAACGGCCTGCACCACGACCCTCCCCCCGATCCGTGCCTCGGCCACCGGGGTCGCGAGGCTTTGCGGCCATCGACTTCGGCACCTCCAACTCGGCCGTCGCCTTGCCGCGACCCGAAGGTGGCGTGCGCCTGGTCCAACTCGAGCCCGGCTTCCAGACCATGCCCACGGCGGTGTTCTACCGCGCGATACGCCAGTGCGGCAACTGGACACCGAGCGCCTCTACGGCCGCGAGGCCATCGCCGCCTACGTGGACGGCATCGACGGCCGTCTGATGAGGTCCATGAAGAGCCTGCTCGCGCGTCGCTGCTCGACCAGAGCACCGACGTCGGCGCTGGCCGTGCGGTGCGTTACCGCGATGTCGTCACCGGCTACCTGCGGCAGCTCAAGCAGATGGCGGAGAGCGAAGCCGGCGCGCCGATCGCGAGCGTGGTACTGGGCCGGCCGGTGTTCTTCGTCGACGACGACAGCGAGCGGGACGCGCGCGCGCAGGCCGCCCTGGAGAGCGCGGCACATGCCGTGGGTTTTGCCGAGGTCCACTTCCAGTACGAACCGATCGCCGCCGCGCTCGACCATGAGAGCCGGACCGATCGAGAGCATCGTGCTCGTGGCCGACATCGGTGGCGGCACGTCCGACTTCTCCCTGGTGCGCGTGGGCCCGGCACGCCGCGGCCGCGCCGAACGGCGCGACGACATCCTGGGGCAGCCACGGCGTGCACCGCGCCGGCACCGACTTCGACCGCCAGGTGGAACTGGCAAGCATCCTGCCCCTGCTCGGCTACAAGTCGCTGCGGCCGCCGCGACCGGGCGAATCGGCGCGCGAGGTGCCCCACGCCGTGTATTTCGACCTCGCCACCTGGCACCTCATCAATACCGTCTATGCCCCGGCCCGGTTGACTCAACTGCGCGGACTAAAGACCTGTATGCGGAGCCGAAACATCACGCGAGCTGATGACCACCGTGACTCAGCGCCTGGGCCACGCCTTGGCCGCCGCGGCCGAGGCGGCCAAGATCGACGTGGCGCAGCGAGGGCAGGCGCAGATCGATCTGTCGGCCCTGGAGCGTGGCCTGTCGGCGACGCTGGACGAGGCTGGGGCCGCGGCGGCGATCGAGGCCGATCTCGGGCGGATCGTTCTGGCCGCGCGCGAGACGGCGCGCCTGGCCGGCGTCTCGCCGCCAGCGGTCGACGCGCTCTATTTCACCGGCGGATCCACCGGCCTCACGCCGTTGGTGGACCGCATTGCGGCTTGCTTTCCGGCCGCGCAGGTCGTGCGCGGCGACCGCTACGCCAGCGTGGCCCAGGGCCTGGGGCTGCACGCCCGCGCGCTGTTCGATTGAGAGCCGGGGCCTTGGATCCTCGCACGGGTCCAGAGTCGACCTCGCTGCGACGCCTGACCCACTCGATGCCGCACGGCGCGACGCCCCTGCGGTTCATGACTACGATCGGACCCTCTTGCCCGGAGATGGCCCGATGACCCGACCCCGCTCACTCGTCTGGATTGCCCGTTTCATTGGCAGCGGCCACGATCGCCGCCCCGGTTCCGGCGCTGGCGCAGGCGAAGAAGGACACGCCGTGCTGGCGATGACGCTCGAGCCGCCGGGCCTGGACCCGACCGCCGGCGCCGCCTCGGCGATCGCCGAGATCGTGCTCTACAACGTCTTCGAGACGCTGACCAAGATCAACCCCGACGGCCGCAGGTCACGCCGCTGCTGGCCGAGAGCTGGACGGTCTCGCCCGACCTGCAAGACCTGGACCTTCAAGCTGCGCACGGGCGTGAAGTTCCACAACGGCGAGCCGTTCAACGCCACGACGGTGAAGTTCGCTTCGAGCGCGCGGCCGCCAAGGACAGCACGAACAAGGACAAGGCGGTGTTCGCCAACATCGGCAGCATCGACACGCCCGACGCCGACCACCGTCGTGCTGAACCTGAAGAACACCAACCCCGACCTGCTGTTCCAGCTCGGCCAGGCCACGGCCGATCATCGTCGAGCCCAAGAGCGTGGCCACCAACGCCACCCAGCCGGTCGGCACCGGGCCGTATCAAGCTGGAGAGCTGGGCCAAGGGCTCGTCGGTGACGCTGGCGCGCTGGGACGGCTACCGCAACGCCGCAGGACGTCAAGCTGCGCCGCGTGACGATCCGCTTCATCAGCGACCCGGCGGCGCAGGTGGCGGCGCTGCTGTCGGGCGACGTCGACGCGTTCCCGCGCGTGGCGGCGGCGCGCAGCCTGAAGCAGTTCAAGGCCGACAAGCGTTCCAGGTGCTGATCGGCGGCTCGCGCGCCAAGACCATCCTGGCGATCAACAACAAGAAGAAGCCGCTGGACGACGTGCGCGTGCGCCGCGCCATCGCGGCGGCCATCGACCGCAAGGCGGTGATCGAGGGCGCCGCCGACGGCTTCGGCGTGCCGATCGGCAGCTACTACGTGCCGGGCGCGCCGGGCTACGTCGACACCACCGGCATCAACCCCTACAACCCCGCCAAGGCCCGCGCGCTGCTGCACGAGGCCGGCGTCACGCCGCCGCTGGAGCTGACGATGAAGCTGCCGCCCACGCCCTACGCGCGCCAGGGCGGCGAGGTGATCGCGGCGCATGCTGGCCAAGGTGGGCATCGTCGCCAAGATCGAGAACGTCGAATGGGCGCAGTGGCTGTCGGCGTGTACGGCCAGAAGGCCTACGACCTGACGATCATCACCCATGTCGAGCCGCTGGACTTCGGCAACTTCGCGCGGCCGGACTACTACTGGGGCTACGAATCGGCCGAGTTCAACGCGCTGTGGGCCAAGATCAAGGCCACCGCCGACGCCCGCCGAGCGCAACAAGCTGATGGCCGAGGCGCAGCGCCTGGTGGCCGACGACGCGGTGCCGCCTACCTGTACCAGCCGACCTGGATCACGGTGGCCAACGCGCGGCTGAAGGGCCTGTGGAAGGACATGCCGATCTTGGCCAACGACCTGTCGGCGCTGAGCTGGCAATAGCGGCCCGGCGCGCCTCATCGCTCGCCCGCCTGCCGTGCTGGGTGCTCCGGCAGTGCCCCGAGTGCGCCGCATCGGCCCATGCCTCGATCGGCAACGCCCCGGTCCAGCGCAAGCGGTTGATGCCGGTGTTGGGGATGTCGCAGCGGCGCAGCCCGTCCAGTGGCAGGCCGTGGGCGCTGCGCCAGAGCATGTCCAGCACGCCGCCGTGCGTGACCACGGCCAGCCTCGACCCGGCATGCGAAGCGGCCAATTCACGCACCGCTCCATCACGCGGTTGTGAAACTGGCGCAGGCTCTCGCCACCAGGCAGCGCGAAGTCCGCGCGATGCTCGAGCCAGCGTGCCCACAGTTCCGGGTGGCGGGCCTTGATGGTGGGTACGTCC
>CAVQWK010000042.1:0-19139 GCA_963717575.1 uncultured beta proteobacterium | reverse complement strand
ACGGTGCACAGGACGCTGTGGAACTGTCACGCGATGTCTTCAAGGATTTCCCCCAAAGCCACCGCGGCGGCAACGCCTACCTTGAGTTGGGCCGGGTGTACCAGGCTCGCGGCGACAAAGCGAAAGCGCGCGAAGCGCTGACGCAGGCGCTGGCGCAATTCGAAGTTTCGATGGGGCCGAGTTCGGCTGCGGTTCAAGAAGTGCGCGCCCTCTTGGCAACCCTGTAAAGCGCCGCTTCAGGTAGGTGGCTGGGGAGGACATCCGCGTTGGCGCATCGCCGACGCGGCCGTCGTGTCGGTTTTTGGCCGCGCCTTGCGATTGACAGAGTGCAGCGCCTCATTTCGGGGTCGAGCACCATCAACCGCAGCGAGCTTCACCATGCACAGCATCCCGTCGACCCGGTCCATCCCGCAGCACCGCTTCGCCATCGTGCTGGGCAGCGGCGGCGTACGCAGCATCGCCGCGCTGGGCATGGTGGAAGTGCTGGTTCGCGAAGGCCTGCATGCCCGATCTCGTGGTGGGCTGCAGCGCCGGCGCCATGTTCGGCGCGCTGATCGCCGCCGGGCCACGACGCCAAAGAGGCTGTGCGCATCGCCACCACGCTGTGGTCGGCCGAGGTCACGCGCAAGCGACGCTGGCGCGCCATCCCCCAGATGCTGTGGCCGCGCCTGAGCCGTTTCGACGCTGACTTCGCCCTGCGCGACGACCGCCTCACTGATGCAACGCCTGCGCAAGCCTTTGGCGACGTGCGGATCGAGACCTGCCGCTCGCACTGCGCGTGACCAGCACCGACGCTGCCACCGGCGAGCGCGTGGTGCTGCGAGCGGCAGCCTGGTCAGGCCCTGCGCGCCAGCATCGCACTGCCATTCATGTTCAAGCCGGTGCACATTGACGGCCGGCGCCTGATCGACGGCTTTGTCGCCGACCCGTTGCCCGTGAGCGCAGCCGCCGATGCCCACACCGTGCTCGCGCTGGGCTTCGAGTCGCCGATGCCACATCGCGTCGACGGACCTCGCGCATGCTGGCCCAAGTAACTTCGGCGTTGACCAACAACCTGATGCAGGCGCGCCTGGCCGAGGCCAACGCCGGTGGCACCCGACTGCTCAGCCTGATGCCGCAGCTGGAGCGACGCGTCGGCCTCTTCGACACTGCCGCTATGCCCTACCTGGTGGACGCTGGCCGCCGCGCTACCGAGGCGGCGTTGCCAGCCATCCACGCGCTGCTGCGCCGCGCGCCGCACCTTGGCGGTGGCGTGACCAGCGCCCGCGCACGGCGGCGGCCACATCCTGGCTGTAGCCCCACCCTGATCGATGTGACTCACCACCTTGGAGCGAGCGAATGATCACCCTGCAACGTACCCCCATTCTTGCGGCCCTGGTCGGCACGGTCGCACTGTGCCTGCACCCGCCGGTAAAGGCACAGAGCACAGGACCCGACAGGGTAACGGCGCAGATCGAAGCCATGGTGCTTGCACGCGCGGGCGCGGCGGACACCGCCACGGCGCAGGCTTTCGCCACGGCCCTGCAGGACTACGAGCGCTGCCACTGGCTGCCGGCCTTCGAGCAACTGGTTCGCCTAGCCGAGCGAGACCATGCGCAGGCCGCGCGCATGGCGATGCAGATGTACCAGCACGGGCCTGGGCTTTATGGTCAGACGTTCGCGCTGTCGCCAGGCCAGGTGGAGCGCTTTACCTGGGTGCGATGGCAGGCGCAAGTCACGCACGCCACGAGTGCCCGTTGAACATGACCGCGGCCAGGAGCCGGGCCAGTTCTGAGTTCCAGGCGAAGCGAACGTCGAACGTCGTGCGACGGCTAGGCGCCTGCCCCGCGTTCAGACCAGCTGCACCTCGAGACGCCCCCGGTGATCGGACAGGTTTGCACCAAGCATCATTGAGCAGGATGGCCAGCGGGCGGGTCATAGGACAGCCTCTGCTGTTGCTGTGAGGGACAGGTTTCAGGCGTGCCAACTGACACAGCGGGTGTCAGCAGTGGGTCCGGGATGACTCGTCCGCGAGCGGCAGCTTCCGGGCATCGAACCTCTGACGTCAGCTATCCGGCGGTGAGTCCGAAGGGACGGCCGTCGCAGCCCGACCCACAAGAGATATCCACATTGAGGAAGTCGCCGCCGCGAAGCTGACGTAGCACCTGTGCACCCGACCGTTGAAGGCGCTCCAGCGGCACAGTCGTTCCAGCCCCCTGCAATCATCGGCCTCGCGATGCTCCGCAGCGAACAAGCTGAAACCCCACATGTCGGCTCAAGTCCCTGTTCGAAGCCTGGCTCCCGTGCCACGGCGCCAGGCGCTGTCAGCAGTTCTGACCGACGCGCGGACTGAAGTCGATTGGCCAGCGGGCGCAGCCGCCTACTGCGGCGGCCGCAGGTGGGCTTCCTCCGAGTTGCGATCTTCGTGTCGCGGGCGCTGACGACCGTACGGCTGGCGGGCGCATGTCCGGTCCGGGAGCGCATTCAGAAGTGGGCCGGCATGTGGCGGCCAATTCTCCCGCTCTAGAGAGACCTCCTATTTGAAGACTCCGCTGAAAAACTTCAATGTCTCTGCCCTGGACTGCGACGTCGCTTCGGCGTCATACGCGAAGGGAATGTTGAACTGCTTGCCCTTCTCGGTGGCGTCAGGGTCGGTGTACGAATGCCGCGCACCCGGGTAGCTGACGTAATGAAGATCGACGTTGGCGTCGGTCATCTCCTTTTTGAACGCATCGACCACGTCCGACTTGATGAGCGGATCGGCGCCTCCATTCATGATCAGAAGTCTTGATGTGATCTTTCCGGCATCGGCAGCCGTCAGCGTGCTCGGGAGCATGCCCACGTAAAACCCCGCGACGCCTTTGAGGTCGGCGCCCGCACGAGCCGCGTCAAGCGCAAACGCACCGCCTATCGAATAGCCGGCAGCGCCCATTCTTGATGCATCCACGGTCATCTGCTTTGAAAGTACGCCCTTCGCAGCGTTGAAGCGCGAAAGCATCGCCGCGGGGTTCTTGCGCATCTGCATCATCAGCGCGCCTGCCTCTTTGGGGTTGTCCGGGGTCTGGCCTTCGCCAATCATGTCAGCGATGAACGCCGTGTATCCCTCGCCGGCGTACATGCGCGCCTCGTCGTGCATATGCTTGTTGATGCCCCACCATGTCGGCACAACGATGATGCCGGGCCGCTTCGCCACGCTGCTGTCGTCGTAGACGACGAAGCCCTTCAGAACGGTATCGCCGTCCTTGTAGGTGACGGCTTCTTCCTTTATCGCGGCCGAAGCCGAGCCTGAAAGAAGAAGGCCCACGGCCGCGCCGGCAATCCATGCAGTCAATGAAGTTGGTTTCATGCTCTTCTCGTGGTTGATCAAGCGCGGGTACTCTCCCGCAACGGCAGTGTCGCCATCGCGTGGCAACCGTGACAGTCGTTGAATTACTGCCGACGGGTTCGGCGCCTACGGTCGTAGTGGCTGGCCGCAGCAGGCACGGCGCGCTCGATCTGGTGCATCACCCCGTTCAGATCACCGACCCTGCCAACACGCCGTTCAGACCAACAAGCCGGCCTCGTTGGCCCTGTGCACGGCCTCTGCCCGACTGCTGCAATGCAAGGCCGCCAGGACGCGGGCGACATGCATCTCGACGGTCCGCGGACTCAGATCCAATGTGCGGGCAATCTGCTTGGCGGTCTGCCCCTGCGCGACGGCCTGCAGGATCTGGAGCTGCCGAGGTGTCAGGACGCTGGGCGCGGGTGCGGCATCGGCTGTGCGCGACCGCCCCGAGGGAACGGCCGGCAGAAACGCACGGAGCTCCGCCAGAAACTGCGGCCACGCCGAGTCGGAGTCCAACGGAATGTGGTTGCTGCCATCGAGCGGCACGAACCGAGCATCCGGGATCAGCGAGGCCAGCAGCAAGCCTTCGCTGAACGGCGCCAGCTGGTCGTCCTTGGTGTGGGCCACTAGCACCGGGCAACGCACCTGGCGCGCCAGATCCTGGATATCGACGTCGAAGCCGATCTTCAAGAAGCGCGCGGCGTTGACGCCGGAAATCGTGTGGCGCTGAGCCTGGTCGAACGCGCGCAGTTGCTCGGTGGTGGCGTCACGGAACATGCGGTGGACGAAGACCTGACGGAAATTGGGATCATCGAGACCCCAACCGATTTCTGCTGCCTTCAGCAGGCCCTGCGTCCATTCGAAAGCCTGCGGCGAGGCGTCGCGCACGAGCAGGCCGCGAGCGAATCCGCCATAGAGCACGAGTTGGCTGACCCGCTCCGGATGGCGCACCGCATAGGTGATCGCCACCGCCGCGCCCTGCGAGATGCCCAGCAGCGGCACCCGCTCGAGTTGCATCGCGTCGATGACCGCCTCCAGATCCTCGACCCAGGCGTCCAAGGACATGCGCTCGATGTTCCGGTCGGAAAAGCCGCAGCCACGGGAGTCATAGCGCACGTAGCCATAGTCACGGCTGAGTTCGGTGATCCAGTGCCGGTTCACCACACTGGTCAGGTCCTTCTCGACATCGGTCAGCCAATTGAACACGCGCACCAAGGGGGGGCCATTGCCGGTGGACGCGAAGGCGAGTCGCACGCCGTCCTTGCTGGTGCAGAAGCGGATGTCTTGTTTAAGGGTCATGGGATACCGATCGCCTCCAAGAGGAGGTAGGCACTCGGCATGTTAGGGCACCAGCGACCGGTGGCGTGAAGTGAAACCCCGACGTTGAACAGGCGGCGATCTCCGGACTGATGCGCTGGCTGGGCCTTCAGCAGGACAAGATCCATGTCACCGCGAGGTCCACGTCTGTTGGAGCCCAGCCCTGAACGACCACACTCTTGTGACGGCCTCGCGGTAGCTTGCGACGCAAACTCGTCCAGCTGAGATGCCAGGAAGCGGCCCGTGGTCACCGACCGGAAGTGGCCGGGAACCGAAGGTCAAAGTTCGCTTTGTGTCAGTGACTTCCCGATCACCTCGACGAACGAGCCGTTCCAGCGTCTCCAGACCGATCTTTGGCGATCGGGCCGGCCGCGACCCCGCCGCACCAACGCTCTCCAAAGACCGCTGACGAGTGGCGCTACAGGGCAGATCTCCGAGGGAGGCTGTGGCCAGGCGCCGGATTGCGATCCTTGACGGTCGCGATTCGACCCAAACCGGACATCGGTTGGATGGTCGTTGGACGTACGTCCGCATGTCCCAGGTCGGGCTCGCTCCACGATACGTGGGCGCCGAGGCGAAATCAGGGCGCGCAGGCGTCCGCGGCCGTGTCCCGCGCCTCGTGCAGCAGTCGCCGGCCTTGCGGGCGCAGCGTGACGCGGCGCTTGCCGTCGCCATCTGCAGCGCGCTCCACCAGCCCGGTCTTCTCCAGCGGCAGCAGCCGCAGCAGCAAGTGCGAGGCCGGCGTGCGCAAGGTGCGCGCGAGCTCCGTCGCGGGCGCAGCGCCGCCGGCGGCATCCAGCACCGTCAGCAGCACGAAGTCGGCCCACGACAGGCCGTGATGGGTGCCGAGTTCGTCGTCGAGCACGAACACCAAGGCCGCGTGCTCCAGGTGCCGGTCCACGCAGGCTTGCAAGGCTTCTTCGCTCATGGCGCCAGCCCTTGCAGTTCGCGGTGGATCTGCTCCAGCGCTTTCAGTTCGCTCGCGTAGTCGAAATCCGCATCCTCGCGTTCCTTCACGAGTTCCAGCACTTCGAAGGCGAGTCCGTCCACGCCGCTGCGATTCCACTCGGCCTGCAGCACGCGGTCCGCGTGCTTGCCCATGCGCAGTTCAAAGCGAGCGCGATTCAGCGCCGCGTGCACGTTGCGGCTCGCGCCGAGCAGCAGGTGACCGCTCGCGCGGTCGCGGATGGCGTAGATGCCCATCGGCGGGAAGGCGTCACGCGCCTGGCGCGCGGCCACCCGCCGCGCCGAGCGCGACGCCTGGTTGGCGGAAGAGTCCATCTTTTTTCTCCTTGTGACGGTAGTAGAGGCCGTGCAGCACCAGCATGGCCAGGAACGCGGCAGGACAGGCCCAGAACACGCCTGCCAGGCCGAAGCGCGCTTCCAGCGCCACGGCAACCGGCAATTCGACGCCAACGATCGCAGCCATGCTGAGGAGCGCCGGCACCAGCGCCGCGCCGCTCGCGCGCATCGCGCCCACCAGCACGTTGCTCCATCCGAGCAGCACCACGCTCCAGGCGACGGTGCGCACGATGGTGACCGCCTGCTCCAGCACGGGCCCGGGTTCCAGGAACACGCGCAGCGCGAACGGCGCGAGCAGGTGCGCAGCGACGACGAACAGCGCGGTGACCACGGCGTTCAGGCGCAGCCCCGTACCCACGATCGCCGGCAGCCTTTCGCGCCGTCCCGCGCCGACTGCGTGCGCGCTGAAGATCGCCGCGGCAATGCCCAGGCTCATCGCCGGGAACTGCACCCAGCTCAGGACCTGCGTCGCCGCGCCATAGGCGGCGGTCGCGGTCGACCCGTGACGGTTCACCAAGCCCAGCAGCACGATCTCCGCAAGCGCCATCGCCAGCATCTGCAATGCGGCCGGCAGGCCGATGCGCAGCATGCGTTTGGCGATGGCCGCACTCGGCTTGCAGTCCTGCCACCCGGCGCCGGGGGCGAGCGGATGGCCGTCCCGACGCCAGCGCCGGATCAACACGGCAAGCGCAGCCAGCTGTGCGACGAGCGCCGAGACTGCCACGCCAGCCGCGCCCAAAGGCGTGCCCGCAACGAGCAGCGGCGTGCACACCGCGCCCACCAGCGTCGCGGCCAGCAAGGACCACATCGGCGAGAGCGCGTCGCCGGTGCCGCGGCTCAGGGACAGGCCCGCCCACGCGACGAACACGAAGGGCATCACCAGCAACATGGCGCGCGCATAGCGGATCGCGGCCGGCAAGATGTCCGGCGGCGTGCCGAGCGCTTGCATCAACCACGGCGCAGACCACGCACCGGCCACCGCGACCGCAAGCCCGACGCCAAGCGCAGCCACGAAGGCCGTCGCACCCACGCGCCGCACCTGCGCCGCATCACGCGCGCCCCATGCTTGTCCCGCAAGGATGGTCGCGCCGGCGCCCAGCCCGATGATCAGCGACAGCAGCAAGAAGAACACGGGAAAGAACGACGCGGCCGTCGCGATGCCGTGCACGCCCAGCAGGCGCCCGAGCCAGAAGCCATCGAGCAGTCCGCCCGCGCTTTGCAGCGCGTGCGTCAGGATCAAGGGGTGTCAGCAGCGCAAGGTAGTGCGTGCGCAGCGTCGGCGCCGGTCCGGCGCGGGTCGTCGTTTCTGGCTCGTTCATGAGGGCTCCTGTGGATCGCGGGCGTGCGTGTGCCCGCAGCGCTGCGGCCCGGAGCCGCGCGCTGGTTGCAAAAAAGAGAAAGAGGTCCGGCTTAGCCGGGGTCAGGTTCGGCGAGCTGCAGCACGTACGCCCGCACGTCTTCCGGCCATGCGGCCATCTGCGCCACCAGCCGCTCGTGGTCGCCGGCGAACAGCGCCCGCGATGCTTCCTCGAAGCCGGCGAGGTCGCCGGCCAGCGTGGACATGGCGTGATACGCGCGGTCGCGCGCCTGGCGCGTCCGGCCCCGCTCGCCGCCCTTGCGCCGCGCTTCGTGCACGAGCTTGCGCAAGGCCACGGAGGCGCCGCCTGGTTGCGCGGCGAGCCAGTCCCAGTGTTCCGGCAGCAGCGTCACTTCCCGCGCGACCACGCCGAGCTTGGGGCGACCGCGGCCCTTGGGCGCTTGGGTCGGCGCAGCCACGGTGTAGCGCGCCGCAACGGCTTCCTCGCCGCCACGCAGGTCCAGGTCGGCAGACTGGCCGCTGGCATCGCTGAAGACCAGCGGATGCCCCTCGGGTTGCGCCTGCTGCGCCCGCAACACGGCCACGGCGACCTCGTGCAAGGGACCGCTGGTGAGGCGGCGCCCCTCCAGGAAAGCGGTGTAGGTGAGTGGCATGGCTTGGTCCATGCCGCGAATTCTATCCGGGTTAAATTAATGAGTCAATAACACCCGGATAAAAATTCAACTTGCCGGGGCGGGACTTTCCACCAGCGCCTGCACAGCCTGCGCCGTCTTGCGCGCGCCACCGCGGGCTCCACCGCAAAACGCTCGGAGGACGCAATGGCTTCGGGTCGAGATGTTGAGTACGCGATCTCGAGGACCGGCCGTTCAACCCGCGCCGGATTGAACGGCTGCTGTCGGTGATGGACCCGGACAAGCAGCCCCGGCCGGTTCCTGCCGCTGGCAACAGGCACGTATCTGGCACCTCGCCTTGAGATCCCCGAGCTGGAGGAGACCGCAATCGGGCCACACAGAGGCAGGCACACACAGATAGCAGGCCCAGCTCATCGAGCCCGCCCGCGCCTTACTCCTCCCACTGGAAGCGCGCCAGCGCCACCGACCGAGAACAGGAGCGTGAAGCCCAGCATGGCCGCCACGGGCAGCAGCGCGGCCTGCAGCGGCAGGCCGCGCCAGGTCATGGCATCGAGGCCATCGACGGCCCAGTGCGTGGGCATCCACATCGACACCGTCTGCAGCCAGGGCGGGAAGATGAACGACGGCACCCAGGCGCCGCCCAGCATCACCATCAGCAGCGTGGCCAGGATGGCCAGTCCGCGCGTGGCCTCGGGCGTGCGGCCCAGTGCGGCGACCATGAGCCCGAAGCTGGAGGTGAGGAGCGCGAACGCCACCAGCACGGCGACGAAGCCCGGCACGCTGCCGCTGATGCGCACGCCGAAGAAGGCCACGGCCACGGCGTAGACGACGGCAAAGACGAGCAGGCCGATGAGCGCGCAACTCGCGGTCCGGCTGCCCAGCAACTGCGCCTTCGACAGCGGCGCGGCGCGCAGGCGCTTCCACAGCCCCATGCGGCGCATCAGCAGCAGCCCCACGCCCATGTCCACGCCCATCAGCAGGATGAATTGCACGCCCATGCCGGCGAAGGAGTGGGCGTAGCTGTTGTACTGGGCGCCCAGTTCGGACACGGCCGCCTCGTCGCGCGTCGAGAACGGGATGCCGAGGCCGCGCGGCCCGGTTAGCGGCGCCATCTGCGGCGGACGCGGAACCCGCCGTGGGCGCTGCGGCCGCGGACGCAGATGCCGGCAGTGCCTGCACGCGGGCGACGCTGTCGAACTTCGACACCAGGGCCTGGCGCCGCTCGTCGGGCAGGTTGCCGGCCTGCTGCATCTGCGCGCGCATATCGCGCACCACCGGACTGTCGCTGCTGAAGGCCGACTGGCTGACCGGCTCCATCACATGCTGGGCCAGCAGCCCCTTGACCATCGGCAGCACCATCGCCTGAGAGGGGTCGTAGAAGACCACCACCTCGGGCTTGGTGGCACCGCCGAACAGGGCCTTGGAGGCCTGCGCGCCGAAGCCGGCGGGCAGCAGCACGGCCGCACGCTGCTTGCCGGCGCGCACCTGGGCCTGGGCCTCGGCGGCGGGCGCTTCGCTCAAACGCAGCGCGGAGTCGCCGCGCAGGTTGGCGACGATGCGTGCCGAGAGCTCGCTCTGGTCGAGGTCGGTCAACACCACGGGAATCTGTGCCGGCCCCTTGTCGCTGGCGCCGAACAGGCTGCCGAAGAAGGCGGCGATGAGGATCGGCGCCACCACGCTCATCAACACGGCACGGCGGTTGGAGAAATGCAGCACGAGATCTTTGCGCACCAGCGCGATGAAGGCGTTCATGGGGTGGGCTTGCCTCAGTCGCGCATCAGTCGCGCAGTTGGCGGCCGGTGAGGGCCAGGAAGACGTCTTCGAGGTTGGCGCGGTCGGAGTCGATGTGCCGCACGGCAAGCCCCGCTGCGCCCAGCGCTTGCAGCACAGCCACGGTGCCCTGCGCCAGATCGTCCAGCCCCAAGGTCCAGCGGCCATTCGTCTGCGTCACGGTGTGAACGCCAGGCAGGGCCCTGCAGCCAGGCCGGTTCAGGTTCGCCATCGATGTCGAGTGTCAGCTTCTGCGCCATCGGCAGCGTGCGGTACAGCTCGGGCAGCGTGCCCTGGGCCACGACGCGGCCGTGGTCGATGATGACCACGCGGTCGGCCAGGCGCTCGACCTCTTCCATGTAGTGCGTGGTGTAGACGAGAGCCTTGCCCGCCGCCTTCAGCGCCAGCAGGGTGTCGAAGATGGCGTTGCGGCTTTGCGGGTCGACGCCGGCCGTCGGCTCGTCGAGCAGCAGCACGTCGGGGTCGTGCACCAGCGCGCAGGCGATGTTCAGCCGGCGCTTCATGCCGCCGCTGAAGGTGGCCGGTTTGTCGCGTGCGCGGTCGGCCAGCCCGACGGCGGCCAGCACCTCGGTGGTGCGGCGCCTGGCCTTGGCCGGGGGCAGGCCGTAGAGGGCGCCGAACAGCTCGACATTCGCCTGCGCCGGCAGGTCTTCGAACAGTGCCATGTCCTGCGGCACGAGGCCGATGCGGCGCTTGCAGGCGGCTTCGTCCTGCGCCAGCACCGTGCCGCCCACCAGCACGCGGCCGGCGTCGGGTGGGGTCAGGCCGCAGACCATGGCGATGGTGGTCGACTTGCCGGCGCCATTCGGCCCCAGCAGGCCCAGCACCTCGCCGGCCGCCACTTCGAGCGAGACGTCGATCACCGCGGCGCGTTCGCCGTACGACTTCTTCAGGCCTTCGGCCCTGAGCACTTGTGTCCGAGCTTGCATGGCCGACCTCAGATCGAAGGTGATGAATCGGGCTAAAGGAGGGTCTTGTCGAAGAAGGCCGTGATTTCGACGGCGAGCTGATTCAGGAACGCAGCGCGATCGAAACCCGGCGGGTTCGCGGCGACGTCGCCGTCGTGGCTGGGGATGGGCATGCTGGGCGCATTCATGAAGGCGAAGTGCCAGGCGTTGGGCACCCGATGCAGGTTCGCTGCGGGCAGATTGCTCGCTACCCACTCGGCATGAAATCGCGGCACCAGGAATCGATCGAGCTCGGCCTCGTAGATCATGGTCGCCGAGCGAACCGCGGCGAGCGATTCGGCGGTGAGCAGCACACCTGTCGGGGCCATCGCAACGATCGCGCGAACGCGCTCGTCCTTCAGCGAAGGCGGGGGCGAGGGCGTGGCCACTGGTGACGGCGGCGTCGCTTCACCCGGGCGACCCAGGCTGCAGAAGATCGGGTCTTCGGATGCTTCGGCCTGGCAGTGCTTCTTCATCCGGGACAAGTCTGGCTTGGCCCCTGCCAACGCCAGCACCGTGTAGCCGCCGGCCGAGTGTCCCAGCGCACCCACGAGAGGCCCCTGGCTGTCGGCCGCAATGCGGGCCTTCCACGCCGGGTCGGCCAGGATCGCGTCGATGACACGGGAGGCTTGGCGCGGCCGCTCGTCGAAGTAGCGCTCGGGGCCCTTCTCCATCAGTGACCGATCCTGGTAGTTGTCGCCGGGATGACGGAGCGCGGCGACCAGATAGCCGTTGCGGGCCAGGGCTTGCGCCAGCGTGCTGTGCCCGAGCTCGGTGCCGCTGATGCCATGACTGAGCAGGATCAGCGCCTTGACCTTGTCGACGGGTTTGCCGCCGATGGCGGCGTCGATCGAGAACGGTCCCATGGCGACGACTCGCGGCGCGGCCATCGTCGGGTAGTACAGAGCGACCGTCGTCTTGGGGGCGTCTGGTGTCGCACCAGCGGTCTGGATCTGCATCCAGCCGGCCTCGAAGGCGTGCGCGTGTGCTGCGACGAGCAGCGTAGCCAGCGAGGCCAGGATGCGCTGAAGAAGGCGGGGTCATGTGGTGCTCCAATTCGTTGGGTTGTGTTCGAGTGTCAGACCAGACTGCGGAATAGCAATAGGGCCGCGACGAAGCGCAGGCTAGCGAAGTGCGAGACGACCGCCAGTGGTCGCCGGCTGCATGGCTATTGATCGGGCGTGCATCAACTCAGGGTCGGCGGCCTCAGGCGCCGGCCCGCGGAGACAGTCGCTGAGCTGGGAAGTGGCCCCGGTAAGGGGTTGCAGTCCCCGAACGACGGCTGTCGCCAGCGCTGCCTTTCTCGGCGGCGTCGGCGAAGGTCAATTTTCAGGGTGGACCGGTCCCTCGCCGACAAATTCGCCACGGCCGCCTTTGGGTCGAGGGCTGCCGGCCAGGCGAAGCCCGCGAGCGACCGGTCACTACGAAGTTGCCGACGATCGCAACGTGCCCGGCGACGCCCTCTTCGTGACTGCAGCGCGTCCTCGAACGCCCGTTGGCAAGCGTCTTCGTGAAGCGGCCACCTGCGGGCCGTCGTGACGCGTCGGAAGGCTATCCCTCTTGTCGTATTACGTTTGGCGTAATATCCTGCGCTCATGATCCGGAGCTTTCGCTGCAAGGATACCCAGGCCTTGTTCGAAGGCGGACATCCCAAGCGCTTCCGCGCCATCGAGATGGTCGCGACCCGCAAGCTGGCGATGCTGGACGCGGCCAAGACGCTGGATTTCAGGCGTTCGCCGCCAGGCAATCGACTTGAAGCGCTCAGGGGTGACCGGGCGGGGCAGTGGAGCGTGCGCATCAACGATCAGTGGCGGCTGTGCTTCGTGTGGACCGACGACGGTCCCGACCAGGTCGAGATCGTTGACCATCACTGAAGGAGCGTGGCCATGGGGCGAGTGGTGAACCGAATGCGCGCCGTGCATCCGGGCGAAGTGTTGCGTGAAGAGTATCTGGCGCCATTGAGCCTGAGCGTGAACGCGCTCGCCATGGCGCTGGGAGTACCTGCCACGCGCATTCACGAAATCGTGAAGGAGCGCCGCGGCATCACTGCCGACACGGCCGAACGGTTGGCGCGCTACTTCGGGGGCGATGCCGCATCGTGGCTGGCACTGCAAGCCGACTACGACCTGAAGACCTTGGCCACACGGGACGACATTGCTCGCAAGGTATCGCCGCGCGAGGCCACGCCCGCATAACTCGCGACAGTCGCTGCTGAGCATGCGCGTCCCCTGGCGCTTGTCGGGCTGCCGCGCGCATCCAGGATCGATGATCGGGCGGAGAGGGTTGGACGCCGATAGCCCATCCGAAGCGCTGAGGGACGGCAGCGCTCCCGCCGGGCGCTGACGGCAAAATTGTGGGCGAAAAAGTGAGTCGCGACAATAGCTTACGCAATTCGATGCCAGTCCCCTTGGGGCGATTCCTGGACCGACCCGGACGCGCGTCGAAGGTGTCGGCGATGGTCGCGGGAGTCGATAGACCTCGATAGATCTCGAAAGGTGAGTTTTCGCAGAACCGCCCGGAAACCCGCGCCAATGCTGGTGCCTGACAGGTTGACGGTAAAAATGACGGTACAAGGCTGCGGAGCAGCCGCGAGTGCCTTACGAATCAACAGCTTGGAAGGCTCGTTGATGATCGAGTGGGAGTAGGCCTTGCGCCGTCAATCGCCGTCCGTCCAGGAGAGTTCCGACGGGCCGCCCGGACATGACAGGCCCCGGGACGCTGCCTCCGGCAACGGCACCACCGCAGCCGCCGCGAGGCGCGCGCGGGCAGGCATCGCTGCGCCTGTTCGTCGCCCTGTGGCCGGGGCCTCGTGTGCGCCAGGCGCTCGCCGCTTGCCGCGACCTCCTGATGCCGGCCGGGTCGTCGCCCGTCGCGACGGAGAAACTGCATCTCACGCTGCACTTCATCGGCAAGGTGCCGGCCACGCGTCTCGACGAAGTCGAGGCCGGGCTGGCGGTGCCGGTGCAGGCCTTCACGCTGTGCCTGGACGCCGCCGAGCACTGGCGCGGCGGGCTCACCGTGCTGCGGGCCGGTATCGTGCCGCCGCGCCTGCAGGAACTGCATGTCGATCTGGCCGCCGCCCTGCGGCGCCTGGCCCTGCCGGTCGAGACGCGCACCTTCCGTCCGCACGTGACGCTGGTGCGCCACGGGGCGCCGCAGCAGCCGACGACGCCCGTCGCGCCGGTGCGCTGGCGCGTCACCGGCCATGCACTCGTGCATTCGCAGCCGGACGGTCGCTACCTCGTCCTCAGGCAATACCGCTGAACGCCGGTCGCACATTCCTGCCGGCGCGGCCGGGCGCACAATGGGGCCTCCGGCAGAACGGAGACCTGCAGGCGAGTCGTGCCATGTCCCCTACATCCTTGATCGGCCTGCTCGGCATGGCCGTCGTGCTGAGTGCCTCGGCCTTCGCCCAGCCGCCCAAGAAGCCCGGCCCTCGCGCCGCCCAGTTGCCTGCCGCAGGCACGGCACCGGAGCCTGAACTCGCCCCCGGCCAGCTCGAGGCCGCGAGCCACGTGCTGACCGGCGCGGCGGCATGCGAATTCGACCAGTCCGTCCAGCTCACGGCGATCGACGGCCAGCCCGGCCACTTCCGGCTCGTCTTCGGCAAGCTGAGCTACACGCTGGTGGCGCAGGAGACCACCACGGGCGCAGTGCGGCTCGAGGATCGCAAGGCCGGCGTCGTGTGGCTGCAGATTCCGGCCAAATCGATGCTGCTCAACGCCAGGGTCGGCCAGCGCATGGTCGACAGCTGTGTGCACGACCGGCAGCGCTTCGCCGTCGCCCCGGCCAACAGTTCACTCGGCATCGAGGCAGCACCGCTCGAGCCGCCGGTCAGGCCGGCCCCGACGGATCCCGAGCCGGCCGCCAGCCCGGCTCCGACAGATCCAGAGTCGACCGGCACCGCGGCCCCGACAGATCCCGGGCGGGCACCGCCCCCGAGCCCACCCTGATCGGCCTGGCAGCGCCGTGGCCTGTCGGCCCCCGCCGCCCGCAGCGCCACGCCTCCGGCCCGATACAACCGGCACCCACCACGACGGCGCGCCCGAGGCTCAGGTTCATATTGTTCATGGCATGACGATCTTCCCGAGGGCGCGAGGGCGTTGCTGCGCGCCCGGCGGGGGACGGCGCCGACGACGCAGGGGTCAGATGGCAGCGAGGGCCTGTTCGAGCCGGCCCCGGACCTCGGCGGCCATTGCCCCGATGTCCGGGTGGTCGACCAGCGTCAGGACGGCATTCGGATCCATCACCTCGACGTGCACCACCCCGGCATCGTCCTGCCGCACGACGACGTTGCAGGGCAGCAAGGCACCGACCTGAGGTTCGGCCGCGATCGCGCGGCTGGCGAACTGCGGGTTGCAGGCGCCGAGGATGCGATACGGCGGCATCTCCTGCCCCAGCTTCTTCTTCATCGTCGCCTGGACGTCGATCTCGGTCAGCACACCGAAGCCGACCTTGGCCAACTCCTCGGTGATGCGCAGCACCGCCGCGTCGAAAGGCAGCGACACCGTCTTGCCGAAAACGTACTTGCTCATCGAAATCTCCGGTTCGGGTTGGGAAAGCGCTTCATGCGCGGGGCGAAGAGCAACCCGCTCCCCCTCGCGGTCACGTGGTTGACAGGATAACGACCGTCGCCGGAGTGGTCTGTTCGAAACCGAACGCACCGGGGTGGCCGACGACGGCCGCAGCGCAGGTGGCCCGCCGCACTCTGATGGTGCCGGGTCGACACGAGCCGAGCCGTCCGGCCTTTTCACAGGCGGCGCCGGCGCGCATACTGCCCTTCCGCGGCAACGCCGTCGACATCGATCGCCACCGGAGATCCACGTGCGTGACTTCGACGATTCGACCCTCTGGCGCATCAGCACCTACGAACGCATGCGCGCCGAGACCGGCGACAGCGGCTTCGCGCGCCTGAACACGAGTTCCGTGCTGCCGACGACCCTCAGCGCCGAGCTGTCGCAGTTGCAGCGGGCGCAATCCTCGGGCGACGCGCTCGAGGTCGTCGCGGCCTGCGTCCGGCAGCAGGAGAGCGCGCTCATCCTGCTGCGGCACCGCGATCTGGTGTGGCCGCTGACGCTGTTTCCGCGGCACAACCTCTATCACCTGCCGCGGTCCATCGTCGAATCGCTGGAACAGGGCGTGCGCGACCTCGAGGTCATCGCGGTCGAACCGCCCGGCCTGCGCCCGCCCGGGCATGCCATGCACGAGCGCATCGCGGACGGCCCGGGCTACCGGCCGCTGACGCCGCTGCTGTGGACGCTGGCGCTGCACGCGCCGCGCGAGACGCTGTTCGACGACATCGCCGGCCGCGCCGCCTACCGGCTGGTGAGCGACTTCACGCCCGAAGCCGGCGTGCTGGCCGGGGCGCTCGGCCCGGCGCTGAGGCGCCTGCGCGTCGAGATCGCCTCGCTGGCCGATATCGCAGGCTGGCCCGGCATGAACCGCGCCGCGCGGCCCGCCTGCTCAACGGCGTCTATCTGCAGGGCGGCCTGATGGTGCTGCGCACGCACGTCGCGGCGCGCGACAGCGCCAGCGGTCGCGAACGGCTGCGCGGCTGGTGGCGCACCGGGCGCTGAGCACCCTGCGCGGCGCCTGCCGGCCTGGCGCGGCGCGTGTTCAGCGCAGGCCGAAGAAGCCCAGGATGAACAGGATGATGACGACGAGGCCGACGAGCCAGATGATGCGGTTCACGCTTCGATTCCCTTGCCTGCGCCCGGCTGTCCGGTGCCGGACCGGCTGGCGCAGTAGGCGCCGGTCCTGCTGCAGCCAGTCTATGCCGGCGCCTGCCGCGACTCTGTGCGCTGGCGAACGGTGCGCGACCGGGGGACTGAACATTCCGATCCGGCTGTGAGCACGGCGACCCGCGCTAGGCGAGTTGCAGGCGGTCGTACTCTGCCTTGACGACGGCATAACACTCGCAGCAGCGCAACTCCAGCGCCGGACGGTCGAGCACCGTGATGTGGCCGCGCCGGTAGCTGATGAGGTCGGCGCGCTGCAGGTTCAGCGCCGCCTCGGTGACCCCCTCGCGGCGCACACCCAGCATGGCGGCAATCTGCTCCTGGGTGACGACGAGCTCGTTGCCGGGCAGCCGGTCCAGGCTCAGCAGCAGCCAGCGGCACAACTGCTGGTCCACGCTATGGTGGCGGTTGCACACCGCCGTCTGCGCCATCTGCGCGATCAGCGCCTGGGTGTAGCGCAGCAGCACCCGCATCACCGGCGCCGAGCGCGCAAAGCCCTCGTGGATCGCCGAGCCGCGCAGCCGGTAGGCCGTGCCGGCGCTCTGCACCACCGCCCGGCTCGGTGTCGAGCCACCCCCATGAACAGGGAGATGCCGACGATGCCTTCGTTGCCGACGACGGCGATCTGCGCCGTGGCGCCGCTCTCGGTGACGTATTGCAGCGAGACGATCGCCGAGGTCGGGAAATAACCGTGGCTGAGCGATGCGCCCGACTCGTAGATCACGTGCCCGAGCGGCAGCTGCACGCGCTCGAGCAGCGGCAGCCAGCCTTGCCAGTCCGCATCCGGCAGCGACGCCAGCAGGCGGTTGCGCTTCGCCTCGTGCAGGGAGGCGGGCGCCGGCACCGCAGCCTGGCCCCGCGTTGCGGTCGGCGCCGCTGGCGCGCCAGCCCGCTCGGCCCCGGATGCACCGCTCACGTCCGGGTCTCTCCGGCGCCGGCAGCGGGCAGGTCACCGGCAGCCCCCTGTGCAGGAGCGGCCGCCAGCGGCAGCGTGACGACGAACTGGCTGCCGCGGCGCGCGCCGGCGCTGTGCGCGACGAGATTGCCGCCGTGCGCACGCACGAGCGCGCGCACCACCGTGAGCCCGATGCCCAGCCCGATGCCGTTGAATCCCAGCGCGAGGTCGTCCAGCGCGAAGGGCTCGAAGACGTAGGGCAGCATCTGCGGCGTGATGCCGATGCCGTCGTCGGCCACGGTCAGCGTCAGGGTCTCGGCGTCCACCGTCACCGACAGGCGGATGCGGCCGCCCTCGTGCGTGTGCGTGCAGGCGTTGTCGAGCAGGTTGCTGACGATCTGGCCCAGGCGGGCGGCATCGCCGATACGCCCAAGGGGCCCGGCGGGCGCGTCGATTCGAATCTCTGGTCGCGTTCGTCCATCGTCGGTCGGTAGGCGGCGATGGCGGCGTCGATGACCTCGCCCATGTCGACCCAGCGGCGCTCGATCTCGAGGCCACCTGCTTCGACGTTCGAAGCCTCGATCAGCTTCCGACCAGCCGCGCATGTAGGCCAGCCGTTGCTCGACGATCTGCCGCACACGCGGCAGCAGCGGCTCGTCGCCGGGCACGCGGCCCAGCATCGCGGTGGCGATGCGGATCGGCGCCGTCGGGTTGCTCAGCTCGTCGGCCACCGCGGCCATGAGAGCCGCCTGCCGCTGCCGCGCCAGCTCGGCCGCCTCGCGCAGTTCCTGGGCGCTGAGCGCGGCCAGCACCAGTTTTTCTCGTTGGCCTCGCGCATGTCGGCCTGCCACCTTGCCGCAGCGAGGTCCGCGCTGGCCACCGCCGGGCCGGGCTGCGGCGCGGGGGCACCGGCCGGCGCGGCGGCCGGCGCTGCGGTGGTGTCGACGTCGGCGGCCTGCCGACGCTTGGAGGCATACATCGCCGCATCGGCGCGCGCGACCAGCGTCTCGAGTTCCTGGCCGTCGTCGGGAAAGCAGGCCATGCCGACGCTGGCCGTCACATTCACCTGCACGCCGTCGACCTGCGCCGGCGCGCTGATCGCCTCGAGCAGCTTGCCGGCCACGACCTGGGCGTCGCGCGCCTGGTTCAGTTCGACGAGCAGGACGACGAATTCGTCACCGCCGTGACGGCTGACCGTGTCCACCGCGCGCACCGCGGCCACCATGCGATCGGCGACGAGGCGCAGCACCTGGTCGCCGAAGGCGTGGCCGTGCGCATCGTTGAGCTGCTTGAAATTGTCCAGGTCCAGGAACAGCACGGCAAAGCGGAAGCCGTGCCGCCTGCCGTGGGCGATCGCCTGTGCACAGCGGTCGACGAGGGTGGCGCGGTTCGGCAATCGGTTGAGCCATCCAGCACCGCGGCGTGCGCCGCCTCGTCCAGCGCCGCCGATACCGTCTCGCCTCGTCCGGCTGGCCAGCGCCGCCAGCACCAGCTTCCGTCGGCCTCGACCAGTTGCGCGACCCGGTTCTGCTCGAGCCGGCGCTCGGCACCCACGACATCCTGGAGCAGGCGCATCAGCGCCGCCTGCATCGCCTCGACCGGCAACCCAGGCGGGGCAACTCGCCTTCGGCGCTGGCGACGGCGCCGTCGGTCGGGTCGGGTCGGGGGTTCACGCGGTCGGTCTGGGGGCAGGCGCTTCAGGCTGCGTCGTCGGGCACTGCCGGCAGGGGTTTGCGCGTCGGTCGCCCGCCGAGCAGGCCTTCCTGGTCGGGCAGCATGGCGCCGATGCGGATGCCGTCGTCGCCGATGCTGTATTCGCGCAATTCGTTCGAATGACTCGCTGGCGCGGATCTTCACCACCGCCATCACGCGCAGCAGCCGGCTATCGACCTCGA
>CAVQWK010000041.1:0-26148 GCA_963717575.1 uncultured beta proteobacterium | reverse complement strand
GTCGTTGCCGGCATTCGCCGGGTCGGGTGCTGCGCTGGTCTCGAAATAGCGGCAGATGCGCACCCGTGCCGGGTCCCGGTCCCCCGGGTTGACTGCCGTGGCGATACGGGCAGCGGGCCCGAACGCCAGCCGTCCGCTCCAGCCGGGGATTGCGCCGGCGACCAAGGCGACCGGAATCGCGCAGAAGTATGCCGTGTAGAAAGGTGCCACATTCTGATCCTGCGTGTAGCAGGTCGTGGTGCCGGCCACCGGCGCGGTGTAGCCGACCGTCACCGTGAGCGCAGCCGCCGGTGGCGCGCTGCCCGGCGTCAGTGCGTCGGCCAGATCCGGTGCCGTGCCATCGAGGTGGTAGCGGATGTAGCCGCTCAGCGCGATCGCATTGCCAGCGCAGTTGACGACATTGGCGGCCGTCAAGTTGCCGGTGTTGTTTGCCGCGGCGGTTTCGCACAAGCTGACCAACCCGCTTATGTTGTCGAAGCGCCAGGCCACGGTGTCGGGTGCGCCGGGGGGCTTGATTGCGCTGGTGCCGTTGCCCAGGTCCTTGGCCAGCACCGGGATGCCACGGTGCCGGCGCAGGGGCAGGCGCACCGGGTCGCCATCGGGCGGAATCGCCAGCGAGGCCGCAAGCTCGGGCGCGATGCCGGCGATCACGGTGGACATCTGCACGGCTTGCCCTTGGCCCGACCGATCGTCCCAGCCCACCTCCGCCGCCAGCGCCTTGCCGCGCAACGGCGCCGGGAGTTCCACCACCGAACGGCTGCGGGTGTAGCCGGCGTTGTTCACTGCCATGACGGGGTCGGTGGTGACGCCCACGCCAAGTCCGTGTAGTCGACGAAGTCGGGCTGGCATCGGCTTCCAATTTCGCAAATGCCCGCCATTGCTCGGCTCCTGTCTGCAGCAGGCGCACGGCCGTTGGACCGCTGCTTGGCGATGTCGGCGTTGCCGCGCAGGCTGGCTTGCATGCCGACGATGCCGATCATGCCGATGCCGACGACGGCCAGCGCCACCAGCGCCTCGATCAGCGAAATGCCGCGCATGCGGCTGGCGAGCCGGGCGGCCATCAGTTCCAGTCCCTCCAGGTGCCGGGCACGCGCACGAAGCTGCCGTAGGTGCTGCGCAAGCGGTTCAGACACCGCTGGCGTCGTAGCTCAGCCAAGGTCTGCCGCTGCCGACGATGTCCAGCGCTTCTTCTGCCACGACGGCGCCGTTCAGCGTGGTGGTGATAGGAGCCTCGGTCGATGCTCGGCATCGGCCTTGGCCAGGTAGATGAGCGCCGGTGATGGTGGCGTCGGCCGTCACGACCACGTCGCCGGTCACCACCAGCAGCACCGGGACCGCCGCGCTGCCCAGGTCGCCGTCGACCGTCGAGGTCGCCGTCGACCCAGATCATGTGGTCGGGGTGGTCGGTCAGCGCCGGATCGGCATTCAACAGCGCCGTCACGCGGCCGAATTGCAGGGGTTGGCGCAGGCCAGCGCATCCTGGCTGTTGCCGGTAAACGCCGCGCCGCATGCCGAAGAATGGCGGCAAACATGTGGTCGCCGGTGGCAGATGTCTGCCCAGGGCTGGCGTCCCCCACGGCACAGGGAAAGACATTCGCTCGGAGTGCCCGGCAGGCTTGTCAGCTGGAAGAGCGCCGGGTTCAGCGCCGCGCCGGTATGAACCGTGACGCCGGCAGTCGCCGCATCCGGATTGACCACGTTCACCGCAGGCGCCACTGCCGTGATGGCACCACGGGCGGTCAACGGTGCCGCAGGCGGTGTCACCAGCCCTGAGCGCAGCGCCGCGAGGATCGTGACCGTCGGCCTGGCCGTCGCCGCTGCCGGGATCTGCCGCCCGCCCAGTCGAGGCAGCCGCCGGCGGCCAGGTCCAGCCGTGTGCAGCCGCGCGCCTGGATGCGGATCACGCCGGGCAAAGCCGGGACGATATTGCTGGCGTGGCTGGTTGTTCGTGCTCAACCGGACGCCGGAAGGCGGACTGCGGGCCCGTGCCGATGGCAGCGGGGTCGAGGTTGGCGGCGAACGGGCACTTGCAGGTCGAGCGATCGGTGCCTTCGATCACGCAGGTGGGCCAGTTGCCGGTGTGGTTCGGGTTGAGCGCGATGAACCCGGTCTCCCGCAGCGTTGCCGGATCGACGGCGAAATTCAGATAGCGCTCGCGGAAACTCGGCGGAGCGCGCGGCATCGACTGCGCAGTCGTCGTTCACCCGGCCGCCGTTGAGCATCGCCAGCGCCCACTCCACCCCGGCCTCGGCGGCCGCGAGGGCCTGCGTGCTGCGGTACTGGTTGGCCGAGGTCTTCTGCTCGAAGATCATGTTGCGGCTGGTGTAGGCGGCGACCAGCGACACGATGAAGAACAGCACCATGACGACGACCAGCGTGGCGACGCCGCTGCTGCTGCCGGCGCAACGCGGAGTGGCTTGTCGCGGTCATGGGCAGACCCCGCCCGGCGCCGCCGTTGAAGGTCAAGCGCATCGTTGCGCAGGCGCACGCGGGTAGCCACTTGATGCGCCACCGCCGGGTCGGATCGGGCCCGGCCGGCAATCGTCACCAGCAGTTCACGCACCTGCAGCGTGGGCCAGCAGTTCTCGGTGCCGTCCGGGCACAGGCGCGGGCAGGGCAGGCGCAGGGCGGCAACGTGGTCCTGCAAAGGTTTCAACATCGAAGGCCGTCACCTCCAGCGCGTTGGGATCGGTCAGGTCCTGCCAGTTGCCGCCGATGCGCATGCGCATCGTTCCCTGTGGCGGCATCGACGCTGAAAACCGGCCGCTGTGACTGCCGGAGGGCTGCAGGTAGCTGATAGCTCACGTCGCTGCTGCGGCGCGCGCCGACATTGACTGACCGCCAAGGGGTTCGCCGCCGGCTGGCGCCGCCGGCTGCGGCTGGGCGACGTTCAGCAGCGCATCGTTGTCGCTCTGTCGCCCGGCGCGGCGCAGGTCGCGCGCGATGATGTCGGCGGCGGCGCGCAGGTCCTGCTGCACCTGCGTTTCCAGCAGCACGCGGCGGTTTTCGCTCAGCTGACGGTGGCCAGCATCACGGTGCCGGCCACGATGAACAGGCCGACGGCGATGCCCACCATCAATTCGACCAGCGACAAGCCGCGCTGGCGCCTGCCGGTTGATCTCAGTTCTGCGCGCATGCCGTGCTGAAACGCCGGACACCGCCCGAGCGGGGCGCAGCACACTGGTCGGCCCGAAAGACCGATCATCGTGCGCAGCGTGATCTGCGCATCTGCGGAGTGAGCGGGTGTCGACGGCACCGGTCCAGGGCACCTGACCATGCGCCATCGACAATGACGATCGCCATGATCGAACGCCACCCGTCGCGGGTCGAAGCGGACCTCCGGTGGTCGAGCCCATGGGGCAGGCGGTTGCCCGACTTCCACGCCGATCGCTGCCAGGGACCACCACGGTACGGATTTCCTGCGGTCGAGGCATTGGCGCCGCAGGCGGCTTCCGGCGCACGCAGTGCAGTTGCAGCGACTGCATTGAAATTCGGCATCGCTGCATGTGTAGATGGTGTAGCAGCTTCGCGCTTGGGCAGCCCCCCGTGACGCCGAGCTTAGCACCACGGGCTTCTGGCGGCTGGCTGCTTCGGCGCGCGCGAACTGCAGGTCGGTCACCAACTGCGCGTTGATGCTGCGCAGCCGCTGCATCTCGATGAGTTCGCGGAACGACGGCGCCGCCAGCACGAGCATGACGACGACCACGGCCACGACGACCATCAACTCGATCAGCGTGAAGGCCGACTGCGGCACGGCGGGTGCGTGCATTCATCGGCCCAGCAGCGGTTGGTGTCGGCGTCGAAGGCGGCCGTCGGCGGCAGCCCGAGCCGTAGTGCATGTTGCCGCCGGCCACGCGCACGCGCAGCACGCTCGCAGTTGCCGTCGGCGCCTGCGAAGTGCCGGCGACAGCCGTGGCGGTGACGGTGTAGCCCGTGGCGCTCGACGCCCGACAGCGCATCGTGTAGTAGCCCGTCGGCCGTGGTCGCCGGCAGCCCCAGACCGTTCGGCCGGACTGCCGCGACTCGGCCGTGTTGGCCAGCGCGTGCGGCGTAGCTGGCGCTGTTGCCGCGCCACCGCTCCTGCGCCTGCTGCACCGCCGACAGCGCCGCGAAGGCGTCCGAGCGCCGGCTCTTGCGGATCGAGTCCATGAAGCTCGGCAGCGCGATCGCACGCCAGCATGCGCGACGACGACCACCGCGATCATCAGTTCGACGAGCGTGAAGCCGCGCTGGTGCGGCGCGGTCGGTCGGTGCGGCGCGGGCTTGCAGCTGTCATTGACGCGGAATTATCGACGCGTCCGCGTCCGACGCCGGCCGGCCGAGCGCCGCTCGTCGGCGGCGCGACCGTTCGTCGCGCCGCCCCTGCGCAGGCCGGGCGTCAGCAGGCGCTTGTAGCCCGGCATCGCCGGCGCGGGCGAGCAGGCGCGCACGCGGCCCATGATGTTGACCACCAGGTGCATGGCGGCGCCGCTGCGGCCGATGACGCGCGACGGTGGCGGTCGGCGTCACGGTGCCCTTGATCGGGTCGAACAGCATCGAGCGCGAGTTGGCGCTGCACGCGCACCGGGCGCTCGGCGCCGAAGTACACGCTGCGCAGCGCCTCGGCGCCGGGCGCTGCAGACGGCCGGCCGTCGGCGCTGCAGCTGCAGTCGCCGGCGGCGCCGGTGTGCACGACGTAGCAGCTGCCGCCGCGCCGCCGCTGAAGCTGATGCGCACGCCGTGCGTTGCGCGCCACGGCCAGGCTGCGGGCGATGCTGCAGGTCGGTTTCCAGCTGCGCCGCGGCGCCTTCGAGCGTGGCGCCGCTCGCGTGCCGTGCTCGAAGCCGGGCACGCGCCATGCCCGGCCAGGCGACGACGGCGACGATCGGCGTCACAGGGTGACGGCTTCGACCAGCTGTCGGCCGCGCTGGCGGGCCGGGGGTGCGGGTGGGTTTCATCGCGGTGGCTCCGTGCAGTGGGTGGCATGGAGGCCACTGTAGGAATCCGGCGCCGCCGGCGCGTCCCCTGGGCGGGGGCTCGCGCCGCGGCTCTCGAAGAGGGCCCCCGCGGCACCCCCGGGCGGGGGCGTCGTGCCCGCGCTCAGATGTCGCGGATCAGCTGCCGGAACGCGTCGACGTCCTCGAACTCGCGGTAGACCGAGGCAAAGCGCACGTAGGCCACCTTGTCGATGCGCTTGAGCTCGCGCATCACCAGTTCGCCCAGCCGCGCGCTGGGCACCTCGCGCGCGGCGCTGGCGAGCAGCTTTTCCTGGATGCGCTCCAGCGCCGCGTCGACCTGCTCCACGCTCACCGGCCGCTTGCGCAGCGCCAGCAGTCATCGACGCGCGCAGCTTGGCGGGGTCGAACTCGACGCGCGCGCCGTCCTTCTTGACCACCGCCGGCAGCGCGATCTCGGGCCGCTCGTAGGTGGTGAAGCGCTTGTCGCACTTCAGGCAGCGGCGCCGCCGGCGGATGACGTCGCCCTCGTCGGACTCGCGCGTCTCGACGACCTGGGTCTCCTCGTGGCCGCAGTAGGGGCAGCGCATCCGCGTCTGGGCGCGCCGGCTCAGCGGTACACCGGGAAGTCGCGCGTCAGCGCCGCGACCTTGGCGCGCACGGCGGCCAGGTTGGCCTCGTCGTGCGGGCTTGTCCAGCACGTCGGCGATCAGGTGCGCCGTCTGCCGCGCCTGCTCTTCCTTGAAGCCGCGCGTCGTCATCGCCGGCGTGCCCAGGCGGATGCCGCTGGTGACCATCGGCTTCTGCGGGTCGTTCGGGATGCCGTTCTTGTTGCAGGTCATGTGCGCGTCGCCCAGGATGGCCTCGGCCTCCTTGCCCGTCAGCCCCTTGGGCCGCAGGTCGACCAGCATCACGTGGCTCTCGGTGCGGCCGCTGACGATGCGCAGCCCGCGCTCGATCAGCGTCTCGGCCAGCACGCGCGCGTTGTCGACCACCTGCTGCTGGTAGACCTTGAACTCGGGCGCCAGCGCTTCCTTGAAGGCCACCGCCTTGCCGGCGATGACGTGCATCAGCGGCCCGCCCTGGATGCCGGGGAAGATGGCGCTGTTGATCTTCTTCGCGATGGCCTCGTCGTTCGTCAGCACGATGCCGCCGCGCGGGCCGCGCAGGCTCTTGTGCGTGGTGCTGGTCACCACGTCGGCGTGCGGCAGCGGGTTCGGGTAGACGCCGGCGGCGATCAGGCCGGCGTAGTGCGCCATGTCGACCATGAAGATCGCGCCGACGGCCTTGGCCACCTTGGCGAAGCGCTCGAAGTCGATGCGCAGGCTGTAGGCGCTGGCGCCGGCGATGATCAGCTTGGGCTTGTGCTCGTGCGCCAGCCGCTCCATGGCGTCGTAGTCGATGGCCTCGCTTGGCGTCCAGGCCGTAGCTGACGACCTTGAACCACTTGCCGCTCATGTTCAGCGCCATGCCGTGCGTGAGGTGGCCGCCTTCGGCCAGGCTCATGCCCATGATGGTGTCGCCGGGCTGCAGCAGGCCGAAGAACACCGCCTGGTTGGCCTGGCTGCCGCTGTTGGCCTGCACGTTGGCGAAGCCGGCGCCGAACAGCTGCTTGACGCGCTCGATGGCCAGCTTCTCGACCACGTCGACGTACTCGCAGCCGCCGTAGTAGCGCTTGCCGGGGTAGCCCTCGGCGTACTTGTTGGTCATCTGGCGAGCCCTGCGCCGCCATCACGGCCGGGCTGGCGTAGTTCTCGCTGGCGATGAGCTCGATGTGCTCTTCCTGGCGGCGGTTCTCGGCCTCGATGGCGGCCCAGGTTTCCGGGTCGACGTGGGCGATGGTGGAGTGCGTGGCGGTCGAACATGGCAGTCCTCTTCGGGGTGGAAGGGCCGACGCCGGCGCCGAACGGGGTCAGGCGCGGTCGAGGGCTGCCCAGGCGAACGGCTGGAACCGCGGGCGGCGGCCGCTGCGGCCTGCGCTTCCCGGTGGTCGGTCCACCTCGGGGCGGGGCCGCCCCTATCGCCAGTCGCGCAGGGCTGCAGTGTAGCTTGGCGCCCGGCGCCGGACCCTCAGCGCGAGAGCAGGGCCACGCTGCTCGACGGCCGCGCGCGGCGGCGGTGTCGGCCGCGGGCGCGGCGGGTGCGGGCGGCAGCGGCAGGCTGGCTTCCAGCACCTTGGGCGGGCGTGTTGCTGGCGTTCAGCGGCACCTTCTTGCCCGCCGGCCACGTTGCGCATGTGCGCCTGCTCGGCCATCACGCGTGCCGCGTAGCCGCCGTCGGAATCCAGCAGCGCGGCGCCGACGTAGTAGCGCAGGCCCTCCTGCACGCTGCCGGCGCGCGCGATGCACTCCTTGAGCACCTGCACGCCCACGCGCAGGTTGGCGATGGGGTCGAAGGCGGCGTGGCTGCCGCCGAAGGCGGTGTACTTGTCGTCGTGCACGCGCGTCATCACCTGCATCAGGCCCTGCGCGCCGACCGAGCTCTGGGCAAACGGGTTGAAGCTCGACTCGACGGCCATGATGGCCAGGATCAGCGTCGGGTCGAGCCCGGCGCGCTTGCTGACGGACCAGGCTTCCTGCACCAGCGCGCCCACCGGCTCGGGCGCCACCTTGTAGCGGCGCGAGATCCAGGTCGCCAGCGTCGCCTGCTCGCGCGGCAGGTCGGCGATGTCGGCGGCCGTGGCGCGCGACACGGCATCGGGCTCGGCGACCGCCGCCAGCAGGTTGCCCGATGGCGAGCTCGCGCTCCTCGTGCCGCATCTGCAGCCAGTCCAGCGCCACCACTTCGACCTGGTGGCGGACGTCGGCACGGCCCAGCGCGAACACCAGCACGGCCACCGCGGCCAGGCCCACCAGGGCCAGCGTGTTGTGGCTCACCTGGAGCAGGCCGCGGCCGACGTCGCCGGCAAAGACCGACAGGGATCGGGCACTGGCGTGTTGCGCCTGGCGCAACAGGGTCAAGGCTCGCATCTCTTCTCTCCTGAGGCCGGCCCGCCCGTCAAGCCGCAGTGGGCTCGCCTGGGGGCGGCAGTGATAATGAAACTCGGCGTCCCGGCACGCGGCCGGGTTGCCCGGGATTGGGCGCGAGTTTCCGCCACCGCGCCGCAATCACTCGAATGCGGTGACGCGGGTTTACCCGGAAGTTCGCGATTCGGGCGGATTCTAGGAACCGCCAAATACGCGGTCAAGAATATCATTATAGCGTCTAACCACTTTTTGGTATGAAGTACAGGGACCTCCGGGACTTCATCGGGCAGCTGGAAAAGCTCGGCGAGCTGCGAACGCTGGCCGAACCGGTGTCTCCGAAGCTGGAAATGACCGCAATCGGCGACAAGCTGCTGCGCGCCGGCGGCCCGGCCGTGCTCTGCACGCAGCCCGTCGGTTACAAGATTCCCTGCCTGATCAACCTCTTCGGCACGACGCGACGGGTCGCCCTGGGCATGGGCGCCGGCTCGCTGGACGAGCTGCGCGACGTCGGCCGGCTGCTCGCCGCGCTGAAGGAGCCCGACCCGCCCCGGGGCCTGAAGGACGCCGGCCGGCTGCTGCAGATGGCCAAGGCGGTGTGGGACATGAAGCCCGCGCGTGCAGCGCCGCGCGCCCTGCCAGGACGTGGTGCTGGAAGGCGACGGACATCGACCTCGGCCAGCTGCCGGTGCAGACCTGCTGGCCCGACGACGCCGGCCCGCTGATCACCTGGGGCCTGGTCATCACCCGCGGCCCGCAGGGCGTGGCGGCGCCGCGGCTGCGGCAGAACCTGGGCATCTACCGCCAGCAGGTGATCGGCCGGCGCGAAGTGATCATGCGCTGGCTGGCGCACCGCGGCGGCGCGCTCGACTTCCGCGAGTTCGCGCGCGCCAACCCGGGCCAGCCGTTCCCGATCGCGGTGGCGCTGGGCGCCGACCCGGCGACCATCCTGGGCGCGGTGACGCCGGTGCCCGATTCGCTGTCCGAATACCAGTTCGCCGGCCTGCTGCGCGGCAGCCGCACCGAGGTCGTCGACTCGAGCGTGGGCGAGGGCGGCCTGCATGCTGCAGGTGCCGGCCAGCGCCGAGATCGTGCTCGAGGGCCACATCCCGCCGGCGCCGGCGGGCTTCGAGGGCGTCTCCGAGGCCGGCGTGCAAGCTCAGGGAGCAGGGCGGCTACCTGCACGCGCTGGAGGGCCCGTTCGGCGACCACACCGGCTATTACAACGAGCAGGACTGGTTCCCCGTCTTCCGCCTCGCGCGGCTGACGCACCGCCAGGACCCGATCTACCACTGCACCTACACCGGCAAGCCGCCCGACGAGCCGGCGATCCTGGGCGTGGCGCTGAACGAGGTCTTCGTGCCGATCCTGCAGAAGCAGTTTCCGGAGATCGTCGACTTCTACCTGCCGCCCGAGGGCTGCAGCTACCGCATGGCGGTGATCTCGATCCGCAAGGCCTACCCCGGCCACGCCAAGCGCGTGATGTTCGGCCTGTGGAGCTTCCTGCGCCAGTTCATGTACACCAAGTTCATCGTCGTCACCGACGACGACGTCGACGTGCGCGACTGGAAGGAGGTGGTGTGGGCCATCACCACGCGCATGGACCCGGTGCGCGACACCCTGCTGGTCGAGAACACGCCCATCGACTACCTCGACTTCGCTTCGCCGGTGAGCGGGCTGGGCGGCAAGATGGGGCTGGACGCGACGAACAAGTGGCCCGGCGAGACGGCGCGCGAGTGGGGGCGCACGATCGCGATGGACGCGGCGGTGCGCGACGCGCGTCGAAACCCTGGTGGCCGGCCTGATGCCCGGGCACGGCGCCGTCGGCTGAAGCGCGGCGGATTCCCGCACGCGCGCCTGCGGCAATCCTTGCGCCGCCGCCGCGCCTGGCTTATGGTTGGCTGGCCTGCATGCAGGCACTACCGATGGCGCAATTCCAGCGCATCAGGAACCCCGGACCTCATTCCTCCGGGTTTCCAACGGCGGCTCCGGCTGCCCGCCCCCCTGGCCGGTAACGGTTCAGGGGGGTTTGTCGTTCTGGGCAGCGGAGATAATCCGCGGCCGTCCGAGGCGCGGCATCCCGCGCCGGACAGCCACCCGCCGAGGCGCCCACGAGGCGCCCGCAGGAGCCCTCGCCTTGTTCGCCAAGTTCGAATCGCTGGTGCATCCCTACCCGGATGCCCTGCCGCCGCCACCGCCGACGACCTTCTTCGCCTTCCTCTGGGAATGCTCGCGCGGCGTGCGGCCGTACCTGCTGCTGGTGACGCTCTTCACCGCCGGCATCGGCGCCTTCGAGGCGCTGCTGTTCGGCATGATGGCGCACGTCGTCGACGTGCTGGCGGCCGTCAGGCCCGAGGCGCTGTGGCAGGAGCACGGGCGCACGCTGGCGCTGCTGTCGGTGCGTGCTCGTGGGCAGCATCGTGCTCGCCGGCGTGCAGGCGCTGTTCAAGTACCAGGGCGTGTTCAGCAATTTCCCGATGCGGCTGCGCTGGATGTTCCACCGCCAGATGCTCGAGCAGAGCATGGGCTTCTACCAGGACGAATTCGCCGGCCGCATCGCCACCAAGGTGATGCAGACGGCGCTGGCGGTGCGCGACACCTGGCTCATCTTCGCCGACATCCTGGTCTACGTGCTGATCTACTTCGTCACCATGGTCGCGGTGGTCGGCGCCTTCGACGCCTGGCTGATGGCGCCCTTCCTCGGCTGGCTGGCGCTGTACGTCGTGACGCTGTGGTTCTTCGTGCCGCGGCTGGGCAAGGTGGCGCAGGCGCAGGCCGACGCGCGCTCGCTGATGACGGGCCGCATCACCGACGCCTACACCAACATCGCCACCGTCAAGCTGTTCTCGCACGCCAACCGCGAGGCCCACTTCGCGCGCAGCGCGATGCAGGAGTTCATGGTCACCGCCTACGGCCAGATGCGGCTGGTGTCGGCCTTCGAGATCGTCAACCAGTGCCTGAGCGTGCTGCTCATCGCCGCCATCGCCGGCGTCAGCCTGACGCTGTGGACGCAGGGCGCGGTCGGCGTCGGCGCGGTCGCGGCGGCCACCGCGATGGCGTTCCGGCTGAACGGCATCTCGCACTGGGTGATGTGGGAGATGGCCTCGCTGTTCGAGCACATCGGCACCGTGCAGGACGGCATGGGCACGCTGTCGCGCGCGCGCTCGTGGTCGACCGCGCCCGGCGCGCGGCCGCTGGTGGTGAGCCGCGGCGAGCTGCGCTTCGAGGACGTCTCGCTTCGCCTACGGCGGCACGCGCAAGGTCGTCGACGACTTCTCGCTCGTCGTCCGCGCCGGGCGAGAAGATCGGCCTCGTCGGCCGCTCGGGCGCCGGCAAGAGCACGGTCGTCAACCTGCTGCTGCGGCTGTACGACGTCGAGGGCGGCCGCATCCTGATCGACGGCCAGGACATCGCCGGCGTGACGCAGGAGAGCCTGCGCCGCCAGATCGGCATGGTGACGCAGGACACCTCGCTGCTGCACCGCTCGGTGCGCGACAACATCGTCTACGGCCGCCCCGAGGCGAGCGACGCCGAGATGCGGCGCGCCGCCGAGCGGGCCGAGGCGCACGACTTCATCGTCGGCCTGGCCGACCCGCAAGGGCCGCAAGGGCTACGACGCGCATGTCGGCGAGCGCGGCGTCAAGCTCTCGGGCGGCCAGCGCCAGCGCGTCGCGATCGCGCGCGTGATGCTCAAGGACGCGCCGATCCTGCTGCTCGACGAGGCCACGAGCGCGCTCGACAGCGAGGTCGAGGCCGCCATCCAGGCCAGCCTGTACACGCTGATGGAAGGCAAGACGGTGGTCGCGATCGCGCACCGGCTGTCGACGATCGCGGCGATGGACCGGCTGGTGGTGATGGACCAGGGCCGCATCGTCGAGACGGGCGACCACCAGAGCCTGCTCGCCGCCGGCGGCATCTACGCCCGGCTGTGGGCGCACCAGAGCGGCGGCTTCCTGGGCGAGGAGGTCGACGACGCCACCGCGCCGCGGCGGTGTAGCGCGGCCGCGTCGGCTCGTCAGAACCCGTTCCAGCCGACGCCGACGATGGCGCGGCTGCCGTCGTCGTCGCGCACCGCGCCCAGGCGCAGCGTCCAGCCCGGAGCCCCCAGCGGCAGCCGCAGCACGGCGGTCGTCGAGTGGTAGCTCTGGTCGCCGTAGCGCGACAGTTCGACCCCGGCGCCGCTGCCGGCTCAGGCTCAGCTGCGCGGTGGCGAACCAGCCGTCGCGAAAACTCGTGCCCTGGGCCAGCAGGTAGTAGCGCGCCGCGGTGCCCAGCGCGCCGTCGGCCTCGGCCTGGGCGCGCAGCGAGGCGCCGGTGTCCTCGCTCGAATCGCCCTCGGCCCGGCTGCGGAAGTGGTCGATGCCGGCGCCCAGCCCGGCGCGCAGCGCGTGGCCGTCGCCGGCGGCCAGCGTCCAGCGGTAGACCGCGCCGGCGGCCAGCGACTGGCCGTCCGACCAGCCGGTGGCGGTGGCCGACAGCAGTGGCGCCGGCTGCTCGGCGCCGGCGCTCGGCAGCGCGTGCACCAGCACCAGCGTGCCCGACGACGAGGAGCCGTCGAGCTGCGCGAAGTCCAGCCACGGCGCGGCCAGGGCCGCCGGCGGGGCGAGCAGCGCCGCGGCCGCGGCCAGGGCCAGCGCCGGGTGCTTCACGCGCGCGTGGCCGCCGGGCCGGGCCGACCGCACGGCCGCGTCACAGGGTGCTGGGGTGGACATCGGTGCTCGTGGGTTCGCCGTGGTCCTGGCGCGCGGCTTCGATCGCCTCGCGCATGAGCAGGAAGGCCGGCTGGTATCGCGGGGATCGTCGGGCACCGGGGCCGGCAGCGGCGCCGGCTGCGCACGGTAGGTGTGGAAGAGGGCGTCGGCGCCGTTCGCGAGCGCCAGCGGCTCCAGCCGCACGCCGCGGTGCGGCACCGTGCTGCGACGAAACACCTGCAACTGCAGCGCATGCTGCGTCGGCAGCGCGGCGTAGCTCAGGATCAGCGGCGGCTCGTCGGCGTCGTCGGCTTCGGCGACCAGCGCCGGCAGCGGCGCCGCCGCCGGATGCCGGCGCAGCTGCGCGGCGTTCCAGCGCCGGCCGGCCAGCGGGTGCGGCGCCGGGCCGGGCACCTGGCGTGGCAGCAGCCGGCTCAGCGGCGTGTGCACCTGGTCGGTGTAGCCGTTGACGTGCCACTGCAGGTCGGTGCCGAACAGGAAGGACTCGAGCCGGTGCCGGCCCTCGGCCGTGGTCTCGAAGCTGCAGCCGATGGCGCGCGGGCCTTCGGTGTCCTCGGGCTGGCGCACGAGGCTGCGCACCTCGCCCCACAGCGGCAGCGGGCCGTCGGGCAGCGGGATGTGGCCGGTGACGGGCGCGCCGGCGGTCAGCTGGGCCGGCAGCGCGCCGTAGAAGCGCAGGCCGTTGCCCGTGAGGTCGTCCACCGTGCCGACGACGCGGCGGCCGTCGTCGAACACCAGTTCCGCCGGCAGCGGCACCGGGAAGCGGTAGTCGCGCCCGCGTGTGGTGTTGCACGCGCGTCGTGAAGGCCAGCACCGCCAGCGCCAGGGCGCCGTTGACGCCGGCCCAGATCGACGTTGGCGACCAGGCCTTCCAGCGGCAACGGCCGCCGAGCATGAACAGCGCGATGCCGACCGGGATCGCCGCCAGGTTCATCGACATCACCAGCCATTGCGGCAGCGTGAAGCGCAGCGCGCCGCCGCCGCGTCCCCGGCGCGCCCTTGGCCGTGACGCGGAACTTCATGCGCGGGAAGACCCACGCCAGCGTCGCCCAGGCGAAGGCGGCGAAGCGCGCCATGTTGTACTGCTCGATGAACAGGCTGCGGCCGTAGCCGCGGCCGACTTCCTCGAAGACCCAGAAGGTCAGCAGGTAGTAGGGCACGAAGTGCAGCAGGAACTCGGGCGTGCCGGCGAGCAGCGGCATGGTGCCGCTGAGCAGCACGATCACCGGCGCGAGGTACATCACGCCCTTCTGCCAGCCGTCGAAATAGGTCAGCACCGAGGCCAGGTAGTTCAGCCGCTGCGCCAGCGTCAGCCCCTTGTGGGTGAGGATGCCTTCCTTGCGCCAGACGTGCATCGCGCCCTGGCCCCAGCGCACGCGCTGGCCGATGAAGGGCTCGATCGACTCCGGCGCCACGCCGAAGGCCAGCGGCTGCGCGTGGTAGACCGACTTCCAGCCCTTGGCGTGCAGCCGGATCGAGGTGTGCAGGTCCTCGGTCACGGTGCCGGTGGCGAAGCCGCCGATCTCGTCCAGCGCCGAGCGGCGCACGACGGCGCAGCTGCCGCAGAAGAAGGCCGCGTTCCAGGTGTCCTTGCCGCGCTGGATGACGCGGAAGAACAGCGACTGCTCGGTCCACACCGAACGCTCGCCGCTGTCGTGGCGGTGCTGGTAGGAGTCGAGGTTGAAGAAGTCCTGCGGCGTCTGCACGAAGGCCACGCGCGCGTCGTTGAAATAGCCCAGCGTGCGGCGTCAGGAAGTCGCGCCGCGGCGCGTGGTCGCAGTCGAAGATGGCGATCAGCTCGCCGTCGCTGTGCTGCAGCGCGTGGTTCAGGTTGCCGGCCTTGGCGTGCTGGTTGTCGGCGCGCGTCAGGTAGCGGCAGCCGAGTTCGCGTGCCAGCGCCGCCATCTCGGGGCGGCGGCCGTCGTCGAGCAGCCACACCGTGTGCCGCTGCTCCATCGCCAGCGCAGCGAGCAGCGTCTTGCGCACCAGCGCGACCGATTCGTTGTAGGTCGGCACGAACACGTCCACCGAGCGCTGCGCGTCCGGCGCCGGCGCCTCGCGCTCGCTCAACCGCCAGCACATGAAGATGTGCAGCAGCGCGCCGGTGAAGCCGAAGACCTCGGCGCCGTAGATCAGCCGCGACAGCACGGCGGCGTCGGGGTTGAAGGTGCCCAGGCGCCAGACCAGGTACCAGACGCCGAAGGCGACGAACATCGCCACCAGCAGGCGGCGCGGCGTTTCCATCGGGCGGGCGGGGACGGTGTCGGGCATGGGGTTCCGGCGTGCATCGGGGCGAAGCTCTGGCGGGACTTCGGCAGTTCGGCGAGCAACTTGTGCAGTGGCGGCGAGCGGCGGAGCGGGGCGTGACGGAATCGACATCGAGGCGGCGCGGGCCAGGCGCAACCCGCTGGTGACGCGGCGAGACCGCGCCTCGGTTGCCGCTGGCGCGGTGCTTTCAGTGACCGGCCGGCGACTCCGCAGCCGGTGCGGCGCGCTGGTCGTCACCCCGCCGCTGCGCGTCCGGCGCCACGATCGGTCGCGTATCGGCCCACGCCAGCGCGGGCGCCGTGGCCGGCGGCTTCGCGGTGCGGACCTTCGCCTGGCCCAGAGCGGCCTGGCGCGCGGCCTGCTCGGCGGCCACCTGCGGCGGCGGCGCCGCGGACAGCGGCTCCAGCGGAACATCCACCGTGGCCGCGGTTGGCAGCGGCGCGACCGGCGCCGGGCGCTCGGCGCTGCGCTCGCGCAGGCGCTCCCAGCACGCCACCGCGACCGCCACCGCGAGCAGCGCGGCGAAGGCGAGACCGATCACGGCGAAGACGCTGTCCATGGCCGCTGTATCGGCCACGGCCGGGTCCGCTTGAGCGGCCTTGCCCCCGCCACCGCCGCGGCGGCGACGGAACGCCGACAATCCACACCCCGCCGGTCCCTCCCGGCATCGCGCCGGCCCTGCCGTCACTTCCGCACCGTGCCTGCCACAGCCCACCCGCCGGCGCGCGCCACACCCCCGGCGCCCGCGCCTGCCAAGCCGATCACCAGCTGGCGTCCGTTCTGGGCCAAGCGCTTCGGCCCGGCGCCCTTCCTGCCCATGACCCGGCAGGAGATGGACGGGCTCGGCTGGGACAGCTGCGACATCGTCATCGTCACCGGCGACGCCTATGTCGACCACCCGAGCTTCGGCATGGCGGTGATCGGCCGCGTGCTGGAAGCGCAGGGCTTCCGCGTCGGCATCATCGCCCAGCCCGACTGGCAGAGCGCCGAGCCGTTCAAGGCGCTGGGCAAGCCGAACCTGTTCTTCGGCGTCGCCGCCGGCAACATGGATTCGATGATCAACCGCTACACGGCCGATCGCAAGATCCGCAGCGACGACGCCTACACGCCCGGCGGCGCCGCCGGCAAGCGGCCCGACCGCGCCACGCTCGTCTACACGCAGCGCTGCAAGGAGGCCTGGACGACGGTGCCGGTGGTCATCGGCGGCATCGAGGCCAGCCTGCGCCGCATCGCGCACTACGACTACTGGCAGGACAAGGTGCGGCGCTCGATCCTCGTCGACAGCAAGGCCGACCTGCTGCTGTACGGCAACGCCGAGCGCGCCATCATCGAGATGGCGCACCGCCTGGCGGCGCGCCAGCCGGTGGAGAGCCTGACCGACATCCGCGGCACCGCCTTCATGGTGCGCGGGCCGCAGCCGGACTGGTTCGAGCTCGACTCGACCGACGTCGACCAGCCGGGCCGCATCGACGAGCACATCCACCCCTACCTGACCACGGCCGAGGCGGCGGCGGCGCAGGGCCAGGCCTGCGCCAAGGAAGAGGGCGCACCGCCACCGACGGCCGGCGCCGTGGTCGCGATGCCCGCCAGCCGCAAGACCGGCGCCGTGACGATGCCGCCGCGCGAGCGCACCGTGATCCGCCTGCCGGCCTACGAGCAGGTGAAGAGCGACGCCGTGCTCTACGCCCACGCCAACCGCGTGCTGCACCTGGAGACCAACCCCGGCAATGCACGCGCGCTGGTGCAGCGGCACGGTCGACAAGGCGCGACGTCTGGATCAACCCGCCGCCGATCCCGCTCACGACGCCGGAAATGGACCACGTCTTCGGCCTGCCGTACGCGCGCAGCCCGCACCCGAGCTATGCCGACGAGGCGGGCCGCCACGACGGCGCGACCAAGATCCCGGCCTGGGAGATGATCCGCTTCAGCGTCAACATCATGCGCGGCTGCTTCGGCGGCTGCACCTTCTGCAGCATCACCGAGCACGAAGGCCGCATCATCCAGAGCCGCAGCGAGGACTCGATCATTCACGAGATCGAGGAGATGCGCGACAAGGTCAAGGGCTTCACCGGCGTCGTCAGCGACCTCGGCGGCCCCACCGCCAACATGTGGCGCATCGGCTGCAAGAGCCGCGAGATCGAAGCCGCCTGCCGCAAGCCGAGCTGCGTCTACCCCGGCATCTGCCCGAACCTGAACACCGACCACGGCCCGCTGGTGAAGCTGTACCGGCGCGCGCGTTCACTGCGCGGCGTGAAGAAGGTGCTCATCGGCTCCGGGCTGCGCTACGACCTGGCGGTGCAATCGCCCGAGTACGTGAAGGAGCTGGTGCAGCACCACGTCGGCGGCTACCTGAAGATCGCGCCCGAGCACACCGAGGCCGGCCCGCTGAGCAAGATGATGAAGCCCGGCATCGGCAGCTACGACCGCTTCAAGAAGATGTTCGAGCAGTACAGCGCCGAGGCCGGCAAGAAGCAGTACCTGATCCCCTACTTCATCGCCGCGCACCCGGGCACCAGCGACGAGGACATGATGAACCTCGCGCTGTGGCTGAAGAAGAACGGCTTCAAGGCCGACCAGGTGCAGACCTTCTACCCGAGCCCGATGGCCACGGCGACGGCGATGTACCACACCAACCTGAACCCGCTGAAGGGCATCAGCCGCGACCCGGCCCGCGCCGAGCGCGTGGACATCGTGCGCGGCGAGCGGCGGCGGCGCCTGCACAAGGCCTTCCTGCGCTGGCACGACCCCGCCAACTGGCCGCTGCTGCGCGAGGCGCTGAAGGCCATGGGCCGCGCCGACCTGATCGGCAACGGCAAGCACCACCTGATCCCGAGCTTCCAGCCGGCCACCGACGGCGGCTACGTGAGCGCGCGGCGCAAGAACAGCACCGCGCCCGGCAGCCGCGTGTCGGCGGTGACGAAGGGCCGCCTGCTGACCCAGCACACCGGCCTGCCGCCACGCGACACGGGCGCAGTGCCGGCCAGGCCATCCGCGCGGCGAAAGCCGAAGTGAGTCCGGCGGCGCGACCCGCGCCGCGCCCCTGCTTCGGATCAGCGCCGCCTGCCGCCCATCAGCGAGCCCAGCACGCCGCGGACGATCTCGCGGCCGAAGGCCGAGCCGACGCTGCGCACCGCCGATGACGCGGCCTTCTCGGCCAGCCCGGGATGGCGCCCGCCGCGCGGGCCGGTGGTGCCGAAGATCGCATCCTTCAGCCCGTCGAGCAGGCCGCCGCCGCGGCCGGCGCCGACGCGGGCGCCGGCATCCCGGGCAGCGTCGACCGCGTCGCGCCGGGCTCGGGCGCCGACGCCGCGGCGGTCTCGGCGCGACCCTTGATCTTCTCGTAGGCCGATTCGCGGTCGACCATCTTCTCGTAGATGCCGGCGACCAGCGACGAGGCGATCAGTGCCTGCCGCTGCTCCGGCGTGATCGGGCCGATCTGGCTGCCCGGCGGCAGCACGAAGACACGCTCGGTCACGCTCGGCCGGCCCTTGGCGTCGAGGAAGCTGACCAGCGCCTCGCCGACGCCGAGTTCGGTGATCGCGGTGGCCATGTCGCCGATCTTCGGGTTGGCGCGCATCGTCTCGGCGGCCGCCTTCACCGCCTTCTGGTCGCGCGGCGTGAAGGCGCGCAGCGCGTGCTGCACGCGGTTGCCGAGCTGGCCGAGCACGGTGTCGGGGATGTCCAGCGGGTTCTGGGTCACGAAATAGACGCCCACGCCCTTGGAGCGCACCAGGCGCACGACGAGCTCGATCTTCTCGATCAGCGCCTTCGGCGCGTCGTTGAAGAGCAGGTGCGCCTCGTCGAAGAAGAACACCAGCTTGGGCTTGTCGAGGTCGCCCACCTCGGGCAGCGTCTCGAACAGCTCGGTCAGCATCCACAGCAGGAAGGTGGCGTACAGCCGCGGCGAGTTCATCAGCTTGTCGGCGGCCAGGATGTTGACGACGCCGCGGCCATCGACCGTCTGCATGAAGTCGGCGATGTCGAGCATGGGCTCGCCGAAGAAGCGGTCGCCGCCCTGTTCCTCGATCTGCAGCAGGCCGCGCTGGATGGCGCCGATGCTGGCGGCGCTGATGTTGCCGTACTCGGTGGTGAAGGCCTTGGCGTTGTCGCCCACGTGCTGCAGCATCGCGCGCAGGTCCTTCATGTCCAGCAGCAGCAGGCCGTGGTCGTCGGCGATCTTGAACACCAGGTTGAGCACGCCGGCCTGCGTCTCGTTGAGCGCCAGCATGCGCGCCAGCAGCAGCGGCCCCATGTCGGAGACGGTGGCGCGCACCGGGTGGCCCTGTTCGCCGAAGACGTCCCACAGCGTCGCCGGGCAGACCGTCGGCTGCGGCAGCGGCAGGCCGCGGTCCTTCAGGATGCCCGCCACCTTCGGCGGCAGCGTGCCGGTCTGGCTGATGCCGGTGAGGTCGCCCTTGACGTCGGCCATGAAGACCGGCACGCCGATGCGGCTGAAGCCCTCGGCCAGCGTCTGCAGCGTGATCGTCTTGCCGGTGCCGGTGGCGCCGGTGATGAGGCCGTGGCGGTTGGCCAGCGCGGGCAGCAGGTGGCACTCGATGTCGCCGTGCTTGGCGACGAGGATGGGGTCGGCCATTGGGGCTCTCCTGGGAACATGGGCTGCGCGCAGTCTATGCCAGCGGCTGCACGCAGCCTGCCTTACCCGGGCCCGCGGTCAATGGATGCGAAACCCGCACCGCGGGGCCGGGACCCCGACACCGGTCTACGTTCAACGGTCAACGAATTCGAACGACCGGGTTCGGCCATCAGCCGACGGTGGCGACACGCAGCATCCTGGCATCCCGTCTCATCGAGGCTACGGCGGAAGCAACCGCAAACTGATCACCAGCACGGGGCGCCGCAGACGTACCTCCGGTACTTCGGTGCCGCCTTCTACGATGCCCAGTACAAGATCGAGGAGCAAGCCCTCGAGGGCCTACAAGACGCCGGGCGGGGAGGCCACAGGATGGACGCCAACGACATCATCTGGCGCAACAACGCGATGGCGGCCTGCGACGTCACGCCGAACCTGCCCAAGGTCAAGACCAAGGTGCTGGTGGTCGGCGTCGTCGAGGACGAGTTGCTCCCGCCCAAGTAGCCGTCCCAGCCAATCGCGGATGCGATCCCCGGCGCCAGGCTGTTCCTCTACGAGTCGCCGCTCGGCCACCTGGGCTGCGCGGTGCACATCGGCAAGGCCAACGAGGCGATCGTCAAGTTCATCACCGAGGCGGAGAAGAACTGGCGCCACGAGGCCGGCGTCAGCGGCGCGGCCGGCGGCGTGCCCGAGGCGGCAGCGGCTGCAACGGGGCGAGGTGCTGGCGCAGCATCGGTGCCACGGCCTGCCGCGCCAGTGCCGCGCGGCCGCCGCGGGGCAGGTCGGCGTCGAACTGGCCGGCGAGCATCAGGTGCGCGAAGCCGTGCACCATCGACCAGGTGGCGTGCAGCGCGTGCTGCTGCGCCGGCGACCAGCGGCGTGCCCGGCGGGAGGGCGTAAAGCCCGCGGATGCCGTCCTCCAGCACCTGGTAGGCGGCATGCGCGCTGGCGACCAGGGCCTCGTCCTTGGTGAACAGGTCGGCGCGGAACATCAGTGCGAAGCGCCCGGGCCAGGTGAGCGCGAAGCCGACATAGCCCACGCCTTGTTCGCACAAGCGCTCGAGCGGATCGTCGCCGCCACGCGCGTTGCCGGCCTCGAGGGCCTCGGTGAGCTGGTCGAAGGCGAGCTTGGCGACCGCCGCGAGCAACCCGGCCGCATCGCCGAAGTGATGGGCCGGCGCCGCCGGTGAGACGCCCGAACGGCGGGCCACTTCGCGCAACGAGAACCCCTGGGCACCACGCTCGGCGATCAGGGCCTCGGTGGCGTCGATCAGGGCATCGCGCAGCGCGCCGTGGTGGTAAGCCTCGCGCGGCGTGGGGTCGGTGCCGACTGCGGCAGCAGAGGATCGCGTGGATGATGGGCGGGACATGGCGTGCTCCGGCGGCCCAGGCTCGGGCCAACAGTGGAGAAAAAAGAGAGGACTTGACAGTGTTCAGATGATAGTCGATACTTCATCTGAACAGTGTTCATTTACATCCATCCGCCACGCATGCCGATGGACCCCTCCCTCCCGGAGATCCGACATGACCCCGTTCCCCCTTCCCCACCCCCGACGCCCTGTTCGGCGCCGCCAACGGCTTGGCGATGCTCGGCTGGATCGCGCTGGCCGTTGTCCCCGGCGCGTGCGCGCTGGGCCGGCGCGGCGCGCCGGTTCGCCGGCCGCGTCGTGCCGTTGCTGCTGGCCGTCGGTGTACGTGGTGCTGTTCGCACGCAACGGCATGGCCGACGGCGGCTATGGCTCGCTGGCGGAGGTGCGGCGGCTGTTCGCGGTGCCGGAACTGCTGACCGCCGGCTGGCTGCACTACCTCGCCTTCGACCTCTTCGTCGGCGCGTGGATCGCCGAACGCAGCGCCGAACTCGGCCTGCCGCACCTGGCCTTGCTGCCGCTGCTCGTGCTGACCTTCCTGTTCGGCCCGGCCGGGCTGCTGGCCTTCGTGATGCTGGCTGCCCCGCTCCAGCGGTGGCGCCGTCGCGCAGCGGGCGCTGCGCCCGCAGCAGCCTGAGGCCGCAGGGCCGGATCCTTCCCCTCCATCCACCGCCCACTATTCCACCCGCACTCTCGGAGCCCCGACCATGAACCCCACTGCCGCTTCCCCCCCCGACGCCCCCAGGCTAGATGCCGCGCCCCACCGCGCACCGGTCGCTGCGCACCCTGTTCGCCGCCACCGTGACCGAGTTGCTTCGGCGCGAGCGCCGGCTGGCGCTGTTCGGCTTCGCGCTGCTCGCCCTGCTGGTGCCGCTGGCCCTGGCCGGGGCATTGGACGAGCGCACGCTGCGCGGCGCCAACGTCTGGCTCAAGCCGATGAAGTTCGCGCTCTCTCTGGGCCTGTTCGCGCTGACCACCGCCTGGTTCATCGGCCACCTGCTGCCGGCGGCGCGCCGCTTGCGCGCGCTGGACGGATCGTCTGGGTGCTGATCGGCAGCGCCGGCTTCGAACTCGCCTACATCGCGCTTCAGGCCGGGCTCGGCCAAGGCTCGCACTACAACGTCGGCGACCCCTTGCATGCCGCGCTGTACGGGCTGATGGGCCTGGGCGCACTGGCACTCACCGCCACCCAGCCGGCACTGGCCTGGCTGCTGCTGCGCCATGCCGACCCGCGGCGTGCGCCGGCCTACCGGCTGGCCGTGCTCATCGGCCTGGTGCTGACCTTCGTGCTCGGCGCCAGCGTCGGTGGCCTGCTGTCGGGCATGCAGCCGCCCGAGACCGCCGCGCTGCCGGTCATCGGCTGGTCGCTGGCGGGCGGCGATCTGCGCCCGGCGCACTTCCTGGGCATCCACGCCCAGCAGGCCCTGCCGCTGGTAGGGCTGGTCGTGGCCGGCGCTAACGCCAGGCGCGCGTCGCGCACGGTGTGGGCCGCCGCGGCCGCCTATGTGCTGCTGTTCGTGGCGGCCCTCGCCTGGGGGCTGGCGGGGTGACTTTGAAGTGAAGGCGCTGCGGTTGGGCCCCAGGTCTCGGGCCGCCGAAAGCCCACAGACCCACACCGCGGATTGCTCAGGCAAGGCGAGCCGGTCAGTTACGGGACGACGGCCGAAACATCTCACGGTGCAAGCCCCAATGCTCGACCGCGGCGACGAGTACGGTCGATTCGCCCTCGTCGACATGGGCGTCGGCTTCTGCAAGTTCGACACACACGCGCAACAAGGTAAGCCGCAGCGCGGGGTCTTGGATCTCGCCCATCAGGTCTGCCAGCGTGCGTTCGTCCACCGGGCAGGCGTCGGCCCATTGCAACTGGCCGCTCGATAGCAAGTCTTCGCAGAAGGTGTCCAGCAGTGCGTGCAACTCATGCCGCGCCAGACCCAGCTGCTCATGCACGGCCAGGCGGTCGAGCCACTCGATCTCGGCGTCTCCGATGTCGCCATCAGCGACCACCGTCAGGGCGACGATGCGGGCTGCGGCCTGCGGGCTGTTCGCGGGATAACTGCGCATGATGGGTCTCCCTTGGGTGCTGTCGGTCGCGGGTCAGTCGAAGATGTTGCTCAGCCAGGACTTCTTGCGGTTGCCTTGCTGGCTTCGGCCGTGCTCGTAGTCGGAGTCCGCGAATTGCGGCTGTGATTGCGCTGACGCGCTGGCGGCAGGAACTGGCGTCATCGCGCCCGAACGCTCGATCAGCTTGTCGAGTTCGCCGCGGTCCAGCCAGACGCCGCGGCATTGCGGGCAGTAGTCGATCTCGACGCCCTGGCGATCGCTCATCACGAGTGCGGTATCGGTGCAGGTCGGGCATTTCATGGTGTGTTCCTGGTGAAGGTTCATTCGTCCGAGCTGCCGAAGCCGAACAGGCTGAGCAGACTCGTGAACAGGTTGAAGATCGAGACGTACAGCCCGACGGTGGCCAGCACGTAGTTGGTTTCGCCGCCGGTGACGATGCGACTGGTCTCGAACAGGATCAGGCCGGCCGACAGCAGCGCCACCATCGCGGCCACGGCCAGGCCCAGCGCCGGAATCTGCAGGAACACCGCGCCCAGGCCGGCGATCAGCGCGATGACCATGCCGGCGAACAGGAAGCCGCCCATGAAGCTGAAGTCGCGACGGGTCGTCAAGACCCAGGCCGACAAGGCCAGGAAGGTGGCGCCCGTGGCCGCCAGGGCCAGGGTTACGACCTGTGCACCGCCGGGCAATGCCAGCGACTTGGCCAGCACCGGCCCCAGGGAGTAGCCCATGAAGCCCGTCAGCGCAAACACCGCCGGCAAGGCCCAGCCGCTGTTCTTGAACTTGTAGACGGCAAAGAGCAGGCCGAAGTAGCCGCCCAGCGTCAGCAGGATGCCCGGCGCCGGCAGCTGGAACGCCACGCTGGCGGCGGCGATGGCCGCGCTGAACAGCAGCGTCATCGACAGCAAGGCGTACGTGTTGCGCAGCACACGGCTCGTACCGGCGACATCCGTGGGTGTCGCGTTGCCTGCGGCGATCGGCGCCGAATGCGCGGCCTCCGGGCGAGCGGTCGAGGGGATGGGCGTCATGGAGTTCATGGTGTCGAGTCCTGGGGTCGTTCGAGTTCAGCGTTCGTGACTGATGAAGCGTTGGCGCATGCGGCGGGAGTCACTGCCGCGGCGCCACAGGCGCATCAGGAACCGCGCAGCGCGTGCCAGCGCGTTGTCCAGCGCCGTGCGCCAGTCGCTGGCCACGGAGGCGACGACCACCGACCCTGCGCCATCGGTCCGGAGTTCCACCTGGCAGCGCTTGTCGATGCCGCCGCGCGGTCCGTTCACGTCCGACATCTGCACCTCGGCGCGTGGCACCAGCCAGCCCAGGCGTCGCAGCACGAAGCGCACGCGGCGCTCGGTCAGGTCGCGCAAGTCGGTGGCTTGCGGATGGCGGGACTTGAAGAGCACTTGCATCACGGATCTCCATCGGTTGAGGGGCAGACGGAATGTGGGGTGCCTGGCGGTTCTGGAAAAGCAGCATTTCAAGAACGCGAACATCGGATAAACCTGAACATAGGACGGAGCTTCGGCCGCAGACTTCGGGGTTTGGCGGCCCCGGCCGGCACGCGTTGCAGCACGCGAGCCTTCTGGCACGTCACCCTTTGGAGAAACACCCGATGCCCAACGCTCGAACCGCCAATGCCGTCCGTCTGGAGTTCGCTCCTGACTCCCTGGTTCAATCCAATCTGTCCGGCGCGGCCTTCACCGGCGACTGGCTCTGGGTGGCGGGCGACGAAGCCTGCGGCCTGGACCGCCTGCGCCTGCTCGACCCCGTGGGGCGAGAAGCCTTGCGTTTCGGCGAGGTGCGCGACTTCCCGCTCGCCGATCTGCTGGACCTGCCCGGCACGGCCGGGGAAGAGGCCGATCTGGAAGGCATGGCCGTGGCCGACGGCTTCCTCTGGGTTGTCGGCTCGCATGGCCTGAAGCGCAAGAACGCCAAGCCGGACCGAGGACCATGCCGACAACGCCAAGCGGCTGGCGAAGGTGGCGCTGGACGGCAATCGTCGCCTGCTGGCCTGCCTGCCCATCGAGCCCGACGCCAAGGGCGAGCCCTGCCTGGTACGGCAGGCCCAGGACGGCCGACGGGCGCTGCGCCTGAAGGGTGATGCGCAGACGAACCTGCTCACCCGTGCGCTCGCCGACGACCCCCACTTCGGGCCGTACATGGCCATCCCGGGCAAGGACAACGGCTTCGACATCGAAGGCCTGGCCGTGGACGGCCGCCGGCTGCTGCTCGGCCTGCGCGGCCCGGTGCTGCGCGGCTGGTCGGCGCTGCTCGAGATCGCGGTGGAGGCCCGCGGTGACCAGTTGCGACTGGCGCCCCTGGACGACAGCGGCATGCTGGTCCGCAAGCACTTCCTGCAGCTCGACGGCCTGGGCGTGCGGGACCTGCACTTCTCCGGCGACGACCTCTACATCCTGGCCGGCCCGACGATGGTGCTGAACGGCGACATCCGCGTCTTCAAGTGGCCTGCCGCCCGGCCCTTGCTGGCCGCCAACCGCGAGCCGGTGCGTTTCGAGTCGGCGCTGACCGAGTCGGTGCCACTGCCGCATGGCCGCGGCACCAACCGTGCCGAAGCCATCTGCGACCTGCCGCCGGCGCTGTCTGGCGGCAAGGCGCGCTGGCTCGTGCTGTACGACGCGCCTGGCGCCGATCGCAAGGAGGGCGAGCACACCGTCTTCGGTGACCTGCTGCGCCACGATTGAGATCGTCCGCCCCGGTCTGTTTCAACCGTCTGGGCGAACTGGCCCGAGCGGCGCAGGACGCTTCGGCCGGATCGCTGTCCGATGTCACTGTCGGCTCTGTTTCAAGGTAAGCAAGAATGGAAAAGCTACTCTCAAGGGTCGGGTCGCTGCTCTACGGCATGAGATTCACCATGCTGTTCTTCTATGTGGGGCTGGTCACGATCATCTTCGGCATCCTGGGCAAGTTCCTGCTGGAGACCTACAAGCTGATGAGCACCTTGCTGTTTGGCGAGCTTGAAAAGATCGACCTGATCATCAAGGTGCTTGAACTGGTGGACATGACGATGGTGGCGCAGCTGGTCTGGGTGGTGGCGCTGGCCGGTGTGTCGCTCTTCGTGACCACGGGGCACTTCGACAAGAAGGACATGAAGAAGCCCGACTGGCTGGACCACGTCAACACCTACAACCTCAAGCTGAAGCTGGCGTTCGCCATCATCTCGATCTCAGGCGTGCATGCCTTGAAGACGTACCTGAGTGGCGACTTGACCTTGGAGAACATCCAGATCGTGACGAT
>CAVQWK010000040.1:0-20432 GCA_963717575.1 uncultured beta proteobacterium | reverse complement strand
AGAACGCGGCCACCTGCCGGCCGGGTCGAGGTCGACCATGGCATGATCAAAATCGATGCCCACGCAAACGTCAACCCCGACGCCACCGGCCGGGGCCCGCACCACCGCAACGAGCGCACCGCCATGACCGACCTGTCCGCCGAATTCAAGGCCCTGGCCGACTACCGCCCGACGCACAAGGTGCGCTTCGTCACCGCCGCCAGCCTGTTCGACGGCCACGACGCCGCCATCAACATCATGCGGCGCATCCTGCAGGGCATGGGCGCCGAGGTCATCCACCTGGGCCACAACCGCTCGGTCGACGAGGTCGTGACGGCGGCGCTGCAGGAAGACGTGCAGGGCATCGCCATCAGCAGCTACCAGGGCGGCCACGTCGAGTACTTCAAGTACATGGTGGACCTGCTGCGCGAGCGCGGCGGCGCGCACATCCAGGTCTTCGGCGGCGGCGGCGGCGTCATCGTGCCGGCCGAGATCCGCGAGCTGCAGGACTACGGCGTGACGCGCATCTACAGCCCCGAAGACGGCCAGCGCATGGGGCTGCAGGGCATGATCGGCGAGATGGTGATGCGCTGCGACGCCGACCTGTCGCCGCACGCGCCGAGCGACGTGGCGGCGCTGCAGGGCCACACCGACGCCGCCTGGCGCGCGCTGGCGCAGGCCATCACGGCGCTGGAGAACGGCACGGCCGACGCCGGCCTTCAAGGCCGCGCTGGCCGCGGCCGCCGCAGCGGCACGCGATCCCCGTGCTCGGCATCACCGGCACCGGCGGCGCCGGCAAGAGCAGCCTCACCGACGAGCTGATCCGCCGCCTGCGGCTGGACCAGGGCGACGCGCTGCGCATCGCCGTCATCAGCATCGACCCGCAGCCGGCGCAAGAGCGGCGGCGCGCTGCTCGGCGACCGCATCCGCATGAATGCGATCAGCCCGTGGCAGCGCGGCCCGCGCGTCTTCATGCGCAGCCTGGCCACGCGCGACTTCGGCAGCGAGATCAGCCAGGCCCTGCCCGACGTGCTGCTGGCCTGCAAGGCCGCCGGCTTCGACCTCATCGTCGTCGAGACCTCGGGCATCGGCCAGGGCGACGCCGCCATCGTGCCGCTGGTCGACGTGCCGATGTACGTGATGACGCCCGAGTTCGGCGCCGCCAGCCAGCTCGAGAAGATCGACATGCTCGACTTCGCCGAGTTCGTCGCCATCAACAAGTTCGACCGCAAGGGCGCGGCCGACGCGCTGCGCGACGTGGCCAAGCAGGTGCAGCGCAACAAGGAGGCCTTCAAGCAGCCGACCGAGCAGATGCCGGTGTTCGGCACCATGGCCAGCCGCTTCAACGACGACGGCGTGACGGCGCTGTACCAGGCGCTGCTGCCGCGGCTGGCGGCGCTGGGCCTGAAGACCGGCGAAGGCCGGCTGCCGAAGGTGGCCACGCGCCACAGCACGCACCAGGTGCCCATCGTGCCCGGCGCGCGCGTGCGCTACCTGGCCGACATCGCCGACACCGTGCGCGGCTACAAGCAGCGCGCGCTGGCAGCAGGCGCGCCTGGCGCGCGAGATCCAGCAGCTGCGCGCCGCCGCCGCGCATGCTGCACGGTCGGCAAGCCCGACAAGCCGCGCGCCGCCGAGGCCGCGATCAACCTGGCCGAACAGCGCGAGGCGCGGCTCGACCCGCAGGCGCAGCAAGCTGCTGGCGATGTGGCCCGACATGCAGAAGGCCTACGCCGGCGACGAGTACGTGGTGAAGATCCGCGACAGGGAGATCCGCACCGCGCTGACCCACACCACGCTGTCGGGCAGCAAGATCCGCAAGGTGGCGCTGCCGCAGTACGAGTGCCACGGCGAACTGCTGAAGTGGCTGCTGCTCGACAACGTGCCCGGCAGCTTCCCGTACACCGCCGGCACCTTCGCCTTCAAGCGCGAGAACGAGGACCCGACGCGCATGTTCGCCGGCGAGGGCGACGCCTTCCGCACCAACCGGCGCTTCAAGCTGCTCAGCGAAGGCATGCCGGCCAAGCGCCTGACCACCGCCTTCGACAGCGTCACGCTCTACGGCAACGACCCCGACCTGCGGCCCGACATCTACGGCAAGGTCGGCAACTCGCGGCGTCAGCATCGCCACGCTGGACGACCTGAAGGTGCTGTACGGCGGCTTCGACCTCACGCACCCGGCCACCAGCGTGAGCATGACGATCAACGGCCCGGCGCCGACGATCCTGGCGATGTTCATGAACACCGCCATCGACCAGAACCTGGACAAGTTCCGCGCCGACAACGGCCGCGAGCCCACCGACGACGAAGCGCAGAAGATCCGCGCCTGGACGCTGGCCAACGTGCGCGGCACGGTGCAGGCCGACATCCTGAAGGAAGACCAGGGCCAGAACACCTGCATCTTCAGCACCGAGTTCAGCCTGAAGGTGATGGGCGACATCGCCGAGTGGTTCGTGCACCACGACGTGCGCAACTTCTACTCGGTGTCAGCATCAGCGGCTATCACATCGCCGAGGCCGGCGCGAACCCGATCAGCCAGCTCGCCTTCACGCTGAGCAACGGCTTCACCTTCGTCGAGGCCTACCTCGCGCGCGGCATGCACATCGACGACTTCGCGCCCAACCTGAGCTTCTTCTTCAGCAACGGCATGGACCCGGAGTACACCGTGCTCGGCCGCGTGGCGCGCCGCATCTGGGCGGTGGCGATGCGCGACCGCTACGGCGCCAACGAGCGCAGCCAGAAGCTGAAGTACCACGTGCAGACCAGCGGCCGTCAGCCTGCACGCGCAGGAGATCCAGTTCAACGACATCCGCACCACGCTGCAGGCGCTGATCGCCATCTACGACAACTGCAACAGCCTGCACACCAACGCCTTCGACGAGGCCATCACCACGCCCACCGAAGACAGCGTGCGCCGCGCGATGGCGATCCAGCTCATCATCAACCGCGAGTGGGGCCTGGCGAAGAACGAGAACCCCAACCAGGGCGCCTTCATCATCGACGAGCTGACCGAGCTGGTCGAAGAAGCGGTGCTGAGCGAGTTCGAGACGCATCGCCGAACGCGGCGGCGTGCTGGGCGCGATGGAGACCGGCTACCAGCGCGGCAAGATCCAGGAAGAGAGCATGCACTACGAGATGCTCAAGCACACCGGCGAGTACCCCATCATCGGCGTCAACACCTTCCGCAGCCCGCAGGGCGATGCGCTGCCGCAGACCATCGAACTGGCGCGGTCGCACCGAAGAAGAGAAGCGGTCGCAGCTGCAGCGGCTGCACGACTTCCACGCCCGCCACGCCGCCGCGGCGCCGGCCCAGCTGCAGCGCCTGCAGCAGGCCGTCATCGACAACGGCAACGTCTTCGCGGTGCTGATGGACGCCGTGCGCTGCTGCAGCCTGGGCCAGATCACGAATGCGCTGTTCGAGGTGGGCGGGCAGTACCGGCGCAGCATGTAGACCGCTGGCCTGCCCGGCCGGCTCGGCGCCGGCAACGCGCGGCAGCTCAGGTCCGCACGGGTCGTTCGTCGCTGACCTTGCGGCGGTCGAGGCGCGCGGCGTGATCGCCCCAGGCGCTCTCCAGCTCCATCAGCTTGAGTTCCTCGACCGCGCCGGCCTCGGCGCCGCCGGCCTTGCGGGCCTGGGCGCGGGCCAGGCGTTCCATCAGCCGCAGGTCGCGGTCGGTCAGGCCCAGCGCGGTCTCGGCCCACAGATCGACGATGGCCATCAGCGATTCGTAGCGTATCGGTGCCGCCAGGCGCTGTGCGCGCAGCGCGGCCAGCGTGCCGCGCAGGCGGGGGTCGACGTCGCGCACCACCGCGTCGATGGCGGCGTCGCCCTGGCCGTCGTCGACCACCAGGTCCACCAGCCGCAGGCGTTGCAGTTCGTCGGCCGAGTACAGGCGGCCGGAGAGGATCATCTCGCTGGCCACCGCGAAGCCGGCCTTGCGGATCGTGAAGTCCCAAGCCCCCATGCCGGGGAAGAGATTGAACAGGACCTCGGGGAATCCGGCCTGCGCGCTGCGCTCGAAGATCACCTTGTGGAAGGGCAGCACCGATTCCAGCCCGCCGCCGAGCGTGTCGCCCTGCGACAGGACGGTGGTGTGGACGCCCAGGTTGGCGGCGTTCTCCATCCACCAGACCAGGTCGACGCAGCGCTTGCCGTAGAGCTTGAGCGAGTCGACGTCGCCGGCACGCACCAGCAGCACGAACAGCGCCAGGTCGCCACCGAAGTTGAAGACGCCCGGCACGTCGGAGACATCACGAAGTGGCGGACCAGGCCCGGGTTGGCGCTGATGTCGGCCAGCATCTGCTGCAACTCGCCCATGGCGGACAGGCTGTAGCACTGGATGGGGCGCACGCAGGTGCGCACCCGCAGCAGGCGCAGGTCCGAGGTCCACTCCAGGCGGATGGTCTTGTAGGGCCGGCCCAGCAGGCCGGCCACGCCGACGGCGGGGGAGGCGGTCAAGGTGAACTCAGATGGCTTCAATGATGCGTGTGAAGTGGTGAAAATTGACCCGGACCGATTCCACCACCGCGGCCAGCGTGTCAATGCTCTGCAGCTGGTTCATCAGTCGGCGCAAGTCGGCCATGTGCTGGGCGTCGAGGCTGGCATGCGAGCCGATGAAGGACACGCCGCGTTCGCCTTCGAGCAGCAGCGATTCCCGGATCGCCGCGGCAAAGGGCCCGCCGTAGACGGAGGCAATGACCTCCAGCGCGTACAGCATGCCCAGCGCCGAACACGGGTGGCGGCGATCGGCGGCCCAGTAGTTGTAGCCGTTGAGCGCCAGGGTGTGCGCGGCCGGCGCGTGCTGGCGCACCGCCTCGGGTGCGACGCCGATGGCCTCGAGGTCGTTCATGACCCAGATCTCGTGCCCGCTCTCCTCGTGCATGTGTTCGTAGAGGAAGTGGCGCACGGGCATGTACTCGTCGCTCATGCGGCTGGCCGCGGCCGCGCACACCGGGTTGAAGTGCCAGACGACGTGGTACAGCTCCAGCAGCAGCGCGCGGTAGCGTTCCACCGGCATGCCCTGCGCCACGGCGTCGACCACCACCGGATTCGTCTCGAAGGCGCGCCGATCCTCGTCGGTCGCGGTCACCAGCTCGGCAAAGAAAGACAGCATCGCACTTCCCAACCATCATGGCCCGGTGGGCCGGGCTCGTCTATGCACCCTGCGGGGCCGTTGCCGCTGCCTTGGCAAGCCTGTTGCTGCCCCCGCAGTCAGTCAGCCCATGTGCCGATTCTGCGGTCTGCCGCGCGCTGCCGCCACCCTCGGGGCTCAGAGGGGGCGCTCCTACAATCGCGACGATGAATCTTGTGCCCTCCGCGCCACACTCGGCCAGCCTCCTGGCCCGGCGTCGCATCCTCGAACTGCCCGACGAACTGGTCAGCCAGATCGCCGCCGGCGAGGTGGTCGAGCGCCCGGCCTCGGTCGTGCGCGAGCTGGTCGACAACGCACTGGACGCAGGCGCAGCGCAGGTCACGGTGCGTCTGTCCGCCGGCGGCGTGCGTGCCATCACGGTCGAGGACGACGGCAGCGGCATCGCGGCCGAAGACCTGCCGCTGGCGCTGAAGCGGCATGCCACGAGCAAGATCGCGTCGCTGGCCGAACTCGAATCGGTGGCCACGATGGGTTTTCGCGGCGAGGCGCTGGCCGCCATTGCGTCGGTGGCCGAAGTCACCGTGACGACCCGCACCCGCGACGCCGCCCACGCCTGGCGGCTGCATGCGCGCAGCGGCGAACTGGTGCCGGCGGCGCGTGCGGTCGGCACCACGGTGGAGGTGCAGGAGCTCTTCTTCAGCACCCCGGCGCGGCGCAAGTTCCTCAAGACCGATGCCACGGAACTGGCCCACGCCGTGGAGGCGGTGCGCCGGCACGCACTGGCGCGCCCGGAGGTCGGCTTTGCGGTCTGGCACGAAGGGCGGCTGGTGGCGCAGTGGCGGCCGGCCGCCAGCGCGGCGCAGCGCTGGGCCGACGTGCTGGGCGCCGAGTTCGTGTCCGCCAGCCGTGAACTGCAGCTCGAGCGCGGGCCGCTGGTGGTGCACGGCCGCGTCGGCCAGCCCGAGGCGGCGCGTTCACGCGGTGACCTGCAGTACCTGTTCGTCAACGGCCGCTACGTGCGCGACCGCCTGCTCGCGCACGCGGTGCGATCGGCCTACGAAGACCAGCTGCACGGCAGCCGCCAGCCGGCCTACGCGCTGTTCCTGGGCATCGCCCCCGAGTTGGTCGACGTGAACGTGCACCCGACCAAGATCGAGGTGCGCTTTCGCGATGGCCGCGCCGTCCACCAGACGCTGCGCCATGCCGTGGAGGACACGCTGGCGCCCCTGCGCGCGGCATCGCCGGCAGCCGATGCCGGGCCGGCAGCGGCTGCAGCGGCAGCACCGGTGCAACCAACGGCCTGGCAGCCGATGCTGGCGCTGGCCGAGGCCGTGCCAGCCGTGCACGAGAGCCCGCCGCCATGGCGCCAGGAAGGGGCCTGGCGCACGCCACAGGGCAGTGGGGGGATGGAGGCCTGGACGGGGTTGCGAGGGACGCTGCCGCACGTCGAACCGGCTGCGGCGTCGCCCGACCCGGCGAGCAGCCGGCGCCGGCCGGTGGGCCGCTGGGCCATGAGGAGCGGCAGGACCGGCAGCACCCGGCCGGCTGGCCGCTCGGCCGGGCCGTGGCCCAGATCGGCGGCGTCTATGTGCTGGCCGAAAACGCCCACGGCCTGGTCGTCGTGGACATGCACGCCGCACACGAACGCATCGTCTATGAGCGGCTCAAGCGTGCGGCCGCCAGTGGCGCGGTGCTGCCGGCACAGCCGCTGTTGATCCCGCTGAGCTTTGCCGCCACGGCCACCGAAGTGGCCACCGCCGAGGCCGAGCACGAGGCCCTGCTCGAACTGGGCCTGGACGTGGGCGTGTTGTCTGCCGGCACGCTGGTGGTGCGCAGTCGTCCGGCAGCCTTGCCCGATGCCGACCTCGCCGAGCTCACGCGTTCGATCCTGACCGACCTGGCCGATGCCGGCGCCACGCGTGTCGTGCAACGGGCGCGCGACGCGCTGCTGGCCACCATGGCGTGCCACGGCGCCGTGCGCGCCAACCGGCGCCTCACGATCGAGGAAATGAACGCGCTGCTGCGCGAGATGGAAGCCACCGAGCGCGCCGACACCTGCAATCACGGTCGGCCGACCTGGCGTCAGGTGACGATGAAGGAGCTGGACGCGCTGTTCCTGCGCGGACGCTGAGGCCGGAGCACCGCAGCGCCGGAGCCGACGGAGAAGGGGCGCCCTGCGGCGCCCCTCGGGACTTGCGGCGACAGGGACGTCAGGCCGCCAGCAACTGCCGCAGCACGAACGGCAGGATGCCGCCGTGCTTGTAGTAGTCGACCTCGATCGGCGGTGTCGATGCGCAGCGTGACCGTCACCTCGCGCTTGTGGCCGTCGGCGCCGGTGATGACGAGCCGTGGCATCCGACAGCGGCTTGATCTCGTCGGCCAGCACCACGTCCACCATCTCGTCGCCCTTCAGGCCCAGCGTCTCCCATGAGTCGCCGGCCTTGAACTGCAGCGGCAGCACGCCCATGCCGATGAGGTTGCTGCGGTGGATGCGCTCGAAGCTGCGCGCCACCACGGCCTTGATGCCCAGCAGCGCGTGCCCTTGGCCGCCCAGTCGCGGCTGGAGCCGGTGCCGTATTCCTCGCCGGCGAAGATCACGGTGGGCACGCCGGCGGCCATGTACTTCATGGCCGCGTCGTAGATCGCCATCTTGCTCGCCACCGCGGCTGGTACAGCGTGTAGCCGCCTTCCTCGCGGCTGCCGTCGTGCCTTGGCCGGCAGCATCAGGTTCTTGATGCGCACGTTGGCGAAGGTGCCGCGCATCATCACCTCGTGGTTGCCGCGGCGTGCGCCGTAGCTGTTGAAGTCGGCCTTCAGCACGCCGTTGTCCAGCAGGTACTTGCCGGCCGGCGTGGTGTCCTTGAAGCTGCCGGCAGGGCTGATGTGGTCGGTGGTGATGCTGTCGCCGAACAGGCCCATGATGCGCGCGCCCGTGCACGCCGGCGTCCAGCGCCTTGGGCTCCATCGTGAAGTCCTGCGAAGAACGGCGGCTCGGCGATGTAGGTGCTCTTGGGCCAGGTGTAGACGTTGCCCTTCACGCCCTTGATCTTCTCCCACAGCTTGCCGGGGTCGCTCTTGACCTTGTCGTAGTTGGCGCGGAAGGCGCGTGCCGTTCATCGCGAACTTCATCAGCTTGTAGACCTCGTCGCTGGTCGGCCAGATGTCGCCCAGGTAGACGTCCGTGCCCTTCGTGCCCTGGCCCACCGGCTCGGTCATCAGGTCGCGGTTCACGTTGCCGGCGATCGCGTAGGCCACCACCAGCGGCGGGCTGGCCAGGAAATTGGCCTTCAGGTTGGGGTGGATGCGCGCCTCGAAGTTGCGGTTGCCCGACAGCACCGCGGCGCACACCAGGTCGTTGCTGGTGATGACCTCGTTGATCTCGGGCGTCAGGTCGCCGGCGTTGCCGATGCAGGTGGTGCAGCCGTAGGCGGCGACGTTGAAGCCCAGCTTTTCCAGGTAGGGCAGCAGGCCGGCCTTTTCCAGGTATTCGGTGACGATGCGCGAGCCGGGGGCGAGCGAGGTCTTGACGTGCTTCTTCACCTTCAGCCCGGCCTCGACGGCCTTCTTGGCCAGCAGGCCGGCGGCCAGCAGCACGCCCGGGTTGCTGGTGTTGGTGCAGCTGGTGATGGCGGCGATGAGCACGTCGCCGTTCCTGAGCTCGATGCCGTCGCTGGTCTTGAAGCCCATCATGAGCTTCTCGGCCGGCTGGTTGAAGCCGTTGTCGGCCGCGCCGGCGCTGTAGAGCTGGCTGAACTTGCTCTTCACGTGGCCGAGTTCGATGCGATCCTGCGGGCGCTTGGGGCCGCTCAGGCTGGGCGCCACGGTGGCCAGGTCGAGCTTGACGAGCTGGGTGTAGTCGATGTCGGCCGCCTTGGGCACGCCGAACATCTTCTGCGCCTTGAAATAGGCCTCGAAGGCTTCGATCTCGGCCTTGGTGCGGCCGGTGCCCTGGAAGTACTCGATGGTCTTCTCGTCGACCGGGAAGAAGCCCATGGTGGCGCCGTACTCGGGCGCCATGTTGGCGATGGTGGCGCGGTCGGGCAGGCTCAGCGTGCGCGTGCCTTCGCCGCAGAACTCGACGAACTTGCCGACCACCTTGTGCTTGCGCAGGATCTCGGTCACGGTGAGCACCAGGTCGGTGGCGGTGACGCCTTCGCGCAACTGGCCGGTGAGCTCGAAGCCCACCACGTCGGGCGTCAGGAAATACACCGGCTGGCCCAGCATGCCGGCCTCGGCCTCGATGCCGCCCACGCCCCAGCCCACGACGCCGATGCCGTTGATCATCGTCGTGTGGCTGTCGGTGCCGACCAGCGAATCGGGGTAGTAGACCTTGGCCTGGCCGTCTTGTGCACGCCGCGCGCCAGGTACTCCAGGTTCACCTGGTGCACGATGCCGAAGCCCGGCGGCACGACGCCGAAGGTGTCGAAGGCGTCCATGCCCCACTTCATGAACTGGTAGCGCTCCTGGTTGCGGCTGAACTCGAGCTTCATGTTCAGGTCGAGCGCCTTCTTGATGCCGAAGTGGTCGATCATCACGCTGTGGTCCACCACCAGGTCGACCGGCACCAGCGGCTCGATGCGCTTGGGGTCCTTGCCCATCCGCGTCGGCCACGTTGCGCATGGCGGCCAGGTCGGCCAGCAGCGGCACGCCGGTGAAGTCCTGCAGCACGACGCGAGCGACGACGAAGGGGATCTCGTCGGTGCGCTCGGCCACCGCCTGCCACTGCGCGAGTTGCGCCACGTGTTCGGCGGTGACCTTCTTGCCGTCGCAGTTGCGCAGCACGCTTTCCAGCACGATGCGGATCGACACCGGCAGCCGGCTCACGCCGGGATAGGTGCTTGGCCAGCGCCGGCAGCGAATAGAGCTGGCCTTCCTTGCCGGAGGCGGTCTTGAACGTCTTCAGTGTCTTGGCGAAGGCGTGCTTGGGGGTCTTGGCGGTCGGGGTCTTGGTGCTGGGCATTTGTCGCCTCGGGGTGGGAGTGAGGTGGGGGAAAGGGCAAGCTGCCTGCAAGCGTGCGTCACGCAGCTTTCGGCACGATGACTTTGAGGCCTTTGAAATAGTCGCGGAAGAACGCGGCGTCGCGCGTGATCAGCGCCGTGCATTGGAGCAATGCGTGCGCGCCGATCAGAAAGTCGGGCACCGTGCGCGGCGAAGCGGGCCGGCGGCCCGCCGCCTTGAGCCGTTCGTTGTAGCGCCGCCGCATCTCGCCGGCGCGGGTGGCGGAGCGCAGCTCCAGCGCCGAGAAGCCGAGCCCCATCTCGTCCAGCGTGTCGATCAGCTGCGAGCTGTGGCCGAAGCCGGCGACGACCTCGCTGACGACGCTCTCGCAGGCCACCACCGGGCCGCGCGACATGCCGTCGCGCAGGCAAACCTCGACGGCGTCAACATGTCTGTCCGACTCGGAAAGAGTGAGTATGTATCGATTATGCATACCTGGATTCACGGATTCAAGGCCGTGGGCGCTGCGGGGCCGCCGTCCCTGCGGTCAGGCTTGCATCACACGCCGGCCTGGGCCAGCGCGCCCTCGAGCGCCTCCAGATCCGCTTCGGTGTTGTAGGCCTGCACCGATACGCGCACGAAGGTGTGACCCGCATGCTGCGTCACCGGCACCTCGATGCGGTGTTGCTCGAAGAGCCAGGCGCGCAGCGCGTCGGCGTCGGGGGCGCGCACGGGGATGGCCACCATCTGCCCGAAGGCCTCGTCGGGAGCGATCGCCGCCAGGCCGTTGCGGGCCAGCACGCGCTGCTGCAGGCCGCAGGCGAGGTCGTGGCAACGTTGCCGCCAGGCTGGCCAGTCGTGGGCCTGCTGGAAGTCGATCGCCGCCGGCACCGACAGGAAGGCCGCCAGGTCGCGTGTGCCCTGCCACTGCAGCCGGCGCTCGAGCAGGGTGCGGCCGGTGTAGGCGTCGAAGCCGGTGTGGCCGGCGGCGCCGGCGACATAGCCCCAGCTCACGACGCCCGCATCGAGTTCGGCCTGCCGTTCGGGCCGCGCGTGCAGGAAGGCCGCGCCCTTGGGCGCACACAGCCACTTGTGGCAATTGCCGGTGTAGAAGTCGGCGCCCACCGTGGCGAGGTCGAGCGCGATCTGGCCCGGTGCGTGGGCACCGTCGATCACTGTCGTGATACCCCGCCGGCGCGCGCCTTCGCACAGCTCCTGCACGGGGAAGATGAGCGCCGTGGTCGAGGTGATGTGGCTGGCGAAGACGACGCGCGTTTGCGGCGTGACCGCGTCGAGCAGCCGCTGCGCCCAGTGCGCCGGGTCGTAGGGCAGGGGCACCGCAATGCGACGGTACTGCGCGCCATGCTGGCGGCAGACGAATTCCCAGGTCGCGTCGCAGGCGCCGTATTCGTGGTCGGTGGCCAGCACTTCGTCGCCCGGCTGCAAGCGAAGCGAGCGCGCGACGGTGTTGACGCCGTGCGTGGCATTGGGCACGAAGACCAGGTCTTCGCCGGACGCGCCGAGGCAGGCGCCCAATCGACGGCGTGCGTCGGCCAGCAGGGCGCCCGAGCGGCGGCCCAGGAAGGCCACCGGGTTGCGCTCGAGCTCGAGCTGCCAGCGCTGGTAGGACTCGAACACCGGCTTCGGGCAGGCGCCGAAGGAGCCGTGGTTGAGGAAGACGATGTCGGGGTCGAGCAGGAAGGCGTCGCGCATGGGGGCGTCATCTTCGCATCCCGGCAGCGCAGCGGGGGCGGCGCCGTGCCTGTGGGGGAGAATCGCGACCATGGCCGCCGGAAGCTTGCTCACCCTCCTCGACGACATCGCCAGTGTGCTGGACGATGTCGCAGTGCTCAGCAAGATCGCGGCCAAGAAGACTGCCGGCGTGCTGGGCGACGACCTGGCACTCAACGCGCAGCAGCTCACCGGCTTCAGCGCCAATCGTGAACTGCCGGTGGTGTGGGCGGTGGCCCGGGGCTCGTTCGTCAACAAGGCGATCCTGGTGCCGGCGGCGCTGGCCATCAGCGCCTTCGCGCCGTGGGCCGTGACGCCGCTGTTGATGGTGGGCGGCGCCTTTCTCTGCTACGAGGGTTTCGAGAAGGTCGCCCACCGCTTCCTGCATGCCGGCGCCAGGGAGAAGGTCCCGCTGCCGGAGCGGGCACGCCTGCTCACCGACTCTGCCGTGGACCTGGTGGCGCTCGAACGCGACAAGATCAAGGGCGCCGTGCGCACCGACTTCATCCTCTCCGCCGAGATCGTCGCCATCACGCTGGGCACCGTGGCCGGCGAGCCTTTCACCACGCAGCTGACCGTGCTGTCGGGCATCGCGGTGCTGATGACGGTCGGCGTCTACGGGTTCGTCGCCGGCATCGTCAAGCTCGACGACCTGGGGCTGTGGCTGAGCCGGCGCGGCAGCGCCGCGGCACAGGGGCTGGGCCGGGGCATCCTGGGAGCGGCACCTTGGCTGATGAAAGCGCTGTCGGTGGCGGGCACCGCGGCCATGTTCCTCGTTGGCGGCGGCATCCTCGTGCACGGGCTGCCGCCGCTGCACCACGCCGTCGTGCAGGCCGTGCAGGGCGGTGGTGCGGCGGTTCAGGCGGTCGGGCCCCTGGTGGCCGACGGTGTGGTGGGCGTGCTGGCCGGCGCCGTGGTGCTGGCCGCCGTGTCGCTGGTGCAGCGACTGCGCCGCCGCACCTGAGGCCTACTTGCCTTCGACGCCCAGCAGTTCGACGTCGAAGTGCAGGATGGCATTGGGTGGAATCTGCCCGCCGCCCACGCCACGCTCGCCGTAGGCGATGGCTGCCGGGCAGGTCAGCCGGGCCTTCCCGCCGACCTTCATGCGCTGCACGCCCTCCGTCCAGCACTTGATGACGCGGTTGAGCGGAAAGCTCGCCGGCTGGCCGCGCGCGTAGGAGCTGTCGAATTCCCGCCCGTCGGGGAAGGTGCCGCGATAGTGCACGCGCACGGTGTCGGTGGCCTGCGGGCTGGCACCGCTGCCCTCCTTGACGACGCGGAAGACCAGGCCGCTGTTGGTGACCACCGCACCCTTCTCGGCTGCGGCGCGGGCCAGCGGGTCGGCCTGGGCGCCTGCGGCGCCGTGCAGTGCCAGCGCGGCAGCAGCCAGGAGGAGGTTCGACGACCGGGAACGGAATCGAAAGCGCACGGACGAATCCTTCGGGAGTGAATCGAGCCGCGATCATCGCAGGATCGTGTCGCGGCCCCGCCTGCCGCCCGCGCCCGACGCCTCAGCGGGCGCCGAAGGTGGCGCCGAACCACCGCGCGATCATCTGCTTCTCGTAAGCCAGATCGCCGTCGCTCTGCACATTGGCGCGCAGCGTGCCTTGGTAGTAGTTCGGATTGGTCAGTTGCTCCTCGCCGGCCTTCAATGTCTGCCCGCCTTGCTGCAGCGTGTAGCGCAGCGTGATGCGCGGCCCGTCGGCGCCGCCGCGCAACACGCGCAGATCGCGTCCCGTCCCGGGTTCGAGGTCACCGGCCAGATCGACGTCGAGCACGTCGATCTTCAAGGTCTGGCCGTCGGGCAATTGGCGGCCAAGCTTCTTGAAGTGCTCGCCCAGTGACTTGAGCGTGTCCTCACGCTCCCAGAGCTTGCGGCCGGTGTCGATATAGCGGTCTGGCTGCACCCAGGTCACCTCCACCGTGCCGGCAGCGGCTGCCGGCAGCGCCAAGAAGGCAGAGAGCAGACCCAGGCCCAGCAACAAGTCATGGAAGAGAGTGCGATTCAACATGGCGGCCTCACTTGCCGATGATGGACCCCGTCGCGGCGACCGAAGTTCCGCGCCCTGGAGCGAACGGCCCCGCCTGCGCAGGCCTCGGCATGCAGCCCGGGCCACGGTCAGGCTGACCAGCTGTCCCTCAGCGTGGTGATGCGGTTGAACACCGGCCGCGCCGGCTGCATGCTCGATGCGGTCGGTGACGAAATAGCCGTGGCGCTCGAACTGGAAGTGCCGCTCGCGCCCGGCCGTTGCCAGCGACGGTTCCAGCCAGGCCGCCGCCACCTGCCTGCTGTGCGGGTTGAGCACCTCGCGGAAGTCGCGCCCGCCGGCGTCGGGCTGCGGCTCGGTGAACAGGCGGTCGTACAGCACCACGGTGGCCGGCACGGCGTCGTGCACGCCGACCCAGGTGATGGTGCCCTTGACCTTCACCGCGTCGGCGCCCGGGCGTGCCGCTCGGGTGTCGGGCACGACGCGTGCCAGCACCGCGGTGACGCTGGCCGGCGGCGTCCTTCTCGCAGCCGGTGCACTCGACCACCAGGCCGTACTTCAGGCGCACCTTGTTGCCGGGACGACGCTGCCTCGGCCGCGCCCTCGGCGGGAACAGGCGGAAGAAGCCCTTCGGCGGCACCTCGGCGAAGTCGTCGCGCTCGATCCAGACCTCGCGCGCCAGGCCGAAACGGCGCAGGCCGAGTTCCGGCCGCTGCGGGTGCGCCGGCGCCTGGCAGGGCTCGACGTGGCCGTCGCTGCCGATAGACCTCGGCCCAGTTGGTCAGCTTGAGCTGCACCGGGTCGAGCACCGCCATCGCGCGCGGCGCCTGGCCTTCCAGGTCGTCGCGCAGGCGATGGTCGAGCACCGCGTAGTCGAGCCAGATGTTGGTCTTGCTGGCGCCGGTGCCGTCGGCCATGGCGCGGATGGCTCGCCGGCGTGTAGCCGCGCCGGCGCATGCCGAAGAGCGTGGGCATGCGCGGGTCGTCCCAGCCGCTCGACGATGCCCTCGTCGACCATCGCCTTGCAGCTTGCGCTTGCTGGTGACGACGCTAGCTCAGGTTCAGGCGGCCGAACTCGTACTGCTGCGGCAGCGGGTGCGCCAGCAGGCCGAGGTCGGCCAGGTTCTCGAGCAGCCAGTCGTAGAACGGGCCGCTGGTCCTCGAACTCGAGCGTGCAGATGCTGTGCGTGATGCGCTCCAGCGCGTCCTCGATCGGGTGCGCGTAGGTGTACATCGGGTAGATGCACCAGCGTGTCGCCGGTGTTGTGGTGCGTGGCGTGCTTGATGCGGTACAGCGCCGGGTCGCGCAGGTTGATGTTGGGCGAGCCCATGTCGATCTTCGCGCGCAGCACGGCAGCGCCGTCGGGCAGCGCGGCCGCCCTTCATCTCGCGCAAGCCGCGCCAGGTTCTCCGCCGGCGTGCGGCTGCGGAACGGGCTGTCGGTGCCGGGCGTGTTGAAGTCGCCGCGGCTGGCGCGCATCTCGCTCGGCGCTCTGCTCGTCGACGTAGGCCAGGCCGGCCGTCGATCAGCGCCTCGGCGGCGCGGTACATGAAGTCGAAATAGTCGCTGGCGTAGTAGAGGTGGCTGGTGCCGCCGACGTTCCAGTCGAAGCCCAGCCAGCGCACGGCCTCGATGATGGCGTCGACGTACTCCTGCTCTTCCTTCTCGGGGTTGGTGTCGTCGAAGCGCAGGTGGCAGACGCCGCCGTAGTCGCGCGCCAGGCCGAAGTTCAGGCAGATGCTCTTGGCGTGGCCGACGTGCAGGTAGCCGTTGGGCTCGGGCGGGAAGCGGGTGCGGATGCGCGCCGGGTCGGGCGCGCCGGCGGCGTGGTGCGCGGCGTCGCCCGGGCTGCCGCCGAAGCGGCGGCCGGCCAGCGTGCCGGCCTCGAGGTCGCGCTCGATGATGCCGCGCAGGAAATTCGCGGCCTTGGGGGCGGAGGTCGGGGGGTCGGTGGCCATGCGGGCGGCGCTGCGAGGGGTGCGGCGATTCTATCGACCGACCTCCGCGCGCCGGGGTCGCTTCAGCGCGGCCCGTCGTCGACGGGCACCCAGCGCGTCGCCGGCCATGCGAAGGCCAGGCCCAATGCGATGCCGGCGACCACGTCCAGCACCACGTGCTGGCGGATCGCCACCGTGGAGTACACGATCAGCGCACACCAGATCCAGTTTCCGGCCAGCACCGAAAGCCGGCGCGCCCAGCCGTGGCAGCCAGCGGTGCATCCAGACGGCGCTGAAGACGGCCGTCGCCACGTGCAGCGACGGGCAGGCGTTGCCCGCCGCGTCCACGCCCTGCAGGATCGTGAAGGCCGGGCTCTGTGCCAGGTCGACGCTGGGGTCGAGCGGCGGCACGGCCGTGGGCCAGAAGTAGAAGATCGTCAGGCCCGCCGCGCACAGGGCGCCGATCCATGCCCAGTAATGCAGCAGCCCGCGCAGCTGCAGGAAGAACCCGGGCGGGATGCCGACATACAGCCACAGCGTCAGGTAGGCCGCCAGCCACGAAGGCTGGAAGGCGATGGCGCGGTCCAGCGCCGTCAGCGGCATCTCGACCACCGGCGCGGCCGGGTTGTGCAGCACCTGGAAGTAGGCGACGAAGAACAGGCTCATCAAGCCGGAGATGCCGACCGCCTTGATCCAGAAGTGGCGCCGCATGCGCCTCAGCGTCCCGGACAGCCACCCGTGGTGCACCGCTGCTTTTTCGATGGCCGGAAGCGATGTGCGGTGCAATGACACGAAGAGGGGCGGGCGGGTGATGCCGCGGGTGCGGCAGGATGCTGGACTGCGGTGGAGATTACCATTGCGACGCGACCATTTCCCCTGCCGCCATGACCCCGGAGATCCACCCTTCCCGCACCGCGCAGGCGCCCGGCTGCGGTGCCATCGTCATGGGCGTGTCGTTCGGCCAGGGCGCAGCCGTGGAGGGCCGGTGACCGTACCCCGTGCACCGCAACGATGAAGTGCCGCTGCGGCGCGGCCGCGGCGTTGGCGATGGCCGCGGCAGTGCCCGCGCTGGCCGAACAGCCGCTGTGGGAACTGGGTCTGGGAGCCGGCGCATTGAGCTTGCCCCACTACCGCGGCAGCGACCAGAGCCACCAGTGGCTGCTGCCGATCCCCTTGGGCGTCTACCGCGGCCCCATCTTTCGCGCCACGCGGGACGGCGCCCGCGCCGTGCTGCTGGAGCGCGACCGCTTCGACTTCGACATCAGCCTGGCTGCCGGCCCGCCAACGCGCAGCAGCGAGAACGACGCCCGCAACGGCATGCCCGACCTCGATGCCACGGTCGAGATCGGTCCCAACCTGAACCTGACGCTGGCCCAGGGCGCGGCGTGGAAGATCCAGCTGCAGCTGCCGGTGCGTGCCGTCTTCGCGCTCGGCTCCGACGCCGGCAGCATCGGCTGGACCGCCAGCCCCGTGCTCAACCTCGACCTGGACGTGGCTGGCTGGAACATCGGCCTGCAGGGCGGCCCGCTGGCCGCCAGCCGCACCTACCACGCCTACTACTACGACGTGGCGCCGGCCTATGCCACGGCCAACCGACCCGCCTACAGCGCCCCCGGCGGGCACGCCGGCTGGACCTTCAGGGCCGGCGCGTCGCGCCGCTACGGCCCGCTGTGGGTGGGCGCCTTCGTGCGCGCCGACAGCCTGTCCGGCGCCTATTCGCCGCCAGCCCGCTGGTGCGCCAGCGCGAGAATGTCACCTTCGGCCTCGCCATGAGCTGGGTCTTCGCGGCCTCGGCAACCAGGTCCCCGATGAGCGCTGAACACCCGCAGCTGCCGCGGTTGCTGAAGCCTTTCGCCTGGCTGGCGCTGCAGCTTCACCTGCTGCTGCTGGGAGCCATGTCGGTGGTCTGGAATGCCACCGCGCTGTTGCTGTATCCGCTGTTGCCGCGGCCGCGGGCCTGCGCCTCGGTCGGGCGAGATCGCCCGGGGTTACGGCTTGTTCTGGCGCATCGCGCGGACCACCGGGATGATGCGCCTGCAGGCCGAGGTGCTGGACGCACTGCGCGACGAACGGGGGCTGATCATCGTCGCCAACCACCCGAGCATGCTCGACGCGGTGATGCTGGTGGCGCGGCTGCCGCGCAGCGCTTGCATCATGAAGGCCGGCCTGATGCGCAACCCGCTGCTCGGCCCCGGCGCGCGGCTGGCGCGCTATATCCGCAACGATTCCACGCGCGGCATGATCCGCTGCGCCGTCGACGATCTGCGCCAGGGCGGCCAGCTGGTGATGTTTCCGGAGGGCACGCGCACCACGCGCCAGCCGGTCAACCCCTTCCATGCCAGCTTCACGCTCATCGCCCGGCGCGCCGACGCGCCGATCCAGGCCGTGTTCATCGATACCGACTCGCCCTACCTGGGCAAGGGCTGGCCGCTGTGGCGGCTGCCACCGCTGCCGATCCGGTTCTCGGTGCGCATGGGGCAGCGCTATGCGCCCGCCGAGGACTACCTGGCGCTGCGCGACCGCATCGAGGCCGACTTCGCCGCCGGAGTGCACCTGCCGCGGACCGGGTCATGACGTCGCCCGCCGCATCGCGCACCCATCTGGTGCTGATCCCCAGCTACGACACGGGTGACCTGGTGTATGCGACCGTCGCCGCGGCGCGCGCGGTGTGGAACCCCGTGTGGGTGGTGGTCGACGGCAGCACCGACGGCACGGCCGAAGGCCTGCAGCACCTGGCCGCCGGCGACCCCGGCCTGCGCGTCTGGGTGCTGCCGCGCAACAGCGGCAAGGGTGCGGCCGTGCTGCACGGCCTGGAGCAGGCGCTGGCGGCGGGCTTCAGCCACGCGCTGACCATGGACGCCGACGGCCAGCACCCGGCAGACCTGATCCCGGCCTTCATGCAGGCCTCGCTGCAGCGGCCCGAGGCCATGATCCTGGGCCGGCCGGTATTCGACGCCAGCGCGCCGCTGCTGCGCGTTCGCGGCCGCCGCATCTCCAACGGGTGGACGAATCTCGAGACGCTGGGCGCCGGCGTGGCCGACTCGCTGTACGGCTTTCGCGTCTACCCGGTGGCGCCGCTGGTCGCGGTGATGCGCGGCCAGCCCTGGATGCGGCGCTTCGATTTCGACACCGAGGCCGTGGTGCGCCTGGCCTGGCGCGGCGTCAAGCCGATCAACGTGGACGCACCGGTGAAGTACCTGACGGCGGCCGAGGGCGGCGTCTCGCACTTCCGCTACGGCCGCGACAACCTGCTGCTGACCTGGATGCACACGCGGCTGATGGTGGAGTTCGCGCTGCGCCTGCCGCTGCTGCTGTGGCGCCGGGCCACCGGCCGGCCGCCGTTCCAGGCCTGATCCGCGGCGCGCGTGCAGGTCGCGTCTACGCGGTGGCGGCTTGCAGCGCCGGCGGCACCGGAAACAACATCGGCGCGTATCCGGCACCGCGCCGCCGTCCGCGTTCAGCAGCGCCCGCAGGCGGTGCCGTCCAGCGCCGGATGCTCGCCCGTGGCACGCTGCAGCATTTCCAGCGCCAGCGCACGCAGCCGCGGCTCGGCCTGCTGCAGGCGCTGGCGGAAGGCGGCGGCGTCCAGCGGGTCCTCCAGGCTGCGGTTGAGTTCGGCGAACCAGGGCAGCGAGGCCTGGTCCAGCATCACCGGCGGGTTGCGCTGCCGCTGAGCCGGCCCCAGTCGCGCAGGAAGGCCTGCACCGCCACGTTGAGCTTGCGGCACGCGTCGAGCTCGTCGCGCAGGTGCGACAGCACGGCCATGTCGGCCAGCCGGCCGGCGAAGAACAGCTGCGCCAGCACGCTCCAGTAGTAGGTGTAGTCCCAGAGGATCTTGACCGGCAGCACCTCGGGGTCGCCGAACAGCGGGTACTGGTCGACGTAGAGCGCCATCGTGCTGTCGTAGAAGGAGCGGAAGATCTGCTCGTAGATGGCGGTGTGCGCGGCCAGCGGCAGGCCGGCGCGGTCGCGCGCGATGAGCTCGGTGATGTAGGTGTTGCCGATGGCGATGAAGTCGCTGCCCGGCGAATAGAAGGGGTCGAGAAAGCGGCCCGCCTCGCCGGCCAGCGCCCAGCGCTGCGGCCGAGAAGACCTGCTTGCAGTCGTACGAGAAGCGGCGGAAGAAGGCGAAGTCCTGCAGCTTGTCGCGCTGGCCGTCGAGCGCGTCGAACAGCCGCGGCTGGTGCTCGCCAACCACTGCATCGCGCGCTCGAAGGTGTTCATCTCCTCCAGCGGGTGCAGCCGCGGGTCGGCCACGATGCCCACCGAGTGCGAGCCCGAAGACAGCGGGATCAGCCACACCCAGTAGCCGGCGCCGACCAGGTGGTTGGTGGACAGCCAGCGCGTGGGCGTGACGCAGCGCGCGCGCCAGGCCGGGTCCTGGGACCAGTCGTCGAGCGTCGATGCGCCGCTGATGCGAAACCACACCGCGTGCGCCGCGTGTGCGTTGTCCTGCGCCAGCCCGAGCTTGCGCTTGAGCAGGCCGGCGCGGCCGCTGGCGTCGATGACCCAGCGCGCGCGGCTGGTCTGCGCGGCTCCGCGCCGCGCTGCCAGGTCACCTGGTGCGGCGCGGCGCTTCCGACAATTCGATCTCGCGCACCACGGCGTCGTCGATGAAGCGCACCCCGCGGCGTTGCGCCTCGGCGCCGAGGAGGTTCTCGAAGATGCCGCGATCGATCTGCCAGCTCGACACCGCCAGCGAGCGGCTGACGCCGACTTCGGTGACCGCGGCGATGTCGCGCTGGCCCTCCGAAAAGAAGAAGC
>CAVQWK010000039.1:0-255926 GCA_963717575.1 uncultured beta proteobacterium | reverse complement strand
TGGTGGCCCATGCGGCCAGCGCTGCAAAGGCGGTGGTCAACAGGTGTCGCTTGGTCAATGCCATGGTGTCTCCTGGATCGGCCCGGTTCGGCCGGCGCTCGGTGAACCCTCTGAAGGGCATGCCGAATGTTAGGCGCCGCGCGATACTCAGTCCAATACCTTTGGCGTAGCTTCTGATACATTTCATCTTATGGAACTGAGGCAGCTTCGCCAGTTCGCGGCCGTCGCCGAGACGCTGAGCTTCCGGCGCGCGGCCGAGCGCCTGTGCATGGCGCAACCGCCCTTGTCTGTGGCCATCCGAAAGCTGGAAGAGGAGATTGGTGTCGCCTTGTTCGAGCGGACCTCTCGCGGCGTGCGGCTCACTGCGGCCGGGCACGCCGCGTACGAGATCGCCCAGAAATGCCTGCGCAACGCGGACGAACTGACCTCGGCCGCGCGCGCCGCAGGCGAGGCGAGGCGGGGCGCCTGCGCATCGGCTTCATCGGGTCCGTCACCATCGGGCTGATGCCCCGATTGATCCGCGCATTCAGCGAACGCTATCCCAACGTCAAGCTGGAATTGCACGAGGCGACCAATGCCGAAGCCGTGTCGGCGGTGGACGGCGGGACGCTGGACATCGCCTTTGTGCGCGTGCCGACGGCGCGGCCGCCCTCCGTGAAGTTCCAGCAGATCGAGAGCGACATCTTCTGCATCGCCTTGCCGGCCGGCCACCGTCTGGCGAGCAGGAAGTCGCTGCGGCTGAAGGACCTGGCCGACGAGCCGTTCGTCGGTTACGCCCCGTCACGTGCTGGCGGGCTGCACGCGGCCGTGACGCAACTGTTGCAGCGCGCCGGCGTGAGCCCCACCGTGGCGCAGGAGGGCGTGCAGGTACAGACGCTGATCGGTCTGGTCGAAGGTGGCCTGGGCCTGGCACTTGTGCCCGCCGTCAGCGCGGCCCACGCGCCGACGCGCGTGGCCTTCCGGCCGATCCGCGATCTGCCGCGTGACGCAGTCATCGGCATCGCCCTGGCCTATCACGCAACTGACGAAAGCATGGTGGCGCGTCGCTTTCGCGACATGGTGGCCGAGGAAACTCGGGCGACCAGGAGCGCGGGCGGTGGCCCCTTGTAGCGAGAGTGGCGCTACCGGCCTCACCGCGCGTTGATCGTTTCTGTCAATTTCGCGCGGTGTTGCCGGCATTTTCGTCGGGACCGTGCCGCCCGTGGACGATCGCAACAAGGGGTAGTCGTCTTTTCGTGCAGATCGGTGCGCTCTTGATCTCGAGGGTCTTAGAAGTTCCGTGCCAGGAAGACGCCGGCGATTTGCCTTGCGCGCCGGGTGTCATCGGCATGCCTGTACATCGATGCCGTCGAAATCGAAGAGTGACCCAGGCTGTCCTATGCACCTCAGCCCGAGAGGCGCCCGTTAGTGCCCGCCTCCCCACGGCCGGTCGGGTCTGACCTCGGCCGCCTGAGTCAATCGACGAGTTCGATCAAGCGAAAACTCACCCGCAACAGCCCACGCTGTTGCAGGCGCCCCAGTGCCGCGTTCAAGGTCTGGCGCGACACACCGACCATGCTCGCCAAGTGCGATTGGGAGAGCTGGATCCGGGATGCCGTTGCGCCGTGCTCGCGCTCGACCTGCGCCACCAACCTCAGCCGCGCGTAGACCCATTCGTCGCGCGACAGCGCCTGCGCTTCGGCATAGGCTCGGAACGCCGTTGCAAAGCGTTCGGCAAGCAGCACTGCGAAGTGGCTCATCCAACGGGGTTCCTCGTCGACCATGCGCTGCCAATCCTTCGCGCTGAGGTACAGCGCCGTGGTAGGTGCGTCGGCGATCACGCTGTTGATCGAGTGGCCACGCGATATCAGCACGTACTCACCTGTCCACAGGCCCGGGCCGCCGACATGCAGGAGCACCTCGCGGTCCTCGCCCACCACGTAGATGTGTCGTGTACGGCCGCTGACCAGCCCGAACATGCCGCGCGGCGGATCGCCCGCGCGCAACAGGTACTGGCCTGTGCGGAATGTCCGTAGCACGGCCAACTGAGCAATGCGCGTCTGCAGGGCCGACGGCAGCGAAGCGAACCAACGGCCGCGGCGCAGGACGTCGATCTCGGGAGCTTCGGGCGACACGGACAGTGGGGCAATTGTTTGGACAGGTCGCGGGAGTCTGGCGACGGTCCGGAAGTTGTCAAGACTTTGACAACTGGCCGGTGGGTTATTGGGGATGATCTGCGTCTGTGACGCGCCGATGGCGGCGCAGCGAGAGCACGAGAGTGCGTCAATGATGTCCACCCCGGCAACTCGCGTCGCAACTGCGCCGCTGCCGCCTGTCCTGGCCCTGGGATGGTCTGAGCCATCCGGCCTCCGCATGCGACACGACCGACCCCGAAGCACAACTTAACAGCCCCCCAAAAGTCCAGGAGCAACCCCATGATCGAACGAGACCCCACCACGCGGGGCTTTGCGCAGTGCTTGTCCGGCGGGCCCCGGTTCCGCGCCCCATGGCAGCACTCCGCGCGGACTTTCGGCATCGTTGCCGCCCTGGTGGCCGGCATCGCCTTCGTAGCACCGGTTGCAGCGCAGCAGACCGCCGATAGCATTTGGACGGGAGGTCCTATCCTCACCATGAACGACAAGGCCATGCGCGCCGAGGCAGTCGCCGTGGCGGACGGCAAGATCTTGGCCGTGGGCAAGCGCAGCGAGGTCATGAAGCTGAAGGGCCCGGCGACGCAGCTCGTGGACCTCGGGGGTCGAACCCTGGTGCCCGGCTTCGTCGACGCCCACGGGCACATCGTCCTTGGGGGCCTGCAGGCGCTGTCGGCCAACCTGCTGGCCCCGCCCGACGGCATAGTGCAGGACATCGCCTCGCTGCAGCAGACGCTGCGCGACTGGATGCAGAAGAACGCAGCCGCCATCGAGAAGGCCAAGCTGGTCATCGGCTTCGGCTACGACAACGCGCAACTCAAGGAACTGCGCCACCCGACCAGGGAAGAACTGGACGCCGTGTCGCAGGACATCCCCGTCATCATCGTTCACCAGTCATCGCACTTGGCCACCGTCAATTCCGCCATGCTGAAGGCCATGGGCTACGACGCCAACAGCAAGGATCCGGCGGGCGGCGTCATCCAGCGCAAGCCGGGCTCCACCGAGCCCAACGGCACGCTGGAGGAGACTGCGCTCTTTGCCGCCATGCCCGTGGTGCTTGGCCGCATCGGGCCGGAAGGACTGAAGATCTTCGCGCGAGAGGGCGCCAAGCTGTGGGCCAGTTTTGGCTACACGACGGCGCAGGAAGGGCGGTCCATCCCCGCGATCGCCGACCTCATCAAGCAGGTGGCCGCGGAAGGCGGCTTCGCGAACGACGTGACAACCTATCCCGATGTGCTCGTCGATCGCGCCTACATCAAGACCAACCAGAGCGCGACCTACACCAACCGCTTCCGGGTCGCGGGCGCCAAGCTCACCATCGACGGCAGCCCGCAGGGCTTCACCGCCTGGCGCGACCGGCCCTATTACAAGCCAGTGGGCAACTACCCGCCAGGCTATTCCGGCTATGCGGCGGCCTCGGCTGAACAGGTCATGGATGCCGTGCAGTGGGCGTCCGAAAGCGGCATCCAGGTCATCACGCACGCCAACGGCGAGCGCGCATCCGACATGCTCATCTCCGCACATCGGGCGGCACAGGCGCGCTTCCCGAGAGCCAAGGACCTGCGCCCAGTACTCATCCACGGCCAGTTCCTGCGCGAGGACCAACTCGACAGCTACAAGGCGCTCGGCGTCATCCCGTCGCTGTTCCCGATGCACACCTTCTACTGGGGCGACTGGCACCTCGATCACACGGTGGGCCCGCAGGCGGGCATGAACATCTCGCCCACCGGGTGGGCGCGCAAGCGCGGCATGATCTTCTCCAGCCACCACGACGCGCCCGTCGCCTTCCCGGATTCGATGCGCGTGCTCGACGCCACCGTCACCCGCCGCGCCCGCGGCTCGGGCCGCATCGTCGGCACCGAGCATCGGGTCGATGTCATCACCGCCTTGAAGGCCATGACGATCTGGCCTGCCTACCACCACTTCGAGGAGAAGACCAAAGGCAGCCTGGAGAACGGCAAGCTGGCCGATTTCGCCATCCTGTCGAAGGACCCGACGGCGGTCGAACCCACCACCATTGCCGACATCAAGGTCACAGAGACGGTCAAGGAAGGCAAGACGATCTTCCGGCTCGAGCCCGGCGCGCGGGCCGACCGCGGTGCACCCGACATCACCCCGTTGCTGGTGGCATTCGGCGGGCATCGCGGGGCGCTCGACGATGGCTGCGCTCACGATGCGATGTTCCGAATGACCGCGGTCATGGCGGGCGGCCTGGCAGGTCGTTGACGTGCTTGCGGGGCGTTGGCGCGGCGCGCAGCCTGGGCTGGCGATCACGCCCTGGGGCGATGGCACCGCTCACTTGGTGATGTCGCCACTGCAATTCATGCAGCGGCTGGCGGCGCTCGTGCCACGGCCACCACTGCGCCCGCCAAGGACTGCCTCGCGGCCGTCAGTCTCGGCAGCTCGATACCCGGTTTGGGTCGGGGCTGTCAGTTGGGGCCGCTGACAAGCGGTCATCCGACCGCCCTTCAGCGGCGACCGGCATGGGCCGCGGCCAAGTCGGTCTGGAACGAGCGTCGCCGCACTCCGGCGATCGGCACGTCGACTCTGCGAGTTCGCGCAGGCCGCACCGCAAGCTTGGAAGCGCGGCCGCGCCGACCCCCGGCATGTCGAGGTGTCCGTTGACGATGCATGGACCAAAATGCAGGGCCTGCATCGCACCGTGTGTGCCAGGAACCCCATGCCCAAGGCTCTCGATCTGATCGTCTTCGGTGCCACCGGCTTCACCGGGCGCCTGGTGGCCGAACATCTGAACGCGCGGTATGGCGTGGGCGGTGATGTGTCGTGGGCGATGGCCGGCCGCAACCTGGCAAAGATGCGCGAGGTTCGCAGGCGCATCGGTGCCGACGGCGACGTGCCGCTGCTCGAGGCCGATGCGGCGGACGCCACCTCGCTGGGCGCGCTGGTCGCGCAGGCAAGGGCCATCATCACCACGGTGGGCCCCTACCAGCGCCACGGCCAGGCCCTGGTGACAGCCTGTGCGCACGCGGGCACGGACTACCTCGATCTCTGCGGCGAGCCCGTCTGGATGGCGCAGATGATTCCGCGGCTGCAGGCGCCGGCCCGCGCCAGCGGGGCGCGCATCGTCTTCTCGTGCGGCTTCGACTCCATTCCCTTCGACCTCGGCGTCGTGTTCCTGCAGGACGAAGCCGTGCGGCGCTTCGGCGTGCCACTGCGCCAGGTGCGCGGGCGCGTGCGGGTCATGAAGGGCGGGTTCTCGGGGGGAACGATGGCCAGTGCATTGGCCACCATCGAACAGGTGGGGCGCGATCCCGCGTTGGCGCAGACCCTGGCCGACCCGTTCGCGTTGACCCCCGGTTTTCGCGGACCGGCCCAACCCGCTGGCGACGCAGCAGCCTACGACGAGGCGGCGCGGTCGTGGACCGCGCCCTTCATCATGGCGCCCATCAACACCAAGAACGTTCACCGCACCAACGCCTTGCGCGGCCACCCCTGGGGACGTGACTTCGTTTACGACGAACGCATGCTCTGCGGTGACGGCGCCGCCGGCGAGCGACGGGCGCGGGCGATGGCCCGCTATGCCCGCATCCAGACCGCGCTGCTGGGCTTTGCGCCGGCACGTGGGCTGCTGCGCCGATTCGTGCTGCCCAAGCCGGGCCAGGGCCCCAGTGCACACGCGCGCGAAGCGGGCCGCTACGAACTGCTGTTCAGCGGCGAGACGGCCGATGGGCGAACGCTGCAGGCCCGGGTGCAGGGCGACCGCGACCCGGGCTACGGATCGACCTCGAAGATGATCGCCGAGGCCGCGCTCTGCCTGGTCGAGGAGGTCGGTCCGAGCGCTCGCCGCAGGCGGCGTGTGGACGCCCGGCGCGGCGATGGGCCTGGCCCTGGTGCGTCGCCTGCAGGCGCGGGCGGGTCTGCAGTTCTCGATCGTTGCGGACGGGGAAGGCCGATGAACGTGACAGCTTCGAGTATCTTGACCGGTTGCTGCCGATCGACGCCGCGGCCGCGGAAAGGAGTTCGCGATGACGCAAGATCTTCCGGGCGGCGGCCGCACCGCGCTCGTCACGGGAGCCTCCTCTGGCATCGGGGCGGCCCTGGCACAGCGTTTCGCGCGCGCCGGCTTCAACCTGGTGCTGGTGGCGCGCAGCGAGGACAAGCTGAAGCAGCAGTCCCGGGCCCTGGCCGCAGCGCACGGCATCCGCGCCTGGGTGGCGCCGGCCGACCTGTCGCAACCCGATGCCGCGCGGCAGCTGGCCGCGCAGATGAAGCGCGCGCGCCGACCCATCGATGTGCTGGTCAACTGCGCCGGCGTGCTGGCGCACGGCAGCTTCATCGACATGGAGGCGACGCGCCACCGCGAGCTCATCGACCTGAACGTGTCGGGGCTGACCGACATGCTGGCGTGCTTCGTTCCCGGCATGGTCGAGCGCGGCGCAGGGCGCGTGCTGAACGTGGCGTCGATCGCGGCCTTCCAGCCGGTGCCGATGCTGGCCACCTACGCTGCCACCAAGGCCTATGTGCTGTCGCTGACGGAGTCGCTGGCCGAAGAACTGCGGGGCACCGGCGTCAGCGTCACGGCCCTTTGCCCGGGCATCACCGCCACGCCCATGCTGAGCCACGCCGAGCAGTCGAGCCCGTCCCTGGGCCGGCTGCCGGGCTTCGTGATCGGCGGCGCGGACGCGGTCGCCGACGAGGGCTTCGCAGCCTGCATGGGCGGCGAGGTCATCCGCGTGCCCGGGGCGATCAACCAGGCGACCGTGGTCGCCGGGCGCGCCACACCGAAGTGGTTGCTGCGTCGGGTGAGCGGGGCGCTGGCGCGCGGCATGAAGCGCTGAGTTGCATGGGCGCGGCGGACGCCGGGGCGGCAGTGGGTCGCCGGAGGTGTCGCGCCGGGCGGATTGCAGACGCTGCACGCCCCGGCGGCCTCACCGGCATGGGCGCCACCCGATCACCTACCGCTCGAGGCTCGCAAGACCGCTGAGTGGCAGTTCCCCGGAACATCTCGCTATGGCCGCCGGTGTGAGCAGGCGACCGCGCCGGGGAGCCGACCTTGAGCCTGCGGCTCCGACGGCCTGCTACGTCGATCTGCGGCAAGGCGCAGGGCCGCCCTGCCGCTGATTCAAACAAGGCCGACCGGGCGGCCCCTCGGGCGGGCCGTACACCCAGCCCGAGAGGCAGCTTCCAGGCGAGGCACTGGACTGGCACTCCCGGCCAGGAGTGAACAGTCGAGAAGCCGCCCCAATGGCTGACCTTCGAAGCATCTATTTGGTCGCGATCGTGCGCACCCCGTCTCTGCCACACTCCGCGACCGGAGGCGTGGGGAATTCCTATGAACAAAGTGCGGGGCCGGTTCGCAGTGCCCGTGTCGCCCAGATCAGCGGCGCGGAAGTTCGAGCGCGGCGTTCACGCAGATCTGCACCGTCGCCGGTGGGTGCGATTTCATGTGCTCCTCATTGGACTTGTCACGTTCGGTGTCCTGTGGAGCATCTCGCACATGCTGATGGTCGCCGGGATCGGCTCGATGGCGCTCCGGCACGGTATCGCCCTCGTCGGCGCCTACGTGGTCTATCTGGGGCTCTTGTGGGCGTGGTCCCGCTGGCTCCTTTCGCGAGACGAGGGCTCGCTCGACATTAGCGATCCGGGGTTCGATCTGATCTCCAGGGCGTCAGACGGCGCCAGGGTGGCCGACGCTTCGGTCTTTCGATCTGGGGCCGGAGGCGACTTCGGCGGCGGCGGTGCCGGCGGAAGCTTCGATCCGCCCGACGCTGTTGGCGAAGCCGTCTCAGCAGCCACCGACGCTGGAAGCTCCGTCGTAGGCGACGTTGCCTCCGCAACTGCAGTCGCAGTTGGCAGCGCTGACGAGGGCGCGGTTGTGCTGGTACCGATTGCCTTGGCCTTCGGCATCGCGGTAGCGCTGGCCGCTGTGCTCGGCTTTGCCGTTTTCGGGCTCTTTGGCGTCGAGGTGCTCATGGGCGTCGCCGTGGAGATCGCCTTTGCTTCGGCTGGCGGAGCCCTCGCCCTGAAGGCTCAGCGCGAAGGCTGGCTCCGTCATGCCGTACGGCGCACCGCAGGTCCAATGGCCATCGTCCTGACCGTGACAGTGGTCACCGGTCTCGTGATTGGTCATTGGTTGCCAGAGTCGAAGACGCTGCCACATGCGCTGAAGCGGCTGTTCTGAACGCCGCCTCCCGGCACATGCGGCAAACGCTCGTGATCGGCCAGAGGCGGGTACTGATGTACGGCTGGCTTGGAGCCGCCTCCGACGGTGTTCAGGCCAGGTTGCGCAATTCCCGCAGCGCCACCGACAGCATCGCCAGATCCACCGACTTGGCGTCGCCCAGCTCGGTCAGCAGCCGCTGGACGCGATCCATGGCGGCTTGGTTGCGCTGCTCCCACGAGGCCAGCATCTGCGGTCGCGGCGCCCTGGCCGTGATTCAGCACGTCCAGGGCGATCGAGCGCTGCAGGCCGGTCAGGTCGTCACCGAGCGCGCCCTTGGCCAGGGTCTGCCAATAGTTGTCGGTGGGCAAGGTGTCGATCTGCTGGCGCAGCCGGGCCAAGCCCAGGCGCTGGCCCAGGCCGGCGTGCACGGCGCCCGCCTCGTCGATCGGGCGCTTGCGTCGCATCGGCGATCTCGGCGATGTCCAGCGCTGCGAACAGGCCGTCGGCCGAGACCACCGCCTGGGCGATCGGCGCCGGCACGCCGGCCTGCAGCCAGGCCGCGGCGCGGGGCGAGGTGGCGCTCTCGGCGGCAAACCGCTTGCGCAGCGCCTCCACGGCGGGAGCAAAGCGCTTGACGACCTGTTCCATCGGCTCGGCCAGTCGCCGCGAGCGCAGGAACCAGCGCGTGGCGTGGCTGCCCAGGCGGCCCAGCTCGTTGATCATCTCCGCCTGCACGCGCGTCGCTGACCTTGTCGTCCAGCGCCTCGATCTGCTGCCACAGCGGCACGTAGCCGAAGACCTCGCGCGTGGCCAGGTAGGCGCGCACCACCAGCGCCGGCTTGGCGCCGGTGGCTCTCGCTGAGCCGGTGCACGAAGGTCGAGCCGACGCGGTTGACCATGCTGTTGAGCACGTAGGTGACGATGATCTCGCGCTTGAGCGGGTGGCGCGGGATGTAGGCGCCGAACTTCTCGCGCAGCAGCGCCGGGAAGTAGCGCTCCAGCGCCGTGGCGATCCACGGGTCTTCGGGCAGGTCGGAGGCCATCAGCTCGTCGGACAGCCACATCTTGCTGTAGGCCAGCAGCACCGCCATCTCGGGGCTGGTCAGGCCGATGCCGCGCGCCTTGCGCTCCTGGATCTCGTCGTCGGTGGGCAGGAACTCGATGGCGCGGTTGAGCCGGCCGGCGCGCTCCAGGAAGCGGATGAAGCGGGCCTGCTGGTCGATCAGCGCCACGCCCTGGCGTCCCGCCGATCGACAGCGCCTGCGACTGGAAGTAGTTGTCGCGCAGCACCAGCGCGGCCACGTCGTCGGTCATCTTCGGCAGCAGCGTGTTGCGCTGCTTCAGCGTCATCTCGCCGTCGCTGATGGCCAGGCCGAGCAGGATCTTGATGTTGACCTCGTGGTCGGAGGTGTCGACGCCGGCCGAGTTGTCGATCGCGTCGGTGTTGATGCGCACGCCGGCCAGCGCGGCCTCGATGCGCCCGCGCTGGGTGCAGCCCAGGTTGCCGCCTTCGGCCACCACCTTGCAGCGCAGCTCGCGGCCGTTGATGCGCAGCGCGTCGTTGGCGCGGTCGCCGACCTCGGCGTGGGTCTCGGTGCTGGCCTTGATGTAGGTGCCGATGCCGCCGTTGTAGAGCAGGTCGACCGGCGCCTTCAGGATGGCGCTGAGCAGCTCGTTGGGCGTCAGCCGGTCGGCGGTGATGCCGAGCGCGGCCTGCGCCTGCGGCGAGATCGGGATCGACTTCTCGGAGCGCGCCCAGACGCCGCCGCCGGCGGAGATGAGCTGGTTGTCGTAGTCCGCCCACGACGAGCGCGGCAGCTTGAACAGGCGCTCGCGCTCGGCAAACGAGGCCGCCGGCGTCGGGGCTCGGGTCGATGAAGACGTGGCGGTGGTCGAAGGCCGCCAGCAGCCGGATGTGCCGCGACAGCAGCATGCCGTTGCCGAACACGTCGCCCGACATGTCGCCGATGCCGACGACGGTGAACGGCGTGCTCTGCGTGTCGACGCCGAGCTCGCGGAAGTGCCGCTTGACGCTCTCCCACGCGCCGCGCGCGGTGATGCCCATGGCCTTGTGGTCGTAGCCGACGCTGCCGCCGGAGGCGAAGGCATCGCCCAGCCAGTGGCCGTACTCGGCGCTGACCGCGTTGGCGTAGTCGGAGAACGTCGCCGTGCCCTTGTCGGCCGCCACCACCAGGTAGGGGTCGTCGTCGTCGATGCGCACGACCTGCGGCGGCGGCACGGTCTTGCCGCCCACCAGGTTGTCGGTGAGGTCGAGCAGCGCGCGCAGGTAGTCCTGGTAGCAGGCGATGCCCTCCTTCATGTAGGCCTCGCGATCCGCAGCCGGCGGCGCCTTCTTCAGCACGAAGCCGCCCTTGCTGCCCACCGGCACGATGACGGTGTTCTTCACCATCTGCGCCTTCACCAGGCCCAGCACCTCGGTGCGGAAGTCCTCCGGCCGGTCGGACCAGCGCAGCCCGCCGCGCGCCACCTTGCCGCCGCGCAGGTGGATGCCCTCGAAGCGCGGCGAGTAGACCGAGATCTCGTACAGCGGCCGCGGCTCGGGCAGGCCGGGCACCTTGGCCGAGTCGAGCTTGAAGCTCAGGAAGCTGCGCCGCGGGCCGGGCGCGCCCGAGTGGCCGACGCCGGTGCGCCAGAAGTTGGTGCGCAGCGTGGCCTGAATGAGCGCCAGCAACTGCCGCAGCACGCGGTCTTCCTGCAGGTTGCTGACCTTCTCGAGCGCCTTCTCGATCGCGTTGACCTGCGCGGCGGCCCCGAGCTCGTCGTGCGCTGACGGGTCGAAGCGCAGCTTGAACAGGCCCACCAGCATGCGCGCGATGCGCGGGTGCGCCGCCAGCGTGGCCTCGATCGTGGCCTGCGACAGTGCGAAGCCGATCTGCTGCAGGTACTTGGCATAAGCGCGCAGCACCACGATCTCGTCGGTCGGCGAGGCCGGCGCGCAGCACCAGGCGGTTGAAGTCGTCGTTCTCGACGCTGCCGGTGAAGACGCGGGCGAAGGTCGTCCTCGAACAGCCGCGCCAGCGCTTCGGGCTCGATCTCCTCGGACAGGCTGGCCTGCAGCTCGAAGTCGTGCAGCGAGATCGCGTCGTTTGCCGCCGCGCTCTCCGCCGCCGCGCCGATGCGGTGGTTGTGCTCGCCGAGCACGCGCACGCCCATGTGCTCGAGCATCGGCAGGCTGTCCGACAGCACCACGGCGCCGCCCAGCCGGTAGACCTTGAAGCCCAGCGCGCCGGGCTCGGCGCCCAGCGGCCGGTACAGCGCCAGTGCCAGCGGCGACTCGGCCGACAGGCCGGCGATCTTCAGCACGTCGGGCACGGCGGCGCGGGCGCTCACGCGTTCGCGGTAGCCGAGCGGAAAGCCCGCAGCCCAGCGCTTGAAGAGCTCCAGCCCGCGGGCCTCGCCGTCGGCCTCGATCAGCGCATCGCGCAACTCGTCGTCCCAGCGCCGCGCGGCGGCGGCGAGCTTGCCCTCGAGCTCCTTGCGGTCCATCGCCGCGGCACTGGCCCGGCGTGGTGCGCACGGTGAAGTGGATGCGCGCCAGGACCGCTTCGCTGAGCTGCACGTCGAACTCGGCGCCGCTGCCGCCGAAGGCCGTCCACCAGGATGCGCTGGAACTTGATGCGCAGGTCGGTGGAGTAGGCCTCGCGCGGCACGTAGACCAGGCAGGAGACGAAGCGGTCGAAGGGATCGCGGCAGACGAACAGGCGCAGGCGCTGGCGCTCGCCGAGCGCCAGGATGCCCAGCGCGGTGTCGTACAGGTCGTCGTCCGAGATCTGGAACAGGTCGTCGCGCGGATAGGTTTCCAGGATGTGGTGCAGCGCCTTGGCCGAGTGGCCGCCCGGCGGCAGGCCGGCGCGCGCGGCGATGGCCTCGACCTTGCCGCGCAGCAGCGGCGTCTCGGCGACGCGGGCGCTGTAGGCGGTGGACGTGAACAGGCCGATGAAGCGGTGCTCGCCGATCACCTCGCCCGCGGCGTTGTAGCGCTTGATGCCGACGTAGTCGGTGTAGCCGGGTCGGTGCACGGTCGAGCGCGTGTTGGCCTTGGTGATCAGCAGCATCGGCAGCGGCGCGCGCGCCAGGGCCCGGGCGTTGGGCGGCAGCGCCGAGAAGCTGGCCGACAGCTTCTCCTGCGCGGTCTCGCGCAGCAGCCCCAGGCCACTGCCCGGCACCAGCTGCAGCGCGTCCTGGCCCTGCTCGCTGACGAGGTCGTGACAGCGGTAGCCGAGCACGGTCAGGTGGTCCTCGGCCAGCCATTGCAGGAAGGCCAGGTTCTCCTCGACCTGCTCGGCGGGCAGTGCGGCCGGCGCACGCTCGAACTCGGCGATGGCCTGGTGCATGCGGCCCATCATCGGCTTCCAGTCCTCGACGGCGGCGCGCACGTCGCGCAGCACGCGCTCGAGGCCCGCGGCCAGCTCGGCGCGCTGCTGCGGGTCGACCATGCGGTCGACCTCGATGTGCATCCACGACTCGTGTCGCGTCCCGGGTGGCTCGGAGGTCTCGCTGCGCGGCGCGATCGACAGCAGCTGGCCCTGCGCGTCGCGCTCGACCGCGAAGATCGGATGCACGATGAGGTGCAGCGTCAGGCCCTGGCGGTTGATCTCCATGGTCGTGGTGTCGACCAGGAAGGGCATGTCGTCGTTGACGATGTCGATCACCGAGTGGCGCGAGGCCCAGCCGTTCTCGGCCACGGCCGGGCTGAGCACCCGCACCAGGGTCTCGCCGGGGTTGCGCCGGGCGCCGAACTGCCAATGCGCCAGCAAGGCGCCGAGCAGGTCTTCGGGCGTGCGCGCGAGCATGTCGTCGGTGTCCAGGCGGTGGAAGTACTCGCGCCCGAAGGCCTCGACCAGCGGCCGCTGGGCCGGTTGCAGGCGCGCCGCCGCAAGAGCCAGCACCTGGTCGGTGCGTTCGCCATGGAGGGTCTCAGATTGGCTGGGCATCGTCGTGTCTCCGTTCTTGTCGTGCATTGTCCCCGGTGGGCCCGGACGCGGCTGTCTTCCCGCTGCGCCCAAGCTTACGCCCGCGGCGGTCGATCGGAAGAAGGCCTGCCGCAGTCGGCGGGCCGCCTGCCGGCCACAATTGCATTCAATCTCGGCGCGCGCTAAGGTCTGCCACCCTCAGCCCAGGAGATGCCGATGGCAACCGGTTCCGTCCAAGCCACGAAGGCGGCAAGGCCCGCCAAGAAGCAATCGACGAAGCGCAGCGCCGCGGCGCCCGGCCTGGTCGTGCTGGTCGCCACGCGCAAGGGCGCCTGGCTGTTCCGCAGCGATGCCAGGCGCAAGGCCTGGCAGGTCGACGGCCCGCACTTCCTGGGCCACACCATCAGCCACCTGATGCTCGACCCGCGCGACGGCCGCACCCTGCTGGCGGCGGCCAAGACCGGCCACCTGGGCCCGACCGTCTTCCGTTCGACCAACATGGGCCGCACCTGGAAGGAGGCGGCCAAGCCGCCCGCCTTTGCCAAGCCCGCCGAGGGCGGCGCCCCGGCGCGCACGGTGGACCATACCTTCTGGCTCACGCCGGGCCATGCCAGCGAGCGCGGCACCTGGTATGCGGGCACCTCGCCGCAAGGCCTGTTCCGATCCGAAGACGGCGGGGTCACCTGGGCGCCTTTCTCCGGCATCAACGACGATCCGAAGTACCGCGAGTGGATGGGCAGCGTGCAGGACGGCACGCCCGACGGCCCCAAGATGCACTCCATCATCGTCGACCCGCGCGACCCGGCGCACCTGTACTTCGCGATGTCCAGCGGCGGCGTGCACGAATCGACCGATGGCGGGCGCAGCTGGTCGACGCTGGTCAAGGGTCTGGAGGTGGTCGGCGGTTTCGACCCCACCACGCTGACCTTCCACGATCCGCACGTGGTCCGGCTGTGCCCGAGCAACCCCGATCGGCTCTACCAGCAGAACCACTGCGGCATCTACCGGCTGGACCGGCCCGGCGACGAGTGGGTGCGCATCGGCGGCAAGATGCCCAAGAAGGTCGGCGACATCGGCTTCACCATGGTCGTGCACCCGCGCGACGACAACACGGCCTGGGTTTTCCCGATGGACGGCACTTCGGTCTGGCCGCGCACCAGCCCGCAGGGCCGTCCTGCCGCCTACGTGACCCGCAACGCCGGCAAGACCTGGACGCGCCAGGACTCCGGCCTGCCGGCCGGGCAGGCCTGGTGGACGGTCAAGCGCCAGGCCATGACGGCCGATGCGAGCGACCCCGTCGGCCTGTACCTGGGCACCACCAGCGGCGAGCTGTGGCAGAGCCGCGACGAGGGCGGCCGCTGGACCTGCGTGGCCCGGCACCTGCCCGAGATCTACGCCGTCGAGGTGGCTGCACTGGCCTGAAGATGCGGATCCTGATCCCCAGCAGTCTGCGCTCCTACACCAAGGTGTCGCGAGTCGAGGCGGCCGGTGCGACGCTGGGCGAGATCCTGGCGGACCTGGACCGCCAGTTCCCCGGGCTGCGCTTTCGCATGGTCGACGAGCAGGACCGTTTGCGGCCGAACATGCGCGTCTTCGTCAACGGCCTGGCCACCTTCGATCTGGCGCTGCCGCTGCAGCCGGACGACGATGTGGCCATCGTCCAGGCGCTCAGCGGCGGCTGAGCTACATCGGGGGGAGGAGCAGCGTGATCCAGATCCAGGGAATTCACCCTATCCGACCCTGAAGCAGGATGCCACCGAGAAGGAGCCGCGTCGATGAGTGCCCAGGAACTGCCGTCCAGCCCAGCGGCCGAGCGCAACAAGGCTCCGATCCTCGAGGTATTGAGCCGTCTGCTGCCCGACCGCGCCAAGGTGCTCGAGATCGCCAGCGGCACGGGTCAGCATGCGGCGCATTGCGCGACCGAACGCCCGGGCTGGTCCTGGCAGCCCACCGACGCGCAGGCGCAGCAACTGGCCGTGATCGCGGCGCGCTGCGGCTCGGCGGCCAACGTGCTGCCGCCGCTGCAGCTCGACGTGTTGGCGGCGCAGTGGCCGCCGGCCCTGGGGCGCTTCGACGCGGTGGTCTGCGTGAACATGCTGCACGTCTCGCCATGGGCCACCTGCGCCGCGTTGATGCAGGGCGCGGCGCGGCATCTGGCCGTCGGCGGCGCGCTCATCCTGTACGGACCTTATCGGGTCGACGGCGAACCGACCGCCGCGAGCAATCTGGCCTTCGACACCGACCTGCGCAGCCGCAATCCCGAGTGGGGTCTGAGGCGGCTGGACGACGTGGTGGACGAGGCCGAGCGCGCCGGGCTGGTGTTCGCCGAGCGGGTGGACATGCCGGCCAACAACCTGATGCTCGTGTTCAGGCTCGCGGCGCTCGCAGCAATGCACCAGAACGCCCGCTGAACCCCTGAGTCGGCGGGGGGTGGACCATGGGGATGGTCCCTGATGCGTCTGCGCAATCGCGAAGACCCCGCGCCGGCCGAGGCCATGGCGCGGGCTTCGAACAAGACCGTGGCACTTGACGGCACCATGCACGCCATCGATACCCCCCACCCGTTTTTTGGAGACCCCCCGATGTTCGGACCCATCACGATCCCCTACGGCGTCAAGTTGCTGTTCAACACTGTCAAGCTCAAGCCGGGCGTGACCTACGACGACGTCGAAGTGGCGCTGGCGGAGATGTGCAATGTCGTCAAGGAGACCTACGGCGGTGACAAGGGCGGCTTCGTCGCTGGGCAGGTGTTTCGCTTCTCGGGCTTCGTGTCCGACGAGGGTTCGATCCACGCGCCGCAGGGCGCCGACCACGACCTCGTGATCGTGACCTACTGGCGCTCGTTCGGGCAGCACGAGCGTTCGCACGCCGACAGCGTGTTCAAGGCCCGCTTCGCGGCGCTGGCGGCGATGTGCAGCGACACGCGCGAGCTCGGCTACGACATGCTCTGGCAAGGTGCGCCAGAGCCGGCGCACGCGGGCGCGGGCGCCGTGACCGCCTGATCACGCGGGCGCGGGCCAACCCGGCGGTCGCTTCGAAGAACTGCTGCCGGGCTCGAGCCGTTCGGCGGTGGGAATCGGGGCGGTCATTTCGCCCGACATGGTAGGGCAGGCTTGACAAGAAACGATACGCAGCGATACCGCACCGACAGGACACACGGGCGGCGCCGACCGACCATGGGCACACCTTCCACCCACCCGAGGAGTTCCCCATGAAGACCTGGATCAAGCGCACCCTCATCGGCCTGGCCGCCACCGCCACGCTGCTCGGCGGCCTGGCCGCTTGGGCGCATCGTCACCACGGTGCGGACTTCGGCTGGCGAGCCGTTTCGGCCGCCGAGGCCGCGCCGCTCCAGGGCCGCGTGCTCGAGCGCGCGGCGAGCAAGCTCGAGCTCGACGCCGCGCAGAAGGCCAAGCTGGCCGCGCTGGCCGAGCGGTTGCGCGAGACGCGCAACGCGATGGTGGCCACCAGCGCCGACCCGCGCGACGAGTTCAAGGCCGCCATCGCCGGCGCCACTTTCGACCGCGGCCGTGTCAACACCGTCGTGCAGGCCCAGCTGGCGATGGCCGGCGCGCAGAGCCCGGCGCTCGTCGACGCCGCGGCCGACTTCTACGACAGCCTGCGCCCGGCGCAACAGGCCGAGCTGCGCGAGATGCTGGACCGTGGTCGGGACCACCACCGCCACGGCCGCAGCGACGACAGAAGGCCCGCGCCATAACATCGCGTCATGACCACCCCGCCCGCGACGCGCCGGCTTCTGCTCGTCGATGACGACGAGGCGCTCGGCCCGCCGCTGGCGGCCTTCTTCCGCCGCCACGGCATCGAGCTGCAGCAGGCCACGCGTCCGAGCGACGCGCTGGCACTGCTGCGCACGCCGGGCCCGAAGGCCCCGTTCGACGCTGCGCTGCTGGACGTGATGCTGCCCGAGATGGACGGCTTCGAGTTGTGCCGCCAGCTGCGCCGCGAGCCGCCGCCGCTGGGCACGCTGCCGCTCATGATGCTCACCGCCCGCGGCGACGTGATGGACCGCGTGGTGGGCCTCGAGCTCGGGGCCGACGACTACCTGCCCAAGCCCTTCGAGCCGCGCGAGCTGCTGGCGCGGCTGCAGACGGTGTGGCGGCGCAGCGCCGCGACGGCGGCACCCGCCGCGGCGCTGGACACGCCGAACCCGCTGCGCTTCGAGCGCCTGCTCATCGACCCCGCGCGCCGCAGCGTGCAGCTCGATGGCCGCGTGGTCGATCTCACCGGCACCGAGTTCGAGCTGTTGCTGTTGCTGGCCGCCGTGCCGGGCCGCGTGTTCAGCCGTGACGACATCCTCACGCGCCTGCGGGGCCGCGCCGCCGAGGACATCCAGAGCCGCGCGGTCGACCTGCTGGTGAGCCGGCTGCGCCGCAAGCTGGAGCCGCTGGACGTGATCCACACGCTACGCAACGCCGGCTACCTGTTCGCGGGCGTGCGGGCCTGACGCGATGGCAGCGGCCTCGACATTCCGACGGGCCTGGCATCGCTTCCGCCACAGCCTGAAGTCGCGGCTGCTCGCGCTGTTCCTGCTGCTGGCGCTGGCGCTGGCCGCCCTGCTGCTGCTGACGCTGCAGCGCGCGCTGCAGGGAGGCTGGCAGGGCTATGCGCAGCCGCTGGTGGCCGACTACGTGGACCACCTCGCCGCCGAGATCGGCACGCCGCCCGACCCGACCCGTGCGCGCGCCATCGCCGACCGGCTGCCGGTGCGCGTGCGCATCGACGGCCCGGCGCTGCGCTTCGACAGCCATCCCGACCAGGTTCCCCTCCACGAGCGCGACGATGCCGACGGCCGCCACGGTCCCGCGAGCTGGGGCCTCACGCGCACGCTGGCCGACGGCCACTTGCTGCGCTTCAGCCTCGTGGCCCCGCCCGACGAGCAGCGCCCGCGCCGCCTGGGCTGGATCGCGCTGGGCCTACTCGCCATCATCACGGCGCTGGCCTACCTCGCCGTGCGCCGGCTGCTGCGGCCGCTGGACGCCATCGGCGCCGGTGTGGCCGCCTACACCACCGGCCGCTTCGACAAGCCCATCGCGGCCTTTGCGGCGCAGGGCCGGCTGCGCGACGACGAGCTCGGTGCGCTGGCCACGCGCATCGACGGCATGGCGGGCAGCCTGGCCGGCATGCTGGAGGCCAAGCGCACACTGCTGCTGGCCATCAGCCACGAGTTGCGCAGCCCGCTCACGCGCGCGCGGCTGAACGCCGAACTGCTGGACGACAGCCCCGAGCGCGCGGCGCTGCTGCGCGACCTGGGGGAGATGCGCGACCTCGTCGCCACGCTGTTGGAGAGCGAGCGTCTGCAGCAGGGCCACGCCGCGTTACAGGATGCGCCGCTGGACCTGGCCGCGCTGCTGCGCGACCTGGCGGCCGAGGACGGCACCCCGCTCGACCTCGCCCTGGCCCCGGCGGTGGCGAGCGTGGACGAGACACGCGTGAAGCTGATGCTGCGCAACCTGCTGGCCAATGCGCGCCGCCATGCTGCCGGTGCGCCAAGGCCGCCGCAGCTCTTCCTGCGCGTGGAGCCCGACGGCCGCTGGGCCCTGGGCCTGCGCGACCACGGCCCGGGCGTGGCCGATGACCAGCTCGCGCGCCTGGGCGAGCCCTTTCACCGGCCTGACGCGGCCCGCACACGCAGCGCCGGCGGCGTGGGCCTGGGCCTGCACCTGTGCCGCCAGGTGGCACAGGCGCATGGCGGCGAGCTGCGCCTTCGCAACGCAGAGCCGGGGCTGGAGGTGGCGATGGTGTGGTCGCCGACGCGAGCGGGCTGATCAATCGTTGCCGCGGCGGAACGCCTTGCGAACGCGCGACGGCCGCGTGATCAGCGCATCGACGACGGCGTCGCTCTGCCAGCGCCGGCACGCGTGGGTCGGGTGGTGGGCGTGGCAGTCTGCGGATCGTCGGCAGCCTCGGGGCGATGTGGCGTGCGCCGAGCCACCCTGTGGCTCAGGTGGGGCTCGTCAGCTCGTTCGGCTCTGCGACTGCCTCGGCCTGCACCCTGCCGTCACTGCCACGTGTTGATCTCGGCCAAGCCGCCGAGCGACCCGAGCGAGGCCGTCGAAGACCTCGTTCGCAGCCTGATGTTGATCGACGACGTCACGCGGCCGCGGCGCAAATGAGCCAGACTGAGGGCATGAACATCCTCCATGCCCTTGCCGCAGTCACCGCAGGCGTCGCGCTGCTCGCCAGCGCCCCACTGCACGCCGCCGACACCCCCGAGCCCGTGCCTGCCGCGGCGCCGGCCGACCCGCTGAAGCGCGCGCGCGACGCGATCGCCGCGCAGCGCTGGCTGGCGGCCATCGACGAGCTGAAGCGCGTCAACCGCACCAGCAGCGCTGACTGGAACAACCTGATGGGCTACGCCTTGCGCAAGCAGGCCGCGCCCGACCTCGACGGCGCGCAGCGTCACTACGACGCCGCGCTGCGCATCGACCCGAAACACCAAGGTGCGCTGGAGTACGCCGGCGAACTCGATCTGATGAAGGGCAGGCTGCCCGAGGCCGAGCAGAAGCTGGCAACGCTGGCGCAACTGTGCAGCTCGCCCTGCGAGGCGCTCGACGACCTGAAGAAGGCGGTCGATCGCTACAAGGCCAACGGCAACCGTTACCTTCCCTGAATCGGCCCATACAGCGCGCGTGCAGGCCCAGGCCTTGCGTCACGCCGGCCATGCGTACGGCGGGCGGCCCAGCATGAACCCGCCGCCGCAAGGCACACGAGGGCCGCGGCGGCGCAGTCACGCTGGTCCAGCACTTCGGGTCAGCGGCCAACTGGCGCTGATGGGTCGGGTGCCGGGCCTCCCTCCGTACAGCGGGTCGACAGCAATGCGGCGCACACCATCCTCTGAAGGCTCGATGACGGCAATGTGAGGACCTCCGCCAGATGGCCTTGTGGCTACTTGCTCATCGCGCCGTAGACGAGGTCCTGCACCTGCTCGCGGTAGTACTTGCGGAGCTCGCCCGGCGCGGCGGTGCCAAAGGCCACCACCAACTGCTCCTTCGGGTCGGCGAAGAATCCGGTGCCGTTCGCTCCGTTCCAGCTGTATTCGCCCGGGCTGCCGGGCACTGAGGCCAGCCCCGGTTCCAGGCGCACCGCCACCCCCAGGCCGAAGCCGTAGCCGGCGCGGTGCGGCTCGACGTTGGCCACGCGGTTCTGGATGCCGCTCCCCAGGTGGTTGCTGGTCATCAGCCGCACGGTGGCCGGGCTCAGCACTTGCGCGCCGTCGAGGTTGCCGCCGTTGAGCAGCATCTGGCCGAAGCGGATGTAGTCGCCCATGGTGCCGAACGCGCATGCACCAGCGCAGTCGAAGGTGGCAGGGCTCACCAGCGCGCCGATGGCCTGGGGTTTGCCGTCCAACGGGTTGTTCGGGAACGGCCGCGCCACGCGCGCCATCTGGGATTCGGTGGGGCGGAAGGTGCTGTCTATCATCTTCAGCGGCTTCCAAACCGTGTCCGACAGGTGGCCGCCCAGCGTCTTGCCGGTGATCTTCTCGACCACCGCGCCCAGAACGTCGAACGACAGGCCGTACTCGTAGATTGTGCCGGGCTGGTGCACCAGCGGCAGCTTGGCGAGGTTTTCGGTCATCTGCGCTGCCGTGCCCATCACCGAGGCCGCGGCACCGCTCGGCCACAGTGCCACGATGGGGCTGCCGCTGTCGGGCCGACCGCCGTAGGGGATGCCGGAGGTGTGCCTGAAAAGGTCGTGGATCAGGATGGGACGCTTCTGCGCCTCGGTCGTGAACTTGCCGTCGGGTGTCGGCACGCCGACTTGCGCGGTGCCGAAGGCCGGGAAGTGGTCGGACAGCCGGCCGTAGAGAGGCAGCTTGCCTTGTTCGGTGAGCGCCAGCGCACCCACGGCGGCCTGGATCTTGGTCATCGACGCCAACTGGAAGATGGTGTCGGTGCTCATCGGCTTGCCCTGCACCGGGTCGGATTGGCCGAAGGCCTTGAAGTAGATCAGCTTGCCGTTGCGCGCGATGGCCACCACGGCGCCGGGCACGCGCTTGCGCTCTATCTCGTTGGCGAAAAAGGCGTCTATGTTCTGCAGCCGCTGGCTGGAGAAGCCCACGCTCTCGGGCGCCGCCGTGGGCAGGGGTTGGGCGAGTGCGGCGCCGGCCAGGAAGACGCAGGCGGCCGCGGACAGGACAGTCAGGGTCTGGGATGTCTTCATCGTAATCTCCTTGGAGATGGCAAGTGTCGCCGCATTGGAGGCGGTCGGGCGTCGCAAAGTCACTGACGCGTTCAAGGACCTCATGCATCGGCTGGCGGCTCAGATGCCCAGTCCACGCCGATGCGCCCCGGGAGCAAGAGCCCGATGGGACTACTGATCAGCCCCGAAGCCTGGATCGCGTTTGCCACCCGCGACGCGCCTGAGCTGGCGCTGGCCTGGATCGTCGGCCTGGTCAAGCCGCTGTTCACGGTGCTGGGGCAGGGATCTCGGGCCGCGACCTGATCCTGATCCTGGGCGGCCCGTTCCTGGTGGTGATCGGCGTGGTGCTGATCGCCGAAGGCTTCGACCGCCGCCATGGAAGAGTCTCTGAGCGCCTCGAACACAGAATTTCAGACACTCCCTTGTTCTGCGGCGCGCTACTCGTCGTGAGTCCGTCGCTCGCACCGCCGCAGCCCGCGGCGTGGGCCTGTAGGCCCACGCTTCCTGCAAGGCAAGCCTACCTAGCCGGCTGGCTTGTACGCCTTCGCCGCCGCTGCGGCGTGCTCGAGCGCGGCAGTCGGATCCATCGCCTCAAGAATGTGGATCTCACTGACCGTGCCACTTGCCGCCACGGCCATCTTCAGGCCGAGCACCCGATCGAAGCTGTCCGCCTCGGCTACGACCACGATGTCGAATGCCCCGCGGCACAAGTCCAACGAGATGAACTTGACCCCCACGGCCTTGCAGATCTTCTTCACCGCCGCCGCTCGATCGGAGGGCGCCTGCACCAATCCGGTGATCGCCTTCTGTGAGTAGTTGGCGAGAACTATGTAGCGAGTGTTGGTGGCCATGTCTCTTCCGTTTTCGTGGATTGAAGGGATGAACGTGTCACTGTGCGTGACTGCGGCAGTGTCCGATCAATGCGGCGGTATGGCAACCGGTGGATGCACCTTACCTGCCTTGGGTCGAACCGGCCGGCGCCGGCCGGCGCCGGACGCGGTCACTACACTGCGTGGCCCGCCTGTGCAGAGCCATGACCGACCTCGTCGAACGCGAACCCGCACTGCGAGCGCTGCAGTCGCTGCTCGACGGCGCGCGCACGCAGGGCCACGTCGTGCTCGTGGCAGGCGAGGCCGGCATCGGCAAGACCAGCTTGCTGCGCGCCGCCGCGGCGGCCCATCGCGCCGCGGGCGGTCAGGTCTGGTGGGGCGCCTGCGACGCGCTCGAGACGCCGCACCCGCTGGCGCCGCTGCTCGACATCGCACGGGATGCCGCGCCGCGTTTCGCCGCCCGGCTGGACGGCCCGCGGCCGGCGCTGTTCGAGGCCGTGCTCGACGATCTGCGGCTCGCCGACGACGCGCTGCTGGTGATCGTCGAGGACGCGCACTGGGCCGACGATGCGACGCTCGACCTGCTGAAGTACCTCGGCCGGCGCATCGAGCGCGCGCACGCGCTGCTGGCCGTGAGCTACCGCGACGACGAGGTCACGGCCACGCACCCGTTGCGACGCGTGCTCGGCGAGCTGCCGCCGGCCGCGCGCACCTACCTGCCCGTGCCGCGGCTGAGCGCCGACGCGGTCGAGACGCTGGCGCGCCAGGCCGGCCGCACCGCCGAAGGCCTGCACGCGCTGACAAACGGCAACGCATTCTTCGTGACCGAGCTGCTGCGCGACGGCAGCGCCAGCGCGGCGGTGCCGCAGAGTGTGCAGGACGTGGTCCTGGCGCGCTATGCGCGGCTGCCGCCGGGCGCCCAGACGCTGCTGCGGCTCGTCGCCGTGGTGCCTGGACGCACTGAACGCTGGCTTGCCGACGAGCTGCTGCACCCGGCGCTGGACGATCTGGAGTCGGCTCTCGCCAGCGGCCTGCTGGAGGCAGACGCCGCGACGCTGGCCTACCGGCACGAACTGGGCCGCGTCGCGGTGGAGTCGTCGCTGTCGTCACCGCAGGCGCAGGCCCTGCACCGGCAGGTGCTGGCGGCATATCAGCCCGAGCCGCGGGCAACGCCCGCTGCGCGGCTGGCCCACCACGCGCTGCAGGCGCAGGACCGCGCGGCGATCACGCGCTGGGCCCCCGTTGCGGCCGAACAGGCCACCCAGCGCGGCGCCCACCGCGAGGCGCGCGCACACTGGTGGGCGGCGGTGCGCCATGGCCAGCCGGCCGACAACGCGGAGCAACGGCGCTGGCTCGAGGCCTTCGCCGCCACCGGCCTCTTCACCGGGCGCAGCGACGACGACATGGCGGCCTACCGCCAGCTCGAGCAACTGGCGCTGGACCGCGGCGATCGCGGCGGACGCTGCATGGCAGCGTGCCCGCCAGGGCCAGGCCTGCATCCCGCTGCTGCGGCACCGCGACGCCGAGCGCCTGGTCGGCGAGGCGGTGGCGATGGTGCAGGGCCTGCCGCCCTCGCTCGACAAGGCGCGGGTGCTGCATGTCGAGGCCTGGCGGCTGATGATCGAGCGCGAGGTCGCCGCCAGCATGCACACATCCCGCCTGGCCCTGGCCGTGGCGGAGTCGGCCGGTGACGCAGCCATGGTGCGCGGCATCAGGGCCAGCATGGGCATCACGATGCTGTTCGTCGACTACGACGAGGCCATTGCGCTGAGCCTGGCGCGCATGGACGAGTACCGCGCCGAGGGCAGGTTCTCCAGCGTCGTGACCCTGCTGTCGAACCTGGGCTCGGGCTCGGGTGAACTGATGCACCTGGCGTGCGCCGAGGCCTGGCTGCGCGAGGCCCTCGCGCTGTGCCGCGCGCACGAGATCGACGGCCAGATTGACTACATCCAGGCCTGGCTGGGGCTGTGCCGCATGTCGCGCGGTGCATGGGACGAGGCTGCAGCGCTGGCGCTGGAGGTCGCGGCGCGCGCCGGCGCGCTGGAGATGAGCCGGCTGATGGCGCTGCTGGCGCTGGGCCGGCTCCGCGTGCGCCGCGGCGACCCCGGCGGCGCCGAGGCGCTGGACGAGGCGTTGGCGCTCGCCGCCCCGAGCCAGACGCTGCAACGCGTCGGCCCGACCCGCGCCGCACGGGCCGAGGCGGCCTTCATGCGTGGCGACCTGGCGGCGGTCCGCGCCGAGGTCGAGGCCGGCCTGCCGCAGGCGCGGGCCAAGGGACACCCCTGGTTCATCGGCGAACTGGCCTACTGGGGCTGGCGCGCCGGCGCCATCGACGTGAGTCCGGTCGGCGCCGCCGAGCCCTACGCCCTGGAAATGGCGGGCCGCTGGCGCGAGGCCGCTGTCGCCTGGCAGGCGCTGGACTGCCCCTACGAGCAGGCCCGCGCACTGGCCGCTGGCGACGAGCCGGCGCAGCGCCAGGCGTTGGCGACTTTCGAGCGCCTGGGCGCGCGCCCGGCGGCCGAAGCCTTGCGCCGAGCGCTGCGCGACGCCGGCGTTCGCGGCCTGGCGCGCGGCGCACGCGACTCGACGCGCGCGAACCCCTGCCAGCTCACGCAAGCCGAGATGAAGACGCTGGTGCTGATGGCCCAGGGCCTGCGCAACGCCGACATCGCCGAGCGCGTGCACCGCTCAGTGCGCACCGTCGACCACCACGTCGCTGCGGTGTTGTCCAAGCTCGGCGTCGACTCGCGCCAGGCCGCGGTCGAGCGCGCCACCCGCGAAGGCTGGCTGGCGCGGGAGTAGGGCGCCGCAGCCGGGCCGGTGCCGCGGTGCGCGTCGGTGCCACCGCGACCGGTCCGGGCGACCGGACTGCGCCGGGCAATTTGGGTAGTCGCCGCGCGCAATCTGGGCAAGCTTGCCGTCGCGGCGGCGCGTGCGCATCCGCATCCTTCGTGTCACGGCAGCGCTGTTGCTGCCGCCGGCCCCAAGGCCGCAGCCCACACCGGAGAAACACCCCATGCCCCGCTACCTCGTCGAACGCAGCTTCCCGCAAGGCCTGTCGATCCCGATCAATGCCGATGGCCGCAAGGCGATGGATGGCGTCATCGCCACCAATGGCGAGCACGGCGTGAACTGGGTTCACAGCTACGTCAATCCCGAGCGCACGCAGACCTTCTGCATCTACGACGCGGCGAGCCCCGAGGCCATCCGGAAGGTGGCCGACCGCAACGGCCTGCCGGTCGGACGCATCACGCAGGTCAGTGTGCTGGACCCGTACTCTTACGGCACCTGAGCACGCGATCATCCCAGCGACGCAAACCACCCGTGGCCGCCGCAGCGGACGGCCAAGCCGGCACGTCGGGTGTTCGAAGGCATCGCAGTCGCGGGACCTTCGCCGGGTCGGCGCCCGGCCGGCCACGACCTCCATCGATCGCACGCTGATCCTGCAGGACGGCGGCATCCTGGTGCGCGGGACGGGACTCGAACCCGTACGCCTTGCGGCTGCGGGTTTTAAGCCCGCTACGTCTACCGATTCCGTCACCCGCGCACGCCGGGAGGCATGATAGGCTGGCGTGCAGTCGGTGCGCAGCAGCCCATCGCAGAGCAGCACGGGACAACAGCGGATCAAGACGCCGCTGCGCCATTTCAGCTATGAAAATGGGCAGTTGACGCGAAGTTGTCCTGTGCTGTCTCTTGATGAGGCTTACCTGGAATCCGCGGCCCTCACAGGGCATGCGGGTTCGGGTCCCGTTCCGGCACCACCCCTTCCGACACCCCCGCGAGGATGCCCCCATGCCGCAGATCGCCCAGGACGCCCTCAACGAGGGCGTGAGGAAGCGCGAGGTGTTCGGGTGGGCGATGTACGACTTCGCCAACTCGGGCTACACCACGGTGGTCATCACGGCGGTTTTCAACGCCTACTTCGTGGGCGTGGTGGCCGGCGGTGCCGCCTGGGGCACGCTGGCGTGGACGCTGGCACTGGGCCTGTCGAACCTGATCGTGATGTTCACGATGCCGGCCCTGGGCGCCTACGCCGACCTGCGCGCGGCCAAGAAGCGGCTGCTGCTGTTCACCACCGCCGGCTGCGTGGGTGCCACCGCCTGGCTGGCCGGCGTCGGGCCGGGTGACTTGGGGCTGGCGGTGGCGGCCATCGTGCTGTCCAACATCTTCTATTCCTACGGCGAGTCGCTCACCGCGGCCTTTCTGCCCGAACTGGCGCGTCGCGACGCCATCGGTCGCGTCTCGGGCTGGGGCTGGAGCTTCGGCTATTTCGGCGGCATGCTGACACTGGGCCTGAGCCTGGGCTATGTGATCTGGGCGCAGGGCCAGGGCATGAAGGCGCAGCAGTTCGTGCCGGTGACGATGCTGATCACCGCCGCCGTCTACGGGCTGGCGTCGGTGGCCACCTTCACGCTGCTGAAGGAGCGCGCCGTGCCGCAGCCCGGCGTGGCCCGCGCCGGGATGGCCGAGTCGCTGCGGCGCCTGTCCCGGACCTGGCGCGAGGCCCGCCGCTACCAGGACTTCAGCTGGCTGCTGCTGTGCGTGGCGTTCTACCAGGCCGGCATCGCGGTGGTCATCGCGCTGGCGGCGGTCTACGCCGAACAGGTGCTGGGCTTCAAGCAGACCGAGACCATGCTGCTGATCTTCCTCGTCAACATTGCCGCGGCGGCGGGTGCCTTTGCCTTCGGCCACCTGGAAGACCGCATCGGCCACCGCGCGGCGCTGACGGCCACGCTCTGGGGCTGGGTCGTGATGACGCTGCTGGCGGTGGCGGCCACCACGCCGGCGGTGTTCTGGGTGGCGGCGGTGCTGGCGGGGTTGTGCATGGGCAGCAGCCAGTCGGCCGGCCGCGCAATGGCCGGCCTGTTCGCGCCGGCGCATCGCCTGGCCGAGTTCTACGGGTTGTGGACCTTCGCGGTGCGCCTGTCGGCGATCGTCGGGCCCATCACCTACGGCCTGGTGACGCTGATCACGGCCGGCAACCACCGCATCGCGATCCTGTCCACGGGCTCGTTCTTCCTTGCGGGGCTCGTGATCCTGCGGCGCGTCGACGTCGCCCGCGGCAGCGCCGCCGCCCAGGCTGTCGACTGAAATAGTACGGTCGTTCTATTTTCATGCCGCGGCTGCCGATCCGGCCCGCTCCGGCGCCTAGAATCGTTTGGCCAACGCAAACGTCAATTCGAACCGAGGAGCATCGTTCATGAAGGTCCTGGTCCCCGTCAAGCGGGTGGTCGACTACAACGTCAAGGTGCGCGTCAAGAGCGACGGCAGCGGCGTCGACATCGCCAACGTCAAGATGAGCATGAACCCCTTCGACGAGATCGCCGTCGAAGAGGCCGTGCGCCTGAAGGAAAGGGGAGTGGTGACCGAGATCGTCGCCGTCTCCTGCGGCGTCACGCAGTGCCAGGAGACGCTGCGCACGGCCATGGCCATCGGCGCCGACCGTGCCATCCTCGTCGAGTGTGCCGACGAACTGCAGCCGCTGGCGGTGGCCAAGCTGCTCAAGGCGCTGGTCGACAAGGAGCAGCCGGGCCTGGTGATCGTCGGCAAGCAGGCGATCGACGACGACTGCAACCAGACCGGCCAGATGCTGGCCGCGCTGGCCGGCCTGGCGCAGGGCACGTTCGCTTCGAAGGTCGAAGTGGCCGATGGCCATGCCAGCATCACGCGTGAAGTCGACGGCGGCGTCGAGACGCTCAGGCTCAAGTTGCCGGCCGTCGTGACCACCGATCTGCGCCTGAACGAGCCGCGCTACGTGACGCTGCCGAACATCATGAAGGCCAAGAAGAAGCCGATGGAGGTGCTCAAGCCGGCCGACCTGGGCGTCGACGTGGCACCGCGCATCAAGACGCTGAAGGTCGTCGAGCCGCCCAAGCGCGGCGCCGGCGTCAAGGTGCCCGACGTGGCCGCGCTGGTGGACAAGCTCAAGAACGAAGCGAAGGTGATCTGACCATGGCCGCACTCGTCATTGCCGAACACGACAACAACGTCATCAAGGGCGCGACCCTCAACACCGTGACCGCGGCGCTGCAGTGCGGCGGCGACGTCCATGTGCTGGTGGCCGGGGCCAATGCCGCGGGCGCGGCGCAGGCCGCGGCGCAGATCGCCGGCGTGGCCAAGGTGCTGCATGCCGACGCGCCCGGCCTCAACCATGGCGTGGCCGAGAACCTGGCGGCACAGGTCGTCGCGGTCGCGGGCGGCTACTCGCACATCCTGTTCCCCGCCACCGCCAGCGGCAAGAATGTCGCGCCCCGCGTGGCCGCGCTGCTCGACGTGGCACAGATCAGCGACGCCATGAAGGTCATCAGCGCCGACACCTTCGAACGCCCCATCTATGCCGGCAACGCCATTGCCACGGTGCAGAGCCTGGATGCCATCAAGGTCATCACCGTGCGCACCACCGGCTTCGACGCCGCGGCCGCCAGCGGCGGCAGCGCCTCGGTGGACAGCCTGGCGGCAGTGGCCGATGCCGGCCTGTCCAGCTTCCTCGGCAGCGAGATCGCCAAGCTCGACCGACCCGAACTCACCGCGGCCAAGGTCATCGTCAGTGGTGGCCGTGCCCTGGGTTCCAGCGACAAGTTCAACGAGATCCTGATGCCGTTGGCCGACAAGCTCGGCGCAGCACTGGGCGCCAGCCGCGCCGCGGTGGACGCCGGCTACGCCCCCAACGACTGGCAGGTGGGCCAGACCGGCAAGATCGTCGCGCCGCAGTTGTATTTCGCGGTCGGCATCAGCGGCGCCATCCAGCACCTGGCCGGCATGAAGGACAGCAAGGTGATCGTCGCCATCAACAAGGACGCCGAGGCGCCGATCTTCAGCGTCGCCGACTACGGGCTGGAGGCCGACCTCTTCGCCGCCGTGCCCGAACTCACGGCGAACCTTTGAGTCGAGACTGACCTCCAAGGGCGCCGTCGGGGCGCCCTTGTCGCATCGGGAGACAAGACATGACCTACCGCGCCCCTGTCAGGGACATGCTGTTCGTGATGAAGGAACTGGCCGGCATCGACGCCGTCGCGCAGTTGCCTGGCTACGAGGACGCCGGGTTCGACACGGCCGCCGCCGTTCTCGAGGAGTGCGCCAGGTTCAACGAGGGCGTGGTGGCGCCGCTCAACTGGGAGAGCGACAAGAATCCGTCGTCGTTCAGCGACGGCAAGGTCACCACCACGCCCGGCTTCAAGGAAGCCTTTCGCCAGTTCGTCGAAGGCGGCTGGCAGGGCTTGCAGCACCCGGTCGACGTCGGCGGCCAGGGCCTGCCCAAGCTCATCCACGCGGCCTGCAGCGAGATGATCAACAGCGCCAGCATCAGCTTCGCACTGTGCCCGCTGCTCACCGACGGGGCCATCGAAGCCCTGCTGACCGCCGGCACGCCCGAACAGCAGGCCGCCTACATCCCGAGGATGATCGACGGCTCGTGGACCGGTTCGATGAACCTCACCGAGCCGCAGGCCGGATCCGACCTGTCGGTGGTGCGTACGCGCGCCGAGCCGCAGCCCGACGGCACGTACAAGCTGTTCGGCACCAAGATCTTCATCACCTACGGCGAGCACGACCTGGCCGAGAACATCGTCCACCTCGTGCTTGCGCGCGTGACCGGCGCGCCCGAGGGCGTGAAGGGCATCTCGCTGTTCATCTGCCCCAAATTCCTCGTCAACGCCGACGGCAGCCTGGGCGCACGCAACGACGTGCATTGCGTGAGCATCGAGCACAAGCTGGGCATCAAGGCCAGCCCCACGGCGGTGCTGCAGTACGGCGACCATGGTGGTGCGGTGGCGCAACTCGTCGGCCACGAGAACCGCGGCCTGGAGTACATGTTCATCATGATGAACGCGGCGCGTTTCGGCGTCGGCGTGCAGGGCATTGCGCTGGCCGAGCGTGCCTACCAGAAGGCGGTGAGCTACGCGCGCGACCGCGTGCAGAGCCGCCCCGTCGACGGCTCGATGAGCGTGCCCGGCGCCATCATCCACCACCCGGACGTGCGCCGCATGCTGATGACCATGCGCGCCCACACCGAGGGCTGCCGCGCCATGGCACTGGTGGCTGCGGCCGCCTTCGACGCGGCCCACTCGCACCCCGACGCCGAGGTGCGCAAGCAGAACCAGGCCTTCTACGAATTCATGGTGCCGCTGATCAAGGGCCTGAGCACCGAGATGAGCCTGGACGTGGCCAGCCTCGGCGTGCAGGTGCACGGCGGCATGGGCTACATCGAGGAAACCGGCGCCGCGCAGTACCTGCGTGACGCCAAGATCCTGACCATCTACGAAGGCACCACGGCGATCCAGGCCAACGACCTGGTCGGCCGCAAGACGGCCCGCGACGGCGGCGCGGTGGCGCGTGCCATCGCCGGGCAGATCGAGGTCACCGAGGGCGAGCTCCGGGCGCGCGGCAGCGCCGCCGGTCATGCGGTGGCGGCGCGTCTGAACGCAGCGCGCCGGGCCTTCCTGGACGCGGTGGACTTCGTCGCCGGACAGTCCAAGGCCAGCCCCAACGCGGTCTTTGCCGGCAGCGTGCCGTACCTGATGCTGGCCGGCACCGTCGTCGCCGGCTGGCAGATGGCCCGGGCGCTGATGGCTGCCGAGGACCGCCTGGCCGAAGGCACCGACGCCGCCTTCATGCAGGCCAAGATCGCGACGGCGCGCTTCTACGCCGACCACATCCTCAACAAGTCGGCCGGCCTGCGCGACAGCATCGTCGAGGGCGCCGAGTCCGTCATCGCGATGCCGCTGGAGGCGTTCTGATGGCCCTGCCACCCGCTCTCCAGCGCGTGCCGCTGCCGATCATCGGTGCGCCGCTGTTCATCATCAGCCACCCGCAACTGGTCATCGCGCAATGCAAGGCGGGTGTCGTCGGCTCGATGCCGGCGCTCAACGCGCGGCCCGCATCGCAACTCGATGAGTGGCTGGCCGAAATCACCGAGACGCTGGCAGCCTGGGACCGCGACCACCCGGACCGCCCCGCCGCGCCCTTTGCCGTCAACCAGATCGTGCACAAGAGCAACGACCGGCTCGAACAGGACATGGCCGTGTGCGCCAGGTACAAGGTACCGATCGTCATCACCTCGCTGGGCGCGCGCAGCGACGTCTTCGATGCCGTCCACGGCTGGGGCGGCGTGGTGCTGCACGACATCATCAACAACACCTTCGCCCACAAGGCGGTGGACAAGGGCGCCGACGGCCTCGTCGCGGTGGCCGCGGGTGCCGGGGGCCACGCGGGCGTCAAGAGCCCGTTCGCGCTGGTGCAGGAGATCCGCGAGTGGTTCGCCGGGCCGCTGGCCCTGTCCGGCGCCATCGCCACCGGAGATGCGGTGGTGGCGGCACTGGCCATGGGCGCCGACTTCGCCTACATCGGCTCCGCCTTCATCGCCACCACCGAGGCTCGCGCCTCCGCGGCCTACAAGCAGTGCATCGTCGACTCCAACAGCGACGACATCGTCTATTCCAGCCTGTTCACGGGCGTGCACGGCAACTACCTCAAGCCGTCGATCCGCAACGCCGGCATGGACCCGGACCATCTGCCCGAGAGCGACCCCAGCAAGATGGACTTCGGCGGCGGCGAGGGCTCGAAGAAGGCCTGGAAGGACATCTGGGGCTGCGGCCAGGGCATCGGCGCGGTGAAGGCCGTCGTGCCGGTCGCCGAGCGCGTGGCGCAGTGGCGCGCCGAGATGTCGGCGGCCTGTCAGCGGCTGGCGGCTACGGGGTCGCTGGCCAGGCTCGCCTGCGCGGACCTGTGAGGGCCCGCGGGGCGCCTGGCCCGCGGGGGCCACGATGAATCCACGCCGCCAGGCGGTCGTCAACGCCCGGCTGTTCGACAGCGCCAGCGGCACGCTCCGACCGCACAGCACCCTCGTCATCGAGGGCGAACGCATCGTCGCCGTGACCCAGCATGCGCTGCAGGTGGACGACGCCGAACTGATCGATGCCGGCGGCCGTGTCGTGTTGCCGGGCCTCATCGACGCCCACGTGCACGTCGTGGCGACCTCGGCCGACCTGGTCGGCCTGGCGCTGCAGCCGCCATCGCTGGTGGGCGCGCAGAGCAGCCACATCATGCGCGGCATGCTGATGCGCGGCTTCACCACCGTGCGCGACGCCGCGGGCGCCGATTTCGGCTTGCAGGAAGCCGTGGCGAGAGGCCTGTACGAAGGGCCGCGCCTGTACATCTCCGGCTTCCCGATTTCGCAGACCGGTGGCCATGCCGACATGCGGCCCAAGGGCGTGCGCGGCAGCGGCATGTTCTGCAGTTGCGCCGGCATGGGCCTCGTGGGCGCCATTGCAGACGGTGTGGGCGAGGTGCGGCGTGCCGTGCGCGAGCAGGTGCGGCACGGCGCCAACCAGATCAAGATCATGGCCGGTGGCGGCATCAGCAGCCCCGCCGACCCCATCGATGGCACGCAGTTCGCGCTGGATGAACTGCGTGCGGCGGTGGAGGAGGCGGAAGCCGCGAACCTCTACGCGCTGGCGCATGCGTACTCTCCTCGCGCCGTCACGCGGGCCGTGCAGGCCGGCGTGCGCAGCATCGAGCACGGCAACCTGATCGACGAGGCGACCGCAAGGGTCATGAAGGAGCACGGCGCCTATCTGGTGCCGACGCTGTCCACCTACGCCGCGCTGGCCGACGAAGGCCAGCGCCTGGGCTGGAGTGCCGCGATGATGGACAAGCTGGCCATCGTGCGCGCGCGGGGCATCGACGCGGTGCGGATCGCGCGCGCCGAAGGCGTGCCGGTGGTCTTCGGCACCGACCTGCTGGGTCACATGCATGCGCGGCAGTCGGGCGAGTTTGCACTGCGCGCCGGCGCGATGTCGTCCGTGGAGATCCTGCAGAGCGCCACCATCACCGCGGCGCGGCTGATGCGCCAGGAGGCGCACATCGGCCAGCTGGTGCCCGGTGCCTGGGCGGACCTGCTGATCGTGGACGGCGACCCGACGCAGGGCCTCGAGATGCTCGCCGAGCCCGAGCAGGGCATCCGCCTGCTCATGCAGGCCGGCCGCGTCGTCCGCAATCGGCTCGCCGCATAGGAAAAACGGGGCCCCTCGGGGCCCCGTCATGGCAGGAGCGCGTACGCTCAGCGGATCGATGTGAATCGCGCTTCCGGCCGGTCGTCCGAACGGTGCACGGTCGTCACGCCGGCCTTCATGGCCCACGGCCGCATCTGGTGGTGGATCGGGATCAGCAGCACCTCGTCCTTGATGCGCACCAGGGCTTCCTTGATCATCGCGTTGCGCTTGGCGAGGTCGATCTCGCTCTTCATCGCGTCGGTCAACCGATCCACGACGGGGTCGCTGACCTTGGAGAAGTTGAAGTTGCCGTCGGCGCCCGACGTGCGCGTGCGCGCCAGCGACTGGATCATGTACTGCGCGTCGTAGGTCGCCACACCCCAACCCAGCATGTACAGCGAGGAATCGAAGTTCTGGAACTTCTGGCTGAAGGTGGCCATGTTCTCGGCCACCAGCGAGGCCTTGACGCCGATGCGTGCCCACATCGCGATCACGGCCTGGCAGATTTCCTCGTCATTGACGTAGCGGTTGTTGGGGCAGTTCATGCGCACCTCGAAGCCGTCCGGGTAGCCGGCCTCGGCCAGCAGCTTCTTGGCGCCGTCGGGGTCGACCTTCGTCGGCACGTCCAGGTCGGGGGTGTTTCCGTTCACGCCGGGGGCGACCATCAGGCCGGCCGGGATCGACAGCCCGCGCATGATGTTGCGCTTGATGGCTTCGCGGTCGATGGCCATGCTCAGCGCCTGGCGCACGCGCTTGTCGGCGAAGGGGTTCTTGCCCTTGACGTTGCTGTACTTCAGCTCCGGGCTGCCGACGTCGGGCGCGAAGAAGATCGTGCGCACCTCGGGGCCGTCCAGCACCTTGAGCTTGCCGTCGGTGCGCAGGCGCGCCACGTCCTGCGTGGGAATGTCGGTGAGCATGTCCACGTCGCCCGACAGCAGCGCCGCCACGCGGGTGGGATCGCTCTTGATCGGCGTGTAGACCACCTCCTTGACGTTGCCCTGGTGCTTGTCCCACCAGTCGGCGTGGAGGGTCATCGTGACGCGCTGCTCGGGCGTCCAGCCCGTGATCTTGTAAGGACCGGTGCCCATCACGTTGCGCGAGGCGAAGTTCTCCTCCTTGGCCTTGTAGTCCTGCACGTTGGCGGTGCGGTTCTTCTCGGACCACGCCTTGCTCATGATGCGGAAGTCGACGATGTTGCGCAGCAGCAGCGGGTTCGGCGACGCCAGGATCACGTCCACCGTGTGGTCGTCGACCTTCTTGACCTCGCTGATGCCGGTGACATAGATCTGCATCGTGCCCTGCGGCTGCTTGATGCGGCCGAACGAGAAGACCACGTCGTCGGCGGTGAAAGGCGTGCCGTCGTGGAACTTGACGCCTCGGCGCAGTTCGAAGCGCACCTGGGTCGGCGTGACGAAGGTCCACTTCGTGGCCAGGGCCGGTTCGATCTCGTACTTGGCGTTGTAGCGGGTCAGGCCTTCGTAGGCGTGCATCAGGATGGCGTTGGTCGTCGCGTGGTTCTGCGAATGCGGGTCCATCGTCAGGATGTCGTTCTGCGCTGCCCAGCGCAGCGTCTGCGCCTGGGCCGGCAGCGCCGCCGCGGTGGCGACCGCCGCGGCAAGCAGAAGGGCTTTGATCTTCATGGAGCGTTCCTCTGTGGGGTGCGAAAAACCCTTGATGTTAGTGCCGCCTGCGGGCAGCGGCAGCCGGGAAACTCCGGGGCCCCCGGGGCCGGTTCCGGCTGCGGGTCGGCGCTGCACCGGGGCGTCCGCCGCTGTCGCCGATGTCGCGTTCGGCACACGGCTTGCCGGCGAGGCAGGCCATCTTGTCAGCAAACCGAAGGGCAAGGGGGTGCCCAATACGGCATCCGAACAAATGCAGGCGTGGTGATAGAGTCCCACGCTTCTGGAAGTCAGGGTCCTTCCCGTCCCCTTGCTGGCTCTGTCGAGCAGCAAGGCGGGTCGCAATCCGCTCGCCCGGTGCAGCCGGGGCCGCGGAAGGTTGATCAACCCATCGCAAGCGCTGGAAACCGGCGCGAAAGGTGAGCGAAAGATGATGCAGCAGTACAGGTCCAACTCGTACCTGTTCGGGGGCAATGCCCCCTATGTCGAGGAGTTGTACGAGGCCTATCTCGACAATCCCGGCAGCGTGCCCGACAACTGGCGCACCTATTTCGACAACCTGCAGCACGTGCCCGCGGTGGACGGCAGCGACAGCCGCGACGTGGCCCACGCCCCGGTCGTCGAATCCTTCGCGCAGCGGGCCAAGGCCAATGCCTTTGCCCTGAAGGCCAGCGAGGCCGACCTCGCCGTGGCGCGCAAGCAGGTTCACGTGCAGTCGCTGATCGCGGCCTACCGCTTCCTGGGCTCGCGCTGGGCCGACCTGGACCCGCTCAAGCGAACGGAGCGCGCCAAGATCCCCGAACTCGAGCCGGCGTTCTACGACCTGTCCGAGTCGGACATGGACATCACCTTCTCGGCGGCCAACACGTATTTCGGCAAGGCCGAGAACATGACGCTGCGCGAGATCCTGCAGGCGCTGCGCGAGACCTACTGCGGCACCGTCGGCGCCGAGTTCATGCACTGCACCGACCCGGCCGAGAAGCGCTGGTGGCAGGAGCGGCTGGAGTCGATCCGCAGCAAGCCCAGCTTCACCGCGGCCGAGAAGACGCACATCCTCGAGCGCCTCACCGCGTCCGAGGGCCTCGAGCGGTACCTGCACACCAAGTACGTGGGCCAGAAGCGCTTCTCGCTGGAGGGCGGCGAAAGCTTCATTGCCAGCATGGATGAACTCGTGCAGCGGGCCGGCGGCAAGGGCGTGCAGGAGATCGTCATCGGCATGGCCCACCGCGGGCGGCTGAACGTGCTGGTCAACACCCTCGGCAAGATGCCCAAGGACCTGTTCGCCGAGTTCGACCACACCGCGCCCGAGGCCCTGCCGGCGGGCGACGTGAAGTACCACCAGGGCTTTTCCAGCGACGTCACGACCCCCGGTGGCCCGGTGCACCTGAGCCTGGCCTTCAACCCGAGCCACCTGGAGATCGTCAACCCGGTGGTCGAAGGTTCGGTCAAGGCACGCATGGACCGCCGCGGCGACAAGACCGGCGCCCAGGTGCTGCCGGTGCTGGTGCACGGCGACGCCGCCTTCGCAGGCCAGGGCGTCGTGATGGAGACACTGGCGCTGGCGCAGACGCGCGGCTACTTCACCGGCGGCACGGTGCACCTGGTGATCAACAACCAGATCGGCTTCACGACCAGCGATCCGCGCGATACCCGCTCCACCCTGTACTGCACCGATGTCGTCAAGATGGTCGAAGCGCCGGTGCTGCATGTGAACGGGGACGACCCCGAGGCGGTCGTGCTGTGCACCCAGCTGGCCATGGACTACCGCCAGCAGTTCATGAAGGACGTGGTGGTGGACATCGTCTGCTTCCGCAAGCTCGGACACAACGAGCAGGACACGCCGAGCCTGACGCAGCCGCTGATGTACAAGAAGATCGCGTCCCACCCCGGCACGCGCCGGCTCTATGGCGACAAGCTGGTGACCCAGGGCGTGATGCCCGCCGACGGCCCCGACAAGATCGCCAAGGCCTTCCGCTCGGCCATGGACGAGGGCCGACACACCGCCGACCCGGTGCTGACCAACTTCAAGAGCAAGTACGCGGTCGATTGGGCGCCGTTCCTGGGCAAGAAGTGGACCGACGCCGCCGACACCGCACTGCCGCTCGCCGAGATCAAGCGTCTGTCGGAGCGCGTCACCACCATCCCCGGCAACTTCAAGCTCCACCCGCTGGTGGAAAAGGTCATCGCCGACCGTGCCGCCATGGGACGCGGCGACATCAATGTCGACTGGGGCATGGGCGAGACGCTGGCCTACGCTTCGCTGGTGGCGAGCGGATACGCCGTGCGACTGTCCGGCGAGGACTGCGGGCGCGGCACCTTCACCCACCGTCACGCCGTGTTGCACGACCAGAACCGCGAGAAGTGGGACACCGGCACCTACGTGCCGCTGCAGAACGTGGCCGACAACCAGGCGCCGTTCGTGGTCATCGACTCGCTGCTGTCGGAAGAGGCGGTGCTGGGCTTCGAGTACGGCTACGCTGCCGCGGAGCCGAACACGCTGACGATCTGGGAAGCGCAGTTCGGCGACTTCGCCAACGGCGCGCAGGTCGTCATCGACCAGTTCATCGCGTCGGGCGAGGTCAAATGGGGCCGCGCCAACGGCATCACGCTGCTGCTGCCCCACGGCTACGAAGGGCAGGGGCCCGAGCACAGCTCGGCGCGCCTGGAGCGCTTCATGCAGCTGGCCGCCGACAACAACATGCAGATCTGCCAGCCGACCAGCGCCAGCCAGATCTTCCACCTGCTGCGCCGGCAGATGGTGCGGCAGTTCCGCAAGCCGCTGATCGTCTTCACGCCCAAGTCGCTGCTGCGCGCCAAGGATGCGACCTCGCCGCTGAGCGAATTCACGAAATACGACTTCCGCACCGTCATCGGCGCCACCCGCCCCGAGGTCGAGCCCGAGAAGGTCAAGCGCGTGATCGCCTGCTCCGGCAAGGTGGTGTACGACCTGCTGCGCCGCCGCGACGAGAAGAAGGCCTGGGAAGTGGCCATCGTGCGCGTGGAGCAGCTCTACCCCTTCCCGCACAAGGCCTTCGGCGCCGAGATGAAGCGTTACCCCAATGCCACCGAAGTGGTCTGGTGCCAGGACGAGCCGCAGAACCAGGGCGCCTGGTTCTTCGTGCAGCACTACGTGCACGAGAACATGCTCGACGGGCAGAAGCTCGGCTATGCCGGCAGGCCGGCGTCGGCGTCACCGGCGGTCGGCTATTCCCACCTGCACCAGGAGCAGCAGAAGGCGCTGCTCGACCAGGCCTTCGGCAAGCTCAAGGGCTTCGTGCTCTCCAAGTGAGACGTGCGACCCCTCCCAGGACACAACGAGACAGATCATGGCAATTGTTGAAGTGAAGGTTCCGCAACTGTCGGAGTCGGTGGCCGAGGCCACCTTGCTGCAGTGGAAGAAGAAGCCGGGCGAGGCCGTGGCCATGGACGAGATCCTGGTCGAGATCGAGACCGACAAGGTCGTGCTCGAGGTGCCGGCCCCGGCGGCGGGCGTGATGGCGCAGATCGTCAAGGGCGACGGCGAGAGTTGCGTGGCGGAGGAAGTGATCGCCAGGATCGACACCGAGGCGACGGTGATGGCCAGCGCGCCGGAAGCCAAGGCGATGCCATCGGCTGCGCCTGCGCCTGCGCCTGTGCCTTCGGCAGCGCCTGCCGCGGGCGGCAGCAAGGCGGGCGTGGCCATGCCCGCCGCGGCCAAGCTGATGGCCGACAACGCCTTGGCTGCAGGTTCGGTGGCCGGCACCGGCAAGGACGGGCGCGTGACCAAGGGCGACGTGCTCGGTGCGCTGTCGGCGCCGAAGCCGGCGCCCGTGGCTGCGCCAGCGGCACCCGCCGTGGCCCGTCCGCTGCCGGCCGTGGCCGCACCGCCTTCGGCCAACCTCGGCGACCGCCCCGAGCAGCGTGTGCCGATGTCGCGCCTGCGTGCCCGTGTCGCCGAGCGCCTGCTGCAGTCGCAGGCCACGAATGCCATCCTGACGACCTTCAACGAGGTCAACATGGCCCCGGTGATGGAAATGCGCAAGCGCTTCCAGGACAAGTTCGAGAAGGAGCACGGCGTCAAGATCGGCTTCATGAGCTTCTTCGTCAAGGCTGCGGTGGCCGCGTTGAAGAAGTACCCGGTGCTCAACGCCAGCGTCGACGGCAACGACATCGTCTACCACGGCTTCTTCGACATCGGCATTGCCGTGGGTTCGCCGCGCGGGCTGGTCGTGCCCATCCTGCGCAATGCCGACCAGATGAGCTTTGCCGACATCGAAAAGAAGATTGCCGAGTACGGCACGAAGGCACGCGACGGCAAGCTGTCGATGGACGAGCTCTCGGGCGGCACCTTCTCCATCAGCAACGGCGGCGTCTTCGGCTCGATGTTGTCCACGCCCATCATCAACCCGCCGCAAAGCGCGATCCTCGGCGTGCACGCCACCAAGGACCGCGCGGTGGTGGAAAACGGCCAGGTCGTGGTGCGGCCGATGAACTACCTGGCGATGTCCTACGACCACCGCATCATCGACGGCCGCGAGGCCGTGCTGGGGCTGGTGGCCATGAAGGAGGCGCTGGAAGATCCGGCACGCCTCTTGTTCGACATCTGACCCGCAGCCCCTCACGCCTGGAGATCACCATGGGACTTGCCGACGAACTGGCCCGCCTGGACGACCTCCGTTCACGCGGCGCCCTGAGCGAAGAGGAGTTCCAGCGGGCCAAGGCGCGGCTGCTCGACGGCCCCCCGCCGCCACCGGACATCCCGGCCGTGGCCGCCATCAACCGCCTTCGCCGCAGCCGCAGCGACCGCTGGCTCGGCGGCGTCTGCGGCGGCATCGCGACGATCAGCGGCGTGGAGGCGTGGATCTGGCGCCTGATCTTCGCGACGCTGGCGCTGTTCGGCGGCACCGGCGTGCTGCTTTACATCCTGCTGTGGATATTCGTGCCGAATGAGTGAGCCCCCAAGCTCGCTTTCGCTCGCTACCCCCCGAGGGGGCCGCCCGCTGGCGGACCGGCGAAGCCGGATCCGCGGCGGTGTCTTGAATTGAATACCCCATGACCACCAACATCTTCGACGTCATCGTCATCGGCGGCGGCCCCGGCGGCTATATCGGCGCCATCCGCGCAGCACAACTCGGGTTCAGCACGGCCTGCATCGACGAGTGGAAGAACGACAAGGGCGGCCCGGCGCCCGGCGGCACCTGCACCAACGTCGGCTGCATCCCGAGCAAGGCGCTGCTGCAGAGCAGCGAACACTACGAGCAGGCGGCGCACCACTTCGCTGACCACGGCATCGGCCTGAAGAATCTCAGCATCGATGTGAAGAAAATGCTCGGGCGCAAAGACAACGTCGTGAAGCAGAACAACGATGGCATCCTCTACCTGTTCAAGAAGAACAAGATCGCCTTCTTCCACGGCCGCGGGTCGTTCGTGAAGGCGGTGGACGGCGGCTACGAGATCGCCGTCGGCGACCACGTGCTGACGGCGAAACAGGTGATCGTGGCCACCGGTTCCAGCGCGCGTGCGCTGCCGCAGGCGCCGTTCGACGAGGAATTCGTGCTCAGCAACGACGGCGCGCTGCGCATGGGTGCGGTGCCGAAGAAGCTGGCGCTCATCGGCTCCGGCGTCATCGGCCTGGAGATGGGGTCGGTGTGGCGCCGCCTGGGTGCGGAAGTGACGGTGCTGGAAGCGCTGCCCACCTTCCTGGGCGCCGTCGACGAGCAGATCGCCAAGGAAGCGCACAAGGCCTTCACGAAGCAGGGCCTGAAGATCGAACTCGGCGTCACGGTCGGCGAGGTCCGGGTGGCCAGGAAGGGCCTGGAGGGGCAGGTTCGTGTGGCCTACACCACGGCGCAGGGCGAGGCGAGGACGCTGGACGCCGACAGGCTCATCGTGTCCATCGGACGCGTTCCCAACACCCAGGGCCTGAATCCCGAAGCGGTGGGCCTGAAGATCGACGAACGCGGTGCCGTCGTCGTCGACGACCAGTGCCGCACCAACCTGAGCGGTGTCTGGGCCGTGGGTGACGTCGTGCGCGGGCCGATGCTCGCGCACAAGGCCGAGGAGGAAGGCGTTGCCGTGGCCGAGCGCATCGCCGGGCAGCACGGGCATGTCAACTTCAACACCATCCCGTGGGTGATCTACACCAGCCCCGAGATCGCCTGGGTCGGCCAGACCGAGCAGCAGCTCAAGGCCGCCGGCCGCGCCTACAAGGCCGGCACCTTCCCCTTCATGGCCAACGGCCGGGCGCGGGCCCTGGGCGACACCACCGGCATGGTCAAGGTCCTGGCCGACGCGGTCAGCGACGAGATCCTGGGCGTGCACATCGTCGGTCCCATGGCCAGCGAGCTGATCGCCGAGGCCGTGGTGGCGATGGAGTTCCGTGCCAGCAGCGAGGACATCGCGCGCATCTGCCACGCCCACCCCAGCTTGAGCGAAGCCACCAAGGAAGCGGCGCTGGCCGTCGACAAGCGTACCCTCAATCTCTGAGCGCGTGTCCGTCCGTCAACGCTACGAAGCGGCGCTCGCCGAGCGCGGGTTCACGAGTGACCCGGCGCAGTTGCAGGCCATCGCCGCGCTGGAGCGCTGCGAAAGCGAGTGGATCGACTACAAGGCGCGGCGCGGCAACGCCCTGACCAAGCTGATCAGCCGCCCGCCGATCCCCCGCGGCGTCTACATGTACGGCGGCGTCGGGCGCGGCAAGAGCTTCCTGATGGACTGCTTCTTCCAGAGCGTACCGCTGGCGCGCAAGACCCGGCTGCACTTCCACGAGTTCATGCGCGAGGTGCATCGCGAACTGCAGGACCTGAAGGGCACCGTCAACCCGCTCGAGGAACTGGGTCGGCGCATCGCGCGCCGCTTCCGGCTGATCTGCTTCGACGAGTTCCACGTCGCCGACGTCACCGATGCGATGATCCTGCACCGGCTTCTCGAAGCCCTGTTCGCCAACCGCGTGAGCATCGTGACCACCTCCAACTTCCACCCCGACGGCCTGTACCCCAATGGCTTGCACCGCGACCGCATCCTGCCCGCGATCGAGCTGCTCAAGTCCCGGCTGGAGCTGGTCAATGTCGATGCCGGCACCGACTACCGCCGGAGCACGCTGCAGCGGATCGAGATGTGGCACTGCCCGCTGGGCGCAGCCGCCGAGGCGGCGCTGGAGCGCGCCTTCGAGCAGCTGGCCGAAGCGCGCGACGAAGAGCCGGTGCTGCAGATCGAGCATCGCAGCGTGCGCGCCGTGCGCCGCGCCGGCGGCGTGGTGTGGTTCGACTTCCGCACCCTGTGCGGCGGGCCGCGTTCGCAAAACGATTATCTGGAGATCGCCTCGCGCTTCCACACGGTGCTGCTGTCCAACGTGCCCCAGATGGCGCCGCGCATGGCCAGCGAGGCTCGGCGCTTCACCTGGCTGGTGGATGTGCTGTACGACCGGCGCGTCAAGCTCGTCCTGTCGGCCGCCGTGCCGCCGGAGCAGCTCTACACCGAAGGGCCGCTGGCGCACGAGTTTCCGCGCACCGTGTCACGGCTGCACGAGATGCAGTCGGCCGAGTTCCTGGCGCTGGCACGGCGCGAGGTCGACACCTCGCTCACATGAGGCCGCCGGTGCGTTGGCTGCCTTTGCTGCTCGCCTGCCTGCACCTCGCGGTGCTGGCCGCCGACGACGAGCGCACCCGCATCGCCGCCGAGCGGCAGGTGCTGCTCGAGCGCTTCGCCCAGGAGGAGCGCGAATGCCAGCAGCGCTTCGCCGTCACGACCTGCCTCGACGACGTTCACAGTCGGCGCCGCGCCGCACTGGCGCCGCTGCGGGCACGCGAACTTCAACTCGACGACGCCGAGCGACAGCAACGCGCCGCAGACCGGCGGGCGGCCATCGAGGCCAAGCAGAAGGCGCAGGCTGCGCGGCCGCCGCCAACGCCCGCGCCGGAGGTGCGTTTGCGGCCGCCGCCGGTGCCGGCGTCTTCGGCCTCCGCCGCATCCGCACCTCGACCCAAGAAGGACGACTCGCAGGCACGTGCCGCACAGGCTGCCGAGCGTGCGCAGGCCGCACAACGCCGGCGCGAAGAGGCCGAGGCCGACCGGCAGCGCATCGAGCGGCGTCTGGCTGAACGCGAGGCGGCAGGGAAAGTGGCGGCGCCGTTGCCGGTGCCGTCCAGCGCGCCGGGACCGTAACGCGCGAGGTGCATGACGCGGCAGGCATGAAGCCGGGTTGCGCCGGGGAGGCAAGCGGGGTGAGGGCTTCGTCTTGAGCGGGCAGGAAGGCCCGCAGGTCCTCAGCGCAAGGGGTCGATGCGTGCCAGCGCCAGCGACAGGTTGTCGCCACTGCCGCGGGCGCGTTGCCGTGCCTTGCTGATCAGCATTTCGCTGGCCTCGCGCGGGGGCAGCGCGTGCAGGATGGCCCCCAGTTCCTTGGGGCTGAAGTAGTGCCACAGGCCGTCGCTGCAGGCCAGCATGGTGTCGCCGTAGTCGAGCCGGTCGATGTGCCACAGCGCCACCGGGGGGTCGGCGTGGGTGCCGAGGCAACCCGTCAGCAGGTTGGCCTGCGGATGCGTGTCGGCCGCCTCCACGGTGATCTTGCCTTCGTCGATCAGTCGCTGCACGAAGGAGTGGTCGATCGTGCGCTTCATCATCTCGGCGCCGCGGAAGTGGTAGACCCGCGAATCGCCCGCGTGCACCACGTCGCACTCCAATTTCGGCCCGATCAGGAACGCCGCCACCGTGCTGTGCGGTTCTTCTTCCGAGGTGATGGCGGTCAGCTTGATCATCAGGTGAGCCTCCAGCACCAACTGACGCAGCATGTCCGAGGCGTCGTCGGCACCCGGCGCAAACCGCTCGAAGATCTGGCGTGCGGTGAGCAGGACCTGATCGGAGGCCTTGCGCCCACCGCTCTTGCCACCCATGCCGTCGGCCACCACCGCCAGCACGGCGCCCTTGCTGCGCGCGTGCCTGATGAGCTCCACCTGGTCCTGCTGGTAGGCACGGTCACCGCGGTGCAACCCAGTGGCTGCACTGAAGCGGAAGGGCAGGGTGACTTTGGCCATCCTCGCGAATATAAACTCGCCATCCGACCCGCAACCGTGCCGCAATGAACGAGAACCTGCATTCGCCGCAGCGCCGGCTCATCGAGTTGCGCATGGAACACGCCGATCTCGACGACCTGATCGACGGCAACGTGCTCGACCGCCCCGCCGACGAGCTGACGTTGCGGCGTCTCAAGAAGCGCCGCCTGTTGCTGCGCGACCAGATCGCCAGCCTCGAGACGCAACTTGAACCCCCCGAGCCCGCGTGAGCGATGACCTGGCGGCGGCGGTTGCCCGTGCCTTCACTGCCGATGGCCCGCTGGCCCGCAGCGACCCGCGCTTCCTGCCGCGCGAGGCGCAGGACGCGATGGCTGCGCGGATCGCGCTGGCCATCGACGGTCGCGAGTCGCTGGTGGTCGAGGCTGGCACCGGTGTGGGCAAGACTTTCGCCTACCTGGTGCCGCTCCTGCTGTCGGGCCGGCGGGCGCTGATCAGCACGGCCACCAAGAGCCTGCAGGACCAGCTCTTCCTGCGCGACCTGCCACGGCTGCGCGACGCCTTGGGCCTGCCGGTGCGCATGGCGCTGCTGAAGGGCCGCGCCAGCTACCTGTGCCGGCACCGCCTGACGCAGGCCCAGCTGGGCGCCCAGCTGCCGGACCGCTTCGCCGTGCGGGCACTGCAGCGGGTCGCACGATGGGCGCAGTCCACGCAAAGCGGCGATGTGGCCGAAATCGAGGGCCTGGACGATCGTTCACCGGTGATCCCGCTGGTGACTTCGACGCGCGACAACTGTCTGGGCAGCGAGTGCCCCGAGTTCCGCGCCTGCCACGTCATGCAGGCGCGCCGCGAAGCGATGGCGGCCGACCTGGTGGTGGTCAACCACCATCTGTTCTTCGCCGACATGGCGCTGCGCGACAGCGGCGTGGCCGAGTTGCTGCCCACGGTGGACGCCGCCGTCTTCGACGAGGCCCACCAGCTGGTGGAAGCGGGCGTGCAGTTCCTGGGCACGACGCTCGCCACCGGGCAGGCGATCGACCTGGGGCGCGACATGCTGGGCATCGGCCAGTCGCACGCCCGTGGCCTCAAGCCCTGGAGCGACCTGCAGGCGGCAATCGAGCGGGCCGCGCGCGAGTTGCGGCTGGCTTGCGCCGGCCCGCTGCGCGAGGTGCGCGGCATGGTCAAGCGTCGCTGGGAGGAACGTGGCGACGCCACCGGGCCGGCCCTGCAGGCACTGGCCGACGCCGCCTTGGCTGCCGCCACGGCACTGGCCGAAGTGGCCGAGGCGGCGCCCGACTTCCCGAAGCTCGAGCAGCGTGCGCGCGAGCTGGCGCAACTGGCTGCACGCTTCATCGACGAGGCGGTGGTCGATCACGTGCGCTGGATCGACCTCACGCCGCAACAGGCGCGGCTGGTCGAGTCTCCGCTCGACATCCGGCAGATGATGTCGGAGCAGCGCCAGCTCGTGCCGCGGGCATGGATCTTCACCTCGGCCACGCTCGGCGACGATGAGGCGCTGAGCTGGTTCACCGCCAGCACGGGCCTGGAGGACGCCGCGCGCCTGCGCGTGGGGAGCCCCTTCGACTACGCGGCTCACGCCCGCGTCTGGGTGCCGGCGAGCTTGCCGCTGCCCAACGCACCGGGCCATGCGAGCGCCGTGGGTGCCCTGGCGGCGCGGTGCGCCGGCGCCCTGGGTGGTCGCACTTTCGTGCTCACCACCACCTTGCGCGTGCTGCCGATCGTCGCGGAGGCCATCGCGGCCCAGCCCGAAGCCGCCGGCCTGACCGTCCTGGTGCAGGGCAGCGAGCCGCGACGCGCCCTCCTGCAGCGCTATGGTGACGGCCGCGGCTGTGTCCTCGTGGGGTCGGCGAGCTTCTGGGAAGGCATCGACATGCCGGGCGACGCGCTGCAGTGCGTGCTCATCGACAAGCTGCCGTTCCCGCCGCCGGGCGATCCGCTGGTGGAAGCCCGCGTGCGCCAGTTGCGACGGCAGGGGCGCAACCCGTTCGAGGACTATTTCGTCGCCGAGGCGGCGGTGTCACTCAAGCAGGGCGCAGGGCGCCTCATCCGCACCGAAAGCGACCACGGCCTGCTCGTGGTGTGCGATCCGCGGCTGCGCCGCATGGGCTACGGCCGACGCCTGCTGGCGGCGCTGCCGCCGATGGGGAGGCTGGACGAGGAAGAGGAGGCACTGGCGTGGCTGGCCGAGCTGGCAGCGGCCCACTGAGCCGGGGTCGATGGGCGCTCACCAGAGCTGCCACCAAGGCTTCTGCTCGGCCATCAGCCCCTTCGACAAGAACGTGCTGTTCGGGAAGTTCTTGCGCAGCACACGTTCGGCGTCGTCGCGCAGGGTCGTGAGTTCCAGCTTGTCGTAGCTCTGCACCAGGAGGTAGAGCGCTTCTTCGGCACTGGGCGCCTGCGGGAAGTCGGTGACCGCATGCTGGGCGCGGTTGGCGGCCGCCACATAGGCGCCGCGCCTGAAGTAGTAGCGCGCCACGTGGACCTCGTATTCCGCCAGGGAGTTGACGATATAGGCCATGCGCTGGATCGCGTCGGGCGTGTAGCGCGACTCGGGGAATTGATCGACGAGTTGCTTGAAGGCCTGGTAGGCATCGCGCGAAGCGGCTTGGTCGCGCTCGGAGAGCTGCTGGCCGCCGATGGTGCCGAGCAGGCCCAGGTTGTCGTTGAAATTGATGATGCCGCGCAGGTAGAGCGCGTAGTCGAGTGCGGGGCTCGATGGATTCAGCTTGATGAAGCGCTCGACCGTGGTCAGCGCCTGCGCACGCTCACCCGTGCGCCAGCTCAGGTAGGCCATGTCCAGCAGCGCCTGCTGCGCCAGCAGCGATCCGGCGGCCAGACCTTCCACGCGCTCCAGCGTCTTGATGGCACGCTCGTAGCTGCCGGACTCCATGTCCTCGCGAGCGTCTTTGTACAATCGCTCCGCCGTGCCGGTCGGGGTATCGTCCTTGGGTGCCGAGCCGCAACCGGCCAGCTGCAGCGACACCGCCAGCAGGGCCGCCAGCGCAACGCGCCAGATCGGGAAAGCGATCATCGGGTAGGGTACCGGTCAGTGCAAAGAGCGCAGATTATAGGGAGCCGGACCTGATCAAGCCCGAGTCCGACCCCCTGGAAGACAGTGCCGCCGAGCCGCCGGTTTCGACGGTCGAGACCCGCACCGCGGTCGTCAGCGCCGGGCTGCACGGCGAGCGCCTGGACAAGGCGCTGGTGGCGATGGCGCCCGAATTCTCGCGCAGCTATCTGCAGCAGTTGATCGCCGGGGGCCATGCGCGGCTCGACGGCTTGCCGGCCGGCACCGCATCGCGCCGCGTGCGCGCCGGTCAGCGGCTGGCGCTGGCACTGGTGCCCACCGAAGAGAGCCGCGCCTACACGCCGCAGCCCATGGCGCTGGCCGTGCTGTACGAGGACGAACACCTGCTGGTTCTCGACAAGCCGGCCGGGCTGGTCGTGCACCCGGCGCCCGGCAACTGGTCGGGCACGCTGCTCAATGGGCTGCTGGCCCACCACGCGGCTGCGGCGACACTGCCGCGGGCCGGCATCGTGCACCGCCTCGACAAGGACACCTCGGGCGTGATGATGGTCGGCAAGACACTGGCGGCCGTGACGGCCCTGGTGCGCGACATCGGTGCCCGCGACGTGTACCGGCGCTACCTGGCATTGGCGCACGGCGTGACGACGGCGGGGTCGTTCACGGTCGAGGCGCCCATCGGGCGCGACCCGCATGTGCGTGTGCGCATGGCCGTGGTGCCGGTTGCTGCCGGTGGGCGGCCGGCGCGCACGGACGTGCGGCGGCTGGGCTTCAGCGACGGCGGCGGCGACGCCGTCAGCGCGCTGAGTTGCACGCTGCACACCGGCCGCACCCACCAGATCCGTGTCCACCTGGCCTCGCTGGGCCATCCGCTGGTGGCGGATGCGCTGTACGGTGGCCACATGGCGTTGGGCATGCAGCGACAGGCGCTGCATGCCACCGAACTGCGCCTGGCCCACCCGGTCACGCGCATCCCGCTGGCCTTCGGATGCCGGCCGCCGGTCGACTTTGCCGCAGCCTGGGCGCAGGTTCCCGGCGTTGCCGGCTTTGCCGGTTGACCCCTGCGGCGTCGGGGCACGCTACAATGCGTGCAAGTCACAGCGCTGCTGGCACACCACGTGCCGCGCCTGTTCGATACGCTGCTCCGTCCCGGCACTGCCGGGCCATGCGAACCACCCCGCGTCCGAGGCCTAATGCCGGGCGGGGCCCCCGATCCCGGAATGACCGACCTGACCACCGCCATGGCGGTGGCCGAGCCACAAGCACAGGCCATGAACACGACAGAGGCCAAACGGGTCCTCGAAACCGCGCTCATCTGCGCGACAGCACCGCTGCCGCTGGGTGACATGAAGGCCTTGTTCGACGACGAGGTTGGCGCCGACACGCTGCGTCGCCTCCTGGACGAAATCGCCGACGACTGGCACGACCGCGGCGTGGAACTCGTCGCCCTGGCCAGCGGCTGGCGTTTCCAGAGCCGGCCCGAGATGCGTGGCTACCTCGACCGGCTGCACCCCGAGAAGCCGCCGAAGTACTCGCGCGCCGCCATGGAGACCCTGGCCATCGTCGCCTACCGCCAGCCGGTGACGCGTGGCGACATCGAAGACATCCGCGGCGTCACCGTCAGCGGCCAGATCGTGAAGCAGCTCGAGGAACGCGGCTGGATCGAGGCCATCGGCTATCGCGAGGCACCCGGTCGGCCGGCACTGTACGCAACCACCCGCCAGTTCCTGGACGACCTGGGTCTGGCCAGCCTCGACCAGCTGCCGCCGCTGGAAGGTCCGCTCGACGGCACGCGGTCGACGCAGGCCCTGGCGGCGCTGGACGACGTGGCGCCGTTGCTGGGTGAGGTGCAGGGCGCCTTGCCGCTGGACCCCGCTGCGCCGTCCGATGCCGACCCGCGGGCCGATGCCGGACTGGCGGGCGCAGCCGAACCGGCCGGCCAGGCCGGAAGCGGCGACAGCCCCACCGACACCGACGTCCGCCCAGCCTTCACTTCACCCCTTTCCCCCACCGACGCCCCAGCATGAACGCTCACGAAGCCGATTCCTTGCCGCCCGAAGACTCCGCGGCCGCCCCTGCGGAGCCGGACGCCATCGCCATCGAGAAGCCCAAGCGCCGGCGTGCGCCGCGCAAGGCGGCGGCGGAGCCGGCCGTCGCGAACGATGCCGATACGGACATGCTGGCCGACACCGCCCGCCCGGCCGAGCCGGTGCCGGCGACGGTCGAGGCAGTCGCCGCCGACCCTGCCGATGCGGTGGTCCCGGCCCGTTCGGCCCAAGGCGACGCCGATACCGAGCCGGATGCGGCATCGGGCGAGGCCGCCGCAGGCGAATCGACCGAAGGCGGGCCAACCTCCGGCAGCCGGCGGGGCCGCAACCGGCGGCGGGGCCGCCGCGGCGCGGATCGTGCGAGCGAGGCGGCCGGCGACGCCGTCACCGCGACAGCCGGCGACGCTGAAGATTCCGACGGCGGGGAGCCTGGCGAAGCACCGACCGAAGGAGCCGCAGCGGCCGAGCCGCGACCGGCGGCGCCGGTGGCCGCCGAGGTCTTTGCACAAGTGCTTTCGGGTGCCTTCGACGAAGAACCTGAATCGACCGAAGCCGCCGAACCCGCGCCGCCGCCCAAGCGTGTGCTGGCCGCCGACCCCGACGCGCCCAAGCTGCACAAGGTGCTGGCACAGGCGGGCGTCGGCTCACGGCGCGACCTCGAGCAGATGATCGTCGAAGGCCGCGTCACCGTGAACGACGAGCCGGCGCACACTGGCCAGCGCATCTCCTTCGGCGACCGGATCAGCATCGACGGCAAGCCTGTCCGCGTGCGCATCGCACCGCCGCCGCCGCGCGTGCTGGCCTATCACAAGCCCGCTGGCGAGGTGGTCACGCACGACGACCCGCAGCAGCGCCCCACGGTCTTCCGGCGGCTGCCGCGACTGCAGCAGGGCAAGTGGCAGTCGGTGGGCCGCCTCGACATCAACACCGAAGGCCTGCTGCTCTTCACCAACTCGGGCGAGCTCGCCAACCAGCTGATGCACCCGCGCTTCGGCGTCGAGCGCGAATACGCGGTGCGTTCGCTCGGGCTGCTGGAGCCGGAGGCGAAGGCAAAGTTGCTGGAAGGCGTGGAGATCGACGGTCAGCGTGCCGCCTTCAAGAGCATCGAGGACGGCGGTGGCGAAGGTGTCAACCACTGGTACCGCGTCGTCATCACCGAGGGCCGCAACCGCGAGGTGCGCAGGCTCTTCGAGGCCGTGGGGCACGCGGTGAGCCGGCTGATCCGCATCCGCTACGGCTCGGTGGTGTTGCCGCACGGGCTCAAGCGCGGTGTCTGGGTCGATCTCGACGAGCACGACCTGCGCACGCTGCGCCGGTTGGCCAGCGGTCCCCGCCCCGAACGCGAAGCAGGGCGGGACGGCGAGCGTGATGCCGGCCCGCGCCGAGGCCGCAACCGCCGTGGCGGGCGCCGTCCCGACGGCTCGGATCGCGGCCCGCGGCCCGATCAGCCCGAGCGCGTCGCGCGCGCCGAGCCCGTCGAGCCCGTCGAGCCGGGCTCCAGGCCCGACCGCGGCGCCAAACCGGATCGCGGCCCGCGGCCGGCCCGGCCCGAGCGCGGTCCCCGTGGCCCGCGCGCCCCCGGCTTCGAGCCGGGCGAGGGTGGCGCGATCCCGAACCCGCTGCAGCAGACCTTCGACAAGCGCGCCATCCAGCAGGAGCGCCAGCAGCGCCGCGAGATTCCTGAAGACGGCCCGATCCCGAACCCGCTGCAGCAGACCTACGACAAGCGCGCGCTGCAGCGCGACCGGGCGCCGCAGCGCGAGATCCCGGAAGATGGCCCGATTCCCAACCCGCTCCAGCAGACCTACGACAAGCGGTTCTCGCAGGGCTCGCGTGGGCACGGCGGCTTCGGCCCCGGAGGCAGCGGCGGTGGCGCGCATGGCGGCGGCGGTGGCAGTGGCGGCAAGCGCGGCGGCGAAGCCAAGGGCGGCCAGCCCGATCCGATGCGCACTTCGGTGGGCTACATCGGTGCCGATGCCTTCCGACGCAAGAGCGGCGGCCCCGGTGGTGGCCGGGGCAATCGCGGTGGTGGCCGCGGTGGCGGTGGCGGCGGCGGCGGGGGGGGCAGAGGCCGCTGAGGCCGAGCCGACGTTACAATCAAAAGCTTTGCCAAGTCATTGATTCAGGAGAATTTTTCATGGCCATCGAACGTACGCTCTCGATCATCAAGCCCGACGCCGTGGCCAAGAACGTGATCGGCCAGATCTACGCCCGCTTCGAAGGTGCCGGTCTGAAGATCATCGCAGCGCGCATGGCTCATCTGTCCCGCCGCGAAGCCGAAGCCTTCTATGCCGTGCACAAGGCGCGTCCGTTCTTCAACGACCTGGTCGGTTTCATGATCTCGGGTCCCGTGATGATCCAGGTGCTGGAAGGCGAAGGGGCGATCGCCAGGAACCGCGAGCTGATGGGCGCCACCGACCCGAAGAAGGCCGACAAGGGAACCATCCGCGCCGATTTTGCCGACAGCATCGACGCCAATGCCGTCCATGGCTCCGATGCGCCCGAGACCGCCGCCGTCGAGGTGGCGTTCTTCTTCCCGGCCATGAACGTCTACTCGCGCTGACCCGTGTGCCTGGGGCGGCGCGGCGCATGCTGACATGACCGTCAACCTTCTCGACTTCGACCTCGAGGGGCTGGCGGCCTTTTGCGCAGGGCTGGGCGAGAAGCGCTTTCGCGCCGTACAGCTCTACCGCTGGATTCACCAGAAGGGCGCGACCGACTTCGCGCACATGTCGGACCTGGCCAACAGCCTGCGCGGCAAGCTTGCGGCGGTGGCCGAGATCCGCGGCCTGCCGCTGATCGGCGAACACGTGTCGGCCGACGGCACCATCAAGTGGCTCTTCGACGTCGGCGGCGGCAACGCGGTCGAGTCCGTGTACATCCCCGAGGACGACCGCGGCACGCTGTGCGTGTCGTCGCAGGCCGGGTGTGCCGTGGGCTGCCGTTTCTGCAGCACCGGGCACCAGGGCTTCAGCCGCAACCTGAGCACGGGCGAGATCCTGGCGCAACTGTGGTTCGCCGAGCACCGCTTGCGGCAGCGTCTGGCCCTGCCTGCGGGTGAGCGGGCCATCGACAACGTCGTGATGATGGGCATGGGCGAGCCGCTGCAGAACTATGCGGCGCTGCTGCCGGCGTTGCGCACCATGCTCAGCGACCATGCCTACGGGCTGTCGCGCCGGCGTGTCACGGTGTCCACCTCGGGGGTGGTGCCGATGATCGATCGCCTGCGCGAGGACTGCCCGGTGGCGCTGGCCGTGTCGCTGCACGCGGCCGACGACTCGCTGCGCGACTCGCTGGTGCCGCTGAATCGCAAATACCCGATCGACGAACTGCTCGACGCCTGTTCCCGCTACCTGGCGGCGGCACCGCGCGACTTCATCACCTTCGAGTACTGCATGCTGGACGGCGTGAACGACACGCCCGAACACGCACGCAAGCTCGTGCAATTGGTGCAGCACCGCGTGCCCTGCAAGCTCAATCTGATCCCCTTCAACCCGTTCCCGGCTTCCGGCCTGAAGCGTTCGCCGCGCGAGCGGGTGCTGGCCTTTGCCCGGGTGCTGCAGGACGCCGGCATCGTCACCACCATCCGCAAGACGCGCGGTGACGACATCGACGCCGCCTGCGGCCAGCTCGCCGGCGAAGTGCAGGACCGCACCAACGCGCGTGAACGGCTGGCGCTGCGCCGCGGGGTGATTCCTATCGCCGCCACCGCTGGGGGCGCGCCTTGAAAGGGCGTGCTGCGGGAAGCTGGGCGGCGCTGCTGGCAACGATCCTGCTGGCCGCCTGCACATCCACGACCACGACCACCACCACCGACACGGGCAGCGCGGGCGGCGACACGGGCGCAGCGCGCACCGGATCCGAGGCCGTCGATGCGGGGCGCCGGGCCAAGGTGCGTCTGGAGTTGGCGTCGCTGTACCTCGCGCGTGGCCAGGCCGCGACGGCGCTGGACGAGGTCAAGCTGGCGATCGCCGCCAAGCCCGACATGGCCGAGGCTTACAACTTGCGGGGCCTGATCTACGGCACGCTGGGCGAAGTCCAGCTGGCCGACGAGAGCTTTCGGCGCGCGTTGCAGCTCAATCCGCGCGATGGCGACGCCATGCACAACTATGGTTGGTTCCTGTGCCAGCAACGGCAGTTCGCGGAGGCCGAGGTGCAGTTCGAGCGCGCATTGCAGCAACCCCAGTATCGCGACGTCGTCCGCACGCTGCTGGCGCAGGGCGTGTGCCAGGCGCGCGCCGGCCAGTGGGCGCAGGCCGAACGCACGCTGTCGCGAAGCTACGAACTGGATCCGTCGAATCCCGTCACGGCCTACAACCTGAGCGAAGTGCTGCTGCGGCGCGGCGAACTCGAGCGCGCGCGCTTCTATGTCCGGCGCATCAATTCGCAGCCCGAACTGTCCACGGCGCAGAGCCTGTGGCTTGCCGCGCGCATCGAGCGCCGGCTGGGAAATCTCGACCTGGTGCAGGACTATGGCCGCCAGTTGCGCGACCGCTTCCCCCAAGCCACTGAAACACTGCAATTCGAACGGGGCCGCTTCGATGACTGAGTCCGCGCCTCAAAGGGCCAGTGCGGGCGCCTTGCTCAAGGCCGCACGCGAAGGGCAGGGCCTGCACATTGCCGCGCTGGCGGCGGCCATCAAGGTGGCGCCGCGCAAGCTCGACGCGTTGGAGAACGACCGCTGGGGTGAACTGCCCGATGCCACCTTCACGCGCGCCCTCGCCCAGACGGTGTGCCGCACGCTGAAGATCGACGCGCGGCCGGTACTGGACCTGCTGCCGCAGCCCAGTGTCATGGCGCTGGAGCCTGGCAACGGCGGCCTGAACACCCCGTTCGAGGGTCGGCCGGGCCGCGACGAGCCCGGCCTGGCCGGCATGGCGATCCGGCCCATGGTGCTGGCTGCGGCGGTGCTCATGGTGGCGGCGCTGGTGGTTTACTTCCTGCCGCCGGGACTGTGGTCGCCGGGCAAGCCCGCGCCTGTCGCCGCCTCGGCACCGATGCCCGCGTCTGCGGCCGTGGCGGTCGCCACGACGGCGTCTGCCGCAACCGCCGTTTCCGCGGCGCAACCCGTGGCCGGCGCCACCGCCTCGGCACCGCAGACCGCAGGAGAGCCGATCGCTCCCGCGCCACTGCCCGATGGCACCGCTTCGGCCGCGGTGGCGGCTGCCGCGGGGCTGGTGCAGCTCAGCACCAACGAGTCGTCCTGGGTCGACGTGCGCGACGCCAGCGGCCAGGTTCTGCTGTCGCGCACCGTGCTGCCGGGTGAGACCGTGGGCCTGGACGGCGCGCTGCCGATCCGCCTCGTCATCGGAAACGCCGCTGCCACGCGGCTGGCGTTTCGCGGCCGGCCGGTCGACCTGGCGGCGCGCACCCGCGACAATGTCGCACGGGTCGAACTGCCCTGAGGTCGACCGCGGCCAACGAGACTTCCCCATGAACGCACCCGACCCCGTGGACATCATCGAGGCCGCCGCGCCGGCGCGGCGGCGGTCCCGCCAGGCGCGTGTGGCTTGGGGCGATCGTGTCGTCACGGTCGGCGGTGACGCACCGGTGCGGGTCCAGGCCATGACCAACACCGACACCGTGGACGCCATCGGCACCGCGATCCAGGTCAAGGAACTGGCGCAGGCCGGCAGCGAACTGGTGCGCATCACCGTCAACACGCCCGAAGCCGCCGCGGCCGTGCCGCACATCCGCGAGCAGCTGGATCGCATGGGCATCGATGTCCCCCTCGTGGGCGACTTCCACTACAACGGCCATCGCCTGCTGACCGATTTCCCGGCCATGGCGATGGCGCTCAGCAAGTACCGCATCAACCCCGGCAACGTGGGCAAGGGCGACAAGCGCGACCGCCAGTTCGGACAGATGATCGAAGCCGCGGTCAAGCACGACAAGGTGGTGCGCATCGGCGTCAACTGGGGCAGTCTGGACCAGGAACTGCTGGCGCACCTGATGGACGAAAACGCCAGCCGCCCGCGGCCCCTGGACGCCAGGCAGGTGATGTACCAGGCCCTCGTGCAGTCGGCGCTGAGCTCGGCCGCAGTGGCGCGCGAACTGGGCCTGGACCCCGACAACATCATCATCAGCTGCAAGGTCAGCGGCGTGCAGGACCTGATCTCGGTCTACCGGGCGCTGGCGCGGCGCTGCGACTACGCCTTGCACCTGGGGCTCACCGAAGCCGGCATGGGCACCAAGGGCACGGTGGCCTCCAGCACGGCGCTGGCGATCCTGCTGCAGGAAGGCATCGGCGACACCATCCGCGTCAGCCTGACGCCGCAGCCCGGCGAGGCCCGCACGCAAGAGGTGGTGGTGGCGCTGGAGATCCTGCAGTCGCTGGGCCTGCGCGCCTTCAACCCCAGCGTCACTGCCTGCCCGGGTTGCGGCCGCACCACCAGCACCACCTTCCAGGAACTGGCCAAGCAGATCGACGACTTCCTGCGTGCCCAGATGCCGGTGTGGAAGGCGCGCTACCCCGGTGTCGAGAACCTCAAGCTCGCGGTGATGGGCTGCATCGTCAATGGTCCCGGCGAGAGCAAGCATGCCGACATCGGCATCAGCTTGCCCGGCACCGGCGAGGCGCCGGCGGCGCCGGTGTTCATCGACGGCGAGAAGGCGCTGACGCTGCGCGGCGAGGGCATTGCGGCCGAATTCCAGAAGATCGTCGAGAGCTACATCGAACGCCGCTTCGGCGCCGCGACGACGGCTCATTGACGCCGGCCTGCATCGTCGCGCCGCCCGGCCCACCGCGCCGGGCCGGCCCACCGCGTCGTCACCCACTGCGATCCGAAACCATGCCCGAAGACACTCCGGCCACCGGCCCCGCCCCCACACCGCTGCGCGCCGTCAAGGGCATGAACGACATCCTGCCGCCCGATTCGGCGCGCTGGGAGTGGTTCGAAGAAGTCGTGCGCGCGCTCATGCGGCGCTATGGCTATCTCAACATCCGTGTGCCTGTCGTCGAACCCACGCCGCTCTTCGTGCGCGGTCTCGGCGAGGTCACCGACATCGTCGAGAAGGAGATGTATTCCTTCATCGACAGCATGAACGGCGACGCCCTCACGCTGCGACCCGAGGGTACCGCCGGCGTCGTGCGCGCGGCGGTGGAGCACTCGATGCTGTACGACGGGGGCAAGCGCCTGTACTACATGGGGCCGATGTTCCGCCACGAGCGGCCGCAACGCGGGCGCTACCGGCAGTTCCACCAGGTGGGCGTCGAGGCGCTGGGCTTTGCCGGCCCCGACGTCGACGCCGAGGTGATCCTGATGTGCCGCGCGCTGTGGCGCGATCTCGGCCTGCCCGACGTGCGCCTGGAACTGAATTGCCTGGGCCAGGCGGTCGAGCGCCGCGCCCACCGTGCCGCGCTGGTGTCGCACTTCGAGGCCCACCTCGACACGCTCGATGCCGAGGCGCAGCGTCGGCTGCACAGCAACCCGCTGCGCATCCTCGACACCAAGAACCCGGCCATGCAGGGTCTGGTGGAAGCGGCGCCCAAGCTCATGGACTACCTGGGCGAAGCCTCGCTCAAGCACTTCGAAGGCGTGTGCGGCGCGCTCGACGCCGCCGGCCAGCCCTACCGCGTCAACCACCGGCTGGTGCGCGGCATGGACTACTACTCGCTGACCGTGTTCGAGTGGATCACCGACCGCCTCGGCGCGCAGGGCACGGTCTGCGGCGGTGGTCGCTACGACGGGTTGGTGGAACTCATCGGCGGCAAGCCGGCGCCCGGGATCGGCTGGGGCCTGGGCATCGAGCGCGTGCTCGACCTGCTGCAGCAGTCCGGCACGGCACCGCCGTCGCCCGTGCCGGACGCCTACGCCATCGTCCCCGACGCGGCCGCACTGCCGGTGGCCGTGCAGGTGGCCGAATCGCTGCGCGCCGCCGGCGCGGCGGTGTTGATGCATGCCGGCGGAGGCAGCATGAAGGCGCAGTTCAGGCGCGCCGATGCCAGCGGCGCGCGCTGGGCGCTGGTCTTCGGCGGCGACGAACTGGCGGCGGGCGTGGTGGGCATCAAGCCGCTGCGCGATGCAGCAGCCGTGCAAGGCACGCGACCGCTCGCCGACCCCGCAAGCTGGGCCGTCGAACTGCTCAAGAGATAATCCCATCCTTTCGCTCGCACCGCCCCGCGCCATGGCCACACAACTCGACCTGCAGGAACAAGAACAACTCGACGCACTCAAGGCGTTCTGGAACAAGCAAGGCAACCTCATCACCTGGACCTTGGTGCTGGTGCTGGCGGCATTCGCAGGCTGGAATGGCTGGCAGTGGTACCAGCGCGACCAGGCGGTGAAGGCCGGTGCGATGTTCGACGAACTCGACCGCGCCGCGCGTGCCGGTGACGCTGAACGGGTGGGCCGTGTGTTCGGGGATCTGAAGGAACGCTATCCCCGCACCGCGTTCGCCCAGCAGGGGGGGCTGCTGGCCGCGAAGACGCAGTTCGACAAGGGTCAGGCCGACGCCGCCAAGGCCACGCTGGCCTGGGTGGCCGACAACGCCATCGAGGAAGAAATGCGCACGGTCGCACGCCTGCGGTTGGCCGCGCTGCAGTCCGAGGCGAAGCAGTACGACGAGGCGCTCAAGACGCTGGCTGCCGCGAAGGCGCCGGGTTTCGAGGGCCTGGTGGAAGACCGGCGCGGCGACGTCCTGCTGGCGCAGGGCAAGGCCGCCGAGGCCCGCACGGCCTACCAGGCTGCCTACAAGGCGATGGGCGAGCGGGTGGACTACCGCCGCCTGATCGAAGCCAAGATGATCGCCCTGGGCGCCGTTCCCGAGGCCCCCGGTGCCGCCGCCTCGGGAGCCGGCCGGTGAAGGGTTCCACCGGCCTGCTGGCCTTCGCCTTGGCCGCGCTGGTGGGCTGTTCCTCGACGGACCGACCGCCGCCAACGCCACTGGAAGAGCTCGCGCCCAAGATCGCCGGTCGGCAGGTCTGGGCCAGCAACGTCGGCCGCATCGGCTTCCCCCTCGTGCCGGCCGTGCACGAAGGCGTGTTCTTCGTGGCGTCCGGTGAAGGCAACGTGCTGGCCTTGCGCGCCGACAGCGGCGACGTGATCTGGCGCGCGAGCGCAGGCGGGGCCATCGCCGCCGGCGTCGGCAGCGACGGTCGCTACACCAGCGTCGTGACGCGTGCCAACGAGGTCGTCACGTTCGAAGGTGACCGCGAGTTGTGGCGAAAGCGCCTGCCGTCGAGCGTGGTGACGCCGCCACTGGTGGCCGGCGAACGTGTCTTCGTGATGGGGGTGGACCGTGCCGTGCACGCCTTCGACGCCATCGACGGCCGTCGCCTGTGGGTGCTGCAGCGCCCCAGCGACGCGCTCACGCTGGCACAGGCCGGCGTGGTGGCGGCCTTCCGCAACACGCTGCTGGTCGGGCAGGGCGCGCGCCTGGCCGGCGTGGACCCGTTGCGTGGCACCGTGACCTGGGAGGTGCCGATGGCGTCGCCCCGCGGCACCAACGAGGTCGAGCGCCTGGCCGACCTGATCGGGCCGTCCTTGCGCATTGGCAACCTGGTCTGCGCACGCGCCTTCCAGTCGGCAGTCGCCTGCGCCGACGCGACGCGCGGCACGCTGCTCTGGTCACGCAACGTCGGTGGCGTGCAGGCCGTCGGCGGCGATGCCGAGCGCGTGATCGGCGCTGACGCCAGCGACCGCATCAGCGCCTGGCGGGCCGCCACGGGCGACGTGGCGTGGACGAACGAGAAGCTGCTCTACCGTGGCCTCAGCGGCGCCGCCGTCGTCGGCCCGGTCGTCGCTTTCGGCGACAGCGAGGGCTGGGTGCACTTCCTGTCGACCGCCACCGGCGAGCCGCAATTGCGCCTGCGCACCGACGGCACGCCGGTGATCGGCACCCCCGTGCTGGCCGGGACCACGCTGCTCGTCACCACACAGGGCGGGGGGCTGTTCGCCTTCCGCCCCAATTGAACATGCTGCCGACCCGGCCCCACGCACCGGCCGCCCGCGCGCGGCGCGCTCGCCCGTGAAGCCGGTCATCGCCATCGTCGGCCGGGCCAATGTCGGCAAGTCGACGCTGTTCAACCGCATCACCAAGAGCCGCGACGCCATCGTGGCCGACCACGCCGGCCTCACCCGCGACCGCCACTACGGCAATGCCCGGCTCGGCGGGCGCGAGTTCATCGTCGTCGACACCGGCGGCTTCGAGCCCGACAAGCCCACGGGCGTCGTGGCCGAGATGGCCAAGCAGACGCGACAGGCGGTCGCCGAGGCCGATGCCGTCATCTTCGTGGTCGACGTGCGTGCAGGCCTGTCGGCGCAGGACCACGACATCGGCCGCTATCTGCGCACACAGCACAAGCGCGTGCTGCTGGCCGCCAACAAGGCCGAGGGCATGGTCGAGTCGCCCCTGCTGGGCGAATTCTTCGAGCTTGGCATGGGTGCGCCGCACCCGATCTCGTCGGCGCACGGGCAGGGCATACGCAGCCTGCTCGAGGCGGCGCTGGAGGACTTCCCCGAAGACGAGGAAGCGTTGGAGGCGCCCGATGCAGACGCGCCCATCCGCCTGGCGGTGGCCGGCCGGCCCAACGTGGGCAAGAGCACGCTCATCAACGCCTGGCTGGGCGAGGAGCGCCTGGTGGCCTTCGACCAACCCGGGACCACCCGCGATGCCATCCACGTGCCCTTCGAGCGCGACGGCCGCAAGTTCGAACTCATCGACACGGCCGGCCTGCGCCGCAAGGGCAAGGTCTTCGAGTCCATCGAGAAGTTCTCGGTCGTCAAGACCTTGCAGGCCATCTCGGATGCGAATGTCGTGCTGCTGCTGCTGGACGCCACCCAGGGCGTGAGCGACCAGGACGCGCACATCGCCGGCTACATCCTCGAGTCGGGCCGCGCGGTGGTGCTGGCCGTCAACAAGTGGGACGCCACCGACGACTACCAGCGCCAGACGCTGCAGCGGTCGATCGAGAGCCGGCTGTCCTTCCTGAAATACGCGCCGGTGCTCCACATCTCGGCCATCCGGCGCACCGGGCTGACGGCGGTGTGGAAGGCGATCCTCCAGGCCCACGCCTCGGCCACGGTGAAGATGCCCACGCCGGTGCTGACGCGGCTCGTGCACGAGGCCGCCGAACACCAGGCGCCGCGCCGCGAGGGCCGCTTCCGGCCCAAGATGCGCTATGCGCACCAGGGTGGCATGAACCCGCCGCTGGTGGTGATCCACGGCACCTCGCTGGATCACGTCACCGACAGCTACAAGCGCTACCTCGAAGGCCGCCTGCGCGAGCACTTCAAGCTCGTCGGCACGCCGGTTCGCATCGAGATGCGATCGGCCGCCAACCCCTTCGACGACAAGGGTACTTGACCTTATGCCACCCGGGCGCTGACGCCAGGCGGCCCTGTGATAAGGTGCACCGTTTCCATCCCACTCATCACGGAGCATATCGTGAGCAACAAAGGCCAACTTTTGCAGGACCCCTTTCTGAACCTGCTGCGCAAGGAACATGTGCCGGTGTCGATCTACCTCGTCAACGGCATCAAGCTCCAGGGCCACATCGAGTCTTTCGACCAGTACGTGGTGTTGCTTCGCAACACCGTGACGCAGATGGTCTACAAGCACGCCATCTCGACGGTCGTGCCCAGCCGGGCCGTCAATTTCCATCCTGCCGAGAGCAGCGAACCGGCTTGATGCCCGCCGCAAACTGCCTGCGACCTTGAGTTCCGCCCCCGCCCCCGCCGCGCCGCGCGGTGACGAGCCGACCCGCGCGGTGCTCGTCGGTGTCGATATCGGCTCCGATCCCTCGTTCGACGCCACGCTGGACGAACTTGCCCTGCTCGCCGAGTCCGCTGGCGATGTGGCAGTGGCGCGCGTCACCGCGCGCCGCCGGGCGCCCGATCCGGCGTTGTTCGTCGGCTCGGGCAAGGCCGACGAGATCAAGGCCCTGGTCGCGGCCACCTCGGCTCACGGCGTCATCTTCGACCAGGCCCTGTCGCCGGCGCAGCAGCGAAATCTCGAGCGGCACCTCGGCGTGCCGGTGGCCGATCGCACTTCTCTGATCCTCGACATCTTTGCCGCTCGCGCCCAGAGCCATGAAGGCAAGCTGCAGGTCGAATTGGCACGCCTGCAGTACATGGCGACCCGGCTGGTGCGGCGCTGGTCGCACCTGGAGCGCCAGCAGGGTGGCATCGGAACTCGGGGCGGCCCGGGCGAGGCGCAGATCGAACTCGACCGGCGCATGATCGGCGACCGTATCAAGTCGGTGAAGGAGCGGCTCGAGAGGGTCAAGCGTCAGCGCGGCACGCAGCGCAAGGCGCGCGAGCGACGCGGCACCTTCCGCGTGTCTCTCGTGGGCTACACCAACGCCGGCAAGTCGACGCTGTTCAACGCCCTCGTCAAGGCGCGGGCCTATGCGGCCGACCAGTTGTTCGCCACCCTGGACACCACGACACGCGCGTTGTGGCTGGGCGAGGCCCAGGCTTCGGTGTCGTTGTCGGACACCGTGGGCTTCATCCGCGACCTGCCGCACAAGCTGGTGGAGGCCTTCGAAGCCACGCTGCACGAAGCGGCCGATGCCGACCTGCTGCTGCACGTCATCGACGCTGCCAGCCCGCACCTGGCCGAGCAGCAGGCCGACGTGGAGCGCGTGCTGGAAGAAATCGGTGCTGCGGGAGTGCCGCAATTGCTGGTCTACAACAAGTGCGATCTGCTCGACCCGTCGCTGCAGCCGCGCCAGGAGGCCGACTGCATCGAAGTCCGTTCCGGTGTGCGGCGCCAGCGCGTCTTCGTCAGCGCGCGCACCGGCCAGGGCTTGCCCCGCCTGCGCCAGGCGATTGCAGAAGTCGCGATGGCGCGCTTGAATGGCGCTTCGGTTCCCCCATCTGTAATCCCTTCGGCGCCTGGTTCGTCGCCGGATACCCCACCGGCCATGTCCCTACCCCCGCACCAGCATGCGTGATCCATCTCCCCCCCGTTTCCTTTCCCGGCTCGGTGCCGTCCATGCCGCGCTGAGCGCGCTGCTTGCCGGCGCGCTGCGCCGTGGCCGGCCGCAGCCAGCCGGCAGCGATGGGCTGATCTTCAACAACCGCAACGACGGCCCGCCGGACCTCGATGAGTTGTGGCGCGACTTCAACCGCAAGCTGAGCGGCCTGTTCGGCGGCAAGGGCGGGGGCCCCGGCCGGCCCGGCGGCGACGAGCGTGGCCCCTCGTTCCAGCCCGACATGAAGAGCGCCGGCATAGGGGTCGGCCTCATCGGCGTCGTGGCGCTGCTGATCTGGCTCGGCAGCGGCTTCTTCATCGTCCAGGAAGGCTACCAGGCGGTGGTCACCACTTTCGGCAAGTACAGCCACACCAAGGACGCCGGTTTCCAGTGGCGCATCCCCTATCCGGTGCAGGCACACGAGGTGGTGGCGGTGACGCAACTGCAGTCGGTCGAGGTGGGTCGCAATGCGGTCGTGCCGGCCACCGGCCTGCGCGACTCGTCGATGCTGACGCAGGACGAGAACATCGTCGACATCCGTTTCGTCGTGCAGTACCGCCGTGCCGACGCCCGTGCCTACCTGTTCGAGAACTTCCGTCCCGACGAGGCCGTGGTCATGGCCGCCGAGTCGGCCGTGCGCGAGATCGTCGGCCGCAGCAAGGTCGACCAGGTGCTGTACGAACAGCGCGACGCCATCGCGGCGGATCTCGTCAAGTCGATCCAGGCCCAGCTCGATCGCCTGAAGGCGGGCATCGTGATCTCCAACGTCAACGTGCAGAACGTCTTCGTGCCCGACCAGGTGCAGGCGGCCTTCAACGATGCGCTGAAGGCCGGTGCGGACCGCGACCGCTTCAAGAACGAGGGCCAGGCCTACGCCAGCGACGTCATTCCCAAGGCACGCGGCACGGCGGCGCGGCTGATGGAAGAGGCCGAGGGCTACCGCTCGCGCGTGGTGGCGCAGGCCGAAGGTGATGCGCAGCGTTTTCGCTCGGTGCTCACCGAGTACCAGCGCGCGCCGGCGGTGACGCGTGACCGCCTGTACATCGAGACCATGCAGCAGGTGTATTCCAACGTCACCAAGGTCATGGTCGAGAGCAAGGCCGGGTCGAACCTGCTGTACCTGCCGCTGGACCGGCTGCTGCAGCAGAGTGCCGCGCCGGTCGCGCCGGCCGCGCCGGCGACGGCGGTGCCGACGCCGGCCGCCGTCGATCCCACGGGCACGCAGAGTGTGGATATCCGCTCCCGCGACGGCGCGCGCACGCGTGACCGCGAGGGGCGCTGAATGGCAGGACCTTCCAACATGAATCGCATCGGACTCATCGTCGCCGGCGCACTGGTGGTGCTGATGCTGGCCGCCAGCACCTTGTTCGTCGTCGACCAGCGCCAGGTCGGCGTCGTCTACGCCCTCGGCGAAATCAAGGAAGTCATCACCGAGCCGGGGCTGAAGTTCAAGCTGCCGCCGCCGTTCCAGAACGTCGTCTTCCTGGACAAGCGCGTGCAGACGCTGGACAGCCCCGAGACGCGCCCCATCTTCACGGCCGAGAAGAAGAGCCTGGTCATCGACTGGCTGGTGAAGTGGCGCATCGCCGAGCCGCGGCAGTTCATCCGCAACAACGGCGCCGACTTCCGCAACCTCGAGAACCGCCTCGCCCCCGTGGTGCAGGCGGCCTTCAACGAGGAGATCACCAAGCGCAACGTGACCGCCGTGCTGGCCACCGAGCGCGAGAAGGTCATGAACGACGTGAAGTCGCGCCTGTCCGACGAGGCCAAGGACTTCGGCATCGAGGTCGTCGACGTGCGCATCAAGCGCGTCGACTTCGTCGCCGACATCACGGACTCGGTCTACCGGCGCATGGAATCCGAACGCAAGCAGGTGGCCAACGAACTGCGCTCACAGGGCGCCGCCGACGGCGAGAAGATCCGCGCCGACGCCGACCGCCAGCGCGAAGTGATCATCGCCGAGGCCTACAGGGACGCGCAGAAGATCAAGGGCGAGGGCGACGCCAAGTCCAGTGCGCTGTATGCCGACGCCTTCGGTCGCGACCCGCAGTTCGCGCAGTTCTATCGCAGCCTGGAGGCCTACCGCTCGACCTTCCGCAGCAAGGGCGACGTGATGGTGCTCGATCCCAGCAGCGACTTCTTCCGCACCATGCGTGGCGGCCCGCCGGGCAAGTAGCGCGTTCCGCGACGACGGTCAAGCGCATCCAGGCCATGGGCGATCTGCTGCTCGGCGCACTGGCGTTGATGCTCGTGTTCGAAGGGCTGCTGCCGTTCCTGAGCCCAGGCAGCTGGCGCGCGATGTTCGAACGCGCCACGCGTCTGTCCGACGGCCAGATCCGCTTCGTCGGCCTCAGCAGCATGGTCGCCGGCCTCGTGCTGCTGGCGATCTGGCGCTAGGCAGGCGCCGGGCCCCCACGCTCGCCGCGCCCCCGGATGGCAGGCGGCCCGTGCCGGTGTGGCACGTACAATGCCGCTTTCAACACCGGTGCATTTCATGCTTTCTGCTTGGCTGCTGCCCGAGCACATTGCCGATGTCCTGCCGACGCAGGCGCGGCGCATCGAGGGACTCCGGCGCGACCTGCTCGACCGGGCACGCGGCTACGGTTTCGAACTGGTGATGCCGCCGCTGCTGGAGCACCTGGAGTCGCTGCTGTCGGGCACCGGCCACGAGCTCGACCTGCGGACCTTCAAGCTCGTCGACCAGCTGAGCGGCCGCACCCTGGGCCTGCGTGCCGACACCACGGCGCAGGCCGCGCGCATCGACGCGCATCTGCTCAACCGTGAAGGCGTCACCCGGCTCTGCTATTGCGGACCGGTGCTGCACACGCGGCCGGCGGGGCTGGCGGCGACGCGCGAGCCGCTGCAGTTCGGCGCCGAGATCTTTGGCCACGCCGGCTTGGAGGCCGACCTGGAAGCGGCCGAACTGGCGCTGGACTGCCTGCACCTGGCAGGGATCGAGCAGCCGGTGATCGATCTGGCGGACGCGCGCGTGCTGCGCGGCGTGCTGGCCGGCGTGCCGCTGGAGGCCGCGCAGCTGCAGGACGTGGCCCTGGCCTTGTGCGAGAAGGACGCACCGGCGGTGGCTGCACTCACACGCGGGGCGCCTGAGGAAGCACGCCGTGCACTGCAGGCGCTGTTGCGGCTGTATGGAGGCGACGAGGTGCTGGACGCGGCGCGTCACGAACTGCCGGCGCGGCCGCTGGTGCGCCAGGCACTGGACGAGCTGCAGTGGCTGGCCGGCCATCTGCGCCAGGCCTACCCGGGGCTGCGCCTGGGCTTCGACCTTTCGGACATGAGCGGCTATGCCTATTACAGCGGGCCGCGCTTCGCGGCCTATGGCGCCGGCAGCAGCGACGCGTTGGCACGCGGCGGGCGCTACGACGAGGTCGGCGCCATTTTCGGCCGCAACCGGCCCGCGGTGGGTTTCAGCCTGGACCTCAAGACGCTGGCCGAGGTCTCCGGCGTCGCGCCGGTGCCGACGGCGATCCGTGCGCCCTGGGGCGAGGACGCCGAACTTCGCGCCGCCGTGCGCAAGCTGCGCGAAGCCGGGGAGACCGTGCTTGCCGTGCTGCCGGGTCACGAGCCCGAAACATCGGCGTTCGATTGCGACCGCGAGCTCGTGTCGGTCGGTGGCCGCTGGATGCTGCGTGCCCTGGACGCCGCGGTGGCCCCGACTTTCTGAATATGAATACATCGAGGATGAATTGAACATGCATGCAGCCATCCGTCCTACCGCCGGCCGCAATGTGGTCGTGGTGGGCACCCAGTGGGGCGACGAAGGCAAGGGCAAGATCGTCGACTGGTTGACCGACCACGCCCAGGGCGTGGTGCGCTTTCAGGGAGGTCACAACGCCGGCCATACGCTGGTCATCGCCGGCCGCAAGACGGCGCTGCAGCTCATCCCGTCGGGCATCATGCGCGAGGGTGTTGCCTGCTACATCGGCAACGGCGTGGTGGTGGACCCGGCGCACCTGCTGCTGGAGATCGAGCGCATCGAACAGCTCGGCATGAACGTCCGGTCGCGGCTGTTCCTGTCCGAAGCCTGTCCGCTGATCCTGCCCTTCCACGTCGAGATGGACCGTGCCCGCGAGGCGCTGCGCGAGAGCAGCGGCAGCGGCAAGATCGGCACCACCGGCAAGGGCATCGGCCCGGCCTACGAGGACAAGGTGGCGCGTCGCGCCCTGCGCGTGCAGGATCTCAAGCACCCGCGCCGCTTCGAGGCCAAGCTGCGCGAGCTGGTGGAGTTGCACAACGCCGAACTCACCGGCGTGCTGCAGGCGGCGCCGCTGTCGTGGCAGCCCATGCTCGATGCGGCGATGGCGGCCGCCGAACAGATCAAGCCCCTGATGGCCGACGTCGGCCATCGGCTCTTCCAGGCCCACACCGCCGGCGCGAACCTGCTGTTCGAAGGCGCGCAGGGGACGCTGCTCGACGTCGACCACGGCACCTACCCGTACGTGACATCGAGCAACTGCGTGGCAGGCAACGCGGCGGCCGGTGCCGGCATCGGGCCCGGGCTGCTGCACTACATCCTGGGCATCACCAAGGCCTACACCACGCGTGTCGGCGCCGGGCCGTTCCCGACCGAATTGCCGATGGACGTCCCGGGCACGGTCGGGCACCATCTCTCGACGGTCGGCCAGGAGCGCGGCACCGTCACCGGCCGCGCGCGCCGCTGCGGCTGGCTCGACGCCGCGGCGCTCAAGCGCAGCATGATCATCAACGGCATCTCGGGCCTGTGCATCACCAAGCTCGACGTGCTCGACGGCCTGCCGGAGATCAACATCTGCACTGGCTACGAACTCGGGGGGCGCAGGCTCGACATCCTGCCGCTGGATGCCGACGAGATCGCCGCCTGCCAGCCGGTCTACGAGACGCTGCCCGGCTGGAGCGAGACGACGGCCGGCCTGACCCACTGGGAGCAGTTGCCGCTCAACGCGCGCCGTTACCTGGAGCGCATGCAGGTGCTCACCGGCGTGCCGATCGACATGGTGTCCACCGGACCCGATCGCGTCCACACCATCCTGCTGCGGCACCCGTTCCGCGCCTGAGTCCGAACCACCGAGAGGAGACCGCGAACATGCTCACCGACGATGGCAAGCACCTGTACGTGTCCTGGGACGAGTACCACATGTTGACCGAGCGCCTGGCGCTCAAGGTGCATCACTCGGGCTGGGAATTCGACCAGATCCTGTGCCTGGCGCGCGGTGGCATGCGACCCGGGGACGTGCTCTCGCGCGTCTTCGACAAGCCGCTGGCGATCATGTCAACCAGTTCCTACCGCGCCGAGGCCGGCACCATCCAGGGCCGGCTGGACCTCGCCAAGTACATCACCATGCCCAAGGGCGAGGTGGCCGGCCGCGTGCTGCTGGTCGACGATCTGGCCGACACCGGCCACACCCTGCGCGCGGTGGTCGACCGCCTGCGCGGCATGCCGGCGATCCAGGAACTGCGCGCCGCGGTGATCTGGGTCAAGGGTGTGTCGACCTACATCCCGGACTACTACGTGGAGAAACTGCCCACGAGCCCATGGATCCACCAGCCGTTCGAGGAATACGATGGGCTGCGTCCGGACGGACTGGCGAAGAAATTCGCGGTCTGAAAACGAAAATGGCCGACATCGCTGCCGGCCAGTTCATCGGTCTCGAACCGTCTCGATTTCATGGTGCCCAGGAAGGGACTCGAACCCCCACGCCGTTAAGCGCTAGTACCTGAAACTAGTGCGTCTACCAATTCCGCCACCTGGGCTTTCAGGAACCAAGGATCATATCATCAAGGAAATATCTACATCAAGCCCGGCGTCCGCCAGCCCCGCCCTGACGGGCGAAGTGGATGGCCGCGTCGAGGGCCATCGCGACGGCCACGGCTTCGTCATCCCGGACAGCGGCGAGCCCGCCATCTACCTGGCGCCACAGGAGATGCGCAGCGTGCTGCACCGCGACCGCGTGCGCGTGCGCGTGTTGCGGCTGGACCGCAAGGGCCGCCCCGAAGGCCGCGTGCTCGACATCCTCGAGCGGCGCAAGACGCCGATCATCGGGCGCTTGCTGCACGAAGGGGGGCAATGGGTGGTGGCACCCGAGGACAGCCGCTACGGCCAGGACATCCTGATCCCGAAGAACGCGACCGCCAGTGCGGCGGTGGGCCAGGTGGTGTCGGTGGAACTGACCGAGCCGCCTTCGCTGCATTCGCAGCCGGTGGGCCGCGTGGCCGAGGTGCTGGGCGAGATCGACGATGCCGGCATGGAGATCGAGATCGCGGTGCGCAAGTACGAGGTGCCGCACCAGTTCTCGCCGGAGACGCTGGCCGCGGCCGCGGCGCTGCCTGACCGCATCCGCTCGGTCGACCGCAAGCACCGGGTCGATCTGACCGACGTGCCGCTGGTCACCATCGACGGCGAGGACGCGCGCGATTTCGACGACGCCGTGTACTGCGAGCCCTTCAAGCGCGGCCGCGGCAAGACGGCATTGGAGGGCTGGCGCCTGCTGGTGGCCATTGCCGATGTCAGCCACTACGTGAAGCCCGGCGAGCCGATCGACGACGACGCCTACGAACGCGCCACCTCGGTCTATTTCCCGCGACGCGTGATTCCGATGCTGCCGGAGAAGCTGTCGAACGGCCTGTGTTCGCTGAACCCCGAGCAGGACCGCCTGGCGATGGTCTGCGACATGGTGGTGGACAGCGCGGGCCGCATCGACGCCTACCAGTTCTATCCCGCGCTCATCAACTCGCACGCCCGGCTGACCTACACCGAGGTCGCCGCCATCCTGGCCAACACGCGCGGGCCGGAGGCGGCCAGGCGTGCCGACCTGGTGCCGCACCTGCTGCACCTGCACGAGGTCTATCGTGCCTTGCTCAAGCAGCGCGCGCAGCGCGGCGCCGTCGACTTCGAGACCACCGAGACGCAGATCGTCTGCGACGACAGCGGCCGCATCGAGAAGATCGTGCCGCGCGTGCGCACCGAGGCGCACAAGCTGATCGAAGAGTCCATGCTGGCGGCCAACGTCTGCGCCGCCGAATTCATCACCGCGGGCGAGCACCCGAGCCTGTACCGCGTCCACGAGGGACCCACGCCCGAGAAGCGGCTGGTCCTGCAGGGCTATCTGAAGGCCCTGGGCATCGGCCTGCACCTCAGCGACGACCCCGGGCCGGGCGAGTTCCAGGCCATCGCGCAGGCCACGCAGGACCGGCCCGATGCGACGCAGATCCACACCATGCTGCTGCGCTCGATGCAGCAGGCCATCTACACGTCGTCCAACGCCGGCCACTTCGGCCTGGCCTACGGCGCCTACACGCACTTCACGAGCCCGATCCGGCGCTACCCCGACCTGCTGGTGCACCGCGTCATCAAGGCGCTGCTCGGCTCGCGCCGCTACCACCTGGCGCCGAGCGAGCACACGCGCGTGCCCGAGCTGCGCCGCGGCGGCAAGGTGGCGCACCGACCGGCCAAGCCGCTGTCGCAGGAGATGGCGCTGTGGGAGTCGGTGGGCGCGCACTGCAGCGCCAACGAGCGCCGCGCCGACGAGGCCAGCCGCGACGTCGAGGCCTGGCTCAAGTGCCGCTACATGCGCGAGCACCTGGGCGAGGAATTCGGCGGCACGGTGAGCACGGTGACGAGCTTCGGACTCTTCGTGACGCTCGACGCGCTCTACGTCGAGGGCCTGGTGCACATCACCGAACTCGGCGGCGAGTACTACCGCTTCGACGAAGCGCGCCAGGAACTGCGAGGCGAGCGCACCGGCATCCGCTACACCGTGGGCGCCAGGGTGCGGGTCCAGGTCAGCCGCGTCGACCTGGACGGCCGCAAGATCGACTTCCGCATGGTGCACGAAGGCGAGGGCGAGAGGCCGCTGGTTCGGGGCGACAAGTCGCGTGCGCCGGCGTCGGCGGTGGACGAACTGGCCAGCGTGCGCGTCGCCGACCGTGCCGTGAAGACGGCGACGCGCGCCGCCAAGGGCAAGGGTGCGCCGGAGGTCGGCGGGCGTTCGCGCAAGCCCGGCGCCCAGCGGCCGGCGCCCAAGCCCCGCACGAGGCGCTGATCCGGCGCTGATCAGGCCGCCCGCACGCGGGCCAGGACTTCGATCAGGTCGGTGGCGCGCAAGGGCCCGCAGCCGCCGGCTGCCGTGTGCAGGTCGGCGGCGCGGCCGTGTTGCCAGGCGGCCGCCGCAGCCACGGCGGCAGCGGCAGCCGCGGGCTGCTGAGCCCACAGGCCGGCAGCCCAGCCGGCGAGCACGTCCCCCGTGCCGGCACGTGGCAAGGGCGGCGTTGCCGGTCGGGTTGATGTGCAGCGGCCGGTCCGGCGCGGCGATGACGCTGCCCGAACCCTTGAGCAGCACGGCCGCGCCCGTGTCCGCCGCCAGTCGCCGCGCCGCGGCCAGGCGGTCGCGCTGCACCGCGGCACTGCGTCGTCCGCAGCAGCCGTGCGGCTTCCAGCGGATGCGGCGTGAGCAGCGTGGCCAGCCCGCGTCGGGCGCGCGCGCGCAGCAGCGGCTGCAGGGCCGGATCGGCGGCCAGCGCATTCAGCGCATCGGCGTCGAGCACCAGCCGCGCCGCGTGCGACAGCAGCGGCGGCAGCGCCGCGCGCACGGCGTCACCGCCGCCGCAGCCGCAGACCACCGTGGTCTGCGCCAGCACCGCCGGCGGCGACTGCCACCAGGCGGCGCGCGACATCAGCTCGGGCCGCGTCGGGTCGAGCGTCGCCGCGCTGTCGTCGAGCAGGCTGCAGTAGACGCGCCCGGCGCCTGCGGCCAGCGCGGCCCGCGCGGCCAGCCAGGCGGCACCGACCATGCCCGGCGCGCCGCCGACCACGGCGACGTCGCCGAAACTGCCCTTGTGCGCGGCATGCCGGCGCGAGCGGCGGGCGCGGCGGCCCGCTCAGCCAGGCGCGTCGGCGAGTGTGCCGCCACGCCCAGGGTGTCGAGCCACAGTTCGCCGGCCTGGTCGCGGCCGTGGCCGGTGCAGCAGCCGGGCTTGAGCGTCAGCAGTGCCAGCGTGGCGCGTGGCGCGCACGGCGGCCTGGCCGAGCAGGGCGCCGGTGTCGGGGTGCAGGCCGGAGGGCAGGTCGACCGCCAGCACCGGCGCCCGCCGTGCGTTGATGGCCGCGATGGCGGCGGCGATCGCGCCTTCCGGCGCACGACGTGCGCCGATGCCGAGCAACGCGTCGATGACGAGGTCGGCGCCGTCGGCGTCGACGCGACCGGCATCGATCGCCACACCCGCCGCCTCGGCCTGGCTCAAGGCCCGTGCGGCGTCGGCGGGCAGGCGCGCGGGGTCGGCGAGCAGCAGCGACGCGGACCGCCTTGCCCGCCAGGTGCAGGTGGCGTGCGGCGACCAGCCCGTCGCCGCCGTTGTTGCCCGGGCCGGCGCAGACCAGCACCTGCCGCGCGTGCGGCGCCAGCGCCAGCGCCAGCCGGGCGACGGCCAGGCCGGCACGCTCCATCAGCGCATGCGGCGGGTGCAGGGCCAGCGCGGCCTGCTCGGCGGCACGCGAGGCCTGGGCGTCGTGCAGCGGCCACGGCCCGCCGGTCGCCGTGATGCGGGTGATGCCGCCGAGACTGCTCATGCCGCGATTGTCGCGCCGCCGGGCGCCGGCGCGCGCGCCTGCCGGCGCCGGCTCAACGCAGCCGCGCGGCCGTGAGCGCCGTCATGTCCAGCGGCGCGTCGCGCCCGGCGATGCGTTCGGCCAGCACGCGCGCCGAGCCGCAGGCCAGCGTCCAGCCGCTGGAGCCGTGGCCCAGGTTGAGCCAGACGCCGGGCGCGCCGCTCTCGCCCAGGACCGGCGGGCCGTCGGGCAGCATCGGGCGTGCACCCTTCCATTGCTGCGCGTCGCGGGTGAGCGCGGCACCGGGAAACCAGTCGTCGAGCACGCGGTACAGCGTGCGCAGCGGTGCCGGGTCGAGCCGGTCGAGCCGGCCGCCGATCTCGGCGCCGCCGGCGACGCGGATGCGCTGGCCCAGGCGCGTGATGGCGACCTTGTACCTCTCGTCCATCAGCGCCGCGCGCGGCCCCAGCTGCGGATGGCCGTCGACATGCCGCAGCGGCGCCGTCAACGAATAGCCGTGGATCGGCGCCAGCGGCAGCTTCAGGCCGATCGAGGCCAGCAGCGCGTTGGCCTGCACGCCGGCGCACACGACGACGGCGTCGAAGCTCGTGGCGCCTGCCCGTCGCCGGTGGTGAGCTGCGGCTGCACGCCGGGCGCCAGGCGCGCGCACGTCGGTGTCGAAGCGGAAGCGTGCACCCAGCCGCTGTGCTTCGGCCTTCAGCAGGTGAGCGAAGTGGCGGCAGTTGCCGACGCCGTCCTGCGGCAGATGGATCGCGGCGTGCAAGGCGCGTGTCCGGGTTGAGGCCGGGCTCGATGACGCGGCAGCGCGCGGCGTCGACGACGTCGTGCGTCACGCCGAGTTCGCGCAGCAGCGTCAGCCCGCGCTGCGCCAGCGCCAGGTCGCGCTCGGTGCGCAGCAGCACCAGGTAGCCGGGCATCTGCTGGTAGTCCAGGCGCAGCGTGCGCGTCAGTTCCAGCAGCCGTTCGCGGCTGAAGTGGGCCAGGCGCTGCATGGCCGCGCGGTTGGTGCCGTGCACCTGCGGCCGGCAGGCGCGCCACCAGCGCCACATCCAGGGCAGTTGCGCCAGCGCGCCCCAGCCGCCGAAGCGCACCGGCGCATGGCGGCTGAAGAGGTGGCGCAGCACCTGCCAGGGCATGCCGGGTGCGGCCCAGGGCGCGACGCCACCGGGCGCCACGACGCCGGCGTTGGCGAAGCTCGCCTCCTCGGCGACGCTGCCGCGGCGCTCGAAGACGGTGACCTCCATGCCCAGCGCGGCCAGCTCGAAGGCGGTGGTGACGCCGACGATGCCGGCGCCGACGACGGCGACGCGCATCGTCATGCGCCGGCCCGGCGCGTGCCGCGTGCTAACATCTGCAGGTTTGCCTCGATCGAGGTTGGGGTGGTATGGGGTGCGGCGCCTTCGGTTGCGCGTTCAGACCATCTCCACCGGGTGTCATGCGTGGAGCAACCCGGAGTAGAGCAGAGGCAGACAAATCGCGAACCCGACCGAACCGACAGGTGTCGTTGCGTGGCGCGGCGGTTCTTCATGGAACCGCGCGGCGGCCAGCGATCGAGCGGCGGGATTCTAGACCCAACCTTCGGAGTTTCCATGACTGTCTCCATGCGTGAAATGCTGGAAGCGGGCGTCCATTTCGGACACCAGACCCGCTTCTGGAACCCCAAGATGGCCCCGTACATCTACGGCCATCGCAACAAGATCCACATCATCAACCTCGAGAAGACGCAGCCGCTCTTCGAGGACGCGATGAAGTTCGTGCGCAAGCTCGCCAGCAAGCGCGGCACCATCCTCATGATCGGCACCAAGCGCCAGGCGCGCGAGGTCATCGCGATGGAAGCGCAGCGCTGCGGCATGCCCTATGTCGACCAGCGCTGGCTCGGCGGCATGCTGACCAACTTCAAGACGGTGAAGGGCTCGCTGAAGAAGCTCAAGGAAATGCAGGCGACCAAGGACGCCGGCATGGACGCCATGATCAAGAAGGAAGCGCTGATGTTCGACCGCGAGCTGGCCAAGCTCGAGAAGGACATCGGCGGCATCCAGGACATGGGCGCGCTGCCCGACGCCATGTTCGTCATCGACGTCGGCTACCACAAGATCGCGGTGGCCGAGGCCAAGAAGCTGGGCATCCCGGTGATCGGCATCGTCGACACCAACCACTCGCCGATCGGCATCGACTACGTCATCCCCGGCAACGACGACTCGGCCAAGGCCGTGGCGCTGTACGCCCGCGCCGTGGCCGACGCCGTGCTGGAAGGCAAGGCCAACGCCACCAGCGAGGTGGTGCAGGCGGTGGCCGGCGGCGACGAGTTCGTCGAAGTCAACGAAGAAGCCTGACCACGGATTCCGCGGCAGCGGCGCCGGAGGCGCCGCGCTGCCGTCCACGCCACCGGGGCGCCCTGCGTCCGGTGGCCGACCGCATTTCATGGAGAGAGACGATGCCCGCAATCACTGCAAGCATGGTGGCCGAACTGCGCGCCAAGACCGATGCGCCGATGATGGAGTGCAAGAAGGCCCTGACCGAGGCCGACGGCGACGCTGCCCGCGCCGAGGAAATCCTGCGCGTCAAGCTCGGCAGCAAGGCCAGCAAGGCCGCCTCGCGCATCACCGCCGAAGGCGTGATCGCCGCCGCCGTGCAAGGCAGCACCGGCGCGCTGATCGAAGTCAACTGCGAGACCGACTTCGTGTCCAAGAACGACTCCTTCCTGGCCTTCGCCAAGGCCTGCGCCGCGCTCGTGGCCGAGCACGACCCGGCCGATGTGGCGGCGCTGTCGGCGCTGCCGCTGTCGCAGGACGGCTTCGGCCCGACGGTGGAAGACGTGCGCAAGGGCCTGATCGGCAAGATCGGCGAGAACATGTCGGTGCGCCGCTTCAAGCGCTATGCCGGCGGCGGCAAGCTGGCCAGCTACCTGCACGGCACGCGCATCGGCGTCATCGTCGAATACACCGGCGACGAGGTCGCGGCCAAGGACGTCGCCATGCACGTGGCGGCGATGAAGCCCAAGGCGCTGGCCACGGCCGACGTGCCGGCCGACCTGATCGAGGTCGAGCGCCGCGTGGCCGCCGAGAAGGCGGCCGAGGACGCGGCCAAGGCGGTGGCCGCGGGCAAGCCGGCGCAGTCGGCCGAGATCGTCGCCAGGCGCGTCGAAGGCTCGGTGCAGAAGTTCCTGAAGGAGGTCTCGCTGCTGAACCAGCCCTTCGTCAAGAACGACAAGCAGACCGTCGAGCAGATGCTCAAGGAAAAGGCCACCCAGGTCGCCGGCTTCACGCTGTACGTCGTGGGCGAGGGCATCGAGAAGAAGGTCGACGACTTCGCCGCCGAAGTGGCGGCGCAGGTGGCCGCCGCCAAGGCGCAGTAAGGCGGGCCGGCGGTGCAAGGGGCGCCGGGTGCGCACCCTTACACTGCAGGCTTTGCATGGGAGTGGAGTCGATGCCGGCGTACAAGCGCATCCTGCTGAAGCTGTCGGGCGAGGCCCTGATGGGCGACGACGCCTACGGCATCAACCGCGCCACCATCGTGCGCATGGTGCGCGAGGTGCAGGACATCACGCGCCTGGGCTGCGAGGTCGCGGTGGTCATCGGCGGCGGCAACATCTTCCGCGGCGTGGCCGGCGGCTCGGTGGGCATGGACCGCGCCACCGCCGACTACATGGGCATGCTGGCCACGGTGATGAACGCGCTGGCGCTGGCCGACACCATGCGCCAGGAGGGCATGACGGCGCGCGTGATGTCGGCCATCAGCATCGAGCAGGTGGTCGAGCCCTACGTGCGGCCCAAGGCCCTGCAGTACCTGGAAGAAGGCAAGATCGTGATCTTCGCCGCCGGCACCGGCAACCCCTTCTTCACCACCGACACCGCGGCCGCCCTGCGCGGCGCCGAGATCGGCGCCGAGATCGTGCTCAAGGCCACCAAGGTCGATGGCGTCTACAGCGCCGACCCGCACAAGGATCCGACCGCCACGCGCTACACGCGCATCGCCTTCGACGAGGCGATCGCCAAGAACCTGCAGGTCATGGACGCCACGGCCTTCGCGCTGTGCCGCGACCAGAAGCTGCCCATCAAGGTGTTCAACATCAACAAGCCCGGCGCCCTGCAGCGTGTGGTGATGGGCGAAGACGAAGGCACCCTGGTGCATGTTTGAGGAGCCGCATCAGCCATGACCATCGCAGACATCAAGAAGACCGCCGAGCAGAAGATGGGCAAGTCCATCGAGGCGTTCAAGAACGAGTTGCACAAGATCCGCACCGGCCGTGCCCACCCGGGGCTGCTCGACCAGGTGCATGTCGACTACTACGGCTCGTCGGTGCCGATCAGCCAGGTCGCCAACGTGACCCTGCTCGACGCCCGCACGATCAGCGTGCAGCCCTGGGAAAAGGGCATGGGCCCGAAGATCGAGAAGGCGATCCGCGAGTCCGACCTCGGCCTCAACCCGTCGTCGCAGGGCGACCTGCTGCGCGTGCCGATGCCGGCGCTGACCGAAGAGCGTCGCAAGGAGCTGACCAAGGTCGTGCGCCACACCGGCGAGGAAGCACGCATCGCCGTGCGCAGCGTGCGCCGCGAGGCCAACGAGCACCTGAAGCGGCTGCTCAAGGACAAGGCCGTGGCCGAGGACGACGAGCGCCGCGCGCAGGACGAAGTGCAGCGCCTGACCGACCGCACCATCGCTGAGATCGATCGGCTCGTGCACGGCAAGGAAGCGGAGGTGATGGCGGTCTGAGGGCGCCATCTTGCCCTCCGAGCCGATGTCCGAACTGCCCTTTGCCGAGACTCGGCGGCCGACACCGCCACGGCTGACGCGACCGGCGTCGGGCCGAGTGCGGACGACGGTCGCAGTGCTCTGCCGCGCCACGTGGCGGTGGTGATGGACGGCAATGGTCGCTGGGCGCGCCAGCGCTACATGCCGCGCTTCTTCGGCCACAAGCAGGGCGTGGACACGCTGGTGCGCGCCATCGACGCGTTCAACGCCCGCGGCGTGCGCTACCTCACCGTCTTCGCCTTCTCGTCCGAGAACTGGAAGCGCCCCACCGAAGAGGTCTCGGGCCTGATGAGCCTCGTTCTGGTGGCGGTCTCCAAGTACCTGGACAAGATGGCCGCCGACGGCGTGCGCATCCGCATCGTCGGCGACCGCTCGACCGTCTCCGACAAGTTGCGCCGCGCCTGGGACCATGCCGAGCAGCTGACCAAGGACAACGACCGCATCACGCTGGCCGTGGCCTTCAACTACGGCGGCCGCTGGGACGTCGTGCAGGCCTGCCGCCGCGCACTGGCCGAGGGCGTGGATCCGGCCATGCTCGACGAGCAGTGGCTGTCGCGGCACATGGCGCTGTCCTTTGCGCCCGACCCCGACCTCTTCATCCGCACCGGCGGCGAGATGCGCATGAGCAATTTCCTGCTCTGGCAGGCGGCTTACTCGGAGCTCTTCTTCACCGAGTGCCTGTGGCCTGACTTCGGCGAAGCCGAGATCGATGCCGCGCTCGCCGCCTTCGCGCAGCGCGACCGGCGCTTCGGCGGCATCCGTCCGCACCAGACCGCACCCGAAGACAGCTGACCATGCTGCGCCAGCGTGTCATCACGGCACTCGTTCTGGTCGGTCTGCTGCTGGGCTCGCTGACGTCCTCCAGAGCCTGGCCCTTCGCCGTGCTGGCTCTGGTGCTGACCGCCGCCGCCGGCTGGGAGTGGGGTCGCCTGAACCAGGCCGGCGCCGCTCTGGCCCTGGCCATGGGTGCCGCGCTCGCCGGCGCCGGCGCCCTGGCGCTGGCCGTTGGCTGGAACGAGCGCGCACCGGCGGCCGTTTGGTGGGGCGTGACGGCGCAGTGGGTGGTCTGCGGCGCGTTGGCCTTGCGCGCCGGGCCTGTGGCCTGGCCGCAATTGCCGCGACTCGCACGCTGGGGACTGGGGCTGGTGGCCCTGTGGGCGGCCTGGCTGGCGCTGGCGCAGGCGCGTGCCATCGGCATCAATTTCATGTTGTCGCTGCTGTGCCTGGTCTGGATGGCCGACGTCGCGGCCTATTTCGGCGGCCGCGCCTTTGGCCGGCGCAAGCTGGCCCTGTCCATCAGCCCCGGCAAGAGCTGGGAGGGCGTGTGGTCCGGCATGGCCGGCGTGCATGGCGCTGGCGCTGTTCTGGATCTGGCTCGACACGCGCTTCGCCTTCGACAGCCCGAGCCTGTACTCGCGGCCTGGCGCAGACGCTGGGCTGGGTCGGTGCCGCGCTTGCGCTGCTGGCGCTGTGCGGGCTGAGCGTGGTCGGCGACCTCGTCGAGTCGCTGGTCAAGCGCGCCGCGGGTGCCAAGGACAGCAGCCGCCTGCTGCCCGGCCACGGCGGCGTGCTCGACCGCGTCGATGCCCTGCTGCCCGTGATGCCGGCGGCACTGGCCCTGATGACCCTCAGGGCGACATGAGCGGCTTCGTGACGCAGCCGCTGCGGCTGGCCATCCTCGGTTCCACCGGTTCGGTGGGCGCCAGCACGCTCGACGTGGTGGCGCGCCACCCGGAGCGCTTCGAGGTCGTCGGCCTGACGGCGCACCAGCGGGTGGACGTGCTGCTGCAGCAGTGCCGGCAGTTCCGGCCGCGGGTGGCCGTTCTGCCCACCGAGGACCGGGCCGCCGAACTGCGCGCGCCTGCTGCGGATCGAGCAGTTGGCGACCGAAGTGCGCGTCGGCCCCGAGGCCTTGTGCGAACTGGCTGCGGCGGACGACGTCGACGCCGTGATGGCGGCCATCGTCGGCGCCGCCGGGCTGCGCGCCCTGCATGGCCGCGGCACGTGCCGGCAAGCGGCTGCTGCTGGCCAACAAGGAAGCGCTGGTCGTCGGTGGCCGCCTGTTCATGCAGGCGGTCGCCGAAGGCGGCGCGACGCTGCTGCCGATCGACAGCGAACACTCGGCGATCTTCCAGTGCCTGCCCGAGGACCGCAGCGCCTGGGCCCGGCGCATCGACCACATCGTGCTCACCGCCAGCGGCGGGCCCTTTCCGCCAGCGCGACCCGGCGACGCTTCACGAGGTGACGCCGGCGATGGCCGTGGCGCACCCGAACTGGGTCATGGGGCGCAAGATCTCGGTCGATTCGGCCACCATGATGAACAAGGCGCTCGAGGTCATCGAGGCGCGCTGGCTGTTCGACCTCGAGCCCGAGCGCATCCGCGTCGTCATCCATCCGCAGAGCATCATCCATTCGATGGTCGTGTGCCGCGATGGCTCGGTGCTGGCGCAACTGGGCACGCCCGACATGAAGGTGCCCATTGCCTACGGGCTGTCCTTCCCCGAGCGCATCGAATCCGGTGCGCCGCGCCTGGATTTCGAGCAGCTGCAGGCCCTGAGCTTCGAGCCGCCCGATCCGCGCCGCTTTCCCGGCCTGCAGTTGGCCTGGGATGCCCTGCGCGGCCCGACGGGCACCACGGCCGTCCTCAATGCCGCCAACGAAGAAGCGGTGGCCGGGTTCCTGTCCGGAGCCATCGGCTTCCCCGCCATTCACACCGTCAATGCCCGCACACTCGACCGCCTGCAGCCCCGGCTCGGACCCGCCCACACGGTGGAAGACCTGCTCGACGTCGATGCCCGTGCGCGTGAAGAGGCTCGCCTGGCCATGAAGGAGCTCGCGGCGTGATCACCACCGTGCTCGCCTTCCTGTTCACCTTGGGCGTGCTCATCGTCATCCACGAATACGGCCACTACCGCGTGGCGGTGGCCTGTGGCGTGAAGGTCCTGCGCTTCTCGGTCGGCTTCGGCCGCGTCGTCTGGCGCCGCCAGGCCACCCCGGAATCGACGGAGTTCGTCGCTCTGCGCGCTGCCGCTGGGGGGCTATGTGCGCATGCTCGACGAGCGTGAGTCGCCCGTCGCACCGGCCGAGCAGGGTCGTGCCTTCAACCGCCAGACGCTGCTGCGCCGCACCGCCATCGTCGCGGCGGGCCCGCTGGCCAACCTGGCGCTGGCAGTGATGCTGTACGCCGCTGCGCACTGGATCGGTGTCGATGAGCCCAAGGCCGTGCTGGGACCGCCGGCTGCGGCGAGCCCGGCCGAGCGCGCGGGCCTGCGCGCGGGCGACTGGGTGCGCGCGCTGTCGCGCGACGGCAGCCAGTGGCAGGACGTGTCGTCGATGACCGACCTGCGCTGGGAGATCACCCAGGCCGCGATGCAGCGCGAGACCCTGTCGCTGCAGGTCAGCGGCCGCGACGGCCGCGGTTCGCGCACGCTGGTCCTCGACCTCTCGGGCATCGATCCGCGCGACGTCGATGGCACGCTGATGAAGACGGTCGGGCTCGGCGCGCCCTACAGCGAGCCGGTGCTGGGCGAAGTCAAGGGCGGCGGCCCGGCCGCGAAGGCCGGGCTGCGCGCCGGCGACCGCGTGCTGGGCATCGACGGCGTGGCGATCTCCGACGCGCAGACGCTGCGCGAACGCATCCGTGCCGGCGTGCGCGAGGGCCAGCCGCTGGCGCAGCGCTGGTCGCTGGAACGCGGCGGCCGCGCCCTGGAGATCGAGGTCACGCCGCGTGTGGTGAGCGACGGCGCCGCCGCATCGGCCGCATCGATGCCTTCGTCGGCCAGCCGCCCGAGATGGTGAAGGTGCGCCACGGCCCGCTCGAGGGCCTGATGCGGGGCGCGGCGCGCACCTGGGAGGTGTCGGCGCTGACGGTGAAGATGCTGGGCCGCATGCTCATTGGCGAGGCTTCGCTGAAGAACCTGAGCGGGCCCATCACCATCGCCGACTACGCCGGGCAGTCGGTGCAGCAGGGCCTGGCCTACTACCTGGGCTTCCTGGCGCTGGTGAGCGTGAGCCTGGGGGTGCTGAACCTGCTGCCGCTGCCCATGCTCGATGGCGGTCACCTGATGTATTACATTTTCGAGGGCGTGACCGGCCGCCCGGTCTCCGACCTCTGGCTGGCCCGGCTGCAGCGCGGCGGCATCGTGGTGCTGCTGGCAATGATGTCGGTCGCCCTTTTCAACGACGTGGCCCGACTGCTGGGTCTTCACTGAAGCACCATGCTCCCAGTCTTTCCGTTCGGGCCGCTGCGCCCTGCTGCGGCGCTCGTCGTCGCGGTTGCACTTGCCGCGTCAGCGCCGGCGGCGCGAGCCGTCGAGCCCTTCCTCATCCAGGACATTCGCGTCGAGGGTTTGCAGCGCACCGATCCGGGCACGGTGTTTGCCGCGCTGCCCTTCCGCATCGGCGACACCTATACCGACGACAAGGGCTCGGCCGCATTGCGCGCGCTGTTCGGCACCGGTCTGTTCAAGGACGTGCGGCTGGAAATCGAAGGCCGCGTCGCGGTCGTGATCGTCGAGGAGCGGTCGATCATCGCCACCGTCAGCTTCGTCGGCCTGAAGGAGTTCGACAAGGAGCCGCTGACCAAGTCGCTGCGCGATGCCGGCATCGGCGAGGGCCTGCCCTTCGATCGCGCGCTGATCGACCGCGCCGAGCAGGAAATCAAGCGCCAGTACCTCAGCCGCAGCCTCTACGGCGCCGAGGTCGTGACCACGATCACCCCGATCGAGCGCAACCGCGTCAACGTCACCTTCACGATGACCGAAGGCGACGCCGCGCGCATCGCGGACATTCGCATCGTCGGCGCCACGGCGTTTGCCGAGTCGACGCTGCTGGACCTGTTCGAACTCACCCGCAGCGGCTGGTTCACCTGGTACAGCAAGACCGACCGCTACTCGCGCAGCAAGCTCAATTCCGACCTCGAGAAGCTGCGCGCCTACTACGTCAACCGCGGCTACCTCGAGTTCGCGCATCGAGTCGACGCAGGTCACGATCTCGCCCGACAAGCAGACGATCTCCATCGCGATCTCGGTGCGCGAGGGTCAGCCCTACACCGTGACCTCGGTGCGCCTGGAGGGCGACTACCTCGGCAAGGAGGACGAGTTCCGCGCCCTCGTGCTGCAGCGCCCGGGCCAACCCTATCGAGGCGACGCCGTGGCCGAGACCGCGCGCCGTTTCCAGGACCTCTTCGGCCTCTACGGCTACGCTTTTGCGCGCATCGAGCCGCGGCCGGAGATCGACCGCGCCACCGGCCAGGTGGCCTTGGTGCTCGCCGCGACGCCGCAGCGTCGCGTGTACGTGCGTCGCATCGACGTCGCGGGCAACACGCGCACGCGCGACGAGGTCGTGCGGCGCGAATTCCGCCAGCTCGAGTCGGCCTGGTACGACGGCGGGCTGATCAAGCTGTCCAAGGAGCGGCTCGACCGCCTGGGCTATTTCAAGGACGTCGAGGTCGAGACCGCCGAGGTGGCCGGGCTCGCCCGACCAGGTCGATCTGGTCGTCAAGGTCACCGAAAAGCCCACCGGCAACCTGCTCATCGGCGCCGGCTATTCCAATGCCGAGAAGTTCACCTTCACGGCGTCGATCAAGCAGGACAACGCCTTCGGTTCGGGCAAGTACCTGGGCATCGAGGTCAACACCAGCAAGTACAACCGCACGCTGGTGCTCAGCACCGTCGACCCGTACTGGACGGTGGACGGCATCTCGCGCGCCATCGACATCTTCTACCGCGCCAGCAAGCCCTACAACAGCCTGGGCGAGACCTACGACCTGACCACGCCGGGCGGAACGGTGCGGTTCGGCATCCCGTTCTCGGAATACGACACGGTGTTCCTGGGTCTGGGCTTCGAGCGCACGGAGATCGGCAGCGCCATCGGCATCCCGTTGAGCTACCTCAACTACCGCGTGCTGTACGGCGAGAACAGCAATGCGTTCCCGCTGACGCTGGGTTGGTCGCGCGACGGCCGCGACAGCCTGATCGCGCCCGGCGCCGGGCGCTACCAGCGCGTCAACGTCGAGTGGAGCTTCGCCGGCGACGTGCGCTACATGCGCGCCAACCTTCAGCACCAGGAGTACTGGCAGTTGCCCCTTCGTCTGACGCTCGGCGTGAACGCCGAGATCGGCCTGGGCAAGGGCCTGGGCGGCAAGCCCTTCCCGGTGTTCAAGAATTTCTATGGCGGCGGCCTGGGGACGGTGCGCACGTTCGAGCAGGGCTCGCTGGGCGTGGTGGACCCCACCGGCGCCTATATCGGCGGCGCCAAGCGATTGAACCTGAACACCGAGCTGTACCTTCCCGTTCCGGGCACCGGAAACGACCGCACCCTGCGCGTCTTCGCATTCGCCGACGCCGGCAACGTGTGGCGCGAGGACGAGAAGGCGACCTTCGATTCGCTGCGCGCGTCGGCGGGCTTGGGCCTGTCCTGGATCTCGCCGGTGGGCCCGCTGAAATTGAGCTGGGGGGTGCCGGTGCGGGTGCAGCGCAACGATAGAATCCAACGCTTCCAATTCCAGATCGGGACTGCCTTCTGATGAAGACCCTTGCCATTCAGGTGCTCGCCGCTGCAGCGCTGTCGGTGGCCGCGGCGGCCCCCGTGGCCGCACAGGAACTCAAGATCGGCTACGTCAACAGCGAGCGCGTGCTGCGCGAGGCGGCACCGGCCAAGGCTGCCCAGACCAAGCTGGAGGCCGAGTTCGGCCGTCGCGAGCGCGAGCTCAACGAAGTGACCAGTCGCCTCAAGGCCGCCGCCGACAAGCTTCAGAAGGACGAGCCGACCTTGTCCGAGGCCGAGAAGAGCCGCCGCCAGCGCGAGCTCGTCGAGCAGGATCGCGACCTGCAACGCAAGCGCCGCGAGTTCCAGGAAGACCTCAACCAGCGCCGCAACGAGGAGCTGGCCACCGTCGTGGAACGTGCCAACCGCACCATCAAGCAGATCTTCGACAGCGAGAAGTACGACCTGATCCTGCAGGAAGTCGTGTTCGCCGGCCCACGCATCGACATCACCGACAAGGTGATCAAGGCCCTCAACAGCGCGCCCGCCGCGGGCAAGTGACGGCGCGGGGCAGCACACTCGTCGGGCCCGCAGACAGTGCACGCCCGCATCGGTGAACTGGCCGCCGTGCTCGGCGGCGAATTGATCGGCAACGCCGGGATGGAGGTCAGCCGCATCGGCCCGCTGGACACGGCCGACGGCGCCACGATCTCGTTCCTGGCCCACGCCCGCTTCGCCTCCCAACTGACTTCATCACGGGCCGGCTGCGTGATCGTCGGCCCCGCGATGCGTGACGCCGCGGTGGCGCGAGGCGCCGCCATCGTCTGCGCCGACCCCTACCTGGCCTTTGCGCGGCTGACACAGTGGTGGGCGGCGCGCCAGCGACGAGCGCCGGTCGCCGGGGTGCACCCATCGGCGGTGGTCGAGCCCGGTGCGCACATCCACGCCACGGCCAGTGTCGGTGCGCTGGCCTTCGTCGCCGGCGGTGCCCGCATCGCGGCATCGGCCGTGATCGGCGCCCAGTGCCACGTGGGCGAGGGCGCCGAGGTCGGCGAGTCCACCGTGCTCAAGCCGCGCGTGATGCTGGCCGAGGGCTGCCGCATCGGGCGCCGCGGCATCGTGCACGGCGGGGCCGTCATCGGTGCCGATGGCTTCGGCTTTGCGCCCACCGAAGGCCGCTGGGAGAAGATCGAGCAGCTGGGCGGCGTGGCCATCGGCGACGACGTCGAGATCGGTGCCAACACCTGCATCGACCGCGGCGCGCTCGAGGACACGGTCGTCGAGGACGGCGTCAAGCTCGACAATTTGGTGCAGATCGGCCACAACGTGCGCATCGGTGCGCACACCGCCCTTGCCGGCTGCACGGGTGTCGCCGGCAGCGCGAGGATCGGCCGCTATTGCACGATCGGCGGGGCCGCCATCATCCTGGGGCACCTCGAGATCGTCGATCACGTGCACATCACCGCGGCCACCGTCGTCTCGCGGTCGATCCACAAGCCGGGGCAGTACAGCGGCGCCTTCCCCTTCGATGACAATGCGTCGTGGGAGAAGAACGCCGCGACGCTTGCGGCAGCTTTATGCGCTGCGCACGCGGCTTCGCGCGCTGGAACGAAAGAACTCAAATTGATGGACATCCAACACATCCTGCGCAGGCTGCCGCACCGTTACCCGTTCCTGCTCGTCGACCGCGTGCTCGAGTTCGAGAAGAACGTGCGCATCAAGGCGCTGAAGAACGTGACCATCAACGAGCCCTTCTTCGGCGGCCATTTTCCGGCGCGGCCGGTGATGCCGGGTGTGCTCATGCTGGAGGCGCTGGCACAGGCGGCGGCGTTGCTGTCCTTCGAGTCCATGGACACCGAGCCGGCCGACGACACGGTGGTCTACTTCGCCGGCATCGACGGCGCGCGCTTCAAGCGACCGGTGGTCCCGGGCGATCAACTCATCCTGGAAGCCTTCATCGACCGCGTCAAGTCCGGCATCTACAAGTACAAGGCGCGCGCCAGTGTCGATGGCCAGATCGCGGTGGAGGCCGAGTTGATGTGCACGATGCGCAAGATCACCTGAAGCCATGGCCGCCGTCCATCCTAGCGCGATCGTCGACGCGACGGCCGAACTGGCGGCCACCGTCAGCGTCGGCCCGTATGCCGTTGTCGGCGCGGGCGTGACGGTGGGCGAGGGCACGACGATCGGTGCGCACTGCGTGATCGAAGGGCCGACGACGATCGGTCGCGACAACCGCATCTTTCCGCACGCCGCCTTGGGCGGCGCGCCGCAGGACATGAAGTACCGCGGCGAGCCCACCCGGTTGGTCGTCGGCGATCGCAACACGATCCGCGAGTTCTGCACCTTCAACCGCGGCACCACGCAGGACCAGGGCGTCACGCGCGTCGGCGACGACAACTGGATCATGGCCTATGTGCACATTGCACACGACGTGCAGGTCGGCTGTCGCACGATCCTGGCCAACAACGCCACGCTGGCCGGTCACGTGCATGTCGGCGACTGGGTCATCGTCGGCGGCTTGAGCGGGGTGCACCAGTACTGCAGGATCGGCGCCCACGCCATGACGGGCTTCCAGAGCCACGTCTCGCAGGACGTGCCGCCCTTCATGATGGTCTCGGGTCACCCGCTGTCGGTGCACGGCTTCAACGTCGAAGGCCTGCGCCGGCGCGGCTTCTCGCGTGAACGCATCGCTCTCGTCAAGCAGATGCACCGGCTGCTCTACCGCGACGGACTGACGCTCGAGCAATCGCGTGCGGCGATCGCGGCACTGCGGGGAACCGTCGCGGGCGGCGATGAGGACGTGAGCCTGCTGCTCGAATTCCTGTCGGCATCCACCCGCGGCATCGTGCGCTGAACATGAGCCGCCGGCTGGCTTGTCTCGCTGAACGAGGAAGTGGCGCGCAGCCGGCTTGGCACCGGCCCGGCGCCGGCTGACGATGCGGCTGTCGATGGTCGCGGGCGAGGCCTCGGGTGACCTGTTGGGGGGCCTCTTGCTGGCCGCACTGCGGCAGCGTTGGCCCGGACTGCAGGCCGCGGGCATCGGCGGCCCGCGCATGGCCGAGCAAGGCTTTCAGGCCTGGTGGCCGCACGACCGGCTGGCGGTGCGCGGCTATGTCGAGGTGTTGCGGCACTACCGCGGCATTGCGGCCATTCGCGACGCATTGGCGGCGCGCCTGCTGCAGGAACGGCCGGACGCCTTCATCGGCGTCGATGCGCCCGACTTCAACCTCGGCCTCGAGGCGCGCCTCAAGGCAGCGGGCATGAAGACCATCCACTTCGTCTGTCCGTCGTTCTGGGCCTGGCGCGGCGGCCGCGTCAAGAAGCTGGCCGCCAGCTGTGACCACGTCCTGTGCCTGTTTCCCTTTGAACCCGAGTTGTTGCACGCCGAGGGCGTGGCGGCCAGCTATGTGGGCCACCCCCTGGCCGATGCCATCCCGATCGAACCGCCGCGAGCGGCCAGCCGCGCCGCCTTGGGCTTGGCCGCGAGCGACACGGTGGTGGCCCTGTTGCCCGGCAGTCGGCGCTCGGAGATCCAGTACATCGCCCCGACCTTCCTGCGGGCCGCCGCCCGACTGCACCGTGAGCGGCCGGCGCTGCGTTTCGTCCTGCCCTTGGCGCCCGGCCTGCGCGGGCAGGTCGAACCGCTGCTCGGGCAGCACGCCGCCGGTGTGCCGCTGCAGTTGCTCGAAGGCCAGTCGCACGCCGCGCTTGCCGCCTGCGACGTGACCCTCATCGCCAGCGGCACCGCGACGCTGGAAGCGGCGCTGTTCAAGCGCCCCATGGTCATTGGCTACCGCATGCACCCCCTGAGCTGGCAGCTCATGAAGGCGACGCGCTACCAGCCCTGGGTCGGCCTGCCGAACATCCTGTGTCGCGACTTCGTGGTGCCCGAACTGCTGCAGGGCGATTGCAGGCCCGAGGCGCTGGCCGCGGCCGTGCTGGCCGGGCTCGACGACGCCGCCGGTGCGGCGCGCATCGCGCTGCGCTTCACCGAACTCCACCACCTGCTGAAGCGCGACACCGCGCGCTGTGCCACCGATGCCGTCGCGCAGGTCCTCGGCGCCTGAACAGCTCGGCCTGGACTGGCCCGAGCCGCCACGCGCGCGTGGGGCCCGGCGGGTTCGCCGCGTGCGGCCCGTGCCTGCGCTGGTCGCGGGCGTCGACGAAGCCGGCCGCGGCCCGCTGGCGGGTCCGGTCGTCGCGGCGGCGGTGATCCTCGACGAACTGCACCCGGTGCGGGGCCTGGCCGACTCAAAGACGCTCACGCCTGCACGGCGCGCGTGGCTGTTCGACGAGATCTGCGCCAAGGCGCTGTGCGTGAGCATCGCCGAGGCCAGTGTCGAGGAGATCGACAGCCTGAACATCCTGCAGGCCACGCTGCTGGCCATGCAGCGAGCCGTGCTGGGCCTGCGTCTGGCGCCGAAGCAGGTGCTCGTCGACGGCAATCAGATCCCGGCGCTGTCGATGCCGGCGCAGGCCATCGTCCGGGGCGACGCCAAGGTGGCCGCGATCTCGGCGGCGTCGATCCTGGCCAAGGTGCATCGCGACCGTCTCTGCGCGGAGCTGCACGCCCGGTTTCCCGGTTATGGCTTCGACGGCCACAAGGGTTACCCCACGCCCGAGCACCTGGCCGCGCTGCAGCGCCACGGCCCGTGCGTGGCGCACCGGCGCAGCTTCGGGCCGGTCCGCCTGGCGATGAACCGGGCCTGGAAAGGCGGCGCTTGACCGGGCCGCTGCGCATCACCTCGCGCGACAACCCCTTGCTGCAGCGTCTCCGCCGGCTGGCGCAAGACGGCTCGGCCTACCGGCGCCTGGGCCAGGTGTGGCTGGAGGGCGAGCACCTGTGCAGCGCCTTGCGCGAGCGCGGGGGCTCGGTGGCGCAGGCTGTCATCAGCGAGGAGGCCTGGCACGACCCTCGCCTGCGCGAGCTGGCCGGCTGGGCGGCCAAGGCGGTGGTGGTGCCGTCGCCGCTGTTTGCCGGCCTGAGCGCGCTGGAATCGCCGGCCCGCATCGGCTTCGTCCTCGACCTGCCGCCGCCGGCGCCCGTGCAGGCAGGCGTTCCCAGCGTGGTGCTCGACCGCCTGCAGGACCCCGGCAACGTCGGCAGCGTGCTGCGTAGCGCGGCGGCTTTCGGCGTGCCGCAGGTGCTGGCGCTCAAGGGTACCGTTGCCTTGTGGTCGCCCAAGGTGCTGCGTGCCGGCATGGGTGCGCACTTCGGGCTGCAGCTGGCCGAGGGGCTGGAAGAACATTCGCTGGCCGCCCTGCAGTTGCCGCTGGTGGCCACCAGTTCCCACGCCGGACTGGACCTGCCGCGGGCCACCTTGCCCTGGCCCTGCGCCTGGGTGCTGGGCCACGAAGGGCAAGGTGTCGCCGCCGGTTTGTTGACGCGCTGTGCGCTGCAGGTGCGCATCCCGCAGCCGGGCGGCGAAGAGTCACTCAACGTCGCCGCCGCGGCGGCGGTGTGCCTGTACGAATCGGCGCGGCAGCGCACCGTTCTCTGATCCGGATCCGCGATCCATCGGCCAGTGGTGTGACTTTGGATGCGGGCCCGCTCGGGAAGCGGGGGGCCACCGCCCCCCGGCGCGCGGCCGCCTCCTAGAAGGGGTAGTGCCGCGGCGTCGTCTGCACGGTGATCCAGCGCAGTTCGGTGAACTCGTGGATGCCGGCCTTGCCGCCGAAGCGGCCGAGACCCGAGCCCTTGACGCCGCCGAAGGGCATCTGGGCCTCGTCGTGCACGGTCGGGCCGTTGACGTGGCAGATGCCGGACTCGATGCGCCGCGCGACGTTCATCGCGCGCGCGATGTCCCGGCCGAAGACGGCGGCCGACAGGCCGTACTCGTTGTCATTGGCGCAGTCCACCGCGGCATCGACGCCATCGACGCGCACGATGCACTTCACGGGGCCGAAGGTCTCTTCGTGGTAGATGCGCATCCTGGAGCGTCACGTGGTCCAGCAGCGTGGCCGGCATCAAGGTGTTCTCGGCCTTGCCCCCGCACACCAGCTTGGCGCCCTTGGCCAGCGCGTCGTCGATGAGGGCATTGCAGTGTTCGACCGTGCCCATGCCGACCACCGAACCCAGCACCACCGGCTCGGGCTTGCGCGGGTCGCCGAGCGGCAGGGCCGAGGCCTTCTTCGCGAAGCGCGCGACGAACTCGTTGGCGATCTTCTGGTCGACGATGATGCGCTCGGTGGACATGCAGATCTGGCCGCTGTTGGCAAAGCAGCCGAAGGCCGCGGCGTTGACCGCATCGTCGATGTCGGCGTCGTCCAGGATGACCAGCGGCGCCTTGCCGCCGAGTTCCAGCACCACGGGCTTGAGGTATTTGGCGCAGGTCATCGCGATGATCCTGCCCACGCGCGTGGAGCCGGTGAAGTTGACGCGCCGCACCGCCGGGTGCGCGACCATCGCCTCGACCACCTTGCCGGCGTCGGCCGGCGCGTTGGTGATGTAGTTCACCACGCCGGGCGGGAAGCCGGCATCCTGGAAGGCCTCGACGATGAGCTGGTGCGTGTGCGGACAGTTCTCGCTGCCCTTCAGGATGACGGTGTTGCCGCAGGCCAGCGGCGTGGCGATGGCGCGCACGCCCAGGATGACGGGCGCATTCCACGGCGCGATGCCCAGCACCACGCCGGCCGCCTGGCGCACGCCCATGGCCAGCGAGCCGGGAACGTCGGACGGGATCACCTCGCCCGCGACCTGGGTGGTCAGTGACGCCGCCTCGCGGATCATGCCCGCCGCCAGCATGACGTTGAAGCCGGCCCACATGCCGGTGGCGCCGGTCTCGGCCGGCAGGGCTTCGACGAACTTCGGCGTCTTGGCCTCCAGCGCGTCGGCGGCCTTCAGCAGCAGCCTGCGGCGCTCGTTGGGGCCGGTCTGGCTCCAGGTCTTGAAGGCTTCGGCGGCGGCCTCGACGGCGGCGACGGCATCGGCCTCGCTGGCGGCCGGCGCGCGCGTGGCGATGCTGCCGTCCAGCGGATTGCGGCGCTCGAACGTGGCGCCGCCTTCGGCGGAAACGGCCAGGCCGTTGATGAGCATGGACAGGTCGGACATGGGGTGCTCCTTCGATGGGTGAGGGTGGGTGGCAGCCTGCGACGCAGGCTTGCCGAGGTAGGCCTGGCGGATGACGGTCGACCGCGCGAGCAGCGAGGCCGGCCCGCTGGCGACGAGCCGGCCGCGTTCGAGCACATAGCCGCGGTCGGCCACGGCCAGCGCCTTGCGCACGTTCTGCTCGACCATCAGCACGGTGGTGCCGGCATCGGCGATGCGGCGCGCGATGGCCAGCAGTTCGGCGACCATCTTCGGTGCCAGGCCGAGCGAGGGCTCGTCGAGCATCAGCAGGCGCGGTGCGCTCATCATCGCGCGCGCCACCGCCACCATCTGCTGCTCGCCGCCGCTCATGGTGCCGGCGAGTTGCTGCGCGCGCTCCGCCAGCTTGGGAAAGTCGCTGAAGGCCTGCTGCAGGCGTGCGGCGCGTTCGGCCGCGCCGACGAGCCAGCCGCCGAGCTCGAGGTTCTCGGTCACGGTCATCTGCGGGAAGAGCTGTCGGCCTTCGGGCACCAGCACGATGCCCTTCTGGACGATCACCGAGGTCCTGGCATCGCGCTCGATCTCCTTGCCATCGAGCCGCATCGTGCCGCCGCGCGGAATCAGGCCGGCGATGGCCTTCAGCAGCGTCGTCTTGCCGGCGCCGTTCGGACCCAGGATCACGGTCAGCCCCGGCCGCGCTTCCAGCGTCAGATCGCGCAGCACCATGAAGGGGCCGTATCCGGCGGACAGGGCCTCGACCTTCAGGTGCGCGAGCTTGCGGTCGAGCGCCGCTTCGATGTCGTTGATCATGCGACGTCCACCATCTCGTCGCCGAGGTAGGCCTCGACGACTTCGGCGTTGCGCACGACCTCGCCCGGCGTGCCGTCGGCGATCTTGCGACCCTGGTGGAGCACGATGACGCGCTCCACGTACTGCAGCAGCGTGGTCACGGCGTGCTCGATCCAGATCACGGTCAGGTCCAGCTCGTCGCGCAGCCGCCGGATGAGCTGCGCCATGGCGTCGACTTCGCTCTCGGTCAGTCCGGCGGCCACCTCATCCAGCAGCAGCAACTTGGGTCGCGTGGCCAGCGCCATGCCGATCTCGAGCAGACGCTGCTGCGACGGCGTGATGGCGGCCGCAGGCAGCGCGTCCTGGGCGGCCAGGCCGATGAGGTTGAGGATGCTGGCCACGTCCTTCAACAGCCACGACCCCTGGCGCTTGCGGCCGGCGAACTGCAGGCCGAAGTCGATATTCGCCGCCACGCTCAGCTCGGCAAAGACGCGCGGCGTCTGGAAGGTGCGCGCGATGCCGTGTCGCGCGTAGCGGTGGGGCTGGGCACCGGTCAGGCGGTCGCCCAACGCGAAGAGCTCGCCGGAGGTCGGCACGATGACGCCCGACAGCGCGTTGAAGAACGTCGTCTTGCCGGCGCCATTGGGGCCGATGATGCCCACCAGTTCGCCCGGGGCGAAGGCCACGCTGACGGTGTCCACCGCGATCAGGCCACCGAAGCGGACGCTGACCTCGCGCGCCTCGAGCAAGGGGTAGCCGTTCATGACGCGCCCTTCTTCGGCGCCGGGCGCACGAGTTCGCGCCACCAGCCGCGGATGTCGTCGCGCCACAGGCCGAAGGTGCTCCAGCGCAGCGAGGCCAGCCCCCCCGGCAGGTACAGGACGCACAGGATCAGCAGCGCGCCGAGCGACATCATGTAGACATGCGGGGCCTGCAGGCGCAAGGTCTCGGCCAGCAGGCTGAAGACCACTGCGGCGATCAACGGCCCCCACAGCGTGGCGGCACCACCGATGAGCGCGATGAGCACGGTCTGGAAGCCAATGAAGGGGTTGAAGACGGTGTGCGGGTCGATGTAGGTCCAGCGCACGCTCATCGCCGCACCCACCGCGCCGGCGAAGGCCGCCGTCAACGCAAAGCCGCCGATCTTGACCAGCCGCGTGTTGACACCCAGCGTCTGCGCACGCTGTTCGTCGGAACCGATGCCCGACATCGCCAGGCCGAAGCGGCTGCGCCGGATCAGAATCGACGCGAGCACCGCCGTGACGGCCAGCCCCAGCACCGTCAGGTAGATCGTGTCGCGCTCGGGCACGACCATCAGCACGCGGCCGACGGTGCCGGTGACCTGCTTCTCCCAATACGTGACGGCGTGACGGATCAACTCCGTCATGCCGAAGGTCAGTACCGCGAAATAGGTGCCGCGCAGGTGCAGCACCGCGGCACCCATCACCACGGCGACGGCCGCCGCGATGCCGGCGCCCAGCGCGATGGCGCCCCCCCAAGACACCTGCTCCAGCGCGAGCGCGCTGGTGTAGGCGCCGATGCCGAAGAAGGCCGACGTGGCCAGCGACAGGTAGCGCGTGGTGCCGCAGAAGAGGCCCCAGCTCGACGACAGCGCGGTGTACATCAGGCAGCTCAGCGCCAGCGAGACGACGAATTCGCTGCCGTAGTGCGGCAGGGCGAGGGCCCAGCCCGCGAGGCCGAACAGGATCAACAACTCGCGTTTCATCGCTTGTTGAACAGCCCGTTCGGCCGCCACAGCAGGACGGCCACGAAGATGCCGTAGGACAGCAGCGACTTCAGCGAGGGATTGGTGTAGTGCATGCCGACGGCCTCGACGACGCCCAGCGCGAGGCCGCCGGCCAGTGCGCCCCCCATGCTGCCGAAGCCGCCCAGCGTGATGACGATCAGCGCCGTCACCGTGTAGGGCTCGCCCATCGACGGCGAGATCGTGTAGGTCATCGACAGCAGGCAGCCCGCCACGCCCGACAGGCCGAGACCGATGCCGAACATCAGGGGGTGCAGCCGCTCGGTGTCGATGCCCACCAGTTGCGCGCCGGTGGGCGACTGCATCAGCGCGCGCACGCCCTTGCCGAGCAGCGTCTTGCGCAACACGATGATCAGCGCCGCACTGAACGCCAGCGCGAGCGCGAACAGCAACAGGTTGTTGGCCGCGAACTGCGAGCCGCCGATGGCCACCGGCTCGGTCATGAAGTCGTAGCCGCGCAGGTCGCCGCCCCACACCAGCTGCGCGAAGTTCTGCACCAGGAACATCAGCCCGAAGGCGACCATCAGGCCGCGCGCCTCGAAGACGTCGAGGTTGGGCGAGGTGCGCGTCAGGCGCCTGAAGAACAGGCGGTGGATCGCCAGCCCGAGCGCCATCAGGAGGCCGAACGAGACCGGCACCATCAGCAGCGGCGACACGCCCAGCGCCGACTGCGCCTGCCAGGTGAGGAAGGCGCCGACCATCAGGAACTCGCCGTGCGCGATGTTCAGGATGCGCATCAGGCCGTACTGCAGGTTCAGGCCGAGAGCGACGAGCGCATAGATGCCGCCGGTGATCAGACCGGAGGCGATCAGCTCGAGCCAGGCACCCCAGGTCACGGCATCGGACGAAGGGAGCTCAGACCCAGGCCGGCTTGGCCGGATTCAGCGGCGCGGTGGCAATCGCCTTCGGCCACACGACCTCGAACTCGCCCTTCTGCCACTGGCTCACGGTGCCCGGCGTGCCGACGTTCTCGCTGCCGGCGAACCTGATCTTGCCGAGGATGGTGCTGTGCTCGGTGCCGGCCACGTAGTCGCGGATCGCCTTGCGGTCCAGGCCCGCCTTGGCGACCGCGCTGGTCAGGATCTCCAGCGCCGCCCAGGTGGCGCCGCTGGCCCAGCGGTCGGGCTCCTTCTGGGCACCGAACTTCTTCACATGGGCGTCGAAGTAGGCCTTCGCACCAGGGCTCGTCTTGGCGTTCCACGAACCCATGCCCAGCACGCCTTCGGCGCCCGCGCCCATCACGTTGCGGTAGAGCTGGAAAGCCGTGCCGACGCTGGCGTAGAAGAACTTGGGATTGAAGCCGATTTCCTTGCTCTGCCGGCTGGCCAGGATGGTGTCCGGCGGGTACGACAGCGCGACGAAGGCGTCGGGGTTCTTGTCCTTCATCGAACGCAGCACCGGCGACAGGTCCTTCACGCCGCCGGGGTAGCTCTTGTCCTCGACGATCTGCATGCCGCTGCCCTGCACGGCGACCTTCAGCGCGGCGTAATTCTCGAGGCCGAACAGGTCGTCGACGTAGATCACGGCCATGGACTTCACGCCCTGCGCCTTGAACATGTCGATCAGCGCGTCCATCATCGGCTTGGGCTGCTGCAGCATGAGGAAGAAGTAGGGCAGCTTCATCTCGACCAGGCGCCGGCTCAGCGCGGTGGGCGCCAGGAACGGGTAGCCGAAGCGGTTGGCCAGCGGGGCCACCGCGAAGTTCGCGCCGCTGCCCCAGGGCGGCAGGACCAGGTCGACCTTGTCGCTGCCCATCAGCTTCTCGTAGGTCCGGACGACGGTCTCGACGTCGCTGCGGTCGTCGGAGCTGATGAGTTCGATCGGGCGCTTGCTGCCCTTGACGTTGAGCCCGCCGGCTGCGTTCTGCTGCTCGGCCCACAGCAGGTAGTTGGGCTCCTGGCTCACCTGGGCACCCGTGGTCCACGGGCCCGTGCGTGCCATCGTGTAGCCGATGCGCACCGGGGCGGCCTGGGCCGACACGAGCGCCGGGAACGACAGCGCCGCCGGCGCGGCGGCCAGGGCCTGGACGACGGTGCGGCGCTTCAGGCCGGCGGGCGGGGTGCGGGTTTCGGTCATGGGCTGTCTCCGGTTTGGGGTCGGGCAATGCTGGCGATCTTCGGCCAGGCTTTGAGGCCAGCGCGATTCTGCGGAGGGCCGTGCCGCGCTGCTTGCCCCGGCATGCAGTCGGGCTTGCCGATCCGTGCACGGCGGATGGGGGGTTTCCCTGGGCCCTCGTCCGGTGGCTTGAGGGGGAAGCCGACTCCCGATACGCTCTGCGCCTTCCGCCCATCCAGGATTCCACCATGGCCGCCGCCAGCGTGATGAGCACCGACCAGGTCACTGCCGCCGAACGCCCGGCGTTCTGGGGCGACTGGGTGAACCGCTTGTTCTGCGGCCTCAAGTCAGACCTCTACGGCGACCACGAATTCGACGGCCGCATGGCCACCGTGCACGCCGGCGACATCGTGTTGACGCGGCTCGAGGCCAACCGCCACCGCGTCATGCGCTCGCCGTCGCTCGTCCGCGCGTCGGAGGTCGGCTACCTGAAGATCGTGGCGCCCTTCGTCGGCTGCGCCGGCGTGGAGCAGAAGGGCCGCGAGGCCTGGGTCACGCCCGACCAGTGGAGCATCTACGACACCACCGACAGCTACGCGGTGGCCAACCCGGTGCGCGTGGAGCACCTGATCGTGATGTTGCCCAAGGATCGGCTGACCGAGCGCGGCCTGGCGCTGGACCCGCTGATGGCGCGCCGCCTCGGCGGCACGGGCGGCGTGGCGCGGCTGGCGCTGGAGACCATGCGCTCGGCCTACCGCGAACTGCCCGGCATGTCGGAGACGGCGGCCCAGGGTGTCGGCGACGCGATCACGCAATTCGTGCACCTGGCGATGCTGGACCTGGCCGGCATCGGCACCGCGATGACCCAGCGCGAAGCGCTGCGCGAGCGCATCAAGCAGCACGTCACGGACCACCTGGGCGACCCGGATCTGTCGGTGGACGGCATCGCGCACGCGCTGAACTGCAGCCGACGCCACCTGTACAACGCCTTCGCGGAAGAACCCGACGGCGTGGCCGGCTACATCCTGCGCCGGCGCCTGGAGGCCTGTCGGCGCACCTTCGGCGACCGGGCGAGCTCGCACCGCTCGATCACCGACATCGCACTCAGCTTCGGGTTCTCGAACATGGCGCACTTCAGCCGCGTCTTCCGCACCCACCTGGGCCTGCCGCCGAGCGACTACCGCCGCGGCGCGCTCGGGTTGGCGGGGTGAGTCAGAGGACGTGAAGATTCCGTCGCGAGCGGGCTGAGCCTGGGTTGAGGAGCGGAGCCGTACACCCGTACGGCGAGCACCGCAGACCCTGGATCTGCCCGCGCAGCAGGAAGATTCACGTCCTCAGTAAATCAGCCGGTCCGGCCGGAGGTCACGCAGGATCGTGGTCGCAATCTCCTCGATCGACTTGTGCGTGGACGACAGCCAGGCGATGCCGTCGCGGCGCATCATGGCCTCGGCCTCGTTGACCTCGTAGCGGCAGTTCTCCAGCGACGCGTAGCGGCTGCCCGGCCGCCGCTCGTTGCGGATCTGCGCCAGCCGGTCGGGATCGATGGTCAAGCCGAAGCACTTGCGCTTGTAGGGCGCCAGCACCGAAGGCAGCCGGCCGCGCTCGAAGTCGTCGGGGATCAGCGGGTAGTTGGCGGCCTTGATGCCGTGCTGCATGGCCAGGTACAGGGACGTGGGCGTCTTGCCGCTGCGACTGACGCCGACCAGGACCACGTCGGCGATGTCGAGGTTGCGCGCCGACTGCCCGTCGTCGTGCTGCAGCGCGAAATTGATGGCCTCGATGCGGTCGTGGTACTCCTGGCTCTGGCTGGCGTCGGAGAAGCGGCCCACGCGGTGGTTGCTCTTGACGCCGAACTCGTCTTCCAGCGGTTCGACGAAGGTGCGGAACATGTCCAGCACCAGTCCCTTGCAGTGCGCACCGGTGACCATCGACCGCACGTCGTCGTTGACCAGGGTGATGAAGACGATGGGACGCTTGCCCTCCCGCGCATGCGTCTCGTTGATCTCGGACACGACGCGTGCGGCCTTCTCGACGCTGTCGATGAAGGGCCGCCGCACGTGCCGCGGCTTGGCCGGAAACTGGTTGAGGATGGAGTTGCCGAAGGTTTCCGCGGTGATACCGGTGCCGTCCGAGACAAAGAACACGGTGCGTTCGGGCATGGTGGATGTGGCGGCAGCGCGCGTGGCAAATGGGCGCTTCATGATAAGGAAGAACTCTTAGAATTCACGGTATCTTTCCGCCGCCCGGCCCCGACGTGAACCTCGCCAGTCGAATAGAAACAGAACAGAGCGCCGCCAGGCGCCACTGCTGCGGTTCGGTCGCGCATGCGGAAGCACCGGTTTACCCACATCACGGAGCTTTCTCATGTCTCTCTCCCCCTTGGCGACCGCCCTGGTCGTACCGTTTGAAGCACTGAGGATGACCGATGTCGAGGTGGTCGGCGGCAAGAACGCCTCCCTCGGCGAAATGATCAGCCAACTCGCCGCCACCGGGGTGCGCGTGCCCGGCGGCTTTGCCACCACGGCGCACGCCTACCGCGAGTTCCTGCGCCACGGCGGGCTGGGGCAACGCATCCAGGACAAATTGGCCACGCTGGACGTCGATGACGTTCGCGCGCTGGCCGCGGCGGGCGCCGTGATCCGCCAGTGGATCGTCGACACCCCGCTGCCGCCGGCGCTCGAGGCAGGCATCCGCGAGCAGTTCACGCGGCTTGTGGCCGGCAGCCCCGAGGCCAGCTTTGCCGTTCGTTCGTCGGCCACCGCGGAAGACCTGCCGGACGCTTCGTTTGCCGGGCAACAGGAGACCTTCCTGAACGTCACCGGCATCGACGACGTGCTGCACCGGGTCAAGGAGGTCTTCGCGTCGCTCTACAACGATCGCGCCATCAGCTACCGCGTGCACAAGGGCTTCGCACATGCCGAGGTCGCGTTGTCGGCGGGGGTGCAGCGCATGGTGCGTTCGGACCTCGGGTCGGCCGGCGTGATCTTCACGATCGACACCGAGTCCGGCTTCAAGGACGTCGTCTTCATCACCTCCAGCTACGGCCTGGGCGAGACCGTGGTGCAAGGCTCGGTGAACCCCGACGAGTTCTACGTTCACAAGCCGCTGCTGGCGGCAGGCCGGTTCCCCGTGATCCGCCGCGTGCTGGGCTCGAAACTTCAGCGGATGGGTTTCGCGAGCGCCCAGGACCGCGCCGCCAGCGGCCGCCTGGTGCAGGTCACCGACACGCCGCCCGAGCAGCGCAACCGCTACTCGCTGACCGACGCCGACGTGATCGAGCTTGCCCGCTACGCGCTGGTGATCGAAAAGCACTACGGCCGGCCGATGGACATCGAGTGGGGCAAGGACGGCATCGACGGCGGCCTGTACATCCTGCAGGCGCGGCCCGAGACGGTGAAGAGCCAGGTCGGCGGCAAGATCGAACACCGCTACAAGCTCAAGGGCGACCGCAGCAAGAACATCGTGCTGGCCGAAGGCCGCGCCATCGGCCAGAAGGTCGGCACCGGCCCGGTGCGGCTGGTGCGCAGCCCGTCCGAGATGGAGCGCGTGCAACCCGGTGACGTGCTGGTGACCGACATGACCGACCCCAACTGGGAGCCGGTGATGAAGCGTGCCAGCGCCATCGTCACCAACCGCGGCGGCCGCACCTGCCACGCGGCGATCATCGCCCGCGAGCTCGGCATCCCGGCGGTGGTGGGTTGCGGCGATGCCACCGAGCGCGTGCACGAAGGGGGCCTGGTCACCGTGTCCTGCGCCGAGGGCGACACCGGCTACATCTATGACGGCCTGCTCGAAACCGAGGTCAGCGAGGTGAAGCGGGGCGACATGCCCTACTGCCCGATCAAGATCATGATGAACGTCGGCAACCCGCAGTTGGCCTTCGACTTCGCGCAGATGCCCAATTCGGGCGTCGGCCTGGCGCGGCTGGAATTCATCATCAACAACAACATCGGGGTCCACCCCAAGGCCATCCTCGACTATCCCAATATCGACCCCGACCTGAAGAAGGCGGTGGAGTCGGTGGCGCGCGGACACGCCTCGCCGCGCGCGTTCTACGTCGACAAGCTCACCGAAGGCATCGCCACCATCGCTGCGGCCTTCTGGCCCAAGCCCGTGATCGTGCGCCTGTCCGACTTCAAGAGCAACGAGTACCGCAAGCTCATCGGCGGCAAGCGCTACGAGCCCGACGAAGAAAACCCGATGCTCGGCTTCCGCGGCGCCAGCCGCTACATCAGCGGCGATTTCAAGGACGCCTTCGCGATGGAGTGCGAGGCGCTCAAGCGCGCACGCAGCGACATGGGCCTCACCAACATCGAGATCATGGTGCCTTTCGTGCGCACCGTGAAGCAGGCCGAGCGGGTGGCGGCCATGCTCGCCGAGCGCGGCCTCAAGCGCGGCGTGGACGGCCTGCGCCTGATCATGATGTGCGAAGTGCCCAGCAATGCCATCCTGGCCGAGCAGTTCCTGGAGCACTTCGACGGCATGTCGATCGGCTCCAACGACCTCACGCAGCTGACCCTGGGCCTGGACCGCGACTCCGGCCTGGAACAACTGGCCAGCGACTTCGACGAGCGCGACCCGGCGGTCAAGGCGCTGATCTCGCGCGCCATCACGGCCTGCCGCGCCACCGGCAAGTACATCGGCATCTGCGGCCAGGGGCCCAGCGACCACCCCGACTTCGCCGATTGGCTGGCGGCCGAGGGCATCGTCTCGATTTCGCTCAATCCCGACACCGTGATCGAGACCTGGACAAGGCTGGCCGCACGCTAGCTGGCGGGCTCGACGCGAGCCGAGACCCCGGGGGGCCTAGCGGGCCCCTCTGCTTTGTTCCGCCACCGACGTCGCGAAGCACACAGGTGGCCATGGCGATGCTAGGGAAAGACCTACCCGGGGTTGCGCTCGTGCGGGCGCCCGCTGTCAGAAAATCGTAAGCACGCGGTCGAACAGTCGACGCATCCCGTCCCAGACGCCATGCTCACCTTTCTGAACGTCATTCAACTCGTGCTCTACATCGCGCTGCTCGCACTGGCGGGGCAGGGGGTGCTCTTCGTCCTGGCCGGCGCAGGGCGCCAGCGCAACTTCTTCTACAAGCTGCTGCAGGTGCTGAGCAAGCCCTTCACGCTGGTGGTGCGCCGGATCACGCCGCGCAAGGTCTCGGATGAACAAGTGCCCGTGGTGACCTTCCTGCTGTTGGCGGTGTTGTACGCCGTGGTGACCTTCGAGCGTGCCGACCTGTGCGTCGCCGGCAACCTGGTTGGACAGCAGGGCTGTCGATGAAGCGCCTCGATTTCCTCTGGCACAAGTGGCGCGCCATCGGCTGGCTCTTGCTGGGCCGCAACGAGGCTGCGCTGGTCCTCTTCGACCGCATGCTTTCGCTGTGGCCCGACGACCCCTATGCCCTGGCCAGCCGCGCCCACCTGCGGGCCCAGGCGGGCCAGCTCGATGCGGCGCTGGTCGATTCGCGCCGCCTGGTGTCCCTGCGCGTCGACCACGCAGGCCACCTGGTTCAACCACGGCTTCATGCTCGAAGCGGCAGGCCTGTGGGACGAAGCGCTGGCCGCTTTCCGGCGTGCCACCACGCTCGGCCCCGAACTCGACCGCGCCTGGTATGGCATGGGGCTGGTGCTGATCCGCCTGCAGCGCTACGACGAGGCGGTGGTCGCTCTCAAGCGCAACACCGAACTGCAGCCCATGAGCCCGTACGGCTGGTATCAGCTGGCGCGGGTGCACACCGATCGCCATGAACCCGACGAGGCGCGGCGCATCATTCGCCACCTCAAGGGTTTCGAGCCCAAAGTGGCCGCGCAGCTCGAGCGCGAAACCGGGCTGGCGCCGTGACCGCGCATTTTCAGAGACCGCACTGAGCGGGCAATAGAGGGCCGGGCCGACCCCCGGGGGACAACATCGTTGGAGACAATGCGATGCAATTGACTGAAAGACACCACCAGTATTGGCGAACGAACCTGAAGGTAACCGCGGTGATGCTCGTCATCTGGTTCTTCGTGACCTTTGTCATCGGGTACTTCGCACGTGACTTGAACTTCACGTTCTTCGGCTGGCCCTTCAGCGTCTGGGTGGGCGGGCAGGGCGCCCTGATCGTCTACTGCGTGATCATCTGGTACTACGCGCGCTTCATGAACAAGCTCGACATCGAGCACAACGTGCACGAGGAGGACTGACATGGCCGGCATGTTTGAACATGGCGCGAAGACCGACAAGGCGTCCACCGCAGCCTTCAAGTCCCAGCTCAACAAGGTCTACACCTGGTACGCCGGCGGCTTCCTGGCCTTCGTGCTCGTTCTTGCGGTGGCCGAGCAGATGGGGCTGCCCAAGAGCTACATCGGCTTCATCTTCCTGCTCGCCACCATCGGCCTGTATGCCGGCATCGGCATCATGAGCCGCACCACCGACGCGGCCGAGTACTACGTGGCCGGGCGCCGCGTGCCGGCCCTCTACAACGGCATGGCCACCGGCGCCGACTGGATGAGCGCCGCGTCGTTCATCGGCATGGCCGGCACGGTGTACCTGACCGGCTACGGCGGGCTGGCCTTCATCATGGGCTGGACCGGCGGCTACTGCCTGGTGGCGCTGCTCCTGGCGCCGTACATGCGCAAGTTCGGGCAGTTCACGATCCCCGACTTCCTGGGCGCGCGCTTCGAGGGCAACCTGCCGCGCTTCATCGGCATCGTCGGTGCGATCCTGTGCTCGTTCACCTACGTCGTGGCGCAGATCTACGGCGTCGGCCTGATCACGACGCGCCTGTCCGGTCTGGCGTTCGAGGTCGGGATCTTCGTCGGCCTGGGCGGCATCCTGGTGTGCTCGTTCCTCGGCGGCATGCGCGCGGTGACGTGGACGCAGGTCGCGCAGTACATCATCCTGATCGTGGCCTACATGGTCCCGGTGGTCTGGCTGGCGGTCAAGCAGACCGGCGTGCCGATCCCGCAGGCGGTGTACGGCTACCAGTTGCAGAAGGTCACCGAGCGCGAGAACCAGCTCAAGGCCGACCCGAAGGAAATCGAGGTCATCAATATCTTCAAGGCCAACGCCGCCGCGGCCGACGCCAAGTTGAAGGATGTGCCCGCTGCGATGGCTGCCGACCAGGCCGCGGCGCAGAAGAAGCTCGACGACCTGAAGGCCGCCAACGGCCCGATCGCCGACATCCAGGCGGCAGAAAAGGCGCTGGCGGCGTTGCCGAAGACGGCCGCTGACGCGAAGAAGGCCTACGACGCCGCCAAGGCGGCCAACGCTGCGCGTGCCGTACCGCTGGCGGGCATGCCGCCCCACGCGCAAGTCTTTGCCGGCGATCCGAACGGCGACGACAAGGCCAAGGCGACATTCGACACCTCGCGGCGCAACTTCCTGGCGCTGATCTTCTGCCTGATGGTTGGCACGGCAGCGTTGCCGCACATCCTGATGCGCTACTACACGACACCGTCGGTGAAGGAAGCGCGGGACTCGGTGACCTGGAGCCTGTTCTTCATCTTCCTGCTGTACTTCACTGCGCCGGCGCTGGCAGTCCTGGTCAAGTACGAGATGTTCAGCGTCGTTGTCGGTTCGTCGTTCAACAACCTGCCTGACTGGATCTCGGCCTGGAGCCGCGTCGACCCTGCCCTGCTGTCCGTGACCGACGTGAACAAGGATGGCATCCTGCAACTCGGCGAGATCAAGATCGGCGGCGACATCATCGTGCTGGCCACGCCGGCCATCGGTGGCCTTCCTTACGTGGTGTCGGGCATGGTGGCTGCCGGCGGCCTGGCCGCCGCGCTGTCGACTGCCGACGGGCTGCTGCTGACGATCGCCAACGCGCTGAGCCACGATCTTTACTACAAGATGATCGACCCGAACGCGCCGACCGCGCGCCGTGTCTCGATCTCGAAGGCCTTGCTCGTGGTCGTGGCGTTGGCGGCGGCCGCCGTCGCGGCGCAGAAGCCGGCGGACATCCTGTTCCTGGTTTCCGCGGCGTTCTCGTTCGCAGCGGCGACCTTCTTCCCGCCGCTGGTGCTCGGTATCTTCTGGAAGCGCGCCAACAAGTGGGGTGCATCGCTGGGCATGATTGCCGGCCTGGGGACGACGTTCTACTACATGGCCACGACGCAGCCGTGGTTGCGTGGCGTCTTCGGCGTGACGAGCCCGATCGCCGACAACATCTGGTGGGGCATCTCGCCGATCTCGGCCGGCCTGTTCGGCGTACCGATCGGCATCGTGGTGATCATCGTCGTCAGCCTGCTGACCCCGCCGCCGAAGAAGGAAACGCAGGAACTGGTGGAGCATGTCCGCTACCCCGACCTGAAGCTCGGCCAGGCCTGATCGCAAGCGTCAGGCTATGAAGCTGGGGCCATGTCCGCGAGGGCGTGGCCCCTTTCGCTTGAGGCGCTCGTTACGGCCTTACCGACTGGGCTTGCGGCCATCCGAGGCACCTTGACACTCTCGTTTCGCCCGCGGATCCACGCCGAGGCCCATATGCCCGAATCAACGCCACTGCCACGAAGCACGCCGTCGAGCAGCCTGATGGGCAACCTGCGCAGCGAGCTGCTGCGCATCGTGCCCTTCTCTCAGATGGCCCCTGCGCACGTGGACAAGTTCATAGCGGCGGCTTCGCAGGCCTACTTCGCACCGGGCGAGGTGGTGCTGGAGCCGGCTGGCGGGCGCGGTGACTTCGTTGTACTGCATACGCCAGGGCAGCGTCACCGGCCGCCACGGCATGGCCGAGATGGCGGGTCAGTTCGAGTATGTCGCCGGCGATCTCTTTCCCGTGGGTGCGGTACTGGGGGGCCGCGCCGTCACGGCCACCTACACCGCCAACGAAGACACCTTCTGCCTGATGCTGCCGGTGGCGGCGCTGCAGGAACTGGCTGCGGCCAGCCCGCCGCTTGCCGACTTCCTGAACCGGCGTGTCATGCACTTCCTGGAGCTCTCGCGCCGCGCGGTGCAGGCGACCTGGGCTTCGCAGGCACTGGCAGAACAGTCGCTGGAAGCGCGCCTGGGAACGCTGCCGCGCAAGCTGCCCCTGGCCTGCCTGCCCGATACGCCGCTGGTCGAGGCCTTGAGCCAGATGCACACGCGGCGCGTGGGTTCGGTGATGGTGGTGGACGAGATGCAGGCGCCGCTGGGCATCCTGACGCGGCATGACATCCTGGGTCGTGTGACCCTGCCGCAGTTGCCGCTGAGCACGGCCATCAGACAGGTCATGAGCGCGCCCGTGCACACCCTGAGCATGGAGCACACGCTTGCAGGATGCCGCGCTGCTGATGTCGCGCCACGGTGTGCGCCATCTGCCGGTGACGGAGCAGGGCCGCCTGGCCAACATCGTGTCCGAGCGCGACCTGTTCGCGCTGCAGCGACTGTCGCTCAAGCAAGTCAGCACGCAGATCCGCGCCGCGCCGGACCAGGCCGCGCTGCGGCACCTGGCACGCCAGATCCGGCAATTCGCGCGCAACCTGTTGGGCCAGGGGGTTAACGCGCGCCAGCTCACCGAGTTGATCACTCACCTCAACGACCTGCTCACCGAGCGGCTGCTGCAACTGGTGGCGGCACAGCGCGGCATGGACCTCGCGCGCGCCTGCTGGCTGTCGTTTGGCTCTCAGGGCCGAGGCGAGCAGACAGTGGCCACCGATCAGGACAACGGCCTCGTCTTCGCCAGCGACACCCCCGACGCCGACCGCCCGGCATGGTTGGCGGTGGCGCGCGAGGTCAACGAGGCGCTGGACGCCTGCGGCTACCCGTTGTGCAAGGGTAACGTCATGGCCAGCAACCCGGCGTGCTGCCTCACGCCGGCAGAGTGGCAGCAGCGTTTTGCCCACTGGATCGAGCATGGCGCGCCCGAAGACCTGCTGGGCGCCAGCATCTGCTTCGACCTGCGGGCCCTGGCCGGCAACGCGCTGCTGGCGCAGCCGCTGCGCGAGATGCTGCAGCGGGAACCGTCCGGCGTGCCGCGCTTCCTGAAGCAGATGGCCGACAACGCGCTGTGCAATCGCCCGCCGCTGAACTGGCGCGGCGCACTGGAGACGCAAGACCTGGACGGCCGCGCGTGGCTGGACCTGAAGCTGCAGGGTACGGCGATGTTCGTCGATGCGGCGCGGCTGTATGCGCTGGCGCACGGCCTGCACGCCCTGGGCACGCGGGCACGCCTGGAAGCTGCGGCGCCGCTGATGCGAGTGGCGCCGCAGGAGAGCGAGGCCTGGATCACCGGCTTCGAATTCCTGCAGATGTTGCGGCTGCAAGTACAGGTCAGCGGGAACGCCGTGGATCCAGCCCAGGCCGGCAACCCCAACCTGATCGACGTTGCCGCGCTCAACGACATCGACCACCGCATGCTCAAGGAGACCATGCGCATCGCACGCCGCCTGCAGCAGCGCATCGAGCTCGACTACCGGCGTTGAGCGCGCCAACGCCGGAGTCCTTGCATGTTCGACGCCTTCTTGCAGCGGCTGACGAGACGGCCGGCCCTGGACGACAGCCGATGGGTGGTGCTGGACGTGGAGTCCAGCGGGCTCGACCCGCGCCGTGACCGGCTGTTGGCGGTGGCCGCCGTGGCCGTGCGCGTGCAGGGCACGCGGCCTCTGATCGACCTGGGCGACAGTTTCGAGGTCGTCCTGCAGCAGGCCGCTTCCGCCGCCGTGCCGGACAAGGCCAACATCCTGCTGCATGGCATCGGCGTGGGGGCGCAGCGTGCGGGCACGGCACCGCAGCTCGCGCTGCGCGCACTGGCCCACTTCGTGGGCGCGTCACCGTTGATCGCCTTCCATGCCGCGTTCGACCGCGCGCTCATCGACCGCGCCTTCCAGGCCGAACTCGGGCGCGTGCTGCCCAATGCCTGGCTCGACCTGGAGCCGCTGGCGGCCGTGCTGCATCCCCGGGCGAGCGCTCGCTCGCTGGACGAGTGGATGGCGCACTTCGGCATCACCTGCGCCGTGCGCCACCAGGCCGCAGCCGACACCTTGGCCACGGCAGAGCTGTTGCTCAAGCTGTGGCCGGCCTTGACGGTTCAGCTGCCGCGCCCCCGCTTCCGCGCGGTGGCGTCGCTGGCGGCGCAGCGGCGTTGGGTGCAGGGTTGATGGGGTGACGGGCGTGTCCGCCGGGTGGCACGGCGGCGGCGGACAGGGGCGCTCGGGGCGACGATGCTATACTTTTAGGCTTTCCCTTCCTTGCCGCACCCGTCATGTTGACGCATCGGGGCGGCTTCCACCCCCGAGTCTGAGGAGCGCCTTGCTCCCGCGGCCGGAATCCACAAGGAGTCTCCATGCGTCACTATGAAATCGTGCTCTTGATCCACCCGGATCAGAGCGAGCAGGTTCCGGCCATGCTGGAACGCTACAAGGGCCTGGTCACCGCCGCCGGCGGCAAGGTGCACCGCGTCGAGGACTGGGGTCGGCGCCAACTGGCCTACATGATCCAGAAGCTGGCCAAGGCGCATTACCTGTGCCTGAACATCGAGTGCAGCAACGAAGCGCTGACCGAACTCGAGACCGGCTTCCGCTTCAACGACGCCGTGCTGCGCCACCTCACCGTGTCGCGCGACAAGGCCGAGACCACGCCTTCGATCATGATGAAGGCGGTCGAGCGCGAAGAGGCGCGCAAGGAGCGCCACGAGGCTGCCGCCTGAGTCACCGAGCGTCCGAGCTGCCTGCGGCGCCGCGATGAACCGCCTGGTTCTTTCGGCCACGCTGGTGGAACGGGCGGCACTGCGCTACACCCCGGCCGGATTGCCCGCCCTGGACTTGAGCCTGAAGCACGAGTCCGAGGTCAGCGAAGACGGCCAGCCCCGCAAGGTCTCGATGGAGATGCGAGCGGTGGCCATCGGGGCCGTGACGCGGTCGCTGCTGGCTCTGGAGCTGGGCGCCGCAGGCCTGTACGCAGGCTTCCTCGCCGGCTCGCGCAACGGACGCGGTCTTCGTTTCCACATCACCTCGGTCGAGCCCGCCGGCTGACCCAGGCCCCTACGGTTCCATACGTTTCTTCCAGGAGTTCACCATGCCCCCGCCACGCGGTAAAGGTCGTTTTTCCAAGGACAAGCGCCCCAAGCGCAATACCCAGTCGCTGCTGTTCCGCCGCAAGCGCTTCTGCCGCTTCACGGTGGCCAAGGTCGAGTCCATCGACTACAAGGAAATCGACGTCCTGCGCGATTTCGTCGGTGAGAACGGCAAGATCACGCCCGCCCGCCTGACCGGCACGCGCGCGTTCTACCAGCGCCAGCTCACCACCGCCATCAAGCGCGCGCGCTTCCTGGCGCTGTTGCCGTACTCCGACCAGCACAAGGTCTAGGGAGATCGCCATGCAAGTCATTCTTCTCGAGAAGGTCGGCAAGCTCGGTGACCTGGGCGACGTCGTCAAGGTCAAGCAGGGCTATGCCCGCAACTACCTGATCCCGACCAAGCTGGCGCGCCGCGCCACCGAAGCGGCGATCAAGGAATTCGAAGGCCGCCGTGCCGAGCTGGAAAAGGCCGCCGGCGCCAAGCTGGCCGCTGCCCAGGCTCTGGGCGAGCAACTCGCCGGCAAGACCGTGCGCGTGGCGCAGAAGGCCGGCGTCGACGGCCGCCTGTTCGGCTCGGTCACCAACGCCGATGTCGCCGACGCGCTCACGAAGATGGGCCTGGCGGTCGCCAAGTCCCAGGTCCGCATGCCCAATGGCCCGATCAAGACGGTGGGCGATCACACGGTTTCGGTGGCGCCGCACACCGACGTCGTGGTGGACGTTTCGGTCCAGGTGGTTGCACAGGCCGAGTAAACCGGCGTAAGCTGGCACATGCCTCGTGAAGGCCGGCTGAAGCCGGCCTTCTTCGTTTCCGCGTGCACACTTATCCCATCCGGCCCACCGCCCTTCCACAGGCTTGCCCACAGCCCCGCACACCGCACTGCCATGTCAGCGATCTTCGACTCCCGCGATACCGAGGCCCCGCGCGACCAGGAGGTCTCGCGCCTGCGCGTGCCGCCGCACTCGGTGGAAGCCGAGCAGAGCGTGCTCGGCGGCCTGCTGCTCGACAACCTGGCCTGGGACCGCGCCGGCGACCTGCTCACCGACAGTGACTTCTACCGCTACGAGCACCGGCTGATCTACGCCGCCATCGGCGCGCTGGTGTCGCAGAGCAAGCCGGCCGATGTGATCACCGTGTTCGAGCAACTGCAGGGCCTGGGCAAGGCGCAGGATTGCGGCGGACTGGCCTACCTCAATGCGCTGGCGCAGAGCGTGCCCAGCGCCGCCAACATGCGCCGGTACGCCGAGATCGTGCGCGAGCGCTCGATCCTGCGCAAGCTCATCGCCGCCAGCGACGACATTGCCACCAGCGCCTTCAACCCGCAGGGCCGCGCCGTCTCCACGGTGCTCGACGACGCCGAGCGCCAGATCTTCCAGATCGGCGAGGAAGGCTCGCGACAGCAGGCAGGGCTTCCAGGGCATCGACAAGCTCGTGGTGAGCCTGATCGACCGCGTGCAGGAACTGCACGACAACGGCGCCGAGGAAGTCACCGGTGTGCGCACCGGCTTCTACGACCTCGACCGCATGACGGCCGGCCTGCAGAAGGGCGACCTGGTGGTGCTGGCGGCGCGGCCGTCGATGGGCAAGACCGCGTTCGCGCTCAACATTGCGGAACACGTGGCGGTGCAGGAAGGCCTGCCGGTGCTGGTGTTCTCGATGGAAATGGGCGCCTCGCAACTGGCGCTGCGCCTGGTGGGGTCGCTCGGCCGCATCGACCAGCAGCACCTGCGCACCGGCCGCCTGGACAGCGGTGAATGGGAGCGGCTCACCGGCGCCGTGGAGCAACTCAGCAAGGTGCAGCTGCTCATCGACGAGACGGCCGGCCTCACCAGTTCCGAGTTGCGCGCGCGGGCACGCCGCATGGCGCGCCAGTTCGGCACGCTCGGTCTCATCGTCATCGACTACCTGCAGCTGATGAGCGGCTCCAGCGGCAGCGACGAGAACCGCGCCACCGAGCTGGGCGAGATCTCGCGGGGCCTGAAGGGCCTGGCCAAGGAGCTGCAGTGCCCGGTGCTGGCGCTGTCGCAGCTCAACCGCAGCGTCGAGAGCCGCAACGACAAGCGGCCGATGATGAGCGACCTGCGCGAGTCGGGCGCGATCGAGCAGGACGCCGACATCATCATGTTCATCTACCGCGACGACTACTACAACAAGGAAAGCAAGGAGCCCGGCGTCTCGGAGATCGTGATCGCCAAGCAGCGCAACGGGCCGGTGGGCACGGTCAAGCTGACCTTCCTCAAGCCGCTGACCCGCTTCGACAATTTGGCACCAGGAAGCGGCAGCGGCGACTACTGATCCGGTTTGCACACTTCGGGAGGACTGGATATATTCACAGTCCACCTGGAGTCGTCATGACCACTGCTCGTTCATCCGCGCGCGCGGCCGCCACCGCGGCCACCCCTCCTGCCGCCGCCCTGACGTCCGCGCCGCCCAAGGGCCGCGGCACCGTGTGGGCCATCGAGCATCGATTCAGTACGGCCCTGCGAAGCGACTTCGACGACGGCTGGGGCACGCTCGACCAGGCTGCGCAGGAAGAGCCGCAGGCTCCGGGCACGCAGGTCATCGAGGAGAACGCGCGCAGCATCCTGGCCGGCAACGACTCGCCCGACATCGGCTTCGATCTCTCGATCAATCCGTATCGCGGTTGTGAACACGGCTGCGTGTACTGCTACGCGCGCCCGACGCACAGCTACCTGAACCTGTCGCCGGGGCTCGATTTCGAGACCCGCATCGTTGCCAAGGTCAACGCCGCCGAGCTCCTGCGCGAAGCGCTCTCGGCACGCGGCTACACGCCGCTGCAACTCAATATCGGCTCGGTGACCGATGCCTACCAGCCCGCGGAGCGGCGCCTGCGCATCACGCGCTCGGTGATCGAGGTGCTGTCCGAGGCGCGGCATCCATTCTCGATCATCACCAAGGGCAGCCTGGTGGAACGCGACATCGACCTCATCGCACCGATGGCCCGGGCCGGGCTGGCCGCGGTCTACGTGTCGATCACCACGCTCGACCCCGCCCTGGCACGGGCCCTGGAGCCGCGGGCCACCGCACCCCACCGCCGTCTGCGCACCATCGAGTCTCTGGCGCGGGCCGGCATTCCGGTGGGCGTGAGCGCGTGCCCCGTCATACCCTTCCTGAACGAACCGGAGCTCGAACGCATCCTGGAGGCCGCCCGCGAAGCCGGTGCCGGCACGGCCTTCACCGTCGCCCTGCGCCTGCCCTGGGAGGTGAGTCCGCTGTTCCAGCATTGGCTCGACCAGCATGTGCCCGAGCGCGCCGCGCGCATCATGGCCCGCGTGCGCGAGATGCGTGGCGGCAAGGACAACGACAGCCGCTACGGCACCCGCTTGACCGGCGAGGGCGTCTGGGCGCAACTGCTGCGCCAGCGCTTCGACAAGGCCTGTGCGCGCCTGGGCTACCGGCGCGAGCGGGTCGAGCTCGACCTCACGCAGTTCCGGCCGCCGGCGCGGCAGGCAGGGCAGGGCCAGCTCTTCTGACGCCGGTCCCGCCGGGCCGCGCCCGGTCCGGCGGCCCTACTTGAACAGGTCCTTGACGCGGTCGGTCCAGCTCTTGGCGTTGGGTGAATGGCGGTCGCCCGACTTGCGGAAGGACTCGTCCAGTTCCTTCAGCAACTTGCGCTGGTGCTCCGTCAGCTTCACGGGCGTTTCCACGCTGACGTGGCAGTACAGGTCGCCCGGGTAGCTCGAGCGCAGGCCCTTGATGCCCTTGCCGCGCAGGCGGAACGTCTTGCCGTGCTGGGTGCCCTCGGGCAGTTCGATCTCGGCCTTGCTGCCCAGGGTGGGCACCTCGATCGTGCCGCCCAGAGCGGCCGTGGTCAGGCCCACGGGCACGCTGCAGTGCAGGTCGTCGCCGTCGCGCTCGAAGATCTCGTGCTGCTTGACCCGGATCTCGATGTACAGATCGCCGGGCGGGCCGCCGTTGGTGCCGGGCTCGCCGTTGCCGGCCGAGCGGATGCGCATGCCTTCGTTGATGCCGGCGGGGATCTTCACCTCCAGCGTCTTCTGCTTCTTGATCTTGCCCTGTCCGCTGCAGGTGGTGCAGGGCTCGGGAATGATCTTGCCGCTGCCGTGGCAGTGCGGGCAGGTCTGCTGGATGCTGAAGAAGCCTTGCCTCAGATGCACCGTGCCGCTGCCGTTGCAGGTGGGGCAGGTCTTGGCGCTGGTGCCGGGCTTCGCGCCGCTGCCGTGGCAGGTGTCGCAGGATTCCCAGCTCGGCACGCGGATCTGCGTTTCCTTGCCGCCGGCGGCTTCCTCGAGCGAGATCTCCATCGCATAGCTGAGATCGCTGCCGCGGTACACCTGCTGTCCGCCGCCGCCGCGGCGGCCGCCGCCGCCGGCACCGCCGAAGATGTCGCCGAAGATATCGCCGAAGGCCTCGGCAAAGCCGCCGAAACCCTCGCCCCCGGGCCCGCCCCGGCCCGCCATGTTGGGGTCGACGCCGGCGTGGCCGTATTGATCGTAGGCAGCGCGCTTCTGCGCATCGGAGAGCATCTCGTAGGCCTCCTTGGCCTCCTTGAACTTCTCTTCCGACTTCTTGGCATCGTCTCCCTGGTTGCGGTCAGGGTGATGCTTCATGGCCAGCTTGCGGTAGGCCTTCTTGATGTCCTCCTCGGACGCGTTCTTGGGCACGCCGAGGATGTCGTAGTAGTCGCGCTTTGCCATGAGGGTCTCGAAGTCTATGAAGCGAAACCGCCGCGTTGAGGGTCGGGCGGCTGCCTGTCACCTCGAACGCGGCGAGATATCACGGCCGGCGCGTGGCCGGGCCGGGATATCGAAGGATCACTTCTTCACTTCCTTGAACTCCGCATCGACCACGTTGTCGTCGGCCGGCCCGCCCTTGGGCGGCGTCGCCGCCCCCCGTGCCGGCCTGGCCCGCGGCAGCTGCCGCGGCCTGGGCCGCCTGCGCGTCGGCGTAGGTCTTTTCACCCAGCTTCTGGCTGGCCGTCATCAGCGCTTCGGTCCTGGCTTCGATGGTGGCCTTGTCGTCGCCCTTCATGGCTTCCTCGACATCCTTCAGCGCGGCCTCGATCTTCTCCTTCTCGCCGGCGTCGAGCTTGTCGCCGACTTCGGTCAGGCTCTTCTTCACCGTGTGCACCATCGCGTCGGCGTGGTTGCGCGCCTGCACGAGTTCGACCTTCTTCGCGTCCTCGGCGGCGTTGGCCTCGGCGTCCTTCACCATCTTCTCGATCTCGGCCTCGCTCAGGCCCGAGTTCGCCTTGATGGTGATCTTGTTTTCCTTGCCCGTGCCCTTGTCCTTGGCATTCACGTGCAGGATGCCGTTGGCGTCGATGTCGAAGGTGACCTCGATCTGCGGCAGCCCGCGCGGCTGCCGGCGGGATGCCCTCGAGGTTGAACTCGCCCAGGCTCTTGTTGCCCGAGGCCAGTTCGCGCTCGCCCTGGTAGACCTTGATCGTCACCGCCGGCTGGTTGTCGTCGGCGGTGCTGAAGACCTGGCTGAACTTGGTCGGGATCGTGGTGTTCTTCTTGATCATCTTCGTCATCACGCCGCCCAGGGTCTCGATGCCCAGGCTCAGCGGCGTGACGTCGAGCAGCAGCACGTCCTTGCGCTCGCCGCCGAGCACCTGGCCCTGGATGGCGGCGCCCACGGCCACCGCTTCGTCGGGGTTGACGTCCTTGCGCGGTTCCTTGCCGAAGAACTCCTTGACCTTCTCCTGCACCTTGGGCATGCGGCTCATGCCGCCGACCAGGATGACGTCGTCGATCTCGCTCAGCTTGACGCCGGCGTCCTTGACGGCGATGCGGCAGGGCTCGATCGTGCGCGCGATCAACTCGTCGACCAGGCTACTCGAGCTTGGCGCGCGTGAGCTTGATGTTCAGGTGCCTCGGGCCCGACGCGTCGGCCGTGATGTAGGGCAGGTTGACGTCGGTCTGCGTGCTGTTGCTGAAGTTCGATCTTGGCCTTCTCGGCCGCTTCCTTCAGGCGCTGCAGCGCCAGCACGTCCTTCGTCAGGTCGACGCCTTGTTCCTTCTTGAACTCGGTGACGATGTAATCGATGATGCGCTGGTCGAAGTCCTCGCCGCCCAGGAAGGTGTCGCCGTTGGTCGACAGCACCTCGAACTGCTTCTCGCCGTCGACGTCGGCGATCTCGATGATCGCGATGTCGAAGGTGCCGCCGCCGAGGTCGAAGACGGCGATCTTGCGGTCGCCCTTGCCGTGCTTGTCCAGGCCGAAGGCCAGTGCCGCGGCGGTGGGCTCGTTGATGATGCGCTTGACGTCCAGGCCGGCGATGCGGCCGGCGTCCTTGGTCGCCTGGCGCTGGCTGTCGTTGAAGTAGGCCGGCACCGTGATGACGGCCTCGGTCACTTCCTCGCCGAGGTAGTCCTCGGCGGTCTTCTTCATCTTGCGCAGCACCTCGGCGCTGACCTGCGGCGGCGCCAGCTTCTTGCCGCGCACTTCGACCCAGGCGTCGCCGTTGTCGGCGGCGGCGATCTTGTAGGGCATCAGGTCGATGTCCTTCTGCACTTCCTTCTCGGTGAACTTGCGGCCGATCAGGCGCTTCACCGCGTACAGCGTGTTCTTCGGGTTCGTCACCGACTGCCGCTTGGCCGGACGCGCCGACGAGGATCTCACCGTCCTCCTGGTAGGCAATGATCGACGGCGTGGTGCGCGCACCCTCGCTGTTCTCGATCACCTTGGTGGTGTTGCCTTCCATGATGGCGACGCACGAATTCGTGGTGCCGAGGTCGATGCCGATGATCTTGCCCATGTTCTGATGCTCCTGTGGAGTGGATTCGGTTGTTTTGGAGTTGTGGATAACTTGCCGGCTTTCAAGGCCGCCGGCGCTCGTGCGCGACGCTACTTGGGCGCGGCCACCGTCACGAGAGCCGGGCGCAGCACGCGCTCGGCGATGAGGTAGCCCTTCTGCAGCACGGCGACCACCGTGTTCGCCTCCTGGTCGGCCGGCACGACGCTGATGGCCTGGTGCTGGTGCGGGTCGAACTTCGTGCCCGGCGGGCGGCGCGATCTGGACCACCTTGTTGCGCTCCAGCGCCTGCGTCAGCTGGCGCAAGGTGGCATGCACGCCTTCGAGCAACTGCTCGGGCGTGGCGTTCGGGAATGGCGATCGCCGCCTCCAGGCTGTCCTTCACCGGCAGCAGGCTCTCGGCAAATGCCTCGACGGCGAACTTGCGCGCCTTGCTCATTTCCTCGTCGGCGCGGCGGCGGGTGTTCTCGGCATCGGCCTTGGCGCGCAGGTAGGCATCCGCGACCTCGGCGTGTCTGGCCTGCAAGTCCGCCAACTGCGCTTCCAGCGGCATCGGGCTCTCGGCGGCGGGTTGGAAAGAGGCGTCAGCGGCGGCGGTGCCCTCGGCGGCAGACGTGGGGTTCTCGGGCGTGGGGTTCATGGTTTTTGAATGAGGTACTCGCGGGTATCTGGGGCGCGAGCCCGTGTTTTCAAGAGGGTGAAGGGCTGCCCGTCGTCCGGTGCGCACATCGGCCGGTCCCCCACGCGGACCGCGGGCCGTCCCGGGGCGATCCGGTGCCCGGCCCGCCGGCGCTATTCGTCCTCGGCGACGGCGCTCCATCGCTGCCAGTCGGCGAGCTTGCGGCGGTCGCGCTTGGTCGGGCGCCCCTGCTCGATGGCGCTGGCCGGCTCAGCGCCCAGGCGGCGCGCCTCGGCTGCCTTCAGCCGGGCGGCGATGCTCTCCGGCGTTTCCGCGTACAGCGCCTGCGCCACCGGCGCCGGGCCGCGCACGTTGCTCAGCGCCAGCAGGTCCACCGTGCGCTCGACGGCGCCCTGGCGCAGCACGATGCGGTCGCCGACCTTGAGCTCGCGCGAGGCCTTGGCCGGCTGGCCGTTGACGCTGACGCGGCCGCGGCCGACCTCGTCGGCGGCCAGCGCGCGCGTCTTGAAGAAGCGCGCGGCCCACAGCCACTTGTCCAGTCGCACGCGGGTGTCTTCGGTCATGGCCTCGTCCTTGGCGTTTGCAGCGGCCTCACGCCGCCAGCGGCAGCCGCACGATGGCATCGAGCCCTTCGACGCGGCCGTCCTGTTCGCGGTTGTCGAGCCGGATGCTGCCGCCCAGCGACTGCACCACCTCGAGGCAGATCGCCAGCCCCAGCCCCGAACCGTCGCTGAGCCGCGAGGCCTCGGTGGCGAAGGGCTGGAACAAGCGCTGGCGCTGCTCGGCAGCGATGCCCGGGCCGCTGTCGGCCACGGTCAGCGCAGGCATGGCCGGCGTCCACGTGCAGCCGCACCGCCAGCGTGCCCGCCGGCGCGGCGTGTGCTTGATGGCGTTGTGCAGCAGGTTGCGGGTCAGTTCGCGCAGCGCCCACTCGTGGCGCGCACGGCGGCGGGCTCGGCTTCGATCTCGAAGTCGATCTGCGCGGCAGCGATCAGTGCCGACACGTCCAGCGCCACGGCGCGCACGATGCCGGCCCAGTCCACCACCGGGGCCTGCGCCCTGCTGGCGCAACTGCTCCACCTTGGCCAGCGCCAGCATCTGGTTGGCCAGTTCGGTGGCGCGGTCGACGGTGGCGCTCGATCTCGGCCAGCGCCTGCGCCGCGCTCGACGTCGCCGCGGCGCGCCGACTGCACCTGCGTCTTCAGCACCGCCAGCGGCGTGCGCAGCTGGTGCGACGCGTCGCGCACGAAGCGCTTCTGGTGTTCGAGCAGTTGACGCCAGCCGCGCCATCACCGCGTTGGTCGCCTCGACGATGCGGCCGCAGCTCGCGCGGCGCGTCGCCGGTCGAAAGGGGCGACAGATCGGTCTCGGAGCGCGCCTGCAGGCGTTGGCTGAGCTCGCGCACCGGCCGCGTCGCGCGCTGCACGACGAAGACCACCGCGGCGGCGATCAGCGCCACCAGCAGCAGCTGCTGCCACAGCGTCTGCGACGAGCAACTGGCCGCGCCAGCGTGTGCCGCAGCTCCAGCGTCTCGGCGACCTGGATCGTCGCCATGCCCTGGCCCGCGGTGCCGGCCACCGGCTGCAGCAGCACGGCCATGCGCACCGGCTCGCCGTGGACGCGGTCGTCGTAGAAGTGCACCAGCGCTGCGTAGACGCTGGGCCGGCCGGCCGGCGGACGCGCCGCCGGCAGGTCGTCGAATCCCGAGACCATCTCGCCGCCGAAGCCCGACGACCTTGTAGTACATGCGGCTGCGGTTGTCGGCTTCGAAGGCTTCGAGCGCGCTGTAGGGCAGGGTCGACCTCAGCTCGGGTGCGCCGTCCTCGCCGGTGACCTCCAGCAGCTCGCCGATGGACTTGGCCGACGCCAGCAGCGTGCGGTCGTAGGCCGTGTCGGCGGCTGCCAGGGCCTGCCGGTACAGGCTCACCGCATTGAGCAGGACGAATGCGAACACCGGCACCAGGATGCCCACCAGCAGGGTGCGCCGCAGGGAGCCGCGGGCGCGGATCACGGCCCTTCCTTCAGCAGGTAACCCAGGCCGCGCAGCGTGACCAGTTGGGCGCCGGTGCCGCCGAGCTTCTTGCGCAGGCGGTAGACCACGACCTCGATGGCGTCGGCCAGCACCTCGGCCTCGCCGGCGAAGACGATCTCGCTCAGGCGCTCCTTGGCCACCGCGTGCCCGGGGCGCGCCAGCAACGCGCGCAGCAGGGCGGCCTCGCGCGCCGTCAGGTCCATCGGCTGGCCGTGCAGGTAGACGGCGCCGCTGTCGCCATCGCTGCGCAGGCCGCAGAACTCGGCACTGGCGGCCTCGGCGCCCCGCGCACCGGCCGGAGCGCCGCGCCAGCGCCCGCACGCGCGCCTCGAGTTCGTCGAGATCGAAGGGCTTGGGCAGGTAGTCGTCGGCGCCGGTGTTGAGGCCCAGGATGCGGTCGCCGACGGTGCTGCGCGCGGTGAGGATCAGCACCGGCGTGTCCAGACCCTCGGCGCGCGCTGCGGCCAGCACCGATCAGGCCGTCGCGCCCGGGCAGGCTGAGGTCCAGCACCACCACGTCGGGCACGCTGGCGCGCCAGCGGTCGAGTGCCCGTGCGCCGTCGCCACAGACCACCACCTGCATGCCGCGACGCTCGAAGCTGCGCTGCAGCGTGGTCTGCATCGCAGCGTTGTCTTCGACCAGCAGCAGTTTCATCGTGGCGCCCGGATTATCGGCACAGCGCGCGCTCAGTGATTTCCCGTAGTCCGGCGACAGCCGTTTGACAGCACGTGCCGGCATCATCGCGCCAGTCCAGAGTCCCAGAGCAACCTCCCCAGGAGAGACACACCATGCGTCGCGATACCTTCCTCAAGAGCCTGACCGCCCTCGCCGCCGCCGGCGCATTGCCGCTGACCGCACGCGCTGCCGCCAACCTGAAGATGATGATCCCGGCCAACCCCGGCGGCGGCTGGGACACGACCGGACGCGCCCTGGGCAAGGCGCTGCAGGAGGCCGGCGTGGCCAGCTCCGTGACCTACGAGAACAAGGGCGGCGCCGCCGGTGCCATCGGCCTGGCGCAGTTCGTCAACGCGTCCAAGGGCGACGGCAACGCGCATGATGGTGATGGGCGCGGTCATGCTCGGCGGCATCATCACCGGCAAGCCGCCGGTGAGCGTCACGCAGGCCACGCCGCTGGCACGCCTGACGAGCGAATACAACGTCTTCGTGCTGCCCGAGGCTTCGCCGCTGAAGACGATGAAGGACGTCGTCGAGCAGATGAAGAAGGATCCCGGCAGCGTCAAGTGGGGCGGCGGTTCGCGCGGGACCACCGAACACATCGCGATTGCGATGCTGGCGCGCGAGGTGGGCGTGGACGCGGCCAAGATCAACTACGTGCCGTTCCGCGGCGGCGGCGAAGCGGTGGCCGCCATCCTGGGCAACAACGTCACCGTCGGCGGCAGCGGCTACAGCGAGTTCCAGCAATACATCGAGAGCGGCAAGATGCGCGCCATCGCCGTCACCTCGCCGGCGCGCCTGAAGGGCATCAACGTGCCGACGATGAAGGAGCTGGGCTACAACATCGAGATCGGCAACTGGCGCGGCGTCTACGGCGCCCCGGGCATCACCGCCGAGCAACGCAAGGCGCTGATCGAAATGCTCGTCAAGGCCACCAAGACCAAGTCCTGGGCCGAGGCGCTGGAGAAGAACGACTGGACTCCCGCGCTTCAGGTGGGCAAGGAGTTCGAGGACTTCGTCGACCGCGAATTCGCCGCCCTGCGCGCCACGATGGTCAAGGCCGGCATGGTCTGACGCCAGGGCACTGCGCACCGTCGGTGGCAGCCAGCCGCGGGGGCCCCAGTGCCCCCGCGCCGCTTTCAGCAGGAGACACCTGACATGACCGATCGACCCGCCGCCTTGCGGCATCAGAAGCTCATCGGCGCCGGCGCACTGGTCCTGGCCGCTCTCCTGGCCTGGGGCGCGCTCGACATCCCGTCGACAGCGGGTTATGCCGGGGTCGGACCCAATTTCCTGCCCTGGGTGGTGACGACGGTGCTGGCGCTGTGTGGTGCCTGGCTCATCTACGAAGCCGCCAGCGGGGGCTGGCGCGACATGGACGAGCCTACGGGCGCTGCGCGCGGCGACTGGGTCGCGCTGGCCTGGGTGGCTGCCGGCATCACGGCCAACGCGATGCTGCTGACCCGGATCGGCTTCATCCTCAGCTGCACCGTGTGTTTCATGCTGGCCGTGCGTGGCCTGCGCGGCAGCGAGGGCAAGCCGCACGGCGGCGTGCGTGGTGGGGTGGTCGACTTCGTCACCGGTTTCCTGATCGCGGCGCCGGCCTTCTGGCTCTTCACCAAGGTGCTGGGCATCAACCTCCCCGGCCTCACCGGCACCGGCTGGATCTGATGACAGCCCCCAAGCTTGCCGCTGCGCGGCTTCGCTGCCCCCCGAGGGGGCGCTCGGCCGCTTTGGTGCAGCCCGGCGGCGGTCGACAGGAGGCGTGATGGACATCTGGGCCCAACTGCTCGGTGGCTTTGCCACCGCCGGCACACCGATCAACCTGATGTGGGCCTTCGTCGGCTGCGCCCTGGGCACCGCCATCGGCGTGCTGCCGGGCATCGGTCCGGCCGTGACGGTGGCGATGCTGCTGCCGATCACGGCGCAGGTGGAGCCGACCGCGAGCATGATCTTCTTCGCCGGCATCTACTACGGTGCGATGTACGGCGGCTCGACGACGTCGATCCTGCTCAACACGCCCGGTGAGACCGGCACCATGGTGACTGCGCTCGAAGGCTTCAAGATGGCCAAGAGCGGCCGTGCCGGCGCCGCGCTGGCCACCTCGGCCATCGGCTCCTTCGTCGCCGGCACCATCGCCACCGTGCTGGTGACGCTGTTCGCGCCCGTGGTCGCCCAGTGGGCCGTGCAACTGGGGCCGCCCGAATATTTCATGCTCATGCTGCTGGCCTTCACCACCGTGAGCGCCGTGCTCGGCCGCAGCACCGTGCGCGGGCTGACGGCGCTGTTCATCGGCCTCGCGATGGGGCTGGTGGGCCTGGACCAGATCACCGCCCAGGTGCGCTACACCGGCGGCATCTCCGAATTCATGGACGGCATCGAGGTGGTGCTGGTGGCCGTGGGCCTGTTCGCGGTGGGCGAGTGCCTGTACACCGCGCTCTACGAGGGCCGCAGCGAGTCGACGATGAACCGCATGGGCTCGGTCCACATGACCAAGGCGGAGTGGCGCCGCTCGTGGCCGGCCTGGCTGCGCGGCACGGCGCTGGGTTTCCCCTTCGGCACCATCCCGGCCGGCGGCACCGAGATCCCCACCTTCCTGAGCTACGGCGTCGAGCGCAAGCTCAGCAAGCACCCCGAGGAATTCGGCACCACGGGCGCCATCGAAGGCGTGGCCGGGCCCGAGGCGGCCAACAACGCCGCCGTCACCGCGACGCTGGTGCCGCTGCTGACGCTGGGCATCCCGACCTCGGTGACAGCCGCGATCCTGTTGTCGGCGCTGCAGAACTACGGCATCAACGCCGGGCCGCAACTGTTCCAGACGAGTTCGACCCTCGTCTGGGCACTGATCGCCAGCCTGTACATCGGCAACGTCATGCTGCTGGTGCTGAACCTGCCGCTGGTGGGCTTGTGGGTGAAACTGCTGAAGATCCCGCGGCCCCAGCTCTATGCCGGCATCCTGATCTTCGCCACCGTGGGCGTCTACGGCATGCGGCAGAGCGCCTTCGACCTCTACCTCATGCTGGGGATCGGGCTCGTGGGCGTGGTCATGCGGCGCTTCGACTTTCCCACGGCGCCGGTGATCGTGGGCTTGATCCTCGGCCCCATGGCCGAGGCGCAGATGCGCAACGCGCTGTCCATCGGTGAGGGCCGGTGGAGCGTGTTCATCGAGCGCCCGATGTCGGCGACCTTGCTGGCCGTGGTGCTGGCGGTGCTGGTGTTGCCGCGGCTGCTGCAACTGGCGCGCCGCCTGACGCGTTGACGTCCGCGAGTCCCGCCACTTCGACCCCCGTGTTTGCCCGCCCGTGTCTGCCCGCCTTGTCGGGCAGCGCAGCGCAACGTACAGTCGGCGCGCGTTGAGGGGGGCCGGTGCGATGCGTCATTGGCGGTCGTGGGTCCATGGTCAGTACTTTTCGGGGGCGACGTCTATGCTCAGGGACTTGTTGCAGCGCTGCGGTGGCTGCTGGGCAGCCGCACGCGGCGGCGTCGCGGTGCTGACTCTTGGCGCCGCTGCCTTGGCCACCGCCGCCGAGACGGCGCCGGCGGTCAACGTCGAACGTTTCGTCTTCACCGGGCAGACCTTGCTCGACAGCAGCCAGCTCGATGCCGCGGTGGCCGCCTTCAAGGGCCGCCGCACGCTGGAAGAGTTGCGTCGTGCCGCCGAGGCCGTGCAGCGCCTCTATGCCGAGGCTGGGTATGCCGGCGTCGTGGCCTACGTGCCGCCGCAGACGGGCAGCGACGGCACCATCACCATCGCCGTCGTCGAAGGCCGCATTGCCCGCATCACCGTGCCGGGGGCGAGCCCCGAGCGTGCGGCAGCGGTGCGTGCCAGCCTGCCCGCCCTGATCGAGGGCCAGACGCCGCTGGTGCGCCGCATCGACGCCCAGATCGAGATCGCCAACGAGAACCCGGCGCGCCGGCTGCAGTTGCTGCTCAAGCCCGGCGCCAAGCCGGGTGAGATCGACGCCGAGGTGGCCGTCAACGACAGTGCGGCGACAGCGGTCCAGTTCTGGCTGGACGACACCGGCAACGAGAGCACGGGCGAGTACCGGGCCGGCATCGGGTGGCGGCACGCCGACGTCTCCGGTGTCGGTGACATCCTGGCGTTGCAGGCGAGCACGTCACCCACCAGCCCTTCCGACCTCAGGGTCTTCAGCGCCAGCTACCGGCGGCCCTTCCCGGACTGGCTGGTGGTGGGCGACATCTACGTGGCCCACTCCGAGGTCGACGGCGGCAGCAGCCCCACCGCGGCAGGCGACATCCGCTTCAACGGTCGCGGCAACCTGGCGGGCATCCGCGCCAGCCGCTACCTCGTGCGCAGCGGCGCATTCGACCAGCGCCTGGGCATGGCCTTCGACTGGCGCGAATACCTGAACGGCTGCGAGCTGGCCGACCTGCCGCAAGGCGCGTGCGGACCGGCCGAGGCCGACGTGGCGGTGACGCCCCTGACGCTGGACTATTCGGTGCGCTCCACGGAAGCCACGCCGTGGACCTTGGGGCTGGCCCTCGCGACCAACCTCCATGTGGGGGGCAGCCACACCGACGCTGCCGACTTCCAGGCGGTGCGTGACGGAGCGAAGCCGAACTACACCACCGTCCGCCTGTACGGCAACATCCTGGCCTCGGTGGCCGAGGGCTGGCAACTCGGCGCCCGCGCCGCGGGGCAGTGGACGAACGACGCACTGGTGCCCGGCGAGCAGTTCGGGGTCGGCGGCGCGACGTCGGTGCGCGGCTACGACGAGCGCGAACTGGCGGGCGACAGTGGTGTCATGGTGTCGCTGGAACTCACCGGGCCCGAGTTGCTGCCCGCCTTCGGCGTCGAGAGTGCAGCGCAGTCGCTGCGCGCCTTTGCCTTTGCCGACGGCGGCAGCGTGAGCAACCGGCTCGACGCACCTTGTGACGGCGAGAGCGCGCGCTGCTCGGCAGCCGGGGTCGGCATCGGCCTGCTTTACATCAGGCCCGGTGTCCAGGGCCGCATTGCCCTGGCCTCTGCGTTGACCGACGGCGTTGCCACGCGCCGGGGCGACGTCCGCGCCCATTTCCAGCTCAATCTGGAGTTCTGACCCGCCGCCTGCCCCGCCGCAAGGCGCCAGGCCGCTGCCCCACAGCCTCACAGCTCAACCGACTGGTGATCGCGATGCCTCAGTTCCAAGCCCAACGACCGTCCCGCTCCGAAGCCGCTGTGTCGCGCCCCCGCCGGCGGCCACCGATGCGTGCCCTGGTGCGAGCCCTGGCGGTGGCCGGCGTGGTGTCGCACCTGGGCCTGGCCGGCGTGCCGCCGGCAGCGGCGCAGGTGCTGCCCAGCGGCCTGAACGTGGTCCACGGCCAAGCCACGGCCGTGGTCAAGGGCAACCAGATGACGGTCACCAACAGCGCCAACGCGGTGTTGAACTGGCAAGCCTTCTCGGTCGGAGCCGGGCAGCAGGTGCGTTTCGACCAACCCGCCGCCTCCAGCCGCGTGCTGAACCGGGTGGTCGGCAACGACCCGTCGCAGATCTTCGGCAGCATCAGCAGCAATGGTCAGGTCTGGTTGCTCAACCCCCGCGGCGTTCTGTTTGGCCGCGATGCGCGGGTCGATGTCGGCTCGCTGGTGGTGTCGACGCTGGGATTCCCGTTGTCGGACTGGGTCAACGGCCAGGGCTCGCTGGCCTTGACGACGATGGCGGGGGCCGGTGCGTCGCCGATCGTCAACCAGGGTGAGCTGCGCGCCGCCAGCGGGGGCCGCGTCTGGCTCGTGGGCGGCGAAGGCGGCGTGCGCAACGAAGGCCTGATTGCCGCGCCCGACGGGCAGGTGGTGCTGGCGGCCGGCCGCAGCGTCGACCTCGTCGACGAACGGTTGCCGCACGTTGCCGTGCGCGTCAGTGCGCCTGGCGCCGAGGTGCTGAATCTGGGCAGCGTGGCGGCGGGCGGGGGGCGCGTCGACCTGTTGTCGGCAGTGGTCAACCAGAGCGGCATCGTGCAAGCCGACAGCATGGGCTCGACCGGCGGCGTCGTGCGCCTGGAAGCCACCGAGTCGGTGCAGTTGGGGGCGGGCAGCGTCACCAGTGCCAGCGGCTCGGCCGGCGGGCGCGTACTCATCGACGCGGGACCGGCCGGCACGATGCTGGCCGCTGGGGCGGTGCAGGCCACCGGCAGCGCGGGCCAGGGCGGTGAAGTGCGGATGCTGGGCCGGCACGTGGGGCTGACCGATAACGCGATGGTGGACGCATCGGGAGCCGCCGGCGGCGGCAATGTGTTCGTCGGCGGCGGCCTGCAGGGCAAGGACGCCAGCCTGCGCAACGCCGAGGCGGTGTATCTCGGCCCCGACGCGACCGTGCGCGCCGATGCCACCGACAACGGCGACGGCGGTCGCATCATCCTGTGGAGCGACCAGGCGACGCGGGCCTACGGCACGCTCAGTGCGCGCGGTGGGGCCGCTGGCGGCGATGGCGGCTTCATCGAGACCTCCGGCGGCTGGCTGGATGCGCGGCCGGCATCGGTGCGCACGGATGCGCCGATGGGCAGCACAGGGGAATGGCTGCTTGACCCCTTCAACATCCTGGTGGTCAACGGCTATGGTGGTCTCATCGATGGGACCGGCCTGTTCACCCCGCCTGCTTCCGGCGCCGCAATAGGCGCGGACGACTATTGCCGCCGCGCTGCAGACCACCAACGTCACCATCTCGACCGGCATCCCGGGTCAGCCAGGCGATGCCGGCAGCGATGTCGGTGACATCACGATGAACGGTGTCTCCCTGACGACCGGTAATCTGCCGGCTGCGCGGTCGTTAACCTTCAACGCTGCACAGGACATCACCCTCGACTCGTCCACCATCAGCTCATCGGGCCGAGCGTTGACGGTGAACTTCAACGCAGGTCGGGACATCAGTCTCGATGGCTCCAGCATCAACACCTCTGGAACTCCGTTGGCGGTCAACTTTGACGCGGCGCGAGATATCCTTTTGCGCTACTCGTACATCGAGTCCGGGAGTGGGCAACTCACCGTGGCCTTTACTTCCGGGGGCAACATCAACATGGACGGCGGGGGCGCCCAGATCCTGGCCAACGATGGTCCGCTGGCGCTGACATTCTCTGCGTTGGGCGATATCAATATTGTCGACTACTCCGTTATTTCATCGACCAACGGACCGGCTTCGGTGAGCCTGGATGCCGGTGGCAATATCAATATAAGCAATTATTCTCTTATCTACGCCTTGGGCGGGTCCTTGGCAATGGACGCCGTTGCAGGCCTCGACATCAACGTCGGTCTGTACACATGGATATATGCCAATGGAGGACCGCTGTCGTTCACGGCCTCCGCGGGAGGTGACTTCTGCCTCCTCGACTACTCCTACATCTACAACCGAGCCACGGGGGACCTGACGGTCAGTATCGATGCCGGCGGCGACATCGATATTCTCAACAATTCGAAACTTTCGACCACGCGGGGATCAGCGGCCGTGACGCTCGGTGCCGGCGGAAATGTCAACATCTATAACTCGAAGATCTATTCCACCGACGGCTCGTTGGCGATGACGGCCAGCGCCGGCGTGGACTTCATCCAGAGTTTCTCTGACATCTTCGTCGATTATTCCTCTGTGCCACTCGGGACCTCCAGCCTGTCGCTGGCCGTGGACGCGGGGGGTGGCATCTTCATCGAGAACCTCTCGACCATCCTATCCTATGACGGGCCGATGTCGGTAAGTTTGAACGCCGCTGGCGACGTCCAGATCTACTCGGCCTGGATCGGCTACTCGGACCCCGGTCAGCCGCTGAGCCTGACGGTCAGTGCGGGTGGCGACCTGTATCTCTGGGAAGCGAGTATCTGGGGCGACGGTGGCCCCGGTTCGGCCACCTTCCAGGCGGGTGGCACGATCGAAGTCGACTTCGGCTCGAGCATTCGCATGACGGGCGACGATGGCGTGACCCTGCGGGCGCCGACCATCTACAGCGGTGCCGGCTCCTTCTCGATTGACAGCGACGGGCCGGTGCACCTGTTCACCGACAACTTCAACAACACCGGTTTCATGACCATCACGTCCTGGGCTTCAGGCACGTCGATCCTGATGGCCGGCGACCTGAACCCCAACGTCGGCAGCTTCACGAACGCCGGGCTCGTCACCTGAATGCCTACGGCGACCCCGCTCGCTGGCTGGTTTACCTGACGGACGACGCCGGCAACGTCTCCGGACTCGACTACAGCTTCCTGCAATACGGCACGGCCTATCCCTCGCCTCCCGTGTCCGCCGGCACGGGCAATGGTGTGTTGTATTCGCTGGAGGCAGCGCTCACGGTGAGCAACACCAGCGCCATCACCAAGGTCTACGACGGCACGACCACAGTCACGAGCACGGCGCCCGACCTGCAGGTCACGGGACTGCGTCCCGGACACTACATCCTGGACGAAGGTGCCTTTGCCAACCTCACGATTGGCAGTTATGCCAGCCCGAACGCCGACACCGGCATCGAGATCGGCGTCAACGGCTTCGTTCTTCCGGTCATCGAGACCTATGCCTACGGCGGCCCGGTCCCCGTCTACGGCTACACCACGGCCCGCGATGTTCGCGGCGACATCACGCCGCGAACGCTGACCCTGAGCGGCGTCACGGCCGCGAACAAGGTCTACGACGGCAACCGCGACGCCACCGTGGCCGGTGGCAACCTGAACAACCTGGTGCCGGGGCAGACGCTCGGGCTGACGGTGGTCGACGCCCTGTTCGACACCGCCAACGTCGGCACGGCCAAGCCGGTGGCGGGCACGGTCGCGCTCGTCGATGGCAGCGGACTGGCATCGAACTACCAGCTGTCCAATGCCGCCTTTACCAGCACGGCGGACATCACGCCGCGGCCCTTGACCCTCACCGATGTGCTGGTGGCCGACAAGGTCTACGACGCCACCCGCACGGCGACCCTCACTGGTGGCAGTCTCGCCAATCTCGTCGATGGCGAGACGCTCGGCCTGACCCTGACCGATGGCCTGTTCGACAACGCCAACGCCGGCACCGGCAAGCCGGTGACGGGGACCGCGCAGTTGGCGAACGGCAGCGGATCGGCGTCGAACTACCAGCTGGTCGGCGGCGGTGCCGTCGCTGCCACGGGCAACATCAGCGCGCGCCCGCTGACCGTCAGCGGCGTGGTGGCCGCGGACAAGGTCTACGACGGCACGCGCGATGCCGCACTCTCGGGCGGCTCCCTCGGCAATCTGGTGGCCGGGCAGACCCTTGGCTTCACCTTGGCCGGCGGCTTGTTCGACACGGCGGACGCCGGCACCAACAAGCCCGTGACCGGCACCATCGCGCTGTCCGACGGCAGCGGCCTGGCTTCGAACTACGTGGTTCCCGCCGGCGGCGTGGTCACCGCCACGGCCGACATCACCCGGCGCCCGCTGGCGCTCAGCGGCGTCGTCGCGGACGACAAGGTCTACGACGGCACGCGTGCAGCGACCTTCACGGGCTTCAGCCTGGACAACCTGGTGGCGGGCCAGACGCTCGGCGTGACCGTGAACGACGGCCTGTTCAACACCGCGAACGTCGGCGTCGGCAAGCCCGTCACCGGGACCGCCGTGATCGTGGACGGCAGCGGCGCGGCCTCCAACTACGTGCTCACCAGCGGCTCGGCGATCAGCACCACGGCCGCCATCGACCCCCGCCCGCTGACCCTGAGCGGGGTGCAGGCCGCCGACAAGGTCTACGACGGCAAGCGGGACGCGACGCTGACCGGCGGCACGCTGGTCAACCTGGTCCCCGGTGAAACACTCGGCCTGACGGTGTCCGGTGGTCTCTTCGACACCGCGAATGCCGGTGTCGACAAGCCCGTGGCCGCCGTGGCCACGCTCAGCAACGGCAGCGGCCTGGCCTCGAATTACGTGCTGGCCAACGGCGGCCAGGCGGCCGCGACGGCGACCATCGATCCACGGCTGGTGACGCTGAGCGGCGTGGCGGCCGCCGACAAGGTCTACGACGGCAGTCGTGCCGCCACCCTGTCCGGCGGCAGCCTGGCGAACCTGGTGGCAGGCGAGACGCTGGGGCTGGCCCTGGTCGGTGGATTCGACACCCCCAACGTCGGCACCGGCAAGCCCGTGACCGGCACCGCGGTGCTGGTCAACGGCACCGGCCTCGCGTCGAACTACACGCTGGGCGGCAACGATGCGGTATCTGCCAGCGCGTCGATCACGCAGCGTCTGTTGACGGTGGCAGGCGTGCAGGCCGCCGACAAGATCTACGACGGCAATCGCGATGCCCTGCTGTCGGGCGGCAGTCTCGTCAACGTGGTGCCCGGCGAAACGCTGACCCTGACCCTGGGCCCAGGTCTGTTCGACACCGCAGACGCCGGTGTCGACAAGGCGGTCACCGGCACGGCCACGCTCGGCAACGGCAGCGCACAGTCGTCGAACTACCTGCTCGCGAGCGGCGGGGCACTCGCCGCCAAGGCGTCCATCGGCCCGCGGTCCTTGACCTTGAGCGGTGTCGTCGCTGCCGACAAGGTGTACGACGGCACGCGCACCGCGGCACTGTCCGGCGGGCAACTGGCCAATCTGGTGGCCGGCGAGTCGCTGGGCGTGGGCCTGGCGGGCGGCCTGTTCGACACCGCCGGTGTGGGCCTGGACAAGCCCGTGACGGGCAATGCTGCGCTGATCGATGGCAGCGGCAAGGCTTCGAACTACCTGCTGTCGAATCCGGGCGTGGCGACGTCGGCCGATATCTCGCCGGCCCTGCTGCAGTACGTGGCCGATCCGGTGACGGCGAAGCAAGGGATGTTGCCCCCGCTGCTGACCGGTCAGGTGGCCGGTTTCGTCGCCGGCGAGACCTTGGCCACGGCAACGACCGGCAGCCTGGGTTTCGCCACTCCGGCTTCGGCGTCATCGCTGCCGGGCAGCTATGCCGTCGACGGCTATGGCCTGTCGGCCGTCAACTACAGCCTGGCGCAGGCATCCGGCAATGCCATTGCGATGACCATCCTGCCACCGTCCCCGACCGTGGTCGCCGCCAACGAGGTGGCCATCCTGGTCGACAGCCTGCGTCCGGAGCCGATGCAGTTCCCGACTTCCGCGCGTGACCGGGCAACGATGCGGACCCTGGACGCCCTGCAGGGCATGCGCATGGAACGCCAGGGGGCGGGTGTGTTTGGCAGCATCGACATCGACGCCTACTCGTGGGACGCGCTCGCGGTGCTGTTGGAATCCCGCAGTGCCTTCAAGAGTTCGGTGTTCGATACGGCGAAGAAGCGGCTCGCGGCCGACCCCGGCCTGGCCGATCTGCCGCCGTGCATCGATATCGCGGACCTGGAGGTCGGCAGATGTCTGGTGTCCGACGAGCTGTTGGCCAAGGCAGAGACCGAACAAGGGACAGGTGTGGGCGTGGGTGCGCTGGCCGGCATGACGCCGCCGCCGCCGCCGAAGCCTGTCGCTGCGCCGACGCCGACGCCTGCGCCAGCGGTCGCCGTGGCGCCGCCTGTCGCGCCCGCGCCGACGGCGCCCGGCCCGGCCGCCACCGCGCCCGGCCGCGCCGTCCCCTGCCGCCCCGATCTCGGTGGCCGTGGTGCGGCCCAAGACCGTGGCGCTGGCCAAGGCGCCGCCGATCCCGGCGCCGCGCGCGGTGCGTGCCGCCGCCCTGCCGCAGATCCAGCGCAAGATCGCCGTGCTGGTCGGCCTGGACAACTATGTCGACGATCGCATCCCGCTGCTCGAGAACGCCGGACGCGACGTCGAGGCCGTGGCCCGGGTGCTGGAGACCGCAGCTGGGTTACGAGACCGTGGTGGTCCGCGATGCGAGCCGCGAGGCGATCATCGGCGTGCTCAACAAGCTGGCGCTGACGGCGCGGCCCAATGATTCGGTGGTCGTCTACTACGCCGGCCACGGCACGGTGGTCGACGAAACCGGCCTGGGCTACTGGATCCCGGCCGAGCGCCGACGCCGAACGGCCCGAGAGCTGGATCTCCAACAGCGACATCGGCAAGGCTGGTGGGCAGCATCCGTGCCTCGCAGGTGGTGCTGATCTCCGACAGCTGCTTCTCGGGCAGCCTGGTTTCCGAGCGCCGCGTGCGGGTCGCGGGTCGCGAGGACGACCCGGCGGCGCTGCTGCAGCGCCGCGCCGCGGTGGTGATGTCATCCGGCGGCAACGAGCCGGTAGCCGACGGTGCACGCAACGGGCACTCGCCGTTCGCATCGAGCTTGATGCAGTCCCTGTCTCGAGCTGGACAACTGGCGCCCCGGCAACACGGTGTTCGAACAGGTCCGCCGGGATGTGACGCGCCGCCTGCCGCAGACGCCGCATTACGGCGTGGCGCGCCAGGGAAGGCATGCCGAAGGTGCGGACTACGTGTTCGAGCAGCGGCAACTCGAGCAGAGGCTGCGCTGAGGCCTGCGGTCCCGGGCGCCTCGGAGGCTTCAGTCCGGGGCGCCCATGGCGAGCGCCCGTTCGCGTTGTCGTGCGAGTTGCATGGCGTCGGGTACGGTCTGCGTGTCCCAGCCTTGAAGCTGGCGTTCGACGATGGCCGTCAGCGCGGCCATCCACGTCGGGTCGTCGTTCAGGCACGGAATGTAGTGGAACGCCGTGCCGCCGGCCGCCACGAAGGCTTCTCTCGCCTCCTGTGCGATCTCTTCGAGCGTCTCGAGGCAGTCGGCGACGAAGCCCGGGCACATGATGTCGACGCGCTTGATGCCCCGTGACGGCGAGCGCGACCAGCGTCGGCTCGGTATAGGGCTCCAGCCACTTGGCCTTGCCGAAGCGGCTCTGGAAGGTGACGATCATCTCGTCCCGGTTCAGACCCAGTTGCTCGCCCAGCAAGCGCGCCGTCTTGTGGCACTGGCAGTGGTAGGGGTCGCCCAGCAGCAGCGACCGGTGCGGCAGGCCGTGGAAGCTGAGCACCAGGCGCTCCGGCCGCCCGTTGGCCTGCCAGTGCGCCTGCACGCGCGCGGCCAGGGCGGCGATGTAGCCTGGGTCGTCGTGGTACTCGGTCACGAAGCGCAGCGCCGGCATGCGGCGCGCGTCGCGGGCCCACTGCAGCAGCTTGTCGGCGACGCTGGCGGTGGTGGCCGCCGCGTACTGCGGGTACATCGGCAGCACCAGCACCTGCGTCACGCCTGCTTCACGCAGCTCGTCCATCACCGCGGGGATGCCGGGGTTGCCGTAGCGCATGGCGTGGCGCACCACGAGGTGGTGGCCGCGCGCGGCGAGTTGCTCGGCCACGCCGCGGCCTGCCGGGCCGTCCACACCGCCAGCGGCGAGCCCTCGGCCATCCAGACCGTGGCGTACTTGGCCGCCGAGCGCCGCCGGCCGCGTGCGCAGGATGATGCCGTGCAGGATCGGCCACCACGCCAGGCGCGGGATCTCGACCACGCGCGGGTCGCTGAGGAATTCGGCCAGGTAGCGGCGCAACGCCGCGGTGTCGGCGCGTCGGGCGTGCCCAGGTTGACCAGCAGCACGGCCGTGCGCGCCGGCTGGCCGTGGCGGTAGGGGGGTTCGGGACGGAAGGTCATGGTGCCGACGCGGCGGTCGCGGCGCCAACACGGCCAGCACCGCGCGTCAGGTCCACCGGCTTGCTCCAGCACCCGTCGAAGCCCGCCGGCGCGCGCGGGGCCCTCCGATCGTTTGCGCATCGTCGGCCGTGCACAGGTAGGCCGGCGGCCGGCATTGAGGCGGGGCCCGCAGGGCGGGCAGCAACTGGTAGCCGTCGAGATCGGGCAGGTGCAGGTCGATCACCAGCAACTCCGGCGTCCAGTGCCGGACCAGTTCCAGCGCCTGCGCGGCCGTGGCGGCCGTCTCGACCTCGACGCCGCCGGCAAATCGGCAGGTCTCGACGAACAGCAGGCTATTGACGCGATCGTCATCGACGTAGAGCACCCGCAGCATCTAGCGCCACTCCAGCGGCACCTGCGGCTGCGTATCCGCGAAGTGCAGCACGTCGAAGCTGACGCACGCGGACCCGGGATCGGTGGGCGAGGCGCCCAGGCCGATGGTGCCGCTGCCGTGCAAGGTGCAGCCGCCGCGGCGCAGGCTGACGATCTCGCCGTCGTTGAAGCGCACGTAGGTGCCGTTGTAGCTGAGGTCGCTGAGCTGGAAGCTGCCGCTGTGCCAGTCGACCCGTGCGTGCGAACGCGAGACACGCGCATCGTCGACACAGAAGGTGGCCTGCGGGCTGCGGCCCAGCACCACCGGCATCTGCTGGCTGGCAAACACGCGCTGCAGCCCGCCCCAGATCAGGCGCAGGCCTTCGGGTTCCTGCACGTTGGAGACATCGCCGAACTGGGTCGCCGCGGGATCGATCCCGCCGCGGCGGCGGCCCATGACATGCACTTCCACCGGCTCGACCCGCCCGCGCAGCACCAACCGGTCGAGACTGCGAAAGCGAGAGTGCAACTCCGGCGACAGGCCGCTGAGCACATCCGCCGTGAGCAGCGTTTCGTTGTCGCCCGCGTGGTCCAGCAGCCGCGCCGCCACGTTGACGGCATCACCGTAGCAGTCGCCCGCCATCTCGACCACCTCACCGCGGGCCAGCCCGACCTGCAGCCGGAGGCCACGCAGGCCCGACGAGGCGCCATGCTCGCTGCCACGCGAGACCATGCCCTCGAGCAAGTCGTGCATCTCCATGGCGGCCTGGACGGCCTCGGGGGGCGTGTCGAAGACCGCCATCAGGCCATCGCCCAGGGTCTTGACCACATGCCCGCGATGGCCGGTGACCGGGCCGCCGAGTGCATTGACGCAGTGGGTCACCACGGAAGTGGCCTCGGCGTTGCCCAGTGTCTCGAACAGGGCCGTGCTACCGCGCAGATCGGCAAAGAGAACCGTGCGATCGGATATCCGTGTCATGCCGAAGCAAAGTGTAGCCGTCGCTCAGGCGACGGGGCCGCTCCGATGCAGCGGCTTCTTGTCATGTCTCAAGCGTGTCAGAGATTGTCGAGGTAGGTGCGCAGCTTGTGCCTGCGGCGCAAGCTGCGCGGCGCTCGCTGCACGAGCGCCGCTGCCTGCTGCAGCGCGTACCGGGCCAATCAAAGATTGTCCAGGTAGGTGCGCAGCTTGTCCGAACGGCTGGGGTGCTTGAGCTTGCGGATCGCCTTGGCTTCGATCTGGCGGATGCGCTCGCGCGTGACGTCGAACTGCTTGCCCACCTCTTCCAGCGTGTGGTCGGTGCTCATCTCGATGCCGAAGCGCATGCGCAGCACCTTGGCCTCGCGCGGCGTCAGGCTGTCGAGGATGTCCTTCACGACGTCTCGCAAGCCGGCCTGCATGGCGGCGTCCACCGGGGCCACGTTGTTGGTGTCCTCGATGAAGTCACCCAGGTGCGAGTCGTCGTCGTCGCCGATCGGCGTCTCCATGGAGATAGGCTCCTTGGCGATCTTCATGATCTTGCGGATCTTGTCCTCGGGGATCTCCATCTTCTCCGCCAGCGTCGGCGCGTCGGGCTCGTAGCCGAACTCCTGCAGGTGCTGGCGCGAGATGCGGTTCATCTTGTTGATCGTCTCGATCATGTGCACGGGAATGCGGATCGTGCGCGCCTGATCGGCAATGGATCGCGTGATGGCCTGGCGGATCCACCAGGTGGCGTAGGTCGAGAACTTGTAGCCGCGGCGGTATTCGAACTTGTCCACCGCCTTCATCAGGCCGATGTTGCCTTCCTGGATCAAGTCAAGGAACTGCAGGCCGCGGTTGGTGTACTTCTTCGCGATGCTGATGACCAGGCGCAGGTTGGCCTCGATCATTTCCTTCTTGGCGTCGCGACTGGCCTTCTCGCCTTCGTTCATCTTCTTGTTGATGAGCTTGAGGTCCTCCAGCGGCACCACGGCGCGGCTCTGCAGGTCGCTCAGCTTCTGCTGCAGTTCCTGCACCGCGGGCAGGTTGCGCGCCAGCACGTGGCTGTAGCCCTTGCCGAGGGCGATCTCCTTCTCGGCCCACTTCAGGTTCATCACGTTGTGCGGGAAGGTCCGGATGAAGTGGTCCTGCGGCATGCCGCACTTGTCGACCACGATCTTGCGGATCTCGCGTTCGTAGCGACGCACGTCGTCGACCTGGCTGCGCAAAATGTGGCATAGCTTCTCGATCGTCTTCACCGTGAAGCGGATCGTCATCAGGTCGACGCTGATGGCGTGTTGCGCGCGGTTGTAGGCGTTGGACTTGTAGCCTTCCTTCTCGTAGGCCTTGCGCATCTTGTCGAAGTGCACGCGCAGCGTCGCGAACTTCTCCAGCGCCTGCTTCTTGAGCTCCTCGAGCTTCTTGGTGAGCGCCTTGCTGCCGCCCTGGCCGTCGTCGTCGTCTTCCTCGTCGAACTCGTCGAAGTCCTCTTCCGCCACGTAGTCATCGGCCTCGTCCGCGGCCACGAAGCCATCCACGGCCTCGGAGATCTGCATCTCGCCGGCCGCGATGCGGTCGGCCATGGCCAGGATCTCGGCGATGGTCGTCGGACTGGCGCTGATGGCCAGCATCATGGCCTGCAGGCCGCCCTCGATGCGCTTGGCGATCTCGATTTCGCCCTCGCGCGTGAGCAGTTCCACCGTGCCCATCTCGCGCATGTACATGCGCACGGGGTCGGTGGTGCGGCCGAACTCGCTGTCCACCGTGGACAGCGCCGCCTCCGCGGCCTCTTCTGCTTCTTCCTCGGTGGCGGTGGAAGTGCCGCCGCCGGCGACCAGCAGCGTGGCCGCATCGGGCGCCTGCTCGTAGACCGCGATCCCCATGTCGTTGAGCATGGAGATGATGGCCTCGAGGATTTCCTCGTTGACCAGCTTCTCCGGCAGGTGGTCGTTGATCTCCTGGTGCGTCAGGAAGCCCCTCGTCTTGCCCATCTTGATGAGCGTCTTGAGCTCCTGGCGGCGCTTGGCGACTTCTTCTTCGGTCAGGGTGGTCTCTTCCAGACCGAACTCGCGCATCAGCGCACGCTCCTTCGCGCGGCTGACCTTCATGCGCAAAGGCTTGGCCTTGGCGGCCTTCTCGGTGTCGTCGGCGGCCTCGACCTCGGTCTCGGCTTCGGTTTCGAGTTCGGCTTCGCCGTCGAATTCCGCCTCGATGTCGGCCAGGTCCACGTCCTCGGCGGCGGGTGCCTTGCCGGCATCGACCTTCTTGCCGGGCTTGGTGCCCTTGGCATCCACCTTGGCCGCGGGCTTGGGGGTGACCTTTGCCGTCTTCGCGCTCGGCCTCACGCTGGACTTGGCCTCGACCTTGGCAGCCTTGGGTGCCGGTGTCGCTGCCTTGGGCGCGGGCTTGGCCGTCGCCGCCGCGGCCGCCTTGGCGGTCTTGGCGGTCTTGGCGTCTTGGCTGGCGCGGCAGGGGCCACGGGCTTGGTGGCCTTGGCGGGCTTGGGCTCCGGTACCGGAGCCTTGGCCACCGGCCTGGGCGGTGTCTTCAGGCCTTTGCCGTGCGGGGCGGCGGGGGCGGCAACGGGGGCGGCGGCAGGCTTCTTGGCGGTCATGCGGTTCCTTGGGAAGACGGTGGCGACGGGCGGCCCGGACCCACGCAATCCCCATGAGACAGCGGCACCGGGGCGGAAGCGGCGCGCGGGGTCTTGCGTGTCGTCGGGCGGGCAAGCTCGCGTGGACAGGTCCGATGTGCAGCCCTTGCGGGTGGGGTTGACCGTTGAACCCTTTTCAAGGGTGGTCGGGGCCCGGAGGTGCTGCTGTCACTCTTGCCGCTGCAACAAACCGCGGATTATATCCGCCACGGAGCCGTCGGCGCTGTGACGATTCAAGCCGCAGGGGCTGCGAGGCCGGCTTTCAGCCGCGTGATCTGCTCGTGCAGTGCACGCAGGCGCTCCCGGTCTTCGGCGCCGGCGGCCCCCGTGGCCGCGAGTTGCCGTGCCTCTTCGCCCAGGCGTGCGATCCACAGCCGGTGCATGACGCGCTGCAGGTCGTCGAAGCCTTGCTCCTCGCCGGGGTCGGCCGCATCGACCCAGGCGCGGGCCTGGGCCTGCCAGGGCGTGCCGGCCATCGCCTCCTCCAGGGCCGCCCAGGTCAGCGGCCCGTGTTCGGTGAGCTGTTGTTCGAGCCAGCCCATCACCTCGCCATGCGCGCCGCCGAGTCCGTGCAGCAGCGCGTGGTCGTCGGCTGAGAGGTGTTGCCACCAGTCGCTGTGGCGCAGCAGCAAGCGCAGCGCAAGATCGGCGCTGTCCGCCGGTGCGCGGCGACCGGGGCTGCGCAGGGGCGTGCGGACGGGCAGGGCGGCGGTCGTCGAACGAGGTCGTGCCGGTGCCGCCGCTCCGCCCCAGAGAGCAGACAGGTCGGCCAGGTCGAGTTGCGCGCGCCGCGCCAGCTCAGGCAACAACTGGCGCTTGAGCGCGCCGTCGGGCAGTGCGCTCCACAGCGGCTTGGCCTGCGCCAGCATGCGCGCGCGGCCCTCGGCGGTGGCGAGGTCCGACCCCTCGGCCGCTTGTTCGACGAGCTGGCGCGACAGCGGCACGGCCGCCGTCACCTGCGCCTCGAAGGCCGCGGCGCCGAATTCGCGCACGTAGCTGTCGGGGTCGTGCTCGGGCGGCAGGAAGAGGAAGCGCACCGTGCGCAGGTCGGTGGCGTGGGGCAGCGACGCTTCCAGCGCGCGGGCGGCGGCGCGGCGGCCGGCGGCGTCGCCGTCGAAGCTGAACACCACCGACGTCGGTGAAGCGGAACAGCTTCTGCACATGCTCGGCCGTGCAGGCGGTGCCGAGCGTGGCGACGGCGTTGGCGTAGCCGGCCTGCGCCAGCGCCACGACGTCCATGTAGCCCTCGACCACCAGCGCATAGCCCTTGTCGCGCAGCGCCTGGCGGGCCTCGAACAGGCCGTAGAGTTCGCGGCCCTTGCTGAAGACCGGGGTCTCGGGCGAGTTGATGTATTTGGGCTTGCTGTCGTCGAGGACGCGGCCGCCGAAGCCGATGACTTCGCCTGTCACGCCGCGGATCGGGAACATGATGCGGTCGCGGAACCAGTCGTAGCGACCGCGGTCGGTGTCGGGCTTCTCGACCCCGTGCCCGTCGTCTTCGGCCTCGCGCTGTCGGACCAGGCCGGCTTCTTCCAGCGACGGGTCGTCGTAGTCGGGGAAGACGCCGGCCAGCGTGCGCCAGCCCGGCGGCGCGAAGCCCAGGCCGAAGCGCGCCGCGACCTGGCCGGTGAGGCCGCGCCGCTTGAGGTAGTCGATGGCCCGCGGGTGCGAGCGCAGCTGGCCGCGGTAGAACTCGGCGGCGCGCGTCAGCACCGCGGTGGCCGACAGCCGGCGCTGGCGCAAGGTGTCGCGCCGTTCGCGCTCTTCGGGGCTGGCCTGGTCCTCCGGCACGGTGAGCCCGGCGCCCTGCGCAAGGTCGCGCACCGCCTCGACGAAGCTCAGGCCCAGGTGCTCGGTGAGGAAGCGGATGGCGTCGCCGCTGGCGCCGCAGCCGAAGCAGTAATAGAACTGCTTGGCCGGGCTGACCGAGAAGCTGGGCGACTTCTCGGCATGGAAGGGGCACAGGCCCATCAGGTTGACACCGCCGCGCTTGAGCTCGACGTGCCGACCCACGACGTCGACGATGTCGACGCGCGAGAGCAGTTCCTGCACGAAGCCCGGTGGAATCACCCGCGGGAGTCTAGCCCCCGAGCTTCGCCGCCACCGCGACCGCCTCGGCCGGCGCGAGCGCGAACATGCCCTTGTAGTTGCGCACCCAGTTGGCCACCTGGGCCGAAGGCATCGGTGCGGCGATGCCGGTGCCCTGGCCGATGTCGCAACCCAGATCCAGCAAGGTGCGCGCCTGCGCCGGCGACTCCACGCCTTCGGCCACGACCACGCAGCCGAAGGTGCGCGCCAGGCCGATCACGCCTTCGACGATGGCGCGGTCCTGGGCGTCGTCGAGCATGTGGTGGACGAAGGAACGGTCGATCTTGAGCACGTCCACCGGCAGCCGCTTGAGGTAGCTCAGCGTCGAGTAGCCGGTGCCGAAGTCGTCGAGCGCAAAGCGCACGCCGATGCTGCGGCAGCGCGCCAGCAGCGCCGAGGTCGCCTCGATGTCGGCATGGGCGGCGGTCTCCAGTGTCTCCAGTTCGAGGTGCGTCGCCAGCGGGTCGCTGTGGCGCGCCAGCAGTTCGCTCAGGCGCAGCGCGAAGTCGGGCTCCTGCAGGTGCCGCGCCGAGACGTTGACGCTGACCGAGATGTCCAGGCCGTCGCGGCGCCACTGCGAGAGGTGCTCCAGCGCCTGCGAGATGACCCAGTCGCCGATGCGCGACGAAAGACCGGTGTTCTCGATCAGCGGCAGGAACTGCAGCGGCGCGATCAGGCCATGGCTCGGGTGCTCCCAGCGCAGCAGGGCCTCGAAGCCGAGCACGCGGCCACTGCGCATGTCGACCTTGGGCTGGTAGTAGAGCAGGAACTCCTGCTGGTCCAGCGCCTCCTGCACGCGGCCGATGGCCATCACGCGTTCCTCGGTGCGGCGGCGGTGCTCGGGGTCGAAGAAGAGGTAGCCGTTGCGGCCCGCCTGCTTGGCGCCGTACATCGCGTGGTCGGCGTGGCGCAGCAGGGTATCGGCGTCGCTGCGGTCGATCGGGTAGACGGTGGCGCCCATGCTGGCCGTCACCTGCACCGGATCCTGCGCCGCGTCGACGACGTAGGGCAGTGCCACCACGCGCAGCACGCGCTCCACCGCCAGCCGCGCCTCTTCCAGCGTGCCGGCGCGCAGCAGCAGCACGAACTCGTCGCCGCCCAGGCGCGCTGCGGCGTCGGCCCAGCTCTCGCGGCTGCGCAGTTCACTGCGCAGGCGGCCGGCCAGTTCGCTCAGCAGGCGGTCGCCGGCGGCGTGGCCGTAGCGGTCGTTCACCGGTTTGAAGCGGTCGAGATCGAGGTAGCACACGACGAGCAGGTAGCCGTCGCGGTCGGCGGCGCGCATGCCGTCGTCGAGCAGTTGCGACAGCCGGGACCGGTTGGGCAGCCGCGTGAGCTCGTCGAAGTGGGCCTGGCGCTCGAGCTGCTCGCGCTGCTGGCGCTGCTCGGTGATGTCGGAGATGACGAGCACGTGGTAGCGCAAATCCTGGGCCGGCCCGCGCACGGTGGAAATGGTGGCCTGCAGCGTGCACATCTCGCCGTTGCGCCGCCGCTCCAGCAATTCGCCGCGCCAGTTGCCGGTGTCGCGCAGGCTGGCCCACATGGCGGCGCGCTGCTGGCGCGCCACCGGGTCGGCCGGTGTCGGGCGCAGCAGCATCGGCACGGTGCCCAGCAGTTCGTCGCGGGGCACGCCCAGGATCTGCGTGTAGGCCGGATTGACGTCGAGCGCACGCAGTTCGGCGTCGGTGATGAGCAGGCCTTCGTGCAGGTGCTGGAAGAGGCTGGCCGACATGAGCTGGCGCTCCAGCGCGTCGTGCCGATCCTGCACGTCGGCCAGCGTGGCCAGCAGGCGCACGGGGCTGCCGTCGGCGCCGCGCTCGATCACCATCAGCGTGGCCTCCATCCAGCGCCAGCCATCGCCCTGAGGCACACGCAGTTCAAGCTGGCGCCGCCCGGCGTCGCCCGCGGTCAAGGAGGCGATGGCATCGGCCAAGGCCGGGCCGTCTTCCGGGTGCACCTGTGCCTGCCAGTCGGCCGGGCTCCAGGACTTGGCGGTGTGGCCGCAGAGGGTGCGCCAGGCGGTGGAGGCAAAACGATCGTCGCGCAGCAGGTGCCAGTCGGCGACCCCCAGGCGTGAGCCGTCGAGCGCCCACTCCCAGCGCTGCGGCGCGGCTGCGCCAGTCCACCGTGGCCGCGTGGGCCAGCAGCGTCAGCGTCAGCGCCGAGCCCAGCCAGGCGGCCAGTGCGACCTGCGCGCTGACGCCCCCTGCCCACGGTGACAGACCGTCGGCGACGCCGCCGGCTCCGAGCAGGGCCGCCAGCATGAGGAAGCTGGCCGCGACGGCGAGATGACCGCTCAGCACCAGCGCGGTCGCCACGACATGCGGCAGGAACAGCGCCAGCGCCAGCACCGTCAGACCCTGCCTCGAGGCCCATGACAACCAGACCAGGCTGACGGCCGCCAGCGCGATGCCGGCCAGCCGGCCGCGCCACGGCGCGTCGGGCTGCAGAGCGTGCAGCACGCTGCGGTCGAAGTGCCAGCGCAGCAACGCCGGCGCACAGCATGCCCAGGCTGAGGGCAGCCCAGCCCAGGGCGAAGTCGGCCGCGGACCGCGCCGCGTCGCCGGCCGTGAGCCAGGCGGTCATCGCCAGGGCGGCCGGCAGCGCTGCTGCCAGCACGACCGACAGCGGCCAGCGCCAGGACGTCGCCGGCACGCTCGAGCCGGGCGTCGAAACCTGCCCATGACAAGGCAGCGTGGGCTGACAGCGCTGCCAGCACCAGCACCAGCGCCGCCACGGCTGCGGTGGCCCAGGGCAGGCCGAGGCCCAGCAGCGCCACGAAGACGCCGACCGCCACCCCGGCCAGCACGGAGCGACCCCAGCGCCAGGCCGCGGCCACGGCCAGCCCGCCGGCAGCGCCAGGGCGCTCCAGGGGCTGAGCGCCAGGCTGACGCTGCCGGCGTAGGCGCAGGCCCAGCGCCGCCAGACCCACGGCGGCAGCGCGCAGGCCTGCGGCGGCGGAGTGGCTCCACGCGGCCAGAAGGTCGCGCCAGGTGCGGGGGGCGGCGCCGTTCAAGGCAGACCCAGGGGCATCAGCGGTCCGCTGTCGCGCCCGTGGGCGCGGCGTCGACCGGTTCAGAGCTCACACCGCGAAGTCGGACAAGGAACGGCCGGCAGCGATGGCGGCCTTCAGCCAGTTGGGTTGCAGACCACGGCCCGACCAGGTTTCGCCGGTGGCGCTGTTGCGGTATTTGGCCGCGACCTTGCCGGCGGCGCGTCGGGGTGCCGCAGTCGCCCGGCTGCCGATATCCGCCAGGGTCAGGCCGTATTCGGCCATCAGGCCCTGATCTGGGCGATGGCCTCAGCTGCGCTGCTCGCGCTGGGCGTCGGCGATCTGCTTTTCGAGCGCGGCCTTCTGCGCCAGCAGTCGCTGAGGTGGACGATTTGGTCACGGGTAATCCTCCGGTCGAGTATTCAACGCGGCGAATATAGCGCACGCACGCGGAATATCGACAGGCGACAATACCCGAGCCCGCATCAGCCCGCCGGTGGCACGTAACCCATGGGCTGCTCGGCGCCCGTGCCAAAGAAGAACTGCTCCATCTGGCGCGCCAGGTACTGGCGTGCACGGGCATCGGCCAGGTTCAGGCGGTTTTCGTTGACGAGCATCGTCTGGTGCTTCTTCCAGAGCTCGAAGGCTTCCTTGCTGACGTTGTCGTATATGCGCTTGCCCAGTTCACCCGGATAGGGCGCAGAACTCAGGCCTTCGGCTTCCTTCTTGAGATGGACACATTGCACCATGCGGGTCATGAGATTCTCCAGTTCGATGCTGCCGAGTCAAACTCGGACGTCGTCGCGGCAGCGAGGTCAGACGAGTTTCTTGACCAGCACCTGCGAGCGCCGGTCCCAATTGTATTTTCGCTTGCGCGCCTCGGGCAGCCATTCCGGGTCGACCGACGCGAAACCGCGCTTGATGAACCAGTGCATGGTGCGCGTGGTGAGCACGAAGATGCTGTCCAGCCCGGCCTGCCGCGCGCGCTGTTCGACGCGCTTGAGCAGCCGCTCGCCGTCGCCCTGGCTCTGCGACAAGCGGCGAGACGGTCAGCGCCGCCATCTCGCCCGTGCGCGCCTCGGGATAGGGGTAGAGCGCGGCGCAGCCGAAGATGATGCCGTCGTGCTCGATGACGGTGTAGTTGGCGATGTCGCGCTCGATCTCGGTGCGCTCGCGGCGCACCAGCGTGCCGTCGCGTTCGAACGGTTCGATGAGTTGCAGGATGCCGCCGACGTCGTCGGAGGTGGCTTCGCGCAGGCTCTCCAGCTTTTCGTCGACCACCATGGTGCCCACGCCGTCGTGCGTGAAGACCTCCAGCAGCAGCGCGCCGTCGGTGGCGAAGGGCAGGATGTGCGAGCGTTCGACGCCGCCTTCGCACGCCTTGACGCAATGCTGCAGGTAGAAGGCGGCGTCGGTGGGCTGGGTCGGCGGCGGCAAGGCGGCCAGCAGCCGCTTGGCGTCGGCCAGCGCGAGTTCGGTGTCGATGGCGCTGTCGGCGTCGTCCTGGCGTCTCGCGGATGCCGGGATCTCGGTCATGAAGACGAGCTTGTCGGCCTGCAAGGCGACGGCCGCGGCCGTCGCCACGTCTTCCATCGTCAGGTTGAAGGCCTCGCCCGTGGGCGAGAAACCGAAGGGGCTGAGCAGCACGAGCGCGCCCGACTCGATGGCGCGGCGGATGGCGGCCTGGTCGACGCGGCGCACCAGGCCGCTGTGGATGAAGTCGATGCCGTCGACGATGCCGACCGGCCGCGCGGTGAGGAAGTTGCCGGAGACCACGCGCACCGTGGCATTGGCCATCGGCGTGTTCGGCAGGCCCTGCGAGAAGGCGGCCTCGATCTCGAAGCGCAGCTGGCCGGCGGCTTCCTGCGCGGCGTCGAGCGCCACCGGGTCGGTGATCCGGATGCCGCGCGCAAAGCGCGACGACGTGCCCCTTGGCGGCGAGCTGTTCGTTGACCTGCGGCCGGAAGCCGTGCACCAGCACGAGCTTGATGCCCATCGCATGCAGGATCGACAGGTCCTGCACGAAGGTGTTGAGCTTGCCCGCGGCGATCGCCTCGCCGGCCAGCGCCACCACGAAGGTCTTGCCCCGGTAGGCGTGGATGTAGGGCGCCACGGCGCGAAACCAGGGGACGAAGGTGTGCGGGAAAACGAGGCTCATGCTGCGCGGCATTGTGCCGCAGCATGTTGCCCCTCACCGTGCCTTCAACCTGTGCAGGAGACCACCATGGACGTGTACAAGACCCACGGCGCTTTCAGCTGGAGCGAGCTGATGACCGGCGATCCGGCGGCCGCCGCCGCGTTCTACGGGCCGCTGTTCGGCTGGCGCATCGAGACCGTGGACATGGGCGGGGGTCCCTATCACCTGCTGAAGGTGGGCGAGACCGCTATCGGGGGCATCATGAAGACACCCGCCGAGGCCGGCGCCGATGCCGCCGGCCTGGGGCTGCTACGTGACGGTCGACCAGGTGGATGCGACAGTGGCCCGTGTCACGGCGCTGGGCGGCAAGGTCGTCGTGCCGGCGATGGACATCCCGGGCGTCGGTCGCATGGCCGTGATCGCCGATCCGCAGGGAGCCACGCTCAGCGTCATGCAGTACAGCGCGGCGTAGGCGCAGCGGCGGCGGCCGCGGGCTTGCGGATAATCCGCAGCCCGTGACCCCCCGTTCTCCTGCCGCCGGCGCGGCCCGCCCGGCGAACCCGGTCCCGCCGATCACCTACCCCGAATCGCTGCCGGTCTCCGGCCGGCGCGACGACATCGCGCGCGCGATTCGCGAGCACCCGGTGGTCATCGTCTGCGGCGAGACCGGCTCCGGCAAGACCACGCAGCTGCCCAAGATCGCACTCGAACTCGGCCGCGGCTGGGGCGCCGGTGGCCGCGGCCTGATCGGCCACACGCAGCCGCGCCGCATTGCCGCGTCCAGTGTGGCCAAGCGCATCGCCGACGAGCTGAAGTCGCCGCTGGGCGAGGTCGTCGGCTTCAAGGTGCGCTTCCAGGATCGCCTGCAGTCCGGCGCCAGCGTCAAGCTCATGACCGACGGCATCCTGCTGGCGGAGACGCAGAACGACCCGCTGCTCAGGGCCTACGACACGCTGATCATCGACGAGGCGCACGAGCGCAGCCTGAACATCGATTTCCTGCTCGGCTACCTGCGCCAGATCCTGCCGCGGCGGCCGGACCTCAAGATCGTCGTCACCTCGGCCACCATCGACGCCGACCGCTTCGCGCAGCACTTCGCCTCGAGGCACGGCCCGGCGCCGGTGATCATGGTCTCGGGGCGCCTCTTTCCGGTGGAACAGCGCTGGCGGCCCTTCGAGGACAACGAAGCCCCCAGGACGACTGCGTCGACGCCCCCCCAAGGGGGCGCGCCGCCCTTGGGGCGGCCCGGCGGGCGGCGCGACTTCGACCTCGAGGACGCCATCGCCGAGGCGGTGGACGAGTTGTGGCGCGAGGGTCCGGGCGACATCCTCGTCTTCCTGCCGGGTGAACGCGAGATCCGCGAAGCCGCCGACCACCTGCGCAAGCACCTGGCCCAGGCGCCGCGTGGCGGGGCGCGAGGCGGGCCGGCGGCCGAGATCCTGCCTCTGTTCGCGCGCCTGTCGCAGGCCGAGCAGGACCGTGTATTCGAAGCCGGCAACGGCCGACGCATCGTGCTGGCCACGAACGTGGCCGAGACCTCGCTCACGGTGCCGGGCATCCGCTACGTCATCGACACGGGACAGGCACGGGTCAAGCGCTACAGCTACCGCAACAAGGTCGAGCAGTTGCAGGTCGAGGCCATCAGCCAGGCTGCGGCCAACCAGCGCGCCGGGCGCTGCGGGCGTGTGGCCAACGGCATCTGCATCCGCCTGTACGGGGAAGACGACTTCCAGGGCCGGCCGCGCTTCACCGATCCCGAGATCCTGCGCTCGTCGTTGGCCGGCGTGATCCTGCGCATGAAGGCCCTGCACCTCGGCGGCATCGAGGACTTCCCGTTCCTGGAGGCGCCGCCGAAGAAGGCCGTCGCGGACGGCTATGCGCTGCTCGGTGAGTTGGGCGCGGTGGACGAGGCCAACGAGCTCACTGCCATCGGCACCGAACTCGCGAGGTTGCCGCTGGACCCGCGCATCGGCCGCATGATCCTGGAGGCGCGCCAGCGCGAAGCACTTGCCGAGGTGCTGGTCATCGCTGCGGCGTTGAGCGGCCAGGACGTGCGCGATCGCCCGTTGGAGGCCGCTGCGGCGGCCGACGAGAGGCACAAGAAGTTCGACGACGAGAAGTCGGAATTCATGGGCGTGCTCAAGCTCTGGAAGTGGATCGAGGAAGGGCGCGGGCATGGCGACGCGCACACGCTGCACAAGCTCACCAACCGCCAGCAGGAGCAGCGGCTGCGTGACAGTTTCGTCAGCCCGCGCCGCGTGCGCGAGTGGCGCGACATCCATTCGCAACTGCACACCGTGGTGGCCGAGCACGGGTGGCGCCTGAACACGGCGCCGGCCACCTATGAGCAAATCCACCTCTCGATGCTCGCCGGCCTGCTGGGCAATATCGGCTGCCGCGCCGACGCTGGGCCGCCCCAAGGCGGCGCACCCCCTCGGGGGGACGGGGTCGTCGAGGACGCGACGACGACGAGTGGTACCTGGGCGCGCGCGGCATCAAGTTCTGGCGCCACCCGGGGGCGCACCTGAGCAAGAAGCCGGGGCGCTGGCTGGTGGCGGCGGAACTGGTGGACACCACGCGCCTGTTCGGCCGTGGCCTGGCGGCGATCGAACCGCAGTGGATCCCGCCGCTGGCCGGGCACCTGCTGAAAACGCAGTTGCTGGAGCCGCACTGGGAGAAGAAGGCTGCCGAGGTGATCGCGCTGGAGCGTGCCACGCTCTACGGCATCGTCATCTACAACAACCGGCGCGTGAACTTCGGCCGCATCGATCCGGTGGCGGCGCGCGAGATCTTCATCCGGGAGGCCTTGGTCGGCGACGAGTGGGAGACGCGCCTGCCCTTCCTGGCCCACAACCGCACGCTGCTGCAGCAGGTGTCCGAGCTGGAGCACAAGTCGCGCCGGCAGGACGTGCTCGTCGACGACGAGTTGATCTTCGCCTTCTACGATCAGCAGCTGCCCAGCGAGGTGTGTTCGGGCGCGGCGCTGGAGCGCTGGTATCGCGAGGAGGTCAAGAAGCGGCCCAAGCTCCTGCAGCTCACGCGCGAGGAACTGATGCGTCACGAGGCCGCGGGCATCACGACCGCGGCCTTCCCCAGGACCGTGCGGCTGGGGGGCATCGACTGCACGGCGAGCTACCTGCATGAGCCGGGAGACGCCAAGGATGGCCTCACCGTCACGGTGCCGATCTATGCGCTGAACCAGGTCGGTGAAGAGCGTTGCGAGTGGCTGGTGCCAGGCATGCTGGCGACCAAGGTGCAGGCGCTCGTGAAGAGCCTGCATCAGCGGCCCCGCTCGCGGTTGGTTCCCTTGCCCGAATTTGCCGCCGAGTTCTGCGCCACGGTGCCTTTTGCGCAGGGCGGCCTGCTCGATGCGTTGCTGAAGGCCGTGCGCGAGCGCACGCAGCTCGCCGTGCAACGCAACGACTTCAAGCTGGAGCAGTTGCAGCCGCACCTGTTCATGAACTTCCGCATCGTCGACGAGCATGGCCGCCAGCTCGGCATGGGTCGCGACCTGGCCGGGCTCAAGGCCGAGTTCGGCGTCCAGGCACGCAGTGCCTTCCAGGCCCTGGCGGCGCTGAAGCGGGAGACGGGGCCGGTGCCGTCGGCGCCGTCCGCGCCCCAGCCCTCTGCCGCGAGTCCGCGAGGGGGCAGGACTCGAGGCGCCGAAAGCCCTGCTCAATCACGCGCCGGGGGCCGCGCCGACGTTGCCGCACCGCCCCCTGTCCCCGGTGCCGCTGCGGGTGAGGGTCGCGGCGAGGGCCCTCCTTCCGCCCCGGCGGTGTACACCGCGTGGACCTTCGGCGAACTGCCCGAACTGATGGAACTGCGCCGTGGCGCGCAAGTGCTGGTCGGGTTCCCGGCGCTGATCGACCGTGGCAGCGGCGTCGAGATCGAGGTCTTCGACGAGCCCGAACTGGCGGCAGCCAGGCACCGCGCCGGCCTGCGACGGCTGGTGGCGCTTGCAGATCCGCGAGCCACTGAAGTACCTCGAGAAGAATATCCCGGACCTGACCACGATGGCGGCGGCCTACATGAGCCTGGGCACGCTGGAGGAACTGCGCGACCAGATCATCGAAGTGGCGCTGGACCGCGCCTTCCTGGCCGAGCCGCTCCCGACCGACGATCGCAGCTTCAAGGCGCGCGTGGAGGAGGGGCGGGCGCGCCTGAACCTCATCGCGCAGGAGGTCGCACGACAGGCCGCCACCGTGCTGCTGGAGCATGCCGCCGCACTGCGCAAGCTCAAGGACAGCAAGCCCCCACGCGAGGTGGCCGAGGACATCCAGGCCCAGTTGCAGCGCCTGGTGGGCAAGCGCTTCCTGGTGCAGACGCCGTGGCCCGCGCTGCAGCACCTGCCGCGCTACCTCAAGGGCGTCGTGCTGCGGCTGGACAAGCTGCGCGCCGACCCGGCTGCGCGACGCTGCCCGCCTGGCCGAATTGCGCCCGCTGGAACAGCGCTGGTTGCGCCGCGTGGCCGATCTGCGGGGCGCCGGCCACGCGCGGCTGGACGAATTCCGCTGGTTGCTGGAGGAACTGCGCATCAGCCTGTTTGCGCAGGAGTTGCGGACGCCGCAGCCGGTGAGCGTGAAGCGGCTGGAGCAAGGCCTGGGCCCAGTTGTCGGCTTGACTGCCGGCTCCTGAACGCGGCCACGAACCGGCCAACCATGCAGAGGTCTGCGGACAGCTATTGCAAATGCCAATGATTCGCGATTACAATTGCGGTCGACACCGTCCCCTGAGAGAACGACGATGAAACCTGAAGCCCTGCGCCGCATCGGCGCCCTGGCGCTCGCCGCCGCTGCCATGCTGTCGTCGCCCCTGGCACAGGCACAGGAGAAGGTGCTCAACCTGTATTCGGCGCGCCACTACCAGACCGACGAAGCCCTGTACAGCAACTTCACCCAGGCCACCGGCATCCGCATCAACCGCATCGAGGCCGACGACGCCGGCATCCTGGCGCGGCTGAAAGCCGAAGGCAGCGGCAGCCCGGCCGACGTGATCCTGCTGGTGGACGCCGCGCGGCTGTGGCGCGGCGAGCAGGACGGGCTGTTCCAGCCCGTCAAGTCGGCGGTGCTCGAGCAGCGCATCCCGGCGCAGTTCCGCGGCGGCGTCACGCCACAGGGTGCGCAGTGGTTCGGCATGTCCACGCGCGCCCGCGTCGTGGTCTACGACAAGGCGCGTCTCAAGCCGGCGGACGTCGACAGCTACGAGAAGCTCGCCACGCCGGCCCTCAAGGGCCAGCTCTGCGTGCGCAGCGGCTCGCATCCCTACAACCTGAGCCTGTTCGGCTCCATGCTCGAGCACCTGGGGCCGCAGCGCACCGAGGAGTGGCTCAAGGGCCTGGTGGCCAACATGGCGCGCGCCGCCCAAGGGCGGCGACACCGACCAGATCCGCGGCGTCGCCTCGGGCGAGTGCGGCGTGGCGCTGAGCAACAGCTACTACATCGCGCGGCTGATGCGCTCGACGCAAGCCCGAGGACAAGGCGGCGGCGGAGCGCTTCGGCGTCGTCTTCCCCAACCAGTCCAGCTGGGGCACGCACATCAACATCGCGGGCGCCGCCGTGGCGCGCCACGCGAAGAACCGCGAAGCCGCGGTGCAGTTCCTGGAATACCTGTCCAGCGACACCGCGCAGCGCTACTTTGCCGACGGCAACAACGAATACCCGGTGGTGGCCTCGGCTGCCACCGCCAACCCGGCGCTGGCGAGCCTGGGCCGCTTCAAGGCCGAGACCGTGCCCATCGGCCAGGTCGGCGCCAACACGGCCGCCGTTCAGCAGATGCTCGACCGCGTCGGGTTCAAGTAGGCGGCCGGCGCCGCCGTCAGGCCGGCACCGAGGGCAGCCCCGCCAGCGCCATCGCCAGTTCTGCCTCGTCGTAGGGCTGGTCGACCAGCTTGCCGGCGTGGTAGTTGCTGTACGAGCTCATGTCGAAGTGGCCGTGGCCGCACAGGTTGAACAGGATCACCTCGCTGCGGCCCTCGGCCTTGCAGCGCAGCGCCTCGACGATGGCGCCCTTGACGGCGTGGTTGGCCTCGGGTGCGGGCACGATGCCTTCGCTGCGGGCGAACAGCACGCCGGCCTCGAAGCAGGCGTTCTGGTGGTACGCCGTGGCCTCGATCAGCTTCAGCTCCGCCAGGTGCGACACCAGCGGCGCCATGCCGTGGTAGCGCAGCCCGCCGGCGTGGAAGCCCGGCGGCGTGAAGGTGCTGCCCAGGGTGTGCATCTTGGTCAGCGGCGTCAGATGCGCGGTGTCGCCGAAGTCGTAGGCGAACTTGCCGCGGGTCAGGCTCGGGCAGGCCGCCGGCTCCACGGCCACGATGCGGCGCCGCTTGGTCTTGCCGCCACCGCGCAGCTGTTGCCCGATGAAGGGGAAGGCGATGCCGGCGAAATTGCTGCCGCCGCCGGTGCAGCCGACGATGACGTCGGGGTCGTCGCCGGCCATCTCGAGTTGCAGCAGGGCCTCCTGGCCGATGATGGTCTGGTGCATCAGCACGTGGTTGAGCACCGAGCCGAGCGCGTAGTTGGTGTCGTCGTGCGTGGCCGCGACTTCCACGGCTTCGCTGATGGCGATGCCCAGCGATCCGGGGTGGTTCGGGTTCTGCGCCAGGATCGCGCGGCCCGAGTTCGTCAGGTTCGAGGGCGAGGCGTGGCAGGTGGCGCCGTAGGTCTCCATCAGCGCGCGCCGGTAGGGCTTCTGGTCGTAGGAGACGCGCACCTGGAAGACGGTGATCTCGATGCCCGAACAGCGCGCCGGCGAAGGCCAGCGACGAGCCCCATTGCCCGGCGCCGGTTTCGGTGGCGATCTTCTTCACCCCGGCCTGGGCGTTGTACCAAGCCTGCGGCACGGCGGTATTGGGCTTGTGCGATCCGGCGGGCGACACGCCTTCGTACTTGTAGTAGATCTTGGCCGGCGTGCCCAGGGCCTTCTCCAGGCGGTGGGCGCGCACCAGCGGGCTCGGCCGCCAGAGGCGGAAGACGTCGCGCACCGGCTCGGGGATCGGCGACTTCGCGCTCGGTGCTGACCTCCTGCAGGATGAGCTCCATCGGGAACAGCGGCGCCAGGTCGTCGGGGCCGACGGGCTGCAGCGTGCCCGGGTGCAACGGCGGCGCCGGAGGCACCGGCAGGTCGGCCATGATGTTGTACCAGTGGCGCGGCATGCGGCTCTCGTCGAGCAGGAACTTGGTCTGTGGCATGGGGATCTCCGGATGTGGGAAGGATGAGCATCGTAGGAGGTCCGCCCCAGTCGTGGTAAGGCTCGTTTGCCCCAGGGCCCGGTCCGGGCCGCGGGCGGCGGGCCGCGCGTCAGGCCTGCAGCAACTCCAGCGCGCGGTCCATGCCGCCGCGCGGTGATCGACAGCATGGCCTGCTCCAGCACCGCCGGCTTGGGGTGGTAGGCGATCGACAGGCCGGCCGCGCGCCATCATCGGCAGGTCGTTGGCGCCGTCGCCCACGGCGATGGCCTGCTCGGTGCCGATGCCCATCAGTTCGCACACCTCCAGCAGCACGCGCTTCTTCTCGGCGCCGTCGACGATGTCGCCCCAGGGCCGGTCGAACAGCGTGCCGGTGAGCCGGCCGTTGGCCACGCCCAGCGTATTGGCGCGCGCGAAGTCCAGCTGCAGGCGGTGCGCGGATGCGTTCGCTGAAGAAGGTGAAGCCGCCCGACACCAGCAGCGTCTTCAGCCCTGCGGCCCGGCAGGCCGCAACGAAGGCTTCGACGCCCGGGTTGAGCTGCAGCCGCTCGTCGTAGACCTGCTGCAGCGCCGACTCGGGCACGCCGGCCAGCAGCGCCAGCGCGGCGGCGCAGGCTGTCCCTGTAGTCGGCGATCTCGCCGCGCATCGCGGCTTCGGTGATCTCGGCGACCTCGGCCTTGCGGCCGACGACGTCGGCGATCTCGTCGACGCACTCGATGTTGATCAGCGTCGAGTCCATGTCGAAGGCGATCAGCTTGTAGTCGGCCAGCCGCAGCGGCGGCGTGAAGCCGCGGACGAACAGGCCGGGCTTGACTTCGCGGGCGGTCATGCATCCTCCTTCATGGGCTGTCCCAGCGATCGCAGCAGGTCGCGCAGGTAGTGCGCGCGGTCGGCGGGCGCGGCGATCTCGCGTTCGATGCGCAGCTTGTCGTTGCCGGCCAGCTTGATGGCGCGGTTCCTCTGCACCATCTCCATGATGCGCCGGGCATCCACCGGCGCGCTTGGCGCGGAAGGTGATGTTCATCAGCTTGGGGCCGGCGTCGATCTTCTGCACGCCGTAGGGCTTGGCCAGCACGCGCAGGCGGTGGGTGTCGAACAGCGTCTGGCCCTGCGCCGGCAGCTTGCCGAAACGGTCGGTGATCTCTTCCAGCAGCGCGTCGATGGCTTCGGGCTTGTCGACCGTGGCCAGGCGCTTGTACAGGGACAGCCGCGCGTGCACGTCGCCGCAATAGGCGTCGGGCAGCAGCGCGGGGGCGTGCAGGTTGATCTCGGTGGTGGCCGACAGCGGCGACAGCAGGTCGGGCTCGCGCCCGGCGCGCAGCGAGCGCACGGCCTCGGCCAGCATGTCGTTGTAGAGCTGGAAGCCCACCTCCATCATGTTGCCGCTCTGGTTTTCGCCCAGCACCTCGCCGGCGCCGCGGATCTCCAGGTCGTGCATCGCCAGGTAGAAGCCGCTGCCGAGTTCCTCCATCTGCTGGATCGCTTCCAGCCGCTGCGCCGCGGCCTTGGTCAGGCCCTGCACGTCGGGCACCAGCAGGTAGGCGTAGGCCTGGTGGTGGCTGCGGCCGACACGCCCGCGCAACTGGTGCAGCTGCGCCAGGCCGAACTTGTCGGCGCGGCTGATGACGATGGTGTTGGCGGTGGGCACGTCGATGCCGGTCTCGATGATCGTCGAGCACAGCAGCACGTTGTGGCGCTGCGCCACGAAGTCGCGCATCACGTGTTCCAGCTCGCGCTCGGGCATCTGGCCGTGGGCGACGGCGATGCGCGCCTCGGGCAGCAGCTCCTGCAAGCTTCTGGCGCCGGTTCTGGATCGTCTCGACCTCGTTGTGCAGGAAATAGACCTGTCCGCCGCGCTTCAGCTCGCGCAGCACGGCCTCGCGGATGACGCCGCTGCCTTCGTTGCGCACGAAGGTCTTGATCGACAGGCGCCGCTGCGGCGCGGTGGCGATGACGCTCAGGTCGCGCAGCCCTTCCAGCGCCATGCCCAGCGTGCGCGGGATCGGCGTGGCGGTGAGCGTGAGCACGTCCACCTCGGCGCGCAGCGCCTTCATCGCTTCCTTGTGGCGCACGCCGAAGCGGTGTTCCTCGTCGATCACGAGCAGCCCCAGGCGCTGCGAACTTCACGTCGCTGGACAGCAGCTTGTGCGTGCCGACGACGATGTCCACGGTGCCGTCGGCGATGCCTTCCAGCGCCGCCTTCACTTCCTTGGCGGTGCGGAAGCGCGACAGCTCGGCCACCTTCACCGGCCACTTGCCGAAGCGGTCGACCAGGGTCTGGTAGTGCTGTTCGGCCAGCAGCGTGGTGGGCGCCAGGATCGCCACCTGCTTGCCGCCGTGCACGGCGACGAACGCCGCGCGCAACGCGACCTCGGTCTTGCCGAAGCCGACATCGCCGCACACCAGGCGGTCCATCGGCCGCGGGCTGATCATGTCCTGGATGACGGCGTGGATGGCGGCGCGCTGGTCGGCGGTTTCCTCGAAGCCGAAGCTGGCGGCGAAGGCCTCGTAGTCGTGCGGCGCTGAAGCGGTGCGCGAAGCCTTCGCGCGCGGCGCGGCGGGCGTACAGGTTCAGCAGTTCGGCGGCGGTGTCGCGCACCTGCTCGGCGGCCTTGCGGCGCGCCTTCTCCCACTGGCCGCTGCCCAGCCGGTGCAGCGGCGCTTCTTCGGCGCTGACGCCGGTGTAGCGGCTGATCAGGTGCAGCTGCGCCACCGGCACGTAGAGCGTGGCCTTGTCGGCGTATTCCAGGTGCAGGAATTCGCTCGCTCCTTCGCCGAGGTCGATATTGACCAGGCCCTGGTAGCGCCCGATGCCGTGGTTCAGGTGCACCACCGGGTCGCCGACCTTCAGCTCCGACAGGTCCTTGATCAGCGCCTCGACGCTGCTGACCTGCTCCTGCTTGCGGCGGCGCCGCGCCTGCGGCGTGGTGGCGAAGAGTTCGGTCTCGGTGATGAACTGCGACCGAGATGGCCGCTCGTCCGGCTCGATGCCAGTGGAAGCCCTCGGCCAGCGGCGCCGACGGCGATGGCCACCTTCTCGTCGCCGGCCAGGAATTCGGCCAGCGTGTCGACGCTGGGCACGTCGATCCGGTGGTCGCGCAGCAGTTCCAGCAGGCTCTCGCGCCGGCCGTCGCTTTCGGCCAGCAGCAGCACGCGGTGCGGGGTCTGGCGGATGTGCCGCTCGAGCAGGCCCAGCGGCTCGGTGGCGCCGCGGTCGATGCTCACGTCGGGCAGCGGTCGCGCCCACTCCTGCGGCTTCGTTGCCGCGCAGCGAGCAGCACGGCATGCGGCTGCGTGCGCGTGAAGAACTCCTCGGCCGGCATGAAGATGCTCGGCCGGCGGCAGGATCGGCCGCTCGGGGTCGTGCTGCAGGAAGCGGTGGCGCTCGCGGGTGTCGGTCCAGAAGTGTTCGAATGCCGCGTCCACCGTCGCCGTGCAGCACCAGCGCCGCCGTCGCCGCCGAGGTAGTCGAAGATGGTGCCGGTCTGTTCGAAGAACAGCGGCAGGTAGTACTCGATGCCGCCACTGGCAATGCCCCGCGCCCATGTCCTTGTACAGGCGGGCCTTGGTCGGGTCGCCTTCGAGCTTCTCGCGCCAGCGGGCGCGGAAGGCGGTGCGCGCGGCCTCGTCGAGCGGGAACTCGCGGCCGGGCAGCAGGCGCACCTCGGGTACCGGGTACAGGCTGCGCTGGCTGTCGGGGTCGAAGGTGCGGATCGAGTCGACCTCGTCGCCGAACAGGTCCACGCGGTAGGGCACCGGCGAGCCCATCGGGAACAGGTCGATGAGTCCGCCGCGCACGGCGTATTCGCCGGGCGACACCACCTGGCTCACGTGCTGGTACCCCGCCAAGGTGAGCTGTGCCTTCAGCCCGGCTTCGTCCAGCCGCGTCTTCTGCTTGAACTGGAAGGTGGTGCCGGCCATGAACGACGGCGGCGCCAGCCGTGTCAGCGCCGTGGTGGCGGGCAGCAGCACCACGTCGACCTCGCCGCTCCTCACGCGCCACAGCGTGGCCAGGCGTTCGGAGATCAGGTCCTGGTGCGGGCTGAAGGTGTCGTAGGGCAGCGTTTCCCAGTCGGGAAACACGGCCACGCGCAGGGTGGGCTCGAAGAAGGGCAGTTCGTCGGCGAGCCGCGTGGTGTCCGACGGTTCGGCGGTGAAGATCGCCAGCACCCGCCGGGCATCGGCGTGTTCACGGGCCAACCGCGCCAGCAGCAGGGCGTCGGCCGAGCCGACAGGCCGCGGCAGCGTGAAGCGCTTGCCGGGCGCGATGGTGGGGAGTTGCATCGGGACCCGGAATGGAAACCGCCCCGGCGCGTGCACGGCGGGGCGTCGAGGCCACGATTCTAGAATCGGCCGCCATGGACGACCTGTCGCGCTGCTATGCCCTCGTGCCCTGCGCCGGCATCGGGGCGCGGGCCGGCATGGTCGCGCCCAAGCAATACGCGTCGCTGGCCGGCCGCGCGGTGGTGGCGCACACGCTGGCAGCCCTGGCCGCCGTGCCGCGACTGGCAGCCACGCTCCTGGTGCTGGCGCCCGACGACGCGGCCTTCGCAGCCGCCGTGCCGGGCTTCGAAGGGCCACGCGCCTGGGTGGCGCGCCGTGGCGGCGCCACGCGCGCCGAGACCGTCGCGCAAGGGCTCGTGGCCGCTGCGTGAGCGCGGCGCGCGCGAGCATCGACTGGGTGCTGGTGCACGACGCGGCGCGCTGCCTGCTGCGGCCCGATTGGGTCGACCGGCTCATCGATGCCTGCCTGGCCGACGAGGTGGGTGGCCTGCTCGCGCTGCCGCTGGCCGATACGCTGAAGGCGGCGCGTGGCGACCGCGTGGCCGCGCACGCTGGACCGCAGCGGCAAATGGCTGGCGCAGACGCCGCAGATGTTCCGCCTGGGCCTGCTGCAGCGTGCGCTGGCGCAGGCCGGCGCCAACGTCACCGACGAATCCAGCGCGGTCGAGGCACTGGGCCTGGCGCCCGGCTGGTGCCGGGCGAGATCGAGAACCTCAAACTCACCTGGCCGGCTGACTTTGCACTGGCGGCCCGGTTGCTGGAGACGCGATGAACCCGTTGGCCCTGCGCGTTGGCGAAGGTTGGGACACTCATGCACTCGTGCTTGGCCGGCCGCTGGTGCTGGGTGGCGTGACGATCCCGCACAGCCACGGGCTGCTCGGCCACTCCGATGCCGATGCGCTGCTGCACGCCATCACCGATGCCCTGCTGGGCGCGGCCGGCCTGGGCGACATCGGTCGTCACTTCCCGGACACCGACGCCGCTTTCAGGGGTGCCGATTCGATCGTGCTGCTGCAGGCGGCTGCCGAGCGCGTGCGCGGCGCCGGCTGGGCCATCGTCAACATCGACAGCACCATCGTCGCCCAGGCACCGAAGCTGGCGCCGCACATCCCGGCCATGCGGGAGCGCATCGCCACCGCCCTCGCCCTGGCGGTCGACGCCGTCAATGTCAAGGCCAAGACGGCCGAGAAGATGGGCCCGGTGGGCGAGGGCCGGGCCATCGAGGCCCGCGCCGTGTGCCTGCTGCAGCGGCCCTGAGGCCGCTGCAGCAGGCCGGCCTCAGCGCACCTGCACGCTGATCTTGCGCGGCTGGGCGTGCTCGGCCTTGGGGATGCGCACGCGCAGCACGCCGTGGCTGAGTTCGGCGCTGACCTTGTCGGCGTCGAGTTCCTTGCTCAACGTGAAGGCGCGGCGATAGCGCGCCCGGCTCACTTCGGCGTGGCTGGGCGTCATGCCCTGTGGCATGGGCAGCGCGAGCTCGGCCTCGATGTTCAACTGGTCGCCCTCGACGCGCAGGTCGAGCTTGTCGCGCGGCACGCCCGGCAGGTCGGCATACAAGGTGATGCCGGTGGCGTCTTCGACGACGTCCACGGGCGGCAGCAGCGCGGCTTCCTGGCGCACCGACGCCGCTTCTTCGCGGGTGGCGGCAGGGGCGGTGGGTGTCACGGCATTCATGGTCATGCTCCTTGAGTTCACTGCACTTCGATGCGGCGCGGCTGTGCCGATTCGCGGCGCTTGACGCTGACGTGCAGCACGCCGTCGGGTAGTCGGCAGTCACTGCCGCGGGGTCGATGTCGTCCGGCAGGCTGACGACGCGGCGGAAGCGCCCGGCAAAGCGCTCGTTCAGGTGCAGCGTCGTCTTGCCGTCGTCGGCGGGCAGGGTGGCCTTGCGCTCGCCGTCGATGGTCAGCACGCCGCGGTCGAGGTTGATCTCCACCGCCGCCGGGTCGATGCCGGGGGCGAAGGCATAGATCTCCACCGACGTCGGCGTGCTGCCGACGTTCAGCGCCGGGTAGCCGCCGCGGCCCAAGCCGCGGATGCTGGGCGAGTAGTCGAACACCGTGCTCATGTCGCGCTGCAGTCGATCGAGCTCGGCGAATACGTCGCGCGGAAACAGGCTTCGGTACATGATGCGTTCTCCTCGGGATGTTGCAGACGCGGGTCGGGACCAGCTCGACCCACAAGCGCATAACTAGGGTCCGGGTTGACCGGTTTCAAGGCGCCGGCTTGAACTGAGGGCAAACTAGCTCCATCTCGGCGGGAGAGGGTGGGGCATCGTGCAGTTCAAGGACTATTACCAGGTGTTGGGCGTGGCGCGCGACGCCACCGCCGAGGTCATCAAGAAGGCCTACCGGCAGTTGGCGCGCAAGTACCACCCGGACGTCAGCAAGGAGAAGGACGCCGCCGCACGCATGAGCGAGGTGAACGAGGCCTATGCGGTGCTGTCCGATCCCGAGCGGCGTGCCGCCTACGATGCGGTGGGCCAAGGCCGCCGCCAGGGCGAGCCCTTCACGCCCCCGCCCGACTGGGACGCCGGTTTCGAATTTTCCGGGCCGCGGCGCCGAGGGCATGGAGGCGGGGCGACTACAGCGACTTCTTCGCCGAGTTGTTCGGCCGCGCGGGCAGGCGGCGCGCACCGGCGCGCGGCGGGCGCCCGCTTCGAGATGCGCGGCCAGGACCACCACGCCAAGATCGTGCTCGACCTCGAGGACGCCTGGCGCGGCGCGGTGCGGCAGGTCACCTTGCGCAGCCCCCAGGTCGACGCGCAAGGCCATGTCTCGCTGCAGCCGCGCACGCTGGACGTCAAGATCCCGGCGGGCGTCAAGCCCGGCCAGTTGATCCGCCTGGCCGGGCAGGGCGGTGCGGGCCACGGCGGCGCGCCGGCAGGCGACCTGTTCCTGGAGGTGCACTTCAAGCCACACCCGCGCTTCCGGCATCGACGGCGCGCATCTCGTGGCCGACCTGCCCGTGGCACCGTGGGAGGCCGCGCTGGGTGCCGTGGTGCCGGTGGAACTGCCCGATGGGTCGACGCTCAAGGTGCGCGTGCCTGCAGGGGCGCAGAGCGGACGCCCATTGAACGTGCGCGGCAAGGGCTTGCCCGGGGCCACCCCGGGCGACCTGGAACTGCTGGTGCGCGTCGTGCTGCCCAGCGCCTTCGACCCGCGGGCGCGCAAGCTGTACGAACAGATGGCGGCGGAGTTGACCGACTTCGACGCGCGCAAGGTGGCGGCGGCCGAGGCCGCACGCGGGGAGTAGGCGCATGGCGATGAACGACGAAACCCTGGTGGCCCTGGTGGACGAGGCCCTGCTGACGCTGGAGGACCTGTGCCGCGCCGGCGCGGTGGCCCCCGACTGGGTGACCGAGCGGGTGCAAGCCGGCCTGCTGGCGGCGCGGCGCGGTGAATCCGAGGCCTGGCACTTCGATGCCATGGCCCTGAAGCGCGTGCGCTGCATGGTGCGCCTGGAGCGGGACTTCGACGCCGTGCCCGAACTGGCTGCGCTGGTGGCCGATCTGCAGGCCGAGATCGACAGGCTGCGGCGCCGGCTGGCGCGCGCCGGCCTCGGCTGAAACGGGCCGGCGATGAAACCCAACCCGAAGACGCAGTGGAACGTCGGCTACTGGTTGCTGGCGCTGCTGGCGCTGGTGTGGCTGCAGAGCCTGTGGCAGGCGCAGCGCCAGGTCGAGCCGGTCGCCTACAGCGTATTCGAGCAGGCGCTCGCCGACGGCCGCGTGGCCGAGGTGCTGGTGGGCCAGACCACCGTCACCGGCAAGCTCAAGAACCCCGATCCCGGCGGCAAGACGGTGATCGTGGCCAACCGTGTCGAGCCCGATCTGGCCGAGCGCCTGTCGCGCTACGACGTGCCCTACACGCGCGTCATCGAGAGCACGCTGCTGCGTGACGTGCTGTCGTGGGTGGTGCCGGCGGCGGTGTTCTTCGGCCTCTGGTTCTTCGTCGTCCGGCGCATGGCCGACAAGCAGGGCCTGGGCGGCTTCATGAGCATCGGCAAGAGCCGCGCCAAGGTCTATGTCGAAAAGGACACCGGCGTCACCTTTGCCGACGTCGCCGGCGTCGACGAGGCCAAGGCCGAACTGCAGGAGATCGTCGCCTTCCTGAAGGACCCGAAGGGCTACGGCCGCCTCGGCGCGCGCATGCCCAAGGGGGTGCTGCTGGTGGGGCCGCCCGGCACCGGCAAGACGCTGCTGGCCAAGGCGGTGGCCGGTGAGGCCGGCGTGCCGTTCTTCAGCATCTCGGGCAGCGAGTTCGTGGAGATGTTCGTCGGCGTCGGTGCGGCGCGCGTGCGCGACCTCTTCGAGCAGGCGCGCGAGAAGGCGCCGGCCATCATCTTCATCGACGAACTCGACGCGCTGGGTCGCGCGCGCGGCGCTGCCGGCCCGATCGGCGGCCACGACGAGCGCGAGCAGACGCTCAACCAGTTGCTGGTGAACTGGACGGTTTCGACAGTTCGTCCGGCCTCGTGCTGCTCAGCGCCACCAACCGGCCGGAAATCCTGGACCCGGCCTTGCTGCGCGCCGGCCGCTTCGACCGCCAGGTGCTGGTGGACCGCCCGGACAAGGCCGGGCGCGTGCAGATCCTGAAGGTCCACGTGAAGAAGATCCAGCTCGCACCGACGATCGACCTCGAGCAGGTGGCAGCGTTGACCACCGGTTTCACGGGCGCCGATCTCGCCAATCTGTGCAACGAGGCGGCACTGGCGGCGACGCGCCGCGGCGCCGCGCAGGTGGCGCTGGAGGACTTCACGGTGGCCATCGAGCGCATCGTCGCCGGCCTGGAAAAGAAGAACCGCGTGCTCAACCCGCGCGAACGCGAGGTCGTGGCCTATCACGAGATGGGTCACGCACTGGTGGCGATGTCCCTGCCGGGGTCCGACGCGGTGCACAAGGTGTCGATCATCCCGCGCGGCATCGGCGCGCTCGGCTACACGATCCAGCGCCCCACCGAGGACCGCTTCCTGATGACGCGCGACGAGCTGGTGCACAAGATCATGGTGCTGCTGGGGGGCGCGCCGCCGAGAAGCTGGTCTTCGGGCACTTGTCCACCGGTGCCGCCGACGACCTGGCCAAGGTGACGGATATCGCGCGCGACATGGTCACGCGCTACGGCATGGTCGAACAACTGGGTTACGTGGCCTACGAGGCGCAACCGCCGCGCTTCCTGGACCTGCAGGGCCCGGCACCCGGCGGCTGCCAGGTGAGCCCGGCGACGCAGGAGCGCATCGACGAAGCGCTGCGTACCATCGTGATGTCGGCCTTCGAGCAGACCACCGCCATTCTGGAGCGCCACCGTGAAACGCTGGATCGCTGTGCCCGGGAGTTGCTCGCGCGCGAAACGCTCGACGAGGCGGCCTTGCGTTCGCTCACCGCCGGAATGGCCTGACCGGCCCGGCGGCTCAGACCGCCCGCTTCAAGCGCAGGTGTGCCACCAGCCCGCCCTCGGGCGCGTTGGCCAGTTCCAGCATGCCGCCCATGCGGTGCATCGACTTGTCGACGATCGCCAGGCCGAGGCCGGCGCCGGTGGCGGCGGTGCGCGCGGCGTCACCGCGAAAGAAGGGCGTGGTCAGGTGGGCCAATTTTTCGGGTGCCACGCCCGGGCCCTGGTCGCGCACGCTGACGATGACCCAGGGCCCCGTCTTCACGGCCGACACCGTGACCTCGGCCACACCGGTGTCGATGCCGCGGCCATAGCGGCGGGCGTTCTCGAACAGGTTGAGGAAGACGCGGCCGAGCTCGGTCTCGTCGGCCATCGCCACCATGTCGTCGGCGACGCGGGACACGATGCGGATCTGGGCCGGATCACGCAGCGCGGAGACCTCGCGCTCGATGAGTTGGGCCAGGTGCACCGGCTGCAGCTGTGTCTCGCCGGGCCGCGCGTAGTCCATGAACTTGCCGATGATGGCGTCGAGCTGGTCGATGTCCAGCGCCATGTTCCGCTTGGCTTCTTCGTCGGAGACGCTCATCTCGGTCTCCAGCCGCAGCCGCGCCAGCGGCGTGCGCAGGTCGTGGCTGATGCCGGCCAGCATCACGGCACGGTCCTCCTCCACCCGCGCCAGCTCGCGCGCCATGCGGTTGAAGCCGCGGTTGACCTCCCGGATCTCGCTGGTGAGCGTGTTCTCGTCGAGCCGTGAATCGAGGTCGCCGTCACGGATGCGGCTGGCCGCGAACGACAGTTGCCGCAGGGGCTGGTTGATGAGCCTCGCGATCGCCACCGAACCCACCAGCGTGGCGGCCAGCGCGATGCCGATCCAGATGAGCCAGGTGCCGCTGCCCAGCGGCCCGGTCTGCGCCGGTTCGGCCTGCAGCCAGTAGCGGTCGGGGTCGATCGAGAACCCCACCCACAGACCGGGCTGGCCGTTGACGCTGCGCGCGACCACGGCATCCGGCCCGAGCGCGGCGCGCAGTTCTTCGCTGACGCGGCGCGTGAAGCGGTCGACCGCGAAAGGCTCCCAGCGGTCGCCGGGCTCGCGCAGCTGGAGGCGCGTGGCTTGATTGCGTACCCAGGCTCTTGACCAGCATCACGCGGTTGATGCCGTCGGCTTGCTGCAGCGCGGCGCGCGACAGGTTGACCAGGCTCGCCGTCTGCTGCGCGGCCTGCACCGCGCGCGGCTCGAACTCGAGCGCACGCAAGGTCTGCACCCACGCAAAGACACCGCCGGCCAGCAGGACTGCCAGCAGGACGAAGGTGCGCCAGAACAGGCTCAGGCCCAGCGGGCGGCGCGGCACGGGCAGCGACTAGTTGGTGCCGTCCGGTACGAACACGTAACCCACCCCCCACACGGTCTGGATGTAGCGGGGCTGCGAGGGGTCGGGCTCGAGCATCTTGCGCAGGCGCGAGATCTGCACGTCCAGGCTTCGGTCGAAAGGCTCGAACTCGCGGCCGCGGGCCAGTTGCGCGAGCTTGTCGCGCGACAGCGGCTGCCGCGGGTGGCGCACCAGCGCCTTGAGCATCGAGAACTCGCCGGTGGTCAGCGCGATCTGCTCGCCGTCCTTGGCCAGGCGGCGCAGCGAGAGGTCGAACTCGAAGGGCCCGAAGTTCACCACCTGCGCTTCCTTGGACGGCGCGCCGGGCGCTTCGGGCGCCGGGCGGCGGCGCAGCACGGCATGGATGCGCGCCAGCAGTTCGCGCGGGTTGAAGGGCTTGGGCAGGTAGTCGTCGGCGCCCACTTCCAGGCCGACGATGCGGTCGACGTCCTCGACCTTGGCGGTGAGCATGATGATCGGCGTCGCTGTCGTTGGCGGCGCGCAGGCGGCGGCAGATCGACAGCCCATCCTCGCCCGGCAGCATGAGGTCGAGCACGATGAGGTCGACCGTCTCGCGCGTCAGCACGCGGTTCAGTGCCTTGGCGTCCTCGGCCAGCAGGACGTCGAAGCCTTCCTGCGACAGATAGCGGCGCAGCAGGTCGCGGATGCGGGCATCATCATCGACGATGACGATGCGGTCGGCGCGGGCGTTGGTGGGGGTGGTCATGACCGGCTCCGAATTTGTAACAGCCGCATTGTGCGGTGCGTCCCGCTCGCGTTTCGGCGGGTTCTCGACCATCTGTTACATGTCTTTCCGGACCCGACGCCCGGGCCGCGCCGATCGGCCCGTGACGATGCCGGCGCACCGGCCGCGCAGCGCTCGCCGTGACCACGATCCGAAACTCGAGGAGTCCCGATGAACCCCCCGGTTCGACAAACGCTCACGGTCCTCGTTGGCCGCCTGTGGCATGGCCGCCGCCGCCGCCTGGGCGCAGACCTTGCCGCCGCCGCCACCGCAGAACGTGGTCTCGCTGTCGGCCAGCGCTTCGATCGAGGTGACGAAGGACTGGCTGACCGTCGTCTTCTCCACCACCCGGGAAGGCGCCGATGCCGCCGTCGTGCAGTCGCAGTTGCGGCAGGCGCTGGACGCTGCGCTGGCCGAGGCGCGCAAGGCGGCGCGCCCGGGCCAGCTGGAGGTGCTGACCGGCGCCTTTTCGCTGTACCCGCGCTATGCGCCGGTCGACCCGAAGCAGCCCGCAGGGCAGCCGGGCATCGCCGGCTGGCAGGGCAGCACCGAGCTGGTGGTCGAAGGCCGCGACACGCAGGCCATCGCGCAGCTCACCGGCCGCATCCAGACGCTGTCGATCGCCCGCGTCGGCTTCTCGCTGTCGCGCGAGGCGCGCGAGAAGGTCGAGGGCGATGTCGCGGCGCAGGCCATCGCGCGCTTCCGCGCCCGCGCCGACGCCGTGTCGCGCCAGTTCGGCTTCAGCGGCTACACGGTGCGCGAGGTCAACGTGTCGTCGAACGAGCCGCCGGGCGCCGATGCACCGATGATGCGCGCCCAGGCCGCGTCGCGCGCCATGGCCGACGAATCGCTTGCCGGTGGAAGCCGGCAAGGCCGCGGTCACCGCCACGGTCAGCGGCAGCGTGCAGATGAGCAAGTAGCCGTCCCGCACGCGTTGGGGGCGGCGTCCGGGCCGGCGCCCGGCCTACTGCGCCGTCCAGCCGCCGTCCATGGCCCAGGCCTGGCCCATCACGTTCTTCGCCGCGTCGGAGCACAGGAACACGCACAGCTCGGCCAGCTGCTCCGGCGTGGTGAACTGCAGCGACGGCTGCTTCTCGACGCAGCAGCCGGCGCTTGGCCTCTTCGTCGTCGACGCCGTCGGCGGCGGCGCGCGCGTCGACCTGCTTCTGCACCAGCGGCGTCAGCACCCAGCCCGGGCAGATGGCGTTGACGGTGACGCCGCTGGTGGCGCACTCCAGCGCCGCGGCCTTGGTCAGGCCGACGAGGCCGTGCTTGGCCGCCACGTAGGCGCTCTTCTGCGCCGAGGCCACCAGGCCGTGCACCGAGGCGACGTTGATGATGCGGCCCCAGCCGCGCCTTCATGCCCGGCAGCGCCGCGCGCATGGTGTGGAAGGCCGAGCTGAGGTTGATGGCGATGATGGCGTCCCAGCGCTCGACCGGAAAGTCCTCGACCAGCGCCACGTGCTGGATGCCGGCGTTGTTGACGAGGATGTCGCAGCTGCCGAGTTCGGCCTCGCAGGCGCGCACCATGTCGGCGATCTGCTCGGGCCGGCTCATGTCGGCGCCGTGGTAGACGACCTTGGCGCCGGACCGCGCGCAGTTCGGCCAGCGGGCCCTCGATGTCGCCGAAGCCGTTGATCATCACGCTGCGCGCCCTGGGCCGCGAAGGTCCGGGCGATGCCCAGGCCGATGCCGCTGGTGGAGCCGGTGACGAGGGCGGTCTTGCCTTTGAGCATGGCGGGTCTCCCGGTGGCGGGTTGTTACGATGCGGCGCATTATCCAGCGCCGCCCGAAGCCGAAGATGACCGAACCGCGCTCCGAACCCCGCCTGCACAGCGTGCATGCCTGGGCAGCCGCGGCCTGCACCGCATGGCCTACTGGGAGTGGGGCGACGCCGGCAACCCGCGCGTGCTGGTCTGCGTGCACGGCCTGTCGCGCCAGGGCCGCGACTTCGACACCCTGGCGCGCGACCTGTGCGCCGACTACCGCGTGATCTGCCCCGACGTCGTCGGCCGCGGCCGCACCGACCGCCTGGCCGACCCCATGGGCTACGCGCATCCCCAACTACGTGGCCGACATGGTGACGCTGGTGGCGCGGCTGGACGTGGAGCAGGCTGGACTGGGTCGGCACGTCGATGGGCGGCCTCATCGGCCTGGGCCTGGCCAGCCTGCCGGGCTCGCCGGTGCGGCGACTGGTGCTCAACGACGTGGGCCCGACGATCCAGCCCGAGGCGCTGCGACGCATCGGCGAGCTACCTCGGCCAGCCGGCGCACTGGCGCACGCGTGGAGGAGGCCGCCGACGCGCTGCGGGCCATCTCGCAGGGTTTCGGCCCGCACACGCGCGAGCAGTGGCTGGAGCTGACGCGGCCGCAACTCGTGCCCGATCGCGACCACCCGGACGGTGGCTTCAAGCCGCACTACGACCCGGCCATCGCGGTGCCCTTCCGCGCCATCACGCCCGAGTTGGCCGCGGCCGGCGAGGCCATGCTGTGGCAGAGCTACGACCGCCTGACCTGCCCGACGCTGCTGCTGCGCGGCGCCGAGTCCGACCTGCTTGTCGCACGACACCGCGCTGGCCATGACGCAGCGCGGCCCGCGTGCCCGGCTGCACGAATTCGCCGGCGTCGGCCACGCGCCGATGCTGGTGCAGCCCGAGCAGCGTGCCGTCGTGCGCGAGTTCCTGCTCGCCCCATGAAGAGCGGTGCAGCCGGTCCGCCTGCCGGTGCCGCCGGCACGGCGGCGAGGCCGGTGCCGCGGCCATCGTGCATCTGGCCAGCGCGCCCGAGCCGTCCGGCGACGGCGTCGACCCGGTGGCGCGGGCGCGCGCCTTCGCCGAGCCGTTGCTCGCCGGGCAGACGCTGGACACCGGCGAAGACGCGCTGGGCCATGCCGACGGCGTGGCGGCGCTGCTGCGCAGCATCGGCGGCGCGCCGTCGCTGTGCGCGGCGGCCTACCTGGTCTACGCGGGCGACTACCTGCAGCGCCCCGAGGAGGTGGTGAAGAAGGCCTTCGGCGACAGCTACGCCAGCCTGGTGACGTTGACGCGCAAGCTGGTGCAGATCCAGCGCGCCGCGCGCGAGGCGCAGCAGGACCACGGCCACGACAGCGGCCAGCGCGCCCTGCAGACCGAGCGCGTGCGCAAGATGCTGCTGGCCTTCTCGCGCGACCTGCGCGTGGTGCTGCTGCGCCTGGCGTCGCGGCTGCAGACGCTGCGCTGGTACGCGGCACACAAGCGACCGTGCCCGGAGATGATCGCCACCGAGTCGCTGCAGGTCTTCGCGCCGCTGGCCAACCGGCTGGGCATCTGGCAGATCAAGTGGGAGCTGGAGGACCTGTCCTTCCGCTTCCTGCAGCCGGCCGAGTACCAGCGCATGGCGCGGCAGGTCGACGAGACGCGCGCCGAGCGCGAGCGCAGCATCGAAGCCGCGCGGCGGCAGCTCGCGGCGCTGCTTGCCGCGGCCGGGCTGGCGGCCGACGTGCAGGGCCGGCCCAAGCACCTGTACAGCATCTGGAAGAAGATGCAGGGCAAGGGCCTGGCCTTCGCGCGCGTCTTCGACGCCCGCGCGCTGCGCGTGGTCGTCGACGACGTGGCCGCGTGCTACGCCGCGCTGGCCCGCGTGCACGAGGCCTGGCGACCGGTGGAGGGCGAGTTCGACGACTACATCGCGCGGCCCAAGCCCAACGGCTACCAGAGCCTGCACACCGTGGTGCTGGCCGACGACGGCCGGCCGCTGGAGGTGCAGATCCGCACCCGCGCCATGCACGAGCACGCCGAGCACGGCGTCGCGGCGCACTGGATGTACAAGGAGGCCGGCGCGCGCGGCTACGCCGGCGTCAGCGCCAGCGGCGAGTTCGAGGAGCGCGTCGCCGACGCGCGCAAGGCCGTGCTGCGCGAACTGCTGGCCTGGGAGCGCGACTTCACGCGCCAGGGCGCCACGCGGGCCCGGCGCGGCGTCCTTCGACGACCGCATCTACGTCTTCACGCCGCAGGCCACCATCATCGACCTGCCCGCAGGCGGCACCGCGGTGGACTTTGCCTATGCGCTGCACACCGACCTCGGCCACCGCTGCCGCGGCGCGCGCGTGGACGGCGTCATGGTGCCGCTGAACAAGCCGCTGGCGTCGGGCCAGACGGTGGAGATCGTGGCGGCCAAGGAGGGCGGTCCGTCGCTGGACTGGCTGAACCCGGAACTCGGCTACCTGGCCAGCCCGCGCTCGCGCGCCAAGGTGCGCGCCTGGTTCAACGCCCAGGCGCAGAGCGAGACCATCGCGCGCGGCCGCGAGGCGGTGGAGAAGCTGCTGCAGCGCGAAGGCCGCACCGCGCTCAAGCTCGACACGCTGGCCGAGCAACTGGGCTTCAAGAACGCCGACGCCCTGTTCGAGGTGGTGGGCAAGGACGAGTTCTCGCTGCGCAACATCGAGAACGTGCTGCGTCCCGCCGAGCCGGCAGCCGGACGACGACCGCGTGGCGCTGCACCGCCCGCGCAGCGATGCCGGTGGGGGCCGCGGCGGCGTGCTGGTGGTGGGCATCGATTCGCTGCTCACCACGCTGGCGCGCTGCTGCCGGCCGGCGCCGCCCGACGCCATCGCGGGCTTCGTGACGCGCGGCCGCGGCGTGGCCGTTCACCGCGCCGACTGCACCAACCTGCGCCACATGGCGCAGACGGCGCCCGGGCCGCGTCATCGATGTCGCCTGGGGCGGCACCGGGTGGCGACAAGGCGGCGGTCTACCCGCTGGACGTGCTGATCGAGGCCGCCGACCGGCCCGGCCTGCTGCGCGACATCTCCGAGGTCTTCGCCAAGGACAAGATGAACGTCATCGGCGTGCACACGCAGTCGGCCAAGGACCGCAGCGCGGCCTGGATGACCTTCACCGTGGAACTCAGCGACGCCTCGCGCCTGGCGCACGGTGCTGGCGCAGATCGGCCGCGTGCCGGGAGTACGGCACGCACGGCGCAAATAGCGGCGGCCGCGCGTGTATATAATCTTTGGCTGCCTCAGGCGCGTAGCTCAGCTGGTTAGAGCACCACCTTGACATGGTGGGGGTCGTTGGTTCGAGTCCAATCGCGCCTACCAAATTCGGTAGTGAAATCAAGCACTTGGCGGAGACGCCCGGTGCTTTGTTTCAGCCGGCGCCGAAGAGGCGCCGATCATGCACACGCCTCATGTGCGGCGAGCGTAGGCTGCCTGGCCGCCAGGGTCAGCGCGGCGAACGTCGCGCCAGCCGAGCGGAGGGCAGTGGCACCCCATCGCAGCCTCACTTGACCTGGCCGGGCGGAACGGCTGGCACGCGCTCCCAGCCCCCCGGACACTCGCGCACGTACGGATAGGCTCCGCGCGGCGAACTGCACAGGTACCACCACTGGGTGCCCGGCGGCGGGGTGGCCGTCGTCGCGTCGGGTGCAGGTGCCCGCTCGGGCTGATGAGTCGACACCGTGCCCGACTCGCGTTCGATGTACACGACCCCACCGGTGGACGTCACGACCGCCGGTGGTCCGTAGATGTAGCTCGGCGGCAGGTAGCCGAGACCCGGCCCGTAAGAGTAGTAGCTGGCGCCGTAGTAGCCGGGCCAGTAATACCCGGGCCAGGCCCAAGCGCCCCAGTACGGGCCGCCGTAATGGAACCCGACGGTCGGGCCATGCCAGTGGCCGTGACCGCCGCCAGGATGGGCACCCTGCGCCGGCGGCGGCCCCCCGGGCGGCCGTCCTCCGGGTGGTGGGCCCCCGGACGCTCCTCCCGCAGGCGGTCCTCCTCCGGGCGAAGGTCCCCCGGGCGGCGGTGCGGCCGCCGCGACGCCTGCCAGCACCGCCACGGCCGCGAGTGCGAGTCTCGACGCTGTCATGATGCTCTCCACGTATTCAAGCAGGGACGGAGCCATCGTGCCAGCCTTTGACTGCGGGCAAGTTGATCAGTCGCAGCCAGGCGCCGTCTCGGCGTGATCGTCCAAGCGAGTCCGCTCGATCGCAGCCTGCGTGCCGGCACACTGCTACCATCGGAGCAGGGTCGCGGCGTACGCGAAGGCGCATTGGCCACTGCCATGAAGAGACCGTCAAGTTATCGCCCGCGCCGGATCAAGCTGCGCGATGGCCGCGAGGCGACGTTGCGCGCGATTGTCGAAGCCGACGCGCCGAAAATCGTTCAGGCCTTCGAGCGTCTGTCGGCCGAGTCGCGCTACCACCGCTTCATGCAGCACAAGAAGCGACTCAACGAGGCCGCCCTGCAGCGAGGGGTCCATCCCCGGCCTGGGCGCGACTTCGTCTTCGTGGCCACGATACCGGTGGCCGACAGCGTCGAGATCGTGGGTGCAGCGCAATACGTGCGAGCCGACGAAGCCGATGACAAGACCTGCGAGTTCGCGATCACCGTGGCCGAAGACTGGCGCGGCAGCGGCCTCGCCGCCAGGCTGATGGCCAGCCTCATCCGCCGGGCGCGGCGCGACGGCTACGAGACGATGGAAGGTTGGGTGATCGCCGAGAACCTGGCGATGCTCAGGCTGGCGCGCAAGCTCAAGTTCACGACGGAGCCACTGACCGGGGACGCCACGGTGTTCCGCGTGCAACGCGCGCTGTAGCGGGTGTCGAGTCCCTATGCGGCGCTCGCCGGCGGCTCCTATCCGCGCAGGTGGCACGCCACCCAGTGGCCCTCGCCGGTCTTCTTCAATTCGGGCTTCTCCGTGCTGCACAGCGGATGCTGCGCGATCGGGCAGCGGGTGTGGAAGTGGCAACCCTTGGGCGGCCGGATGGGGCTTGGCACGTCGCCCTGCAGCGGGATGCGCTTGCGCTTGATGCTGGGGTCGGGGATCGGCACCGCCGACAGCAGCGCTTCGGTGTAGGGGTGCTTGGGGTCGCTGTAAAGCGCGTTCGCCGGCGCGATCTCGACGATGCGGCCCGAGGTACATCACCGCCACGCGGTCGCTGATGTGCTCCACCACGCTGAGGTCGTGGGCGATGAAGATGTAGGTCAGGTGGAACTGCTCCTGCAGGTCCTCCAGCAGGTTGATCACCTGGGCCTGGATCGACACGTCCAGCGCCGACACCGCCTCGTCGCAGACGACGAGCTTGGGGCTCACCGCCAGCGCCCGGGCGATGCCGATGCGCTGGCGCTGGCCGCCGCTGAATTCGTGCGGGTAGCGCCGCATGTGGTCGGCGCTCAGGCCCACCGTTTCCAGCAGCTCGCACGATGCGGTCCTCGAACTCGCTGCGCGGCTCTTCGTCAGCTTGTGGATGATCAGCGCCTCGCCGATGATCGCGCCCACCGTCATGCGCGGGTTCAGGCTCGCGTACGGGTCCTGGAAGATGATCTGCATGTCGCGCGCCAGCGCGCGCAGCTCGCTGCTTGTCGGCGCCGGTGACGCTCTGGCCCTCGAACCAGACCTCGCCCGAGGTCGGCTCGATCAGGCGCAGGATGCAGCGCCCGGTGGTGCTCTTGCCGCAGCCCGATTCGCCGACCACGCCCAGCGTTTCGCCGGGCTGCAGCTCGAAGCTGACGCCGTCCACCGCGTGCACGCGCTCGACCTCGCGCCGCAGCAGGCCGCCATGGATGGGGAAGTGCTTGACGAGGTTGCGCACCTCCAGCAAGGGCGGCGGGGGCGAGGTCGTCGTCATGTCGGCGCGGTTTCCAGGATGCAGGCCACCTTGTGCCCGGGCGCCACCGTGCGCAGCGGCGGCGTGGCGCTGGTGCAGGCGGCCTGGGCATGGCGGCAGCGCGGCGCGAAGCGGCAGCCCTCGGGCGGGTCCAGCAGCTTGGGCACGGTGCCGGCGATGGCCTCCAGCCGCATCTTGTGCGTGGCCGCCAGGTCGATGCGCGGGATGCTGCGGATGAGGCCCTGCGTGTAGGGGTGGCGCGGGTGCGCGAAGAGCTCGCCGACCGGCGCCTCCTCGACCACCTTGCCGGCATACATGACGACCACGCGCTGCGCCGTCTCGGCGACCACGCCCATGGCGTGCGTGATCAGCATGATCGCCATGCCCAGCCGGTCCTTCAGCTCGCCGATGCAGGTCGAGGATCTGCGCCTGGATGGTGACGTCCAGCGCCGTCGTCGGCTCGTCGGCGATCAGCAGCTTGCGGGTTGCAGGCCAGCGCGATGGCGATCATCACGCGCTGGCGCATGCCGCCGCGAGAACTGGTGCGGGTAGTCCCGGACGCGGCGCTCGGGCGTGGGGATGCGCACCAGCCTGAGCATCTCCACCGCGCGGTCCATCGCGTCCTTGCGCGATCAGGCCCTTCGTGCAGCCGCACGCTCTCGGCGATCTGCTCGCCGACCGTGTAGACCGGGTTCAGGCTCGGTCATCGGCTCCTGGAAGATGATCGCGATCTCCTTGGCGCGGATCTTGCGCATCTCGTCGCCGTCCAGCGGCACGAGGTCGCGGCCTTGCCACAGCACCTGGCCGGCGACGATCCTGCCCGGCGGCATGTCGATCAGCTTCATCACCGTCTTCGCGGTGACGCTCTTGCCGCAGCCCGATTCGCCGACCACGCCCAGCGTCTCGCCGGCGTCGATCGTCATGTCGACGCCGTCGACGGCGTGCAGCCAGCCGTCGTCGGTCTTGAAGTGGGTCTTCAGCCCCTTGATCTCGAGCAGGGCCATGCACTCGCCCCCAGGCGCGCGCCGCCGGGCAGCGGCCGCTGGTCGATGACGGTCCGGCGCGCGATCACAGCACCTGCTCGGGTCGAGCGCGTCGCGCAGCCCGTCGCCGATGAAGTTGATCGTCAGCACGGTGATGAAGATGGCCGTGCCGGGGAACAGCGCCCAGTGCACCGCCATGTCCATGTAGTCGCGGCCGTCGTAGAGGATGCGGCCCCAGGTCGGGATGTCGGGCGGGAAGCCCAGGCCCAGGAAGCGACAGCGTGCTCTCGGCGATGATGGCCGCGGCGACGTCGATGGTGCGCGGCCACGATCACCGGCCCCAGGCTGTTGGGCAGGATGTGGCGCACCACCTGGCGCGGCACGCTGGCGCCCAGCGCGCGCGCGGCCTCGACGAATTCCTTCTCGCGCAGGCTGAAGAACTGCGCCCGCACCAGCCGCGCCACCGGCATCCAGCGGAAGCCGCCGATGACGGCCACGATGAGGATGAAGATGCCGACCTCGAGGCCGAACGCGGCTCTTCAGCGGGTCGCGGAAGAGGAAGATCAGCAGCAGCAGCAGCGGCAGCTGCGGCAGGCTCAGGAACAGGTCGGTCACCCACATCAGCGCGGTGTCGACCCAGCCGCGCGAGATGCCGGCGATGGCGCCGACGATGACGCCGACGGTGATGGCCATCAGCATCGCCGCGAAGCCCGACCGCCAGCGAGATGCGGCCGCCGTAGAGCATGCGCGCCAGGATGTCGCGGCCCAGGTCGTCGGTGCCCATCGGGTGGGCCGCGACGGACCCGCAAGCCGCGCCTGAAGTCGATGTCGTTGATGCCGACCTTGTAGAACAGCGGCCCGACCAGCACGGCCAGCACCAGCGCGCCCAGCACCACAGGCTCCCACTAGGCCAGGCGGTGGCGCTTGAAGCGCCGCCAGGCCTCGGCCCCGGGCGAGCTGCTGACCGCCGCGCGCCGGCGCCGCGGCTCAGCGGTAGCTGATGCGGGGGTCGAGCCAGCCATAGAGGATGTCGGCGATCAGGTTGAAGAGCGATCACCAGGCAGGCGAAGCACGAAGGTCACGGCCATGATCACCGGGGTGTCGTTGCGCAGGATGGCGTCGATCAGCAGGCTGCCGATGCCCGGGATGCGGAAGATCTGCTCGGTGACGATGGCGCCGCCGAAGACCGCCGGCATCTGCAGCGCCACCAGCGTCACCACCGGGATCAGCGCATTGCGCACCACGTGCTTGTTGATCACCACGCGCTCGGCCAGGCCCTTGCTGCGCGCGGTGGTCACGTAGTCGAGGCGGATCACGTCGAGCACCGCCGAGCGCACGTAGCGCATCCAGCTCGCCCCCTGGAACAGGCCCAGCACCGTGATCGGCATGATCGCCTGCTTGAAGTGGGCCCACCACCACTGCCAGCCGGTCTCGGGCAGGTCGGCGCGGTAGACGAAGGGCAGCCAGCCGAGGTAGATGCTGAAGAAGCAGGATGAACAGCACCCCGGTGAAGAAGGTCGGCAGCGAGAAGCCGATGAAGGCACAGGTGCTGGCGATGCGGTCGAACCAGGAGTAGGGCTTGACCGCGGCCAGCACGCCCACCGGCAGCGCCACCAGCAGCGCCAGCAGCTGCGACATGCCGATGACCGCGATGGTCACGGGCAGGCGCTGCATGATCAGCTGTCGACATCGATGCGGCTGACGAAGGAAAAGCCCCAGTCGCCGTGCAGCATGTTCAACAGCCAGTGGAAATAGCGCTGCCAGATCGGGTCGTCGAGGCCGAACTGTGGCGCGCAGCGCCATGCGCACCTCGGGCGGCACGTTCGGGTTCTGGCCAGCTCCTCGAACGGGTCGCCCGGCGCCAGCGCGAGCACCGTGAACAGGACCAGGCTGATGCCCAGCAGGCTGGGCAGCGCGATCAGCAGCCGGCGCAGGATGTAGTTGAACAAGCGCTCGGCCGCCGGTCGCTGCTCAGCCCGTCTGCCCGCTCAAGCGTCCCGGTACCAGTTGCCAGCGCCCAGGTGTCGTTGTCCCAGGCCGACGAGCGCCGGCACCAGCTTGGTCGCGGTGCCGCGCGGCCGCGGCCGGGCGAACAGCGGGATGATGTGGTTGTCGTTGACGACCAGGTCGTTCATCTTGATGAACATCGCGGCGCGCTTGACCGGGTCGAACTCGACCTGCGCGGCCTTGAAGGCGGCGTCGTACTCGGCGTTGCTCCAGCGCGCCAGGTTGCGGCTGGCCCACTTGTTGGCCTTCTGCGAGATCTGCTCGGTGCAGTGACTGCTCCATGAAGACCTGCGGGTCGGGCTGCGTCATCGTGGTCGTGTACATCTGCATGTCGGACCAGAACTTCTGGTAGGTGTCCGGGTTGGCGACGTCGCTGCCGAAGAACACCGCCGCCGTGACGCTCTTCAGTTCGAGGTCGATGCCGGCCTTGCTGCAGGCGTCCTTGACGATCGGCCTGCGTCTTCTGGCGCGGCTGGCTGACCGAGGTCTGGAAGACGAACTTCAGCTTCACGCTGCCCTTGGCGCGGATGCCGTCGGCGCCCTTCTTCCAGCCCGCGGCTTCGAGGATCTGGTTGGCCTTGTCGACGTTGAACTCGAACTTCGTGTTCGGGCTGCGGAAGCGCGGCGGGTTGTTCAGGAAGTTGGCCGTGGCGATGCCGCTGCGGCCGTAGATGAAGTCCTGCACGCCCTTGCGGTCGACCAGCAGCGCCATCGCGTCGCGCACCGCCTTGTCGCTGAACGCCGGGTGCTTGCTCTTGGCGCTGCCGCGCTCGCCGTCGACCTCGTTCCACGGGTCGGTGCGTTGAGCTGGATGAATTCGATGTCGCCGCCCTGCAGGAAGACCAGCTTGCCCTTGCCGCCGGCCTCCAGGCGCTTGAGCATCTCGTCCTCGACCTGCAGGTTCCAGGCGAAGTCGTATTCGCCGGTCTGCAGCACCGCGCGCGCGGCGCGACAGCGCGTCGCCGCCGCCCTTCATCTCGAGCGTGTCGAAGAAGGGCCGGTTGGGCATGTGGTAGTTGGTGTTGACCTCGGCGCGCACCATGTCGCCCGGCTTGAAGTCGACGAACTTGTACGGCCCGGTGCCCACCGGCTTGACGTTGGCCGGCGCTCTCGCGCGACTTGGCGCCGATGAAGGGCTCGAACACGTGCTTGGGCATGATCATGCCCGACAGCTGCCGATGAAGGCGCTCGGCCCAGAACGGCGTCGGCTTGGGGAAGTCGACGCGCACGGTGTGCGAGTCGACCTTTTCGACCTTGATGTCCTTGTAGGTCGCCACCGTGACGGTGGCGGTGGCCGGGTCGCCGGCATAGTCCGCAGTTGAAGACCACGTCGTCGGCGGTGAAGGGCTGGCCGTCGTGCCAGGTGCACGCCGCGCTTGAGCTTCCAGGTCACGCTCTTGCCGTCGGCCGACAGGCCGCCGTTCTCGCGCGATGGGCATCTCGGCGGCGAGCATCGGGCACCAGGTTGCCTTCGGCGTCCCAGCCGGCCAGCGGCTCGTAGAAGATGCGCGATGCCGTCCTGCTCCTTGGTGCCGCCGGCGAAGTGCGGGTTCAGCTGCACCGCGCCCTGCCACCAGATCAGCTTCAGGGCACCGCCGCCGCCGCGCTTGGTGGGCTTGTAGGGAAGGGCGGTCTGCGCCTGCGCCACGCCGGCGTGCATCAGCATCATCGACGCCATCGGCGCGGTCAGGCCCGAGGCCCACCATCTGCTGGATGAAGCTGCGCCGGGGCAGCGTGCCGCGGCGCACGTCTTCGATCAGGTCGCGCAGTTCACGTTCTTGCATGGCAGGCCTCCTGGCGGCAGCGCTGGCGCGAAGGTCGCCGCGCCGCATGTGGTGAAAGACCGGCGTGCGTCGGCAAACCCTGGCTCGATGCTATCCGCTCGCCCGGCGCCGGCCATCCGGGCAAGCCCCGTGTCCCGGCGGCGATACTGCGGGCCATGAAAGACCCTGTCCTGGTCGTGCACGGCCCGCGCCGCCGCCGAGGTGCCGCTGGTGCTGGATTCGCCCCATTCGGGCTTCGCGATGCCGGCGGACTTCGGCTCCGTGCGCACCGAGGCCGAATTGCGGGAGGGCGAGGACTGCTTCATCGACGAGCTCTACCAGCCCGCCGCAGCAAGGGGCGTGCCGCTGCTGGCGGCGCTGTTCCCGCGCACCTACCTCGACCCCAACCGCCATGCCGGCGACATCGACCCGGACCTGCTGGCCGAGCCCTGGCCGCACGCCGCTGGTGCCCAGCGCCAAGGCGCGCATCGGCAAGGCGCTGGTCTGGCGCACGCTGGACGCCGACAAGCCGATCTACGACCGCCGGCTGACGGTGGCCGAGCTGCAGTGCGCGCATCGACGCGCTGCCACCGCCCGTATCACGACACGCTGCGCGGCCTGCTCGACGGCGCGCATGCCCGCTTCGGCGCCGTCTGGCACATCAACTGCCATTCGATGGGGCCGACGACCAGCGTGCTGATCGAGGGCGTGGACGGCCAGCCGCGCGCCGACATCGTGCTCGGCGACCGCGACGGCACCACCTGCGCGCCCGAATTCACCGCCTTCGTGCGCGACTTGCTGGCCGGCCTCGGCTACGACGTGCGCGTCAACGACCCGTTCAAGGGCGTGGAACTGGTGCGCGCCTACGCCGACCCGGCCGCCGGCCGCCACAGCCTGCAGCTCGAGGTCAACAAGCGCCTGTACATGGACGCCGACCGACGCTGCAGCAAGCACGCCGGCTTCGACGTGCTGCAGGGCCACCTGATGGCCTGGTCGACGCGGATCCTCGGCGCATTTCGGACCGCCGCGCGCGGCGGCAGCGCCTGAGCCGAGAATGCCGCCGATGAACGCCGCCCTGCCCGTCGAACTGATGCCGCCCGACATCGCCCCCTGGCGCGCCGGCAACACCGGCGTCGACTTCGTGCACCGTCTCGAAGCCGCCGCGCCCGGGCCCGGACGTGATGGTGCAGGCGCTGACGCACGGCAACGAGATCTGCGGCGCGATCGCGCTCGACTGGCTGCTGCGGCAGGGCTTCCGGCCGCGGCGCGGCCGCCTGACGCTGGCCTTCGCCAACGTCGAGGCCTACGCGCGCTTCGACGCCGCCGACCCCTACCCGTCGCGCTGCGTCGACGAGGACCTGAACCGCGTCTGGGCCGACGAGCAGCTGTTCGGCCCGCGCGACTCGGTCGAGCTGCGCCGCGCGCGCGCAGCTGCAGCCCTTCGTCGACGCGGCCGACCTGCTGCTCGACATCCACTCGATGAGCGAGCCCTGCCGGCCGCTGATGGTGTGCGGCACGCTGGACAAGAACGCGGCGCTAGCGCGCGAGCTCGGCGTGCCGGCCGACCTGCTGATCGACACCGGCCACCCGGCCGGGCTGCGCATGATCGAGCGCGGCGGCTTCGGCGACCCGGCGCAGCCCGCGGCGCGCGCTGCTCGTCGAGTGCGGCTACCACTGGGAGCGCGCGGCGGCCGAGGTCGCCATCGACACGCTGGTGCGCTTCCTGGGCCTGGCCGGCGTGGCCGACGCGGCCTGGGTGCAGGCCCATGTGCGCCTGCCGCTGCCGGCCGCAGCAGCGCCTGGTGCGCGTCACCGAGGCGGTGGTCGCGCGCAGCGCCGACTTCCGCTTCCTGGTGCCGACGGTGGGGCTGTCGGTGGTGGCCCGCGCCGGCACGCCGATCGCGCAGGACGGCGACCAGGTCTGGGTCGACGCCCTACGACGACACCGTGCTGGTGATGCCGGGCACGCACAACCTCAAGCCGGGGGGCACGGCGGTGCGGCTGGGGCGCTTCGAGCGGCCCTGACGCGGTGGCCGCCCGCGCCGCTCAGGCCAGCGCCCGCAGCACCGCCGCCGCCGTCTCGGCGGGCCTCTCCATCGGGAACAGGTGCGAGCCCTCGATCCACTCGATGCGGCCGTGCGCCAGCGCGCGCATGGCGGCCAGGCCGGCCTGGCGGTTCTCCGCCGAGCGCGTGCCGCCGATGAAGGCCACCGGGCAGCGCGGCGGGTGGCGGTGCAGCACGCGGCCCATGTGGTGCGGCAGCGTGTTGTAGATGTGGGTCTCGACCTCGCGCCGGAAGGCCAGCGTCACGCCGCCGTCGGCGGCGCGGGCTCGGTGCCGCAGGCGATGTAGTCCTGCAGCACGCCGGGCGCCCAGCGCGCGAAGGCCGGCTTGGCGGCGAAGTGCTCGTAGGCGGCTGTCGGCGCGAGGGCCACTGGTAGCGCCGGCCGGCCGAGACCCGGCCCGGCGAGACGCGCTTGAAGAGCCCGCCCAGCTTCATGACCCGCACGCTGTGCGCGCGCCAGCCGGTGACGATGGGCGAGTCGATCAGCACCAGGCTGCGCGCCAGCGCCGGGCGCCTGCAGGCCGCCAGCAGCGCCAGGAAGCCGCCCAGCGAATGGCCGACCAGGTGCACCGCCTCGCCCGGCGCCTGCGCGGCGATGAAGTCGAGCAGCTGGTCGCGCAGCCGCGGCCAGTTGCTGGTGACCGGGTAGGCCGGGTCGTGGCCGAACTTCTCGGGCGCGACGACGCGCCAGCCGGCGGCGCGCCAGGCGTCGAAGAGCTGGCGGTAGGTGCCCGCCGGAAAGCCGTTGGCGTGGCAGAAGACGATGGTGCCCGGGCCGCTGCCGGCCCGGGGCGGCCGTGCGCCTGCGGCACGGTCAGACGATCCGTTCGTCGGGCGTCGTGATCTTGCGCATCGGCTCGAAGCGCTTGCTCTTCACCATCAGCGGGTGCGCGGCGTCGCCGCCGTCCCAGCGCGGGTCGTCGATGCCCTCGAAGACCTCGCGCAGGCGCTGGCCCCAGGTGCCGCGGATCATCGAGAAATACGGGTTGTGGTCGTCGATGCAGACGATGCTCGTCGCTGCGGAAGGCGCCCTCGCGGTAGACCAGCAGGTCCAGCGGCAGGCCGACGCTGAGGTTGCTCTTGAGCGTGGTGTCCATCGACACCAGCGCGCACTTGGCGGCCTCGTCCAGCTGCGTGGCGGGGGTCAGCACGCGGTCGAGGATGGGCTTGCCGTACTTGCTCTCGCCGACCTGGAAGAAGCAGGTCTCGCGCGTGGCCTCGATGAAGTTGCCGGCCGAATAGACCAGGAACAGGCGCATCGCCTCGCCCTTGATCTGGCCGCCGAAGATCATGCTGGCGTTGAAGTCGATGCCGGCTGGCCTTGCAGCGACGGGCCGTCCTGTTCGTAGACGCGGCGCACCGCGCTGCCCAGCACGCGCGTGGCGTCGAACATGCTCTTCGCGTTCCAGATCGTCAGCGGCGGCTCGTCGCCGTTGTCGCAGCTTCTCCACCTGCAGGATCTCGCGCACGCTCTGGCTGATGCTCAGGTTGCCGGCCGACAGCATGCACCATGAAGCGGTCGTCGGGCTTCTCGTAGATCATCATCTTGCGGTAGGTGCTGATCTGGTCCAGCCCGGCGTTGGTGCGCGAATCGGACAGGAAGACGAGGCCGGCGTTGAGGCGGATGCCGACGCAATAGGTCATGACGGGTCTTCTCTGGAAAGGGCCTTCAGGCGGTACAGCGCTTCGAGCGCTTCGCGGGGCGAGAGCCTATCAGGGTCGATGGCGGCCAGCGCCGCGGCCAGCGGCGCGGCTCGGGCGCCGTGCGCGGCGGCCGGCGGCGGCGCGAACAGGTCGACCTGCGCCTGGCCGGCCTGCGCCTTGGCCTCCAGCGCCTCCAGCGTGGCGCGCGCCTGGCGGATCAGCGCCGCCGGCATGCCGGCCAGCCGCGCCACCTGCACGCCGTAGCTGCGGCTGGCCGGGCCGGGCTCGATCTGGTGCAGGAAGACGATGTCGTGCCCGCTCTCCACCGCGCCGACGTGCACGTTGATCGCGCGTTCGTGCCGCGCCGGGAACTCGGTGAGCTCGAAATAGTGCGTGGCGAAGAGCGTGAAGGCGCGGTTGCGGTCGTGCAGTTGCGCCGCGATGGCCGCGGCCAGCGCCAGGCCGTCGAAGGTGCTGGTGCCGCGGCCGACCTCGTCCATCAGCACCAGGCTGTGCTCGGTGGCGCCGTGCACGATGGCCGCGGCCTCGGTCATCTCGACCATGAAGGTGCTCTGCGCATTGGCCAGGTCGTCGGCGGCGCCGATGCGGGTGTGGATGGCGTCGATGGGCCCGAGCCGGCAGGCCGCGGCCGGCACGTAGGAGCCCATCGCCGCCAGCAGCACGATGAGCGCCACCTGGCGCATGAAGGTGCTCTTGCCGCCCATGTTGGGGCCGGTGATGACGAGCAGGCGCGTCTTCGCGTCGAGCCGGCAGTGGTTGGGGATGAAGGCGCCGCCGCCGGTCTCGGCCAGCCGCGCCTCGCACCACCGGGTGGCGGCCGGCCTCGATGTCGATGCAGGGGTAGGGCACGAACTCGGGCCGGCACCAGTCCAGCGTGGCGGCGCGTTCGGCCAGCGCCGCCAGCGCGTCCAGCGCCGGCCAGCGCGCGCGCCAGCGCCGACAGCGGCGCCAGGAAGGCCTGCAGGTGGTCGAGCAGCTGCTCGTAGAGCCACTTCTCGCGCGCCAGCGCGCGCTCCTGCGCCGACAGCGCCTTGTCCTCGAAGGTCTTCAGCTCGGGCGTGATGTAGCGCTCGGCGTTCTTCAGCGTCTGCCGGCGCTGGTAGTCGGCGGGCACCTTGTCCAGGCCCGAGCCGGTGACCTCGATGTAGAAGCCGTGCACCTTGTTGAACTGCACGCGCAGGTTGGCGATGCCGGTGCGCGCGCGTTCGCGCGCCTCCAGGTCGAGCAGGAAGGCGTCGCAGTTCTGGTTGATGCCGCGCAGTTCGTCCAGGTCGGCGTCGACGCCGGCGGCGATGACGCCGCCGTCGCGCAGCAGCACCGCGGGTTCCTCGGCGATGGCGCGCAGCGCGTCGGCCAGCGCGGGGTCGGGCGCCAGCGCGGCGTGCAGGCGGTCGAGCAGCGGCGTGCCTGCGGGCGCCACGCGCGCGCAGCGCCGGCAGCGCGGCCAGCGTGGCGCGCAGGCCGGCCAGTTCGCGCGGGCGCACCTGGCGCAAGGCGGTGCGCGCGGTGATGCGCTCGACGTCGCTGACGCCGCGCAGCGCCTCGCGCAGCGGCTCGAAGCCCTGCGCGATGAGCGCGGCGATGGCCTCGTGGCGCTCGCCGGCCGGCGCGCGGCTGCGGCCGGGGTGCGTGAGCCAGTGGCGCAGCAGCCGGCTGCCCATGCCGGTGCGGCAGGTGTCGAGCAGGCACAGCAGCGTGGGCGCTGTCTTCGCCGCGCAGCGTCTGCACCAGCTCCAGGTTGCGGTGCGTGGCCGGCGGCAGTTCGAGCAGGTCGCTGGCGCGTTCCACGCTCAGCGTGCGCACGTGGGCCAGCGCGCGGCCCTGGGTGTGCTCGGCAAAGCTCAGCAGCGCGGCGGCGGCGGCGTGGGCCGCCGCCAGGTCCTGCGCGTTGAAGCCGGCCAGCGACGCCACCTGCAGCTGCTCGCGCAGCTTGCGTTCGCCCAGCGCGGCTGTCGAACTGCCAGGCCGGGCGCGCGGTGCGCGCGGCGCGCGCCTGGCGCAGCGGCTCGGGCAGCTCGCCGCCGTCGTGCAGGATCTCGGCCGGGTCCAGCCGCGCCAGCCAGGCGGCCAGCTCGCGCTCGCCGCACTCGGTCACGCCGAGCTGGCCGCTGGCCAGGCCCAGCCAGGCCAGGCCCCAGACGATGCCGTCGGGCACGCGGCGCTCGGCCGGCCGCGCTGCCGGTGCACGGCCAGCAGCAGCGTGTCGGCGCGCTCGGCCATCAGTTCGCTGTCGGTCACGGTGCCGGGCGTGACCACGCGCACCACCTTGCGCTCGACCGGGCCCTTGGCCGTGGCCACGTCGCCCACCTGCTCGGCCACCGCCACCGCCTCGCCGAGCTTGATCAGCCGCGCCAGGTAGCTCTCGACCGAATGCACCGGCACGCCGGCCATCACCACCGGCTCGCCGGCGCTCTGGCCGCGCGTGGTGAGCGTGATGTCGAGCAGCCGGTTCGCCTTGCGCGCGTCGTCGAAGAACAGCTCGTAGAAGTCGCCCATGCGGTAGAAGACGAGCGTGTCGGGGAAGTCGGCCTTGATGCGCAGGTACTGCGCCATCATGGGCGTGTGGGCCGAGAGGTCGCGCTTGCGAAGATCGGCGGTCGGAGGTCGGCTCGTTCATGGAGCCGGAGATGTTAGGCGAGGCGGGCAGGGCGCCCGTCGAAGGAGCAGGGCTGCCGCGTCGGCGTGCAGACGCCCATCATCCTGCTGACAGCCCGCGACGCGCTCGGAGTCGGCGTGCTCGCCTTCGGCTGGGCGCTTGCTCAAGTCCAGGCGTACGGCGGACGTCCACAGGGAGCCCCGCGGTCGGGCGCCTGGGAGCCTCAGCTGTGAGGGCCGAGAAGGCGCTGAACGAGCGGATGCACGACTTTTCGCTCCGTGCATATCAGGAAGTGCTCCTCCACGACCCCGGTACACAAGCCGATCCGCTTGAGCCCGCGGCGCATCAGGTCGCGGTGGGATAGCGTGGGCGCCGGGAGCACGCCCATGCCGGCGGCGCCGAACGTGACGAGCAACGCGCTGTCCTCGAACTCCCCCACGACGTTCGGCAGGATGCCCTCGCGCTCGAACCAGCGGTCCAGCCGCACGCGAACCGCGGCGTGGCTTGTCGGCAGCAACACCGGTACGTGCGACAACGACCGTGGGAAGTCGTGCTTGGCAGTCGCTACGAGCGACTCGGGCGCGTACCAGGCCAGCTCGGACTTGCCGAGCGGGTGTGTATAGACCCTGAGATTTGGATTCGTCGGTGCGGATTGATCCGCGAGCACGACGTCGAGCCGGTGCAGTGCCAGATCGCCCAGCAGGTCGTCGAACTCGTCCTCCTGGCACTGCAGGTGGAGGTTGGCCTGTCCCATCACCGGCTGCAGCAGTTGGTGCACCACCAGTTTGGACACACCGTCTGAGATGCCGACCGTGAGTCGCAGCCGCGGTGCCGACGTGGCCCCACGCACGATGTCCGGCAGTTGCTCCCCAAGCGCGAAGATCTGGTCCGCCTGACGCAACACGGCCGCCCCGGCCTCGGTGAGCACGACTCGCCGGCCGGCGGGCTTCAGGAGCTCGTGGCCGAGGTCGCGCTCGAGCTCGCGGACCTGAGCGCTGATCGTCTGCACCGCGATGCCCAGGCGCGCAGCCGCCGGCGTGAAGCCACCCTCCTTGGCAACGACCCAGAAGTAGCGGAGATGGCGGTAGCTGAAGCTCGCGGCCATTGTTCGTCTTTTCCGAAGATATTGTCCATCCAAATGGACTATTTCCGAAACCGTTCAACGGGTAACTTGCGCCCATGCTTCACGCGGCGCATGCAAGCCGAGGTGGCTGGAAGCGACCGCGACGAAGCTGTGTGGAGGATGGCGATGTTCAAGAAGATTCTCGTCACCGTCGACGGCAGCGATGTCTCGCGACGTGGACTCCTCGAAGCCATCGCGCTGGCCACCGACCAGCAGGCGATGCTGTACCTGCTGAACGTGGTCGATGGCATGCCGGCGTCCTGGAGCCACTACGTCGACGAGCAGTTCCGGCCGAGGCGGATGGAACTGCTGCTCCAAGGCCTGCGGGCGTCGGGACAGCGGGTGCTGGACGAGGCGCTTGCGGATTGCCGCAGCCACGGAAAGGCGGCCGAAACCCTGCTGGTCGATGCGCGTGGGCGAACGTTCGCCGAAGTGACGCTCCAGGAAGCCCATCGGGTCGGCGCCGATCTGGTGGTGCTGGGAACCCATGGCCGCGACGGGATGGCGCGCCTCCTGAGCGGCAGCGAAGCCGAAAGCCTGTTGCGATGTGCGGACGTGCCCGTCCTCGTCGTTCGCGAGCCCGGGGTCGCCAGGGACCGCCGCGCCGCGCCGGACCGATCGGCGCCGCGCGGCGCGGACGCAGCGGCGTGACGTCGACTCGGTGCCAGTGTGGTGCGCTGCTCTGTTCTGTACTTATCGATCGACGTGCGCAGTGGTCACCTGCGAGACCGGGAGCTTGCCCGGGATGTAGCGAGCAGCGGAGCGATCGCGTGACGCAGAGATCGGCGAGACCGGGTGTCTGCAGTCGGGCGGCAAATCGAAGGTCTCTTCACGACCGTTCGGCGACATTCGCCCCCCGTGGTTGGTCGGCGGAAACCAGTCGCTTGCACGGGCTTCACCCTGGAGGCCTGGCAGCAGGACGCGACGCATCGACGCCTGCGCGGCCGGCCACTGCATGAACTCCCGCAGAGACAACACCCGGTGCGTGGTGCCGTCGCGCCACGGTACCTTGAGCTGCAGCTGCAGCTGCACCTGCGCCTGCACCTGCCCGGTGACGTTGCACTGCATTCCCTCGTCCGACAGCGCTGGCCGGTTGACGTAGCGCCGTGGATGCTCCAGTCTCTTGCGGTCCCCGCCTTCCAGGCCGCGATCGTTGCCAGTGCGCGGCCTGCAAGGTGACGGCCGCCGCCTGCAACGGGCGCAGCGTGCGCGCCGCGCTCCATCCGCATGCCACGCGTGCCGCCCAATGGGCCGCCGCCACTGCGGGTGAAGGCGGCAACATGTTCCGTCGACAGGACGTGCTGGGGAGTAGCTCCCAAGTGGCTGTCGGGCGTCAACACGGTCCGGAGACGGACCCGCCCGGTGCACGCCGCCCGCCGAAGGCGACCGCGGCGACGCAAGACCAATGCGACCTCATGTGAACCTCCCGCTTGATGGCGGGCGTGTGGAAGTTGCCCGTGCCAAGGCGGGCGCAATGAGCAGCGAGGCAAGAGATGGTCCGTTCACCTGACAACGGCCCGCAGGAAGTGGCCAACCGACCCTGGCACACCCAGGCGTCCGATGTTGTGCTCTCGGCCCTGAGCGCGACTCGTGACGGCTTGACCACCGACGAGGCCCAGAAGCGCCTGGCCCGGTACGGCCCCAACGTGCTGGACAGGAAGAGCGGCACGTCGGTCGTGGAGCTGATATGGCGCCAGATCAACAACCCGTTGATCTGGGTGCTGATCGGCAGCGCGGTGATCGCGATGCTGGTGGACCCGGCCGACGGCATCAAGAACGGCCTCGTGATCCTGACGGTGGTGATCATCAACACGATCATCGGCTTCGCGCAGGAGTACAAGGCGAGCAAGGCGATCGAGAGCCTGAGCGCGATGGTGCCGGAGTTCGCTACCGTTGCCCGCGACGGCAAGCGCGTGCAGCTGTCGGTGGCCGAGTTGGTACCCGGCGACGTGGTGTTCCTGCAAAGCGGCGACAAGGTGCCCGCCGACCTGCGCCTCTTCCACTTGCGCACGCTGCAGATCGAGGAAGCGGCGCTGACCGGCGAGTCGGTTCCGGTGGAGAAGATGACCGACCCGGTGGCCGCGAACGCCACCCTGGGCGACCGCAGGAACATGGCCTTCAGCGGCTCGCTGGTGACCTACGGCACCGGCCTGGGCGTGGTGACCACCACCGGCAACGGCACCGAGCTCGGCCGCATCAACACCATGCTGGGCGAGACCACCGTGGTGGCGACCCCGCTGAGCATCGCGCTGCACAAGATCGGCATCGTGCTCACCCTCGGCATCGCGGTGATCTCGGTGGTGATCCTCTTCGTGGGCACGGCCCGGGCGATGTCGGAAGGCGGCGTGGACCTGCTGACCGGCCTGCGCGAATCGGTCATCTTCGCCATCACGCTGGCGGTGGGCGCCATCCCCGAGGGCTTGCCTGCCATCGTGACCATCGCGCTGGCCATCGGCGTGCAGCGCATGGCCGCTCGTCGCGCCGTCGTGCGCAAGCTGCCTTCGGTGGAGACGCTGGGCAGCACGACCGTGATCTGCTCGGACAAGACCGGCACCCTCACGCGCAACGAAATGACGGTGCAGGCGCTCTATCTGCCGGGCTCGGGCGTGTATCGCGTGGAGGGCGCGGGCTACGAGCCCGTCGGCTGCCTGTCCAAGGATGGCGTCCCCCTCACCCCCGCCCCCGACGACGTGCAGGATCTGCTGCGGGCCGGCATCCTCTGCAGCGACGCCACCCTGGAGCAAAAGGAGGGCCGCTGGCAGATCACCGGCGACCCGACCGAAGGCGCGCTCGTGACCGCCGGCGAGAAGCTCGGCATCGACACCGCGAACGTCCGCAAGCATCACGCTCGCCTCGACACGGTCCCCTTCGAGAGCGCCAACCAGTTCATGGCCACGCTGCACGAGGGGGGTGCCGAGGGCCACAAGATCGTCATCAAGGGCGCGCCCGAGGTGGTGCTGCGGCGCTGCGGCAACGTGGACCCCGACACGGTGATCCACCAGGTCGAGGCGTTCGCGAGCGAGGGCATGCGCGTGCTCGGCTTTGCCGAGAAGCGCTTCGACCGCGCCGCACTGACGCTGGAAGACTGCGCCGAGCGCTTCGAGTTCATCGGCCTGCAGGCGATGATCGACCCGCCGCGCGCCGAGGTGATCGACGCCATCCGCGCCTGCCACCAGGCCGGCATCACGGTCAAGATGATCACCGGCGACCACAAGGGTACCGCCCAGGCCATTGGCGAGCAGCTGGGCATCGCCGAGCCGGGCGCCCAGGCTGTCACCGGCGTCCAACTCGCCGAGATGGACGGTGCCGCCATGCGCGAGATCGTGAAGGGCCACAACGTTTTCGCCCGCGTGGCCCCCGAGCACAAGCTGGGCCTCGTGCGCGCACTGCAGGCGAACGGCCAGGTGACGGCCATGACCGGCGACGGGGTGAACGACGCGCCCGCGCTGAAGCAGTCGAACATCGGCGTGGCGATGGGCATCACCGGCACCTCGGTCTCCAAGGAAGCTGCCGATATCGTGCTCACCGACGACAACTTCACGTCCATCGCCGCGGCGGTGGAAGAAGGTCGCCGCGTCTACGACAACCTGATCAAGTCGCTGGCATTCGTCCTGCCAACCAACCTCGGCCTTGCGCTGATCTTGATCTATGCGGTGGCGTTCTTCCCGCTGGTCGACAAGACCGTCGACGGCCAGGTGGTGAAGGACCTGCTGCTGCCGATGCTGCCGACCCAGCTGCTGTGGATCAACCTGGTCGCCGCCGTGGCGCTGGCGCTGCCGCTCGCCTTCGAGGCCAAAGAGCCGGACGTGATGAACCGCCCGCCGCGCGACCCGAAGGAGCCGGTGCTGAACAGGTTCATCGTGTTCCGCACGCTAGTGGCCGCCACCCTCATGACCGCCGGCGCCGTCGGCCTCTTCCTCTGGCGGTACGAGCTGGAGATGGCCGCCCGCGCGACCACCGGCCTGACCGAGGTGCAGATCGTGAGCGAGGCGCAGACGATGGCGGTCACCACGGTGATCATGTTCCAGGTCTTCTACATGCTGAGCTGCCGCTCGCTGAAGGACTCGGTCTTCAGGATCGGCCTGTTCAGCAACAAGACCGTGTTCATCGGCATCGGCGCGATCCTGGTCTTGCAGGCCCTGTTCATATACGCCCCGCCCATGCAGACGGTCTTCTCCACCTACCCGCTGACCTTGCAGTCGCTGCTTTTCAGCACGGCGGCCGGCGCGATCATCCTGCCGGTGATCTCCGTGGAGAAGTTGATACGCAAGCGAAGACGTGCCTGAGCCGGTCCATCGGCCGATCGACGCAGGTCTCCAGTTGAGGGAGGATCCTCTTGATCACTGATTGGACCGGGACGCAACCAGGCATATGGGCATGCAGACGGGGCAAGCAGTGGCTCGCAGTCCACACCACCATTGATCGTGTATGCCGACGCGGACAGGAGAGCGCCTGTCCCGGACGGTCATGAACACCTGCTCATGGCCGACAGGGTGAGGCCCGCCAGCGGTGAAGCCGACACTGCCCTGCGCCGATAGGTTCAATGACTTCAAGCGCACCACACCAGCGACAGACCAGGCCGATCGGCGTTGGCAGGCGCCCGGCCGGCCCGGACCGCAGGTGGCGCACGGAGACCGATTCGAGTACCGAGACAACCATGCCGGACGATGCACGAGTGCCCGAGCGAGCCGTGTGCTGGCACTGCCTGGACGTTGCTGATGTCCTGAGAAGTCTGGCGAAACAGGACGATGGCCTGGGGACCGAGGAGGCGCGCTGCCGGCTGGCCGCCCATGGGCCGAACGAGTTGCAGGCGTTCGCGCGAAGCTCCCCGTGGCGCGCCCTCGCGTCCCAGTTCAAGAACATCCTGGTGATCATCCTGCTCGTCGCAGCCCTCGTCTCGGGGTTGCTCGGGCACGCGCTCGAGGCCGTGGTGATCGCCGTGATCGTCTTGTTCGCGGTCCTTCTCGGCTTCATCCAGGAGTTCCGCTCCGAACGCGCGCTCGAGGCCCTGCGCGAGATGGCTGCGCCGGTCGGGCATGCCATCCGCGACGGGATCGAGATGAGCGTCCCTGCACGCGAGCTCGTGCCCGGTGACGCCATCGTGCTCCGTGCGGGGGGTCGCGTCCCGGCCGATGCCCGCATCACGTCGGCCATCAATCTCGCGGTCGTGCCCGAGGCGCTCCCCGCCGTGGTCACCATCTCGCTGGGCATCGGCGTGCGCCGGACGGTCAGGCGGCAGGCGCTCGTCCGCCGACTTCCGGTCGTCGAAACGCTCGCAAGCACGTCGGTGATCTGCTCCGACAAGACGGGCACGCTCACCAGGAACGAGATGACCGTTCGTCGCATCGCGACGTCGGACGGCACGTTCGACGTGAGCGGGACCGAATACGACGCGACGGAAGCGTTCCTCAGGGACGGCGTGTCGGTCCATCCGCCGACGTCGGTGGAAGAGGCCCTGCGCGCCGCCGTGCTGTCTTCCGATGCACGCATCGTGCAGGGCGCACGTGGCCGCCGCCGGCGTACTCCAAAGGCGCCGTCGACGTCGTCCTGCCCGACTGCGTCGAGTGGGAGCGGGGCGGCCGCACGACTCCGCTCGAACCCTTGGATCGGGAGTCGATCCTGGCCCTGGAGCGCGAGGTGGCGTCGGCGGGTCTGCGCGTGCGTGCGCTGACGCGCAAGCGTCGTGTGGGCAGCGGCGACGCGGAAGGGGCCATGGAGTGGCTGGGCCTGGTGGGCATCATGGACCCGCCAAGGGCCGAGGCCAAGGCTGCAGTGCAGACCTGCTGGGATGCGGGGATCACCCCCGTGATGATCACCGGCGATCATCCGCTCACCGCGACGGCGTTGGCCCGCGAACTCGGCCTGCTCGACGGGCGGCGTGTCGTTTCCGGGCAGGATCTGTCACGGATGAGCGACGAGGACCTCGCGCGCGAGGTGGCCGACATCGGCGTCTACGTGCGGGTGTCGCCGGCGGACAAGATGCGGATCGTCTCGGCGTGGCAGGGCCGTGGCGACGTCGTGGCGATGACCGGGGAGGTTGTCAACGACGCGCCGGCCCTCAAGAAGGCCGACGTCGGCATGGCGATGGGAATCTCCGGGACCGACGTCAGCAAGGAAGCCGCCAGCGTCACGTTCCTCTACGTCAACCTGGCCACCGATGGGCTTCCGGCACTGGCGCTCGCGTTGGATCCGCCGGAGTCGGGGCTGATGCGGCGCCAGCCCCGGGATCCGCGAGCGGGCGTCTTCACGAGGCCCCTGGTCGTGCTCCTGCTCATCGGTGGGGTCCGGTCGGCACTCGTGAACATCGGTCTGTTTGCCTGGATGCTCCAGAGCGGTCGTCCGCTTCAGGAGGCCATGGCGATGACGTTCGTCTCGCTGGTGTTGATCCAGTTCTTCAAGGCCTACAACTACCGCTTCGATCGCTTCTCCGTCTTCCGTCGCCCGTTTGCGAATCGCTGGCTCAACTCGGCGGTGGGCTGGGAACTGCTCCTGCTTGCCGTGATCGTCTACCTGCCCTTCCTGCAGCAGCCGTTCGGTAAGTTCACGTTCGCCTGTTCGGATTGGGCACTCGCCGGCGCACTGGCGTTCACGATCGTGCCGGTGCTTGAATTGGTCAAGTGGCTCCAGCGAAGCGGTTGTCTCGGCGAGCCGAAGTGAAGGCCCGGGCCCGAGTCAATGAATCGTGACGGCAACGCGGTGTTCAGCCGCCCCGGATACATGGGCGGCCTGCCTGCCGCCAGCCGTCGAAGCGGCGACCGGGGGCAGGCGCCTCAGATGCAGCGAGCGTGTCCGTCGAAGCGCTTCGCCGCGCCACCGATGTCCGCTCCCTGCGTCGAGCCGCCCGGACGAGTGAGTCCGTCTATAGGGCTGATCAATGGAAGACATCGAGTCGATCGCCGGCCAGGGGCAGAATCTGGTTCTGGCGGCCATCCAGCCAAGCCACCCACCAGACAGGAGCGAACCATGTCAACGGAAGCGAAGTGCCCGTTCGCCGCAAGGCACGGTGCCCGAACCACTGCCGGCGCCCAGTCGAACAGCGACTGGTGGCCGAACCGGCTGAACCTCAGGATCCTGCACCAGCACTCTGCGAAGTCCAACCCCATGGGCGAGCGGTTCGACTACGCGGAGGAGTTCAGGAAGCTCGACCTTGCCGCACTGAAGAAGGACCTCCGCGCGCTGATGACGGATTCGCAGGACTGGTGGCCTGCCGACTGGGGCCACTACGGCGGGCTGTTCATCCGGATGGCCTGGCACAGCGCGGGCACCTACCGCATTTCGGACGGGCGCGGCGGCGCCGGCACCGGAAACCAGCGCTTTGCGCCGGTCAACAGCTGGCCCGACAACGGCAACCTCGACAAGGCGCGCCGGCTGTTGTGGCCCCTCAAGAGGAAGTACGGCAACAGGATCTCCTGGGCCGACCTGATGATCCTGGCCGGCAACTGCGCGCTCGAATCGATGGGCTTCAAGACCTTCGGCTTCGCCGGCGGGCGCGAAGACATCTGGGAGCCGGAAGACGACATCTACTGGGGCAGCGAAGACACCTGGCTGGGCGACAAGCGTTACAGCGGGGACCGCGAGCTCGAGAGTCCCCTGGCCGCCGTGCAGATGGGCCTGATCTACGTGAACCCCGAAGGCCCGAACGGCCATCCCGACCCGGTGGCGTCGGGCCGCGATGTCCGCGAGACCTTCGCCCGCATGGCGATGAACGACGAGGAAACCGTCGCGCTGGTGGCCGGCGGCCACACCTTCGGCAAGGCGCATGGCGCTGGCGATCCGTCGCTCGTCGGTCCCGCGCCCGAAGGCGCCCCGATCGAGGCGATGGGCCTGGGCTGGAAGAACGCCCTCGGTACCGGCAAGGGCGTGCACACCACGACGAGCGGCATCGAAGGGGCCTGGAAGCCGAACCCGACGACCTGGGACATGGGTTACTTCGACATGCTCTTCGGCTACGAGTGGGAGCTGGTGAAGAGCCCTGCCGGCGCCTGGCAATGGCTGGCCAAGGACGTCAAGCCGGAGCACATGATCCCCGATGCTCACGACCCGTCCAGGAAGCACCGGCCGATGATGACGACGGCCGACCTGTCGCTGCGCTTCGACCCGGTCTACGAGAAGATTTCGCGCCGTTTCCACCAGAACCCGCAGGCGTTTGCCGATGCCTTCGCCCGCGCCTGGTTCAAGCTGACCCACCGCGACATGGGACCGCGTGCCCGCTACCTCGGATCCGAGGTGCCGGCCGAAGAGCTGATCTGGCAAGACCCTGTCCCAGCGGCGGATCATGAGCCGCTGGACGTGCAGGACATCGCGGCGCTGAAGACCAGGATCCTCTCTTCGGGCTTGTCCATCTCCCAACTGGTGAGCACGGCGTGGGCGTCGGCAGCGACGTTCCGTGGCTCGGACAAGCGCGGCGGGGCGAATGGGGCGCGCGTCCGCCTGGCACCCCAGAAGGACTGGGAGGCGAACCAGCCGATCGAACTGGCGAGGGTTCTGCAGAGTCTCGAAGCCATCCGCGGGGCGTTTAACGGCGCCCAGTCCGGCAACAAGCGGATCTCGCTGGCAGACTTCATCGTGCTGGCTGGCTGCGCCGCGGTCGAAGCAGCCGCGAAGAAGGCCGGCCACGACGTCGAGGTGCCGTTCTCGCCTGGGCGGACGGACGCCTTGCAGGAGCAGACCGATGTGGAGTCGTTCGCCGTTCTGGAGCCGAGGGCAGACGGCTTCCGCAACTACCTGCGTGCAGGCCTGAAGACACCCGCCGAGGAGCTTCTGCTGGATCGCGCCCGGTTGATGACACTGACGGCACCCGAGATGACGGCGCTGGTCGGCGGTATGCGTGTCCTGAATACCAACTTCGGGCAGTCCGGGCACGGCGTGTTCACGGCCAGGCCCGGGACGCTGACGAGCGACTTCTTCATCAATCTGCTCGACATGAGTGTCGAGTGGCGGCCCTCTTCGATCGACGGGGTGTACGAAGGACGCGATCGTTCGTCCGGCCGGGTCAGATGGACGGGGACCCGGGTCGATCTCGTATTTGGCTCGAACGCCGAACTCCGCGCGCTTGCCGAGGTCTATGCCTGCGACGACAACCAACGGAAGTTCGTCGATGACTTCGTCGCGGCCTGGAGCAAGGTGATGAACCTGGATCGCTTCGATCTGGCCTGATCGGGGCAGGGCGCGCTCGCTGGGGCTCTGGCGCTGCCCCCGATGCCCGAGCTGCCCGAGCCGCCACCGCACGGAGATCACTGCATGAACGAATCGTCCTCCTACACGCCGCCGAAGGTCTGGACCTGGAACAAGGGCAACGGCGGCCGCTTCGCGAACATCAACCGTCCGATCGCGGGCCCGACCCACGACAAGGACCTGCCGGTGGGCCGCCATCCGCTGCAGCTCTATTCGCTGGCCACGCCGAACGGCGTCAAGGTCACGGTGATGCTGGAAGAACTGCTGGCGCTGGGCCACGGCGGCGCCGAGTACGACGCCTGGCTGATCCGGATCAACGAGGGCGAGCAGTTCGGCAGCGGCTTCGTCGCGGTCAACCCGAACTCCAAGATCCCGGCGCTGGTGGACCGCAGCGGGCCGACGCCGGTCCGGGTGTTCGAGTCCGGCGCGATCCTGCTGTATCTGGCCGAGAAGTTCGGCGCCTTCCTGCCGGCCGCGCGGCGACCGAGCGCGCCGAGTGCCTGTCGTGGCTGTTCTGGCAGATGGGCAGCGCGCCCTTTCTCGGCGGCGGCTTCGGCCACTTCTACGCCTACGCGCCGACCAAGATCGAATACGCGATCGATCGCTACGCGATGGAGGTCAAGCGCCAGCTCGACGTGCTCGACCGGCGCCTCGCCGAGAGCCCCTACCTGGCGGGCGACGACTACACGATCGCCGACATGGCGGTCTGGCCCTGGTACGGCGCGCTCGCCAAGGGCCAGCTCTACGAAGCGGGCGAGTTCCTGCAGGTGCAGGACTACACGCAACGTCCTGCGCTGGACCGACCAGATCGCCCAGCGTCCGGCCGTGCAGCGCGGCCGCATGGTCAACCGCACCTGGGGCCAGCCGTCCAGCCAGCTGCACGAGCGCCACGACGCCGGCGACTTCGACACCCGGACCCAGGACAAGCTGGCGGCGCCGCGCTGACGCGTCGCTCCGCCCACCACGAAGGCCCCGACGATGATCACCCTCTACGACTGCGCCACCGCGCCGAGCCCGCGCCGCGCCCGCATCCTGCTCGCCGAGAAGGGCATCGCCCACGAGACGGTCGCAGGTGGACCTGCGGAACGGCGAGCAACTCGGCGACGCCTACCGCAAGATCAACCCGCAATGCACCGTGCCGGCGCTGCGCACCGACGAGGGCCTGCTGCTGACCGACAACGCGGCGATCACGGCCTACCTGGAGGCCCGCTTCCCGCAGCCGCCGCTGCTGGGCAGCACGCCGCAGGAGAAGGCCGAGATCGCGAGCTGGAACTGGCGCGTCGAGTTCGAGGGCCTGCTGGCCATCGCCGAGGCGCTGCGCAACAGCGCGCCGGCCATGGCCAACCGGGCGCTGCCCGGGCCGGTGGACTATCCGCAGATCCCCGAGCTGGCGCAGCGCGGCCTGGCCCGGGTGCAGCAGTTCTTCGTCACGCTGAACGACCGCCTGGCCGGCCGCGACTTCATCGCCGCCGATCGGTTCAGCATCGCCGACATCACCGCCGTGGTGGCCGTCGACTTCGCGCGCGTGGTGAAGGTCAAGCCGGGTGAGCAGCACCCGCACCTGCAGCGCTGGCGCGCGGCGATGGCGCAGCGGCCGTCGATGTCGCTGTAGATCGCGCAGATCTCCAGCGGCAAAAAGGGCTTCAAGGCGATCTCGAGCTTCGATTCCGGATGCGCAGCGGCCGCTTGTGGGATGGTAGTTGGCAACGGAGACATCATGACCCGGACAGTGGACGATCCGCAATGGCTGGCACCGCCGCGCACCGTGCGCGTGGGCTTCGACGACGGCAGCTTCGTGCTGCGCTCGCCCGAGCCGCTGAAGCCGTATGCCCGCTGCGTCGGCGAATGGCTGGAACGCTGGGCGATCGAGACGCCCGATGCGCTGGCCTTTGCCGAGCGCGACCGCCACCGGTGATTGGCGGCGCCTGACCTGGCGCCAGACGCGCGAGCAGGTCGGCCGCATCGCGCAGAGCCTGCTGGGGCTGAAGCTGACGCCGCAGGCGCCGATCGTCGTGCTGTCGGACAACGCGGTGGACCACTTGCTGCTGATGCTGGCGGGCATGCACATCGGCCGCGCCGTGTGCACGGTGTCCAGCGCCTACTGCCGCCTGACGCAGGACTACACCAAGATCCACGGCATCCTCAACACGCTGGGGCCGGCGCTGGTCTACGCGTCCGATGCCCAGGTGTACGGCCCTGCGCTGGCCAGCAGCGGCCTGCATGCCGTGGCCGTGTTCAGCCAGGGGGCCGAGGCCTTTCCGGGGGCGCTGCACTTCGATAGCCTGGCCCGCACCGCCGAAGGGCCGGCGGTGCAGGAGGCATTGGCCCGGATCACGCCCGACACGCACGCCAAATACCTGCTGACGTCGGGCTCCACCGGCCACCCCAAGGTGGTGATCAACACGCACCGCATGCTGTGCGCCAACCAGCAGATGGTGGCTCAGGCCTGGCGCTTCCTGGAACACGAGACGCCGGTGATCGTCGACTGGCTGCCCTGGAGCCACACCTTCGGCGGCAACCACAACCTCAACCTGGTGCTGCGCAACGGCGGCACGCTCTTCATCGACGAGGGCCGGCCCGCGCCGGGCCTGATCGAGAAGTCAGTCGCGCAACCTGCGCGAGGTGCAAGCCCACGCTGTACTTCAACGTGCCGCGCGGCTTCGACATGCTGCTGCCGATCCTCGAAGCAGGACGAGGCTCAGGCCCGGCGCTTCTTCGAGCGGCTGCGCATGGTGTTCTATGCCGGCGCCGCGCTGCCGCAGGCCACCTGGGAGCGCCTGCGAGGCGCTGGCGCGGCGCATCCGTGGCGAGGCCGGTCTGGTTCACCACGTCGTGGGGCTCGACCGAGACCTCGCCGGCGATCACCAGTGCGCACTGGAAGCTCGAACGCGCCGGCGTGCATCGGCCTGCCGCTGCCCGGCATGGAGCTGAAGTTCGTGCCGCAACGCGCGTGGGCAGCAAGCTGGAGCTGCGGGTGCGCGGCGTCAGCGTCTTCCCCGGTTACCGCGACGCGCCGCACCTGACGGCCGCAGGCCTTCGACGACGAGGGCTACTACTGCATCGGCGACGCCGGCAAGCCTGTCGACGAGGCGCGGCCCGAACTCGGCGTTGCCTTCGACGGCCGCGTCGCCGAGGACTTCAAGCTCACCACCGGCACCTGGGTGTCGGTGGGCACGCTGCGCGTGCGCGTGGTCTCGGCGCTGGCGCCGCTGGCCCAGGACGTGGTGGTCACCGGCCACGATCGCGACGAGGTCGGCGTGCTGGTGTTCCCGTCGCCCGCAGGCCGCGGCGCTGCCCGCCGACGCGCTGGCGGCACGCGTGCGCGGCCGCGCTGCAGGCGCTGAAGGGCGAGGGCGGCGGCTCGTCGCAGTGCACCGGCGCGCGGCGCTGGTGCTGCGCGAGCCGCCGCAGGCCGATGCCGGCGAGATCACCGACAAGGGCTACATCAACCAGTCGCGCCGTGCTGACGCGCCGTGCCGCCGACGTGCAGGCCTTGTACGCCGGCGACCCGGGCGTCATCCTGGCCCGATGATCCCTCCGCCCGCCCAACCCGGCTGCGACGCCCCGATCGCCCGCCGCATCGGGTCTCGTTCAGGTGGCGCTGTCGTCCAGAGGCTGCCGCCCGTTTCGACTGGCGCTGCGCAGCCACTCGGCGCTGCAGCGGCGTTCGCTAGGTGGACTGAAGCAAGCGGATCAGCATGTCGATCACGTCGCTGCCGTCGGGTGACTTCAGCCGGTGCTGGCGCAGCGAGCGGGCGAGGTCGGCGCGCGCCAGCATCTTGGTGTCGGAGCGGATCAGGATGCCGGCGATCGCGCGCTGCACTTCGAGCGACCGGGCCAGCGGGAACAGGCCGCGCGATCTCCTGCAGGCTTTGCGGATCGGCCAGGCGCTGCCGCGCCAGCGTCTCGAGGGCGCGCACCTGCGCGCCGGCGGCGGTCATGCGCGCGATGCCCGACGTGACGGCGCGCAGTTCGCCGACGTCGGCCAGCGGTCGGTGGCGCAGGTAGACCTGGGCGATCGCGACATCCTCGTCGCGGGAACTCGTCAATGCTTGAACGGTGCGTTCGTGGGCCTCGGCGCTGCCCAGGCACGCCAGCACGGCCGCATGCGCCACGTTGCCGGGTCGCGCCGCGCCCGTGGCCAGCAACTGCCGCGCAAGGCCCGGTTCGCGGTCCTGGTGGGTCGCGCAGACGAGATCGACCTCGGTCTTGCCCAGGCTGCCGCGGGCCATGCGATCAGCGATCATGCGCACGAACTCGGCCTGCTCCTGCGCGGGCGACAGCCAGCCGAGGCGTGCGCGCCAGCGCCATCATGCGGGTCTGCACCGCCGCTTCGTCGGCGTCGCGTGCGAACTCGAGGTAGCGTTCGCGCGCGCGGCGGTCGCGCTTCGATCGCGCCGAGCGCCGCGGCCACCTCGGGCACGAGCCGCTGCGCCGGGCCGATCGAGGCGGCGTAGCGCTCGAGATGATCGAGGAACATGCGCACTTCGGTCACGTCGCGCTGCAGCACCTCGTGCATGAAGGCGAGCTTCTGCGCATCCGACGGGCCGATCGTCGGCGAAGCCGCACATGTCGCGGCGAAAGCCCGCGTGCGGATCGGCATCGGTCAGGCCCGCGACGGCGATCATCGAGCTCGGCCCGAAGAGCTTCAGCAGGGTCGGGCTCGCGCGGCCGCTGGCGACTTCGCCCGGCGGGTGCCGATCTGGAAGTAGCGCTCGAGCAGCGGCCCCGCCGTGCGCCCGAGCGGCGCCTTCGACGAAAAGCCGTAGAGCACCGGCACGTCCTTGAAGACGTGGCGCAGCCGGTCGCGATTGCTCTGGCCATAGCGCTCGCTCAACAGGGCGGCGACGCGTTCGGCATCGGCCTGCGAATGGCCCGAACGCACCAGGCTGCGCGCCACCTCGGCCGAGGCGACATGCCGCGGCGTCCGACTTCAAGGTGTTGCATCCGAACAGATACACCTCCTTGAGTTGCGAGAACAAGCCGTTGCACGGACGCGCTGCACGAAGCGTGTTGCATTTCGTGCACGGTCAGGAATTCGCGGTCGTCGAAGCGGTCGGTGTAGAACTCGGTGCCGTCGTCGAAATGGCCGGAAATGATGAGCGCGTCGCAGGTCACGCCGCGCTGGCAGGCCGACGGCCAGCCAATCGCGGCTTGCCCGCGCTGCACCAGTTCGACGAACCGGTATTCGCCGCGCGGCAGATGGCGCTGGAACGCGTCCTTCTCGTCGGACGAGTTGATGGTGACGGTGCACACCGTCTTCGGTGCGGCGCTGCGCAGCGAACGACCATGCCGCGGCCAGGCAGGCCAGCAGGGCGGCCGCCGTGCGCGAACAGGGATCGGGTCAGGGTGGTTCGACGCAGCATGCCGTCGAGTGTTCCACAAGCCGCGGCGGTGAGGCAAGTGCATGTAAGAGGCGCGCTTGCGTGCCACCCGATCGGGGCTGGCGCGATGTCAGGGCGCTGCAGCCGGCGTATCAGCGCGTCGATCATGTCGTCGCCGGCGGCGGACGGCAGGCGGTCCTCGTGCAAGGTGCGCACGAGTTGCGGGCTGGCGATCGACCGCAGGTCGGCGCGGATCAGGATGCCCGCGATCGCGGCCTGGACCGACCATGAAGGTGTCTCCGAGAACAGACGTGCCAGCATTTCCAGGATTTCGCGATCGGAGACATAGTGCCGGCCCAGCGCCTCCAGCGCGCGCACCTGCGCATCGGACGGTACGCATGCGGGCGATGTCCGTCGGCGACCCGGCGCAACTCGCTGGCATCGGTGATGGGCCGGTGCCGCAGGTAGGCCTGCGCGATCCGGACATCCGCCTCGCTCGGGCTGACCAGCCCTTCGAGCGTGCGCGCGTGACCCTCGGCGCTGCCCAGGCAGGCGCGCACGGCGGCGTGCGGCACGTCGTCGGCCGGGCTGCCCGGCGCCACGCGCCGATTGAACGCGCCGTCGAGGTCGTGCTCCTGGTTCAGGGTGCAGGCGAGATCCACCTCGGTCACGCCGACCGTGCTGCGGGCCTGCAGTTCGCCCAGCATCAGCGCGAGTTCATCCCACCGCTCGTCGGCCGACAGCCAGCCCAGGTCGCGCGCGACCTTGATCATGCGCGCGCCGCACCGCAGGCTGGTCGGCATCGCGTGCGAAGCCGAGAAAGCGCGTCCGGGCGTCGGCGTCGCGCGCGATGTCCTCGAGCGCCTGGGCCACCTCCGGCGTCCGCCGTGCGGGGTCGTCGAGCGCCGTGCGTCAGCCGCTGGATGCGGTCGAGGTGGATCCTGGCTTCGGCCGTCGGCCGCTGCAGGATCTGGTGAACGAAGTCGAGCTTCTGCGCGTCGGACAAGCGGTCGTCGGCGAACTGGCACACGTCGCGCCGCACATCGGCGTGCGGATCCTCGTCGGTCATGCCCTGGGTCACGGACATGCCGCGTAGGCGCGAATTGCCCGAGCAGGCGGCCGCTCGGGCGGCCGCTGACCGATCTCGCGGGCGCCGGCCGCCCGGAAGTAGCCGCTCAGCGTGGACGCTCGCGACCGGGCCCAGCGGCGCCATCGACGAGAAGCCGTAGATCACCGGAACGTCCTTGAACACCATGGCGCATGCGGTCGCGGCTGCTCTCGCCGTGCGCCTGCGTTCAACGATCTGCAATTGGCGCTCGGCCTCCTTGAGTGAGTGCCCTTCGCGCACGAGACTGCGAACGACCTCGGCCGATGCGCTGCTCAGCGGCCGCGGATTCAGCGTGTTGCAGCCGAAGAGGTAGACCTCCTTCAGCTGCGAGAAGAGTCCGGGGCATGAGTCGCTGCAGGACACGCGCTCCAGTTCGTCGACGGGCAGGAACTCGCTGACGTCCAGCCGATCCGAAAAGAACTCGTTGCCGCCGTCGTAGTGGCCGGAGATGATGAGCACGTCGCAGGAGACGCCCGCGCGGCAGGCCGACGCCAGCCAGTCGGGCCGGCCGCGCTCGACGAGTTCGACGAACCGGTACTTCGATGCGGGCAGTTAGCGGCGAAAGGCTTCCTTCTCGTCGGCGGAGTTGACGGTGATGGTGCAGACCGTCTGCTTCTCGGCCGCGGCGAGCGGCGTCGACAACGACAGGGCCGCTGCGAGCGGGACCACGCGGAGCTTCTGCAGCCATCGCATCGCAGCATCTTAGCGTGGGGTCCGTCACGGGCTCGTTCGCGCACGGACCCGTAAGCCCGGCATTCGGTGGAACCCGTCAACGGCCGGCGGTTGACGGGGCCATCGGCGCACTCGCAGGCGCCGACGGCGCGGAGGCCGCCTCCGCAGCGTCGGTGGTGCGATCCGGCTCGATGCCGAGTCCTGGTTGGGGTGGCGCCGCGGCTATCGCGCGCCGGTTCGCGGCTTGCCTCTCGTGCACGCATTCATCGACCAGGCGGCGGCCGGCCTGCACGTCAAACAGCATCGACTTCACCCCGATCTGCAGCAGCAGCAGCCGTCCACGCACGTCCTCCAGCCGAAGCGCGCCCGTCTGAGACAGGACCGGCTTCATCGTGTGCAACTGCTTGCCGAAGCGCACGTCGACATAACCGTCGAAGCGCGGGTTCAGGCTGACCTGCAAGCTCTGATCGAACTCGCAGGCGTAGTCGCCGAAGTACGTCATTGCGGCGGCCGCCAACTGTTCGCCCGGGGCCGGCGGGAGCACCAGCGGCGCCAGCGGGGGTGCGCGGCGCACGGGCTTCTTCGGATCCCCTTGCGCGTTCGCGGCAAGTGCCGTGAGCAGAACCAGCAGGGGGATCAGCGTAGGCGTCATTTGAGATGCCCGGGACGCACCTGTGACATTGCCACGGCTACGCCGACAATCGAGGCCGCCACGCGACCGGGCCTGCCTGTCACTTCTTGGCCGCCTCCTTCACATCGCTGACGGCTTTCTTCAGATCGCCAATGCCCTTCTGCATCTTGCCCGCGGCCTGATTCTTCAGCCCCTTGACCTGTTGCTTCGTGCTGCCGACCAGTTTGCCGGCTTCCTCCTGGATCTTGCCCCCGATGTCTTTCAGGGCGCCCTTGACTTGGTCCTTGTTGACGCTCATGTTCAACTCCTTCGTTATCGGCTTCGACGACCAGCATCGACCGAATTCCCCTGCCACCGGCCGTTGACAACCGGGCTACGCTGCCAAGAAGCCATCGACCCGAATCAGCGCGCTACACCCTCCCCATCAAGAGCAGGATGACCAGCACGACCACGATTCAATGCACAGACTGCTCCTGGAAAGGGGCGTCTCGATTGCGCAAGATCAACGTGGATCGTCGTACCCTGGACGCTCTTGCACTGCGGCTCATCGCGGGGCCGTTTCCACGCATGCTGCGCTACATCAAAGAATCGACGAAAGCCAGGCAGGCGGGCTTGCCGCTTGAAGACGATCGCGGTAGGTTGGCAGTTTGAAGATCCTCTGATCCACTGGATGAGTTCAGGGTATCAGAGGCAGCTTTCAGGAGAGCGGACATGGACGCATCGAAGATGGCAGTCGCGCTGATCGCACCATGAGCCCGTGGCGTCGCCACGCAGAGCGCCACCGCACCGATCGGATCGGCTGGCTGCGCGCCGCCGTGCTCGGGGCCAACGACGGCATCGTCTCGACGGCCAGCCTGGTGGTCGGCGTTGCGGCAGCCAGCGCCAGCCCGGGCAATGTCCTGTTCACGGGCGTCGCAGGGCTGGTGGCCGGCGCCATGTCGATGGCAGCGGGCGAGTATGTCTCGGTCCATTCACAGGCCGATACCGAGCAGGCCGACCTGGCGCGCGAGCGCGCCGAGCTCGAAGCAGACCCGGCGGCGGAGCAGCGGGAGCTGGCGGCATCTATGTCGCACGCGGGCTCGAGCCTGCCCTGGCACAGCAGGTGGCGGAACAACTCATGGCGCACGACGCGCTCGGCGCGCATGCGCGCGACGAGCTCGGCATCTCCGAGACGCTGAGCGCGCGGCCGGTGCAGGCGGCGCTGGCGTCGGCCGCGCAGCTTTGCGGTCGGCGCGGCGCTGCCCCTGGCCGTGACGGCATTGGCACCCGCGCCGTCGCTGATTGCGTGGGTTTCGGGCACGTCGCTCTTCTTCCTGGCCTTGCTGGGCGCGGTCGCTGCCCGGGCCGGCGGTGCCGGCATGCTGGTGGGCGCATGGCGGGTCACGTTCTGGGGTGCCCTGGCCATGGCCATCACCGCGGGTGTGGGGGCGTTGTTCGGTGCGGTCGTCTGATCGACGGACGCCGATCGCCGCGGCGTCGGCCTTGCTCGCGCAGCGGTGGACGTGACTTTGGATCGATGGTGGGGCGCGATGGGACCGGTCTCGCGTACAGCGCCTGCGGGCCACCGGCATGAGCAATCGCCAGCCGAAGAACTTGCGAACAGCCTCAGTCACGGCCTGGGGCTCGTGGCCGCACTCGTTGGCGGTCCTTATCTCATCGCACAGGCGGCAGGTCGCGCAGACACGGCATTCGTCGTCGGCACGAGTACCTTCTGCGCGACCATCGTCGTCCTGTACCTGGCCTCGACGCTGTATCACGCGCTGCCCGCGGGCAGGGCAAAGCGCGTCTTCCGGGGCCTCGACCATGCCTCGATCTTTCTGCTGATCGCCGGTTCGTATACGCCGTTCACGCTGGGGGTGCTTCGGGGTGCGTGGGGCTGGGCGCTCTTCGGAGTCGTCTGGGGCCTGGCCTTGGCCGGGATCGCGCTCAAGTCTTTCGGCAAGGGCTCGCACCCGATCTTCTCGACCGGACTCTATCTGTTGATGGGGTGGCTGGTCGTGGTCGCCGTCGATCCGCTGTTCGCCAGGGTGCCTGCAGCCGGCCTTCTGTGGTTGCTGGCGGGCGGCCTGTTCTACACCGCCGGCGTGGTCTTCTTTGCAGCGGATTCGCGCCTGCGCTTTGGTCACCTGATCTGGCACCTCTTCGTGATGGCCGGTACGGCATCCCACTACCTTGCCGTGCTCTGGTATGCAGCCTGACCCGTCCGGCTATGTGCTGTAGCGTACAGACCCAGTGGCGCCGGACGGGTATGTTCATGTCAAGTGGAAAGACCTTTTCCATATTCAGCGAGGTAGATCATGAACTTCCGTACAACGCTCACCGCCGCCGCCATGGTTGGGGCCCTCTTGGCCACCGCCGGTTGTGCCGTCAGTCCGCGGCCAGGAAAGCACCGGCGCCTACATCGACGACGCGACCATCACGACCCAGGTCAAGAGCCGGATGCTGGACAACCCGAATGTGGCCGGCACCAGCATCAGCGTCGAAACGCTCAACGGCACGGTGATGCTCTCCGGCTTCGCCAAGAACACCACCGAGAAGGACACCGCCGAGCGCATCGCGCGTGACGTCAACGGCGTCAAGTCGGTGAAGAATCAGATCGTCGTCCGTCCTTGACTCCGCCTTCGCGCTTGGACGTGAAGGGGTGAATGGGCAGGCGCCCTGGCCCGTGGTTCGCTACCGGGCATCAGGGGCCTCGCCCCACACGTTCAGGCGCCCGAAAACCGAATGGCCGGGTGCCTCACCCAGCGCCCGGTCGGGAGTACTTCGATGCTGCACTATGCCGTTGTCTTTCTCGTCATTGCCTTGATCGCCGCCGTGCTGGGCTTCGGCGGCATTGCGGCCAGCGCCGCGGGCATTGCGAAGATCCTCTTCGTCGTGTTCCTGATCCTCGCCGTGGTCAGCTTCGTGTTCGGTCGCAGCCGAGGGTGAGCACGCCCGCCCCGCGACGAGACGTGTCGCAACTCCTCTGCGACGGGGGGCAATAGCCTCATTTCGTGGCGCCTTTGCAGGGATTCGTGGGCGCGCGCAGCGGGCGCGCCCATTCGGCGTCCGACAGCGCGTCGGTCGGACCTCCCCACACTGATACATTGTGTCCTGCACCGAACGAACGGCCGACCGAGTCTGCGGCGGCCGGAGGTTGCGACAAGAGGCCTGCCCCCACGCACGCATCCAGTTTGCGCGATAGGCTGCAGCAGCGGCATCGCACAAGCTCCACGGCTGCCACCACAGATTCATCCATGCAAGTCGACCCCATGTCAGATGCCCAAACCGTTCGCGAAGCCGTTGTGCCAGCGACGGAGCCGGAGCGGCTGTATCTGCACATGCCCATCGACGTGCGCAGCGTTTCGCTGGCACTGATCGCGCTCCTGCTCAGCATCTTCATGCTGCACTGGGCCAGCGCGGTATTCATTCCGCTGCTGCTGGGCGTGATGTTGAGTTATGCACTGTCGCCGGCGGTCGAACGCCTGCAGCGCTGGCACGTTCCGCGTGCGCTGGGGGCGGCGGTGCTGCTGATCATGGTCGTGTGCGGTCTCGGGTCGATGTTGTATTCGCTCAGCGACGACGCGACGGCGCTGCTCGAATCGCTGCCCGACGCGGCGCAGAAGCTCCGCGAGTCGGTGCGCGCCGTGCCCGGCGCGCCCGAGAGCCCGATCGAAAAGGTCCAGCGGGCGGCGGCGAAGCTCGAGCAGGCCGCCGAAGAAGCCGGTGCGGCGGCGCCGCCGGCCAGCCAAGGGCGTCACCCGTGTGCAGATCGAGCGGCCTCACTTCAACATCAAGGACTACCTGTGGAGCAGCACGCTCGGCCTGGTCGGCGTTGCGGGTCAGGCGATGGTGGTGCTCTTCATCACGCTTCTTCCTGCTCCGTCGGGCAACAGCTTTCGGCGCAAGATGGTCAAGCTCGCCGGCCCCACGTTCAGCAAGAAGAAGATCACGATCCAGGCGCTCGACGAGATCACCGAGCAGATCCAGCGCTACCTGATGGTCCAGGTCTTCACCAGCGTGCTGGTCGGCGTGGCCACCTGGCTGGCCTGCTGTGGGTCGGGATGGACCACGCTGCCGTGTGGGGCGTCGTGGCGGCCATGCTCAACCTGGTGCCGTACCTCGGTTCGGTGGTCACCGCCGGCGGTTTGGCGATGGCAGGCTTCGTGCAGTTCGGCACGCTCGAAATGGCGGCGCTGATCGGCGGCGGTTCGCTGCTCATCAACACCATCGAGGGCAACCTGCTGACGCCCTGGCTGACAGGTCGCGCCAGCCGCATGAACCCCGTGGTGATCTTCGTCGGCGTGCTCGCCTGGGGATGGCTGTGGGGCATCTGGGGCCTGTTCATGGGCCCGCCGCTCCTGATGATTGTCAAGGCCGTGTGCGACCGCATCGAGGATCTGAAGACCATCGGCGAGTTGCTCGGCGCCTGACCCGGCCGCGTCGCGGGCCTCACGCGCAGGCCCCGAGTTCGCAAAGGGTCCCATGGGCCCACGCTTCTGTGGGCTTCCGCACAGACCTGCGGGAGGTCACGGGCGCAGCCTTCGGACTTCGACCTCGAGCCGAGGTCTCAGCCGAGAAGGGGCCAGATCATGACCGTCGCACGCATCACCGAAATCAGTAGCGTCAGCGCAGTGAGTTTTCAGGACGCGATCCTCCAAGGCGTCGAGCGTGCCAACAAGACGCTGAAGAACGTGAAAGGCGCCTGGATCAAGGATCAGGAAGTGACCATCGATAACGGCAAGGTCACAGGCTACAAGGTGATTCTGAAGGTGACATTCATCCTGTCGGATTGAGCGCAGGCTTGGTCTGAGCCGGTGCCGACCCGCGTCGTTGCCGATGGGATCGACGCCGGCGACGCCTGTGCCGCGAAGCCTATCGCCGCTTCCTGCTCGCCAGTCTGCAGGCCCCCAACCAGGTTCGTGGACGGACCGGGGGCGGCAGCACCCGCCCCGAGCCGTGTCGGTCACAGGGCTCGTCGCATGCGGCTTGCGCATCGTTGGAACTAGGTGCCGCAGAATGTCTGGTACCCCGCGCTGACCTGCGCCGGCGCCGGTTCGGCGTAGCGCGCGAAGGCCGGGTCTTCGTCATACGGCTGCCGCAGGGCGGCCAGCAGGCGTTCCAGCAGGTCCAAGTCACCGTGCTCCGAGGCCGCGGCCAGGGCCTCCTCGACACGGTGGTTGCGGGGGATGACCCACGGGTTCACCTGGCGCATGCGCGTGGCACGGGCGAGGCCGGCGCCGCTGTCGCCGCCGTCCTCTTGACTGCAGCGGTCGCGCCAGCGTTCCAGCCAGGGGTTTACCGCAGCCGGCTCGGCGAACAGCGCGTGCAAGGGGTTGGCGTCACCCGCGGCCGCGTCGGCCAGGCGGCGCCAGGCCAGCGTGAAGTCCACGGCGTGCTGCTGCAGCAGCGCGAGCCAGTCCTCGGCCAGCGCGGCGTCGCCGCTGTCGTCGGCGGCCTGCTGCAGGCCGAGCTTGGCGCGCCAGCCTTGCAGCAGCGCCTCGGCGTACAGGGCCGGGAACGCGTCGATGACCGCCGTCACGTCCGCCACCGCCTGCCGCACCGCAATTTCGTCGTCACCGTCGGCCATCAGCGGCAACAGCGCTTCGGCCAGGCGCGCCAGGTTCCAGCGCGCGATCGACGGCTGGTTGCCGTAGGCATAGCGGCCGCCGTGGTCGATGCTGCTGAAGACGGTGGCCGGGTCGTAGGCCTCCATGAAGGCACAGGGACCGTAGTCGATGGTCTCGCCCGAGATCGTCATGTTGTCGGTGTTCATCACGCCGTGGATGAAGCCCACGTTCATCCACTGCGCGATCAGCCGGGCCTGCCGCCCGGCCACGGCGCGCAGCAGCGCCAGGTGGCGGCCCGGCGTGCCCGCCAGCGCCGGGTCGTGGCGCGCGATGGCGTACTCGGCCAGCTGGCGCAGCTTGTCGGTCTCGCCCCGGGCGGCGAAGAACTGGAAGGTGCCCACGCGCAGGTGGCTGGCTGCGACGCGCGTCAGGACCGCGCCGGGAAAGGCTGCTTCGCGGTAGACCAGCTCGCCCGTGGCCACCACGGCCAGCGCGCGCGTGCTGGGGATGCCCAGGCCGTGCATGGCCTCGCCGATCAGAACCTCGCGCAGCATCGGGCCCACGGCCGCCTTGCCGTCGCCCCCGCGCGAAAACGGTGTGCGACCCGAGCCCTTGAAGGCGATGTCTCGCCGCTGGCCGCGGCGGTCGATCACCTCGCCCAGCAGCAGCGCGCGGCCGTCGCCCAGTTGGGGCGAGAAGCCACCGAACTGGTGGCCGGCGTAGGCCTGGGCCAGCGGCTCGGCGCCCTCGGGCAACGTGTTGCCGGAGAAGAGCGCGGCGCCTTCGGGGCCGTCCAGTGCGGGGGCATCCAGGCCCAGATCGTCGGCCAGCGCCCGGTTCAGGAACAGCAGGGCGGGCGCCGGTACGGTGGCGGGCTTCCAGGCGGCGTAAAGGCCGGGCAACTCACGCGCGTAGGTGTTGTCGAAGGCGATGGGGAGCATGCGGGCAGGCAGTCGTTCGGCAGGAGTGTGCCGCCTGAAGGCGGCTGTGTCCGGCGGAGGGTCAACCCGTGCGTGGGAACGTGCAAGAGCACAGCGTGAAGCACGGGCAGGCAGCGCGAATCGCGGAGGGCGTGCCAGGGGCGTTGACGGCGCCGGTTCGGGCGGCCCGCCATAGACTCGCGGGTATGACCAAGACCCGTTCCCGCAGCAGCCTCGACCAGAGACGGGTGCTGCGTGTCCTGGGCCGCCACCTGGCGGCCGCACTGCTTGTCGCGCAGACCGTGTCGCCGCGAACGGTGGACCCACGCAGGCGAGCGGACCCCGTGGTCGTCGCCCGGCTCGTGTCCTGACGAGTGCCCAAGCGTACATTGATGTTGTCGTTCACCTTGCTGGCGGCTGCCGGCATGTTGACTGCCGCGTCCATTGCTGCCGAGCCGCCCCTGCCCGTGCCGTGCATCGAGCGCGCCAGCGAGGCGGCAGCGTCCGCCCCCACCCGCCTGGCGCAACTTCGCTACCGCTGCCTGGCGCTGCGCAACGGGCAGCGCGTGCTGGTCGGCGAAGCCGGCGCCGTCGATGCGAACACGGTACTGCTGGTGCACGGCCTGGGCGGCAACGCGCATCGCGATTGGGCACGCACCATCCCGGCACTGGCAGCGAAGTTTCACGTCGTGGCCCTGGACCTGCCAGGCTTCGGCGGCTCAACGGGCGCGCCGCAGGGCTATTCGTTCACGGGACTCGGCGCCACCCTGGCCGAGGTACTCGACAGCACGGCGCCGGGCCAGCGCGTGCACGTGGTCGGGCACTCGCTCGGCGCCGCGGTCAGCCTGTACTTCGCAGATGCCCATCCCGCGCGGGTGGACCGCCTCGTCCTCGTGGACGCGGCGGGCATTCTGCTCAAGAGCGTGTTCACGCAGCACATGGCGAGCCGACGCATGCCGCAGGTGGGGATCGTGCCTGTCGATCGCTTCCTGAAGGGGCTGGACGAGCGTATCGACGGGTTCCGGCGGGATGCGTTCCGTCGTCTCGAAGACGGCTACGACTTCAACCGCTGGTTGGCGCAGAACCCGGAAATCCGCCATGCGCTGCTCGGTCGTTATACCTACGTCGAAGCAGCGCTCGGCCTCGTGGAGCACGACTTCACTTCCGCCATCCGCGAAACCAAGGCACCGACGACCGTGATCTGGGGTGCGAACGATGCGGTGGCACCGCTGCGCACGGGCAGGCTGCTCGCCGGACGCATGGCCGATGCGCGATTGAAGGTGATCGACGGGGTCGGTCACACGCCCATGCTGGAGAGCCCTGACGCCTTCAACCGCCTGCTCCTGGCGGGTCTCACGGCACCGCTGCTGCAGCGTCCGGTCGACCCGGCGATGGGGGCCTCGCAAGGCAGCGTGGTCTGCGAGAACCGCCCAGACGCCCGCTACAGCGGCGTCTTCGACAGCATCACGCTCGACCATTGCACGGGGGCGCGCATCGACGATGCGCGGATGAAGCAACTCACGTTGAAGTCGTCGTCACTGACCGTCGAGAACACGGTCATCGACAGCGCCGACGTAGCGCTCTCGGCGCAGCACAGCGAGGTCATCGCCACCAACGTGAGCTTTCGGGGTCGGGTCGCCATCCGGGCAGGGCACAGCCGCCTGGACCTGGCCGGCGTGAGCTTGCAGGCGAGCGAGCGCGGTGTCGAGATGCCGGCGCCCAGCCGCATCCTCTTCTCGGTCAGCGACTGGCACGGCACCGACCACGACGGTGACGCACACTTCCGATGGCCCCAGGCACCTGCCCCGCGCTGAGTGGGCGCGCCTTGGCGGTGTACAACAACGTAGACGCTCAAACCTGAAGGAGATTGCGATGATCGGCTATGTCACTCTGGGTACCAACGATCTGCCCCGTGCCAAGGCGTTCTACGACGCTCTGCTGGCCGAGATCGGCATCTCGCGCCTGATGGCGTTTGGCGACCGCGGCTACGCTTGGGCCGCCGCCATGGACCAACCGATGCTCTGCATCATGAAGCCTTTCGACGGCCGGCCGGCCACGGTGGGCAACGGCGTCATGGCCGGTATCGCGGTCGATTCGCGCGACAAGGTCGATCGCGTCTACAAGAAGGCGCTCGAACTCGGTGGCACCGACGAAGGCCCCGCCGGTCCTCGCGGCGAGGGCTTCTACGCCGGCTACTTCCGTGACCTCGACGGCAACAAGCTCGACGTCTACTGCTACGGTTGAGCCACTGCGGGCTCCGGCGCTCTCGGTACCGGCACGCTGAGCCTGTCGCTCACCGACGCGCCCGCCTGACGCCATGGGCCGCTTCGTGCTGTAACCGGTGCCCGCGGGCACCTACGACCTCGTGATCACGGCCGGTGGGCGTGTCAATGCGGTCATGACAGGCGTGCCCGTCGACAACGCCAGCGCCACCGTCATAGGCAGCGATGCGGCACGCATCAACACACCGCTCTCGGCGGCGAGCTACATCGCATCGGGCGCGGTCTCGGTCAGGGGCGACGCGTTCGCGTTCTCCAGCGCAGGCCTGCGTCTCGCGGTGGCGTCGATTGCGCGCGATCAACTCGCGCCGACGAATCCTGCCTAGAGTGGACGCCAGTGGCGAGATGGCGAGAGCATGCACGGAGGTGTGAAGATTGCTCGGTGCCATCCGCCCGTGCCGATCATGGGGATGAAGGCCGCGTATCCAGGTGGATGGCCGGTACCCCGACGCGACCGGCTTTGATCACGAGAGACTGCCATGAAACTTCCGCTTCAGATCCGCTTCCTCGGCATGGAGCCTTCGGACGCCGTCGAGTCTGCCGTACGCAAGAAGGCCGACAAGCTCGATCGGCTCTGCCAGGACATCATGTCGTGCGTCGTCAGCGTCGAACAGACGCACAAGCACCAGCATCAGGGCCGGCCGTTCGCGGTGCGCATCGACGTGAGGGTGCCGGACCACGAACTCAGCGTGGCTCGTGTGCACGACGAGGACGCCTACGTCGCGTTGCGCGACGCTTTCGACGACATGAATCGACAGCTCGAAGACGTGGTGCGGCGTCGGCGTGGCCAGGAGAAACTGCACGCGACGCCGCTGCACGGCGAGGTGGTGCGCTTCGGCGACGAGGGCAAGAGTGGCTTCATACGCACGCCCGATGGTGACGAGTACTGGTTCGACGCCGCCAACTGTGCCGGGGTGCCTTTCGAGCACCTCGCGCTGGGCACCGAGGTGCAGTTCATTCCCGAGGTCGCGGCGCAAGGGCGACAGGCCAAGCGCGTCAGCGTCGGCAAGCACCACGTCGGCTGACGGCGCGGTGCGGGGCCGGCGCGTCCGGCTCCGAGCAGGCACCGCCGACATCGCCCCGCTCGGCGGCCCGCGAGGCCGACCTGCCCAGCGCGCCGGCTGCTCACGTCCAGTCCGACGAGACGCGCAACGGCGTGCTCGCCGTCGGGCCGCCGTCGTCAGCCCGGCGCAGCGGTGCTGCCGCGCCGCACCAGTTCGAAGGGCAGGCACTGCTGGGCCGCGTAGGCGCGGCCCTCGAGTCGCGCCACCAGTTGCTCGGCGGCGGCCGTGCCGATCTCGACCACGGGCGTGCGCACACTGGTCAGCCCCGGTGTCTGCGTGGCACCGAGGTCGGTGTTGTCGACGCCGGTGATCGACATCCGGCCTGGCACGTGGATGCCGGCATCGCGGCAGGCCATCATCGCGCCCACCGCGAAGACGTCGTTGGTGGCCACGACGGCGCTCGGGCGGTGCGCGGCGGGCAACTCGAGCAGGCGGGCCATGGCAGCGCGCGCCGAGTCCAGCGCGATGCTGCCGTAGGCCACCCGCTCGGCCGGGAGGTCGAGCCCGACTTCGGCCAGGGCGTCGCGCACGCCCGCACCGCGCTCGCGCGCGCGGTCATTGCCGTCGACCGGCGCGCTCAGCAGCCCGATGCGGCGGTGGCCCAGCGCCAGCAGGTGACGCGTCACTTCGGAGGTGGCGCGGCGGTTGTCGAAGCCGATGCTAGGGTGTTGGCTCGCGCTGTCCACGCCCCAGGTCAGCACGTAAGGACGGCCATAGTCCTCAAGCATCGAGAACAGCGCCGGGTCGTGATCCAGGCCCACGAACATGAAGGCGTCGACGCCGTGCTGCACCAACTGTCCCGTGATGCGCAGTTCGGCCGCCAGGTCGTAGTCGTGCTCGGCCAACACCAGTGAATAGCCGCTGGCATCCAGCCGGCGCTGCAGGGCGCTGGTCGTGCGTGCGTACAGCGCATAGTCGAACGACGGCACCACCGCACCGACCATGCGTGTGCGTTGACTGCGCAGGCTGCGCGCGGCGCCGTGCGGCAGGTAGCGCAACTTGCTCACCGCGGCCTGCACGCGGGCCCGGGTCTCGGGATCGACCTGCTCGGGCTGGTTCAGCGCGCGCGACACGGTGGCGGTGGACACCCCCGCCAGTTGGGCCACGTCGCGTGCGATCGCGCGGGCCGTCTTGGCCGCAGCGGGGTTGTCGTCCATCGGCCGATGATAGAGGTGCAATCGATTACACGCGCGGCCGCGCCGCCTTCCGCGAATTCCGTAGAAGTACCTATGAAATCCTTCTACCCCAGCTTCCGTTGGGCTGCTAAGGTTGAGGATGAAAACGAATACATCACGCAAGGTGGATCCATGACCGAATCTCACGACCCCACGCGCCGCAGCGCTCTGCAACGTGGTTTGGCGCTCGGCGCGGCCGCCACGGCCGCGCCCTGGCTGGCCGCACCGGCCTCGGCCCAGGCCGACGACCTGGGCCCGTATCGCGCTGCCAAGATCAACTGGCGGCAGGCCGAAGGCGAAGCCATCACCGTGGCCGTGATTCCGGCGGGCTACTTCGAGAACCTGATCACCCTGGCGCCGCAGTTCGAGGCCCTCACCGGCGTGAAGCTGCGCTTCGAGAAGGTGCCGCCGGGGCAGATCCGCCAGAAGGCGATGCTGGACCTGTCATCGAAGACCGCCACCTTCGCCACCCACGCGGCCGACCCCATGTACTACCCGCTGTACACGGCCAACCGCTGGGTCGACCCACTCGACCGCTACCTGAACGACCCGGCGCTGACCGACGCCGGGTGGTTCAACTACAACGACATCTTGAAGGCCTGGCGCGATGCCAACTCGGTGGACGGCAAGCCATACGGCATTCCTTACGACGGCGAAGTGACGGTTCAGGTCTACCGCAAGGATCTGTACGAGGCCAAGGGCCTGAAGCCCGCCGATACGCTGGATCAGTTGCTGGTCAACGCCAAGGCGTTGACCGACCCCGCCAACCGCATGTATGGCCTGGCGCTGCGCGGCTTTGCCGGCGCCGGGCAGAACATGTACATCTACCCGTCCATCTTCCGCAGCTTCGGCGGCAGCTGGTTCAGCGGCGGCAATCTGGTCGTCAACTCGCCGCAGGCGGTGGCTGCGCTCGAGTGGTACGTCAACGCGCTGACGCAGTACGCGCCGCCCGCGGTGCGCAACTGGAACTGGCCCGACATCGCCGACGCATTCTCGCAAGGCACGGTGGGCTGCTACATCGACGCGCACTCGTCGGCCGCCGTGATCACCAACCCCGAGAAGAGCAAGGTGGTCGGCAAGATCGGCTACGCGCGCTGGCCCAAGGGCCCCACCGGCAAACGCGTGACCTCGATCTGGAACTGGGGCTTCCCGATCAACGCCGCGCTGTCGGACAAGCAGAAGCGCGCCACATGGCTGTTCATCAGCTGGGCCACGTCGGCCGAGACCCAGGCGCGCACATCGTGGAAGTTCGCCGGTGCCGGAAAGCGCTCGGGGCTGAACCGCAGTTCGCTGTGGCGCGCGCCGGAGTTCGCGCAGGCCATGCAGGGGGCAGGCGACAACTTCATCAATGCCGCCCTCGAGTCGCTGGACCAGGACACCGACGTCGATTGGCGTCCGCGCCTGCCGCAATGGCCGGCCATCGGCGAAGCCATGGCCACCAGCATCCAGGCAGCACTGGTCGGCCAGAAGAAGGCCAAGGAAGCGCTGGACGAGGCGCAGACGCGTATCCAGCAGGTGCTGAAGGGCTGACCCTGACGTCGACCGCGTCGATGCCGGCGGCGCCGTCGAGCTTCGAGCAGCGCGAGCGCCGCTTCGCGTTTGCGTTGCTGGCGCCCGCGCTGCTGTTGCTGCTGCTCATCACCACGGCGCCGCTCGTCTACCTGCTGTGGGCCAGCCTGCAGCGGCTGGACATGAGCATGCCGTGGCTGTCCGGCTTCGCCGGCTTGGCCAACTACACCAAGATGGGCAGCGACCCGCGGTTCTGGAATTCGCTGACGCTGACCGTGGTCTACACCGCGTCGACGGTGGTGCTGCAGGTGGTGATCGGCTTGGCGCTGGCGCTGCTGGTCCTGCAGATTCCCAAGGGCCAGGGCCTGCTGCGCGTTGCGGCCATCCTGCCCATCGTGCTGGCACCGGTGGTGGTGGGCCTGTTCTGGCGCACGCTCGTGCTGGCGCCCGATTTCGGGTTGGTCGACCTGGTCACGCGCGCACTGGGCCTGGGTAGCCACAACTGGCTGGGCGACCCGCAACTGGCGCTGATCTCCGTGATCGCCATCCACACCTGGCAGTGGACACCGTTCGCCTTCCTGGTGTTGCTGGCCACGCTGGCCACTTTGCCGCCCGACGTGTTCGAAGCCTCGCGCCTCGATCGCGCCGGCGCCTGGCAGCGCTTTCGCTACATCACGCTGCCGCTGATCCGCCCGGCCATCGTGATGGTGATCATCCTGCGCACGATGACGGCGCTGTCGGCCTTTGCCGCCATCTTCGCAGCCACCGGCGGCGGGCCAGGCTCGGCCACGGAGATCCTGAACCTCTACGCCTACCGCACATCGTTCACCGAACTGAATATCGGCTACGGGGCATCGCTGGCCACGGTGTTGCTGGGCATCACGCTGGCCGTGTCCTTCCTGCTGTTCCGCCGCCGCCGGGGGCGCGAATGACCGGGCCGACGAATCATTCGTTCACGCGCCGCATCGCGTTGGCCGCCGGGGCCGGGCTGCTGCTGTCGGTCTGGGCCTTCCCGGTGCTGTGGGCCTTGCTCACGTCCTTCAAGAGCGAACGCGACGTGCTGGCCTACCCACCGGTGTTCGTCTTCACGCCCACGCTCGCGCACTACCGCGAGGTGCTGTTCGGCCCTTCGTCGATCCTGCCCAACCTGTGGTCCAGCGTGGTGGTCGCTTCGTCGGCCACGCTGCTGACGATGCTGCTGGCGCTGCCGGCGGGCTACGCCATCGCACGGTTGCGCTACCCGGGCAAGCGCGTCAGCGGCTTCTACGTGCTGGCCACGCAGATGTTGCCGCCGGTGGGGCTGGTCATCCCGTACTACCTTGCGCTGCAGAAGGTGGGCGCGCTGGACACGTACTTCGGCATGGTGGTGATCTACCTCACCTTCTCGCTGCCCTTCGCGATCTGGCTGATGGTGTCGTACTTCGAGGACATCCCGTACGAGATGGAGGAAGCCGCGCTGCTGGACCGTGCCGGCCGCTTGCGCGCGTTGTGGCACGTGATCCTGCCGCAGGTGCGCGGCGGCATCGCGGTGACCACGGTGTTCGTCTTCCTCAACGCCTGGAACGAGTTCCTGTTCGCGGTGGTGCTGGGCGGCAACAGGGTGCGACCGGTGACGGTCGCGATGTTCAACTTCATCTCGGTCGAGCAGACGCAGTGGGCCAAGCTGGCGGCTGGCGCCATGGTGGCAATGGCGCCGGTGATCCTGATCGGGCTGCTTGCGCAGCGGCACATCGTCAAGGGCCTGACGGTGGGCGCGGTCAAGGGCGGGGGGCGGCGATGAATGCGGGTCGTCGCGGCGGCGTGTCGCTGCAAGGTGCGGTGAAGCGCCACGGTGCGCTGACCGTGCTGCACGGCGTGGACCTCGACATCCATCCCGGGGAATTCTTCGTGCTGCTCGGCCCGTCGGGGTCGGGCAAGACCACCACGCTGCGCGTGCTGGCCGGGCTCGAGTCGATCAGCGCCGGGCGGGTGCTGATCGACGGCGAGGACGTCACGCAGAGAGACCCCGGCGATCGCGACGTGGCCATGGTCTTCCAGAGTTATGCGCTGTACCCGCACATGACGGTGGCGCAGAACATTGGCTTCCCTCTGAAGATGGTCGGGCAGGCGCCCGACGCCATTGCGCGCGCGGTGGCCGGCGCCGCGGACAAGGTCAGCATCGGCCACCTGCTCGACCGGCGGCCGGGGCAATTGTCGGGCGGGCAGCAGCAGCGCGTGGCGCTGGCGCGCGCCATCGTGCGCGAGCCGCGCCTGTTCCTGCTCGACGAGCCGCTGTCGAACCTGGATGCGCGACTGCGGCTGGAGACCCGGGTCGAGCTGAAGAAGCTGCAGCGCTCGCTGGGCGTCACCGCCGTCTACGTCACGCACGACCAGGAGGAGGCCATGACGCTGGCCGACCGCATTGCCGTCTTCATGGACGGCCGCATCGTGCAGGTGGGCACGCCCAAGGGCATCTTCGGCCGGCCGTCGCACGCGGCCGTGGCCGGCTTCATCGGCACACCGCCGATGAACCTGCTGGAGGCCACCTGGTCGGGCCAGGACGTCCAGGTCGGCCGCGCCGGCCGTGTGACCGTGGACGCCGTGGCGCCTGCCGAGCGCGCCGTGACACTGGGCGTGCGCCCGGGTGACCTGAGAATCGCCGAGGCCGGCCTGCCGGCCGAAGTCGAGTTGGTCGAGGAACTGGGCGACAGCCGCATTGCGGTGCTGCGCGTGGGTGACCAACGCGTCAAGCTCAAGACGGACAGCACGATCGACCTGCGCGAGGGCCAAGCCGTGCACCTGGGATTTGCCGCCGGGGCGGCACACCTGTTCGACCGCAGCAGCGGCGAACGACTGAACTGAACGAGGCTGCGATGAGCAAGCGACCGAACATCGTCCTGATACTGAACGACGACATGGGCTATTCCGACATCGGCTGCTACGGCGGCGAGGTCGACACGCCCACGCTCGACCGCCTGGCCGCGGCGGGCCTGCGCTTCTCGCAGTTCTACAACACGGCACGCTGCAGTCCGTCGCGCGCCTCGCTGCTGACCGGACTGCACCCGCACCAGACGGGCATCGGCATCCTGACCTACGACTCGGGTCCCGAGGGCTACGCCGGTAACCTGAACCAGCAGTGCGTGACGATCGCCGAGGTGCTGAAGACCGGTGGCTACCGCACCTACATGAGCGGCAAGTGGCACGTGTCGAGCAACCTGAGGCAGCCCACCGATTCGTGGCCCATGCAGCGCGGCTTCGACGCCTTCTACGGCACCATCATCGGCGCCGGCAGCTTCTACGACCCCAACACGCTGACACGGGGCAACGCCAACGCCGAGCACGAGGCGCGCGAGGAGGGTTTCTTCTACACCGACGCCATCAGCGACCAGGCGGTGCGGTTCATCCGCGACCACCACGCCGAGCATCCTGACACGCCGTTCTTCCAGTACGTGGCCTACACCGCGCCGCACTGGCCGCTTGCACGCGCACGAGGAGGACATCGCCAAGTACAAAGGCCGCTTCGACGCCGGCTGGGACGCGCTTGCGCGACGAAAGACTGGACCGCCTGGTCAAGGCCGGCGTGCTGGCCGACCACTGGAAGCTGACCCCGCGCGACCCCTCGCAGCCGGCGTGGACCGAGGCCGAGCACAAGGGCTGGCTGCTTCGATGCATGGAGGTCTACGCCGCCCAGATCGACCGCATGGACCAGGGCATCGGCCGCATCGTGAAGGCACTGGAGGACACGGGCCAGCTCGACGACACACTGATCATCTTCCTGGCCGACAACGGCGCCTGCGCCGAAGACATCCCCGAAGGCGTGACGATCGACGAACTGGTCGACAAGCTGATGATCGCGCGCAAGCACACGCGCAGTGGCGAACCCGTGCACTTCGGCAACGACACCCGCCGCATGCCCGGGCCCGAGAACACCTACCAGAGCTATGGCACCGCCTGGGCCAACCTGTCGAACACGCCGTTCCGCCTGTACAAGCACTGGATCCACGAAGGCGGCATCTCCACGCCGCTGATCTTCCACTGGCCTGCGGGCATCGGGCAGCGTGGCGCCATCCGCCACACGCCGGGCTACCTGCCCGACGTGATGGCGACGCTGCTGGACGTGACGGGCATCCCGTATCCGACGCAGTACCAGGGCCGCGCGGTGCTGCCGCTGGAAGGCCACTCGCTGCAGGCCGCCTTCGAGCGCGACGCCGACGACCGTCCGCCGATGTTCTGGGAACACGAAGGCAACGCCGCGGTGCGCATCGGCCGCTGGAAGCTGGTGCGCAGGCATCCCGGCCCCTGGGAGCTGTACGACATGGTGGCCGACCGCACCGAACTGAACGACCTGGCTGCCGAGCATCCCGAGCGCGTGCGCGACATGCAGGCCCAGTACGAGGCCTGGGCCACGCGTTGCGGCGTCAAGCCGCGCGAGCAGATCGTGGAGCTCATGCGCCGCCAGGGTGTGACGCGGGCGTTCTGGGAAGACGAGTGAGTGGCGATGAGCGGCCGTTCGTGCTGCATGCCGTCCGCCGCGGACGCACCGCCGTCCGCTGCAGCACCGTCCCTTCCGGCTGCCGAGCCGCCGGCGCGCACCGGGTGGATCCACCTGCCCGGGGGGGCGTTCCGCATGGGCACCGACACCGGCGAAGGCCACGTGGAAGACGGTGAAGGGCCGAGCCGCGAAGTGAGCATCGGCCCGTTCTCGGTCGCCGCCACCACCGTCACCAACGCCGAGTTCCGCGACTTCGTGCGGGCCACGCACTACGTCACCGATGCCGAGCGGGCAGGCCAGTCGCACGTGTTCTACCTGCAGGTCGACCCCGCCGTCCGGCAAGCGGTGCGCCAGGTGCCACGAGGGCTGCCGTGGTGGCTGCCCATCGAGTTCGCCTGCTGGCAACGCCCCGAAGGCCGCGCCTCGTCGATCGCGGAGCGGCTGGACCACCCGGTGGTGCATGTGTCGTGGCACGACGCGCAGGCCTATTGCGACTGGGCCGGATGCCGGCTGCCGACCGAAGCCGAATGGGAGTACGCGGCGCGCGGCGGCCTCGATGGCGCGCGCTTTCCCTGGGGCGACACGACCGACTTCGAGTCGCGCTGCAACGTGTGGCGTGGCAGCTTCCCGACCGACCCCGCGCCCGGCTGGCGCCCCGGCCCGGTGGCGGCGACGGCGTTGCCCCCCAACGGCTACGGCCTCTACCATGCCACCGGCAATGTGTGGCAGTGGTGCGCCGACTGGTTCAGCCCCAGCTACCACCGGGACACCCCCGCGCACGACCCGCGGCAGCAACGCATCACCGGCCGTCGTTCCCAGCGCGGCGGGTCGTTCCTGTGCCACGCGTCGTACTGCAACCGGTACCGGGTGGCGGGGCGCCATGGCAACACGCCGGCCAGCACGTCCGGCAACTGCGGCTTTCGCGTTGCCGCGCGCTGACCCGCCGGCGGGAGCTCTCCCGGTGGCCGCTTTCGCCACCTTGCTCCTGATCGCCTTGATGATGGGAGGCAACCACGTGGCGGCCCGCGTGGCGTTCGACCACGGCGTCGACGTGGCCACGGCGGTCACGGTTCGCAGCGGCGTCACGGCGCTCGTCGTGGGCCTCCTGCTCATCGTCCAACGGGCGCCGATGCGGCTCAGTGCCCGCCACCGGAGAGCGCTGCCGGGTATCGGCGTGCTGGTTGCCGTGCAGAGCCTGTGCCTGTATTCGTCGGTCGCGCGACTGCCGGTGGCGCTCGCACTGCTGGCGTTCAACACCTATCCGTTGTGGACCGCACTGTGGGCACGCCTTGTCTACAAGCACCGAGCCGAACGACGCTTTCTGCTGGCCATGCCGGTCATGCTGCTGGGTCTGGCACTGGCCCTCGACGTCCTGGGCGCGGCATCCGGTCTCGGCGCCGCTGCGCAGTGGCAGCAGATCGGCGCGGGCGTGGCTTTCGCCCTGGCCGCCGCGGCCACGTTCGGCCTGGCGCTGGTGCTGACCCAGCATGAGGCGGGCGACCTCGACGGACGCCTGCGCACTGCAACGACGATGGCGCTCGTCGCACTGCTGGCCTTGGCCGGATCCGGGTTGCAGGGCGGACTGCATCTGCCCAACGCTGCCGCCGGATGGCTGGGCCTGGCCGCATTGACGTTCCTCTACGGCACGGCCTTCACCATCATGTTCACGGTCCTGCCGAGGCTGGGCGTGGTGGGCAACACGGCGATCATGAACGTCGAGCCCATTTTCGCGCTCGCGCTCGCGTGGGCGATCCTCGGCCAGTCCATCGCGGCGGTGCAGGTCCTGGGCGGCCTCATCGTCGTCGCCACCGTCGTCTGGCTGGGGCTGCGCTGGCGATGAGGCCGGTCAGCGGCCGGGTCCGCGCCAGGGCGCTGGCCGGCCTGTCAGGCGCCGGTGGGGATATTTCGGCCCGCTGGCGGTCAATCCACCTGCACGGCCAGTGCGAGATGCCCGACCCGGCAACTGCCCACCTCGATGCGGATCGTGCCGGTGCCCTGGGCGAGCAGCGTCACGAAGCGCTCGTGGCCGTTGCCGCGAGTCCACGGTGAAAAAGTGCTTGGGCCGCCATACAGACCGGTACCCCACCCGTCGAGGTGCCCGATCTCGATGACCGACTCGGCAGGCGCAAGCAGGGTCACGCCCTCGCCGCTGGCCTTCAGGCGCAGCGGCTCCGAGTGGGGCAGCGTCTTCGCCGAGGGCAGGCCGTGGGTCGCGAGGTAGCCCCGATTGACGATGCGCAGGTCGATGCGCGTGTGTGCTTCGGTCCGTTCCTGCCGCACGACCTCGATCGCGACGCGGGGCACCAGGGCGGCCACGCGCAGAAAGGCCGCGCTCTGCGCGTGGCAGGTCTCGGCCAGGCGCTCATACGGCGGGTTCCAGATGCCCACGCGCGGATCGAAGCCGCCGACCTCGACCTCGCCGAGTTGCGGATGCGCGACCTTCCTCCAGGGCGAACATGCGGCCGTCGTTGTGCTGGCGGTCGAACTCGGCCAGCGCCCGCATGTCCTTGCGCGAGAACTTCGCGTAGTGGTCGACGAAGGGCTTCTTGCGCTCGATGCCGAGTTGGCGGAACAGGTCCCAGAGCTCGACCACGTAGGCCAGGGCCCCGCGCTGGTGGTAGGCGTAGTCGGACAGATCTCCGTGCAGCGGCTTGTCGGGCTCGTACAGGAATTCGTGGAAGCCGCTGACGGTGGCGTAGCCGGTGTGCTCGGTCATCCAGGCCTCGACCTGCTCGAAGATCGCCAGGTCGCCGTGGTCCATCTTGGCGTCCGGCTTGTCGCCCAGTGGGCGGATGAGCACGCCGCCGAAGGTGTGCAGGTTCAGCCACACCATGATGTTCGGGTGGCGCGTCGCGAAATCGAGGACCGCCCGCGTTTCCGGCGCGCTGCCCGGGTAGTGGCCGGCCCCGGCCTGCTGCGGCTCGGGTGCCCACTGGTAGGGAAAGTTGCGGTTGAAGTCGTAGAGGTTGTCGGACAGGAAGTACGGCAGCGGGATCGTGCGGCCGTCGAAGTTGGCGATGTGGCCTTCGGGATAGAGCTTGTAGTACGGGCCCGGGTCCTCGGGCAGGCGCGACACCATCACCGGCGGGTCCAGGGCCTCGCCGCTCTCGCTCCTCACTTCGACGAGTTCACCCTCCGGGTCGGCCTTGCGCATGTAGCCGGCGATGCCGTCACCGTCGACGTCGGCACTCTGCCAGTGCGCATGGCCCCGGTGGGCGCGGTCGTCGACAGGGCTCGAGCGCACATAGCGGCCCCGCTTGAGGACTTGTTCCGCACCGTCGGGCGAGATGCGCGGGACGACGTAGAACAAGCGTGTCCGTAGCGCCTCGGCCATGGGCCGGGAAGGGCTTGCCGCCGTTCGAGCGCGCCGCCGTGGACCGCGATCAGGTCTTCGGCGATGGCCAGGGCCACGCTCGAGCCGCAGACCTCGCAGGCGTGCATGTTGCCGTCGATCCACACCGCCGGGCGCACCCGCTCGGGGTCGCGGCCGATGGTCAGCAGCGGGATGTCACGGCCCTCGGCGCTCTTGCCGATCGAGCCCAGGCGGGCAATGTCCGGGTGTTGACTCGCCCAGGCGGCGAGCTGGCCGAGTATTTCGGCGTGGTCGAGGTACTTGTTTCGGAACATGCGGGGTCTCAGTGGGGGCGATGGCGTCGCGTTCGAGGCCGCGATTCTCACTCACGGCGCCGGGTCCCGACCCGAGCGCACGACAGGCGTCCTCGACGGCACCTCCGCAAGGCCAATGTTCCGAGCGGCCGTGCCGGTGCCGCAAACGCTGGAAGTCGTGGCTCGCGAGGCCGTGACAATTCGATAAACTGCAGAGGAGTTCGCCACCCTGCCTGAAGACGGTTCGCCGTCGGGCACGGATCCGTCCGACCGCAAGGAGTTGCAGATGACCATCATTGTCGCGTTCGCCCCCGCCCGGAGGGCCGGGCTGCCCTGGAGAAGGGCATCGAGATTGCCGGTCGTCGCAAGGAGCATCTGCTGGTCGTGAACGCGATCTCCGGCAAGAATCAGGATGACCCGTCGCGGGCGGACACCAGCGAGATCGAGGCCGTCGAGAAGCGGCTCGAGACGTCCGGCATCTCGGCGGAGTTCAAGCAGTTCGTGCGCGGCAAGAACGCGGTGACCGAGATCGTGGATCTCGCCGAATCGCCCGAGGTCTCGTTGGTGATCGTTGGCCTGCGCAAGCGCAACCCGTTGGGCAAACTGATCATGGGAAGCGTTTCGCGCGACATCCTCCTCTCGGTCCCCTGTCCCGTGCTGGCGGTCAAGGCCGCCGACTGACCCGCGTCAGCGGGCAGCCCTCTGCCATGGTGATGGCATGGAAGGGGCAACTCACCGCGCATGCGCTGCAGCCCGTGCAACGATCGGGCTCATGCAGCACGGAGAACTTCTTCCAGGCGACGACTTCGAGACTCAACAGGTGCGGGTCGCACACGGCGACGCACCGACCGCAGCCGGTGCAGCGGTGGGTGTCGATGACGGGCCGCCGTGCGGGTCGGCGAGGCCCGTGCGGCTGTCGAACCGAAACTGCCGGGTCCGTGGGCTGGGCGCTGTCCATGGCCTGGATCGAACCTTCCGAGATGAGGAGACCGGATCATGAACCCTGCCGAGATCGGCGGCGCACCCGCGCCATGCAAGCAGGCGCGCGATGGGACGCTCGCCGCGCCTCACCACCCGACCGCGGCATGACCCTCGGCATTCACAGAGGTTACTTGCCCGGCTGCATCGGGCGTGTCACGGAACTGCATGCCCGGTACTACAGCGAACGCGTCGGCTTTGGCATGCCCTTCGAGGTCAAGGTCGCGAGCGAGCTCGCCGAGTTCTGCCGCCGCTACGACGATCGACGCGATGGCCTGTGGCTGGCCCATGGGGACGAGGGCATTCAAGGCTCGCTGGCCATCGATGGCACTGCACGCCGAAGCAGGCGGGGCGCACTTGCGCTGGTTCATCACCGCCAGCGAGGTCCGCGGCACAGGGGTGGGGAACGCGCTCCTGTCCGCTGCGATGGCGTTCTGCCGGGAGCGGGGCTACGGCCGCGTTTACCTGTGGACCTTCGACGGCCTCGAGGCCGCCAGGCACCTGTACGAGAAGTTCGGCTTCCAGCTCGTGCAGCAGCAGCGTGGGTCGCAATGGGGGGTCGAAGTCGATGAGCAGCGCTTCGAGCGACGTGCCTGACCCGTCTGACGGGTCAGTTCTTCGGGGTCGAGGCGGATAGGCCGCTGACGGCAGTGAACGCCAGAGTCGCAGCGGCCAGGTCCTCCAGCGCCGTGCCCACCGACTTGAACACCGTGCGCTCGTCAGGGTCGCGCCGTCCTGGATGGGTGCCGCGGCACAGCTCGTCCAGCCGGGCCCGGACGTCGCTGGCTGCAAACACACCGCGCGACATCGGCCCCAGCAGGTCGCCGCTCTTGGCCAGGGCCTCGTCGGTGTCGACGAAGAGCGAGGCGCCGCGAAAGCAGTCGTCGTCGGCCTCGCGCATCGCGGGCGTGAAGCCGCCGATCAGGTCCAGATGGCTGCCCGGGCGCAGCCAGCGACCCAGCACCAGCGGCGTCGTGGCCAGCGTGGCGCAGCTGACGATGTCGGCCTCCGACACCGCGCCGCCAGATCGGGCGCCGCCGTGGCGGCATGCCGGCGTCGCGCCAGGCCTGCGCCAGCGCTGCGGCCGCCGCAGGGTTGGCGCGCCCAGACGGTGATGCGATCCACGGGGCGCACTTCGCGGTAGGCCTCGGGCAGCAGCGCGGCCACGCGCCCGGCGCCCACCACCAGCAGGTGCCGCGCATCGGTGCGCGCCAGGAACGATGCCGCCAGCGCCGAGGCGGCCGCCGTTCGGCGCGAGGTGATCTGGTTGCCGTCGATCAGCGCCAGCGGCACGCCGGTGGCGGCATCGTGCAGCAGGTAGCTCGAATGCAGGCCGGGCAGGCCGTGCGCTGCATTGCCCGGCGCGACATTGACGATCTTCACGCCGTAGTGGCCGCCCGGTTGCCAGGCGGGCATCAGCAGCGACGTGACGACCCCGCCGTCGCCCGACTTCAATTCGTGAACGTGCCGACGCGGCACTTCACAGCCGGCGATGAAGCAGGTCGCGCAGCGCCGGGATCAGGCGCGAAAAGGGCAGCGCCGCCTGCGCCGCGGGGGCGTCGATCAGCCGCATGAGCCCGCCAGGCCGTCCATGGCAGCGCGGCTACACGCGCTCCACCACCATCGCGATGCCTTGCCCCACGCCGATGCACATGGTCGCGAGGGCGTAGCGCCCGCCGCGCCGGTGCAACTGGCTCACCGCGGTCGTCACCAGCCGCGCGCCACTGGCACCCAGGGGGTGGCCCAGCGCGATGGCTCCGCCCCAGGCGTTGACGCGCGGGTCGTCGTCCTGCAGACCCAGGTCGCGCAGCACCGCCAGGCCCTGCGCGGCGAAGGCTTCGTTGAGTTCGATCACGTCCATCTGTGCCAGCGACAGACCCGTCAACGCCAAGACCTTGCGCGTGGCGGGTGCCGGGCCAAAGCCCATGATGCGCGGCGCCAGACCCGCCGTTGCCATGCCGAGCACGCGGGCGCGCGGCGTGAGGCCGTGGCGCATGGCGGCGGCCTCGCTGGCCAGCAGCAGCGCACAGGCGCCGTCGTTCACGCCGCTGGCGTTGCCGGCCGTGACGGTGCCGTCCGGGCGCACCACGCCCTTGAGCTTGGCCAGGGCCTCCAGGCTGGTTTCGCGAGGGTGCTCGTCCTTGTCGACGATGAGCGGGGTCACCCTTTTTCTGCGCAATGCTCACGGGCGTGATCTCGGCGGCCAGGTGGCCCGCCTGCTGCGCCTTCACGGCATTGAGCTGCGAGCGCAGCGCCATGCGGTCCTGCGCCTCGCGCTCGACCTTGAACTCGGCGGCGACGTTCTCGGCGGTCTCGGGCATGCTGTCCACGCCGTAGAGTTCCTTCATGCGCTTGTTGATGAAGCGCCAGCCGATGGTGGTGTCGTAGACCGCGTTGCTGCGGCTGAAGGCGGCGTCGGCCTTGGGCATGACGAACGGCGCGCGGCTCATGCTTTCCACGCCGCCGGCGATCATCAATTGCGCCTCGCCGGTCTTGATGGCGCGCGCGGCGCTGCCCACCGCGTCCATGCCCGAGCCGCACAGGCGGTTGATGGTCGCGCCGGGCACCTCCTGTGGCAGCCCCGCCAGCAGTGCGGCCATGCGGGCCACGTTGCGGTTGTCCTCGCCGGCCTGGTTGGCGCAGCCGTAGAGCACGTCGGTCACCGCCGCCCAGTCGACCTTGGGATTGCGCGCCATCAGCGCCTTCAGCGGGATGGCGCCCAGGTCGTCGGTTCGCACGCTGCTCAGGGCGCCGCCGTAGCGGCCGAAGGGCGTGCGGATGGCGTCGCAGATGAAGGCTTGGGGGGTGCTCATGTCGGCTCCGGACAGATCGAATCAGGGGGGTGGCCTCGAACTCGAGGGCCGCCGGGGCCGACGGCATGGAGAAGCGGCCCACGCGACGGCAGTATGCCCACTTCAATAGGTTTCCAGGTGCAGCCGGCCGGCGCGCTTGAGCGCCGCACCGAGATCGTCCCATTTCAACCCGGCGTGCTCGGCGATGTCGTGCAGGGCCAGCACCACGCCTTCTTCCATGCTCTTCAGCCCGCAGACATAGAAGTAGCTGTTGGGGTCGGCCAGCAACTTCGCGAGGTCGGCCGCGCGTTCGCGCATCGCGTCCTGCACATATTTCTTGGGCTGGCCCGGCGTGCGGCTGAAGGCGAAGTTGATGTCGATGAAGTCCTTGGGCAGGTTCTGCAGCGGGCCGAAGTAGGGCAGCTCTTCCTTGGTGCGGGCACCGAAGAACAGCATGAGCTTGCCGCTCTCGAACTTGCCGCTGGCACGCAAGCGGCGGCGCCACTCGGTCATGGCCCGCATCGGGGCGCTGCCGGTGCCGGTGCAGATCATGACGATGTGGCTCCTGGGGTGATTGGGCATCAGGAAGCTGGCGCCGAAGGGTCCGATGACCTGCACCTTGTCGCCCACCTTCAGGTCGCACAGGTAGTTGCTGGCCACGCCGCGCACCGGGTTGCCCTGGTGGTCTTCGAGCACGCGCTTGACGGTCAGAGACAGGTTGTTGTATCCCGGCCGTTCGCCGTTGCGCGGGCTGGCGATCGAGTATTGGCGCGGGTGATGGGCGCGGCCCTGGGCATCCAGCCCCGGCGGCAGCACGCCGATGGACTGGCCCTCGAGCACCGGAAACGGGATCGCGCCGAAATCCAGCACGATGTGGTGCGTGTCGTAGTCCCTGCCGACCTCGGTGACGCGCACGTTGCCGGCGACGGTGGCGGTGATGGACTTCTCGGCCGCCTTGGGGCCGTACAGGTTGGTGTAGGGGTGCGCCGCCGACCAGGGCGGCAGGAGGGCACCCCAGTGCGCGCTGTCGAAGGCGGTGCCACCGCCCACCGCGGCCGGCAGCGCGGGCGCCTCGGCCGGCGCTGGCCGGCGCCACGCCGGGGCCCGCACCCCGCTTCGGCCAGCTGTTCGGCGCTCAGTTCCTCCGGCAGTGCCTCCCAGCCCAACTGATCCTGCACGCTGTAGGCCAGCGCCTTCGGCATCGATCCGCCAGTTGTCGATCGAGCCCGTGGGGCAGGGCGAGATGCAGGCCATGCACAGGTCGCAGATCGCGGCATCGACGACGTAGTTGTTCGAGTCGTGCGTGATCGCCTTGACCGGGCAGATCGCCTCGCAGGTGTTGCAGCGGATGCAGATCTCGGGATCGATCAGGTGCTGCTTGATGACCGTGACGTCGGACGGATCCACGTTGTCGTCTCCTCGGCGCACCTCGAAGCAGCTCAGTTGAAGCGGACGTAGTCGAAGTTCACCGGCTGGCGGTTGATGCCCATCACCGGCGGCGCGATCCAGTTGGCGAACTTGCCCGGCTCGACCACGCGGCCCATCAGGCTGGCCACGTAGGCGCGGTCGCTGGCGCTGGGCAGCCAGTCGTCGACCTTGGCCTTCCACTCGGCTTCGCTGACCACGCGGCCGTCGGGCGACACCTTGACGCCGGCCAGCGCGCCGATGTTGCGGTGGAAGGCCTTGTGCGGCGCCGTCAGGCGGAACGGGATGCCGGCCTTCTCGATGACCTTGTTCCAGCGTCCGACGCCGGACACGCTGTCCTTGATGTAGTCGTCGCGCAGCACTTCGTTCAGCGCGTTGAGCATCGGCACTTCCTTCTCGACGAGCTGGCCGTCCCTGGCCTGCAGCACGCGGTAGGTCTGGCCGCGCAGCTGGTGGTCGTCGGTGCGCTTGCCTTCCTCGAAGCGGCCCTTCAGGCCGGTGCTGTAGAAGGTGGCGGCGTTGCTGCTCTCGTCGGCGCCGAAGAGGTCGATCGTGACGCTGAAGTGGAAGTTCAGGTAGCGCTGGATGGTCGGCAGGTCGATCACGCCGGCGGCGCGCAGCGTCTTCGGGTCGTCGGTCTTGAGCTCGTTCATCGCGGCGCAGGTGCGCTGGATGATGCGGCTGATGCCGGATCTCGCCCACGAACATGTGGTGCGCTTCTTCCGTCAGCATGAACTTGGTCGTGCGGGCCAGCGGGTCGAACGCGCTCTCGGCCAGGGCGCAGAGCTGGAACTTGCCGTCGCGGTCGGTGAAGTAGGTGAACATGAAGAAGCTCAGCCAGTCCGGCGTCTCTTCGTTGAAGGCCTGCAGGATGCGCGGGTGGTCCTGCGTCGCCGCTAGCGGCGCTCGAGCAGCGCTTCGCCTTCTTCACGGCCGTCGCGGCCGAAGTACTTGTGCAGCAGGTAGACCATCGCCCACAGGTGGCGGCCCTCTTCGACGTTGACCTGGAACAGGTTGCGCAGGTCGTACTGGCTCGGGCAGGTCAGGCCCAGGTGGCGCTGCTGCTCCACCGACGCCGGCTCGGTGTCGCCCTGCGTCACGATGATGCGGCGCAGGTTGGCGCGGTATTCGCCGGGCACGTCCTGCCAGGCGGCTTCGCCGAGGTGGTCGCCGAAGTGGATCCTGCGGTCCTTCTCGCCCGGGTTCAGGAAGATGCCCCAGCGGTAGTCGGGCATCTTCACGTGGCCGAACTGGGCCCAGCCTTCGGGGTCGACGCTGACGGCGGTGCGCAGGTAGACCTCGAAGTTCTGCGAGCCGTCCGGCCCCATGTCGCCCCACCATTGCAGATAGTTGGGCTGCCACTGCTCGAGCGCGCGCTGCAGCGCGCGGTCTTCGCCCAGGTTGACGTTGTTGGGGATCTTCTCGCCGTAATTGATGGTGGACATGCTGTCTGCTCCAGGGGCTCGTTAAACGCGATTCCAGTCAAAGGCGGCCTTGTCGCCCTTGCCGTAGACCTTGAGGGCGCCTTTTTCGCCCACGGCATTGGGGCGCTGGAAGATCCAGTTCTGCCATGCGGTGAGGCGGCCGAAGACGCGGGTGAACATGTTCTCGGGGCCGTTGAAGCGCAGGTTGGCTTCCAGGCCCGTGAGCGCATCGGGACTCATGGCCACGCGCTCTTCGACGGCAATGCGGATCTCGTCGGCCCAGTCGATGTCGTCGGGGTTGCGGGTCACCAGGCCCAGGGCGACGGCGGCATCGGCGTCCAGGGCCCGCCCCACCTCGGCACGCACGGCCGCCAGGGCCGGCGCCTCGTCGTAGAAGCGGCGCTGCAGTCGGCTCTGGCCGGTGATCATGGGGTAGAGACCGAAATTGGCATCGCCCACGCTGATCTTCGGCGCCTTGGCGACATCGTCGGGCAGTGCGAGGTGGTAGCTGCGATCGCAGGCCAGCGCCAGTTCCAGGAGGCTGCCGGCGAAGCACGACCCCGGCTCGATCAGCGCAAACAGGCTGCGCGACGACACGTCCAGGCGGCTGAAGGTGCGGCGCAGCAGGCCGATGGTCTCGCGCACCAGCCAATGGTCCTTGTGGGCCAGCAGCGTGGCGTCCATCGCCAGCACCGCGGCCGCATCGCCTTCGGTCTTGATCAGCCACAGGCCGATGTCCAGCTCGTTGGTGCGCATGCTCAGAATGGCGTCGTCGAGCTCGCGTGCCATCTGCAGCGGATACCAGCTCGCACCGGCAGCTTCGATGCCGGCCAGGTCGGCGGGCTGGTCGCCGGCGGGCGCCTTCACCGTGAAGGTGGCCGTGCGCCTGGCGCGGTCGATCTCGACCACCACGTTCGGGTAGCGCAGCGCATCGGCTTCGACGGCGCGGCCCAGGGGGGCAGCATCACGCCCCGTCCATCGGCGGGGCGGTCGCTGCCGGCCGCCAGCGCCATGGCGCGCTCCCGCACCTTGGCCGCGAACTGCGCGGGCTTGGCGATGTCGTCCACCAGGCGCCAGTCCTTGGCTCTCTGGCCGCGCACGCCTTCCACGCTGGTGCAGAACAGATCGGCCAGGTCGTGGCGGACCCTCTTCTTGTCGGTGACACGGGTCAGGCCGCCCGTGCCGGGCAGCACGCCCAGCAGCGGCACCTCGGGCAGGCTCACCGCGCTGCTGCGGTCATCCACCAGGATGATCTCGTCGCAGGCCAGGGCCAGCTCGTAGCCGCCGCCGGCGCAGGCGCCATTGACGGCCGCAACGAACTTCAGGCCGCTGTTGGCCGAACTGTCTTCCAGGCCGTTGCGGGTCTCGTTGGTGAACTTGCAGAAGTTCACCTTCCAGGCGTGGCTGCTGACCCCCAGCATGAAGATATTGGCGCCCGAGCAGAAGACCTTGGGCTTGGCGCTGGTGACGACCACGGTGCGCACCTCGGGATGCTCGAAGCGGATGCGGTTGATGGCGTCGTTGAGCTCGATGTCCACGCCCAGGTCGTAGCTGTTGAGCTTGAGCTTGTAGCCGGGGCGCAGCCCGGCGTCCTCGTCGAAGTCGGCGACCAGCGTGGCCACCGGGCCTTCGAACTCGAGCTTCCAGTGGCGGTACTGGCTGGGGTGGGTCTGGTAGTCGACGCGGGGGGCTGGGCTCATGGTGTCTCCGGGCATTGCAATAAAGTGCGTCTCGTCGCGGCCGAGTGTGAAGCACTTTAATGCACATCAAACCTCCGGGTCAAGCAATTTTGTGCGCTCCCTGGGCGTCGCTCATCCTGGCAGCCCCAGTGCATTCCGGACCAGGCGGCGCAGCGCGATGAAGGTCGGCTCCAGGGGTGCGGCGCTCGTGTCGAGTCGGAATTCCGCCTTGGAATAGAACGCGGCGCGCCCGGCCAGGATGCCCTTGAGGTCGTCCATCGCCTCCCTGTTTCCCGCCATCGGACGCATGTCGCCCTGGGCCGCGACGCGCTTCATGTGGTCCTCCGGGTCCGCCTGCAACCAGACGGTGGTGCAGTGCGCGAGCAGAAGGTTGAAGGTGGCGGGGTCGGAAACCAATCCCCCGGGCGCGGCGATCACGGCTTCGGGATAGATCTGGACGGCCTCTTCCATCGCCCGGCGTTCATAGCGGCGGTAGGCGTTCTGGCCATACAAGGCCTGGATCTCGTTGATCGAACAGCCGGCGAACTTCTCGATTTCGCGGCTCAGTTCGACGAAGGGGAAGCCCAGGTCCTCGGCCAGCAGGCGCCCCAGCGTGGACTTGCCGGCGCCGCGCAGGCCGACCAGCGCCACGCGCGAACTGCGCAGCGACTGCCCACGCCCATGGGCGCCGCCGGTGCCCAGCAGTTCGCCGATCGCCTCCCGCACGCGCCGCAGCGTGGCCTCGTCGCTGTTTTCCAGCATCTCGCGGATCATCAGCCACTCGGGTGACCGTGTCGTCGGGTCGCCCAGCAGTTCGGCCAGCGTGCACTTCAGGGCCTGTGCCACCTGGAGCAGGACCAGCACCGACGCGTTGCCCACGCCGTATTCCAGATTCGCCAGGTGGCGTTCCGACACGTCGGCGGCGGCCGAGAGGGCCTTGCGCGTCATGCCGCGCCGTGCGCGCAGGGCCCGCACGCGTTCACCCAGGCCCACGAGAAACGGGTGCTTGGCGGATCCATCTGCGCCTGGCGCATGCGCCTCCGGCGACGGCGACGGCGCGTCCAGGGGCTTGTCGATGGCCGGCGTGGCCCCAGGGTTCAAAGCGATGTGTGGCAGTAGGGTGCTTGGCACGTCAGCTCAAGGCCAGTGACGCTCATGCACGCACAATACTGCAACAGCCGCAAAGCGGCAAGTCAGAGTCAGAGCAGGGCGTCGTCGGCGTCCGGCGCGGCGGTCTTGCGGATTCGCACCGGGGCCTTCTTCGCCGCGGCCGGCGGGGCCGGCAGGGCGTCTGCTGCGGCCACGGCGTCGACCAGGGCCTGCGTTGCGTCGACCTGGGCGTGCGGTGCGCCGGCGGCTGCGCCCGCATGCACCGGCTCCTCCTTGATCACCCGCGTGTAGGGCGCCAGGATCTGCACCAGCTGGCCGTACACCTTGGGGTTGCCGGCCACGACCTCGCGCTGGTTGAGGAAGTCGGACTCGCCCGTGAAATTGCCGATCAGCCCGCCGGCCTCGGTGATGATCAGCGAGCCGGCGGCCACGTCCCAGGGGTTGAGCCCGGTCTCGAAGAAACCGTCGTAGTAGCCCGCGGCCACGTAGCACAGGTCCAGCGCCGCCGCGCCTGGGCGGCGCAGGCCGGAACAGCTCTGCATGACCTCCTCGAACATCTTCACGTAGCGCTTGAAGTTGTCGCCCTTGCGGAACGGGAAGCCGGTGCCGATGAGGGCGTCGGAGATGCGCGTGCGCTTGGACACGCGCAGCCGGCGGTCGTTGAGAAAGGCGCCGCGGCCCTTGCTGGCGAAGAAGAGGTCGTTGCGCGTCGGGTCGTAGACCACGCCCTGCTGCACCTGGCCGCGGTACGCCAGGCCGATGGACACCGCATACACCGGGAAGCCGTGCAGGAAGTTGGTGGTGCCGTCCAGCGGGTCGATGATCCAGGTGTACTCGCTGTGCTTGGCGCCGTGCTCGCGGCCGGACTCCTCGGCCAGGATGGCGTGGCCGGGGTAGGCCTCGAGCAGGATCTGGATGATGGCGTTCTCGGCCGCGCGGTCCACCTCCGAGACGTAGTCGTTGGGCCCCTTGCTGCCGATCTTGAGCACCTCGAGGTCGAGCGCGGCGCGGTTGATGATGGAGCCTGCCGCGCGTGCCGCCTTGATGGCGATGTTGAGCATGGGGTGGAGCGCTTGCGACATGGGGTGGCCTGCGGTTCGAGTGGGGCGTTCGTGGAGGTAAAGAGCGGCGCAGCGACAATGCCTGCGGAAAACCCTGATTTTACGGTGATGACAGAACCGACCGCCGGGTGTGCCCCCGTGGCGCCGCCCGATCCGACACGCTTCGTGCTCGTGCAGCCCAGCCATGCCGGCAACGTGGGCGCCGCGGCGCGGGCAATGAAGGTGATGGGTTTCCACGATCTCGTGCTGGTGGCGCCGCGTTTTGCCGACGTGCTCGGGCAGCCCGAGGCCGTGTCGCGCGCCAGCGGTGCAGCCGACATCCTGGCCGATGCCCGTGTGGTGCCCACGCTGGCCGAAGCGCTGCAGGGCATCACCTGGGCCTGCGCCACGGCGATGACGCCGCGCGACTTCGGCCCCCCGACCTTTGCGCCGCGCGTGCACTTCGCGGCCCTGGCCGCAGCAGCGCACCGCGTGGCCTTCGTCTTCGGCCCCGAGCGCACGGGTTTGGCCAACGAGGACGTGTACCGCTGCCACGCCTGCATCTCGATCCCCACCGATCCGGCCTACGGCTCGCTCAACCTGGCCCAGGCGGTGCAACTCATCGCCTACGACTGGCGGCAGGCGTTGGGCGGCTTTGCCGTGGCGCCGCGCACACCCGACGCGAGGCTGGCCGATGCCGGCGCCATCGACGGGCTGCTGCAGCACTGGCAGCAGATGCTGGTGGCGATCGACTTCCTCGACCCCGCGGCGCCGAAGAAGCTGATGCCGCGGCTCAACCAGTTGCTCAACCGTGCGCAACTGACGCAGGAAGAGGTGCACATCCTGCGCGGCGTCGCGCGGGCAATGGCCAGGCGCCGGTGAATCCACCCCCACGGCGAGCGCCGTCGCCCGGATGCGGCCCCGCAGCTTTCATCCGGCGGCGCACGCCGCGGCCGACGGAATCTGTGCCATCGCGTGCTCTGCCAGTGCGGTGATGGTGAGCGATGGGTTGACACCCGGGTTGGCCGGCATCGCGGCGCCGTCGCAGACGAGCAGGTCCCGGTACCCGAAGACTCGCAGTTGCCGGTCGACGACGCCGGTCGCCGCACTGCTGCCGATGACTGCACCCCCCAGCAGGTGCGCCGTGGTGGGGATGTTGCCCAGGGCCTCCAGCACGTTGCTCTGCGCGATGCCGCCCGTGTGTCCGGCCAACCACGCCGCAGCGGCATTGCCCCCCGCGATGAAGGTCGGATTCGGCTTGTCGCGGTTCTGCTCGGTGCGCAGCCCGTAGCCACGCCCGAACCAGCGCTTGCTGGCGCGCAGCGCGATCGCATTGTCCAGGGACTGCATCACCAGCAGCATCACCGTGCGCCGGCTCCATCCCACGGGCCACAGCGTCTTCAACCAGCGCAGCGGGTGGCGGGCGATGCTGCGCAGCCACAGCAACGGCCGTGTCACCCGGTTGCCCTGGCCGACCAGCACGGTGCAGAGCAACGACATGAAGTCCGCCTTGCGGCCGTAGTTGACGAACTCGACGTGCGTGTCGCGGTCGACGTGGATGCTGCAACTGATGGCCACGTCGTTCCAGGTCTTGCGGTCCTCGGGCAGGCGCACGGCGAGGATCGATTCGCTGTTCGTGCGCACGAGTTCGCCCAGGCGGTCGCTGATCCGCGGCAGCGAGCCGCCGTGCTTGCAGTTGGCGAGCAGGCGGTTGGTGCCCAGCGAGCCGGCGGCGAACACCACGCCGCGGGCGGTGAAGGTCTTGCGGCGCTTGACGAACCAGGCTCCGGGGCGCTCGGTCGTGACCCGGTAGCCCTCGCTGCCGTCGGCCGCGCCCAAAGGGGAGACATCGACGACCTGATGTTCCGGCAGGACCCTGGCGCCGCGCTTCTCGGCGAACCAGAGGTAGTTCTTCAGCAGCGTATTCTTGGCGCCCGCGCGGCACCCCACCATGCACGCGCCACAGCGGGTGCACCCCGTGCGCGCCGGGCCGTCGCCGCCGAAGTACGGGTCGCTGACCGTCTGGCCCGGCTCGCCGAAGAACACGGCACAGGGCGTGCGCGTGAAGGAGTCCTCGGTGCCGAAGTGTCGCGCCACCGTGCGCAGCAACTGCTGGTTGACCGAATCGAAGGGCACCGTCTGCACGCCCAGCATGCGCTCGGCGGTGGCGTAGTGCGGTTGCAGCACGCTTTCCCAGTGGTCGAGGGCGCTCCACTGGCTGTTGCCGAAGAACTCGGGTTTGGCGCGGTACAGGGTATTGGCGTAGACGAGGCTGCCGCCGCCCACACCCGAGCCGCTGGCCGCAAAGACATCCCTGAACGGCGTCAGTCGAAAAATGCCCTTCAGCCCCAACGCCGGCGCCCACAGGAAGCGCCCGAGTTGCCAGGTGGATGCAGCCAGATCGTCGTCGCGGAGTCGCCGACCACATTCCAGCACGCCGACCTTGTAACCCTTCTCGGACAGGCGCAGCGCCGACACACTGCCGCCGAAGCCCGAGCCGATCACCAACCAGTCGAAATCGTAGGCATTCCCTGCCACGGTCGAACGTCCCTCGCGCTGGGTGGTCGGCCCGCCATCGGCCGCACCGGGCGGCTGCTTGCCATGCATGGCCGTGTGAGTGTCATCCCACGGGAAAGGTTCCGGGCAGCAGGATACCGCGGTCCACGGTGCCGATCGCCGTGTGGCCGCAGAAGGCCATCGTGATGTCGAGTTCCTTGTGGATGATCTGCAGCGCCTTGGTCACGCCGGCCTCGCCCATGGCGCCCAGGCCATAGACCATGGCGCGGCCGATCATCGTGCCGCGGGCACCCAGGGCCCAGGCCTTGAGCACGTCCTGGCCGCTGCGGATGCCGCCGTCCATCCGCACCTCGATCCGGCTGCCGACCTCGGCCACGATCGCCGGCAGCGCCTCGATGCTGCTCGGCGCGCCGTCGAGCTGGCGGCCGCCGTGGTTGCTGACGACGATGGCGTCGGCGCCGCTGTCCACGGCCAGCCGCGCGTCTTCCACGTCCTGATGCCCTTGAGGATCAACTTGCCGCCCCAGCGCTGCTTGACCCACTCGACGTCGGGCCACGACAGGCGCGGGTCGAACTGCTCGTTGGTCCAGGCCGCCAGCGAGCTCATGTCGCTGACGCCCTTGACGTGGCCGACCAGGTTGCGGAAGGTGTGGCGGCGCGTGCCCGCATGCCCAGGCACCAGCGAGGCTTGGTCGCCAGGTTGACGATGTTGCGCAGCGTCGGCCGCGGCGGCGCGGTGAGGCCGTTCTTCAGGTCCTTGTGGCGCTGGCCGATGACCTGAAGATCCAGCGTCAGCACCAGCGCACTGCAGCGCGCCGCGCGGGCACGCTCGATCATGGCCGCCATGGCGTCGCGGTCGCGCATCATGTAGAGCTGGAACCAGAACGGCGCCCTCGTGTGCTCGGCGATGTCCTCGATCGAGCAGATGCTCATGGTCGACAGCGTGAACGGGATGCCGAACTTCTCGGCCGCGCGCGCGGCATGGATCTCGCCGTCGGCATGCTGCATGCCCATCAGGCCCACCGGCGCGATGCGCCACCGGCATCTTCACGTCCACGCCCGACCATCGTCGTGGCCGTGCTGCGGTTCTCCATGTTCACCGCCACGCGCTGGCGCAGCTTGATCTTCTGGAAGTCGGCTCTCGTTGGCGCGGTAGGTGCTCTCCGTCCAGCTGCCGCTGTCGGCGTAGTCGTAGAACATGCGCGGCACGCGCTCTTGCGCCAGCACGCGCAGGTCTTCGATGGTCGTGATGACGGTCATGCTTGTCTCCCGGCGCCTGGATCGTAACCAGTCGCCGCCGGCCGGCCGCGGCGGCGGCGCTACAGCCGCACCAGCGAGGCCGCGCGCACGCCCAGCAGGCGCAGCCGGCGTGCCAGGTCGACACGCTTCAGGCACAGCCCGGCGGCATGGCGGATGCGCCGCCGCGTCGGCCACCGGCTGCGGCAGCGTGAGGTCGCGCGTGACGGTCCTGAAGTCCTCGAAGCGCAGCTTGATGCCGATGGTGCGGCCGGCGTAGCCCTTGCGCTGCAGGTCGGTGGCCACCTGCTGCGCCAGCTCGTCGAGGATGGCGGTGAGCTCGGCGCGGTCGCGCACGGCGTGCAGGTTGCGCTCGAAGGTGGTCTCGCGGCTCATCGACACCGGCTCGCTGTGCGTCACCAGCGGCCGGTCGTCGATGCCGTGCGCGGCTTCGTGCAGCCAGCGGCCGTAGGCTGCGGCCGAAGTGTTCTGCCAGCCAGCGCGCGGTCATGCGCCGCGATGTCGCCGACCGTGCGCGATGCCCAGCGCCTGCAACTGCGCCGCGGCCTTGGGGCCGATGCCGTTGATGCGCCGCACCGGCAGCGGCCAGATGCGCGTCGGGCACGTCGTCCGCGGTGAGCACGGTCAGGCCGTCGGGCTTGTCCAGCTCGCTGGCGATCTTGGCCAGCAGCTTGTTGGGCGTGACGCCGATCGAGCAGCTCAGGCCGGTGGCGCGGCGCACGTTGTTGCGGATCTGCTGCGCCACGGCGCGCACGCCGCCGTGCGGGTCGTGGCCCAGGCTGTCCTGCGCGCCGGGCACGTCGGTGAGGTCGATGTAGATCTCGTCGATGCCGCGGTCCTCGATCACCGGCGCCACCTCGGCCACCGCGGCCTTGAACTGGCGCGAGTAGTGGCGGTACTGCTCGAAGTCCACGGGCAGCAGCACCGCCTGCGGCGCCAGCGCGGCGGCCTTCATCAGGCCCATGCCCGGAGTGCACGCCGAAGTCGCGCGCGGCGTAGGTGGCGGTGGTGATCACGCCGCGGCCGGCGTAGCCCGCCAGCGTGGCGTAGCGGCGGGTGCCGTCGGGCAGCAGCACCGGCTGGTGGCGGCGGCCGCCGCCGATGACCACCGGCTGCCCCGCCAGCTCGGGGTAGCGCAGCAGTTCCACCGACGCGTAGAAGGCGTCCATGTCGAGGTGGGCGATCCAGCGGCGGGGCGGCAAGGGCGTGGGTGGGCGGGACGGGGAAGGGGTGACGACGAGCGTAACGCGGCGCAGGGATCGTGCCGTCTGTAACAACTTCGAGTTGAAATGTGCAAAACGCACAGTTATATTGTCAGCCAAGCGGTGGCCATGCGGGCCGCCGCGCACACCGGGAGTTCCACATGTCAAGACTTCGCATCCCTGAATGGCGTGCCGCGGTCGCCGCGGGTATCGCCATCGGCTCGGCCGTGTTGCTCGCAGCCTGCGGTGGGGGCGGCGGTGACGCTGCGCCCAGCGCCGGCACGGCCACGCCGCAAGCAGCCACGTCCTACAGCCAGGGCGTGATTTCCGGCTTCGGGTCGGTGATCGTCGGCGGCGTGCACTTCGACGACAGCCTGGCCGCGGTGCGCGACGACGACGGCAACAGTCGCAACCGCAGCGAACTCAAGCTGGGCATGATGGTCGAGATCGATGCCGGCCCCGTGGACCGCGCGGCGGGCAGCGCGCAGGCGATGCAGATCCGCTGGGGCAGCGAGATCGTGGGCCCGGTGGGGGCGATCGATGCCGCCGCATCCACCGTGCAGGTGCTGGGCCAGACGGTGCTGGTGACGACCAGTACCCTCTTCGACGATTCGCTCGCGGGCGGCCTGACGGCGCTGGTTCCGGGCCGGGTGGTCGAAGTGCACGGCATCCTGGACCCGGCGAACGGCCGGGTCGTGGCCACGCGCATCGAGGCCGAGGATGCCGCGGCAGCCTACAGGCTGCGCGGCGCCGTCGCCAACCTCGACACCGTGGCCAGGACCTTCACCATCAATGGCGAGCTCATTTCCTACGCCGGCCTGCCAGCCGGCCTGGTGCCGCCGAGCCTGGGCAACGGCCAGGTCGTGCGCGTGTTGCTGCAAACGACACGGGTCGGCAGCGCCTGGGTGGCCACGGCGCTGCGCGGCGGCCTGCGCCTGCCCGACGCGGCGCACCGCGAAGCCCATGTGGAAGGCGTGATCACGGTCTTCACGTCGACCGCCAGCTTCCAGGTCAATGGTCTCGCGGTCGACGCCAGCCAGGCCAGCTTCCCCGACGGCACCGCCGGCATCGTGCTGGGCGCGCGCGTCGAGGTCGAAGGCACGGTCAGCAACGGCGTGCTGGTGGCCAGCAAGGTCGAGATCCAGGAACGCCGCACCATGGGCCACCGCGCGCTGGAGTTGCGCGGCGAGTTGGGCAATCTCAACGTCGGTGACAAGACCTTCGCGCTGCGCGGCGTGACGGTGTGGTACGGCGGCACAGTGGAATTCCGCGGCGGCACCGAGACCGCTCTGGCCAACGGCCGGCGCGTGGAGGTCCAGGGCGTTCTCAGCGGCGACCGCACGCGACTGGAAGCGCGGCGCATCGAGTTCAAGTAGGCGCCGCCGGCAGAGCCACGGGCCACCCGCTACAGTGCGGGCGGCCCGTCCACACCATGAACTCCCGTGACGACTCCACGCCAGCACCCGGCGTCCATCGAGCCCGGCCAGGGCCCCGAGCAGCAGGCGCTGCAGGAGGCGCTGTCCGGGCTCATGGCGTCCGTCGCCCGCCTGGGCGTGGCGCGCGGCCTGCCTTATGCGGCGGTGGAGGAGATGTTGCGGACGGCGTTCGTGCAGGCCGCAGCACGCGCCCACCCCGGTCTGCCGGAACACCGCAAGGTCAGCCGCATCAGCACCACCACGGGCATCAACCGGCGTGAAGTGACGCGCCTGGTGCGCAAGCCGGTCGGGTCCGCGGCGCCGGGCGGCCGTTCGCTGGCCAGCGAGGTGTTCACGCATTGGTGCAGTCGGTCGCCCTACCGCGGTGCCGACGGTCAGCCGCTGGCGCTGCCGCGCCTGGGTCCGGCGCCCAGCTTCGAGGCGCTGGCCCAGACCGTGACGCGCGACGTGCACCCGCGCAGCCTGCTCGACGAACTGTGCCGGCTGCGCATGGCGCAGTGGGACGAGGCTGCGGACACCGTGAGCCTGACGCGCGAGACCTTCGTCGCCAGTGGCGACCTGGCGCGCCAGTTCGGCTTCCTGGGCGACAACGTCGGCGACCACCTGCGCGCGGCGGTCGACAACGTGCTGGGCGGTGACGACCGCCTGCACTTCGAACAGGCCGTGTTCGCCGACGGCCTGTCCGCCACCTCCCTCGCATCGGTGCGGCCGGCCGTGAGTGCCCAGTGGCGGGCCTTGCTGCAGTCCCTGGTGCCGATGCTCGAAGCCCGCGTCGAGGCCGATGCGGCCCTGCAGCCCGCGCCGCAGGGCCGCCTGCGCGTGGGCCTGTACACCTACCACGAAGGCGCCGACCCGGCGCCGACCCAGCCCGAGCGCGATCCGCCACCGGCGCGCGCCAGACGAAAGACGACATGAAACACCCCCTTCAACCCGAGCGGTTCCTGAGTGGCCTGCGGGCTGCTGCCCTTTGCGTCGTCCTGGCTGCTGCCGCCGCCGTCTCGGGCTGCGGCGGCGGCGGTGGCGTGGGCAGTGGCGGCACCGGAGGCTACGCGTCGGGGCCCATCACCGGCTTCGGTTCCATCATCGTGGGCGGCGTGCGCTTCGACGACAGCGTGGCCGAAGTCGAGGACCTGGACGGCGCGCGCCGCTCGCGCGACGACCTGCGCCTGGGCATGACCGTGGAAGTGGAGAGCTCCGCGATCAGCACCGACGCCACCGGCACCAGCGCCAGTGCCAGTCGCATCCGCTTCGAGAGCGAACTCGTCGGGCTGGTGGGTGCAGTGGACGTGGCCGGCGGCAGCCTGACGCTGCTGGGGCAGCGCGTGACGGTGGACGCCAGCACCGTCTTCGACGACCGCCTTCCGGGCGGTCTGGGCGGCCTGGCTCCGGGGCAGCCGGTGGAGGTGTACGCCGAGTTCGACGCTGCCGCGCAGCGCTATCGAGCGACTCGGCTGGAGCCGGCGGCGCCGGCACGGGGGTTGCGCCTGCGCGGGCCGCTGGCCCAGGTCGACGCCGCGGCACAGACGCTTCGCATCGGCACCACCAGCTACCCTTACGCCGGCGCCGTCGGCCTGCCGGCCGACTTGGCGGCGGGCCAGTTCGTGCGCTTGCGCCTGGCGCTGGACACGATGCCCATGCCGCGCTGGCGCGTGCAGTCGTTCGGCACGGCGCTGCGGCCGCTGGCCGACGCCGATGACGTGAAGCTGGAGGGCCTGATCAGCGCGTTCACGTCCATCGCGTCGTTCAGCGTCAACGGCCGGCCGGTGGACGGCAGCGCGGCCAGCTTCCCCGGCGGCAGCGCCGCGCTCGCCGCGGGCGTGCGGGTGGAGGTGGAGGGCAGCCTGCGAAGCGGCGAATTGCGTGCCCGGCGCGTCGTCATCAAGAGCGACGAGGAGGTGCGCGAGCGCGGCTTCGAGCTCAACGGCATGATCACCGCAGTCAACGCGGGGCAGGGCAGCTTCGTGGTGCGCGGCGTGACGGTGGGCACGGGGCGCAGCGACCTGCGCTACGACGACGGCACGGCCGCCGATCTGGCCGTGGGCCGCCGCGTCGAGGTGCAAGGCGTGCTGTCGGCGGACCGCCGCAGCCTGGATGCGACCCGCATCCGCTTTCAGCGATGAGCGGCCACGGGTTCAGGCCTACACTGGTCGGTCGCCACTTTCGAGCCCGCAGGAGATGGTATGACCGCTGCCATGAACGAATCGCCCGGCCAGCGTGCGTTGACCGCCTCGACCCTTGGCCTGGTGGCCGCGGTGGCCTGCATCGCGATGTTCCTGCCGCCACTGGCCGAACGCACGACGGCGACGCCGCTGCGGGCTGCGGCCACGGGTGCCGCGCTGGCCTGTGCGATGTTGCTGCACTGGGTCTTCCTGGGCATCGGCGCGCGGCGCCTGCAGCGTTCGGTGGCCGGCTGGTTGGGCCTGTCGGTGCTGCTGTTCCCGGTGGGCAGTGCGGCGGCGCTGATCCTGCTGAGCTGGCTCGACGACGATGGGCGTGCGCAGCCGGCCGCGCACCGTGTCTGAGCCCAGCCATGCGGTCGCCCGGTCCGGTGGGTGGCTGCCGCGCCGGCGGCTGGGGCGGCTGGCGCTCGGTGTGCTGACCATGGTCGTCGGCGCGGCGAGTGCGATGCCGGAGACAAGTGTCCTGCAGCGCCAGGTGTTCGAAGCCGAGCGCAGCTTCGCGCGCAGCATGGCCGAGCGTGACCACGCCGCCTTCGCGGCCTGGCTGTCGGAGCAGGCCGTGTTCTTCGCCGATGCGCAGGTGCTGCGCGGCAAGGCGGCGGTGGCGGCCGGCTGGAAGCCTTACTTCGACGCGCCGGCAGCGCCCTTCTCGTGGGAGCCCGATCGGGTCGAGGTGCTGGCAGACGGCAGCCTTGCGCTGTCGACCGGACCCGTGCGCAACCCTGCCGGGCAGGTGATCGCGCGCTTCAATTCGATCTGGCGCCAGGAAGCGCCGGGAACGTGGCGCGTGGTCTTCGACAAGGGCCAGCCGCCCGATCCGCCACGCTGAGCGGCGGCCGACGGCAGGCTCAGGCCGCGACGCCCAGCCGCGCGCGGTGCCGCTCGATCTGCGAGCGCACCTGCACCGGTGCCGTGCCGCCCAGCCCGGCGCGTGCCGACAGCGAGCCGCGCAGCGTCAACACCTCGAACACGTCTTCGGCGATCGCCGGGTGGAAGCCCTGCAGCGTGGCCAGCGGCAGATGCGGCCAGGTCGACACCCTGCGCCAGCGCCACCTTCACCGCGTGCGCCACCGCCTCGTGCGCGTCGCGGAAGGGCAGGCCCTTCTTCACCAGGTAGTCGGCCAGGTCGGTGGCGGTGGCGTAGCCGCGCAGCGCGGCGCGCTCCATGGCCTCGGCCTTGACCGTGATGCCGCCCACCATCTCGGCCATGATGCGCAGCGTGTCGGCCAGCGTGTCGACGGTGTCGAAGAGCGGCTCCTTGTCCTCCTGGTTGTCCTTGTTGTAGGTCAGCGGCTGGCCCTTCATCAGCGTCAGCAGACGCCATCAGGTGGCCGACCACGCGGCCGCTCTTGCCGCGCGCCAGTTCGGCCACGTCGGGGTTGCGCTTCTGCGGCATGATGGAACTGCCCGTGCAGTAACGGTCGGCCAGGTCGATGAAGCCGAAGTTCTGGCTCATCCAGAGCACGATCTCCTCGGCCAGCCGCGACACGTGCACCATGCAGATGCTGGCGAAGGCGCTGAACTCGAGCGCGAAGTCGCGGTCGCTCACGGCGTCCAGGCTGTTCTGGCACACGCCGTCGAAGCCCAGCGTGCGCGCCACGCGCTCGCGGTCCAGCGGGTAGCTCGTGCCGGCCAGCGCAGCGGCGCCCAGCGGCAGGTGGTTCGTGCGCCGGCGCACATCGGCCAGGCGCTCGGCGTCGCGCGCGAACATCTCCACGTAGGCCAGCAGGTGGTGCGCGAAGCTCACCGGCTGCGCCACCTGCATGTGCGTGTAGCCGGGCATCACCGTCTCGGCGTGGTCGGCGGCGAGTTCCACCAGTGCCCGCTGCATCCCGGCCAGCAGTGCCGCGATGCGATCGATCTCGCCGCGCAGCCAGAGGCGCACGTCGGTGGCCACCTGGTCGTTGCGGCTGCGGCCGGTGTGCAGGCGCTTGCCGGCATCGCCGACCAGCGCCGTCAGGCGCGCCTCGATGTTCAGGTGCACGTCCTCGAGCTCGAGTTTCCAGGCAAAGCGCCCGTCCTCGATCTCGTTCGTGATCTGCGCCATGCCGCGCCGGATGTCGGCCAGGTCGGCCGCGGCGATCACGCCCTGCGCGGCCAGCATCTCGGCGTGCGCGAGGCTGCCTTCGATATCGGCGCGCCACAGGCGCTGGTCGAAGCCGACGCTGGCGGTGTAGCGCTGGACGAGTTCGCTCATCGGCTCGCTGAACAGGGCCGACCAGGCCTGCTGCTTGTTGGCCAGGGGATCGTGGGACATGGGGAGTGCCGTGCGCAGGCGCAATGAGGGGACTCCGTATTATCCGGCGCACGATGCCGCCGCCCGTGCCTCCCGACACCGACTTCCCGCCCGGCGCCAGCCGCCCGGCCAGCCTGTGGCCGCAGAGCACGCGATCGGACGAGGCAGCGAGCACGCTCTGCGCCGCCACGCGTTTCGACCCCATGGCGGAGGAGCGCACACGGCTGCAGGCCCAGGCGGCAGCGGCCTTCGATGTCTGCCATCCGGCGCTGGCGCTGCGCGCCGTGCTGCTGGTGCAGGCGGTGCTGGCCCTCGTGGCGCTTGGCAGCGCGTCGAGCGCGGCCGACTGGGGCGCGCACCAGGCCGCGTTGGCCTTCGGCGGCGTGGCCGGCACGTTGCTCTGGCTGGTGACCGTGTGCGGTCTGCGCCAGCCCCTGCGTCGAGCCGGAGCGCCGGCGCGCGCCGCCGTCGTGCTGGCCATCGGCGGCGCGGCCGCGCTGGCGGCCTGGCTGCCCCTGTGGTGGGCCGGCTTGTCCGGGGCCGCCGGCGGCCTGCGCGCGGCAGCGGCGGTCATGGCGGGCGTGGCCTTCGCGGCGCGTGCTCTGGGCCTGGCTGGACCTGCGCTCGCGCATCTGGCACCCGGCGAACGCGAGCGCGCGGCTGGCTGAGCTTCAGTCGCGCATTCAGCCGCACTTCCTGTTCAACGCCCTGAATGCCGCACTGGCGCTGGTGCGTGCCGACCCGGCACGTGCCGAGACCGTGCTCGAAGATCTGGCGCAGCTGTTCCGCGCGGCGCTGACCGACAGTGGCGCCTCGGTGCCGCTGGACGAGGAGATCGACCTCGCCCGGCGCTACCTGGCCATCGAGCAGGTGCGCTACGGCCCGCGACTGCAGCTGCAGTGGCAGATCAGTGCCGATCCTCGCGTGGCTGCCGCGCGCGTGCCGCCGCTGGTGCTGCAGCCGCTGGTGGAAAACGCCGTGCGCCACGGCATCGAGCCGGCGCTGGGCGGCGGCCAGGTCACCGTGCAGCGCCTCGATGCAGCGGGGGCAGGTCGTGGTGGTCGTGAGCAACACCGTTGGCAGCGAGCCGGGCACGCCGGGTCACGGCATGGCGCTGCACAACGTGCGCGAACGGCTGCGGCTGCTGCACGACGTGGCGGCACAGTGTGACGTCTGGCAGGAGTCCACCCGCGACGGCGAGATGTTTCACGCCCGCATCGTGCTGCCGGCGCCTTGACCCGAGCACAGCGCCGGCTGCCGACCCGATGAACCCCTTGCGCCTGCTCATCGTCGACGACGAAGCGCTGGCCCGGCTGCGCCTGCGCTCGCTGCGTCGACAGCCTGCCCGAGGCCGGCGCAGTGGTGGCGGGCGAGGCGGGCGATGCCGACACGGCGCTGGCGTTGCTGCAGGCCGCGCCGGTGCGACGTGGTGCTGCTGGACATCCGCATGCCGGGCCGCGACGGCCTGCGCCTGGCGGCCGCGCTGCAGGCGCTGCCGCAGCCGCCGGCGGTGGTGTTCGTCACCGCGCACGCCGAGCATGCGCTGCAGGCCTTCGAGCTGGAGGCCGTGGACTACCTGACCAAACCCGTGCGCCGCGACCGCCTGCTGGCTGCGCTGCAGCGCGTGAAGCAGCGCCTGCGCCCGGCGGCCGAGCCGCTGCCCGACGGCCCGGTGCTGGTCGTCAACGACCGCGGCCGCGTGCTGCGCCTGCCCCACGCCGAGGTGCTGTACCTGAAGGCCGAACTGAAGTACGTCACGCTGCGCACCGTCGAGCACAGCTACGTGCTCGACGAGACGCTGACCGAACTGGAGCAGCGCCTGGGCGACGCCTTCATCCGCATCCACCGCAACGCGCTGGTGGCGCGCCGCGCCATCCGCGAACTGCAACTGCGCGACGAGCCGAGGCGCGAGGGCTGGGCCGTGCGCGTGGCGCCGCTGGACGAATGGCTGGCCGTCTCGCGGCGCCAGGTGGCGGCGGTGCGGGCGGCGCTGGCCGGCGGCTGTGCCGCGGCGCCTGAAGGACCGGCCGCGGCTTCAGCCGGTGTTGCGCAGGCCGGCCGCGATGCCGTTGATCGACAGGTGGATGCCGCGCTGCAGCCGCTCCATGCTCTCCAGCCCTTGTCCGGGTCGCCGGCGCTGGCGGTAACGGCGCAGCAGTTCCACCTGCAGGTGGTTCAGCGGGTCCAGGTAGGGGAAGCGGTGCGCGATCGAGCGCGCCAGCGCCGGGTTGGACTGCAGCCGCTCGCCCTCGCCGGTGATCAGCGCCAGCGCGTCGTGCGCGCGCTGCCACTCGGCGCGCATGGCGCCGAAGATGCGCCGCGCCACCGCCTTGTCCTCCACCAGTTCCACATAGCGCGCGGCGATGCGCAGGTCGCTCTTGGCCAGCACCATGTCCAGGTTGGACAGCAGCGTGCGGAAGAAGGGCCACTGCCGGTGCATGCGCTGCAGCAGATCCACGCGCGCCGCGCGCTGGCCGGGGCCGGCACCGGCCAGGAAGGCCTCGATGGCCGCGCCGAAGCCGCACCACCCCGGCAGCGCCATGCGGCACTGGCCCCAGGAGAAGCTCCAGGGGATGGCGCGCAGATCCTCGATGGCGCGGCGGACCGGCCGTCCTTGGGCGGATGGCAGGGCGCGAGCCGATGTTGAGCTCGGCGATCTCGCGGATCGGCGTGGCGGCGAAGAAGTAGTCGGTGAAGCCCGGCGTCTCGTAGACGATCTTGCGGTAGGCGGCCATGCTGGCGGCGCTGATGTCGGCTGCGGCGTCCAGGAAGGCTGCGCGGCGCGGTCTTGGTGGGGTGCAGCAGCGTGGCTTCCAGCGTCGCGGCCACGAGCGTTTCCAGGTTGCGGCGGCCGATTTCGGGGTGGGCGTACTTCGAGCGCGATCACTTCGCCCTGTTCGGTGAGGCGGATCTGCCCGTTCACCGTGCCCGGCGGCTGCGCCAGGATGGCCTGGTAGCTGGGGCCGCCGCCGCGCCCCACCGTACCGCCGCGGCCGTGGAACAGGCGCAGCGTGATCGCGTGCCCATGCCCGTTGCCGCGGCCGAGTTCGTCGAACAGCGCCACCAGCGCGGTTTCGGCGCGGTAGAGCTCCCAGTTGCTGGTGAAGAAGCCGCCGTCCTTGTTGCTGTCGCTGTAGCCCAGCATGACGTCCTGCTCGGCGCCGCTGTTGACGACCAGCGCGGTGATGCCGGGCAGGGCGTAGAACTCGCGCATGATCGGCTCGCTGCGGCGCAGGTCGGCGATGGTCTCGAACAGCGGCACGGTGATCAGCGCGGCGCGCGCGCCAGCGCCACCGGTCAACCCGTCGTCCAGCGTGCCGGTGAGCAACCCGGTTTCCTTTTGCAGCAGCAACACCTCGAGCAGGTCGCTCACCTCTTCGGTGTGCGAGATGATGTAGTGGCGAATGGCCTCGCGGCCGTAGTCCGCCAGTGTCTGGCGCGCCGTTTCGAAGATCTCCAGTTCGCTCCGTGCCAGCGCCGAATACTCCGCGCCATGCACGCGCAGCGGCCGCGCATCGTTCAGCAGCGCCAGCAGCCGTTCACGGCGCGCCGGCTCGGGCAGCGCGGCGTAGTCGGGTTCCAGCCGCGCCGTCGCGCAGCAGCTCGGCGACCACGGCTTCGTGCCGGTCGGAGCTTTGCCGCAGGTCCAGCGTGGCGAGGTGGAAGCCGAAGACCTGCACCGCGCGCATCAGCGGTGCCAGCCGCGGCCCCACCAGCGCCTGCGCGTGCTGGGCCTTCAGCGAACGTTCGATGACCTGCAGGTCACGCAGGAAGGCACCCGCATCGGCGTAGGGATCCTGCGGCGCCACGGCGTGGCGCAGTGCCTCGGTGCCGGTCAGCCGCTGCAGGGTGGCCGCGAGCCGGGCATACATGCCGATCAGCGCGCGGCGGTAGGGCTCGTCCGCGCGGTGCACGTTGCGGTCCGGCGATGCCGCGGCCAGTGCCGCCATCTCCGGCGACACCGGCGCCAGCGTGCCCGACATCGAGAGCTCCGCGCCCAGTTCGTGCACCTCGGTCAGGTAGTGGCGCAGCGCCACTTCGGCCTGGCGCGCCAGCGCGTGGCGCAGGGTGGCGGCCGTGACGTTGGGATTGCCATCGCGGTCGCCGCCGATCCAGTGGCCCATGCGCAGGAAGGACGCCACCGGGTGGCCCGGCAGCGCGCGCTCGAGGTCACGGTACAGCCGGGGAATCTCGCGCAGGAAGGTCGCCGGGTAGTAGGACAGCGCGTTCTCGATCTCGTCGGCCACGGTGAGCTTGGCGGTGCGCAGCATGCGCGTCTGCCAGAGCTGCGTGACGCGGGCGCGGATCAGCGCCTCGTTCTCGGCGCGGCGCTCGGCGGTCACGAGTTCGTCGCGCTCGCCCACCAGCGCGGCGATGGCGCGTTCGGCGTCGAGGATGCTCTTGCGCTGCACTTCGGTGGGGTGGGCGGTGAGCACCGGCGAGATGTAGGCGTGCGCCAGGACCTGCGCAATCTCGTCGGCGCGGTGGTCGGCCCGGTGCAGGCGCTCGAAGGCCAGCGCCAGCGAGCCTTCCTGCTGATGGCCTTCGCGTTCGTGCACGGCGCGGCGACGCACGTGGTGGCGGTCTTCGGCGATGTTGGCCAGGTGGCTGAAGTAGCTGAAGGCGCGGATCACCGTCACCGTCTGGTCGGCCGAGAGATTCTTGAGCAGGCGGTCGAGCACGCGGCCCGCGCTGGCGTCGGCCTTCAGGCGGTAGGCCACCGAGAGTTGGCGCACCCGTTCGATCAGTTCGTAGGGCTCGACGCCTTCCTGCTCACGGATGACGTCACCGAGGATGCGACCCAGTAACCGGATGTCTTCCACCAGCGGCCGGTTCTTGCTGGCCGCGTCGCCTTCCGCGCCGCTGCGCCTTGCCTTGGTGCGCGGCTGGGGGTTCGTGCGTGCAGCGTTGGTGCGGGGCATGGGGGCTCCGATGCGTGTAACCAGGTGATCAATTCGGCCCGCAAGTGTCGTGCCCGGAAGCGCGGCGCGGACGACGTGCGGCCTGGGCGGCGAGGCCGTTCGGCTGGCTATCATGCGCGCCATGAATGCACCCACCATCATCGCCACCCGCGAGAGTCGCCTTGCGCTGTGGCAGGCCGAACACGTGCGTGACGTGCTCATGCAGCGCTTCGGCCTGGTCGTCGAACTGCTGGGCATGACCACCCGCGGCGACCAGATCCTGGACCGCGCGTTGTCCAAGGTGGGAGGCAAGGGTCTGTTCGTGAAAGAGCTGGAGACCGCGCTCGAAGAAGGCCACGCCCACCTCGCCGTGCATTCGCTGAAGGACGTGCCCATGGACCTGCCGCCAGGCTTCGTTCTGGCGGCGATCTGGGAGCGCGAGGATCCGCGCGACGCCTTCGTCTCGAATCGCTATGCCGGCCTGGCTGAGTTGCCGCAGGGCGCCATCGTCGGTACCTCCAGCCTGCGCCGCGTGGTGCAACTGCTTTCGGCACGGCCCGACCTGCGCATCGAGCCGCTGCGCGGCAATCTCGACACGCGGCTGCGCAAGCTCGACGAAGGCGGCTTCGACGCCATCGTGCTGGCGGCGGCGGGCCTCAAGCGGCTGGGCCTGGCCGCGCGCATCCGCTCGGTGTTCGACCCCGAAGGCATGATCCCGGCCGCCGGGCAGGGCGCCCTGGGGCTGGAGGTGCGCGAGGATGCCCGTGGGCTGCGTGAACTGCTGGCGCAGACGCTGCACCGGCCCACCTTCCTGGCCTGTCACGCCGAGCGTGCCGTGTCGCGCGCCCTGGGCGGCAGCTGCAGCATGCCGCTGGCCGCGCACGCCGTGTGGGAGGGGGAGGCGCTGCGGCTGGACGCCGCGCTGGGCGATGCCGAGGTGGTCACGCGGCCGCTGCTGCGCGCCCGCCTGCGTGCGGCCGTGACCGACGAGGCCTCTGCTCGCGCACTGGGCGAGCGGGCCGCGGCGCAACTGCGCGCCGCCGGCGCCGGTGGCTATCTGCCCCCGGCCTGAGCGCGCGATGCGGCTGATCGTCACCCGCCCGCGGGCCCAGGCGGCAGCGTGGGTGCGTGAGTTGCTGGCGCTGGGGCAGCAGGTGTCGGCCTTGCCCCTGATCGAGATCGCGCCACTGGACGACCCGGCGCCCTTGCGGCAGGCCTGGCAGGGACTGGATGGTTACGCCTGGGTGGTCTTCGTCAGCGCCAACGCGGTGCAGCACTTCTTTGCCTCGGCCCCGCCAGGCTTGGGCTGGCCCGCGGGCGTGCTGGCCGGATCCACCGGACCCGGGACTTCGGCCGCGTTGCGCGCGGCGGGTGTGGCCGAAGCGGCGCTGGTGGAACCGGCGGCCGACGCGCCGGCCTTTGATTCCGAGGCCTTGTGGGCGCGCGTCAGTGGTCAGGACTGGTCTGGACGCCGTGTGCTCGTGGTGCGCGGCGAAGACGGGCGCGACTGGCTGGCCGACACCTTGCGCGCGCGGGGTGCTGCGGTGGACTTCGTTGCCGCGTACCGCCGCCGGCCACCCCGGTTCGACGAGGCCGGGTGGGCGCTGCTGCAGGCGGCACTGGCGGACCCCGCCGAATACCTGTGGCTCTTCAGCAGCAGCGAGGCGGTGGCCAACCTGTGTCGGTTGGCGCCGACGGCCGACTGGTCGCGCAGCGCAGCGCTGGCTTCCCACCCGCGCATCGCGCAGGCCGCACGCGCCGCGCGTTTCGGTCGCGTCGAACTCAGCGCGCCTGCGCCGGCAACCGTGGCCGCGCTCGTCGCAAACTGGCCGGGACGGGCCGCGCCGATAGAATCCCCCTCTCAGTGACCGAGACACCCGCGCCCACACCCGCCGTGCCCGAAGACGTGGCACTGCCGCCGGCGCCCACGGCGCCGGCCGCGGCTGCGGCCGCCGCGCCGGCTGCCGCCGCGGCAGTACTGCCGTCCACCGTGACCGGGCGCTGGATCGCCGTCGGCGCGACCGTGTTGGCCGCCGTGTCGGCCGCCGCGCTGGTCTTCGCATGGAACAGCCAGCAGCGTGTGAAGTCGCTCGAGTCCGAGCTCGTGAAGCGCCAACAGGACAGCGCCAGCCTGTCCACCGAGGCGCGCACCTTGGCGCGGCAGGCCGAGGTCACGGCGCGCGAGGCCGCCGCCAAGATGGCGCTGCTGGAGGCGCGCGTGGCCGAGACCTCGATGCAGCGCACTCAGCTGGAGGACCTGATCCAGTCGCTGGCGCGTTCGCGCGACGAAAACGTGCTGGCCGACGTGGAAGCGGCGATCCGCGTGGCGCTGCAGCAGGCAGCCATCACCGGCAGCGCCGAGCCGCTGGTGCTGACGCTCAAGCAGGCCGATGAACGTCTGGCGCGCTACAACCAGCCGCGGCTGGAACGCGTGCGGCGCGCGGTGGCACAGGACCTGGAGCGCACGCGCACCGCGGGTGTGACCGACATCACCGTCCTGAACATCCGGCTCGACGAGGTGATTCGGCAGGTCGACGACCTGCCGCTGTTGGCTGCGCCCGAAAGGCGCCCCGGCACGACGCCGGCTTCGACGCCAGTGACGCGGCCCGGTCCCGCATCTTCAGCACCCGCGGCACCGGCACTCCCGGCCAGCAGCGCCGGCTGGAGCGACGCTCTGGAAGAGACCTGGCGTCACTTTGGGCAACAGGTGTGGCAAGAGGTCAAGGGTCTGGTGCGGGTGACCCGCATCGACCAGCCCGAGGCCATGCTGGTGGCCCCCGAGCAGGCCTTTTTCTTGCGCGAGAACCTCAAGCTGCGGCTGCTGAACGCCCGGCTGGCGCTGCTGTCGCGACAGTTCGATGCCGCGCAGTCCGACCTACGCGACGCCCAGGCAGCGCTGGACCGATACTTCGACCGCAGCTCACGCCGCGTCGTTGCGGCCAGCGAAACGGTGCGCCAGGTGATGGGTCAGTCGAGGCTGATCAACACGCCGCGCCCCGACGCCACGCTGGCGGCCATCGCGGCGGCCTCCGCCGGGCGCTGAAACGGCGCCGGGGCCGCAGGGTATGCGTACCGTCATCTGGATCGTGCTGCTGTTCGTGGTGGCCGTGGTGGCCGCCACCACGCTGGGCACCAACGACGGCTTGGTGACGCTGTACTGGCGGGGCTGGCGCACGGACTTCTCGCTGAATCTGTTCGTGATCCTGGTCGTTGCCGCCTGCGGCGTGCTGGTGCTGGCGGCGCAGGCGATCCAGGCGCTGGTGAGCCTGCCGCGCCGAGCCGGTGAATGGCGCGCGCTGCGTCGTGAACGGGCCGCCGAGTCGGCCTTGCGTGAGTCGCTGGTCGAATATTTCAGCGCGCGCTTCGGGCGTGCCCGCAAGGCAGCACAGAAGGCGCTGGCGGTGGCCGAGGGCACGCCGGCACTGGCGTCGGACGCTGGCTTCCGCGCGCTGGCCGAGTTGCTTGCGGCCGGCAGCCTGCACCGGCTGCAGGACCGCACGAGCCGTGACGACGCCCTGCGCCGTGCGATGAAGGCTGCGCAGCAGGGCAGCGGTCCGCGCATCGCCGAGGAAGCCGCTCGGTTGCTGGCCGCCGAGTGGGCGCTGGACGACCGCGACGCGCCGTTCGCGCTGGACATGCTGGCTGAGTTGCCACCCGGCGCTGCGCGCCGAACGCACGCGCTGCGACTGAAATTGAAGGCCACGCGCATGGCGCGCCAGCCTCTGGAGGCTCTGCACACGGCACGGCTGCTGGCCAAGCACCAGGCGTTCTCGCCCGTGGTGGCGCAAAGCCTGCTGCGCTCGCTGGCGGCTGACACGCTGGAGGGCGCGCACGACGTGCAGCAGCTCAGGCGCCTGTGGGGCCAGATCGATGCCGCCGATCGGCGCGATCCGCAGGTTGCCGCGCGCGCCGCGATGCGTGCCGTGCAACTGGACGCCTCCGACGATGCCCAGCAGTGGCTGCGCCCGTTCTGGGACCGCCTGTCGGAACTTGCCCGTGAAGATCGCGAGGCCGTGGCGCTGGCCCTCATCGAGGCCCGTCGCGGCATTGCCGGCGAGTGGCTGCCGCGCCTGGAGAGCGCGGCCCAGAGCTATGGTCACGAAGGTGCCGTGGTCGCCGCCGTGGGCATGGTGTTTGCCGAGCGCCAACTCTGGGGCAAGGCTCGGCGCCTGCTCGAGCAGGCCGCCGCCGCGCCCGGGCTGCCGTCGCGCACGCGACGCCTGGCCTGGAGGCAACTTGCGGCGCTGGCACGGGAAGAAGCCGACGAGGCCCGTGCCGTCGATTGCGAACACGCCGCGGCAGCCATCGACTGAGAGCTCGTCGGGACGCGTGTTAGAATTTTGAGCTTCGTGCGGCTGTAGCTCAGTTGGATAGAGTACTTGGCTACGAACCAAGGGGTCGTGGGTTCGAATCCTGCCAGCCGCACCAATATTGACAAGGGTTAGCACGTGAGCGCGTGCTAACCCTTTCGTCTTTCTTGCCGCCCATCGTGGCTCTAGTGCCCGTTCGGTGCCCGTTTCTTCGGCGCCCGATGTGGCACACCGAGGCCGCGCTCGGGACCTCAGCCGTTGGCACGTTGTTCTCGGCTACGTGATGGGCAAACGTTCCGGCCGCGTCCTCACCGTCATCCGGCTTTCTAGACATGATGGTCGCCGCCCCAGGGTAGACGGCCGGTCTCCAACATCGTAGGTTGCACGCCGAGGCGTGTAGAGCTACATGCTGTGACTTGCGTCGTCAGCAACAAGGAGACCGACCATGGAAGAGCGTACCAAGATTCACGTGGGCCTGGACGTCCACAAAGACAGCATCAGCGTTGCCGCGGCCGAGTTGGGTCGAGCGCCGGCACGATTGATCGGCAAGCTGACGCACGACCTGAACAAGCTGCTCAAAGTGCTGACCAAGATCGGGACAGCCGAGGAGTTGCACATCGTGTACGAGGCTGGCCCGACCGGGTTCGGGCTGCAACGCGCGTTGAAGGAGAAGGGCTACGTCTGCGAAATCATTGCCCCTTCGCAGATTCCTCGGCGTCCGGGCGACCGCGTCAAGACCGATGGGCGTGACTGCGTACAACTGGCCGAGTGCTCACGTGCCGGGCAGTTGAGCGCTGTGTGGATACCCGACCCCGGCGACGAAGCGATCCGTGACCTGGCCCGAGCGCGCGAAGATGCCGTCAACAGCCGTGTCCAAGCCCGGCACCAACTCAAGGGCTTCTTGCTGCGTCACGACATCCGCTACAGCGGCAGGACCTCGTGGAGCATCGCCTATTACCGCTGGCTGTCGACGCTGAACTTCGGTGCCGGCGCCACCCAGACGGCGTTCACCGAGTATTGGCACGCGGTCGAGGCCGCCGACGCGCGAGTCGAGCGGTTGACGAAAGCGCTGGAGACTTCGATCACGGGCTGGCGCTTCGAGCCAGTGGCCCGTGCGCTGCAGGCGCTTCGTGGGGTGGCCGCGATCACGGCGATCAGCTTGGTGGCTGAGATTGGCGACCTCGCGCGCTTCTCGCATCCGCGAAAGCTCATGGGGTATCTCGGCCTGGTTCCTTCGGAGCGCTCGAGTGGCGAACGGACGAGCCGCGGCAGCATTACCAAGACAGGAAACGCGCACGCACGCCGGCTGCTGACCGAATCGGCCTGGAACTATCGCTTCAAGGCTCGAATCGGCCGAGAGGCGCTGGCGCGCCAAGAAGCGCTGTCGGAGTCGATCCGGACGACAGCATGGAAGGCGCAGTTAAGGCTGACGCAACGGTTTGCCGCGCTGCGCAATCGCGGGGTGCAGATCAACAAGGCCTGCGTGGCGGTCGCCCGAGAGTTGGCCGGCTTCATCTGGGCGATCGGCCTGCAGGCCCAACGGGAGAAGGCGCAAGCAGCCTGAACGCGCCGTGAGCAGGGATCGCTCTGGTGATGTGACGCGGGCCCCGATAGGGCAACCCTCGACCGCACTACAGGGCGCCGAAAGGCAGATCCCCGATGCTAGAGCGAGGCAGGCCCGCGACGGATCGATGAAGTGCTGGTAACCAATCCGCGGATATGAGTCTGATTCATCGTCGCTGCAACGCTCGTGTCGCATCACCCGATCGATCCCCTCTCACACCACAACCTATGCGCTAGCGTGATTGACAACGGCGACCATATGAGTGCAGTGCGCCGCTCTGTTCTGTACTTATCGATCATCGGGCGCAGCAGCGGCCTGCGCGGCCTGAATCCTTACCCCCGATGTAGCGAGCAGCAGCGCGATCGCGTGACGCAGACGTCGGCGAGACCGGATGTCCGCACTCGGGCGGCAGGGGGAAGGTCTCTTCCCGACCCCTATGCTCAGGTCCCAACTATGCGCAGGTGGTTGGGCGTGGATCGCGCCGGCCCCTATGACGGGATGCTGTGCGGGCCGGCGAGTTCTTTGCATAGTTACAGCGTCTGCAGGAAGCGCATGAGTGCGTCTGGCGGTTTGTAGCGACCCATCTTGGTGTCGGGCGGCTGCAGACGGGCGAGTGCCTTCTGCTTCATTGCGAGGTCGGCCTCGACGTAGCGATGAGTCGTCGTCGTGCTCTCATGACCGAGCCACAGGGCGATGACGTTGAACCGCACGCCCGACTGCAGCAGGTGCATGGCACTCGTATGTCGCAGCGTGTGCGGCGAGACGCGCTTCTTTCAGCAGGCTGGGTTGCTCGGCGGCAGCGCGCTTCACCGCCAGGCCCAGACGCTGCGCGACGTTGGACCTCGACATGGCCTGGCCATCTCGATTGGGCAGCAACGCCGCCTCGCCGCGCAGCGTCGGATTCAGCCGCAGCCAGGCACGAACTTCGGCAACGGTGATGTCCCACAGAGGTATCGATCGCAGCTTGCGCCCCTTGCCATGCAGGTGCACGCACGCGCCGCCGGTCAGCACGACATCGACCACGCGCACACCGACGATCTCGGAGACGCGCGCGCCGGTGTTGTAGAGCATGGCAAGCAACAGGTGGTCGCGCTGCGATGACCAGCTCTGGCCCGGTTGCCCCAGCACTGCGTCCATCTCCGCTCGGGTGAGGAAGCCCAGCATCGGCCGCTCGAAGCGCTTCATCGGCACGGCCAGCGCCCGCTCGACATCGTGCAGCGAGGCCACATCGCGCCGCGCGGCGAACTTCAGGAATGCGCGCAGCGCGGTCAGCCTCAGGTTGCGGCTGCGAACCGAGTTGTGCCGGCTGTGCTCCAGATGATCGAGGAACGCCAGGATCAGATCGGGCTGGATGTCGGCGAGCCGCATCGCCGTCGGCGCGGTGCCCAGCTTGCGGCTGGCGAAGTCCAGGAACAGCGTCAACGCGTCGCGGTAGCAGGCCACCGTCTGCGCACTGACCGCGCGTTGCGCGACCAGGTACTCGGTGAAGAACTGCTGCACCAGCGCGGCGAACGATGGTGGCGTTGGTGCGGTGGTCTTGTCAGCGACCGGCGTAATCAGGCCACTTTGGAGTCGGCGTAATCCGGCCACTTGAGGGCCGGCGACGGCGACGGCGGAGTCGGCATATACCGGCCAGGCCGGAGTCGGCGTAATCCGGCCAGCGCGGAGTCGGCATATACCGGCCAGCGCTGGCGCCAAGAGCGTCTCGAAGCTTGTTCGATCCACGGGCTACCGTCCCGGCTTTTTGCCGAGGAGGTGGCAGCCGTGGGCCGCAGGAGGATCGAGATGTTCCAGTACCGACAAGTGCTCGTGCGGCTGCGGGCCGGCGACACCGTGCGCGAGATCGCGCGCAGCGGCCTGATGGGCCGCGACAAGCTTGGCGAATTGCGCGTCGTTGCTGAGGCGCAAGGCTGGCTGGATGCCAGCGCCGACGTCCCCGACGACCAGGCCATCGTCGCGGCGCTGGGGCCGGGCCGGCGCGCCAGTTCCACCGTCTCCAGCGTCGAGCCGCACCGCGCGGTCGTCAAGGCCTGGCTGGAGGCCGGCGTGCAGGGCCGCGCCATCCACGCCGCGCTCAAGCGCGAGCACGCCTACACGGGCAGCTACTCGGCCGTCGTGCGCATGCTGCGCCAACTGCGCGGTGAGATGCCGCCGGAGGTCACCGTGCGCCTGAGCTTCGCCCCGGGCGAGGCCGCGCAGGTCGACTTCGGCGCCGGTCCGGTGCTCACCCACCCCGACGGCAAGCCGCGCCGTACCTGGGCCTTCGTGATGACGCTGTGCCACTCGCGCCACCAGTACGTCGAGTTCGTCTGGGACCAGGCGTCAGCCACCTGGTTGGGTTGCCACCGCCGCGCCTTCGAATGGTTCGACGGCGTGCCCGAGCGCGTCATCATCGATAACGCCAAGTGCGCCATCGTGCGTGCCTGCAGCCATGACCCCCTCGTGCAGCGCGCCTATGCCGAGTGCGCCGAAGGTTACGGCTTCAAGATCGACGCCTGTCCGCCGCACGACCCGCAGAAGAAGGGGATCGTCGAATCCGGCGTCAAGTACGTCAAGGGCAACTTCCTGCCCACCCGCAGCTTCCGCGACCTGGCCGACCTCAACGCCCAGGCGCGTGAGTGGGTGATGCACGAGGCCGGTGTGCGCGTGCACGGCACCACGCGCGTGCAGCCGCTGGCGCTGTACGCGCTGGAGAGGCCGCTGCTGCAGCGCCTGCCCGCGGTGGCGCCCGATCTGGGCAGCTGGCACCGCGTGGTGCTGCACCGCGACTGCCACGTCCAGCACGACCGTGCCTTCTACTCCGCCCCCTTCACCTTGGTGGGCAAGACCTTGTGGCTGCGCGCCACCGACACGGTGGTGGCGCTTTACGAGGACTACCGGCATGTCCACACCCACCTGCGCGCGCAGCGAGCGGGCCAGCGCATGACGCTGGCCGACCACCTGCCGCCCGAGGCCCGCCACTTCTTCGAGCGCGACCGCCGCTGGTGCACCACCCAGGCCCAGGCCGTCGGGCCGCGCTGCACCGAACTGGTGGCCCGGCTGCTGGGCGACCGCGTCGCCGAGCGGCTGCGCGCCGCCCAAGGCGTGCTGGCCATGGCCAAGCGCTACGGCGCGCCGCGCCTGGAGGCGGCGTGCGAGCGCGCGCTGGCCCACGACAGCCCGCACTACCGCACCGTCAAGACGATCCTGGCCAGCGGCGCCGACCAGCAGCCGCTGGTGCAGCCCCACACCCCGGCGGCCTACAGCCGCGCGCGCTTCACGCGCAGCGCCGCCGACCTGTTCGGCGTCGAGCCGGGCACCTTGCATTGATCAACTGAGGAAGGAGGACCCCACCACGTCCACGACAAGTACCCCCTGATCACCCCCTTGAACAGCCAGGCCGTGGACATGTGGACGATGCGCTGACGCGCACCGGGGCCGGCCCATGGGCCGCCCCCTTCGACCACATGCCCACCGCCTCCCGCCACGACTTGAAGGATCAAGACCTTGAATACCAACCCCATCCCCGAGCTCGCCCCGCAGCTCAAGCAGCTGCGCCTGTCGGGCATCCTGGACTCGCTGGAGTCGCGCAACCGCCAGGCCATCCAGGGCAAGCTGGCCTACACCGAGTTCCTGGCCATGCTCGTCAGCGACGAGGTCGCGCGGCGCGAGAACAAGAAGTTCAGCATGCGGCTGCGCCGCGCGCAGTTCCGCACCACCAAGACGCTCGAGCAGTTCGAGTTCGAGCGGCTGCCCAAGCTCAACCGCGCGCTCATCCACGACCTGGCCACCGGGCGCTACCTGCACGAGAAGGCCCCGGTGCTCATCGTCGGGCCCAGCGGCATCGGCAAGAGCCACCTGGCGCAGGCGCTGGGCCACTGCGCGGTGCGCCAGGGCGTGGACGTCGTGTTCACGTCCTGCGCGGCGCTCACGCACAGCCTGAATGCCGCCCGGGCCACTGGCGTGTATGACCGCAAGCTGGCCACGCTGTCGCGCGTGGGTCTGCTGATCATCGACGACTTCGGCCTGAAGCCGCTGCGCGCGCCGGCCGACGAGGATCTGCACGACCTCATCGCCGAGCGCTACGAGCAAGCCGCCACCATCGTCACCAGCAACCTGGACTTCGACGAGTGGGACCAGGCCTTCGCCACCAACCGGCTGTTGGCCTCGGCCACGCTGGACCGGCTGCGCCACAACGCCTACTGCCTGGAACTCGACGGGCCGTCGTACCGCGATCCCAAGGTCGCGCCGGCGTCCAAAAAGACACCCCCAAAGGGCTCCGTCATCGCGGCAAAATAGCGCCGTCCACAGGGTGCTTCGAGATGCCCTTCGGCGCCACGTCAAGTGGCCGGTATATGCCGACTCCGGGTGGCCGGATTACGCCGACTCCTGACAGGTAGCCGTTGCGGCTGTTCAGCCGCTCGGGTGACCTTCTCGTCGTAGCCGGCGCCGCAACGCCCGTCGACGTCGAGCTCCATCAGCCGCTGCGCCATGAACTGCACCATCTGGCGCAACACGTCGATGTCGGCGCCCTTCTCGGCGAGTTCGGCAAGTGCCATAGTGGCGGTGGTCATCGTGGTTTCCTTTCCAAGGATCAAGGTTGTGTTTCGCACCTCAACCCTATCCGGAATCACGATGGCCACCCCGACCGGGATCGCCGCCGCCGCGCGGCAAGCCGCTATGGGTTTCGCCCTACGGGCTCACCCTCCGCGTCTTGCCGCGCACCTGTGGACTTACACCACTTCCTGGGACATCAGCTCCGGCGCCACAGCACCAAGGCTTTCGGGTCAATGGGCTTGCAGCGCGGGGCGGCTGGCGCGTCAGTGTCAATCGTTGCCAGGATGAGAACCCCGGTGATGACACACAGCACCAATGCGAACCATGTCACCGGCTTCGTCTTCATCGCGGCACCTCCCGTGCTTACGTCGCACGGCGCGTAGTGTGCCCGCCGCGAACCGGGTTCAGCAGTAGGCCTCCACTTCACAGACCAGCCGCAACACTTCGAGATTGATGCCGGCCGCGATGGTGGCGTCTTCGTCAGTAGCGGTGCCAGTGTCGAGGCGGCATAGCAGGGCAGTTCGGTCGTCTTCGTGCGGCACGGCGGCCAGCAGCGCGCGAAGCTCGCCGGCCAGGTCGGCACGTTGCGCGGTCGCCAGGTCAGACACTGGCGCGTGGCCTGCACCCTCCAGGCGGGCTAGGCGGCCTTCAAGGTTTCGCATCGTCGCGGCTTGCCACTTGCACCACGGTCCCGGGCGGCAGGTGGGCAATCATCCCCCCCCAGTCTCGCTGTGAAGCCCTCCCAGCTTTCACCCGGCAGCCGGTCAACGGCGGGCAGGTGCGGCGGCGCCGGCAGGGTGCCACTCGGGTACCGTCGAGATAGCCCGGGGTGACGAAGCGGCGCAGGATAAGCAGCGGCTCCCTCATGCCCCGATGGCGGGCTTCCAGGGCACCGATGCGGGGCTCAAGGCGTCAGGCGCTGTGGAACTCGTATGGACCGCAGGTGCAGCAGGCCTGGCGCGAGCAACTCGTGCCTGATGGGCAGCCGCCCGAGTTCGATCCCGACGAGCCGTTCTGAACGGCCATCGCCGGCCGCCGTCACAACAAGCAGATGGCCCTCACGGGGCCATCTGCACTTATCGTCTCCGCCCGCCATTGCAAGACCGCCACCTCGCCAGCGAATAGAGACGGATCTACACCGGCGCCAACAGCCATGGTCAATGGTGCCGAATGAGTCCTAGGTCGTGCGCGCGAACGGTCCCAGCAAGATCTTCTCGAGCGCGCTCAACTGCAATTCGACATCACGCGAGGCGAGCATCGAGCGCCTCACCAGACCGGTCTGAACGGCCGACGCGTAGGCGAAGCGGAGCGCGTCGAACGGCAAGGCTGCGCCGGCGGACACGACCGAACGATTGGCCTCAAATGCGGCCGCGCCATTGAATCGGACTGACCGAAGCAGGTGCGACGAGCGAAGTTCAGCGGGCATTGGTGACTCCTTTCCCAGTGAACAAAGGCAGATCTTAGGGTAAACCCCGACCTGCGCTGCTGAGAGGTCCATTGGGCTGGGCTCGACCCGTGCTGAAGTCACGGCCGGAAGCTGGGCCACCCTTTTCTCTCGCGCATCGCCTTACGGGCAGCAAGGGGCTCCCGGTCTTATAGCCCTTCGCACGCATCCGCCGCACCCGGGATCAGCACGCCGGCATCACGGCCGAGGCACTGGCGGTGCTATAGCGCGTGCAGCAGGGCTTCCTGGGTACCGCGCTCACGCGGTGGAAGCCGACCACGGCGGCATCGAGATGTACCTGCCAGGACGCTTGGGGTTGAGTGTCGCTGCGCTGGATGAGCTGGCTGCGCGGTGCTTGGAGGCGTGATCACGGGCCGGCCGTGATCGCGGCGGCTCCTCCTTCCAACGCCGCAGGCGTGCAAAGACCTCGAAGGACGGCGCTGACCCCGCACGTGGCACACCGATGCCACTGTGAGGACGAGGCCGGCGGGGGCGCAGGCCATGCGCACGGCGGGCGGCCCAGCATGAACCCGCCGCGGCAAGGGTCACGAGGGCCGCGGCGGCGCAGTCACGCTGGTCCAGCGCTTCGGGTCAGCGGCCAACTGGCGCTGATGGGTCGGGTGCCGGGCCTCCCTCCGTACAGCGGGTCGACAGCAATGCGGCGCAGACCAACCCTTCGAATCTCAATGACGGCAAGGAGAAGGGCAGCATTCACACTGGGCGACGTCGCCTCGCGGGCGGC
>CAVQWK010000038.1:0-17997 GCA_963717575.1 uncultured beta proteobacterium | reverse complement strand
TGATGGCCCCCTCGGGGGGTAGCGAACGAATTGAGCTTGGGGGCCTCATGACTAGAGTTGGATGCCCGAGAAGACCATGAACGCCATGGACATCAGCCCGGCGACGATGAAGGTGATGCCCAGTCCCTTGAGCCCGTCGGGCACGTGGGAGTACTTGAGTTTCTCGCGCACGCCGGCCATGGCTACGATGGCGAGCGCAAAGCCGAGCCCCGAGCCGGCACCGAAGACCACGCTCTCGCCGAAGTTGTAGTCGCGCTCCTGCATGAACAGCGAACCGCCGAGGATGACGCAATTGACCGCGATCAGCGGCAGGAAGACGCCGAGCGTGGTGTAGAGCTCGGGCGCGAATCGGTCCACCGTCATCTCCACCACCTGCGTGGCGGCGGCGATGGTGCCGATGAAGAGAATGAAGGCAAGGAAGGTGAGGTTCACCGTCGCCAGCGACGGATGGATCCATGCGAGCGCACCCTCGGCCAGCAGGCCCTTGAGGATGAGGTTGTTCAGCGGCACGGTGAGCACCTGCACGAACACCACCGCCACCCCGAGGCCCAGCGCCGTATCCACCTTCTTGGAGCAGGCGAGAAACGAGCACATGCCCAGGAAGAACGCGAGCGCCATGTTCTCGAGGAACATCGCCTTCACGAAGAGATTGAGGTAGTGTTCCACGCTCAGTCCTTCTCCTGCAGCGCGGGCTTGAGCGTTCGCAGCAGCCAGATGATCAGCGCCACCATGAACAACGCCGACGGCGCCAGCAGCATCAAGCCGTTGGGCTCGTACCAGCCGCCGTCCTTGGTGAGGGGCAGGATCGTGAAGCCGAACACCTTGCCGGCGCCCAGGATCTCGCGCGCAAAGGCCACCACCAGCAGCAGCAGCGCGTAGCCCAGCCCGTTGCCGACGCCGTCCAGCAACGACGCCCAAGGCGGGTTGTTCATGGCAAAGCCCTCGGCGCGGCCCATCACGATGCAGTTGGTGATGATCAGGCCCACGTAGACCGACAGCTCGAGCGACAGCTCGTACAGCGTGGCGCGCAGGATCTGGTCGACCACGATCACCAGCGAGGCGATGATGGACAGCTGCACGATGATGCGGATCGATCCCGGCGTGTGGTTGCGAACCAGGCTCACCGCAAAGTTGGCCAGCGCGGTGACCAGGATGACGCCCAGACCCATCACCAGCGCCTTGTCCATGCGCGTGGTGACCGCCAGCGCCGAGCAGATGCCCAGCACCTGCACGGCAATCGGGTTGTTGTCGATGATCGGCGTGAGCAGCGCCTGCCGCTCGGTCTTGCCGAACCATGCCCTGCCCATCAGGCCCTCCCTTCGCGGAAGCTCTTCAGCCAGCGCCCATATCCGGCGTCGGACAGCCAGAACTGCACCAGCCGCGTGATCGCGTTGCTGGTGATGGTGGCGCCGGACAGGCCGTCGATGCGGTGCGGGTCGCTGTCGGCGGGCCCCGCGCTGCCCTTGATCACCGCCAGCTTGGGCTGCCACTGCTCGTCATAGCCCTTGCGGCCGCGCCACAGCGCCTGCCACTTCGGGTTGCCGATCTCGCCGCCGAGACCGGGCGTTTCCTTCTGGTCGTAGAACGCCAGGCCCTGCACCGTGTTGCCGTCGGGGGCCAGCGCGATGAAGCCGTAGGCCGTGCCCCACATCGCCAGGCCTTCGATGGCCAGCACCACCTGCTCCACCGGGCCGGCGCCGCTGGCGGGCTTGACGAAGTAGACGACGCCGTAGTTCGGTACCCGCGCGATGCCGGCCCGGTTGGGCGGCGCGGCGCGGCTCTGCGCGGGGTCGTTGCGGGCGCGCCGCTGGTCGTAGCCGGCGGCGTCGACACGGTCGGCCGGCAGCAACTGCCCCGCCGCGAAGTCCACCAGCCGCACCTCGATGCGCTGTTGGAAGATCTTGCGCAAGGCCGCATCGGGCATGTCGGTGCCGGGCTCGACCAGGCCGGCCGCGAGCAGCACGTTCTTCTGCATGTACTGGCGCGCGTTGGCCTCCTGCGTGGGCGCCAGCACGACCGCGGCCACGGCCACCATCAACGCGCAGACCACGCACACCGCGGTGGCGAAGAGCACCGTGTAGCGAACGGAGTCCTTATTGGCCACCGCCGCCTCCTGCAGGTTGCTGGGCCTGCCGCTGCAGCCGCCGCTGGCGCCGCCGGATATTGGCGCGCACGAAGACATGGTCGATCAGCGGCGCCATCACGTTCATGAACAGGATCACCAGCATCACCGATTCGGGGTAGGCGGGATTGACGACCCGGATGAGCACGATGAGGGCGCCGATCAGGATGCCGTAGACCCACTTGCCGGCGTCGGAGAAGGGCGAGGTGACGGGGTCGGTGGCCATGAAGGCGGCGGCGAAGGCCCAGCCGCCGAGCACCATGTGCCACCAGAACGGCACCGCGAACCACGGGTTGGTGGTCGAACCGATGGCGTTGAACAGCAGCGACATGCCCACCGTGCCCAGGGCGACCGCGACCATCGTGCGCCAGGAACCGACGCCGGTGAAAGCGATGACCAGGGCGCCGATCAGGCAGGCCAGCGCAGAGGTCTCGCCCATCGAGCCGAGTTCGAGCCCGATGAACGCGTTCCACCATGACGGGCCCACACCGTCGAAGGGCGTGCTCATCTGCCGCATCTGCGCCAGCAGCGTGGCGCCGGAGAAACCGTCCACCGCGGCGCCCGGGGGCACGGCCGCCCACGCCTGGTCGCCGGACATCGACGCCGGGTAGGCGAAGAACAGGAAGGCGCGCGCCGCCAGGGCCGGGTTGACGAAATTCATGCCCGTGCCGCCGAACACCTCCTTGGCCAGCACGACGCCGAAGCTGATGGCGAGCGCCGCCTGCCACAGCGGCGTGGTGGGCGGCAGGATCAGCGGGAACAGCAAGCCGGTGACGAAGAAGCCTTCGTTGACCTCGACCTTGCGCACGACGGCGAACAGCACCTCCCAGCTCAGCCCCACCACCATCGTCAGGATGTAGAGAGGCAGGAAGTACAAGGCGCCGTGCACGAAGTTGGCCAGCCCGCTCTGCGGTGAAAAGCCCACGCCGAGCAGCCGGATGACGTCGTACCGCCAGCCTTCGAGCGCGGCCGCCTTGGCGGGGTCGATCGCGAGGTTGGCCTGCAGCCCGGTGTTGAACATCGCCATCAGCACGCAGGGCAGGGCAGCGATGACGACCAGCATCATCATGCGCTTGAGGTCGAGCGCGTCGCGGACGTGCGCGGCACCGCGCGTGACCTGCGGCGGCGTGTAGAAGAAGGTGTCGGCCGCTTCCCACAGCGGGTAGAACCGCTCGTAGCGCCCGCCCTTCTCGAAGTGCGGGGCGATGCGGTCGAGGGCTTGCCTCAGCGCTTTCACACGCCCTCCTTCTCGACCCGGTCGAGCAGGCGCCGCAGCAGGGGCCCGTACTCGGTCTTGCCGGGGCAGACGAAGGTGCACAGCGCGAGGTCTTCCTCGTCGAGTTCGAGCGCGCCGAGCGCCACCGCCTGCTCGGCGTCGCCGACGATCAGTGCGCGCAACAGGAAGGTGGCCATCAGGTCCAGCGGCATGACGCGCTCGTAGCCACCGATCGGCACCATGGCGCGCTCGCCGCCGTTGGTGCTGGTGGTCAGCGGCAGCCCGCGGCGGCCGGCGAAATGGCCGAGCACCACGTTCCAGAGCGAATATTTGTCCTTTTGCGGCGTGATCCAGCCGAACAGGTCGCGCTCACGGCCTTCGTGCAGCACCGAGACCTGGCGATGATGGCGGCCGAGAAAAGCGGTCTCCGGGCTGGCCGCGGCGCGACCGTCGAGCACCGACCCCGACACCACCCGCAGTTCGCCACTGGCCAGTTCGCCGCGGGTCAACTCGGCCAGTGAGGCCCCCAGCCGTGTGCGCAGCAGCCGCGGGCGCTGCACGGCGGGGCCGGCCAGTGCGACGACGCGCTCGACCTCGAGATGTCCGGTGACGAGCAGGTGGCCGATGGCCGCCACGTCCTGGTAGCCGATGTGCCAGACGCCCTGCTCGGCGTTCACCGGGTGCAGCCGGTGGATGTGCAGGCCGGGGGTACCGGCCGGGTGCGGCCCGGTGAATTCATGCACCTCGGCGCGAGACCCCGGCCCGGCGGCGATGCGCGAGCCGGCGGCTCGGCACAGGAATACCGGCCCCGCGGCGAGTTGCTCGACGGCGGCCATGCCGGCGGCGAAGTCGGACTCGCGACCGGCCAGCACCACTTGCGGGTCGGGCGCGTGCGGGTGGGTGTCGATCGCGGTGACGAAGATCGCCTGCGGCACGGCGTCGACGGCCGGAACCCGACTGTAGGGCCGCGTGCGCAGGGCGCTCCACAACCCGCTTTCGAGCAGCAGCGCGCGCACGGCGGCGCCGTCGGCAGGCCTGCTGCCCGGCCGTGGCTGGCTGTCGAAAGCCACCTGAGCGGCGGGGTCGTCATCGTCGGCGACATCGATCACGAGAGAGAGGAATGCCCTCTGCGCGCCGCGATGGACCGCGCTCACGGTGCCCGATGCCGGCGCGGTATACCGCACGCCGGGCGACTTGCGGTCCCCGTACAACAGTTGACCGCGTTGCACCCGGTCGCCCGGTTTGACGGCCAAGGTGGACCGCAGGCCGGGTGTATCGGCTCCCAGCAGCGCCACCTGGCGCACGGCCGCCGCTGCTTCGATGCGCTGCTCGGGGCGGCCGGCCAGGGGCAGGTCCAGTCCCTTGCGGATCGAGTGCACGGTCATGTGGGCGATTTGTCGGGGTTTCGGTTGACGATGTCCGCCAGGTGCGGGCCGCAAGACTCCGCTGACCTTGGCTGCAGAATGCGTCGCGAGGCTATTACAGCAGCCCGCGGCCACTTTGACCTAAGTCAGTCCGCGGCCGAATCGCGCTGCCCCCCCAAGTCGAAAGGGCTGTGGCACGCCGCTACACTGCGCCGCTGTTCGAGGACCGCGCCGTCGGGGCTGCCCGCTGCGCCAGGCGCAGGTCCCCGACGGTCACCGAACTTCCTGGACCCGAGAGACGATGCACAACCTGCCGGTCACTGCCGACCCGACCCCGCGCGCCGCCGCGACGGCCTGCGTGCTGCAGGCCTGCGACCTCGCGGGCCAGCGGGGCGACCGGGCATTGTTCGAGCATCTCGAATTGGCGCTGGAACCCGGTGCGGTCGTCTGGCTGCGGGGCCGCAATGGCCGCGGCAAGACCAGCCTGCTGCGCCTTCTGGCCGGACTGGCGACGCCGATGTCCGGCGAGGTGCGCGTGCGCGGCGTGCCGCAGCGCTTGGCCGGGCCGGCGGGCCGCCGCGGCCTCGTCTACATCGGCCACCAGAATGCGCTCAAGGACGACCTCACGTCGATCGAGGCGCTGCGCTTCCTGGCCCGCACAAGGGGCGACCGCCCCGACGACGCCACCCTCGAGCAGGCGCTGGAAAGACTGGGCGTGCGCGGCAGCCGCCACGCCCCGGTGCGCACGCTCAGCCAGGGCCAGCGCCGCCGCGTGGCGCTGGCCCGGCTGGCCCTGTGCATGGGCGCCGAGTTGTGGTTGCTGGACGAGCCCTTCGACGCGCTCGATGCCGATGGCATCAGCGCCCTCAACGGCCTGCTCAGCGAACACGCCGCGTGCGGCGGCGCCACGCTGCTGACCAGCCACCAGTCGCCGAGCCTGCGCGACCCGGTGCCCCGCGTCTTCGATCTCGACCGCCATGGCGTTGCATGAGAGACCTCTTCCTTGCCGTGCTGCTGCGCGATCTCAAACTGGCGTCGCGGCGGCGCATCGACTCGCTGCTGCCGGTGGTCTTCTTCATCGTCGCGTTGAGCCTGTTCCCCTTGGGCGTGGGGCCGGAGCCACAGATGCTGCGCGACATCGCGCCGGGGATCGTCTGGGTCTGCGCGCTGCTGGCGTCGATGCTGTCGGTGGGGTCGCTGTTCGCCGGCGACCTGGCCGACGGCTCGCTGGAGCAACTTCTGCTGGCTCCGCAGCCGGCGATCGCCGTGGCGGCGGCCAAGTCCGTGGCGCACTGGCTGCTGACCGGGCTGCCGCTGATCGTGGCGACGCCCCTGGTGGGTCTGCTGTTCGGCATGTCGATGCCGGCCTTGCTCGCGCTGGTGGCGGGGCTGCTGCTGGGCACGCCGATCCTCAGCCTGCTCGGTGCGCTAGGCGCTGCGCTGACCTTGGGCCTGCGCAGCGGCGGCATGCTGCTGATACTGATCGTGCTGCCATTGACGACCCCGGCGCTGATCTTCGGCGCCGGTGCCGTGAGCAACGTCGAGGCCGGGCTGGCCGCCGGCGGGCATTTCTCGCTGCTCGGTGCCCTGTTGCTGGCCACGGCGCTGGGCGCACCGGTGGCCACCGCCGCGGCACTGCGCATCTCCACCGAATGAGGTCCCCCGAGTGAATTCTCCGTCGCTGCGCCTGTACACCTTTGCCGCGCCCTCGCGCTTCTACCAGTTGTCCGGTTGGCTGGTGCCCTGGTTCTGGGCGGCGACCGTCTTGCTGACGGTGATCGGCTTGTACATCGGCTTCTTCGTCGCCCCCACAGACGCCACGCAGGGCGATTCCTACCGCATCATCTTCCTGCACGTGCCGGCGGCCTGGATGTCGATGGTGCTGTACGTGGTGATGGCCTTCTGGGCCGGCATCGGCTGGGCCTTCAACGCGCGGCTGGCGTCGATGGTGGCGCGCGCGATCGCCCCCACCGGGGCCATGTTCACCTTCCTGGCGCTGTGGAGCGGCGCCTTCTGGGGCAAGCCCACCTGGGGCGCCTGGTGGGTGTGGGACGCGAGACTGACGAGCGAGTTGATCCTGCTCTTCCTGTACCTGGGCTACATCGCGCTCGTCAACGCCATCGACGACGTGCGCCGCGCCGACCAGGCTGGCGCGCTGCTGGCGCTGGTGGGCAGCGTCAACGTGCCGATCATCTATTTCTCGGTGAAGTGGTGGAACACGTTGCACCAGGGCGCCACGGTCAGCATGACGGCAGCGCCCAAGATGGCCAGCACCATGCTCACCGCCATGCTGATCATGAGCTTTGCGTTCTGGGCCTATGCCTTTGCGGTGGTCTTTACCCGCACGCGAGCGATCGTGATCGAGCGTGAAGCCCACGCTGGCTGGGTGGCCGAATTGACGCGGGGGAGAATGCAGGCATGAACTGGGGCAGCGCTTCGGCGTTTTTCGAGATGGGTGGCTACGGCCTGTATGTCTGGGGCTCGTATGGCGTGGCCGTGTTGTTGATGGCGGTGGAGCCCTTGCTGGTACGGCGGCGGCACCAGCGCGCGTTGCGGGACGTCGCCCGCATGAATCCTGGAAGCGAGACTCAATCATGAAACCACGTCACAAGCGATTTGCCCTGCTGGGCGGCCTGCTCGCCACCGTGGGCGTCATCGTCGCCCTGGTGCTCAATGCGTTCCAGAGCAATCTGGTGTTCTTCTATTCGCCCACCCAGGTCTCGGCGAAAGAAGCGCCGAGCGGGCGCACCTTCCGCATCGGTGGCCTGGTCGAGCAGGGCTCGGTCAAGGTCGACGGCACCCAGGTGCGTTTCGTCGTCACCGACACGGCCACCACCGTACCCGTGCGCTACGAGGGCATCCTGCCCGACCTGTTCAAGGAGGGCAAGGGCGTGGTGGTGCAGGGGCAGCTGCAGAACGGCGTCTTCGTGGCCCGCGAGGTGCTGGCCAAGCACGACGAGAACTACATGCCGCCCGAGGCCGCAGAAGCCCTCAAGCGCGCGCAGCACGGCGACGGCAAACTGGCGGAATCTCTCGTCAAGGGGTCCGGCAAATGATCCCGGAGATCGGTCACTTCCTGCTCTGGCTGGCGCTCGGTGTGGCGCTGGTGCTCGGCGTCGTGCCGCTGGCCGGCGCGCAGCGCGGCCGCGCCGACTGGATGGCGCTGGCGCGACCGGCCACCGGCGTGCTGGTCGTGCTCGTGGCGCTGTCCTTCGCCTGCCTGACCATCGCCTTCGTGCAGTACGACTTCTCGGTGCACTACGTGGCGTCCAATGCCAACAGCGCGCTGCCGCTGGAGTTCCGCATCGCGGCGGTGTGGGGCGGGCATGAGGGATCGATGCTGCTGTGGCTGCTGATGCAGTGCGGCTGGATGGGCGCCGTGGCGATCTTCAGCAAGCGCCTGCCGCTGCCGGTGCTGGCGCGCATCCTCTCGGTGATGGGCCTCACGCTGGTCGGCTTCCTGCTGTTCACGCTGCTCACGTCCAACCCCTTCGACCGGCTGGTACCCGCGGCGGCCGACGGGCGCGACCTGAATCCCTTGCTGCAGGACCCAGGCATGATCTTCCACCCGCCCATGCTCTACATGGGCTACGTGGGCTTCTCGGTGGCCTTTGCCTTTGCCGTGGCGGCGCTGATCGGCGGCAACCTCGACGCGCAATGGGCGCGCTGGACGCGCCCCTGGACCACCGCGGCCTGGATCTTCCTCACACTGGGCATCGCGCTGGGCAGCTGGTGGGCCTACTATGAGCTGGGCTGGGGCGGCTGGTGGTTCTGGGACCCGGTGGAGAACGCCTCCTTCATGCCCTGGCTGGTGGGCACGGCGCTGATCCATTCGCTGGCCGTGACCGAGAAGCGCGGCGCCTTCAAGTCGTGGACGGTGCTGCTGGCGATCACGGCGTTTTCGCTGTCGCTGCTGGGCACCTTCCTGGTCCGTTCCGGTGTGCTCTCGTCGGTGCACGCCTTCGCCACCGACCCGCGGCGCGGGCTGTTCATCCTGGCCTTCCTCACCGTCGTCATCGGCGCCTCGCTGGCCCTGTATGCCTGGCGCGCGCCCAAGGTCGGCCTGGGATCGCGCTTTGCGCCGGTTTCGCGCGAGAGCTTCCTGCTCGCCAACAATGTGCTGCTGGTGGTGGCCATGGCGGCGGTGCTGCTGGGCACGCTGTACCCGCTGGTGCTCGACGCACTGGGCCTGGGCAAGATCTCGGTCGGCCCGCCGTACTTCGACACCGTCTTCGTGCCGCTGATGGCGCCGCTGGTGTTCCTGATGGGCGTCGGCCCGCTGGCGCGCTGGAAGGAAGCCTCGGTGCCCGACCTGGCGCGCCGCCTGCGCTGGGCCGCGGCGGTGACGCTGCTCGCCGCCGTGGGCGCGGGCTGGGCATCGGGCCACATCTCCTGGCTCGGCAGCCTGGGCCTGGCGATGGCCTTCTGGATCGTCGCCGGCGCTGGCGGTGGACCTGTGGGAGCGCGTGCGGCCGGCCGGCGGCGTTCGCAGCAGCATCATGCACCGGCTGGGGCAGCTGCCGCGCGCGATGATCGGCATGATGGTGGCGCACCTGGGCGTGGCGGCGTTCATCATCGGCGTCACCATGGTGCGCACCTACGAGGTCGAGCGCGACGTCACGATGCAGGTGGGCGACACCACCGAGTTCGCGGGCTACACCTTCACCTTCCGCGGCGTGCGCGACGTGCAGGGGCCGAACTACGAGGCCGCCCGCGGCACGATCGAGGTCACGCAGGGCGACCGCCCCGTGGTGACGATGCAGCCCGAGAAGCGCGTCTACCGCGTGCAGACCAACCCGATGACCGAGGCCGCGATCCACAGCCGCGTCACGCGCGACCTCTACGTGTCGCTGGGCCAGCCCGACGACAAGGGGGCCTGGGTGGTGCGCGTCTACTACAAGCCCTTCGTGACCTGGATCTGGGGCGGCTGCGTGATCATGGCGCTGGGCGGCCTGCTGGCGGCCAGCGACCGCCGCTACCGGCTGGCGCGGCGTGAGCAGACGGCGGCGGCCACCGTGGAGGCCGCGGCATGAAGCGTTGGCAGTTCCTGGCGCCGCTGGCGCTGTTCGCGGTGCTGCTGGGCTTCCTGGCGGTGGGCCTGAACCTGAACCCGCGCGAGGTGCCGTCGCCGCTGATCGGCAAGCCGGCGCCCGCCTTCGAACTGGCGCGCCTGGACGACCCGGCGCTGAAGATCACCCACGCCGACCTCAAGGGCCAGGTCTGGATCCTGAACGTGTGGGCATCGTGGTGCGTGGCCTGCCGCCAGGAGCACCCGCTGCTGGTGGACTTCGCCAAGCGCAGCACGGTGCCGCTGTATGGCCTGAACTACAAGGACAAGCGCGACGACGGGCTGGCCTGGCTGGCGCGCTTCGGCAACCCGTACACGGCCTCGCTGTTCGACGTCGACGGCCGCGTCGGCATCGACTTCGGCGTCTACGGCGTGCCCGAGACCTTCGTCATCGACAAGCAGGGCGTGATCCGCTTCAAGCAGATCGGCCCCGTGACCCCCGAAGTGCTGCGCGACCAGATCGAACCCCTGCTGAAACAGCTCAATGCCTAAATTCCTGCTTGCCCTGCTGGCGCTGTGCCTGGCCGCGGCCGTGCACGCCGCCGACGCGCCGCTGACGTCGGCCGAGCCCGAACTGGAAAAGAAGATGCTGCGCATCTCGGCCGAGCTGCGCTGCCTGGTCTGCCAGAACCAGACCATCGCCGACTCCAATGCCGACCTCGCGGTGGACCTGCGCAACCAGATGCGCGACATGCTGCGCCAGGGCCAGAGCGAGCAGCAGATCATCGACTACATGACCGCCCGCTACGGCGACTTCGTCCTCTACCGGCCGCCCGTGAAGGGCGCCACCTTCCTGCTCTGGTTCGGCCCCATCGTGCTGATGGTCGGCGGGCTGGCGACGCTGGTGCTGGTGCTGCGCCGGCGCAGCCGGCTTGGGCAACGAGCATTTCGACCCCGAAGAAGACCCGAAGCGGACAGCCGGACGAGCCGAGCCATCGCCCGCGGCCGGCTGAACACTGCAAATGAACAAAGACATCAAGGCGCTGCGCGAGCGGCTGCAGCAACTGCAGAAGCAGCACGCCGAGGGCACCCTCGGCCGCAAGGCCTACGAGTCCGGCAAGGCGCAGCTGGAGCGCGAGATTCTCCAGGCCGTGCTGGCCGGCGCCCGAAGCGGCCACTGCCGCGGCCGCAGAGGCGGCCGACGGCGTCGTCGCTCGCCGTCACGCGCCATGACGGCGGGCCTGCTGTCCTTCGTGGTGGTGCTGGCCGTGGCCGGCTATGCGTGGACGGGGTCGCCGGGTGTGCCGAGCGCCGGGCCGCCGTCGGCCGCGGCGCAGCGGCCGGCGGCGACAACCCGCATGCCGGCGGCGCAGCCGAGGAGGAGCAGTTTGCCGCCGCCGTCGAGACAGCTGGCCGAGCGGCTCAAGGGCCAGCCCGACGACGCCGAAGGCTGGGCCATGCTGGCGCGCTCCTACGGCATGCTCGGCCGCATCGACGATGCGTTGCCGGCCTACCAGAAGGCGGTGGCGCTGCAGCGCCGACGACGCCCGCCTGCTGGCCGACTACGCCGACACGCTGGCGCTCAAGAACAACCGCAACCTCGAAGGCGAGCCGATGAAGCTGGTCGAGCGGGCGCTGAAGATCGAGCCGACGAACCTGAAGGCCCTGTCGCTGGCCGGTGCCGCGGCCTTCAACCGCCAGGACTACGCCGGCGGCGGTGCGCTATTGGGAGCAGGTGGCCAAGAACGCGCCGCCCGACAGCCCGTATCTGCCGCAGGTGCAGTCCAGCATCGCCGAGGCGCGCGAGCGCGGCGGCCTCGGGTCCGCCGCGGTGGCGGCGGGTCAGGCCGCGCCGCAGGCCGCCCCGGTCGCCGCGGCCAAGCGCCGCCGCGGCGCCGAGCCGGCCGCCGCGCGCCCGAAGCCGCCGCACGGTGCCATCGATCCGCGGCACCGTGCGACTGGCGCCGGCGCTGGCCAGCGATGGCCGCGCCCACCGACGCCGTCTTCATCTTCGCGCGGCCGGCCGAGGGCTCGCGCATGCCGCTGGCCATCCTGCGCAAGCAGGTCAAGGACCTGCCGGCCGCGATTTCGCGCTCGACGACAGCATGGCGATGTCGCCGGCGCCAAGCTGTCGCTGTTCCCGAAGGTCGTGGTCAGCGCGCGCGTGAGCAAGAGCGGGCAGGCGGCGCCCGCGCGCGGGCGACCTCACCGGGCAGTCGGCGCCGCTGGCGCCGAAGGCCGAGCGGTCTCATGATCGAGATCAACGAAGTCGTCAAAAACTGAACGGCGGCGGCCGGCGCCGCCTAGCATTCGCGGCTGGAGGTGACAGGCCATGGATGCACGAGACAAGAACCCGGTCGCGGCCGCGCTGCCCCGGGGAACCGCGCTGCTGCGCGAGCCGCTGCTGAACAAGGGCACGGCCTTCAGCGCCGCCGAACGCGACGCGCTCGGCCTGCGCGGCCTGCTGCCGCCGCGCATCATCACGCCAGGCCGACCAGGTCAAGCGCGTGCTGGAGAACTTCCGCCGCAAGCCCAGCGACCTCGAGAAGTACATCAACCTCGCCGCGCTGCACGACCGCAACGAGACACTGTTCTACCGCGTCGTCGTCGACAACCCCGACGAGATGATGCCCGTCATCTACACGCCCACCGTGGGCCTGGCCTGCCAGCAGTTCGGGCACATCTTCCAGCGCCCGCGCGGGCTGTTCGTCAGCATCGAGGACCTCGGGCGCGTCGAGTCCGTGCTGCGCAACTGGCCGCACCGGGACGTGGCGATGATCGTCGTCACCGACGGCGAGCGCATCCTGGGCCTGGGCGACCAGGGCGCCAACGGCATGGGCATCCCGGTGGGCAAGCTTTCGCTGTACACGGCCTGCGCCGGCGTGCACCCGCGGCAGTGCCTGCCGGTGATGCTGGACGTCGGCACCAACAATGCCGCCCTGCTGGACGACCCGCTGTACATCGGCCTGCCGCGCCCGCGTGTGCGCGGCGAGGCCTACGACGCGCTGCTCGACGAGTTCATCGCCGCCACGCAGAAGGTCTTCCCCGGCGTGGTGGTGCAGTTCGAGGACTTCGCCAACCAGAACGCCTTCCGGCTGCTGCACAAGTGGCGCGACCGCATCTGCACCTTCAACGACGACATCCAGGGCACGGCCGCGGTGGCGCTGGCCGGCATCGTGAGCGCCCTGCGCGTCAGCGGTCGGCCGGCTGGGCGAGCAGACGCTGCTGTTCCTGGGCGCCGGCGAAGCCGCCACCGGCATCGCCGACCTGGCGGTGACGGCGATGGTGGCCGAGGGCCTGGACACCGGCGGCGGCGCGCGCGCGCTGCTGGCTGTTCGACTCGCGTGGCCTGGTGCATGCCGGCCGTGACGACCTCGTCGAGCACAAGCGGCCCTACGCCCACCCGCATGCGGCCGTGGCCGGCTTCGCCGATGCGGTGCGCGACCTGCGGCCGACGGCGATCATCGGCGTCGCCGCGACCGCCGGGGCCTTCACCGAGGAGGTGGTGCGCGAGATGAGCGCCGGCTCAACGAGCGGCCGATCGTCTTCGCCCTGTCCAACCCGACCTCGCAAGGTCCGAGTGCACCGCCGAGCAGGCCTACCGCTGGAGCGGCGGGCAGGCGCTGTTTGCGTCGGGCAGCCCGTTCGGGCCGGTGACGCTGGACGGCCGCCGCTTCGTGCCGCGGCAGGGCAACAACTCCTACATCTTCCCGGGCGTCGGCCTGGGGGCGATCGCCACCCGGGCGCGTCACGTCACCGACGAGATGTTCATGGCCGCGGTGCATGCGCTGTGCGCGCAGGTGACGCCCGAGGATCTGGCCCAGGGCAGCCTGTACCCGCCGCTGGCGCGGGTGCGCGAGGTCTCCGCGCACATCGCCGCGGCGGTGGCGCAGGTGGCCTTCGACCGCGGTCTGGCCGGCATGCCGCGTCCGCCCGACCTGCTGGCGCATCGTGCAGGCCGCAGATGTACGAGCCGAGCTACGTCGACTACACCCAGGCCGGACATTGAGGCGCGTGGGCCGGCGCCGCACGATCCGCCCGGGCTTGACCTGAGACAAGACGCCCGCCCGGGTTGTGGGCATGACACTCCCGCTCGGAAAGTTCGCGCCCCAGGCGACCACAGGAACGGAGAAGCCGTCGCATGCACACACCGACTGACGTGATGGCGGGCGTCGGGCTGCGCGCCCGTCCCGGCAAGAGCCGCTGGCCTGCCCGCATGGACCTGGCGCAAAGCCTCAGCGGCCTGGCGCTGGGGCTCTTCATGTGGGGCCACATGTTCTTCGTCTCGTCGATCCTGCTCGGCTACGACGCGATGTGGATCGTCACCAAGGCCTTCGAGGGCTATTTCTTCTTCGGCCGCGGCTATCCGCTGATCGTCTCCGTCGTCGTCGCCGTCGTCGCAGCGCTGTTCGTGCTGCACGCCTTCCTGGCGATGCGCAAGTTCCCCGCCAACTACCGCCAGTACCAGCTGTTCACCAGCCACCGTGCGCTGCTGCGGCACGGCGACACCACGCTGTGGTGGGTGCAGTTCGTCACCGGCTTCATGCTCTTCTTCCTCGCCTTCCCGCACCTGTACCAGATGCTGATGCACCCGGGCGCGATCGGGCCCTACGAGTCGGGGCACCGCTTCTGGAGCGGGCACTGGTGGCCGCTGTACCTGGTGCTGCTCTTCGCGGTCGAACTGCACGGCGGCATCGGGCTGTACCGGCTGGCCGTCAAGTGGGGCTGGTTGCAGGGCGACGATCCCGACGCCGGGCGCGCGCGCCTGAAGCGCGCCAAGTGGGTGCTGACGATCTTCTTCCTCGTGCTCGGCCTGGCGACCTTCGCCGCCTACATGAAGATCGGCCGCGACCGCGCCCACCTGCCCGCCCGGGACCTACACGCCGGCCTGGGTGCAGCCGGCACCGGGAGCCGCGAAATGAAAGTCATCCATACCGACGTGCTGGTGATCGGCGGCGGCCTGGCCGGGCTGCGCCTGGCGGTGGCGGCCAAGCGGCGCGGCCACGACGCCATCGTGCTGTCGCTGGTGCCGGCCAAGCGCTCGCACTCCAAGGCGGCGCAGGGCGGCATGCAGGCCAGCCTGGGCAACGTCATCAAGGGGCAGGGCGACAGCGAGGACGTGCACTTCGAGGACACCGTGCGCGGCTCCGACTGGGGTGCCGACCAGGACGTGGTGCGCATGTTCGTCAACACCGCGCCGAAGGCGGTGCGCGAACTGGCCGCCTGGGGCGTGCCCTGGAGCCGCGTGCAAGAAGGGCGACCGCGAGGTCGTCATCAACGGCCAGCGCGTCACCATCACCGAGCGCGACGAGGCGCACGGCCTGATCGCGCAGCGCGACTTCGGCGGCACCAAGAAGTGGCGCACCTGCCACGTCTCCGACGGCACCGGCCACGCCATGCTGCAGGCGGTGGCCGACCAGGCGATCGCCGACTCGATCCCCGTGCACGAGCGCACCGAGGCGCTGGCGCTCATCCACGACGGCAGCCGCTGCTACGGCGCCATCGTGCGCGACCTCATCGACGGCTCGCTCAGCGCCTACCTGGCCAAGGCCACGGCGATCGCCACCGGCGGTGCCGGGCGCCTGTACCGCGTGACGACCAATGCCGTCATCTGCGAAGGCATCGGCCACGCGCTGGCGCTGGAGACCGGCGTCGCCGCGCTGGGCAACATGGAGGCGGTGCAGTTCCACCCCACCGGCATCTTCCCGGCCGGCATCCTGGTCACCGAGGGCTGCCGCGGCGACGGCGGGCTGCTCAAGGACGTCGACGGCCACCGCTTCATGCCCGACTACGAGCCCGAGAAGAAGGAACTCGCCTCGCGCGACGTCGTGTCGCGCCGCATGGAGCAGCACATCGCGCGCCGGCAAGGGCGCGAAGAGCCGCTTCGGCGAGCACCTGTGGCTGGACATCACGCTGCTGGGCGAGAAGCACATCCGACACAACCTGCGCGAGGTCTACGAGATCTGCCAGAGCTTCCTGGGCACCGACCCGGTGAAGGACTTCATCGCCGTGCGCCCGGCGCAGCACTACACGATGGGCGGCGTGCGCACCGACGCCAGCGGCCACAGCCCGACGCTGAAGGGCCTGTTCGCCGCCGGCGAGGCCGCCTGCTGGGACATGCACGGCTTCAACCGCCTGGGCGGCAACTCGGTGGCCGAGACGGTGGTCGCCGGCATGATCGTCGGCGAAGCCATCGCCGACTGGTGCGACCGCAGCGACAACGAGGTCAGCGTGCCGATGGGCCTGGTGCGCGAGTTCCTGGAGCGCGAGCAGGCGCACCTGAAGGCGCTCATCGACGGCGGCGGCAGCGAGGACGCCTCGGCGCTGAAGGCGCGCATGCAGGAGATCATGACCGACAAGGTCGGCATCTTCCGCCGCGGCGACGACCTGCAATCGGCGCCGTCGACGAACTGCAGCAGTCTGTTGCAGCGCAGCCGACGCATCGGCCTGCGCTGCCGCGACGGCGGCGCCAACCCCGAGCTCGTCACCGCCTACCGTGTGCAGAAGATGCTCAAGCTGGCGCTGTGCGTGGCCCATGGTGCGCTGGTGCGCACCGAAAGCCGCGGCGCGCACTACCGCGAGGATTTCCCGCGCCGCGACGACGCCCAGTGGCTCAAGCGCACGCTGGCCACCTGGCCGGGCGCCGGCGACACGCTGCCGACCCTGGGTTACGAGCCGCTGGACGTTGGCACGATGGAACTGCCGCCCGGGCTGGCGCGGCTACGGCGCCAAGGACTACATCGACCACCCCGAGACGGCGCGCCGCGCGGCGGAGGTGGCGGCGCTTGCGCGAGCAGCATGGCCAGCGCCGACCGCTTTGCCGTGCAGCAGGCGCTGATGCCCTACGAACACCTGCTGCCGCCGGCGCTGCGCGGCCGCAACGAACGCCTGGACGAAAGGTTTGCGCGATGAACGAAGCCCCGATCCGCGTCGTGCCGCGCGCGAACCCTGCCGCCGGCCAGGCGGCACCGCCGGCCGCTGCCTGAAGCTGAAGGTGCTGCGGTACAACCCGCAGCAGGCCGGCAGCGTGCCGCATTGGCAGACCTACGAGATCGAGGAAGCCGACGGCATGACGCTGTTCATCGTGCTGTCCGAGATCCGTGAGAAGCAGGATCCGTCGCTGCAGTTCGACTTCGTCTGCCGCGCCGGCATCTGCGGCAGTTGCGCGATGGTCATCGACGGCACGCCCGACGCTGGCCTGTCGCACGCTGACGAAGGACCTGGGCAGCGAGATCACGCTGGCGCCGCTGCCGTTCTTCGAACTCATCGGCGACCTGTCGGTGAACACCGGCAAGTGGATGCGCGGCATGAGCGAGCGGCTCGAAGGCTGGCTGCACATGGTCGATCCGCGGCCGGACATCACGCGCATCGAAGAGCGCATGGAGCCCGAGCTGGCCGACAAGATCTACGAGCTCGACCGCTGCATCGAGTGCGGCTGCTGCGTGGCGGCCTGCGGCACCGCGCGCATGCGCGAGGACTTCGTCGGCGCGGTGGGCCTGAACCGTGTCGCCCGCTTCCAGCCTCGACCCCCGCGACACGCGCACCGACGCGGACTACTACGAGATCATCGGCGACGACGACGGCGTCTTCGGCTGCATGTCCTTGCTCGCCTGCCACGACGTCTGCCCGAAGGAGTTGCCGCTGGCCACGCAGATCGCCTACCTGCGCCGCAAGATGGTGCGGGAAGGGCTGAAGTAGGAGTCCGACTCCGGCAGGGTGCCACGCGCCCTGAAGTCGACTACGGGGTCAGCGCGGTGGCCGGCTCCGTCGCGGCCGGTTCCACGACGCGCCCGTCGTCGAGAACGGGCCGGATGTTCTGCGCCAGGTCGCCCTTGGGGCCCTGCACGAGGTCGTAGCTCACGCGGCCGCCCTGTCTTGAGGGTACGGAACCCGTCCATCTGCACGGCGGAAAAATGGGCGAATACATCCGCACCTCCGCCCTCGGGTTCGATGAAGCCAAAGCCCTTGGAATCATTGAACCACTTCACGGTTCCCAACGCCATCACGCACCTCGCACAACGACACAGGCAGACGGAAATTGTGGCGTTGCGCACTCCGCCGTGTCAAGGCTGCCGACAGGCTGCCGTCGGCAGCGGCGGGCGGGCAGGCTGGGTGAGCGAGGGTCGGCGGCCGCGACCGGATCATGGGGCGTCAGGGCCAATGAACCACGGTCGTGCGCTGCCGGGTCAACTCGATAGAATGGGTCATGCCCGATGATCCGCCGCAGCCACCACCTCCGGCACCGCCCAAGCCGCGCGCCGCGCCGCGCCGCGCGGGGGGGAAGGCG
>CAVQWK010000037.1:0-18009 GCA_963717575.1 uncultured beta proteobacterium | reverse complement strand
GGAAGCGGTGAGATTCGAACTCACGGAGGGGATAAGCCCTCGCCGGTTTTCAAGACCGGTGCCTTAAACCGCTCGGCCACGCTTCCCGCGGCGCGAATTCTAGGCGCCCGGCCGCTGTGCCTGTTCGCACGCCACCTGCACGACTTCGCGGCGGCCGCCGTCCACCCGCACGGCGGTCAGGGCGCCGCCCCAGACGCAGCCGGTGTCGATGGCCAGCAGGTCCTGGCGCGCGATCAGGCCCAGCATGCTCCAGTGCCCGAAGGCCATCGGCTGCTTGGCGGTCCGGCGCCCCGGGATGTCGAACCAGGGCCGGTAGCCGGGCGGGGCGGCACCGGCACCTTCCTTGGCCTTGAAGTCGAGCTTGCCGTCGTCGGTGCAGAAGCGGATGCGGGTGAGGGTGTTGACGACGAAGCGCCAGCGCTCGGCGCCCTGCAGCTCTTCGGTCCAGCGCTCGGGCTCGTTGCCGTACATCACGCGCAGGAAGGCGACCAGATCGGGGCCGGACAACAGCGCCTCGACCTCGGCGGCCAGGGCCAACGTCTGGGCCGTGTCCCACTGCGGCACGACCCCGGCGTGCACGCACAGCCAGCCGGCCTCCAGGTGCGCCAGGCGCTGGCCGCGCAGCCAGTCGATCCAGGCCCCGCGGTCAGGCGCGGAGAGCACGTCGCCGAGAGTGTCGCCGCGGTGCAGGCCTCGCACACCGTGCGCGACCGCCAGCAGATGCAGGTCGTGGTTGCCCAACAGGCAGGTCGCGGTGTCACCGTACGACGCCAGCCGTCGCAGCACGGCCAGCGAGTCCGGCCCTCGGTTGACGAGGTCGCCCAGAACCACCAGGCGATCACGCGACGGCGAGAAGTCGATCACGGCCAGCAACCGGTCCAGCGCGCGGGCGCAGCCTTGCACATCGCCCACGAGATGGATCATGGTTCGATTCTGCTACGCTCAGCCCCGTTTTCACTGCCTCCGCCGCACGTCCGGCGGCGAGCATGGACGTCACGCTGCTCGTCTTTCTCATCCTGCTCAACGGTCTGTTCGCGATGTCGGAGATGGCGCTCACCGCCAGCCGCAAGGCGCGGCTGCAGGTGATGGTGGAGAGCGAGGAGCCGGGCGCCCAGGCCGCGATGGACCTGCACGACAACCCGACCAAGTTCCTGTCCACGGTACAGATCGGCATCACGTCGATCGGCATCCTCAACGGCATCGTGGGCGAGGCCGCTTTCTCGCAGCCGCTGGCACATTGGCTGGTGCACGCGCTGGGCATCGCCGCGCCTGCCGCGGGCATCGGCGCCACGGCGCTGGTGGTGGTGATCATCACCATCCTCACCATCATCTTCGGCGAACTGGTGCCCAAGCGCCTGGGGCAGTTGTACCCGGAGACAGTGGCGCGGCTGGTGGCGCGGCCCATGAACTGGCTGTCCGCCGCCACGCGCCCGCTGGTGGCGCTGTTGAGCATCTGCACGCATGCCGTGCTCCGCCTGATGGGCATACGCGGCGGCACGTCGCGCGCCGTCACCGAAGAAGAGATCGCCGCCAGCCTGGAAGAGGGGGTCGAGTCGGGCGTCATTGAAGCGCAGGAGCACCAGATGGTGCGCAACGTCTTCCGGCTCGATGACCGCCAGATCGGCTCGATGATGATCCCGCGCGCCGAGATCGAATGGCTGGACCTGGCCGACCCGCTGGAGGCGCAACTCGAGCGCATGGCCGCCAGCAGCCACACTCGCTTCCCGGTGTGCCGCGGCTCGCTGGACGACGTGCAGGGCGTGCTGGTCGTGGCCAGCCTGCTGCAGCCGCTGGCGCGCGGCGAGCGGCCACCGATTGCCGACCACCTGCAGCCGCCGGTGTTCGTGCCGGAAACGCTGACCGGCATGGAGTTGCTCGAGCAGTTCCGCCGCATCGACACCGACCTGGTCTTCGTGGTCGACGAATACGGCGCCGTGCAGGGCGTGATCACCGAGCGCGACCTGCTGGAAGCGATCACCGGCGAGTTCACGGCACTGAGCGGCGACGACGCCTGGGCCGTGGTGCGACCGGACGGCAGTTGGCTGCTCGACGGGCTGATTCCCGTGCCCGAGCTCAAGGACAGGCTCGAGCTCAGGGAGTTGCCCGAGGAGGACCGCGGCCGCTACAACACGCTGGCTGGCATGATCATGCTGTTGCTCGGACGCCTGCCGCACACGGCCGATGCCGTGGTCTGGCAAGGCTGGCGCTTCGAAGTCGTCGATCTCGACGGCAAGCGTGTCGACAAGGTGCTGGCCACCCCCACCGAAATCCCTGGAGAAAGCACTTGATCAATCAGAACCTGCACCGCCAGCCCACCGCGCTCGACAGCGCCCAGCATCGCCAGCTCAAGCTGCGCCTGCCCGTCACCGACTGGTCGGTGGCCAACCGGCTGAACGCCTTGTTCGTGGCCGCAGCCGAGTTCGGCGACGTCTGCCGCGAGTTCCCGATCGTCTTCGTGCGTGCCGGCAAGGAGGCCGACGGGCGCGACCAGATCGCACCGATCGCCGTGCTCGGCCTGGCGCAGAACGAGAATCTCTACGTCGCCGGCGATCGCTGGCGCGCCCAGTACATGCCCGCCGTGCTGCGCTCCTACCCGTTCTGCATCGCTCGCGTGGACGAGCAGCGCTTCGCGATCTGCGTCGACTTGGCCTTTGCAGGCGTCAACAACGAGGAGGGCATGCCGGTGTTCGAGGCCGACGGCCAGCCGGCGCCGCTGCTGAAGACCATGCAGACGCAGCTGGAAACGCTGGAGGCGGAGATCCAGCGCACGCGCCTGGTCGGCCAGCGCCTGCTCGAGCTCGACGTGCTGCGCGACATGCGTTTCGACGCCACGCTGCCCGATGGCCGCAAGCACTCGGTCGACGGCTTCCTGGCGGTAGACGACAAGAAGATGACGGCACTGCCGGATGCCGTGGTGGCCGAGCTGCACCGCAGCGGCGTGCTGGGCCTGGTGCACCTGCACTGGGTGTCGCTGGGCAACATGCGGCGGCTGATGGACTGGCACGTCGAGCGCTCGGCGGCCTCAGCCGCGCCAGCGGTGACGACCGCGGCGCCGGCCTGAGGCCGCGTCCAGCCCGTTTGCCCGCAGCGACGGGCGGGGCCGGCTCGCGCGGCGCGCCTGCGCCGAAACTCCCACCCAAGCACCCCTTCGACACTCCCCCATGACCGTCCACCTCGCCAGACCCGGCCGCGGCAGCGTGCCCCTCCACACCACCGACCGCGAGCATTTCGCCGCGCACAATGCGGCGCTGGAGCCAGCAGCGCGCCGCTGGCTGCAGACCACGGGGTTCGATGGCACGCCCGACACCCACGCCTTGCTGCCGGCGGACGACGGACGCCTGGCTGCCGTCTGGGCCGGTGTGCATGGCGTCGCCCACCCCTGGGCGCTGGCGGCGCTGCCCAAGGCGCTCCCGGCTGGGCGCTACCACCTGGGCGATGCCGGCCTGGCCATCGATGCGACTGCCGCCGCCATGTCCTGGGAGCTGGGTAGCTACAGCTTCGACCTCTACAAGGCGGCGCGCCGTGAGCCCGCGCAGTTGCACCTGGCGCCCGACGCCGCGGCGCAGCGCGGGGTGCTGCTCGCCACCGTCATCGCATCGACGCGCGACCTCGTCAATACGCCGGCCGAGCACATGGGACCGGCCGAGCTGGCCGAGGCCGTGCGGCTGGTGGCGCGCCAGCATGGCGCCACGTTCAAGCAGACCATCGGTGACAAGCTGCTGGACCAGGGATTCCCGGCCATCCATGCCGTGGGCCGGGCGGCCACGCGTGCGCCGCGGCTGATCGAGCTGAACTGGGGCCGGCCGAAAGACCCGCGGCTGGTGATCATCGGCAAGGGCGTGTGCTTCGACAGCGGCGGCCTGGACATCAAGGCCGCCGACGGCATGCGCCTGATGAAGAAGGACATGGGTGGCGCCGCCAATGCGCTGGGCCTGGCGCAGATGGTGATGGCACTGGGCCTGCCGGTCCGCCTGCAGCTGCTGATCCCTGCGGTGGAGAACGCCATCGCGGGCAACGCCTACCGGCCCGGCGACGTGTTCAAGACGCGTGCCGGCGTGCACATCGAGATCGGCAACACCGACGCCGAAGGCCGCGTCGTGCTCTGCGATGCATTGGCCTACGGCGCCGAGGGCAAGCCGGCGTTGATGATCGACCTGGCGACGCTGACCGGCGCCGCGCGGGTGGCACTGGGCCCGCAACTGCCGGCGCTGTTCTGCCGCCGCATGGAGCTGGCGCGTGCGCTCGTCGATCAAGGTCTGGCGCTGCACGACCCGCTGTGGCACATGCCGCTGTGGCGCGGCTATCACGCGGGCATCGAGAGCGAAATCGCCGACATCGTGAACACCGGTCGCAATGCGCTGGCCGGGGCCATCAATGCGGCGCTGTTTCTCGAGGACTTCGTGCCCGCCGACCTGGATTGGCTGCACATCGACCTCTTCGCCTGGAACGACAGCGCGCGGCCGGGTCGGCCGGTGGGCGGCGAGGCGCAGACGCTGCGCACGCTGCTCGACTATCTGGAACGCCGGTTTTCGCGCGAGCCCGCCCCGGGCTGACCGGCACCGCTGCATCGAGCGGGACGCGGGCGATCCGGGGCCGGGTTGCGCCGAGCTTGATCAGCTTCGGCCGCATCTCCTAGAATTCTTCGACCGATCGGTCGAAGAATGCCGCCAGTCCGGCCACTTTCGCTGTGCATCGGGGCTGGCCGGGGGTCTGCGTTGACCGATGCTGTTTCATCCATCGCCACCGTGCTGGTGTCCAACACCGGTGCCGTGCGCACCCTCACGCTCAACCGGCCCGCCACGCTCAACAGCTTCACCGCCGCCATGCACGGCGAGTTGTTGCCGGCGCTGGACGCTGCGGCAGCCGACGCCGGGGTGCGCGCCGTCGTCATCACCGGCGCCGGGCGAGGCTTCTGTGCCGGGCAGGATCTCGGCGATCCGGCAATGACGGGCGACGTCGACGTGGGAGTCGTCGTCGAACGCCACTACCGGCCGCTGGCCACGCGCGTGCGCTCGATGCCGGTGCCGGTGATTGCCGCCGTCAATGGCGTGGCCGCCGGCGCCGGCGCCAACCTGGCGCTGTGCTGCGACCTCGTGGTGGCCGCGCGCAGCGCCAGCTTCGTTCAGGCCTTCAGCAGGATCGGCCTCGTGCCCGACTGCGGCGGCACCTGGCTGCTGCCGCGGCTGGTGGGTCGCGCCCGTGCGCTGGGGCTGGCGATGACGGGGGACAAGCTGCCGGCCGAGGATGCCGAACGCATCGGCCTGATCTGGAAGTGCGTCGACGACGCCGCGCTGATGGACACCGTGGCCGCACTGGCACAGCGCCTGGCGGGGATGCCGAGCCGCGCGCTGGCCGAGACCCGCCGCATCATCGACACCGCGATGCCGCTGGACTTTGGCGCCGCCATCACGCTGGAGGCCAATGCGCAGAGCGAACTCGGCCGTGCGCACGACTTCGCCGAGGGCGTGGCAGCCTTCTTCGCCAAGCGCCCGCCCGCGTTCAAGGACCGCTGAATGACAACACCGCAGCAACTCGCCGAGGCCGCGCGCGATGCGATGTGGAAGGACGACCGGGCAAGCCGGTCGCTCGGCATGCAGGTGCTGGCCGTCGGCCCCGGCAGCGCCACGCTGACGATGACCGTGCGCGAAGACATGCTCAACGGCCATGACATCTGCCACGGCGGCCTCGTCACGATGCTGGCCGACAGTGCATTCGCCTATGCCTGCAATGCCTACAACGAAGTGACCGTGGCCTCGGGTTTCGACGTCAACCTGATCGCCGCTGCGCACCGCGGCGACGTGCTGACCGCGGTGGCCGAAGAGTTGAGCAAGTCCGGCCGGACCGGCGTCTACGACATCGCCGTGAGCAACCAGCATGGCGAGCCGTTGGCGGTCTTCCGTGGCCGCTCTTACACGATCAAGGGCAAGCCGCTGGTCGAAGGGCTGCCCATGGGCAAGCCAGGCAAGAAGAAGGTGCAGGAGACATAACGATGCCCGTGAAGACGCCCTCGCCAGGAGACCTCGAGCCCATCGAGAAGGCCAGCCGCGACGAACTGCAGGCCTTGCAGTTGCAGCGCCTGCGGTGGACGCTGCAGCACGCCTACGACCACGTCGCGCACTACCGGCAGGCCTTCGACGCCAAGGGCGTGCATCCGTCGGATTGCCGCTCGCTGGCCGACCTGGCCAAGTTCCCGCTCACGGCCAAGGCCGACCTGCGTGCGCATTACCCCTTCGGCATGTTCGCGGTGCCGCGCGAGCGGGTGGTGCGCATCCATGCTTCTTCGGGCACCACCGGCAAGCCGACGGTGGTGGGCTATACGCGGGTCGACATCGATCACTGGGCCGACCTGGCTGCGCGCTCGATCCGCGCCGCTGGGGGCCGGGCAGGGGACATCGTGCACAACGCGTACGGCTACGGCCTGTTCACCGGCGGTCTCGGCGCCCACTACGGCGCCGAGCGCCTGGGCTGCACGGTGGTGCCGATGGGCGGCGGCCAGACCGAGAAGCAGGTGCAGCTGATCGAGGACTTCCGCCCCGACATCATCATGGTCACGCCCAGCTACATGCAGGTCATCGTCGAGGAGTTCCGCCGCCAGGGCAAGGACCCGCGGCAGATGTCGATCAGCGTGGGCATCTTCGGCGCCGAGCCGTGGACCGAGGCGATGCGGCGCGACATCGAGCACAGCGCCGACATCGACGCCGTCGACATCTACGGCCTGAGCGAGGTCATGGGTCCGGGCGTGGCCTGCGAATGCATCGAAACCAAGGACGGTCCGGTGATCTGGGAGGACCATTTCTACCCCGAGATCGTCGACCCCGAGACCGGCGAGGTTCTGCCCGACGGCCAGGAAGGCGAACTCGTCTTCACCACGCTCACCAAGGAGGCGCTGCCGGTCATTCGCTACCGCACGCGCGACCTCACGCGCTTGCTGCCGCCCACGGCACGCAGCATGCGTCGCATGGGCAAGATCGTCGGCCGCAGCGACGACATGCTGATCATCCGCGGCGTCAACCTGTTCCCGACGCAGGTCGAGGAACTGGTGCTGCAGCACGGTCAGCTCTCGGGCCAGTACCAACTGGTGGTGACGCGCGAAGCGCTGCTGGACGAGGTCGAAGTGCGCTGCGAACTGACGCCCGAGCAACGCCATGCCGACCGCGATGCCATCGCCAACGAACTGCAGCACCGCATCAAGTCGCTCATCGGCGTCACTGCCAGGGTCGACGTCGGGCTGCCGGATTCGATCGAGCGCACGCTGGTCGGCAAGGCGCGGCGCGTGGTCGACAAACGACCGAAGTAGAGGAGCGCGCATGTACACGCAGGCGATGGACGTCGGCCCGAAGGAAGAGCGCAGGGCGGTGCGCTCGGCCGAGGAGGCGCAGCTGGAGGTGCGCTTCGAGGCACGCATCGACGAGGGCGACTTCATCGAGGCCAAGGACTGGATGCCCGAGCACTACCGCAAGACCCTCGTGCGCCAGATCAGCCAGCACGCGCACAGCGAGATCGTCGGCATGCTGCCCGAAGGCAACTGGGTCACGCGCGCACCCACGCTCAAGCGCAAGGCGATCCTGCTGGCCAAGATCCAGGACGAGGGCGGTCACGGCCTGTACCTCTATGCCGCCGCCGAGACGCTGGGCACCAGCCGCGACCAGATGATCGACGCGCTGCACGGCGGCCGCGCCAAGTACAGCAGCATCTTCAACTACCCGACGCTGAGCTGGGCCGACATCGGCGTCATCGGATGGCTGGTCGACGGCGCGGCGATCATGAACCAGGTGCCGCTGACGCGCTGCTCGTACGCGCCCTATGCCCGCGCCATGGTGCGCATCTGCCGGGAGGAGAGTTTTCATCAGCGCCAGGGCTTCGACGCCCTGCTCGTGATGATGCGCGACGGCACCGATGCCCAGCGCGCCATGGTGCAGGACGCGGTGGACCGCTGGTGGTGGCCCAGCCTGATGATGTTCGGCCCGCCGGACAGCGAGAGCACGCACAGCACGCAGAACATGCGCTGGGGCATCAAGCGCATCAGCAACGACGAACTGCGGCAGAAATTCGTCGACGCCACGGTGGAGCAGGCCAAGGTGCTGGGCGTGAGCATGCCCGACCCGCTGCTGAAGTGGAACGAGGAGCGCGGCCATTGCGACTTCGGCGCCATCGACTGGGACGAATTCTGGCGGGTCGTCGGCGGCAACGGTCCCTGCAACAAGGAACGGCTGGCGGCGCGCGTGAAGGCCTGGGACGACGGCGCGTGGGTGCGCGACGCCGCCATGGCCTACGCCCGCAAGAGGGTCGTGAAGGAGCAAGCCGCATGAGCACATCCAGCAACGAATGGCCACTCTGGGAAATCTTCGTGCGCCCCAAGGCAGGCCTCGATCACAAGCACTGCGGCAGCCTGCACGCGCCCGACGCCAAGATGGCGGTGCAACTGGCGCGCGAGGTCTACACGCGGCGCCAGGAAGGCACCAGTGTGTGGGTCGTTAGGAGCAGCGACATCACCGCCAGCGACCCGGGCGACAAGGGCATGCTGTTCGACCCGATGGAGGACAAGGTGTACCGCCATCCCACCTTCTACGAATTGCCCGAGTCCGTGAACCACATGTAGGCCGTCGATGAACGCCGCTGCCGGGTCGATCCGCCTCAACCTCACGCTGCCGGTGCAGTATGTGCTGCGCATCGCCGACACCTGCCTCATCCACGCCCAGCGCCTCGCCGAGTGGTGCGGCCACGGCCCCGTGCTGGAAGAAGACATCGCGCTCACCAACATGGCGCTGGATCTCGTGGGCCAGGCGCGCGCGCTGCTCGCGCACGCAGGCCGGCTGGAAGGTCAGGGCTTCGACGAAGACCAGCTCGCCTTCCTGCGCGACGAGCGCCAGTATTTCAACCTCACGCTGGTCGAGCAGCCCATGCGCCGCTCGAGCGCGCACGCGCCCGGCGGGGACTTCGCCGACACCGTGATTCGCAACTTCCTGCTCGCGACCTGGTTGAAGGCGCTCTGGACACGGCTGGCGGCGTCGAGCGACAGCGATCTGGCCGCCATCGCCGGCAAGGCGGTCAAGGAGGCGCGCTACCACCAGCAGCATGCCGGCGACTGGGTGGTGCGCTTGGGCGACGGCACCGAGGAGTCGGCCGCACGGATGCGAATGGCGCTCGAACGTGCGTGGCCGTATGCGCACGAGATGTTCCAGCGCGACGCCGTCGACGCTGCGGCGGAGACCACCGGCCTGGGCCCCGCGCGGGATGCACTGCGCGACGCGTGGCAGGCCGAGGTGGCCGCGGTCGCTGCCGACGCGCGACTGGCCGTGCCCGCCGACACGCCCTTCATGAGCACGGGAACGCTGGGCCGGCACAGCGAACACATGGGCTTCATCCTGGCCGAGATGCAGTCGCTGCAACGCCAGTACCCCGGGGGCCGCTGGTGACCGCCGCAGCGGCCGTCGCAGACCGCATCGACGCCGCCTGGACCGCGCTCGACAACGTACCCGATCCCGAAGTGCCGGTGCTGTCCGTCCGCGATCTGGGCATCGTGCGCGACGTGCTGGAACGCGCCGACGGCATCGAGGTCGTGCTCACGCCCACCTACAGCGGCTGCCCGGCCACCGAGGTCATCGCCGAGAGCGTGCGCCAGGCACTCGTCGATGCCGGCCTCGGCCCGGTGACGGTGTCGCACCGGTGGGCCCCGGCCTGGACCACCGACTGGATCAGCGCCGAAGGTCGCCGCAAGCTGCAGGCCTACGGCATCGCGCCGCCCGGCGGCACGACTGCCATGGCGCCGGTTGCCGTGGGCACCATCCGCATCCGCCCGCTCGGCGTGGCCTGCCCGCGCTGCGGCAGCGACCAGACCGAACGCCTCTCGGCCTTCGGCTCCACGGCCTGCAAGGCGCTGTACCGCTGCCTGGCCTGCCGCGAGCCCTTCGAATATTTCAAGCCGATATGAGTGGCCTGCACTTCCACCCGCTGCGCGTGGCCAGCGTCAAGCCCGATGGCGAGGACGCGCGCGTCGTGTCCTTCGACGTGCCCGCCGATCTGGCCGACACCTTCCGCTTCGAGCCGGGACAGTACCTCACCCTGCGCTCGATCGTCGACGGCACCGAGTTGCGACGCTCGTATTCCATCTGCGCCGCGCCCGGCGAGACGCTGCGCGTCGGCGTTCGCCGCGTGCCCGGCGGTGCCTTTTCGAGCTGGCTGCACGCGAGCCTGAGGCCCGGCGACACCGTCGACGTGATGGAGCCGCAAGGCCGCTTCGGCACCGCGCTGGCCCGGCGGCCACGCCATGTGCTGGCGGTGGCCGGCGGCAGCGGCATCACGCCGATCCTGTCGATCCTGAAGAGCGTGCTCGCCGGCGACGCCGACGCGCAGGTCACGCTGCTGTATGGCAACCGCAGCGCCGCCTCGACGATGTTCAAGGAAGAACTGGAAGACCTGAAGAACCGCCACCTGACCAGGCTGGCGCTGCACCCGGTGTTTTCGCGCGAGGTGGTCGACTCGCCGCTCCATGCCGGCCGCCTGGATGCGGCCAAGATGGCCATCTTCCTGCGCCTGGCCGGCCCTGTGGACGAGGCCTTCGTCTGCGGCCCCCACGGCATGAACGACGAAGTGGAGGCGGCGCTGCTCGCGGGTGGCATCGCACCCGAGCGCATCCACGTCGAGCGCTTCGGCATCCCGCCCACGGCAGCCGACGCCACCCTGCATGCGCCCAGGGAAGGCGACGCGACGACCGCGCGCATCGCCATCGTGCGCGACGGGCTGACGCGCGAGGTGGCCTACCAGCCTGGCGACGAAAGCATCCTGGCGGCCGCCGGCCGGGCCGGACTGGACGTGCCTTATTCCTGCCGCTCCGGCGTGTGCGCCACCTGCCGCGCCAAGCTGCTGGAGGGCCGCGTGCGCATGGACCGCAATTTCGCGCTCGAGCCCGCCGACCTCGCCGCCGGTTTCGTGCTCACTTGCCAGGCCCATCCGCTGACCGAGCGCGTGGTGGTGTCGTTCGACGACCGTTGAGCGGCACGGCCCGTGGCGCGCCCGCGTTCCGCCGGTTTCGACGACCAGCTCGACCGCATCCTGGCCGCTGCGGCGCGCCTGTTCGCCACCCGCGGCTACACCGCGACGACGATGAAGGACGTGGCGGCCGCCTGCGGCATCTCCAAGGCCACGCTGTACCACTACGTGAGCGACAAGCAGGGTCTGCTGCTGCACATCACCGCCGGTCACGTGGAGCGGCTGGAAGCGCTGGTGCTCGACGTCGCGGCGCGGCACCTGCCGCCGCAGGCATTGCTGCGCGAGCTCATCCTGCGCTTCATGCAGGCCTATGCCAGTGCCGAGCACCAGCACCGCGTGCTGACCGAAGACGTGAAGTTCCTCGACGCCGCCGACCGCGAGCGCGTGCTTGCCGGTCAGCGCCGGGTGCTTGCCGCGTTTGCCGAAGCGGTGTCCGCGTTGCGCCCCGACCTCGGCGCGGCGCAGCTGCACAAGCCGCTGGCGATGTTGCTCTTCGGCATGATCAACTGGACCTTCACGTGGTTGCGCGCCGGCGGTGCGCTCAGCCACGACACCCTGGCGCCCATGGTCGTGGACCTGTTCTTCGGTGGCTTGCCGGCGGTGGCGGCACCCGCGTCGCGTTGAGCAGGACTCATCGACCCGGGAGCGCCGCGGCGGTGGACCGCGGAGTGCGGGTCGGCAGCAAGCGGCGCGGCATGGCCGTCCGTGATCGGGCTCCGCCAGGGGCGGGCGACCGGCCTTCGGCGTCTCGAAGGGGCGCGGGACGCGCCGTGTGCAACGCCGCCGCCTCCGGGGCGCCGACGCGCGTCCAGCAGCCTCTCGACGCCGTTCTCGCCCAGGCTGAGCACGAAGTGCTGCCAGCGGCGCTGCACGCGTTCATGGAGCCAGGCGTCCTCGAGCGCTCGTCGCTGATCCTGGGCGCCGGGACCGGCTTCCAGCAGGCGCGGTACCAACGCGCCGACGAAGAGGTTGAAGTCGTGGCGCAGGGTGTGAGCGGGCAACAGGCCGGCCATCTCGCGTGCGCGAGCGCTCCAGCCCGACGTCGTGAACTGCAGCGTCACCAGAGCCTGCAGGCGCTGCACGGCATTGATCACGTGCACGCAAGGGGGCGGCAAGACCGCCAGCGGCAGCCGCGCCGCCTGGTGGAAAGGCAGCGCCGTCGCGAACGACCGCAGCGCGGCCAGCCGCCACCAGGCCGAGGCGTCGAGCCCGGCATCGAGCTCGCCGGCAGACTCGGCCCGTCGCGCCCGGCGCACGGCCGCGAGTGCATCGACGCCGTCTGCCGCCTGCGCCGCCTGCAGGCTCATCACGGCCAGCTTGCCGGCGACGTATCCGGCCTGCGGATCCAGGCGCTCGACGACGGCCGCGGAGGCGTCGCTGGCGAGCCCGCCCAGCGGCATGCGCAGCACGGGACACGACGTGACGTGGATCTGCGCCAGGCTGGACGGCGTGACCTGCCGGCCATCGAACGTGATGCCGCGCCGCCAGGCCAGCAGGCGCAGTTGCAGCCATTGCCGGGTGCTGCGTGTCGTGGCCGGGCGTTCGGCGGCTGAAGACGGCACGCCCGGCCATCCAGCCCTGGCACACCGGCGTGTCGGCATGCATCAATTCCGCCGGCGGCACCAGCCCGTGGTGGGCGTGGTCCCAGCCGATGTCGAATCCGGCGCGGTCGAAGGTGTCGGCGTCCGTGCGGTCGAGTTCGAGAGTGGCCTGGTTCATCGTCGTCTCCTTGAAAGCCGCGGACCTCGTGCCCGCGGCGTGGAGAGAGTGTTCGGCCTCGACTGGCTCAAAGCATGAGCTACCGCGGGGGATCCTCGAAGGCGCCCGACGGCCCCGAGCGCGGCGCCCCGGCCAGCGGCCCACAGGCGCCGGCCGGCCGCAGTGATAGACTTCAAGGCTGTTTTGATTGGGGCGGTCTGAATCGACCGTTCCTTCCGCCGGTGTAGCTCAGTTGGTAGAGCAGCGCATTCGTAATGCGAAGGTCGAGGGTTCGACTCCTTTCACCGGCACCAATGATTGACGGGGGTTAGCAGGTTAGGAGCCGCTAACCCCTTTGTCTTTTCAGGCCGATCACGCCGGCTCATGTAGGCGCTGTGCAGCCGCGGCGCATCGTTACGCGGCTTGCGCCAGCGGCGCCATCGGTCCCCAGAGAAGACAAGCCCGGCGCGGCCCCCGAATCGTCGTCGGACTTGCGATCGCCTTGACGCCGATCAGCCTGCCGTCTGTGCGTGCCCCTAGCATTGTTTCCATCGGCTTCCCTGATCGCTTGCAGGAGTTTTCCGGCGGAGGGCATGCAATGACGCTTCACAAGATGGCGCCGGTGGACGCGGCGTGGTTCCACATGGACGGTCCGGCGAACCTCGCGATGGTCACGAGCGTCGCCCTGACCAGCAAGCCGCTCGATTTCGCCAAGGTCAAGGCCTTGTACGCGGCGCGCCTGAGCGCCTTCCCGCGCTTCCGGCAGCGGGTCGTCGAGCGCGGACTGCCGCTGCCCGTGCCGCACTGGGAGGACATGCCCCACTTCGACATCGGCCAGCATCTGCACCATGTGGCGCTGCCGCAGCCCAGCGACCGGCATGCGCTCGCGCAGTTGCTCAGCGACATCGTCAGCACGCCGCTGGACCGCCTGCAGCCGCTGTGGCAGGTGCACGTGATCGACGGCGTCGAGGGCGGCAGCGCGCTCGTGACGCGATTCCACCACTGCATCGGCGACGGCACGGCGATGACGGCGCTGTCGATGCGGCTGTACGACTACGCCGCCGACGCGCCGGTCCGCCGGCACGAGGCCGCGGCGCCGAAGGCCGGCCGCGGCGAGGCCGGCGGCTGGTTCGGCTCGGCCTTCGACGCCCTGGGGGCGTCGGTCAAGGCCATCGTGTCGACGGCGAATGCGGCGCTCGACGTCGCCGCGCACCCGCAGGCCCTGATCGACAAGGCCGCACTGATCGCCGGTGGCGCGGGCATGCTGCTGTCCGAACTGCTCAAGCGCGACGACCCCGAGTCACCGTTCAAGGGCGAGTTCTCGCTGGCCAAGCGCGTCGCTTGGTCGGAGCCGGTGGCGATCGCCGATGTCAAGGCCATCGGCGCGCTGGCCGATGCGAAGGTCAATGACGTGCTCGTCGCCGGCATGACGGGTGCACTGCGTGCCTATCTGAAGGGACGGGGTGTCGACGTGGCGCGGACGACGCTGCGCGCGATGGTGCCGGTCGACCTGCGGCCGCCGGAGCGCGCGCTCGAGCTCGGCAACGACTTCGGCCTCGTGCTGCTCGAACTGGCGGTCGGCGCGCGCACGCCGCTCGAGCGACTGCGCGTGACCAAGGCGCACATGGACGCGCTGAAGCGCTCGCCCGAGCCGGTGGCGATGCGCTTGCTGTTCGACATCTTCGGCCGCACGCCGAAGCTGGTGTCCGACATCCCCTCGTCGATGCTCAGCAGCAAGGCGAGCGTGGTCATGACCAATGTCGCCGGTTCACCGCACACGCTCTACGTCGCCGGGGTGCCGATCGAGCGCGTCATGTTCTGGGTCCGCACCCGGGCGAGAACCTCGGCATGGGCATCAGCATCCTCAGCTATCGCGGCCATGCGACGCTGGCCATCGTCGCCGACGCGCACCTGGTGCCCGATCCCGAGACCATCACGCAGAGGTTCCAGCAGGAATTCGTGACGATGCTGGCCGCGGCCCGGCGCGCCGGGGGCGCGCGGACGGCCGCCGGCGACCCCTGCCGCGAAGGCCACCGTCCCCAGGAAGGTCCGCGAGTCGCCAAGAAGGCCGCAGGCGCCGAGAAGGTGGCCGCGGCGAGCGAAGTCCGTGCCGGCGAAGACGTCGCGCCCGGCAGGGCGCCGACGCGAAGAAGCCGGCGAGCCCACGCAAGCCCGCCGCGGCGAGGAAGACCGCCACGCCGCGGACTTGATCTTGCGCAGGATCCGAAGCGCCGGCCGCGTTCAGCATGGCGCTTTCGGCTGCCGAGCCGCGATGGCCCGGGCGCCTCGCTACCGGAGCAGGCGAGAACGATGAAATCCCTCAGTGGCGTCGATGCGGCGTTCCTGCATCTGGAGACGCCCGAGACGCCGATGCACGTCGGGTCGGTGAGCCTGTTCGACCTGCCGGCCCGGTATCGGCACGACTTCCACGCCGAGGTCAAGCGGCAGCTGGCGCGGCGACTGCACCTGGCGCCGGTGCTGCACCGCAAGCTCGCGCCGATGCCGCTGCAGTTTGCCAACCCGGTCTGGGTCGAGGACGACGCGGTCGACCTCGACCACCACGTGCAGCGCGTGACGCTGCCACCGCCGGGCACGATGACGCAGTTCGACGACTGCGTCGGCCGGCTGCACGCCGAGCTGCTCGACCGCAGCCGGCCGCTGTGGCGCCTGCACGTGATCGACGGGCTCGAAAGCGGCCAGGTCGGCTACTACTTCAAAGCCCACCACGCCGCGCTCGACGGGCAGGCCGGCATCGTGCTGGCGCGCACGCTGTTCGACCTTCGCCGCGCCCGCCGGCGATGCCGCGGGCGAAGGACGCGCATGGCCGCCGAGCATCCCGGGCCTGGTCGAGCTCGGCGCCGCGGCGCTGCGCCACGACGCCGGCCAGTACGTCAAGCTCGTGCGCCACCTGCCCGACGTGGTGCGCACTCTCGCGGGCCTGCTCGGCCCCGCGAAGGCGGGCGGCGCGCCGGGCCGGCTGCGGCAGAACTTCGCCTTCGGCCCGCCGACGCCGCTGAATGTGCCGATCACCGCCGAGCGCGGCTTCGCCGGCCTGTCGCTGCCGCTCGACGCACTGAAGGCGCTTGCCGCCGCGCACGACGCCAAGCTCAACGACATCGTGCTGGCGCTGTGCAGCGGCGCGCTGCGCCGCTACCTGGCGCACCACGGCGGCATCCCGAAGAAGCCGCTGACGGCGGCGATGCCGATCTCGCTGCGCGAGGCCGGCAACACCGACTACACGACGCAGGCGACGATGCCGCTCGTCAACCTGCACACGCACGTCGCCGACCCGGTGCGGCGCCTGGCGCGCGATCCGCGACGCCGCCGACGCCGTGAAGGCGATGGTCCAGCAGGCCAAGGGCGTGGTGCCGATGGACTTCCCGTCGATCGGCGTGCCCTGGCTGCTGCACGGCCTGGCCGAGCTCTACGGCCGGTCGCACCTCGCCGGCGTGATGCCGGTGCTGGCCAATGTCGTGATCTCGAACATCCCGGGGCCGCGGGTGCCGCTGTACGCGGCCGGCGCGCGCATGAGCGCCTACTGGCCGGTGTCGATCGTCGAGCACGGCCTGGGGCTGAATATCACCGTGATCAGCTACGCCGGCGCGATGGGCTTCGGTTTCACGACCGCGCGCGCGGCGGTGCCCGACGCGCACCGGCTGACGCAGGCGCTGGCCGAGGCCTTCGAGGAATTGCGCGCGAAGACCGGCAAGCCACCGGCGAAGGCCGCGCGTCGAGACGAGGCGCTGCCGGCGCCCCCCCCGAGGAAACCGCGATGAACACCCCTGCACATGGTCCGCGAGCGTACCTGGTCGGCGGCGGCATCGCCGCGCTGGCGGCGGCCGTCTATCTGCTGCGCGACGGCCACGTTCCCGGGCCCGAGCGTGCGCATCCTCGAGGAGGAGGCGCTCGGCGGCAGCCTCGACGCCGTCGGGCTCGGCCGAGCAGGGCTTCTCGATGCGCGGCAGCCGCATGTACGGCGCCGCCTATGAGCTGATGTACGAACTGCTGTCGCACATCCCGTCGCTCGACGACCCCGACAAGTCGGTGACGCAGGACACGCTCGACTTCTGGGTCGAGGCGCCGTGGAACGACAAGGCGCGGCTCGTCGAACAGGGGCGCATCGTCGACGCCGCATCGTTCGGGCTGTCCAACAAGGACCGTGTCGACCTCGATCGGATTCATGCTGCGCGGCGAGGAGGCGCTCGGCGCCAGGCGCATCGACGAGTGCTTCGACGCGCACTTCTTCGCCACCAACTTCTGGTTCATGTGGCGCAGCATGTTCGGCTTCGAGACCTGGCACAGCGCCGCCGAACTGCGGCGCTACCTGCTGCGCTTCCTGCGCCTGTTCCCCGACCTGCCGACGCTGAAGATCATCCAGTCGACGCGCTACAACGGCCGCGACTCGATCGTGCGTCCGATCGTGCGCTGGCTCGAGCGGCAGGGCGTGCAGTTCGACCTCGGCCTGCAGGTCACCGACCTCGACTTCGCAGCCGTCGCCGACGGACGCCAGGCCGTGCGCCGCATCCGCGCCACGCGTGCCGGCGCGCCGGCCGACATCGATCTGGGCGATGGCGACCTGGTGATCGTGACCCTGGGCTCGATGACGCGCCGATTCGACCGTCGGCACGATGGACTCGCCGCCACCGCCGGTGCAGCGCCGCAGCGGTGCCTGGGCACTCTGGGAGCGGCTCGCCGCGAAGGATCCGGCCTTCGGCCGCCCGGCCGCATTCTGCGGTGACGTCGAGCGGTCGAAGTGGGTCACCTTCACCGTGACGCACGCCGACGACCGCTTCGTGCGCCGCATCGAGCGCTTCAGCGACAGCCCGGCCGGGCAGGGCGGGCTGGTGACGCTGAAGGACTCGAGCTGGGGGCTCACCTTCCACCTCTTCCACCCGCCGGCCTACGCCGGGCAGCCGCCGGGCACGCAGGTCTGGTGGGGCTACGGCCTGTTCGCCGACCGCGCCGGCGACTTCGTGGCCAAGACGATGCCCGAATGCACCGGCGCCGAGATCCTGACGGAGGTGATCTCGCACCTCGGCTGGCGCGAGGAACTGCCGGCGCTGCTCGAAGGCGCCCACTGCATCCCCTGCCTGCTGCCGTATACGACGAGCCAGTTCATGCCGCGGTCGCCCGGCGACCGGCCGCCGGTGGTTCCGCCCGGCACCGTCAACCTCGCCTTCGTCGGCCAGTATGTCGAGATCCCCGACAACGTGGTCTACACGGTCGAATACTCGATCCACTCGGCGGCGCTCGCCGTCGCGACGCTGCTCGGCGCGCCGCAGCGCGTGCCGGCGGCCTACCGGGGGCTCGAGCACCCGAACG
>CAVQWK010000036.1:0-38595 GCA_963717575.1 uncultured beta proteobacterium | reverse complement strand
GAGAAGTCGGGCTTGCGCTTCTGGAAGAAGGCCTGGAAGGCCTCCATCGCCTCGGGGCTGCGCAGGCGGCGGGCGAAGATCTCGCCTTCGGTGCGGATGGTCTGCAGGATCAGTTCGTGCTGCGGGCCGCGCATCAGCTGCTTGGCCTCGCGCACGGCGCCCGGCGGCAGCTGGTTGAAGCGCTCGGCGACGCGGCGCGCGTGGTTCACCACCTCGCCGGCCGGCAGCACGGCGTTGGCGATGCCGCACTCCACCGCCTGCTCGGGCGTGAAGGGGTCGCCCAGCAGCAGCTTCTCGGCCGCGCGGCGGTGGCCCATCAGCTGCGGCACGACGCAGGCTGGACGCGAATTCCGGCACCAGGCCCAGCGCCACGAAGGGCATCGCCAGCCGCGCTTCGTCGGAGACGTAGACGAAGTCGCAGTGCAGCAGCATCGTGGTGCCGATGCCGATGGCCGCGCCGGTGACGGCCGCCACCACCGGCTTGTCGCACTCGAGCAGCGCGCGCATGAAGCGGAAGACCGGCGAGTCCATGGCGTCGCTGCCCTGCCCCGGCGGCGCGCTTCATGAAGTCCTCGATGTCGTTGCCCGAGGTGAAGATGCCCGGCTGGCCGGTGATCAGCACCGCGCGCACCGCGGCGTCCTCGCGCGCCGCGTTCAGCGCGTCGGTCATGGCCTGGTACATGGCCACGGTGAGCGCGTTCTTCTTCTCGGGGCGCGCGATCTCGATGGTGGCCACGCCGTTGAGGGTGGCGGTCTTGATGCTCATGCGCGCTCCCTCACACGGGCTCGATGATGCCGGCGGCGCCCTGGCCCATGCCGACGCACATCGTCACCATGCCGTACTTCAGCTTGTGGCGGCGCAGCGCGTGCACCACGGTGGCGGCGCGGATGGCGCCGGTGGCGCCCAGCGGGTGGCCCAGCGCGATGGCGCCGCCCATCGGGTTGACCTTGGCCGCGTCCAGGCCGACGGTGTTGATGACCGCCAGCGCCTGCGCGGCGAAGGCCTCGTTGAGCTCGATCCAGCCCAGGTCGGCCAGCGTCAGCCCGGCGTAGCGCAGCGCGGCGGGGATGGCCTCGATGGGGCCGATGCCCATGATCTCGGGCGGCACGCCGCGCGCCGCGAAGCTGACGAAACGCGCCAGCGGCTTGAGGTCGTACTGCTTGATCGCCCTTCTCGCTGGCCAGGATCAGCGCGCCGGCGCCGTCGCTGGTCTGGCTGCTGTTGCCGGCGGTGACGCTGCCCTTGGCGGCGAAGACCGGCTTGCAGCTTGGCCAGGCCCTCGAGCCTGGTGTCGGGGCGCGCGCCTTCGTCCAGGCTGACGGTGCGGGTCTTCGTGCCGACGCCGCCGGTGGCCAGGTCCGGGAAGCGGTCGACGACCTCGATCGGCGTCATCTCGTCGCGTGAACTCGCCCGCCGCCATGGCCTTCAGCGCCTTCTGGTGCGAGGCCAGCGCGAACGCGTCCTGCGCCTCGCGGCTGCACCTTCCACTGCGCCGCCACCTTCTCGGCCGTCAGGCCCATGCCGTAGGCGATGCCGACGTTCTCGTCCCGCGCGAAGACCTCGGGGTTGAACGAGGGCTTGTTGCCGCCCATCGGCACCAGGCTCATGCTCTCGGCGCCGCCGGCGATCATCACGTCGGCCTCGCCGACGCGGATGCGGTCGGCCGCCATCTGCAGCGCGGTCAGGCCGCTGGCGCAGAAGCGGTTGACGGTGACGCCGCCCACCGAGTGCGGCAGCCCGGCCAGCACCATCGCGGCGCGCGCCATGTTCATGCCCTGCTCGCCTTCGGGGAAGCTGCAGCCGATGATGGCGTCCTCGATGGCCTTCGGGTCCAGCGTGGGCACCTGGGCCAGCGCGCTGCGCACGGCCGCCACCAGCAGGTCGTCGGGCCGCGTGTTGCGGAAATAGCCGCGGCCGCTCTTGCCGATGGGCGTGCGCGTGGCGGCAACGATGTAGGCGTCTTGCACTTGCTTGCTCATGATCAGTTCCTCAGTTCGACGGCTTGCCGGTCTGCAGCATGCCCATGATGCGTTCCTGGGTCTTGGGGTGGTCCAGCAGCGAGCAGAAGCGCTCGCGCTCCATGCGCCATCAGGTATTCCTCGGTCACCAGCGAGCCGGCGTCGACGTCGCCGCCGCACACCACTTCGGCGATCAGCGTGCTGATGTGGAAGTCGTGCGCGCTGATGAAGCCGCCGTCGCGCATGTTGGCCAGCTGGCCCTTGATGGTGGCGATGGCGTTGCGGCCGGCCACCGGGAACAGCGCCTTCGTCGGCGGCCGGTAGCCGCTGTCGAACATCGCCTTGGCCTGCGTGATGGCGACGAACAGCAGTTCGTCCTTGTGCGGCACGATGACGTCGCTCCACAGCAGGTAGCCGAGCTTGCGCGATTCGATGGCGCTGGTGCCCACCTTGGCCATCGCGGCGTTGGTGAAGCCGTCGGTGGCGAACTTCATGATGTCGGCGTTGGCGTTGCCCGCCGCCGGCCATCTCGGCGGCGCGGCGCGCCACGTAGGCCAGGCCGCCGCCGGCCGGGATCAGGCCCACGCCCACTTCGACCAGGCCGACGTAGCTCTCCATCGCCGCCACGCGGCGCGCGCAGTACAGCGCCGATCTCGCAGCCGCCGCCCAGCGCGATGCCGCGCATCGCGGCCACCACCGGCACCTGCGCGTAGCGCATGCGCAGCATCGTGTCCTGCAGCTTCTTCACCTCGGGCTTGATGCCCTTGGCGCCCTGCTTCATGAACACCGGCATCATGCGTCTCGAGGTTGGCGCCGGCCGAGAAGACGTCGTCGGGCGACCAGATCACCAGGCCCTTGTAGCCGGCCTCGGCCAGTTCCACCGCCTTGGCAGGCCCTCGATGACGCCGGGCCGATGAGGTGCAGCTTGGCGGTGATGCTGGCGATGAGCACCTCGCCGTCCAGCGTCCACAGCGCGCATCTCGTCGTTCCTGAAGACCTCGGTGCCGCTCTTCAGCGGCGTCGCGGCGCGCCGGCGCCGAGCACGCTCTCGGGGAAGTGCTGGCGGCCGTAGACCGGCAGGCTGCTGCGCGGCACGTAGGCCTTGCTTGCGCGGGCTCCACGAGCCTTCGGGCGTGTGCACGCCCGGTGCGGCCGTCGAACACCCAGGCCGGCAGCGGCGCGCGTGCTCAGCGCCTTGCCGGCGTCGATGTCTTCCTTGACCCAGGCGGCCACCTGCTGCCAGCCGGCGTCCTGCCACAGCTCGAACGGGCCCTGCTTCATGCCGAAGCCCCAGCGCATCGCGAAGTCGACGTCGCGCGCGCTCTCGGCGATGGTCTCCAGGTGCACGGCGGCGTAGTGGAAGGCGTCGCGCAGGATCGCCCACAGGAACTGCGCCTGCGGGTTGCTGCTCTCGCGCAGCAGCTTCAGCCGCTCGGCCGCCGGCTTCTTGAGCATGCGCTCGACGATCGGCTCGGCCTTGCCGCCGGCGGGCACGTAGTCGCCCTTGGCCGGGTCCAGGCGCAGGATGTCCTTGCCGACCTTCTTGAAGAAGCCGGCGCCGGCCTTCTGGCCCAGCGCGCCCTTGTCGATCAGCGCCGGCCAGCACCGGCGGCGTGGCGTAGCTCGGGAAGAACGGGTCGTCGGCCAGGTTGTCCTGCAGCGTCTTGATGACGTGCGCCATCGTGTCCAGGCCCACCACGTCGGCGGTGCGGAAGGTGCCGCTGCTGGCGCGGCCCAGCTTCTTGCCGGTGAGGTCGTCGACCACGTCGTAGCGACAGGCCGAAGTTCTCGGCCTCCTTGATCGTCGCCAGCATGCCGGCGATGCCGACGCGGTTGGCGATGAAGTTCGGCGTGTCCTTGGCGCGCACCACGCTCTTGCCCAGGCTGCGTGGTGACGAAGGCCTCGAGCTGGTCCAGCACCTCGGGCTGCGTGGCCGGCGTGTCGATCAGCTCCACCAGCGCCATGTAGCGCGGCGGGTTGAAGAAGTGGATGCCGCAGAAGCGCGGCTGGATCGCTTCGGGCAGCACCTCGGCCAGCTTGGTGATCGACAGCCCCGAGGTGTTGCTGGCGACGATGGCGTGCGGCGCCAGCGCCGGCGCGATCTTCTGGTACAGGTCCAGCTTCCAGTCCATGCGCTCGGCGATGGCCTCGATGACGAGGTCGCACTCGCCCAGCAGCGCCAGGTGCTCCTCGTAGTTGGCCTGCTGGATCAGCGCCGCGTCCTCGGGCACGCCCAGCGGCGCGGGCTTGAGCTTCTTCAGCCCCTCCACGGCCTTGGTGACGATGCCGTTCTTCGGGCCTTCCTTCGCGGGCAGGTCGAACAGCACCACCGGCACCTTGCAGTTGACCAGATGGGCGGCGATCTGCGCGCCCATCACGCCGGCGCCGAGCACGGCGACCTTGCGGACTTGGAATCGATTCATGGTTTCTCCGTGATGGCGTTCACTCGACGCGGATCCAGGTCTGGTTGCGGTAGAACGGGCCGATGAAGCCGCGCACCTCGAGCTCTTGCCGCCGTCCTTGGGCGTCATGCGCACCTTGTAGATCTTGCCGTTGTTGGGGTCGAGGATGGTGCCGCCGTCCCAGTAGGGCTCGTCGGCGTTCTTCTTCACGCCTTCGACGATGGTCATGCCCAGCACCGGCTGGTCCTTGCGCGCGTCGCTGCACTTGTCGCACACCGCAGTCCTGCTTGGCCGGGTCGAGCGATCTTCTCGATCTTGCCGGTCAGCACGCCGCCGGCCTCGGCTGATGCGCACGCAGCGACTTCTCCTGCTTGGTCTCGTCGTCGATGGTCTTCCACAGGCCCACCGGCGTGGCCTGGGCGCAGGCGGCGCGCGGCGGCGGCCAGCAGCCAGGCGTGCACAGCGATGCGTCTTCATGCGTCGTCTCCTGATGTCTGGTCGGGTGGGCCGGACTCTAGAACAGCGCCTCGTCCATCGCCATCAGCGGCGCCACGCCGGCGCGCGCGGTGCGGATCAGGCCGGCCGTCTCGGGCAGCAGCTTGGCGAAGTAGAAGCGCGCGGTGTGCAGCTTGGCGGTGTAGAACGGGTCGCCGCTGTCCTGCTTCGCCAGCGCCACCTTGGCCATGCGGGCCCAGAAGTAGGCGAACACCAGGTGGCCGCAGACGCGCAGGTAGTCCACCGCCGCGGCGCCCACCTCGTCGGCGTTGCCGAAGGCCTTCATGCCCAGTTCGGTGGTCAGCTTGGTGACCTTGTCGCCCAGGTCGGCCAGCGGGTTGACGAACTCCTGCATCGCCTCGTTGGTGCCTTCTTCCTCGACGAACTCGGCGATCAGCTTGCCGAACTTCTTCAGCTTGGCGCCGTTGTCGCCCAGCACCTTGCGGCCCAGCAGGTCCAGCGCCTGGATGGTGTTGGTGCCCTCGTAGATCATGTTGATGCGGGCGTCGCGCACGAACTGCTCCATGCCCGCGCTCGTTGATGTAGCCGTGGCCGCCGAAGACCTGCATGCAGTGCGAGGTGGCGATCCAGGCGTTGTCGGTCAGGAAGGCCTTGACGATCGGCGTCAGCAGCGCCACCTGGTCGGCGCAGTCCTTGCGCTCGTCCTCGTCGTCGGCTGGACGAGTTCCTTGTCGATCAGCAGCGCGATGTAGATCGCCAGCGCGCGGCCGCCCTCGGCGTAGGCGCGCGCGGTGAGCAGCATCTTGCGCACGTCGGGGTGCACGATGATCGGGTCGGCCGGCTTGTCGGGCGCCTTCGGGCCCGACAGGCTGCGCATCTGGAGGCGGTCCTTGGCGTAGGCCACGGCGTTCTGGTAGGCCACCTCGGTCAGGCCCAGGCGCTGGTTGCCCACGCCCAGGCGCGCCGCGTTCATCATCACGAACATCGCCGCCAGGCCCTTGTGCGGCTGGCCGACCAGCGTGCCGACGGCGCCGTCGAGGTCGATCTGGCAGGTGGCGCTGCCGTGGATGCCCATCTTGTGCTCGAGCGCGCTGCAGAAGATCGGGTTGCGCTCGCCCAGCGCTGCCGTCGGCGTTGACCAGGAACTTGGGCACCACGAACAGCGAGATGCCCTTGCTGCCGGCCGGCGCGTCGGGCAGGCGCGCCAGCACCAGGTGGACGATGTTGGCGGCCAGGTCGTGCTCGCCGGCGCGAGATGAAGATCTTCTGGCCGGTGATGCGGTAGGTGCCGTCGCGCCTGCGGCTCGGCCTTGGTGCGCAGCAGGCCCAGGTCGGTGCCGCAGTGCGGCTCGGTCAGGCACATGGTGCCGGTCCACTCGCCGCTGGTCAGCTTGGGCAGGTAGGTGCGCCTTCTGCTCCGGCGTGCCGTGCGCGTGCAGGCACTCGTAGGCGCCGTGCGACAGGCCGGGGTACATCGTCCAGGCCTGGTTGGCCGAGTTCAGCATCTCGTAGAAGCACTGGTTCAGCACGATGCGGCAGGCCCTGGCCGCCGTACTCGGGGTCGCAGCTCAGCGCCGGCCAGCCGCCTTCGACGTACTGGGCGTAGGCCTCCTTGAAGCCCGTGGGCGCGCGCACCTCGTGCGTGGCCTTGTCCAGCGTGCAGCCTTCGGCGTCGCCGCTGATGTTGAGCGGGAACAGCACCTCGGCGGCGAACTTGCCGCCCTCCTCGAGCACGGCGTTGATGGTGTCGGCGTCGATCTCGGCGTGCGCGCGGCAGCAGCTTGCAGTTCGTCGGTGACGTGCAGCAACTCGTGCAGCACGAACTGCATGTCGCGCAGCGGCGGGGTGTACTGGGCCATGGTGGAACTCCTGGACAGACGGGTGAAGGGTGAAAGCGGTTCAGGCGGCGCGCTGCGGCGCGCGCGGCGGCGCGGCCTGGCGCGGCGCGGCCGGCGTCGCGCGTAGTGCGACAGCACGCGCTCGAAGCCGGCGCGGGCGCGGTCCAGCGCGCCGGGCGTGCGCAGGAAGCGCGCGTCGTGGTGCAGCGCCAGGATCAGGCCGTGCATCTCGAACAGCATCTGCGTCGGGTCGGTGTCGGCGCGCAGGTGGCCGTCGTCGACGGCCAGGCGGATCGCGCGCTCCAGCGCCGCGTGCCAGGCCCGCACCATCGCCGCCAGCGCGTCGCGCACCGGGCCGGGCCGGTCGTCGAACTCGACCGCGCCGCTGATGTAGATGCAGCCCGAGTCGAGCTTCCACCGAGACGCGGCGCATCCAGCGCTCGAACAGCGCGCGCAGCCGCGGCAGGCCGCGCGGCTCGCGCGATGGCGGGGAAGAACACCTCTTCCTCGAAGCGGGCGTGGTACTCGCGGATGACCGAGATCTGCAGTTCCTCGCGCGAGCCGAAGTGGGCGAAGACGCCCGACTTGCTCATCTGCGTGACCTCGGCCAGCGCGCCGATCGACAGGCCCTCCAGCCCCATGTGCGAGGCCAGGCCGAGCGCCGCGTCGAGGATCGCGGCGCGCGTCTGCTGGCCCTTGTGCAGGGCCTGCGGCGCAGGCGCGCGGGCCGGCGGCGGCGTCGGAGCGATGTCGGTGGGACGAGGTCACGGGTCGGTCACAGAAATACGAACGATCGTTCTATTTTGCAGACTTCGCGCCGCGGCACGTCGGCCGTCGGGCGTGACTTTTTCTAGGGTGACCGGTCCTAGACCGGCACCGGTCGGCCGCCGCTGCGGGTAACCCGCGCATCGAGTCGGGATGTCGCGCCTGCGGCTGAGCCCGCCACGGCGATCGGATTACGCCTAGCGCGCATGGACGTGCTGCAGCTCGATGTCTCGGGCCGCCCGCAGGCGTGGATCACGCCGCGCGAGGCGGCCGTGCTCTACGCCAGCGACGCCGTGGCCTGGACGCTGGGCGACGCCTTCCACGTGCTGCGCGGCGGCATGCAGCGCAGCACCGGGCTGCAGTCGCGCATCGAGGTGCACCCCATCGTGGCGGTGCGCGGCGCGATCCCCAGCCGCGCCTGGCGCCAGGCGCCGGCGCTGTCCAACCCCAAGCTGTTCGCGCGCGACCGCGCATGTCTGCGCCTACTGCGGCGGCCGCTTCCACTTCGACGACCTGACGCGCGAGCACATCGTGCCGGTGTCGCGCGGCGGCAGCGACAGCTGGATGAACTGCATCACCGCCTGCCGCGCCTGCAACGGCCGCAAGGGCAACCGCCTGCCCGAGGAAGCGCGCATGACGCTGCTGTACCTGCCCTACGTGCCCAGCCTGCACGAGGACATGATCCTGCGCGGCCGCCGCATCGTCGCCGACCAGATGGACTTCCTGCTCGCCTCGGTGCCGCGCAGTTCGCGCCTGCACGGCTAGGAGCCGACGCCATGCGCATCACGATCATGGGCACCGGCGGTGTCGGCGGTACTTCGGCGCCCGGCTGGCCCATGCCGGCGCAGGACGTGAGCTTCGTCGCCCGCGGCGCGCAGCTGGCCGCGATCCGCGCGACCACGGCCTGCGCGTCGAGAGCCCGCGCGGCGACCTGCACCTGCGCGACGTGAAGGTCACCGACACCCGGCGGAGATCGGCACCACCGACCTCGTGATCTTCGGCGTCAAGCTCTGGGACACCGAGGCCGCCGCCGCCGCCATCCGGCCGCTGGTGGGCGAGCACACCGCCGTGCTGTCGTTGCAGAACGGTGTCGTCAAGGACGACATCCTGCGCCGCGTGCTCGGCGATCGCGCCGTCGTCGGCGGCGTCGGCTATATCGCCGCGACGATCGCCGAGCCGGGCGTGATCCGGCACACGGGGACGATGCAGAAACTGGTCTTCGGCGAATACGACGGCCACGCCAGCGAGCGCCTGCTGCGCTTTCGCCGACGCCTGTGCCGCCGCCGGCATCGACCACGAGCTCAGCGACCGACATCCGCCGCGCGCTGTGGCAGAAATTCGTCTTCCTGGTCGGCCTCTCGGGCACCACGGCCGACCGCGCGTGCGCCGATCGGCCCCATCCGCAGCCACCCGCAGTCGCGCGCCTTCCTGCACGACCTGGTGGCCGAGACGGTCGCAGGTGGCGCGCGCCGAGGGCGTGCGCGCTGCCGCCCGACTACGCGGACGACCGCCTCGCCTTCTGCGACCAGTTGCCGGCGACCATGACCTCGTCGATGCACCACGACCTGCAGCGCGGCAGCCGCCTCGAAGTGCCCTGGCTCAGCGGCGACGTCGTCGCGCGCGGCCAGCGGCTGGGCATCGCCACGCCGTGCAACCGCGCCGTGGCCGACCTCCTCCGGTGCACGCCGACGGGGCCACGGCTGGCGGCGCCGCCTGCCGCAGGCCACTGCTCACAGCCGCACCGCGCGCCACGCCGCGAAGGTGGCCGCCGCCGACAGCAGCGCGCAGCCCGACGATGACCGCGGCATAGCTGCCGCTGGCGTCGAACACCGCGCCCGGCCAGCCAGGGCCCGCCCAGGTTGCCCAGCGCCGCGCCGGTGTACAGCGTGCCGATGATCGACGACACCGCGCGCGCGCCGAACAAGTCCATGCACAGCGCCGGCATCAGCGAGACGATGCCGCCGTAGCTCAGCCCCATCCACAGCGCGAACAGCGCCAGCGCGGGTAGCCGCCGGCCGCCAGCCACAGCAGCATCGACAGGCCCAGCGAGGCCTGCGCCAGCACCAGCGTCAGCGGCCGGCCGACGCGGTCGGCCAGCGCGCCGATGGCGAAGCGCCCGGTCAGGCTGCCGATGCCGATGAGGCCGACCAGGCCGACCGCCTGCGCGTCGGCCACGCCGAGGTCGCGCGCCGCCGCCGACAGGTGCGCGAAGGGGATGAACATGGCCGGCGCGCCCAGCACGCACATCGCATACAGCCACAGGAACGACCGGCTGCGCAGCGCCTCGCGCCAGCGGCGTGCCGGGCACGGTGCCGTCGGCGCGGCGCGCGGCCGCCGGCGCGCGGCGCAGCAGCAGCGTGGCGGCCAGGCCGAGCACCGCCACGCCCAGCGGCCAGCGCCAACATCGCGCCGCGCCACTGCCACTGCGCGATGGCCGCCGCGGCCAGCAGCGGCACCGACCAGCGTGCCGGCGCCGATGCCGGCGCTGGCCAGCCCCGCGGCCAGGCCGCGCCGGCGCGTGAACCAGGGCTGCACGCAGCCGATGGCCGGCGTGTAGACGAGCGCGATGCCGACGCCCAGGCCCAGGCCGTAGGCGGCCGTCAGCTGCAGCCATCGAAGTCGCCGGCGCTGCCGGCCAGCAGCGCCGCGGCGATGCACAGCATGCCGGCGCTGGTGACGAGCGCGCGGCCCGAAGCGGTCGGACAGCATGCCGCCGAAGGCGCCGAGCACGAAGTAGACCAGCCCCGACAGGCCGAAGACCAGCGAGACCTCGGCGCGGCTGGCCTGGAACTCGGCGGCGAAGGACTCGAAGAAGGCGGCGAAGGAGTACGAGACGCCGAAGATCACCGCCAGCGCGGTGAAGCACCGCCCACACCACGACCCAGCCGTAGCGCGGCTCGCTTTCGGGGTTCCCACCGCCGCCGCCGTGCTCACGTCGACGCCCCGGCGGCGCAGCAGGCGCACGTGCATCGGCCGCACGAAGTGCGCGCCGTCCGGCGCCGAGGTGCGGCACGAAGGCGCGCGCGCACCGCGGCGAGCTTGGCGTCGTCGATGCGGTGGTCGGCGAAGGTGGGCCGCATCATGCGCCGCTCGAAGTCGGCGAAGTCGGCGAAGTGCACCGGCATCGCGAAGCGCCGCTCGGCCGCGGGCTCCCAGGCGCCCGTGCGCAACGCCGCGTCCAGCGCCGCCTGCGCCGCCGCGCGCACCACGCCTTCGTCGTTGAACAGGCGCACGACCTCGTTCAGCGGCCCGTCGTAGACCGGCTCCGAGACATACAAGTGGCCGCCCGGCCGCAGCACGCGGGCCACTCGCCCAGCGCCTGCGCCATGCAGCGCCAGCGGCACGTGGTGCAGCGACTTCAGCATCAGCGCCAGGTCGAAGCTGGCGTCGGCGAAGGGGATGGCCTCGGCGCCGCCGGCCACGAAGTGCAGCCCGGCCTGCGGCGCGGCCAGGTTCTTGGCGTGCTGGCGCTGGTCGACCTCCAGCCCGGTGACGCGGCTGTCGGGGTGGCGCAGCAGCAGCGCGCGCGCCAGCTGCGCCGCGCCGCAGCCGAGTTCGACGATGTCCTGGCCGGCCAGCGGCACCAGCGCCGCCAGCACGTCGAGTTCGTCGTCGATCGGCGCGGGGCTGTCCGGAATGGGAGTTCATGCGAGTTCCCTCGGGACCGCCAGCGGTGCGGCGACGTCACGGCGCCGTCGCGCAGGGTCGCAGATGCGGCTTGCCAGCGCGGCCGCGTTGAGCATGCCGAAATGGGCGTCGACCAGGCGCCCGCCGGCATCGTAGAACAAGGTCGTGGGCAGCCCGCGCGAGCCGACGGCTGGCCCGAGCCGGCACCGGCGTCGAGCAGCACCTCGCGCAGCGGCAGGCCTTCGCGCGACAGGTAGGCGCGCACCGTGGCCGGCCGATTCGCCCTGGTTGACGAAGAGGAAGCCGATCGCCGCTTCGCGCTGCTGCGCCGCGGCCAGCATCGGCATCTCCGCGCGGCACGGGCCGCACCAGCTGGCCCACAGGTTGACGACGACCGGGCGGCCGCGCGCCGCCGCGGCCAGGTCCAGCGCGCTGCCCGCCGTCGAGCGTCGCTCAGCGGCACGGCGGGCATCGCCCGCGCCTGGCCCAGGCCGGTCGACCACCGTCGCGGCGAACCACAGCCCGGCAGCCAGCCAGGCGCCGCCGGCCAGCGGGCGGCGCAGCGCCGGCCGCGCCAGCCGCGCCAGGCCAGCCAGGCGAGCGCCGGCCAGCGCACCGCTGGCGGCGTGCCAGCCGCCGTCGCGCAGGTCCAGCGCCGACCAGGGCGCGTCGAGGTAGGGCCCGGCGTTCAGTGCCAGATGGCCGAGCCGCGCCGCCAGCAGGCCCGCCAGCGCGGCGCTGAAGACGGCGTTGCCGGCGGCGCCGGCGTCCTCCTGGCCGCGCCGACCTGCCGGCCAGGCGCGCCGCCAGCCAGGAGGCCCCCCACACCGCCGCCAGCAGCAGCAGCGGCGCCACGGGCAGGGCCAGCGGTCCGAACGAAATCGAGAGCATGGCCGCAGGTTACCCGCTTCGCGGCACCTAGAATCCGGGCACCATGAAGACCCTCATCGCACTGGCCGTCCTCCTGCTCGGCAACGGCGCCTTCGCCGCCGCGCTCACCGGCGAGGTGCTGGAGGTGCGCGACGTCGCCCCCTACACCTACCTGCGCCTGAAAACCCCGCAGGGCGAGACCTGGGCCGCCGTCACGCAAGCGCCGGTCAAGAAGGGCGCGCAGGTCAGCATCGCCAACCCGTCGGTGATGGAGAACTTCCACAGCAAGACGCTCGACAGGACCTTCGACAGGATCGTCTTCGGCACCTTGTCCGGCCCTGGCGCCGTCGTGGCTCCCGGCGCCCCTGGCGCGCCGGCCGCCGCCGCCAAGGCCTCGCCCCACGGCGACATGGGCGGCGCCAAGCCCGCGGCGCCGGTTGCCGCCGCCGCACCCTCGCCGGTCAAGGTGGCCAAGGCCAGCGGCAGCGATGCCCGCACCGTGGCAGAGGTGGTGGGCGGCAAGACGGCGCTCAAGGACAAGAGCGTGAGTTTGCGCGGCCAGGTCGTGAAGGCCAACCTGGGCATCATGGGCAAGAACTGGTTCCACCTGCAGGACGGCTCGGGCTCGGCGGGCGCGGGCACGAACGACGTCCTCGTCACGTCGCGGGACGTCGCGGCGGTGGGCGACGTCGTCGTCGTCAAGGGCACGGTGCGCACCGACGTGAAGCTCGGCGCGGGCTACGACTACGCGGTGCTGATCGAGGACGCGTCGCTGAAGAAGTAGCGCGCTCAGGGCCGGCGACCCCGCCCGCCCCGGCGCGGCGGAAACCACCACCACACGGCCACGACGAGCAGGCCGAAGACGCTGTACGCCAGCGTGAACACCCACGCCGGCGCCTCGTAGAACAGCAGGGCCGCCAGCCAGTGGCCGATGAAGCTGTCGGCGTAGGGCGCCGCGCCGGCGCGGGCGCGCAGCCAGGACTCCAGCGTCGTCAGCGGGCAGGTGATGCCCAGCCACGACTCGGCGACCACGAACGCGATGGCGACCCCGTGCGCGATGCGAAAGCCGGGGCGGTTCACCCATTGCCAGCGCCTCAGATTGCCCACCACCACCAGCACCAGGCCGCCGACCACGAAGACGACGACGGCGAAGTGCAGCGCCAGCACCAGGTCGGCCAGCAGCGGGTACTGGCCAGGCGGGGTCGGCGTCGGCGGCGCGTGTCATGCGGACTCAGCGGTCGAGAGGCGGGCCCGTGCCGCGCCGCGAGCTTTCGCAGGCGGGTCCGTTCGGGTACGCTCCGGCGCGATCCCCAGCCCCGAGGTCACGATGAGCCGCCACCACGCCAATCTGATCCGCTCGATCTTCCACGACCCGCCCAGCGGCAACGTCCACTGGCGCGAGATCGAATCCCTGCTCAGGCATGTCGGCGCCACGCTGGAGCCGCTGTCCGGCGCGCGCATCCGGGTCACGCTCAACCGCATGGAGGACGTGCTGCACCGGCCGCACCACAGCAACGTGCTCGATGCGAAATCGCTGCTGCATCTGCGCGGCTTCCTTGGGCGGGCCGGTGTCACGCCTTCGCTCTACGAGACCCGGGACGAAGACGCCGGCAAGGGCAGCACCGCAGCCGGCTGAACGGCGCGGCACTAAGGCAGGTGCAGATAGCCGGCGGCGGCCAGGCCCAGCAAGCCGGCCAGCGCCAGCCACAGCGCGATCCGCGCCGCCGTCACCTGCCGCCGCCGGAACAGTGTGCGGTGGCTCGGCCAGGACAGACCTGGGTGTGGGTTCACGCCGGCATCGTAGTGAGCCGGCGGCCGACGGTGTCCCCCCTGTTCGCGGGGGAGCCTGTCGCGACGGCCGGGGCCCCGCGACGGCGCCAGAATAGCCGCCTGCAAAGGAGCCGCCATGCCGATCTACGAATATGCGTGCCACGCCTGCGGCGAGGAATTCGAAACCCTCGTGCGCCCCAGCACGGTGCCGCAGTGCCCGCACTGCCATTCGACGGACCTGCACAAGAGGCTGTCCGTCTTCGCCACCGCGGCGACGGCCGGCGATCCACCGCCGGCCCCCGCGGGGCCCTGCGGCAGTTGCGGCCACCCGGGCGGGCCGGGCGCCTGCGGCTGGACCTGAGGCGCGCGAGGATCGGCGCCGATGCGCCTTCACTTCACGATGACCACCAGCACGCTGCACGGTGCGTATTCGATCAGGCTCTTCGACACCGAGCCTCGCCACCAGCGCTCGGTCCAGCTGTCGCGGTGCTTGTGCCCGACGACGATCAGATCGGCCCGACCGACGTGGCGACGCGAACGATCTCGTCGACGGAGTTTCCCGTCGCCAGCTCGCCCCGGACCTCGAGGCCCGCGTCACGGAGCCGCTGGATGCCCGCATCGAGCACGGCCTGGTAGCGCAACGCTTTCGGCCTGGTCCGCGTCCGCTCGTAGGTCCAGACCTCGACGCCCGTGGCGGGCACGACGGGCGCATCACCGCGACCAGGAACAGCCTGGCCTGGCTCCATTGCCCGATTTCCTGGCAGTCGAGCAATGCTTTCTGACCCGGCTCCGAACCGTCGTAGGCCAGCACGATGGTCTTGTACATGTCATGCCTCCGCGCAGTGACCGCCAGGGCCGGCCCGTGATGGGTGGGTATGCCAAACTCCGGTCATCCTAGACCCCGCCGCAGCGATCGGCAACCCGCAGCATGCTCTTGACGCCGACTCGCGTTGCAGCCCTCGCCCGCGGCCTGTTGCTGGCAGCGGCGCTTGCCGCGTCCGCGTTGGCGGCACCGGCCCGGGCGCTGGAGCCGTTCGCCGCCGACTACCGGGCCACCTACATGGGCATCTCGGCCGACGCCAGCATGTCGCTCGAGCCGCAAGGCGGCGATCGCTGGAAGTGCACGCTGGACATGAACAACCCGATCGCGCAAATGACCAGGTCACCGTGTTCGAGGACCGTCACGGCCAATGGCGACCGCTGTCGGGCACCGACGCGTCCGTGCTGCTGGTGAGGAAGATCCGCCGCGATGCCGTCTACGACTGGGCCCATGCCGAGGCACGCTGGAGCGGCGACGTGAAACCCGACCGGGCCGGACCGGTGGCGCTGCAGGCCGGCGATGTCGACGGCCTGCTGATGAACCTGGTGCTGGCACGCGACGTCGTCGCCGGCAGACCCCTGCGCTACCGGCTTGTCGACGAAGGCCGGGCGACGTGGCGGGACTTCAGCTGTCGCCGGCAAGGAAGACCATCACCATCGGCGGCAAGCCCCATCAGGCGACCAAGGTGGTCAATGACAGCGGCAACCGGCAGACGCTGGTCTGGGTCGTCGAAGGTCTGCCGCTTCCCGCGCGCATCCTGCAGCGCAAGGACGGCAAGGACGAGATCGATCTGAGCATCGTCGCGGCACGCTAGGGCCGCGCCGATCAGACCCACGCCGAATTGCGGGCCGCGCGCCAGCGGCTGCGGATGGCGAGCTCGTTCTTCAGGTTATCGAAGGAGTTGAACGACAGCCAGCACGACAACCGGACTGGACTTGAAGTTGCCCCGCTTTCGCGGAAGCGCTTCCAGCCAGAGAGAAGGAGTCCGAGATGCCCACTTCCAAGCCGCCATATCCGGTGAAGTTCCCTGAAACGGATCATTGAACCGGTGCGAGCCGGCCAGGGCCGGATCAGCACGAGGCTGCGGTGGAGCGGGTGCTGCAGCAGGCGGGAGCGCTCGACGAAGCTTGGGCATAGGATCCACGTACCAACCACGGAGAACTTCATGCGCATCTTGTTCGCTGCACTCCTCTGCCTGGGCCTCATGGGCTCTCCGCTGGCCGCCACCGACAAGCCACCAACGCCTGCGGCGACGCAGGCCGCGCTCGTGGACATCAACCGGGCCAGCGTGGACGAGTTGAAGGCGCTGAAGGGAGTTGGCGACGCTCGCGCCGCGGCGATCGTCAAGGGTCGGCCTTACGTTCGAAAGGACGACCTCGTGCGCCGGGGAATCATTCCGGAGTCGGTCTACAACGAGATCCGCGAGCAGATCGTCGCCAAGCAGTAGGCACCCGGACGGGGATCCCCCGCGGCGACCGCGGCCTGGCTGCGGCTCGCCGTGCCGCGCGCCTCAGCCGCGCGAACGGTTCACGTCGCTGATCTGGTCGTTCAGCGTCCAGTAGTCGTACAGGTAGCCCAGGCCCAGGAGCCCGAGCGTCAGAAGGTAGAGCAGGCCGGTCAGCCATTTGCCCAGGTACATCCGGTGCACGCCGAACAGGCCGAGAAAGGTGAGAAGGATCCAGGCCACCGAGTAGTTGACGCGGCCCGGCAGGAACCTGAAGTCGGCCTGGCGATCCATGGACGGGATCAGGAACAGGTCGATCAGCCAGCCGATTCCCAGCAAGCCGAGGGTGAAGAACCAGATCGTGCCGGTCACCGGCTTGCCGTAGTAGAAGCGATGCGAGCCCGTGAACCCGAAGATCCAGAGTGCGTACCCGATGACCTTCGAGTGCGTATCGCCGGCCTGGCTCATGCTCGTCCCCGCGGGGTTCGTTCGACTGGATATGCTAGCCGCAAGCTCGAAGGTGTCCGGCCGCGTGATGCGAAGGGAGCGCCCGCGGGGCTGGACCTGGCCATGGCACCAATCGGTTCGGCGGCGCACACCGCACCGACCGGCGTGAATGGCGCCACGACACCATGGGCCGGCACCGGCGCGATCACCACCGTGTCAACGCAGCACGAGGGGTCTGCGGGGCTGTTCTTTCGCTTCGCCGGCGCTCACGGCACGGCCGCGGCCGGTGCGACCTGCGCCATCGCATATTCGGCCAGTGCGGTGATCGTCAGGGACGGATTGACGCCCGGGTTGGCCGGCATCGCCGCACCGTCGCAGACCATCAGGTTGCGGTAGCCAAACACGTGCAGGTTCCGATCGACCACGCCGCTCCCCGCGTCAGTGCCGATCACTGCGCCGCCGAGCAGGTGGGCGGTGGTCGGGATGTTGCCCAATGCCTCGAGTGTGCTGCTCTGCGCGATGCCGCCCGTGTGTTCGGCCAGCCAATCCGCCGCCGCGTTGCCGCCAGCGATGAAGGTCGGGTTCGGCCTGTCGCGGTTCTGCTCGGTGCGCAGGCTGTAGCCGCGGCCGAGCCTGCGCTTGCGAGGCCGCAGCGCGATCGCGTTATCCAGCGCCTGCATCACCAGCAGCATCACCATGCGCCGGCTGTATCCGACCGGCCACAGGGTCTTCAACCAACGCACCGGGTGGCGGAAGATGGCGCCCAGCCACATCAGCGGCCGCGTGACGCGGCTGCCTTCGCCGACCAGGATCGTGTTGAGCAGCCCCATGAAGTCGGCGTGGCGGCCGTAGTTGACGAACTCGATGTGCGTGTCACGGTCGACGTGGATGCTGCAGCTGATGGCGACGTCGTTCCAGGTCCGGCGGTCCTCGGGCAGGCGCACGGCGAGGATCGACTCGCTGTTCGTGCGCACGAGTTCGCCCAGGCGGTCGCTGATGCGCGGCAGCGAACCGCCGTGCTTGCAGCTGGCCAGCAGCTCATTGGTACCCAGCGAGCCCGCGGCGAAGATCACACCGCGCGCCGCAAAGGTCCTGCGCTGCCTGAAGAACCAGGCTCCCGGGCGCTCGGTCGTGACGCGGTATCCGTTGCTGCCGTCGGCCGCGCCGAGTGGGGTGACGTCGACGACCTCATGCTCGGGCAGAACAGTGACGCCGCGCTTCTCGGCGAACCAGAGGTAGTTCTTGACCAGCGTGTTCTTTGCCCCGACGCGGCAGCCGACCATGCAGGCACCACAACGGGTGCAACCGGCGCGCTCCGGGCCGGAGCCACCGAAATAGGGATCGGCGACGGTCGCGCCCGCGGCGCCGAAATAGACCGCGCAAGGCGTGCGGCGGAAGGTGTCCTCGGTGCCGAACTGCCGCGCCATCTCACGGATCAGCTGCTGGTTGGTCGAATCGAAGGGCACCGTCTGCACGCCCAGCATGCGTTCGGCCGTGTCGTAGTGCGGTTGCAGCACGCGATCCCAGTCGTCGAGCGCGCCCCACTGCGGACTGCCGAAGAACTCCGGCTTGGCCCGGTAGAGCGTGTTCGCGTAAACGAGGCTGCCGCCGCCGACGCCCGAGCCGCTGGCAGCAAAGACGTCCCGGAACGGCGCCAGGCGCAGGATGCCCTTCAAGCCCAGGAACGGCGCCCACAGGAAGCGTCCCAACTGCCACGCCGACTCGGCGAAGTCCTGGTCGCGAAAGCGCCGCCCGCGCTCGAGCACGCCGACGCGATAGCCCTTTTCCGCGAGCCGGAGGGCACAGACGCTCCCACCGAAGCCCGAGCCGACGATCAGCCAGTCGAAGTCGAGTCTTCTCACTGACCATGACTCATCTCCTTGACCTGTCGGCCCCGTACCGCTGACCGGCAGGCCGGAAGATATTGCCCCGGCCACCGCCGCGGCGGTTGACATAGCGCAACCGGGCGGGACTGTGCGGGCGCAGCTCAATTGGCGATCAGGACTTTCATCGACTTCTACAAATTCAAGATCGGTGGGCGTGCGCGATTCAGCGCGACGCGATGCCACCGGCGTCATCGAGAAGCCTCGACCCAACCGTCCCACATTCAGTCTCGTTCCTTGCGGCCTCGCTCGCGCGACCCTCGCTTCTCGGGTTCGACGCGCGGGTCGCGATGGCACTCCACGCAGTTCTCGAAGTTCTGGATGCCTTCCTCGACGTGCTCTGCGCGCACCTTGGCCAGCGAGTGCTCGTGGCAACCGTAGCAGGTGTAGCGGCTGTAGTCGTTGTTCTTGTGGCAGGTCTCGCAGGTGGCCTCGTGGTCGCGGTCGAGCACGAAGTACTTGTCGTGGTCGAAGGTCGCCGGCTTCCAGGCCTCGGTCTTGTGGCAGGACTTGCAGCTGCCCTGGATCTGCCGATGCAGGCGGTCGGTCGGCGCGTTGTGGCAGCTCTCGCAGCGGTCGAGCTCGGCCTTGGCCAGCAGCGCGTGGTCGAAGTGCGCCGGCTTCCAGGCCTTGCTCTCGTGGCACTGCGAGCATTCGATCTTGAGGTCGCGGTGCACGGTGTCCTTGGGCGCCGCGTGGCATGACGAGCAGCGTGTCGCGCACCGCCACCTTCAGCAGCCCGTGCGAGAACGGCTTGCGGCTGCGCTTGGTGAGCTTGGGCCCCTGGTGGTCGCTGTGGCAGGCCATGCAGTCCTGCTCGATCAGCTCCTGGTGGAACGAGGCCTTGACGGTCCCGGCTGGCGATGCGGCACGCCCTTCGTGGTCCTCAGGCCGACGTCCGGCAACGGCGTGGCACTCGATGCATCGCTCGGACGACGCGCCACGCCAGGGCGCGTGGCAGGCGAAGCAGTCGGTGGCGAGTTCGGCGTGGCCCTTGACCAGCGGCCCCGGGCTCACCATCAGGTGCGGGTAGACGAAGGCCAGCGCCACCAGCACGAGCAGGTTGAGCGCGATGACGATCAGCAGACCGGGCGCTTCTTCACTTCCAGCCCCAGAACAGGAAGATGGCGACGATGTGCGCCGTCGCCAGCACGGTGAAGGCCAGCGTGATCGGGAAGTGCACCGACGCGCCACTGCTTGACCGCGTCGAAGGTCAGGCTGTCCCAGTAGAGGCGGTCCTCGAGTTCCGCGTCGCTGAGGCCGCTGCTCGCGCATGCGCTGCCGGGCTTCCTCCAGGCGCCGGCGCGAGCGGTCCAGCAGGAACTTGCCGGTCAGCCCGCTGCCCACGTTGATCAGCATCGCCCACACCGCCAGCCAGCCCAGGATGGCGTTGAAGTGGACGCCGGCATGCACCAGCACCAGCAGCGAGCCGAGCCAGGCCAGCACTCGTGCCAGCGCAGCAGCTTGGCAGGATGCCCGCACGGATCAGCTTGCGCTTGCGCAGCGAATAGGCCGTGGACCCGATGATCAGCAGCGTGCCGGGAATGCCCAGCCAGCGGCCGATCCACAGCAGGTCGAAAGGTGCAGCAGGCCATCGAGCGCCAGTGCGACCAGCGCCAGCGCGGCGAAGCTGCCGAGGAACGGCAGCACCTCGCGGCGTGAGGAGGCGGGCCTGCAGCGGCATCAGGCCTCCAGCACCAGTGCCGACGTGCGGCCGGCCGACGCAGAGCAGGCAGTGGCCCGGCGCCACGTCGTGGTCGGGCGCGTGCTCGTACTGCACGTGCCCGCGAGCAGGCGGGTCTCGCAACTCCCGCAGCCGCCCGAGCGGCAGCCGGACTCGACCTCGATGCCGTGCCGCTCGGCGAAGTCGAGCAGCGAGGCGTCCTGTCCGTCCCAGGTCAAGGTGCGGCCGGAGCGACGGAACCGCACTTCGACGGCGCGCCGCAGGCTGCCGCCGGCCTTCGGCCGCACCTGGCAGCCGACGGACGCCGGGCCGAAGGCCTCGTAGTGGATGTCGGCGACCGGCACGCCCCACGCCGCCAGCGCCGGCACCAGCGCTCTCCATCATCGCCGGCGGCCCGCAGACGTAGAACTGGTGGCGCCCGTGCGGCAATGTGCGGCGCAGCAGTTCGACGTCGACGTGCCCTGCGTGCTGGTAGTCGCGGCCCTGGACGTCGGTCTCGGCCGGGCCGGCTGTAGACGACGTTCAGGTGCAGGCCGGGTGCGAGGCCGCGATCTCCTCGAGCAGCTGCTTGAAGGCATGCTCGCGCGCTGTTGCGCACCCCGTAGTAGAGATGCACCGTGCGCTGCGGCTGCTGCGGCCAGGCACCAGCGCAGCATGCTCATCATCGGCGTGATGCCGATGCCGCCGCCGATCAGCACCGCCGGCACGCCCGGATCGGGGTCGATGAGGAAGTGGCCGGACGGCGCCTTGACGCGCAGCACGTCGCCTTCGTGCACCTGGTCGTGGAAGTGGCTGGACGACAGCCCCGGCGGCAGCTCGGGTCGATCGGCGGGCGGCGGCACGCGCTTGATCGTCACCCGGTAGTGCGCCGGGTCGGGCCGATCCGACAGCGAGTAGCAGCGCGTGATCGTGCGCGTGGCCGCTGCCGTCTGCGCGTCGCCGGGCCTCGACGCTCCAGCGAGAAGGTCAGGAACTGGCCCGGCTTGAACGGCGGCAAGGGCTGCCCGTCGACGGGCTCCAGATAGAACGAGCACTGCGACTGCGCGGCGTCCTCGAACTCGCGCTGCACGACGCGGAACTCGCGCCAGCCGGCCCATGCGCGCCGACTGGAGCCCCCCGCGGCGGGCACCTGCGTGTCAAGCGACGCGCCGGTCGCCGAACGCTGCGTCGCCGCCACAGCGGCCACGCCAAGACCGACCGCCAGCTGGAGCAGCAGCGCGCAGACGATGTAGGCCAGAGCAGTTGGAGAGCGGTCATGCGTGTCGTCGTTGAACGAGCAGTCCGACATCCTGGCCGATGCGGACAACGACCTTGCGAGCCGCGGCATGGTCAACGTCAAGCGCTGTCGAACGCTTGATCCGGAGTCAACGACGCGGCCCCGATGCGTGCGCGCAGACTCCGACCATGCGAAGCCTTGATCGCCGTCGCCCAAGCGACATGCCTCCCGGCCCGAGATCGCCCAAGTCGTCATGGGCCTGCGAGCCATGACCTGATGGCGGCCGTTCCAGCGGCCGCGCTCGCGGACAGGCCGACCCAGCCACTTGACGGCCTGAACCAGATCATGCCAGCCAGCGCGACGCCCAGCGCCGCCAGCATCAGCACGGGTGACGGCGTGGCGAATGCGAACAGTCGGCTGACAGCGGGCACCCAGCACGACACGGCCAGCACAGGCAGGTGGCCAGCTGCGATCCAGCCGAAGGCGGTTGGATTCAGGGGCGGGCCAGGACACGATGTCCGCGCCCAGGACCGGTTGACGTGGATCAGGCGCCAGGTTGCGACAGCACCAGCACCGATGAACGTCAAGCGCGCGCGCCGTCTCGTCGGATCCGCGACGCCGATCGGGCACCCGCGATAGACCGCCAGCACGATGCCAAGCAGCCCGGCGCCCTGCCACAGGCCGCGCAGCATGACGGCGCATCGAACAGGCGTGCGTCCGGCCGCCGCGGTGGCGTCCGCATGGCGTCGGCCTCCAGCGGCTCGGCCTCGAACACGACCGAGCAGGCCGGGTCGATGATCAGCTGCAGGAACAGGATGTGCACCGGCATCAGCAGCATCGGCCAGCCGAGCAGCACCGGCACGATCGACAGGCCGACGATCGGCACGTGCACCGCCACCACGAAGACGATGGCCTTGCGCAGGTTGGCGAACACGCGCCGCCCGTAGCGCACCGCCGTCACCAGGGACGCGAAGTCGTCGTTCAGCAGCACCAGCGCGGCGGCCTCGCGCGCCACGTCGGTGCCGCGCGCGCCCATCGCCACGCCGATGTCGGCGGCCTTCAGCGCCGGGGCGTCGTTGACGCCGTCGCCGGTCATCGCCACGACCTCGCCGCGCGCCCGGAAGGCCTGCACCAGGCGCAGCTTCTGCTCGGGCTGGACCCGGCAGAAGACGTGCGGTGTCGGCCAGGCGCGCGGCCAGCGCCGCGTCGCTCAAGCGCGTCGAGCTCGGCGCCCGGTGATGACCGCGCCGTCCGGCTCGCAGGCCGGCCTGCCGCGCGACCGACAACGCCGTGGCGGGATGGTCGCCGGTCATCATCACCACCCGGATGCCGGCCGCTCGGCACTCGGCGATGGCCTGCGGCACGTCGGGGCGCACCGGGTCCTCCAGCGCCGACCAGCCCGAGGAACTCGAAGTCGAAGTCGTGCTGGCTCGTCGGGCAGGCGTCGCGCCGGCGAAGACGGCGCGCGCCACGCCCAGCACGCGCAAGCCCTCGCGCGGCCATCGCGTCGACCTGCTCGGCGATCGCGCGCGTGCCGCGCGGCGTCGAGGTGGCACAGATCGACGATGGCCTCCGGCGCGCCCTTGGCGGCGATCAGCCGCTCGCGCCGGTCGGGCGACTGCCAGACGCGCGACATCGCCAGCATCTCGCGCGACAGCGGGTAGTCGTCGACCAGCGTCCAGTCGGCGTGCAGGTGCTCGGTGCCGGCCAGCAGCCGCTGGCCGGCATCGCGCGATGGCCGACTCCATCGGGTCGAAGGCGCGGCGGTGGCTGGCCAGCACGGCGTACTCCAGCACCGCGTGCAAGTGCCTCCGGCAGGCGCGGCTGCGCTCGGCCGCCACGGTGTCGTGCGCCGCGCCGTCGGACCAGAGCCGCCGCACCGCCATGCGGTTGGCGGTCAGCGTGCCGGTCTTGTCGACGCACAGCACGGTCGTCGCGCCCAGCAGTTCCACCGCCGGGATGCTGCGCGCCAGCACCTTCTCGCGCGCCAGCCGCCATGCGCCCAGGCCGAGGAACAGCGTCAGCACCACCGGCAATTCCTCGGGCAGGATGGCCATGGCCAGCGTCAGGCCGGCCAGCAGACCGTGCAGCCAGTCGCCCCGCGTCAGCCCGCAGGCCACGGCCAGGCCGGCGGCCAGCGCCAGGCCGACGAGTCGCGACGCCGCTTGACGATCGCGCCGCGTCTCGTCGCTGGATCGGCGTGCTCTCGGTCGCGATCGCCGGCAGCGACTGGCCGATGCGGCCCAGCGCGCTGCGCTCGCCGGTGGCCTGACCACGCCGCGCGCCGTGCCCCGCGTGACCAGCGTGCCCGGAGAAGGCACTGGCGGATCGTCGCCGCACCGGCGCCGGTGTCGGCCGTCCGGGCTCGCGCGGACGCCTGCTTGAGCACCGGCGCCGATTCGCCGGTCAACAGCGATTCGTCGACCGCCAGGTTCGACGCTTCGAGCAAGCAGCAGGTCGGCCGGCACACGGTCTCCCTCGGCCAGCAGCACGATGTCGCCACGCACCAGCTCGCGTCCGGCGATGCGCTCGCGCTGCCCGTCGCGCACCACCAGCGCGCGCGGGCTGGACAGGTCGCGCAGCGCCTCCAGCGACCGCTCGCTGCGCCGCTGCTGGACGAAGGTGATGCCCATGACGACGAACACGAAGCCCAGCAGCATCAACGCTTCGTGCCGATCGCCCAGCACCAGGTAGATCGCGCCGCATGCCACCAGCAGCAGGAACATCGGCTCCAGCACGACGTCGCGCAGCAAGCCAAGTGCCCCGCGCCGGTGCGACGCGGGCAATTCGTTGGGTCCGTCCTGTTCGAGCTGTCGACGCGCCTCGGCCGTCGGTCAGGCCATGCACTGCATCCACGCTCACACTTCGATCTCAGTTTGCAGGCTGGGGCACGACAGCTGCAGGTCCAGGTCGGGCCGGCGCCACGGGTCTACGTGGGTCATGAGGTTCGATACACCGGTGGCGCGGCATGACACGGCTTCGGGCCTCGACGGCGATGTCGTGCCCGGCCTCCACGCTGAGCGAATGTGCGCGTCGACCACGATCATGTCGCCCATTTTGCGCGTGCGGATGTCGTGCACGGCCTGAGTGCCAGAGGTCTCGTTCCAGCGTCTTGCGCATGGCCGCCACTTCCTGCTCGTCGATCGCGCGGTCCATCAGGTCGTGCATCGCGTCCCAGTCGAAACTCCAGCCCATCCTGGCCACCATCAACCCGACGATCGCGGCTGCGATGGAATCGGGGATCGGGTAGCCCGAGAGATTTCATGGGCTGCGATTCACTCCCCTGGTGAGGACTCGGGTCGAGTATTCCGGCCAGCGTACTGCGAATGTCTGACCTGGCGAGCCTGCCGCTTCGCAACTTGTGCTCGGCCAGGCCATCGGGTTCCGAGCCAGCAGCGCTGCCAGTTGCTCGATCGCACCGGCATCGACTTCGTGCGAGCGAAACCCGTTCGCCCGATCCGGCGACGGGAACCGCGCCCGTGGCGGGCGCTATCGCCAGCCGTGCCTGGGCACCTCTTGCGGACCGTGACCCTGCACCGGGAATCGCCAGAACATGGCATGGCGCGCTTCCACCGTCGGCAACCCTGGCGCATTCGCTTGTCCGCGGGCCGGTGGGTCGAACATCGGCAATTCGGGGCGCGGCAGCTCGTACAGGGGCAGCTTGCACGGCTCGTCCTGATGCCGGCGGCGCGCCATCGCATCCGACGGGTCCACGCAGAAATGGCCGGGAACGCCGACCGCCCGCGCGCTGATCTCGTTCCCGTCGCGAGCGACGGGTGCTTGAGCGCTGGCCATCGTGGGCGACGCGGCGCACAGTGCGGCCCACAGGCAGACGAACAGCCGCTGCGGTGTCGGCGCAGGCGACCGGCTCGGGTGCGGGCTCATTCGAGTTCTCTCCCGGGGCAGGCTGCTGCCGGCGGTGCGTGCTGCGGGGGACGCGCGCCTCAGCGCGGGTCAGCCCACCTCGACGTCCAGGGCGAGCTGGCCGACCCGGCAACTGCCCACCTGGACATGGACCGTGCCGCTGCCCTGACCGAGCAGCGTCACGAAGCGCTCGTGGCCGTTGCCGCGCGTCCAGGGCGAGAACGTGCTCGGGCCGCCGTGCAGCCCGCTGCCCCAGCCGTCGAGGTGTCCGATCTCGATGACCGACTCGGCCGGCGCGAGCAGCGTCACCCCTTCGCCCGTGGCCCTCAGGCGCAGCGGCTCCGAATGCGGCAGCGCCTTCGCCGAGGGCAGGCCGTGGGTCGCCAGATAGCCGCGGTTGACGATGCGCAGCTCGATGCGCGTGTGGCCCTCGCTGCGCTCCTGCCGCACCACCTCGACCGCGATGCGCGGCACCAGCGCGGCCACGCGCAGGAAGGCGGCGCTCTGCGCCTGGCAGGTTTCGGCGAGGCGCTCGTAAGGCGGATTCCAGATGCCCACGCGCGGGTCGAAGCCGCCCACCTCGACCTCGCCGAGCTGCGGATGCTGCACCTTCCTCCAGCGCTTGAAGATGCGGCCGCCGTTGTGCTGGCGGTCGAACTCGGCCAGTGCCCGCATGTCCTGGCGCGTGAACTTCGAATAGTGATCGACGAAGGGCTTCTTGCGCTCGATGCCGAGTTGCCTGAACAGGTCCCAGAGCTCGACGACATAGGCCAGGGCCCCGCGCTGGTGGTAGGCGTAGTCCGAGAGGTCGCCATGCAGGGGCTTGTCGGGCTCGTACAGGAATTCGTGGAAGCCGCTGACGCAGGCGTAGCCGGTGTGCTCGGTCATCCAGGCCTCGACCTGTTCGAAGATCGCCAGGTCGCCGCGGTCCATCTTGGCGTCGGGCTTGTCGCCCAGCGGCCGGATGAGCACGCCGCCGAAGGTGTGCAGGTTCAGCCAGACCATGATGTTCGGGTGACGCGTGGCGAAGTCGAGCACGGCACGCGTTTCGGGCGCGCTGCCCGGGTAGTGGCCGGCGCCCGCCTGCTGCGGCTCGGGTGCCCACTGGTAAGGAAAGTTGCGGTTGAAGTCGTACAGGTTGTCCGACAGGAAGTACGGCGACGGGATCGTGCGGCCGTCGAAGTTGGCGATATGGCCTTCCGGGTACAGCTTGTAGTAGGGGCCCGGGTCTTCGGGCTGGCGCGCCACCATCACCGGCGGGTCCAGGGGCTCGCCGCTCTCGTCGCGCAACTCGACGAGTTCGCCGTCCGGGTCGGCCTGGCGCATGTGGCCGCTGATGCCGTCGCCGTCGATGTCGGCGCTTTGCCAGTGCGCATGACCCCGCTGGGCCCGGTCGTCGACCGGGCTCGAGCGCACATAGCGGCCGCGCTTGAGGACCTGTTCCGCGCCGTCGGGCGAGATGCGCGGCACGACGTGGAACAGCGTCTCCCTGAGCGCCTCGGCCATGTGGGCCGGGAAGGGCTTGCCGCCGATCTCGAGCGCGCCGCGGTGCAGGGCGATCAGGTCTTCGGCGATGGCCAGGGCCACGCTCGAGCCGCAGACCTCCGAGGCGTGCATGTTGCCGTCGATCCAGACCGCGGGTCGCGCCCGGTCGGGGTCGCGGCCGATGGTCAGCAGCGGGATGTCCCGGCCCTCGGCGCTGCGCCCGATCGAGCCCAGGTGGGCAATGTCCGGGTGCTGTGCCGCCCAGGCGGCGAGCTGGTCGAGGATTTCGGCGTGGTCGAGGTACTTCTGTCGGAACATGAGGGGCCTGTGTGGAGGGTGACGCACTTGCGATCGTTGCCACGATTCTCGTGCCTTGCCGACCGGGCCGGGCCGGAGGCTGACAGCACCCACTGGCTTCAGAAAGGCGCCCGGGGATGGCTCCGAGGGCGCCTGGCGGGGGACGAGGTGCTGCTATTTCAAACCGAGACTCGATGAACTCTCAACCTGTTCTCCTTCTACGCCGTTGCCCGTATCAGCACGGAGGGAATTTGCAGATCCAGGTGCTGGTCACGATGACGGTGTTGCTGTCGGTGCATAGGCCCGCCTGATCACAGGCCCTCGCATTGAAAGTCGTGCTCACCGTCGTGCTGCCCCCATACGCAATCGCTTGCCACTCATAGGGCGGCTTGTTCGACACTGCCCAGCATCGCTGGGTCGGGCGAGATGCGGAAGAACTTCACCGTGTCGATTGGGTTGCTTGTCGAGACGGTTGCGGCCAACACAACGTTTCCGCCGCCAAATACCTGGGTGGGAGTGACCGCCAACCAGATATCGGGTGGTGGCCCGATGGACTCACCCCCGCCGCAAGCCGACAACAGCGCAAGCACAAGCGCTGCCTCCCCACCCGCGCCCGGGCGCCCTGACCGAGCATCGGGGACCATGCCTGCCGCCGAGCGTGTCTCACATCTTGCCTTCCAAGGCCAGCGCGTACTGGTGACAGCGCACGGGTCAGCCTACTCGCTGCTGTGACACCGAGCTTGATCGCACTCAATCAAGCAGTAGCGCGACCGCTGCCCATCAGCGACGCGAAGGCGGGCTGCGAGTCCGGGGTTCGCAAGCGCCGGCTGGCGGTTTCGGGGTCTTGCATCCGGGTCAGCGCCTTCGCCTTCTCGTTCATCGCCGGAGTTGCCGCCGCCACCACAGGCCGGCCCGGGGGCCAGCCCTGGACCTTGCAGAGGGCGCTTGAATTTCCCATGCCCGAGCAACCTCCGCCGGCGCGCCCCGCGGCTCGGCTCGACACGAGGCCGATCAAGGCAGCGCGTAGCGCCCCCAGTCGTGCCGGCAGCTCTGCCCTGTCCCGGGTTCGGCGGGCTTGCCGCGAGCGGTCCACGCGAAGCTGGACGTCACGGTGGTGATGCCCTTCATGCCGCCAGTTCCCGCGAGCCAGCGGAACGTGTTCTGCCCGCTCTCGGGCATGTCCCACTCGCCAATCGCGGTGTCGCCGGACGTCAGGAACCATTTGCACAGCCCCTTGCCGACGGTCTTGCCGGCGACCACGCGCAGGTGGCCGACGCAGTGCTGGGTGGCGTTCTCCATCTCCTTGGTCGTGCTGCTGGCCACGATGCCCCACGACTCCGAGCCCATGGCCACCAGGTCCTGGCTCGCCTCCAGCATGGTGTTGCGGCCATGCGTGCAGACGACGAAGTCGTAATCCACCTCGCGGGCGCAGGTGCTGCCCGCCGCCAATCCGATCGCCACGGCGATCAAGGTCGATGCGCATTGCCATTGCTCTTCTCCTCGAATTGGTTGACCGAAACGATCGGGAAAGCCGGCCCGAGCCTCCCGCAGCCCGCCGCGCGATGGTCTGGCTAGATCCAGATCAAACTCGCCCGGGCGGAACATCCTTGTGCCGGCCTTGCCCGCAGCAGCAGAATGGGCCCCACGGGCGTGGAAGTCCCGAAAGCGGACGAAATCGTCGGCAAACAAGGTGGCGAAGCATGGACGCGCAGCTTCAGGGCGCGGACGGCCGCTGGCTGGAAGTCGGGCCCGGGTCGTTCGACGCGGTCAGTGGTGAGTTGCGCCTCGGCGGGCGCTGCGTCCGGCTGCGCCCGCGCACAGCCGCGCTGCTGGCGCACCTGGTGCGCCACGCCGACCGTCTGGTCACCAAGGACGAACTGATGCAGGCCGTCTGGCCCGACGTCGTGGTGACCGAGGACTCGATCGTCCACTGCGTGAAGGAGATCCGGCACGCGCTCGGCGACCCCGGGCGCGGCTGGATCCGCACTGTGCCGCGGCAGGGCTACGCGTTCGCGGCGCCCGCCCCGCCCGACGGCGCGGCACTGACGGCGGACAACGAGCGGCCCGCCCACCAGGAAGGCCATGGAAGCCGGCCGGGTCGGGAAGGACGCACGGCCGCACTCTGGATCGCTGCCGCAGTGCTGCTGATCGCAGCGGTCAGCCTTGCCTGGCGACCCTGGATCGATCCGTCGGCGCGCGAGCCTTCGATCGTGGTGATGCCGATCGTCAACATGACCGGCGACGCGTCGCGCGAGTTCGTCGCCGAGGATCTGACCGAGTCGCTCGCGAGCGCGCTCGCGCGCGTGCCCGGGATGTCGGTCACCGCGCCCAGCACCGCGTTCACCTACAAAGGCCAGGCGGTCGACGTGCGGCGCGTCGGCGCGGAACTCGGGGTGCGCTACGTGCTCGAGGGCTCGCTGCGGGCGATCGACGCCGAACCGATGCTGACGCTGCGTCTGGTGGAGGCTGCCGGAGCGCGCCAGCTCTGGAGCGGCGAGTTCGGCGCCGCCGGCGGCCTGGATGTGCTCGCCCGCGAGGTACGCACCCGCGTCGCGAGCAGCCTGAGCCTGCGCGTGACGCGCGCCGAGGTCGAGCGCGCGCAGCCGGTGCGTCCTCCCGACCCGGTGGCCGCCGAGTTGCTGGCCCGCGCCCGGGCGGCCTTGCGCTGGGCGCATCGCGATCTCGAGGCCCGCGTCCAGGCGCGGCCCTTGCTCGAGCAGGCGCTGCAGCGCGACGACACGCTGGCCGAGGCCTGGGCGTATCTGGCCAAGACCTACCTGTTCAACGTGCGCTTCAGCCGCCAGCGCGAGCAGGATCTGAAGACGGCCGCCGAGCACGTCGCCCGCGCGCTCGCACTGGCGCCCGACAGCCTCGAAGGCCACCTCGTGCAGGCCTGGGTGCACTACGAGAACCGGCGCATGCCGGAGGCCCTGGCCGAGCTCGACCACTCCCTCGAGCTGTCGCCCGGCATGCCGATCGCGCTCGGGCTGCGCGGCGCGGCGATGATCAACCTCGGGCACGCCGAGGAGGCGCCGGCGCCGCTCGAGCGGGCGATCCGTCTGAGCCCGCACGACCCCTACCTTGCCGACTGGCTGACGGCGCGCGGCGTGGCGGCGCTGCACCTCGGGCGGGCCGACGAGGCGGTCGAGTGGCTCGGCAGGGCGGCGGAGCGCCAGCCCGACACGCCGGGGGTGCGCCTCTTTCTGGCCGGTGCGCTGGGCGCGGCCGGGCGCACCGCGGAGGCGCAGGCCCAGATGGGGCACTTCATTCGCCTGCGCCCCGGCTTCACGCTGCGCGAGTTCCAGGCCCGCGAGCCGTCCAGCGAACCGGTGTTCCTGCGCCAGCGCGAGCAGCTCTACGCGGGGCTGCGCGTGGCCGGCATGCCGGAGTGAACCCATGTCGCCGGGCCTCGGCACGTCGGGCTGCGCCACACGCGGTGCAGCGGGCGCTCGCCTGGCATGCGACATAGAACGTATCGCCCGCGGGTCTTGAAACGCGCCGCCTCCAACCCGGCCGACCCGGTCTCTCCTTGCACGTGAACGCTCTCTTCGCACGGGCCTCGATCGGCCCGCTCGCGCTGGCCAACCTCATCGTCATCGCACCGATCTGCCATGGAACGACACGGGACGGCCGTGGTGCGAGATCGCGACGAACAGCATGGTCCTTGCTTCCTCGGCCCGCCGTCGAACCAGGCGCTCAACGCCTCCACAGGCAAACACAACGACTCTGGCCATGTCTGCTGCAGGTAGCAATGCAGTGTCGCTGCTGGCAGGACGTGACCCGCGGGGCTCAGCGCTTCGGGCTCCTGTTGGCAATTGGCGGAGAGCGCCCTGGTCGGACTGCAGGCCACCATCGCTAGCCGCATGTCGATTTCCTCGGCCGCTCACAATCTTTGGCCTCGCGGTCTGATCACTACCTACTGGCGCGATGACACCACATACAGCGCGAGGGGGCAGACTGAGATGCCAGCAAGCTGCCCTTCGCCAGCTTCCGGAAGTGGCCGCGACTACCAGTTCGCAGCCGCGCCCGGCAGAAGTCCTTCGGCTCGATCGCCGGTTTGCCCAACGGAAGCTGTCGGCAAGCTCCGAGAACGGGTAGTCCCGGCCAACTCCAGTCATCCGGTTGGCCAAAAAATCGCCGCGCCAACGACCGGTTCAAAAGTGACAGCCGCCATAGGCCGACGGCGGCTCGAAGTGGCGCACTCTCCAAATCGGTCGCTCGGGGCCCTGCGGCGCTGTCGACGGTCCGATGTAATCGGTAGGTCCGCAGTTCGATCGGCCGAGCTTGACCTGCCAGGCCGTTCCTGTCCTCCGGCGAGGCGCGCAGCACGATGGCAGTGCCGTACCGGTCATCTGCGGCCGGCGATTCGACTCCGACGCCCATCTGCTGACCTTTGCAAGCGACCTGTTTGCGTAAGACGCAAAGCTCTGCGGTGCGCTTGACCTCTCAAGATTACCGCGGCGATCCTCTCAGCCCAGACGCCAACAGCTCAATGTTCGTAATGCAACTCTACCTCGGCCCGCTCGCCTAAGCCCGGCAGCTGATTCGGTCGGCACTGCGCCGCAACAGGTAGCCCGCGAGCCGCTGCTCGCCTTCTTCGCTGGCGACGATCTCACGCGGGGTGGGCCGAGTCTCGGGAATGAGCAGCGGCGTGCCCGTGTAACGAAGCCGCACGTTGAGATTGAACTCGTCGAAGTTCGCCTCGACCTCGACCTTGCCGGCCGCCGGCCCGATCACCTCAAGCACCTGCGCGACGCCGAAGACCGCACGGTTCACGACATCTCGACGCGCTGCCCAGCGCGCTCCTTGCTCGGTCAGGAACTGCTCGGCCAGCGCACGGCTGTCCTGCCCCGGCTCGATGACGATATTCACGCGCTGCCGCACACCGATACGCATGATCAGGTTCAGCACGATCGCACACACCGTGCCGAGAACCAGCGGGTTGGCCAGGATCGGTTGCAGCATGACGGGTGCCGTCATGAACACGCCGCGATAGATGTCCGCCATCACTGCCATGGCGAAGGAGAAGCCGATCACCAGCGTCTTGCGCGCATCGAGCATGCGCGCGGTGATCATCTGCAGGCCGGTGGTGAAGACGAAGGCCGAGGTGAAGAACAGGGCGGCACCCATCACCGGTGGCGGCATGGCCGCGAACACCACTGCGGCCGCTGGCACGAAGGCCAGCAGGATGAAGCCAACCCCGATCGCGTAGCCCACGCTGCGGCTGGTGACACCGGTGGCGGCAGAAAGGCCGATGCTGGAGCTGTAGGTGTTCGGACCCAGGCAGCCGAGCAGTCCGCAGACGATCGAACCCAATCCATTGCCGGTGACGCCACCACTGATGGACCGGAAGTCGGGGCGCACCCAGTCCTTGTCGTTCAAGCGCTGCACCGTGGTCACGTCGCCCATGGTCCGCAGGGTGGAGCCAATGGCGGCTACGACGAAGGGGGCCAGTGCGAGCGCGTCGAACTTGTATTCGATGTGCCCGACATCCGGCAGGCGCCACAGGCTCAGCCCTTGCACGGGCATCATCACCGACAGGTCGAGCACGCCAAGGGCCGCACTGGCGGCATAGCCGACGATGACACCGATCAGCGCACAGAACATCTTTGCGTAGCCGCGGGTCCAGACGTTCAGAACCACCATGGTGGTCAGCGACAGGCCAGCGATGACCGGGAAGATCGGCTGGATCCGGTTGCCTTCGGTGATGCCGAGACCGTAGCGCAAGCCAACCGATGCAAGAGACAGCCCGACGATGGCAATCACCAGGCCGGCGATCTCTGGTGGCAGCAAGGCGCGCAGGCGGTTCAGCACCGGGGCGATGGCCACCTGCACGAAGCCGGCGACGATGGTCATGCCGAAGATCAAGCCGAGCCCGCCCAGGTGCAAGGCATATTGCGACGGCCCCAGGAAAATCGCCGTGAACGAGGCCGGACAAAGGTAGCCGCAGCCGACGAATCGCGAACGCAAGCACAAGAAGATCGTGGCCAAGCCTATGGCCATCATCGACAAGGACACCGTGTCGAGGAACTGTGGACCGGTCAGCCCTGCCTCGCGCGCGATGATCAGCGGGTAAATGAGCGTGATCGCAATGACCGCGATGTGCTGTATCGCCGAGATGATGAGCACCGCCAGCGGCGGCGTCTCGTCGAACGCGTATAGAAGGCCGGCGGGACGGGCCAATTGCCCTCGAGCCGGTCAGCCGGGCTGCGCCAGCGCTTCTTCGCGCGACACGTGCACCGTAAAGGCGTCGAGCAGCCCGCCCATCTCGAAGAGATCGCGCACCTGACCCATGATCCCGCACAACACGAAGCGGGCCGCGTTGCGTTCGGCTTCGTCCGTGGCCACCAACAGCACGCGAAACGCCGCACTGGTGAGGTAAAGCACCTCCTTGAAGTCCACCACCAGGTCTTTCTCCCCCGCCTGGAACAGCTGGTCGACGCGCGCGCTGAACTGTTCGGCATTGCTGCTGTCGATGCGGCCGGCAAGCGCCAGCACACAGGCAGTTCCGGAACGCGTTTCCGCAATCTCGAGGGAGTTGACGCTCATGGAGCTGGCTTCGGCCTATGGTTCAGTGTTATCAGTATCGCAGCGCTTGATCATCGTCAGGCGATTGACGTTGTCAATCCGTGCGTACTCGAAGCGATCCATGAACTGCCTGACCATGTGCACGCCCAGACCGCCGGGCCGCGGCCGCCGCCCGGGCAGTGGCGTCTGGGGCGCCGGCGCATCACGCGGGTCGAAAGGCTGGCCGTCATCGCTGATGTCGATCTTCACCTGCCCCAGAGCGACCTCGATGCGCACCTGAAGCGTGTGGGTGCCACCTTGGGGCCATGCGTACTTGATGACGTTGCTCACCATCTCGTCGAGCGCCACCTGCAGCTGCACCAGCGGCTTCGGCGCGATGCGGTGCTCGGCCGCGAGGCGGTCCATCGCTTCGCTGACCCGCGCGATCTGGGCAATGTCGTTGCCGATGACCAGCTCCATCGTGCCCTCTGCACGCGCACGCGGGGGCTCGCTCATGACGGCGAGGTCGGTGCCGCAGCCGGACCCAGGCGCAACGCAAGCAGGGTCACGTCATCGGCCTTTGCGGCGCCGCCGGCGAAGGCATCGACGTCGCACTTCACCGCCTCGACCAGCGCCTGTGGCGGCTCGTCGCCGGCCGCGCGAAGCAGCGCCTCGAGACGCGCGGCGCCATAGAGTTCTCCAGCCTCGTTCATCGCCTCGACCACGCCGTCGGTGCAGACCAGCAGCGTATCGCCTGGCTGCAGCGACACGGCCTGGTTCTGGTATCGCATACCCGTGCGAACAGCCACCGGTGCCTGCGGCCTGCCGTCGACCTGCTCGAGTTCGCCCGATGAGCGCCGCAAATAGGGCAACGGGTGGCCTGCGTTGATGTAGGCCAGCGAACCGCTCTGCGCGTCCAGGAAGCCGAGGAACAGTGTCACGAACATGCGCTCACGGTTGTCCTGGCATAGCTCCCGGTTCACCGCCTCGGCGATCTGCGCCGGGGTGCGCTCGTCGGGTGCAAGTTTCGGCAACAACTCCGCCACCGCCATGCGCACCAGGCTGCGCGTGCGCGCCATGAACATGCCGGCCGCGGCGCCTTTGCCCGAAACGTCGCCGACGAGGAAGCAGAACAGGCCGTCGGTGGCGTAGAAGGCGTCGTACAAGTCGCCGCCGACTTCGCGCGCCGGATCCATCAGCGCATGCACTTGCACCGGCTGCTGCGCCGACACTGCCGGGAAGTGGCTTGGCAGCATGCCCAGCTGGGCCTTGCGCGCGCCTTCGATCTCCTGCTCCAGCCGCGCCAGGCTTTGGCGCACCGCGTCGCGCAGGCGCTTCTTCTCCAGGCTGGCGCCTACTCGGGCGCGCAGCAGCGTCGGGTTGAAGGGCTTGGGCAGATAGTCCTCGGCACCAAGCTCCACGCATCGGATGACGCTGTCCATCTCCTCGAGGGCCGAGATCATGATCACTGGAATGTCGCGCAGCTGCGCATCCGCCTTGACCTGCTCGAGAACCTGGTAACCGTTCAGCTCGGGCATCATGATGTCAAGCAGCACCAGGTCGAACTTGCGTGAGCGCAGCAGTTCCAACGCCTGGCGCCCGTCGTTCGCGGTGCTCAGGTTGCGATAACCCTCGCGGTTGAGCCGTCGGGTCAACGTGTAGCGGTTGTCCTCGTTGTCGTCCACCACCAGCAGCGCAGCGTCGCTTGATGTCACGATGATGTCCTTGCGGCAAGAGGCCGGGATGGTCAGCGGGCGCATCAGTACCTGGATTTCATGAATTCGATGCTGGGCTGCAGCACGCGCCGCCAGGCCGCGCCGGTCTCCAGATCGAAGCGCGGGTCGAACTCCTCGACAGCCCTCATCAACTGGTCGAGCCACAGATCGTAGAGCGGCGGCGCAATCGCCAGCCCGGCCCTACCATGGTGCTTGGCGAGCTTCTCCAGATGCACGGCGCGCTCGGACTCGTTGCTGGCCAACATCATGATGTACAGCGACGACTTCAGCATCCTGGCCTGCCTGCGCAGGTCGGTGTGCTCGAATCTTCGCCACCGTGTCGGACGAGGCCACGAACAGGCTGTAGAAACGGGTCAGGAAACCGGGCTTCGCGGAACAGCGTTCGAGGCTGTCGTTGAACAACTCGATATCCCTGTCTTCCATCTCGCGCCCTGATTCTCGTCAGGAGGCAGGCGATCGCGGTGCCAGCGCCTGCATCTTGGCCAGCAGCCGCGGCAGTTCCACCGGCTTGGTGTCGTAATCGTCGCAGCCTGCAGCCATGGCCTTTTCCCGGTCGCCGGTCATGGCATTTGCGGTCAGCGCGATCACCGGAATGTGTTTCGTTTCCGGCTCAGTCTTGATCTGCCGCGTCGCCTCGACGCCGTCTAGCACCGGCAGGCCCATGTCCATCAGGATCAGCCCGGGCAACTCGGCGCGCGCCATCGCGACGCCCTCGGCACCGTCACGAGCGATCAGCACATCGAAACCGGCGCGCTTGAGCCGCCGCTCGAGCATATAGATGTTGTCTTCGTTGTCCTCGACATACAGGATCTTCATGCCCCTTGCTCTTCGCTCTTGAGGCCACGACCGAGTGCGATACGCGCGGGCAGCACGCGGTCGATTTCCTGCAACAGCGCTTCCAGGTCGGAGGCCCCCTTCTGCAGCACCTTGCGACTCCGCTGCTGAGCCGGGCGCGTTCGTCCGCACTCAGGTCCTTGGCGGTGATGACCACCACGGGATTCGCGACGGGCGGTTCAACCCGGAAGTCCTCTCCGGCAGTCCGACTCACGACTCGATCTGCGCCAGCGCCACACGGCCGTCCGAATCCTTCTCGAGCACCTGTCGCAGGCCGCGGCGCATCATGTCGTCGTCGTCCACCAGCAGAATGCGCCGTCCGCTGCATGCCGCAGATGCCGCGCAGCACGTCCGCCAGCCGCTCGCGGTCCACCGGCTTGACCATGTAGTCCGTCGCCCCGAGCGCGTAGCCGCGCTTCTGCTCGTCCTCGATGGACACGAGGATGACTGGGATGTCGCGCAGTTCGGGGTCGCCCTTGATGGCGGCGAGCACCGTCCAGCCGTCGATGTCGGGCATCATCATGTCCAATGTGATGGCGTCTGGTTGAAGCTCCTTCGCCAGTCGCAGGCCTTCCTGGCCGCCGCGCGCGGTGACCACGGTGAAACCTTCGCGCGTCAAGTGGCGCTCCATTAGTTCGCGCACCGTCGCGTCGTCGTCCACGACCAGGATGGTCGCCGGCCCTTCCGCGCTGCCTGGCGCGGCGTGGCCACGCTGCGCAGCGCTTCGACCGGCGGCTGGTTGCCGCACCACCGCCGGCAGGCGGATGGTGAAGGTCGAGCCGCGGCCCGGCTCGCTGGTCACCGTGATGTCGCCGCCCATCATCTGGCAGAAGCGCCGGCTGATGGCGAGCCCAAGGCCGGTGCCGCCGTACTTGCGGGTGGTCGAGGCGTCGGCCTGGGAGAACTCCTGGAACAGCTTGCCCATCTGCTCGCGCGTCATGCCGATGCCGGTGTCGGTCACCGCGATCGTCACCCACTCGCGGCTCCTGCGTCGAGGCGCGCCGCGCGGCGATGGTGACCGTGCCCTTGTCGGTGAACTTGCTGGCGTTGCTCACCAGGTTGAGCAGCGCCTGCCGAAGGCGCATCTGGTCGGCGTGCATGCCGCCGATGTCGGGCGGGCAATCGAGCACCAGCTGGTTGCCGTTCTTGGCCGCCATCGGTCTCGATCGTCTGCGCCACGTCCTCGATCAGCGGCGCGATGGCGAAGGTCTCGAGGTGGAGCTCCATCTTCCCGGCCTCGATCTTGGACAGGTCGAGGATGTCGTTGATCAGCGCGAGCAGGTGCCTGGCCGCGCGCAGCACGCGCTCCAGCGGCTCGACGTCGTCCGGCCGTCCAGATCGACCGCGTCCTCGTGCAGCATCTCGGTGACGCCGATGATCGCGTTGAGCGGCGTGCGCAACTCGTGGCTCATGTTGGCGAGGAACTGCGACTTGTGCTGGCTGGCGGCCTCGAGCTGCTGGCTCTTGTCGGCGATCTCCCGGAACAGGTGCGCGTTCTGGATCGACAGCACCGACTGCACGGCGAAGTTCTGCAGCAGCGCCACCACCAAGGGCGAGAACTCTCCGGCCGACCTGCGTCGGATCACCAGCCCGCCGATCACGCGGTCATCGCGCAACAGTGGCACCGCCAGCACGGCGTGCACGCCTTCGCGCAGCAACATTTCGCGCACCGGGTGCTCAGGCAAGAGCGAGACATCGGATGTCTGGAACGGCGCACGTTGTTCAGCGCAGATGCCCAGCGCAGTCTCGCCGAACCCGATGCGCGATTCGCGCAGGCTGTCGATCATCGCTGCGCTCACACCATGGCTGGCGCGCGGCAAGAAGACCTCGTCAGTCGCGTCGAACTCGTAGATCGTGCCGCCTGCGTCCGCCTTCGACAATGCAACCGCATGCGCAATGACGGCCGCCAGCACGACGTCCACGTCCAGGGTGGAACTCACCGCCCGGCCGATCTCGCTTAGCGCACGCATCTCCTCGACGGAGCGCGAGAGCGCCTCGGTGCGCTCCTGCACCGCCTTGAACAGGCGCACGTTCTCGATCGCGATCGCAGCCTGGTCGGCGAAGGAACCAAGCAACGCCACCCTGGCGTCCGAGAATGGCTCCGCCCGTGAACTCGACACCGCCAGGCCACCGATCGGCTTGCCGTCGCGCAGGATCGGCACGGCGACGATGGCCCGGAACGTGACCGCCTGGGCAATCGTCAGTTGGCGGTAGTGGGCGTCTGCCTGGACGTCCGGGATGTGCGCGACCAGCCGGGTCTGGATGGCGCGACCGATGGCGCTGCCCGACCCTGCGGGCAGCGGGAAGCCCTGCCGGTACGCCAATTCACCCTCGGCCGACATGCCGTGAAGCGCACCGATGTGGATGAGTTCGCCGTCGAAGTGAAACACCGCGCAGAACTGGCCAGCGCACAGGCGAACCGCATGCTCCGCAATCATGGCGAACACGGGTTGAATGTCGGCCGGCGAGGCGCTGATGACCTTCAGGATCTCCGCCGTCGCGGTCTGCTGCTGGCGTGCCTCAGCAAGCTGTTCGAGTGCGTGACTCAGCGCGTTCGCGTCAACGGCGGAGTTGTCGGAAGCGATGCCCTCGCGCGCTTGCCCGACAGGCGCGGTGTACTCCGGCGGATTGGGCAAGCGTCGATCCTCTCCGTTGCCCCAACGTCGCGTCGGGTTGAGGAAACTCTATCA
>CAVQWK010000035.1:0-55745 GCA_963717575.1 uncultured beta proteobacterium | reverse complement strand
TACATCGGCATGCTGCGCTACTCGGTGCCGGGCGTGGGCCTGATCAGCCCGCCGCCGCACCACGACATCTACTCCATCGAGGACCTGGCGCAGCTCATCCACGACCTGAAGAATGCCAATCCGCGCGCCGGCATCAGCGTCAAGCTGGTCAGCGAGGTCGGCGTCGGCACCATCGCCGCCGGCGTGGCCAAGTGCAAGGCCGACCACGTGTGATCGCCGGCCATGACGGCGGCACCGGCGCATCACCCTGGAGCAGCATCAAGCACGCCGGCACGCCCTGGGAACTGGGCCTGGCCGAGACGCAGCAGACGCTGGTGCTCAACCGCCTGCGCAGCCGCATCCGCGTGCAGGCCGACGGCCAGATGAAGACCGGCCGCGACGTCGTCATCGGCGCCCTGCTCGGCGCCGACGAATTCGGCTTCGCCACCGCGCCGCTGGTGGTCGAGGGCTGCATCATGATGCGCAAGTGCCACCTCAACACCTGCCCGGTGGGCGTGGCCACGCAGGACCCGGTGCTGCGCAGGAAGTTCGCCGGCAAGCCCGAGCACGTCGTCAACTACTTCTTCTTCGTCGCCGAGGAAGCGCGTCAGATCATGGCGCAGCTGGGCATCCGCAGCTTCAATGAACTGATCGGCCGCGCCGACCTGCTCGACACCCGCAAGGGCATCGCGCACTGGAAGGCGCGCGGCCTGGACTTCAGTCGCATCCTGCACCAGCCGGCCGCACCCGCCGACGTGCCGCGTTACCAGGTCGAGGAGCAGGACCACGGCCTGGCGCGGGCGCTCGACGTCAAGCTGATCGAGAAGTGCCGCCCGGCCATCGAACGCGGCGAGAAGGTGCAGTTCATGGAAGAGGCGCGCAACGTCAACCGCAGCGTCGGCGCCATGCTCTCGGGCGAACTGATCCGCCAGCGCCCCGAGGGCCTGCCCGACCACACCATCTTCATGCAGATCGAGGGCAACGGCGGCCAGAGCTTCGGCGCCTTCCTGGCCAGCGGCATCACGCTGTACATGATCGGCGACGCCAACGACTACACCGGCAAGGGCCTGTCGGGCGGGCGCGTGGTGGTGCGGCCGAGCATCGAATTCCGCGGCGACGCCACCCGGAACATCATCATCGGCAACACCGCGCTGTACGGCGCCACCAGCGGCGAGGCCTTCTTCCGCGGCGTCGCCGGCGAGCGCTTCGCGGTGCGGCTGTCGGGCGCCAGCGCGGTGGTCGAGGGCACCGGCGACCACGGCTGCGAATACATGACCGGCGGCACCGTGGTCGTGCTCGGCAAGACCGGACGCAACTTCGCCGCCGGCATGAGCGGCGGCGTGGCCTACGTCTACGACGAGGACGGCCAGTTCGCGCGCCGCTGCAACACCAGCATGGTGGCCCTGGACAAGGTGCTGCCGCGTGCCGAGCAGGCCGGCCCGGCCGTCGGCTGGCACCAGGAGACGGCCGACGAGGCGCTGCTGAAGAAGCTGGTCGAGGACCACCACCGCTGGACCGGATCGCTGCGCGCGCGCGAGATCCTGGACAGCTGGGCCGAGTCGCGCACGAGATTCGTCAAGGTCTTCCCGCACGAGTACAAGCGCGTGCTCGCCGAACGCGCCGCCCGGGCCGAAGCGGCGGCCGCCACCGGCAAGGCCAGGCGCCGGCGCGGCCGCCGTCGCCGCCAAGTAGAGCAGAGGAGCAACGACGATGGGCAAGGTCACGGGATTCCTGGAGTTCGAGCGCCTCGAAGAGGGCTACGAACCGGTGCCGACGCGGCTCAAGAACTGGAAGGAGTTCGTCATCACGCTGGCCGAGGACCAGGCCAAGATCCAGGGGGCGCGCTGCATGGACTGCGGCACGCCCGTTCTGCAACAGCGGCTGTCCGGTCAACAACATCATTCCGGACTTCAACGACCTCGTCTACCGCGGCGACTGGCAAGGCGCCATCGAGGTGCTGCACCAGACCAACAACTTCCCCGAGTTCACCGGCCGCGTCTGCCCCGCGCCCTGCGAGGCCGCGTGCACGCTCAACGTCAACGACGACCCGGTGGGCATCAAGAGCATCGAGCACGCCATCATCGACCGCGCCTGGGCCGAAGGCTGGGTGACGCCGCAGCCGCCCGAAGGTCAGGACGGGCAAGAAGGTGGCCGTGGTCGGCAGCGGCCCGGCCGGCCTGGCCGCCGCGCAGCAGCTGGCCCGCGCCGGCCACGCCGTGACGGTGTTCGAGAAGAACAGCCGCATCGGCGGCCTGCTGCGCTACGGCATCCCCGACTTCAAGATGGAGAAGTCGCACATCGACCGCCGCATCGCGCAGATGCAGGCCGAAGGCGTGGTCTTCCGCACCGGCGTGCTGGTCGGCGCGATGCCCGCCGACGGCCCCGGCAGCAAGGTCACCAACGACGCCACCGAGATCGATCGGCGCCGAGCAGCTGAAGGCGGAGTTCGACGCCGTGCTGCTGAGCGGCGGCGCCGAAATCTCGCGCGACCTGCCGGTGCCCGGCCGCGAACTCGACGGCGTGCACTTCGCGATGGAGTTCCTGCCGCAGCAGAACAAGGTCGGTCGCCGGCGACAAGGTCAAGGGCCAGATCAAGGCCACCGGCAAGCACGTCATCGTCATCGGCGGCGGCGACACCGGCAGCGACTGCGTCGGCACCAGCAACCGCCACGGCGCCGCCAGCGTGACGCAGTTCGAGTTGCTGCCGCATGCCGCCCGAGCAGGAGAACAAGCCGCTGACCTGGCCCTACTGGCCCTACAAGCTGCGCACCAGTTCCAGCCACGAGGAAGGCTGCCAGCGCGAGTTCGCGATCGCCACCAAGGCATTCATCGCCGGCACCGGCAAGGACAAGGGCAAGGTCGCGGCGCTGAAGACCGTGCACGTGGAGTGGCAGGGCGGCAAGATGGTCGAGGTGCCCGGCACCGAGAAGGAGTACAAGGCCGACCTGGTGCTGCTGGCCATGGGCTTCACGGCGCCGGTGGCTTCGGTGCTGGACGCCTTCGGCGTCGAGCGCGATGCCCGCGGCAATGCCCGCGCGCACACCGAAGCGCAGGGCGGCTACCAGCACCAATGTCGACAAGGTCTTTGCCGCCGGCGACATGCGGCGCGGCCAGAGCCTCGTGGTGTGGGCGATCCGCGAAGGCCGCCAGGCGGCGCGCGCGGTGGACGAATACCTGATGGGGGCAGCGCGCTGCCGCGCTGACGCGCAGCAACGGGAGGCGTTCCGTCGCGCCGCAGATCGTCACATCTGCGCGGCCGGCGCGCCACTGCGGGTTTGCCCGGTGCGTGCGAGAATCCGCGCCTTCCCAGCAAGGCTCTCCGCGGCGGCAAGACGCGCCCGGCCCGGCAACCGCTTGACCTCCGAAACCTTCATCGAGATCGACCACGTCACCTTCGGCTACGACGCCAGCCGTCCGATCCTGAGCGACCTGTCGCTGAAGTTCCAGCGCGGCAAGGTCACCGCCATCCTGGGCGGCTCGGGATGCGGCAAGACCACGCTGATGCGCCTGGTCGCCGGCGTGCACGCCACCGACAAGGGCCGCGTGGTCTTCGACGGCGAGGTGGTCGACACACGCGACCAGGACGCAGCTGTACCGGCTGCGCCGGCGCCTGGGCATGCTGTTCCAGTTCGGCGCGCTGTTCACCGACCTGAGCGTGTTCGAGAACGTGGCCTTTCCGCTGCGCGAGCACACCACCCTGCCCGAGGCCATGATCCGCGACATCGTGCTGATGAAGCTCAATGCCGTGGGCCTGCGTGGCGCCGCCGCGCTGCGCATCGGCGAGGTCTCGGGCGGCATGGCGCGGCGCGTCGCGCTGGCGCGCGCGATCGCGCTCGACCCCGAGCTCATCATCTACGACGAGCCCTTCGCCGGCCTGGACCTGATCTCGATGGGGGTGGCCGCCAAGCTCATCCGCACCCTCAACGACGTCACCGGCGCGACCTCGCTGGTCATCTCGCACGACGTGCCCCAGTGCATGGCGATCAGCGACCACGTCGTCCTGCTGGCCACCCAGGGCCGCATCGTCGCGCAGGGCACACCGGCCGAGCTGATGGCCTCCGCGCGACCCCGAGACGCGCCAGTTCGTGCATGGCGAACCCGACGGGCCGGTCAAGTTCCACTACCCGGCGCCCGAGATCGGCGTCGACTTCGGCGTCAGCGTCAGCGCGGCATGAACTGCGTCGCACGCCTGGGCGCCATCGCGCTGGAGCAGTTCCGCGGCTGGGGCCACGCCGCCTTCTTCTTCATGGAGCTGCTGCGTGCCGTGCCGGCGTCGCTGCGCCGCTTCGACCTCGTCGTGGCGCAGGTGCACGCCATCGGCAACCGCTCGCTGGTCATCATCCTGGCCTCCGGGCTGGCGGTGGGCTTCGTGCTCGCGCTGCAGATGTATTACGCGCTGGTGATCTACGGCGCCGCCGAGAACCTGGGCCTGATCGTCAACCTGTCGCTGGTGCGCGAGCTCGGGCCGGTGGTGGCGGCGCTGCTCTTCGCCGGCCGCGCCGGCACCTCGCTCACCGCCGAGATCGGCCTCATGAAGGCCGGCGAACAGCTCGCGGCGATGGAACTGATGGCCGTCGACCCCAAGGCGCGCGTGCTGGCGCCGCGCCTCATCGGCGGCATCATCTCGATGCCCATCCTGGCGGTGCTGTTCTCGGCCATCGGCATCCTCGGCGCCTGGGTCGTGGCGGTGCTGCTGATCGGCGTCGACGCCGGCAACTTCTGGTCGATCATGCAGACCGGCGTCGATGTCTGGCGCGACGTCGGCAACGGCGTCGTCAAGGCCGCCGTGTTCGGCGTCATCTGCACCGTGGTGGCGCTGTACCAGGGCCACGAGACCGAGGCCACCCCCGAGGGCGTGGCCTACGCCACCACGCGCACCGTGGTGATCTCTTCCTTGTGGGTGCTGGGGATGGACTTCATCCTCACGGCGCTCATGTTCTCGAGGCCCTGAGCACGCGCTCGGGCAGGAGTCTTCAGGTATGGGCAAGAAAAAGATCGAGATCCTGGTCGGCTTCTTCGTGCTGCTGGGCATGCTGGGGCTGGTCTTCCTGGCCCTGCAGGCGGCCAACCTCGGCAGCATTGGCGGCCGCGACACCTACACGGTGCAGGCACGCTTCGACAATATCGGCGGCCTCAAGCCACGCGCGCCGGTGCGCAGCGCTGGCGTCCTCGTCGGCCGGGTGAAGAGGATCTCGCTCGACGCCAAGACCTTCCAGGGCGTGGTCACGATGGAGATCGAGCGCGAGTACCAGTTTCCGAAGGATTCGGCGGCCAAGATCCTGACCTCGGGCCTGCTCGGGCGACCAGTACGTGGGCCTGGAGCCCGGCGGCGACGACGCCAACCTGGCGCCCGGCGACACCATCGCGCAGACGCAGTCGGCGGTGGTGCTGGAGAACCTCATCGGCCAGTTCATCACCGGCAGGCCGACAGCGCCGGCGCTGCGTCCGGTGCGGCCTCGGGAGCCGGCCAGTGACTCTGGAGCCCGGCGCGGCGCCCCGCAGCGCCAGCCGGTCTGGCCGTGATCGCGCTGGTCGTGGCCGTTGCGCTTGGCGGCTGCGCCACGGTGCCGGCGGGAGGCGCAGCGCCCGCGCCAGGCGTCGAGCGTGGATCCGTGGGAGAACTTCAACCGCAAGGTCTTCGCGTTCAACGAGGCGGTGGACGAAGCGGTGCTCAAGCCGGTGGCCGAGGCCTACCGCGACGTCCTGCCGCAGCTCGTGCGCACCGGCATCGGCAATGTGCTGGGCAACTTCTACGACGCCTGGTCGGTGGCCAACCATCTCCTGCAGGGCAAGGTGCAAAGCGGGCTGGACATGGGCATGCGTGTGCTCAGCAACACCTTCTTCGGCCTGGGCGGCCTGCTCGACCCTGCCACCGAAATGGGGTTGACGCGCCAGTCCGAGGACTTCGGCCAGACCCTGGGCCGATGGGGACTGCCGGATGGACCGTTTTTCATGTTGCCGTTGTTAGGGCCGTCGACATTGCGCGACGCGGTCGGATTCTTGGTCGACCGCCAGGTATCGCCGGCGCAATTGACGGACACCAGCACCGCCCGCTGGGCCATCGCCTCGCTGGAACTGATCAACCTGCGTGCCAACCTGCTGCAGACCACCGAACTTCTCGACACCGTGGCGCTGGACAAATACAGCTTTGTCCGCGACGCCTTCCTGTCGCGCCGCCGGGACTTGCTCTACGACGGCGCACCGCCCATGGAGACGTTCGAGGACGAAGGGGACGACCCGCCACCGGCTCCGGCCCCGGGCTCCCCTGCGCCCGCCCCCAAGTGAACCGCTGGCCGACCAGACGCGTTATAGACCCGTGGGTGCCGACGGCTCCCCACAAAAAAGGAAACCCATGCTGAAGAAACTGCTGCGCGCCTCGTCCCTCTTGCTGGCCCTGGTGGCGACCATGCCCGCGCACGCGACCGGCACCCCGGACGCGCTCGTGCGCCAGATTTCGATCGAGGTCATCGACACCGCCAAGGCCGACAAGGCCATCCAGGCCGGCGACGTCAATCGCGTCCTGGCGCTCGTCGAGAGCAAGGTCATGCCGCATGTCAATTTCGAGGTCGTCACGCGCTCGGCCGTCGGCCCGCAATGGCGCAGCGCCACCGCCGAACAGCGGGCCAAGCTGCAGACCGAGTTCAAGACCCTGCTCGTCCGCGTGTATTCGGGGGCCCTGGCGCAGGTCAAGGACCAGACGGTGGAAGTCACCAAGACCTTGCCGGTGCCCGGCAGCACCCAGATGGTCGTGCAGACCGAAGTGCGCGGCAGCGGCGACCCGATCAAGCTCGACTACCGCCTGGACAAGCAGGCCGACGACTGGAAGATCATCGACGTCAACGTCGGCGGCCTGTGGCTGGTGCAGAACTACCGCTCGCAATTCGCCACCGAGATCAGCAAGGGCGGCATCGACGGCCTGATCAACACCCTGGTGGAGCGCAACAAGTCGGCGGCCAAGGGCTGAAGCGATGCAGTTGCCCGCCACGACCACCCTGGAACAAGCGGCCGAACTGGCGCTCACCCTGCCGGCCGCCATGGCCGAAGGCAGCGGGCCGGTGCAGATCGACGCCAGCGCACTGCAGGATTTCGACACTTCGGCGATCGCGCTGCTGCTGCAGGCGCGGCGCCTGGCCCAGGCGGCTGGGCATGGCTTCCAGGTGGTCGGCGCGCCTGCCAAGCTGGCGCAGCTGGCGCAGCTCTACGGTGTCGAAGAACTGCTGTCGCTGGCAGCGTCGGGCACGCCCGCCAAGGCATAACGACGCAGGCGCAGGCTCCTGCCCGACGCTGCGGCAGAAGCGCAAGGTCAGGCCGATCGGGTTCAGGCGTGGGCGCGCCGCAGCGACTGCTCGAGGTCTTCGATGAGATCGTCGACGTGCTCGATGCCCACCGACAACCTCAGCAGGTCGGGCGGGGCCGGCGTGCCGGCCCCTTCGACGCTGGCGCGGTGCTCGATCAGGCTCTCGGTGCCGCCCAGCGAGGTGGCGCGTTTCCACAGTTGCACCTGCGCCGCGGTCGCGATGGCGGCGGCCTCGCCGCCGCGGGCACGGATCGACAGCATGCCGCCAAAGCCGCCGATCATCTGGGCCTTGGCGATCTCGTGACCCTGGCAGCCCGGCAGCCCCGGGTACAGCACCTCGCCGACCAACGGGTGCTGCGCAAAGTGCTCGGCGATGCGCTGCGCCGACGCGCACGCCGCACGCACGCGCAGGTGCAGCGTGCGCATGCCGCGCAACAGCAGCCAGGCCTCGAACGAGCCCAGCGTGCCGCCGAGCTGCGCCCGCACCTTGCGCACGCGCTGCCAGTACTCGCTGTCCTGGCGCGTCACCAGCGCGCCGGCGATGAGGTCGGAGTGGCCGTTGAGGTATTTGGTGGCCGCGTGCATCACGATGTCGGCACCGAGGGCCAGCGGCCGCGTCAGCACCGGCGTCGGCACCGTGGAGTCCACCGCCAGCAGCGCGCCGGCGGCATGGGCGATGCGTGCCGTGGCGGCGATGTCGGTCACCGTCCACAGCGGATTGGCCGGCGTTTCGATCCACACCAGCCTGGTGTGCCCCGGCCGCACCGCGGCCTGCACCGCCGCCGGATCGCTCATGTCGATCAACTCGACCTGAAGGCCCCAGCCGGTGGCAAAGGTCATGAGCCAGTTGCGCAGCGACCAGTACATGACCTTGGGCGCCAGCACGTGGTCACCCGGCGCCAGCGCCTGGAACACCGCGGTGGCTGCCGCCATGCCGCTGGCGAACAGCAGCGCCTGCGCGCCCTCCTCCAGCGCGCAGAGCACGGCCTCGGGCTGGTCGAAGGCCGGGTTGTCGGCGCGGGCGTAGATGCGGCCCGAGCGGTACTGGTTGTCGGTGTCGCGCAGGTAGGTCGAGGAGACGTGGATCGGCGGTGTCACGGCGCGCGTGCGCTCGTCGATCCAGCCCAGCGCCTGGGCGCTGATGCTCTCGGGGTGGCACTGCCTGGGGTCCATCGGAGTCTGCGGTGGGTGGCGATGCACCCATGCTAACCGCGCACTACCGCTGGTAAGCCCCCGGGGACCAGTTCGTGCGCCCGGCCGGCAACGCGCGCGTGCCCACCGGCCACTCGAATTCGGCCTGGGGCGAGAGGTCGCGCCGGCCGACCTGGCGCGGATCGACGCCGCTGCCGTGCCACACCGAGCCCGGCGCCAGTTCGAAGGCGTAGGTGTCGGCGTCACGCAGCATGCCGCGCGAGGCCGGGCGGTTGCCGTCGAAGTGACCCGGCGCACCGAGCCAGAACAGCCCCGGGCCGACGAGCAGGTTGTTCACCGCCACCACCTCGGTGTCCGCCGGCAGGCCGTCGCTGAACACCCGCATGAACCAGGCCGGGGTCCACTTGTAGCTGATGAAGGTGTTGTGCGCCACCAGCAGCGTGTTGCGGTCCCAGGGCCGGCCGTCGGTGCCGTAGGCCAGCATGACCCGGTTCTGGCTGTCGGCACCCTGGCCGATGACGTTGCCGATGACGGTGGCCAGGCCGCCGGCGGGCAGCTCGATCTCGTACGACGCGCCGCCCCGTTGGCCGTCGTGGATGAAGTTGTAGCGGATCAGGCTCTCGCGCGCCCGCGACTTGATCAGGTGCCCCTCGAAGCCCTGCTGGAAGCGGCTGCCGCTGACGCTGAGCTTGGCGATGCGGCCGACGTTGAGCAGGTGGTACAGCCCGCCCACCACCTTGGGCGCCATGCCGAGCACGCTGTCCTGGATGGTCAGCTCCGCCCGGTCGTCGTTGGTGGCGTGGACGCCGTATTCGTTGTCGAAGAAGTCGCAGCGCCGCACCACCAGCCGCCCCCCTTCCTGGCGCACCCCGGCGCCTTCGCCGTCGGCGGCACGGGCACCGCGGAATTCGAGGTTCTCGAGCACGACTTCGCCGCCGCGGACCAGCCACAACGCCTTGTGCGTGCCGGAGGGCTTGCCGCCGCCGCTGATCAGCGGCCGCTTGCCGATGCCGCGGATCGTCAGGCGCCGGTTCTCGAGCACGGCGTGGGCATCGCGGTATTCGCCCGGCAGCAGCTCGATGGTGTCCCCGTCCTGCGCCTGGCCCAGCGCCGCGGTCAGGCTCAGCGGCGTGCCTTCCGGGCCCACCACCAGTGTCTCGGCAGCCTGCGCCGCCGTGCCCAGCAGGCAGGCGGCCAGCAAGACAAGCAGGCCAAGCGCACCGGCCCGTCGCGCACCACGCACCGTCTGCCCGACGTTCCAGAACATCACATTCATCGCCGCTTGCATCGCCGCTCGCCCATCCGTGCACTAGAGTATCACTGCAACACGGCGCGCAAGGCCTCCTCGCCCCCCAGACCACCCGGACCGGGGGGTGGCGCGTGTTTGCGCCAGCGGTGTATCCCCGGTGGCGCAACGCGGTGCCGGTGCGGCATCCTTGCGTGCCCCCACACACCCCCGGTTTCAGGAGAAGACGATGAGAACGACCCGCTGCGTCTGGCCCGCCCTGGCCTCGCTGGCGCTGCTGTCCGCCGCCCCGGCGCAAGCCCAGGACGGCGGCCAGATCAATGTCATCTGCTCGGTGCAGGCCGAGTGGTGCAACATGATCCAGACCGTGTTCGCCCGCACCACGGGCATCAAGGTCAACATGTCGCTCAAGGGCTCGGGCGAGGCGCTGGCGCAGCTGATCGCCGAGCGCGCCAACCCCAAGACCGACGTCTGGTTCGGCGGCACCGGCGACCCCCACCTGCAGGCGGCCGAGCAGGGCCTGAGCCTCGAATACAAGTCGCCCTCGCTGCCGCAACTGCACCCGTGGGCGCAGCAGCAGGCCTCGCAGAGCGGCTACAAGACGGTGGGCATCTACAGCGGGCCGCTGGGCTTTGGCTACAACACCGAGCTCATCGCCAAGAAGAAGATGCCGGTGCCCAGGAGCTGGGCCGACCTGCTCAACCCGATCTACAAGAACGAGATCCAGGTCGCCAACCCGGCTTCCAGCGGCACCGCCTACACGATGATCGCCACGCTGGTGCAGCTCATGGGCGAGGACAAGGCCTTCGAGTACATGAAGGGCCTGCACAAGAATATCGCCACCTACACCCGTTCCGGCACCGGCCCCATCAAGGCCGTGGCGCGGGGCGAGACGACGGTGTCGATCAGCTTCGTGCACGACGGCCCCGGCGAGGCCATGCAGGGCTTCCCGGTGGCCACCGTCACGCCGGCCGAAGGCACCGGCGCCGAGATCGGCTCGATGAGCCTGATCAAGGGCTCGCGCAACCTGGACAACGCGAAGAAGTTCTACGAGTGGGCGCTCACGGCGGCGGCGCAGGAAATGGGCGCGGCGGCGAAGCAGTTCCAGGTGCCCTCGAACAAGGCCGCCAAGGTCGACCCGCGCGTGCCCGACTTCAAGAAGATCAAGTTCATCGAATACGACTATGCCAAGTACGGCGCCAGCGCCGAGCGCCGGCGCCTGATCTCGCGCTGGGAGAAGGAAGTCAACTCGCTGCCACGGTGAGCCGCGGCAGGCAGGGCGCCCAGCAGCGCGTGCTGCTGGCCTGGCTGGCGCTGGGCCTGGCGGCCTATGCGCTGCTGCCCTGGTACTTTCCGCAAAACCTGACGCTGCTGCGCTCGCTGGGTGGGGTCTTCGGCGGCAGCGAGACCGCCAGCGGCCTGGTGCAGGCGCTGCAGCACGGCAAGCCGTGGCTGTGGGGCGGGCTGGCGGGCCTGTTGCTGGCGGCCCTGGCCGGGCGCATGAAGCCCGGGCGCGGCCAGGGCTGGGCACTGGTGGCGGCTGCCGGGCTGGGCCTGGCGGCGCTGGTGGGCAGCGGCTTTGCGATCGGCGCCACCGGCTGGTCCTTCGAGTTCCTGCTCGCCTGGTTCGGGGAAGGGCCGCAAGGGCAGTTCGGCATGGGCCTGGGCGCGGCACTGGCGCTGCTGGCGCTGCTCATGCTGCTGGGCGCCGGCATCGCACGGCTGGGCTACTTCCGCGGCGACTTCTTCATCGCCGGCGCGGTGGTGCTGTGTTCGGCATTGCTGCTGCTGTTCGTGGCCTTGCCGGTGGGCAAGAGCCTGATCGGCGCGTTCATGGCCGAAGACGGTTCGCTGTCGCTCGCGGCACTGGCCGAGCGGCTGGGCCACGAACGGGTGTGGGGCCTGTCCTGCCTGATCGGCGGCGTGCGCTGCGGCGTGGCCTGGAACACGCTGTTCCTGGCCCTGCTCACGGCCACCGGCACCACCGTGATGGGCACGCTGATCGCGCTCTACGCGGAGCGCGGCAACCGGCGCCTGCAACGGCCGCTGCAGGTGCTGGCGCTGTTGCCGATCATCACGCCGCCGTTCGTCGTCGGGCTCGGGCTGATCCTGCTGTTCGGGCGTGCCGGGCTGGCCAACCAGTTCCTGGAATGGGCCTTCGGCATCGCGCCCACGCGCTGGTTCTACGGCCTGCTGGGGGTCTGGCTGGCGCAGATGTTCGCCTTCACGCCGATCGCCTTCATGATCATGCGCGGCGTCGTCGCCGGCATCAGCCCGAGCCTGGAGGAAGCGGCGCAGACGCTGCGCGCCAGCCGCATCCGCACCTTCACGACGGTGACGCTGCCGCTCATGAAGCCGGGGCTGGCGAACGCCTTCCTGGTGGGCTTCATCGAGAGCATTGCCGACTTCGGCAACCCGATCGTCGTGGGCGGGCAGTACGCGGTGCTGTCCACCGACATCTTCTTCGCCATCGTCGGCGCGCAGTACGACCAGGGGCGCGCGGCCTCGCTGGCGCTCATCCTCACCGCCTTCGCGCTGACGGTGTTCTTCATCCAGCAGCGGGTCCTGGGCAAGACCAGCTACACCACGGTGACCGGCAAGGGCGATGCCGGCATGTCGATGCCGCTGCCCGATCGCGTGCGCCGCGTCTGCGTGGCGCTGGCCGGGCCCTGGCTGGCGTTCACGGTGGTGGTGTACCTGTTCGCCTTCATCGGCGGCTTCGTGCAGACCTGGGGCCGCGACTACACGCCCACGCTCGGGCACTTCGTCACCGCCTTCGACCTGCAGTGGGGCGAGCACGGCCTGGTGTGGGCGGGCACGGCGTGGAACTCGCTGTTCACCACCGTGCGGCTGGCGGCGATCGCCGCGCCCATCTGCGCCACGCTCGGCCTGCTCATCAGCTGGCTGCTGGCGCGAACGCAGTTCGTCGGCCAGCGCGCGTTCGAGTTCAGCGCCCTGCTGGCCTTTGCGATCCCCGGCACGGTGCTGGGGGTCAGCTACATCCTGGCCTTCAACGTGCCGCCGGTCGAGCTCACCGGCACCGGCCTCATCATCGTGCTGTGCTTCGTGTTCCGCAACCTGCCGGTGGGCGTGCGCGCCGGCACGGCGAGCTTCAAGCAACTCGACAAGAGCCTGGACGAGGCCAGCACCATGCTGCGCGCCGGCACCGCCACCACGCTGCGGCGGGTCGTGCTGCCCTTGCTGAAGCCGGCGCTGGTGGCGGCGCTGGTTTACAGCTTCGTGCGCAGCATGACCACGGTGTCGGCGGTGATCTTCCTCGTCACCGCCGAGAACGAACTCGCCACCACCTACATCATCGGCCGCGTCGGCAACGGCGACTACGGCGTGGCGCTGGCCTACTGCACGGTGCTGATCGTGCTGATGTCGCTGGCCACGGCGCTGATCCAGTGGCTGGTCGGAGAACGGCAACTGGGCCGCAGGAAAAACAGTCCATGAGCAACGGCATCGAATTCCGCCAGGTCACCAAGCGCTACGGCGGCGCGGCCTCGCCGCTGGTCGTCAAGGGCATCGACCTCGTCGTGCCCAAGGGCACGCTGACGACGATCCTCGGGCCGTCGGGCTGCGGCAAGACGACGACGCTGCGCATGATCGCGGGGCTCGACGCGCCCAGCGGCGGGCGCATCTTCATCGACGGCCAGGACGTCACCACGCTGGGGCCGGCCGAGCGCAACGTGAGCATGGTGTTCCAGAGCTACGCGCTGTTCCCGCACATGAACGTGCTGCAGAACGTGAGCTACGGCCTCACGGTCAGCGGCGTGGCCAAGGACGAGGTGGCGCGGCGCGCCCACGCCACGATGGACATCGTGGGCCTGGCCGGCTACGACCTGCGGCTGCCGAGCGAACTGTCCGGCGGCCAGCAGCAGCGCGTGGCGCTGGCGCGCAGCCTGGTGCTGGAGCCGAGCGTGCTGCTCTTCGACGAGCCGCTGTCCAACCTGGACGCCCGGCTGCGGCGCAGCATGCGCGAGGAGATCCGCGCGCTGCAGCAGCGCCTGCAGCTCACCGTGGCCTACGTCACCCACGACCAGAGCGAGGCGCTGGCGGTGAGCGACCAGATCGTCGTCATGGACGCCGGCCTCATCGCGCAGGCCGGCACGCCGCAGGAGCTGTACGAGCAGCCGGCCAGCGAATTCGTCGCCGGCTTCATGGGCGAGGCCATGCTCTTCGACGGCCAGGCGCACGCCGACGGTCGCGTCACGCTGGGGCCGCTGACGGTGCGGGCACGGCGCCCGGTGGCCGCGGGGCCGGTGAAGGTGGCGTTGCGCCCCGAAGCCTGGCAGGTCGTCGCCCCCGGCAGCGGCGCGCTCGACGGCAGCGTCGTCAAGTTCGCGTACCTGGGCAGTTTCCAGGAGATCACCGTGGCCACGGCGCTGGGCGAGATCTTCGTCGTCTCGCCCGACGCGTCGCGCCCGTGGCGCGCGGGCGAGCCCATCGGCCTGGGCTTGCAGGAGCGCAGCGTGTCGGTGGTGGCGGCGTGAGGTCAGTGCAGCGCGGGCTTCTGGCCTGTGCTGCACTGCCCTGCGCAACCGATCAGCGGATGATCGAGTCCGCGGTCTCCACGTTCAACAGCGGCTGGTAGCTGTAGCCCGACAGGGCCACACCGGTCACGGTGAAGGTGAAGGTTCCCCTGGACTTCGTGCTCGGCGAGGTCAGGCTGGCGACACCGCTGCTGGCGGTGATGGCGCTGCCGGCGCCACTCACCAAGCCGGACCAGGTGCCGGTGACGGTGGCCCCGGTGACCGGCTGGCCAGCCTTGTCGCGGACCGTCACTTTGGCGACCGCCCGCGCCGTGCGGGTACTGCCACTGAGGCTCATCGCGATGTCGGCGACGCGCATGTCGACCACCGCCACGACGGGGTTGACGGTGATCGTCACGTTCTTGGTCGTACTCAGGCCACTGTTGTCGGTGACCGTCAATTGGGCGGTGTAGGTCCCTGCAGCGCTGTAGACGTGGCTCGGGGAGACAACTGCAGCCGCGGCCGAGCCGTCGCCGAAGTTCCACTCGTACGCCACGATCGAGCCGCCGGGGTCGGACGAGCCGGCGCCCGAAAGGGCGACCGTCAACGGCGCCGTGCCACTGCTCGGTGTGGCCGTGGCCACCGCCACCGGAGGCTGCGACGCGGCGGTCGGCGCCGACACCGTCACCGCATACAGGCCCAGGCTGCCGTAGTCGGTATAGCCGGTGGTCAGCGGGTCGCCCTTGCCGACCCCCTGCACCGTGACGTAGAAGGTGCCGCCTGAGGCGACCGTGGCCGTCAGCGTAGCGGGCAAGGCATCGACCGGATTGCCGCTCGCCAGCAGCGCACCGGCGCCGTCGCGCAATTCGACCCGCAGGTCCAGATTGGGCGCGCGCGCCGCGGGGTTCACGGTCACCGTGATCGTGCCGGAGCCGCCGGCAAACGAGAACACGTCGATGTCGGTCGGACGTTCGATCACGCCATCGTCGACCAGGTACGTGACGCCGTCGACGGTGAGGGACTGCAGCGGTGTCGCTGCACCCGTGTTGTCACCATGGTCGTCCAGGCGGATCGGCAGGCCGTTGGCCTGCATCACCACGAAGTCGTCCTGGACGTTGTTGGCGCCCGCGTATTCGCCCTTGCTCCACTGGACCAGCGGCTGGTAGTAGCCCACGCCCATGATCGGTGCCCAGCCGGTGGCGCCGCTGCCGTGGCCGGAGTAGTAGCCGGTGCTGGCGGTGCCGTCGTGCGTCAGTCCCATGTTGTGGCCGGCCTCGTGCGAGATCGCCTCGGCCACGTACTTCTCGTTGCCCGCGCCCAGCGCGTCGTAGAACACCAGCGCCGGCTTGTAGTAGTCGGAGGTGTCGTCGAAGATGCCGATGTAGGCCACGCCGCCGCAACTGCAGCTGTAGACGCCGGTCCGGCTCGTGATGAGCACCGTGGTGCCGAAGACCTGGTCGGTCGACGGGCTGCGCGTCAGCAGTTCGGCCGCCGGCGGTTCGGTGGTGACGTTCACGTCGAAAGGCGCGTAATCCTCGGCCACCCGCTGCCAGATGTACTGGATGCGCTGCAGCTCGGTGCTGGAGTACGAATACGGGATGCCGTCGGTGTCGAACGGCAACGCGGTGATCGTGCTGCCGGCACTGTTCCAGGCGGTACTCGTCAGCATCGCGCCGCGGAAATTGAGATAGATCGTCCGCTTCGCGCCCGGGCGGCTGTGCAGCAGGAAAGTCTGGTCCAGCGGCAGCAAGGTGCCCGACTGCACGCTCGAGGCCGAACCCGAAGCCGGGTCGGCCGGCAGCGGCGCCTCCAGTTCGTCCTCGACAAACAAGCGGCCGCGGCGGTCGATGCGCAAGCGGCGGTCGTTCAGCAGCAGCGCCTTGAATTCGTCGGCCGACTTGCCGTACCACGCGGCCACCTCGGGCAGCCGACCGCCGAGCAGGTCGATCGCCCGCTGGCCCTGGGCCTTGGCTTCGGGCAGGTTCAGCTGGGGAAACGCCGGCTTGGCCGGGTGCGCCCTCGACGCCGCGGGATGGGGCGGATCCGCTGCCGAGGCGGTTCCCAGCGACATCGCCGCAAGCAGGGCGGCCAGGAGTGCAGTGCGAAAGTGGAACATGGACAGATAGGCTCCGGTGGCGGCGCCGCAGAACGCCGATCTCGGGTGACTCTATGGACCCGCCGTCCGGGCAGGCGAAAGCAATCGTGAGATGCGGCCTGCCGCCGCGGCGCGGGCCCGACCGGCTCGTGATCGAATTCACGACCGCGTTGTCGCGGACTGCAGGCGCCATCGGTCCCAGCCAGCGCGGCCCACGGTGGCAGAGCGGGCGCCGCGCGCCGATCCGGCGCCATCGGCTACGTCCGATTACAGATGTTGCATCGCGTGATCCGGCGACTAGAACGGCACCTCGACGCGCAGATCGCGCCAGCGCAACACGGCCGAGCGCGGGCCGATGCGCTCGACGGTCATTCCCGGTGCCGCCGAGTCGCCTTCACGCAGCAACTGGCCGCCGATGATGACGAAGCGGCTGGCCGGCGTTGTCGGAATACACGCCGCCGCCGATGGCCAGTGGCGGCCAGTCGCGGCGCTGCTCGGGCGTCAACGAGGCCAGCGCCACCGACGCGAGCTTCGGCCGCAGGCGCGAGCAGGCATCGCCGTGGCGACGGACGGCGCGACTTGCGTACCGGCTGCACCCGATCTGGGCGCCAGGGACGGCCCGGCGGCCGCAGTCGCTGCGGGCGGTGGCGGAGCGGACACCACCACCGGCAAGGTCGCCGGTGCGGGCGTGGCGTTGGCGTTGGCGTTGGCGTTGGCGTGGGCGTTCGGGCGTTCGGCGTTGGCGTTGGCGTTGGCGTCGGCGCCGGCGTCGGGGTCGGCGTCAGGGCAGGCGCAACCGCTACACGCTCGTTGCCGGCGGCGCCTCGCCGTGGGGCCACAGCCACCACGCCAGCGCTGCCGTCAGCAGGACCGCTGTGCCCAGCCCCAGCCAGCGCACCACCGGCAACGGCGCGGTGGGCGACAAGGCCGCCGGCGCCGGTGCGGGTTGGGCGTTCAGGCCCGGTACCTGGCCGCGGTCGCGCTCGGTCTCGGCGCGGCGCAGTGCATCGAGGATGTAGGACATGGCCTCAGGGCGCTCCCTCGAGAGACGGTTCATCGATGCCCGCACTGCGATTCAGCCGCATCAGCGTCATCGGCCCGGCCAGGCCGTCGGGCGGCAGGCCCTGGGCCAACTGGAACGTGGCCACGCGCGAACGCAGCGGACCGCCGTCGCGCACGCCGGCGGTGGTCAGCTGCTCGTCGACCCAGCCGCGCATCGCCGGGCTCGGCCAGCGCATCGATGCCCTCGCGCCAAGCCGCCGGAGCGCGCCAGAAGGTGGCGAACTCGCCGCGCCAGGCGCCGGCCAGCGCGGGCAGCGCAAGCTGAAAGCGCTGCTGGCCCACCTGCAGCGTCGCCTGGCTGTCGCCCAAGGCGACCAGCAGCGCCCAGCGCAGCCGGTCGTCGGCGCCCCGCAGCGCCACCAGCCCGGGACGGGCGAGATGGCGCACCACCGGCAGACCGCCGGCGGCGCTGCGAAAGCACATCAGACGCACCTGCGCGGCCGCCGTGCAGGCATCGCCTTCGCCGATGGCGACGTTCCAGTGCAGCGCCAACTCGCGCCAGGCCGTGGCCTCGCTCGCGTGCGCCACGGCCCAGCACGGCAGCGGCGTCGACGGCCGCGGCCGCGGCCGCGGCCGGATGGAGCGGGGCTGGACGGCCGGAGTTCGCACGGCCGGCGCAGCGACGGCGGACGCCGCCAGCGCAGCGGATGCAGCCGATGCACCGGACGCGGCGGAGCGGTCGATGCAGCCGATGCAGCCGATGCCGCCGATGCCGCGCGGCCGCCGACGCCGCCGAGGCAGCGGTCGCCGCGGCCCGCAGCGCGGACGCCGGATCGTCGCGCCACCAGACCGCCCAGACGGCCGCCGCCGCCAGCACCGCCCCCAGGGCCACGCCGGCACCGATCGCCCACGCCCGACCCGCCGAAACGGGCGCAGCGACGGGGCCGCCGAAAACCTCGCGTGCCGCCTGCTCGACCATGCGCCGGTCGACCTGGGCGCGCTGGTGCGCGTAGGCGCCGAGCAGGGCGCGGTCGGCCAGCAGGTTGATGCGCCGCGGCACGCCGCCGGTGAGGCGGTGGATGCAGGCCAGCGCCGCGGGCTCGAACGGCATCTGCGCCTGCGCGCCGGCCACCGACAGCCGGTGACGGATGTACGACACCGTCTCCTCGCGCGACAGCGGCCCCAGGTGATAGCGCGCGATGACGCGCTGCGCCAGCTGCTCCAGGTCGGGCCGGGCCAGCATCTCGCGCAGTTCGGGCTGGCCGATGAGGATGATCTGCAGCAGCTTGCGCTCGGCCGTCTCCAGGTTGGTCAGCAGGCGCAACTGCTCCAGCACGTCGGGCGCCAGGCTCTGCGCCTCGTCGATGATCAGCACCGCGCTGCGGCCCTCGGCGTGGGCGCGCAGCAGGAAGGCATTGAGCGCGTCGACGGGGCCCTTGACGCCGACGGCGCCCGGCGGCGGGCGGCGGCACGGCGATACCGAACTCGTCGCAGATCGTCTGCAGCAGCTCCGGCACCGTGAGCCGGGGGTTGAAGATGTAGGCCACCGCGCAATGCGGCGGGATCTGCTCCAGGAAGCAGCGGCACACCGTGGTCTTGCCGGCGCCGATCTCGCCGGTGAGCAGCACGAAGCCGCCGCCGCCGCCCACGCCGTAGAGCAGGTGCGCCAGGGCCTCGCGGTGGCGCTCGCTCATGAAGAGGAAGCGCGGGTCGGGAGCGATCGAGAAGGGCTCCCGGGCAAGGCCGAAGAAGGGCGCGTACATGGGGCGATGCTAACGAGGCGGCGCCGCAACCGGCCAGCGCTGCGGCGCGGCGGCCTGCATCTGCTACATGCGCCAGATGCGCGGTGGCTCGGCCGCCAGGCCCCAGGCCAGCCGCCGCCAGGCCGCGCGCACGGCCATCAGGCACTGCAGGGCCGGCTCGACACCGTCGGCCAGCAGGCGCACGACCACCAGGCGCGGCTGCGGCGCGGTGGCACCGGCGGTGCGCCGCAGCGGGCTCGATGCCAGGACGTCGCGCGCACTGTCCAGCAGCGCCTGCCGGCGTGCCGGCGCCAGGGCCTCGCCGCCGATCCACCACATCGTGGCCAGCACGCGGTGGCCGCCCAGGCCCAGCGGGCTGTCCAGCAGGCGGTGGTCTTCGGCGGCGATCAGCGCCCGCTCCAGCCACACGCCGGGCACCTCCAGGTGCTGGGTGAACCGGCCGCTGTCGAAGGGCTCGCCGGCTGCCGGCAGCCCCAGCGCCAGCAGGTCCCAGCCCATGGCCTCGTCGCCCGGCGTCAATTGCAGCCGCACGGCGTTGAGCGCCCGGCAGCCGCGGTAGGCCAGGGTCTCCAGCGGCAGCCACTCCAGGCGCGCACCGCCGGCCAGCTGCAGCCGCGCCTGCTGGCTGGCCTGGGCACCGGTGCTGCGGTAGTAGCGCGTGGCGCCGGGGGTGGTGATGAGCGCATGGGCGCCGGCGTCGAGCGTGACGTCGATCTCGAGCTGGTCGCCGCCCACCATGCCGCCGGGCGGATGCACCAGCACGTGGTGGCAGATGCCCGGGCCCTCGGGGTACAGGCGCTGCAGCACGCGCAGCGGGCCGTGGTGGCGATCGAGCGCCGTGGTGCGGTCGCCGTCGCGCGTGTAGTGCAGCGACAGCCGGCCGTGCCAGCTCAAGGGCACCCTGCGCGCTGCGCGCGTTCCCGCCAAGCGGGAGCATGAGCCCTTGGGGCGGCCGGCGGGCTCAATGGGGCACCCTGCGCGCTGCGCGCGGTCCCGGCAGACTCACTCGCCCTGCGTCCCGCGGTGCGCCCAGCCGGTGGTGCGCTTCTCGATCCACGAGAACAGCTCGTACATCGCCATCGCCATGGCGCCGATGGTCACCAGGCCGGCAAAGGCCAGCGGCATGCGCTGCTGGCTGCCCGCCGTCTGCATCAGGTAGCCGATGCCCGAGTCGCCGGCCGTCATCTCGGCCAGCACGGTGCCGACGAAGGCCAGCGTGATGGCGATCTTCAGCGAGCCGTAGAAGTAGGGCATCGAGCGCGGCAGGCCGACCTTGACCAGCACGTCCCAGCGCCGCGCGCCGAGCACGCGCAGCACGTCCTCGAGCTCGGGCTCCAGCGTCGCCAGCCCGGTGGCGATGTTGACCGTGATCGGGAAGAACGAGATCAGGAAGGCCGTCAGCACGCCGGGCCCGAGGCCGATGCCGAACCAGACCACGAGGATCGGCACCACCGCCGCCTTGGGCACGGCGTTGAAGGCCACCATCAGCGGGTACAGCGCGGTGTAGGCCAGGCGCGAACTGCCGATCAGGAAGCCCAGCAGCACGCCGACCACGATGCTCAGGCCGAAGCCCAGCATCGTGACCCAGAAGGTCTTCCACGCCGCCTCCAGCAGCGGCCCGGTGAATTCGCCGAACTGCTGCGCGATCTGCGTCGGGCTCGGGAAGATGAACTCCGGGATGCCGAACAGCATCACCACCGCCTGCCACAGCAGCAGCACCGCGGCCAGCACGACCAGCGGCGACCAGCGGTTCGACCAGCGCTCCAGACGCTGTGGCGTCGGCCCACGCGAGCCGGCTTCACGTCGTGCGCGGCTCATTGCGGCACCGCCACGCCGGTCTTGCGCATGGCGCCGATGTGCCCGCGCAGTTCGTGCACGATGTCGGTGAACTGCGGCGTGTAGGTGATCTCCAGGTCGCGCGGGCGCGGCAGGTCGATCTGGCGCGTGACGACGAAGCGGCCCGGGCTCTTGCTCATCACGTAGACCGTGTCGGCCAGGAAGACGCTCTCGCGCAGGTCGTGCGTGACCAGGATGACGTTGAATTTCTGCGCCGCCTGCAGGTCGCGCAGGATGCACCACAGCTCCTCGCGCGTGAAGGCGTCGAGCGCGCCGAAGGGCTCGTCGAGCAGCAGCATCTTCGGCTCGTGCACCAGCGCGCGGCAGATGCTGGCGCGCTGCTGCATGCCGCCCGAGAGCTGCCAGGGGAACTTGTCCTCGTAGCCGGCCAGGCCCACGCTCTCCAGCAGCTCGCGCGCCTTGGCCTCGTACTCCTTGCGCTTGCTCTTGAAGTTGGAGCGGTAGGGCTCGACGATCTCCAGCGGCAGCAGCACGTTGTCGATGCGTCGTGCGCCAGGGCAGCAGGCTGGGCGCCTGGAAGGCCATGCCGCTGATCTTCAGCGGCCCGGTCACCGGCGCGCCGCCGATGTGGATCGTGCCCTTGCTGGGCATCTTCAGGCCGGTGGTCAGCTTCATGAAGGTCGACTTGCCGCAGCCCGAGGGGCCGACGATGGCGATGAACTCGCCCTCGCCCACCTGCAGCGAGATGTCCTCGACCGCGAAGTGGCCCTGCGGCCAGCAGCTCGTCGTTGTAGGCGAGCCAGACGTTGCGGAAATCGACGAATGAGGTCATGGCGGGGTTGCCGGGGCAGGCGCGGCGGTGGCGGGAGTCAGGGTGTCCATCACTGGCGCATCGTTGCGCGGTAGAGCACCGGGTGCGTCGCTGTGCAGCCGGCTGTGCGATGCCGCCCGGCGAACTCGACCCAGCGCACGCCCGGCGGCGCGGCGTCGCGCAGGCGGCGGCCCAGTTGCGACCGGCACGGTGTTGTCGGCGTTGCCGTGCAGCATCAGCGATCGGCGCATCGACCGCGGCCGATGCGGGCCAGCGAGTCGAAGTCGAGCGTCGTGAACGCGGCCGCGATGCGGCCCCAGAAGCCCGCCTCGGCGGCCACGTCGGGCATGCGCGTGAAGGTCGACTCGAGCACCAGCGCGCCGTAGTCGGCGCCGTGGCGCAGGCCGCTGGCCAGCGCGCACCGCCACCGCACCGCCCATCGAGTGGCCGAAGATCACGCGCCGCCCGGGTACGGGCTGGCGGCGCACCAGTTCGGCCCAGGCGACGCAGCGCATCGGCGTTGATCGTGTCCTCCGAGGGGACGATGCGCCGTGCTGTCGCCCCAGCCGCGGTAGTCGACCGCCAGGATCGCGAAGCCGGCCTCGCGCAGCGCCTCGATCTTCGGCTGGTTGCCGTACAGGTTGCGGAAGCGTGCCGTGCAGGTACAGCAGCGTCGGCGCCTGCGGGTCGGGCTGCGGCAACCACCACAGCGCCAGCTCCTGCGCCATGCCGTCGCGCCGCGGCCGACGGGCACCGTCCAGCGCTCGTCGCCCGGGCGCTGCGATCGTGGCGGCGTCGGCCGGGCGCGTCGGGCGTCGGGCGCAGCGCCAGCTGGCGCTCCTTGGTCGTCGAGCCAGGCGCAGCCGCCGGCCAGCGCTGCCAACAGCACGAGCGCCACCGGGACAGCGGCGGCCCGACCGTGCGAAATCCGCGCCACGGTGGCTCGCCGCAGGCTGCGGCGAATAATGCGCCGGCATGATGCGATGCTGTACCCGGCCCGCGCGGGCCGCTTTTCCTGCCTGCCTCGCCGCCGGCATCGGTGGCCGCCCGGCGCCGAGCCGCGACGCTGGCGGCGCACGGCTTCTTCGAGGCACGGCCACTGGCGCCTGGCCGTGTCGCCCTACTCGCTGCACTTCTCGCCCAGCGCCGAGCACAAGCAGGTGTGGGCCGTCGGCGCTGGAGCGCCAGTGCGACGACGACTGGCTCTGCGGCGGCTCGTTCTTCAGCAATTCCTTCGGCCAGCCCAGCGGCTACGTCTACTTCGGCCAGCGCATACGGCGGCCTGCTGGGCCGGCCGCAGCTGTTCGTCGCAGTGGATCGGCGGGCCTGATGTACGGCTACCGCGGCAAGTACGAGGACAAGGTGCCGCTCAACTCCAACGGCTTCTCGCCCGGCGCTGCTGCTCTCGGCTGGGCTGGGCCTTCGACACGCGGTTCTCGGCGCAGCTCAACCTGCTCGGCACCGCCGGGCTGATGCTGCAGCTGTCCTACGACTGGCGCTGACGCGCAAGTCCGCTGCGCTCACGCACGCTGGCCGACCATCCGCGGCCGCCCGTCCTACTTGCGCGCGGCGGCGAAGATGTTGAGCTCGGCCTTGGGCGGCAGGCAGGCTGCCGTTCCACACCGCGTCGGGGTTGACGCGCGCCTTGGTGGCGAAGGCGTCGGCCACCTGGCTGGCCATCAGCGCCAGGCGCGGGCCCATGACGTTGCCGAAGCCTTCGGTGCGCGCGTCGGGGCGTCGCACGACGGCGTCGATGGCCAGTGCGCAGGCGGCGCTTCTCCAGCGCCGTCGTTGATGATGCCGTCGCGCGCCTTGACGTAGGCGATGGCCGAGTCTTGGGGTCGGCGATCACTTCCTTGACGCCCTTGGTGAAGGCGCGTCAGGAAGGCCTTCACCGCCTGCCGGGTTCTCCTTGATCAGCTTCGGGCTGGCGATGATGACGTTGCCGTAGAGCTTGACGCCGTGCGCCGGGTAGGGCAGCACGACGATGTCCTCGGCCTTCACGCCGCGCGCCTCCAGGTTGAGCAGCGAGGTGAAGGAGAAGCCGGTGATGGCGTCGATGTCGCCGCGCACCAGCATGGTCTCGCGCAGCGGCGGGTCCATGCTCGTCCACTGCACGCCGGTGATGCCGTTGGCCTTGGCGAAGATCGGGAACGCCTTGCGGCCGGCGTCGAAGCCCGGGGCGCCGAGCTTCTTGCCGCTCAGGTCGGCGGGCTTGGTGATGCCGCTCTTCTTCAGCGCCAGCACCGCCGCCGGCGTGTTGTTGTAGACCATCATCACCGCCACCGGCTTGTTCGGCGCGTCGGGGTTGTTGGCGTGGAACTCCATCAGCGCCGCCAGGTCGGCGAAGCCCATGTCGTAGGTGCCCGAGGCCACGCGCGTGACGGTGCCGCCCGAGCCGTTGCCGGCGTCGATGGTGACGTCCAGCCCCGCGGCCTTGTAGTAGCCCTTGGCCTGCGAGGCCAGGAACAGCGCGGCCGGGCCTTCGAAGCGCCAGTCGAGCTGGAACTTGATCGGCGTCTGCGCCAGCGCCAGGGCGGGGGCGGCCAGCAGCGCGGCGGCCGTGATCAGCGTGCGGCGCTTGAGAGTGGCGAACAGGGGGGTCATGGGGGCTCCGGGGTGGTCGTGGGACTCGAGGGTGCGGCCGCGGCGGCCGTCGGCAGGATCATTCTGCAAGTTCCGTGCGCGGCTCGACCCTCGGGGCTTGCACCAGAAGGCGGCGCCGACGCCCGCCGTCAGGGCGCATCGGCGTGCAGCAGGTCCAGCAAGGTGCGCGCGACCACCTTGGTGGCGCCGCGCAGGTCGCTCAGCACGCAGGTGCTCGTCGGCGCGCTTGGCGTTGCTCTCCAGCACGGTGCGCGGGCCGGCGCCGTAGATCACCGCCGGCACGCCGTGCGCGCCGTACAGCCGCACGTCGGTGTACAGCGGCGTGCCGCTGGTCGGGGATGGGCTCGCCGAAGACCGCCTGGCCGTGCCTCTGCACCGCCGCCACCAGCGGCGCGTTGCCCGGCAGCGGCTTCAGCGCGTGGGCCAGCAGCAGGCGCCTGATCTCGACGCGGATGCCGGGGCTGGCGGCCACGGTGCGCTCGATCAGCTCGCGCACCTCGGCCTCCACCGCGCCGGCGTCTTCCTCGGGGATCATGCGGCGGTCGATCTTCAGCACCACCTTGCCCGGCACGACGTTGGTGTTGCTGCCGCCTTCGATGCGGCCGACGTTCAGGTAGGGGTGCGTGATGCCGGCCACCGCCGAGCGGCGCGTGCGCAGCACGTCGTTGTGGGCGTACAGCGCGGTCAGCAGCCTGTTGGCCGCCTGCAGCGCGTCGACGCCGGTCTCGGGGTAGGCGGCGTGCGAGGCCAGGCCGTGCAGCGTGACCTCGAACTGCAGGCAGCCGTTGTGCGCCGTCACCACCTGGTAGCTGAAGCCGGCGGCGATCAGGAAGTCGGGCCGCGTCAGCCCGTTGGCCAGCAGCCAGCCGGGGCCGAGCTCGCCGCCGAATTCCTCGTCGTAGGTGAAGTGCAGCTCGACCGCCGCCCTTCAGCGGCGCGCCCAGCGGCTTCGAGCGCGCGCAGCGGCGAAGGTGTAGGTGGCGAAGTCGCTCTTGCTCACCGCGGAGGCGCGGCCGTAGAGCTTGCCGTCGACGACCTCGCCGCCGTAGGGGTCGTGCGTCCAGCCTTCGCCGGGCGGCACGACGTCGCCGTGGGCATTGAGTGCGACCACCGGGCCGCCGCCGCGCGAAGCGCCGCCGCACGATCAGGTTGGTGATCGACTGCAGCCCGTAGGCCTGCACGTCCTGCGCCGGCACCGGGTGCTTCTCGGCCGCCAGGCCCATGGCCGCCAGCAGCTCGGCCGTGCGCTCGGCATGCGGCGCGTTGTTGCCCGGCGGCGTGTCGGTGGGCACGCGCACCAGTTCCTGCAGGAAGCGCACTTCCTCGTCGAAGTGGGCGTCGATCCAGGCGTCGAGCGCCTCGTAGGCGGTGGGCGGTCATGCGCGGGCCAGGTCGTCGAGCAGGTGCGGCGAAGGCGGCGACGCAGAGTTCGGCGTCGTCGGCGGTGATGGTTTCCAGCGGGTTGTGGCTGATGCCGGCATTGCCGCCGCGCATGAAGAGCATGGCCTGCGGCATGACCTCGTGCAGCTTCATCGCGTCGTGGCCGGCGCCGCTGGGCATGCGGAACACCGGCAGGCCGAGCGCCGCCACGGCGGCTTCCCAGCGCGCGCTGCCAGGCCGGCGCGCTGGGCGCGGCGGCGGCGCGCCAGCGTGCGCTCCAGCGTGATGCGCCAGGCCGCGCGCGGCGCAGATGCGCTCCAGCTCGGCCACCACGTCGGCGGCCAGCGCGTCGCGCGCGGCGTTGGTGGTGGCGCGCAGGTCCAGGCTGAACCGGCAGCGCCCGGGCACGACGTTGATCGAGCCGGCCGGCACCTCGCAGCATGCCGACCGTGCCGACCACGTCGGGCACGGCAGCCGGCGCGCTTCTCGACGAACAGCGCCAGCTCGGCCACCGCGCAGGCGGCGTCGCGGCGGCGGTCCATCGGCGTGGTGCCGGCGTGGCTGGCCTGGCCGACGACCTCGCCCAGGTAGCGCACGCTGCCGTTGATGCTGGTGACCACGCCCAGCGGCAGGTCGAGCTCGTCGAGCACCGGGCCCTGCTCGATGTGCACTTCGACGAAGCCGAGGTAGCGCGCCGGGTCGCGCTGCAGCGCCCGGATCGCCGCCATCGTGGCCGGCAGGCCGGCGGCCGCATCGCCTCGCGCATGGCTCACGCCGTCGGCGTCCTGCTGGTCGAGCCAGGCGGGGTCGAAGTCGCCGGTGAGCGCGCCCGAGCCCAGGAAGGTGGCCTTGTAGCGCTGGCCTTCCTCCTCGGCGAAGCCCACGACCTCGATGCCGAAGGGCAGCCGCCGCCCGGCGCGGTGCAGCTCGCGCACGCAGGCCATCGGCACCAGGATGCCCAGCCGGCCGTCGTACTTGCCGCCGTTGCGCACGGTGTCGTAGTGGCTGCCGGTGAGCAGCCGCGGCGCCGCCGGGTCGCTGCCGTGGTAGACGCCGACGACGTTGCCGACGGCGTCGATGCGTCACCTCGTCGAAGCCGCAGTCCTGCATCCAGCCCTGCAGCTGCGCGCGCGCACGCGCCTGGTGCGCCTCGGTGAGGTAGGTCACCGTGAGCTGGCCCTGCTCCTTGAAGCCGGGGTCGCTGTGCGCGGCCAGCGCCTCGGCCCAGTCCCAGACCGGCTGCCCGCGTTCGGGCGTGACGCCGAACTTGTCGTTCAGCCGGATCTCGGCGATGCGGTGGATGTTGCGCAGGCACTCGGCGAATTCGAAGTCGCGGGTGGCCGGCCAGCCGCCGCTCGAAGGTGGCGATGATCTCGGCCTTGCCCAGGCCCAGCGCCGCGCGGGCCGCGCACGGCCAGGATGAAGGGCCAGCCGAACTTGGCGTTGTAGTCGGCGTTCAGCCGCTGGATGTGCGCGAACTCCTCCGGCGTGCAGTCGGTGAGCCCGGCCCTGCCCTGCTCGTTCGTGCTCTCGGCGGTGAGCGTCTTGCTCACCATCGCCTTGCCGGCCAGTTCGGGGTGGGCGCGGATCAGCGCCAGCTGCGCCTCGCGGCCGGCCTCGCGCACGCACGCTCGACCAGCGCGTGCTTCAGCGCCGCCAGCGTGGCGAAGGGCCGCTGCGCGCCAGGCCGCGCTCGGCGATCCACGGCGAGTGTTCGTAGGTGCCGTCGAGCAGCGCCGTGAATTCGGCCTGCGTGGCGGCGTTGAGCGTGTCGAGCGTGAGCGTCATCGTCATTCCCAGACGAAGGCGGTGGCGGGGTCGAAGGGGTGCACCTGCTTCCAGTGGCGCGCGATGTCGATGCGGCGGCACGACCCACACCCGGTCGTGCGCCTGCACGTGGTCCAGGAAGCGCTGCAGCGCGCCGATGCGCCCGGGCTTGCCGAGCAGCCGGCAGTGCATGCCGATGCTCATCATCTTCGGCCGGTCCAGCCTGCGGGTCGCCTTCGGCGTACAGCGCGTCGAAGGCGTCGCGCAGGTAGTGTGAAGAAGTGCGTCGCCGGTGTTGAAGCCCTGCGCCTGCACGAAGCGCATGTCGTTGGTGTCCAGCGTGTAGGGCACCACCAGGTGCGGCGCCAGGCTGCCGTCGGTCTTCTTCACCTGCAGCCAGAACGGCAGGTCGTCGCCGTAGTAGTCGCTGTCGTATTCGTAGCCGCCGTGGTCGGCCACCAGGCGGCGCGTGTTGGGGCTGTCGCGGCCGGTGTACCAGCCCAGCGGCCAGGCGCCGCCGGTCAGCTCCTTCGAGCAGCGTGCTGGCGACGCCGATGTGCGCGCGCTCGGTGGCCTCGGGCAGGTTCTGGTAGTGGATCCAGCGCAGCCGTGGCAGGCGATCTCGTCGCCGCGCGCCATGAAGGCGGCCACCAGCTCGGGGTAGCGCTCCAGCGCCGACGACGACGCCGAACACCGTGAGCGGCAGGCCGCGGCTGCTCGAACTCGCGCAGGATGCGCCAGACGCCGGCGCGCGAGCCGTACTCGTACATCGACTCCATCGTCATGTGCCGGTTCTCGTAGGCCTGCGCCGTGACGAGCTCGGACAGGAAGGTCTCGCGACGTGGGGTCGCCGTGCAGCGGGTTGTTCTCGCCGCCTTCCTCGTAGTTCAGCACGAACTGCACGGCGATGCGGCGCCTGGCCGGGCCAGCGCGCATGCGGCACGTCGCGGCCGTAGCCGCGCAGGTCGCGGGGGTAGGGAAGGTGCAGGGTGTCATGGTCTCGGGTCATGGCGGTCAGGTCAGCAGGGCGCTGCGGCCAGGTCGTGCACGCGCGGGTGCAGGCGCAGGTTGCGTTCGACGTTGCCCAGGTGCTGCTCCATCAGCCTGCACCGCGGCGCGCGCGTCGCGCCGCTCCAGCGCGTCGACGATGGCCACGTGCTCGTCCTGCGAGTGCTCGGCCGAATGCGACGGACTGGTACATCAGCGCGATCAGCGAGCAGCGCGACAGCAGGTCGGCCAGCAGCTGCGCCAGCACCTCGTTGCCCAGCATGCGCGCCAGCACGACGTGGAAGTCGGCCAGCAGCCGCGTGCGGCCGGTGACGTCGGTGCGCGCCACGGCGTCGCGCTCGTCGCGCAGGTGGCGCGCGCAGCTCGGCGACCTGCGCGTCGGTGATGCGCGCGCACAGCTGCCGCACCATCGCCGCCTCGAGCATCGCGCGCACCTCGAAGACCTGGCGCGCCTCCTCGACGCTGGGCTGGGCGACGAAGGCGCCGCGCGCCGGCTCCAGCGTCACCAGGTGGTCGCGGCTGAGCTGGTTCAGCGCCTGCCGCACGAGCGTGCGCGAGACCTTGAAGATGTCGGCGATCTGCTGCTCGGCCAGCTTGGTGCCGGGCATCAGCCGGCGCTCGACGATGGCGGTGGTGATGGCGTCGACGATGCGCCGCGTGCTGCTCGGCGCCGGCGTCGCCGGCGCGCCGCCGCGCGGCGCGCGCGGCGCCGCCGGCGCGCCGCGGGCGGCGGCGTCGATGACCTTCAGGTCGGCGCGGCTGCGGGCCATGGCGGCTGCGGACTGCGGGGCAACGATCGGGGTTGACGTGTATGCCGAAGTGTATACACTTTGCTCCGATCCGCGCAACCCGCCGCCAGCCCGCAAGCCGACACCCGATGGGACACCTCAGCACCCACGTGCTCGACACCGCCCACGGCTGCCCGGCCGCCGGCATGGCGCGTCACGCTGCAGCGCCTGGACGGCGACGGCGCCGGTCACCCTGCAGGCGCTGACGCTCAACGCACGACGGCCGCGCCGACGGCCCGCTGCTCGACGCCGCCGCGATGGCCGTCGGGCCGCTACCGCCTGCTGTTCGAGGTGGCGCCCTACTTCCGTGCGCCGCGGCGTGGCGCTGCCCGAGCCGCCCTTCATCGACACCGTGCAGCTGGACTTCGGCATCGCCGACGCCGCCGGCCACTACCACGTGCCGCTGCTGGTCAGCCCCTGGAGCTACAGCACCTACCGCGGCAGCTGATCGCCGGCCCAGAGCTGCACGCCCGCCGCCCACGGCCCGTCGCGACCCTCACCGAACGCCGTCGCGCCACCGCCTGAGGACGCGATGGAAGCCTACCTGCTCGACTGGGCCAACCTGCTGCTGCGCTGGGCCCACGTCATCGTCGCCATCGCCTGGATCGGCTCGTCGTTCTACTTCGTCTTCCTCGACAACAGCCTCACGCAAGCCGCAGGCGCCCGACCTCAAGGCCAAGGGCGTCGACGGCGAACTGTGGGCCGTGCACGGCGGCGGCTTCTACCACCCGCAGAAGTACCTGGTGGCGCCGAAGGCGCTGCCCGAGCACCTGCACTGGTTCTACTGGGAGAGCTACTCCACCTGGCTCACCGGCTTCGCGCTGTTCACGGTGCTGTACCTGTTCAACGCCGGCACCTTCCTCGTCGACAAGATCGGTCTTCGACTGGTCGCCCGCCGCCGCCATCGGCGCGTCGCTGGGCTTCCTGGCGGCGTTCTGGATCGTCTACGACCTGATCTGCCGCTGCGGTCGGCGAGCAGAACGGCAAGGTGGCGGCGACGCCGATCGTCGGCGCGCTGGTCTTCGTCTTCGTCGTCGCCGCGTCCTGGCTGGCCTGCCAGCTGTTCGCCGGCCGCGCCGCCTTCCTGCTGGTGGGCGCGATGATCGCCACGGCGATGAGCGCCAACGTCTTCTTCTGGATCATCCCGGGCCAGCGCAAGGTGATCGCGCAGATGAAGGCCGGCCAGCCGGTGGACCCGATCCACGGCCAGCGCGCCAAGCAGCGCAGCGTGCACAACACCTACTTCACGCTGCCGGTGCTGATCGCGATGCTGTCCAACCACTACGGCTGGCTGTACCAGGGCGCGCACAACTGGCTGGTGCTGGTGCTGCTGATGCTGGCCGGCGCGCTGATCCGCCACAGCTTCGTGGCGCGCCACAAGGCGCTGGTGCAGGGCCGGCGCGTGCCCTGGGAGTACGCCGCCGCCGGCACGGCGCTGATCGTCGGCCTGGCGGTGTGGCTGGCGCCGGCGCCGCAGCCGCCGGCGGCCGCCGCGCGCCGGCCGCGGTGTCGATGGCCGAGGTGCAGCGCGGTGGTCGAGCAGCGCTGCGTGCTGTGCCACAACGCCCAGGTGCAGCAGAAGAACGTGGCGCTGCACACGCCCGAGCTGATCAAGCAGCACGCGCAGGCGGTCTACCAGCAGGCGGTGGTGCTGAAGCTGATGCCGATGAACAACGCCACCCAGATCACCGACGCCGAACGCGCGCTGATCAAGCGCTGGTTCGAGGCCGGCGCGCCCGACCCAGCTGACGACCCACGACACCCGAGGAGACACCCCCGATGACGCACTGACCGCCGTCCACCCGGTGGACGAACGCCTGCCCACGCCGCGCCTGGCCGCGCTGGGCCTGCAGCACGTGCTGGTGATGTACGCCGGCGCCGTGGCGGTGCCGCTGATCGTCGGCCGCGCGCTCAAGCTCAGCCCCGAGCAGGTGGCGCTGCTGATCAGCGCCGACCTGTTCTGCTGCGGCCTCGTCACGCTGATCCAGTCGCTGGGCTTCGGCGCGCTAGTTCGGCATCAAGCTGCCGGTGATGATGGGCGTGACCTTCGCCGCCGTCGGGCCGATGGTGGCCATGGCCAACGCGCATGCCCGGCGTCGACGGCGCGCGCGCGATCTTCGGCGCCATCATCGGCGCCGGCGTGATCTCGATGCTGATCGCGCCGCTCATCAGCCAGCTGCTGCGCTTCTTCCCGCCGGTGGTCACCGGCACCATCATCGCCATCATCGGCATCAGCCTGATGCGCGTCGGCGTGGGCTGGGCGATGGGCGGGCCGGCCTTCCTGGCGCAGAGCGTCGACGTGCCCAAGCTGGTGGCGATGGTCGACAAGGCCAAGGCCGCCGCGGCGGCCGGCCTGCGGCGCCGCGTCGAGCCTGCGGCCCGATCCCGATGGTCGACAACCCGAACTACGGCGCGCTCGACAACATGGCGGTCGCCGCCGCCGTGCTCGTCGTCATCCTGCTGCTGGTGAAGTACGCCAAGGGCTTCGTCGCCAACATCTCGGTGCTGCTGGGCATCGTCGCCGGCTGCGTCGTGGCGGTGGCGATGGGCAAGATGAACTTCGACAAGGTCGGCCAAGGCGCACTGGTTCGACGTCGTCACGCCCTTCGCCTTCGGCATGCCCACCTTCGACATCGTGATGATCCTGACGATGACGCTGGTGATGATCGTGGTGATGATCGAATCCACCGGCATGTTCCTGGCGCTGTCGGACATCACCGGCAAGAAGATCGGCCAGCAGCGACTCGCCGCCGGCCTGCGCACCGACGGCCTGGGCACGCTGATCGGCGGCATCTTCAACACCTTCCCCTACACCAGCTTCTCGCAGAACGTGGGCCTGGTCGGCGTCACCGGCGTGCGCAGCCGCTGGGTCTGCGTGGCCGGCGGCGTGATCATGATCGTGCTCGGCCTGCTGCCGAAGATGGCGGCCTTGGTCGAGGCGATCCCGCAGTTCGTGCTGGGCGGCGCCGGGCCTGGTGATGTTCGGCATGGTGGCGGCCACCGGCATCCGCATCCTGGCCGACGGTCGACTACAAGGGCAACCGCCACAACCTGTACATCGTGGCGCTGTCGATCGGCTTCGGCCTGATCCCGCTGGTGGCGCCGCGCTGGACGCAGCAGATGGCGCACAGCCTGCACCCGCTGCTGGAGTCGGGCATCCTGCTCACCGCGGTGGCCGCGGTGGCGCTGAACCTGTTCTTCAACGGCGCCAAGGGCCGACGAGGGCGCGGCGATCGAGGCCGCCAAGGCCGCCGAGGCCCACTGACACCACCGCACGATCCACAGGAGACCCGAACATGCCCACGATCCGCGTCGAACTCTTCGCCGGCCGCACGCTGGAACAGAAGCGCGCGCTGGCGCAGGCGCTCACCGAGGCCACCGTGCGCACGCTGGGCGGTTCGGCCGACGCCGTGGACGTGATCTTCTGCGACGTCGAACGCCACGACTGGGCCACCGGCGGCCAGCTCTGGGCCGACAAGGCGGCGGCGCCGAAGCCGGCGTAGCGCTCGCTTCGCGGCCACCCACGCCGGTCCAGGCGATGGAGCCAAGGATGCCCATCGAGCGCAGGCAGCGACAGCACGCGCCGCCGCCTGGCGCTGCTGGTGGCGCTGGCGGCCGCGGGCTGGCTGGTTGGCGCAGCCGGCAGTGCGGTGAGCGGCAACGCCTACTGGTACTGCGCCATCCCCGCCGCCGTGGCGCTGGGCTGGTTCTTCGTGGCCGACCCGACGCAGTGCGAGCCCGGCCCAGGCGCGCCACGTGACGGCCGCGCACCCGCGAAGGAATCCGAACCATGAAGACCTGCTCGTGCGGCATGCGCGGCTGTTCGTGACGTTTCCGCTGGGCGGCATCGACCTGCGCTAGCCGAGGCTGCCGGGTGGCCGGCTCCGCTCATGTCCCCCGGAACGGGCTGCGCCCGTTCCTCCTCCTTTACTTCGCTGCGCCGGCCACCCGCCATCCTCGGCCCCTCACCCTCGTGGCGCACCACCATCGAACACCCCTGTCGTCTCCGGATCAGGACGGTGGGGCGCTCTGCGCAGCGAAGTAAAGGAGGAGGGTCGGGCGCAGCCCGCGCCCGGGGGACATGAGCGGAGCAGAGCGCCCCGCCGGCCTGATCCCGCGCCGATGTTCCCGCAGCGATGCTCCCGCACCGATGTCCCCACGCGACAGCCCACGATTGCCTCAAAATGGCGTGGCAGGCACCGACGCCGCTGACCACCGCATAAAAGGAGACCTATGTACGGCCAGATGATGCAGCAGCCGCTGCTGATTTCCTCCCTCTCGTCCACGCCGAGCGCCACCACGGCGAGCGCGAGATCGTGTCGCGCCGCGTCGAAGGCGACATCCACCGCTACACCTACAAGGACCTGGCCGCGCGCTCGCGCCGCATGGCCAAGGCGCTGGCCGCGCTGGGCGTGAAGATGTCCGACCGCGTGGCCACGCTGGCCTGGAACGGCTACCGCCACATGGAGCTGTACTACGCGGTCAGCGGCACCGGCGCCGTGCTGCACACCGTCAACCCGCGCCTGCACCCGGACCAGATCGTCTACATCGCCGACCACGCCGAAGACCAGGTGCTGTTCTTCGACCTGACCTTCCTGCCGCTGATCCAGGCCGTGGCCCACCGCACGAAGACGATCAAGGCCTTCGTCGCCATGACCGACCGCGCGCACATGCCGGCGGCCGACGTGGCGGCCAAGATCCCCAACCTGCTGTGCTACGAGGAACTGCTCGACGCGCAGGACGACCGCTTCGCCTGGCCCGAGTTCGACGAGAACACCGCCAGTTCGCTGTGCTACACCTCGGGCACCACGGGCAACCCCAAGGGCGTGCTCTACAGCCACCGCTCCACGGTGCTGCACGCCTACGCCGCGGCGCATGCCCGACGCGCTGAACTGCTCGGCGCGCGACAGCATCCTGCCGGTGGTGCCGATGTTCCACGTCAACGCCTGGAGCCTGCCCTACGTCGGCTGCATGACGGGCGCCAAGCTCGTCTACCCCGGCGCCGGGCTCGACGGCAAGTCGCTGTACGAACTGTTCGAGAGCGAAGGCGTCACGCTGTCGGCCGGCGTGCCCACGGTGTGGCAGGGGCTGCTGGCCTACGTCGAGGCCAACGGCCTGAAGTTCAGCACCATGAACCGCACGGTGATCGGCGGCTCGGCCTGCCCGCCGGCGATGATCCGCACCTTCGGCGACAAGTTCGGCGTGCACGTGCTGCACGCCTGGGGCATGACGGAGATGAGCCCGCTGGGCACCGCCTGCACCTTCAAGCCCAAGCACCTGGCGCATGACGCAGGAAGAGCGCTACGCGGTGATGGCCAAGCAGGGCCGCGCGATCTACGGCGTCGACATGAAGATCGTCGACGCCAACGGCAAGGAACTGCCCTGGGGCGGCGAGACCTCGGGCGACCTCTACGTGCGCGGCCCGTGGATCATCTCGCGCTATTTCAAGGACGAAGGCGGCGACCCGCTGGTAAGGACGAGAGGCCGCGGCTGGTTCCCCACCGGCGACGTGGCCAAGATCGACGCCGACGGCTACATGCAGATCACCGACCGCAGCAAGGACGTCATCAAGAGCGGCGGCGAATGGATCGGCTCGATCGACCTCGAGAACATCGCCATGGCGCACCCGGCGGTGGCGATGGCCGCGTGCATCGCCGCCAAGCACCCGAAGTGGGACGAGCGCCCGCTGCTGGTGGTGATGAAGAAGCCCGGCGCCGAGCTCACGAAGGAGGAGCTGCTGGCCTTCTTCGAAGGCAAGATCGCCAAGTGGTGGACGCCCGACGACGTCGTCTTCGTCGACGCCATCCCGCTGGGCGCCACCGGCAAGATGCAGAAGAACAAGCTGCGCGACCAGTTCAAGGACTACACGCTGCCGACGGCCTGATGGCCCCCGGGCGCAGCCGCCGGCTCAGCGCGGCTGCGCCCACCAGCGCTCGCCGAACTGGCCCTGCAGCCAGTCGACGAAGCCGCTGACCTTGGTCGGCACCAGGCGCGGCGACGGGAAGACGGCGTGCACCTCCTGCGCCGGCAGCGACCAGCGCTCCAGCAGCGGCAGCACGGCGCCGGCCTGCACCGAATCGTGCGCCACGTACCAGGGCAGGATGGCCAGGCCCATGCCGGCGCGCGCCGCGGCCAGCAGCGCCGACAGGTTGTTGCTGCGCAGCGGGCCCTTCACCGGCACCGACACCGCGGCGCCGTCGGCGCCGGTGAAATGCCAGCGCTCGTCGCCCTGCACGCTGCTGTAGACCAGCGCGGCGTGGCCCGTCAGCTCGGCCGGTCGGCTGCGGCGTGCCGTGCTGCGGCCAGGTAGGCCTTCGCCCCCACCAGCACCCAGGGGTTGACGCCGAGCCAGCGCGCGCCGAGTGAGGAGTCGGCCAGCCGGCCCATGCGGATGGCGAGGTCGATGCCCTGCTCCACCAGGTTGACGTAGCGGTCCTCGAAGCTCAGGTCGACCTGCAGCCCCGGGTGCTGCTGCATGAAGCGCAGCACCAGCGGCGTCAGCACGCGGCGGCCGAAGGCCACCGAGGTGCTGATGCGCAAGCGTGCCCTGCACGCGCGACTGCATCAGCGCCACCAGGTTGTCGGCCTCGTCGAGCTCGCGCGCGATCACCTTGCACTTGTCGTAGTAGGCCGCGCCCGCCTCGGTGGGCGTGACGCCGCGCGTGCTGCGGTGGAACAGCCGCGCCCCCAGCCGCGCCTCCAGCGCCGCCACGTGCTTGGTGGCGGTGGGCTGGGTGATGCCGAGGTCGACGCTGGCACGGCTGAAGCTGCCGGTCTCGACGACGCGGATGAAGAGGCGGATGCCGGCGACGGTGTCCATGGGGGCAATGTAGCGGCCGGCGGCGGTCGCCGGCGGGAGGCGCCTGCCGCGACCATCTCCCCCCTGGATGAGGGGTCGGATGCGCCGCCCGATGGCACCGATACGCGGGAAAGCCCGCAGAAGCCTTTCCGTGCCTGGGATGTGAAATACGCACGCTGCTACGGCACCGGCGCCACCCATGCGCCGGCGGCTCGAACGGCGCGCGGCGCCGTGAAACCCACGTCGGCACCGCGACGCACGAAACACCTTCACCAAGGAATACACATGAGTATCAAAGCGGGTATTGGATGGCGGTCCCTGACCGTGATCGCAGCCTTGGCCGGCCTGGCCGCCGGCCCTGCGGTCGCGGCCGGCAGCAGCGCAAGGCAAGGTCAAGACGAGGAACAACGCCTATATCGTGCAGACTGGCCGACATGCCGGTCACGGCCTACGACGGCGGCATCAAGGGCCTGCAGGCCACGAAGCCGAACAAGGGCCAGAAGATCGACCCGAATTCGCCGGCGGTGGTCAGCTACATGGCTTTCCTGGCGGCGCAGCAGGATACGGCGATGGCCGGCGTCGGCGCGCAGCAAGAAGCTCTACAGCTACGGCTACGTCTTCAACGGCTTCGCCGCCGAGCTGACCGCCGACGCAGGCGCAGAAGCTGGCGCAGATGCCAGGCGTGCTGGCGGTGACGAAGGACGAGGCGCGCAGCTCGACACTCGACGACGCCGGCTTCCTGGGCCTGAGCGGCCCGGCGGCGTCTGGACAAGACCGGCGTAACGGGCGAGAACGTCATCATCGGCATCGTCGACGGCGGCGTCTGGCCCGAGCACCCGAGCTTCTCCGACCGCACCGGCACCAACGGCAATGCCACGAAGGACGGCAAGCTGTCGCTACCAGCAGATTCCCGGCTGGAACGGCAAGTGCACGCCCGGCGAGGCCTTCACCGGCAGCGACTGCAACCAGAAGCTGATCGGCGCGCGCTACTACAACGCGGGCTGGGGCGGCAACGCCGGCATCGATGCCCAACTGCCCTGGGAATTCAACTCGCCGCGCGACTTCGGCGGCCACGGCACGCACACGGCCACCACGGCCGGCGGCAACGCCAGCGTGCCGGCCACCGGCGCCGGCCGCCGTGTTCGGCAGCATCAGCGGCATCGCGCCGCGCGCGCGCATCGCGGCCTACAAGGTCTGCTGGGAAACCGGCGCCGGCGGCTCGTGCTTCACGACCGACAGCGTGGCGGCCATCGACCAGGCCGTGGCCGACGGCGTCGACGTCATCAACTTCTCGATCAGCGGCTCGACAGACGAACTTCCGCGACCCGGTCGAGATCGCCTTCCTGTTCGCCGCCGATGCGGGCGTGTTCGTCGCGGCTTCGGCCGGCAACAGCGGCCCGCGACCAGCACCGTGGCGCACCCCGGCCCGTGGCTGACGACGGTGGCGGCCGGCACGCACAACCGAATCGGCGAGCGGCTCGGTGACGCTGGGCAACGGCTCGACCTACACCGGCGCCTCGGTGGCCACGCCGGTGGCCGCAGCCGCTGATCGACTCGACGCGCCGCCGGCCTGCCGGGCGCCGATGCCGACCAGCGTGCGCGCTGTGCTACGGCGCCGGACGACGGTGGCAGCGGTGCCTCGACCCGGCCAAGGTGGCCGGCAAGATCGTGGTCTGCGATCGCGGCGTCACGGCCCGCGTCAACAAGAGCCTGGCGGTGAAGGAGGCCGGCGGCGTCGGCATGATCCTGGTGAACACCCCGACCAGCTCGCTCAACGCCGACTTCCACTTCGTGCCGACCGTGCACCTGCAGTCACGGCGAGCGGCACGGCCTCAAGGCCTACGCGGCCGACGGCCGGTGCCACGGCGTCGATCAACCAGGCGACGATCGTCTACAACGCGCCGGCGCCGTTCACCGCCGTCGTTCTCGTCGCGCGGCCCCTTGCGCGCCGGCAACGGCGACCTGCTCAAGCCCGACCTCATCGCGCCCGGCAGGACATCCTGGCCGGCGTGGCGCCTCCCGGAAACGGCGGCCGCCTGTTCGACCTGTACAGCGGCACCTCGATGTCCAGCCCGCACGTGGCCGGCCTCGCGGCGCTGTTCAAGCAGAAGTACCCGAACTGGTCGCCGATGGCGATCAAGTCGGCGCTGATGACCACCGGCTATGACGTGCTCGACGGCCCGAACACCAATCCGCTGGTGATCTTCCGCCAGGGCGCCGGCCACGTGCAGCCCGCCGCGGCGATGAACCCCGGCCTGGTCTACGACGCGGGCTTCAGCGACTGGCTGAGCTTCATCTGCGGCGTGCAGCCCGGCGGTCGGCTGCACCGGCCGTGACGCCGATCGACCCGAGCAACCTGAACGTCGCGTCGATCGCCATCGGCGACATGGCCGGCACGCAGACGGTCACCCGCAAGGTGACGAACGTCAGCGGCGGCCCGTTGACGGTGACCGCCTCGATCAGCGGCCTCGACTGGCATCACCGCGGTGGTGACTCCGGCGTCGCTGACGCTGAACCGCGGCGAGACGACGAGCTTCACGGTGTCGTTCACCAACGCCTCCGCCGCCCCCGGCAGCTACGTCGGCGGCCAGCTCACCTGGGCCGGCAGCGGCGTGAGCGTGCGCAGCCCGATCGTCGTGCGCCCGGTGGCCCTGGCGGCGCCGACGCAGGTCAGCGGGTCGTACAACGTGACCTTCGGCTACAACGGCGCCTTCACCGCCACGCCGCGCGGGCTCATCCCCGCCGCGGTGACGCCGGGCACGGTCGTCGACGACCCGACCGACGGCGCTTGCAGCCTGACGTCGCCGAATGCGCAACTGATCCCGGTCGCGGTTCCGGCGGGCACCACCTACGCGCGCTTCTCGCTGTTCGACGCCGACGTCAACGCCGGCGCCGACATCGACCTGTGCGTCTTCAACAGCGCCAGCGCGCTGGTGGGCAGCAGCGGCAGCGGCACGTCGGCCGAAGAGGTGAACCTGACGGAGTCCGGCGGCCGGCACACTACACCGTCGTGGTGCAGGGTTGGGGTGTGGTCGGGTCCAGCCCGTTCAAGCTGCACACCTGGCTGCTCGGCAACACCGCGGCAGGCAACATGACGGTCAGCGCGCCGGCCACCGCGGTCGTCAGCCAGACCGGCACGATCACCATCACCACCAACGGCCTGGCCGCGGCCACGAAGTACCTGGGCTCCGTCGCCTACGGCGGCACGACCGGCATGCCGAGCCCGACCATCGTGCGCATCGACACGCCTTGATCGTCAGCGAGGCGCCGGCGCGGCCGCTCGACAAGCGCCCCGCGGAGCGATCCGCGGGGCGTTTTTTCATTGATCGTCGGGCGGCGCACGTGGCGCAGTACTGCCTGGGCGGTGTGCCGCGGCTCGGGTAGATCGGCTCGCTCCCGGCAGCGGCTCCACCGCCCGCCCCGCCGGGCACAGCACCAGCGCCCCGCGCGTGCTGGCGTGGTAATCCATCTCCCCGGCCGGCCCGCGCAGCCGCACCCGGTAGCCGGGCACCAGCGCCTGCGTGTAGGCCATGCCCGGCTGCGGGCAGCCCAGGCTGCCGTCGGACCAGGTCACGCTTTCGGCGCTGACCAGCGCCAGGGATTCGGCGGCCACGCCCGTACGGCGCGCCGCATCGGCACGCGCCGCCCGCACGGCGTCCTCGAGGCATAGCTTGCCGCAGCGGGGGCCGGCGGCACCGCGCCACCCGCCTCCGCGCACAGGCACCGGCCAACACGCACACCAGCTCGTCATGATCATCGTCCGCAGAACCATGCGACATCATGCACCGGACGCCGCCGCCTGTACGACCCATCGACAACCAGCGCCAGCGCACCCTCACACACGCTCCCGGCGCACCCGCATCGGCCCCGCCATCGCAGCCCGCCATTCCTGCGTGGAATAGCTCATATCGCCCGCCGGCCCCTTCCGCCGCAAGCCCCGCCGCCCGAACATCCGCCCAGGCAATTCAACCTCGACGGAGACAACGATGGCAAAGATGAAGGCCGCCATGGCCGCAGTGCTGGTGATGGAGAAGGAAGGCGTCACGCAGGCCTTCGGCGTGCCCGGCGCCGCGATCAACCCGCTCTACGCCGCGCTGCGCGAGCGCGCAGCGCATCGCCCACATCCTGGCCCGCCACGTCGAGGGCGCCTCGCACATGGCCGAGGGCTACACGCGGGCCAGGGCCGGCAACATCGGCGTCTGCATCGGCACCTCGGGCCCGGCCGGCACCGACATGATCACCGGCCTGTATTCGGCCATCGCCGACAGCATCCCCATCCTGTGCATCACCGGCCAGGCGCCGCGCGCGCGGCTGTACAAGGAGGACTTCCAGGCCGTCGACATCGAGTCGATCTCCAAGCCGGTGACCAAGTGGAGCGTCACCGTGCGCGAGCCGGCGCTGGTGCCGCGCGCCTTCCAGCAGGCCTTCCACCTCATGCGCTCGGGCCGCCCGGGGCCGGTGCTGATCGACCTGCCGTTCGACGTGCAGATGGCCGAGATCGAATTCGACATCGACACCTACGAGCCGCTGCCGGTCTACAAGCCCGCCGCCACGCGCAAGCAGATCGAGAAGGCGCTGGACATGCTGATGGCCGCCGAGAAGCCGCTGATCGTGGCCGGCGGCGGCATCATCAATGCCGACGCGTCCGACCTGCTGGTGGAGTTTGCCGAACTCACCGGCGTGCCGGTGATCCCCACGCTGATGGGCTGGGGCACGATCCCCGACGACCACCCGCTGATGGCCGGCATGGTGGGCCTGCAGACCAGCCACCGCTACGGCAACGCCACCATGCTGGCCAGCGACTTCGTGCTCGGCATCGGCAACCGCTGGGCCAACCGCCACACCGGCAGCCACCGAGGTCTACTGCAAGGGCCGCACCTTCGTGCACGTCGACATCGAGCCGACGCAGATCGGCCGCGTCTTCAACCCCGACCTCGGCATCGTCAGCGACGCCAAGGCGGCGCTGGAGCTCTTCGTGCAGGTGGCGCGCGAGCGCAAGGCCGCGGCGACGCTGAAGGACTTCGGCGTCTGGGCCGGCCGCTGCGCCGAGCGCAAGAAGCTCATGCACCGCAAGACCCACTACACCGAGACGCCGATCAAGCCGCTGCGCGTGTACGAGGAGATGAACGCCGTCTTCCCGCGCGACACCGTCTACGTCACCACCATCGGCCTGAGCCAGATCGCCGGCGCGCAGTTCCTGCACGTCTACGGCCCGCGCCAGTGGATCAACTGCGGCCAGGCCGGCCCGCTGGGCTGGACGATCCCGGCCGCGCTGGGCGTGGTGGCCGCCGACCCCACGCGCACGGTGGTGGGCCTGTCGGGCGACTACGACTTCCAGTTCCTGATCGAGGAGCTGGCGGTGGGCGCGCAGTTCAGCCTGCCCTACGTGCAGGTGCTGGTGAACAACAGCTACCTCGGCCTCATCCGCCAGAGCCAGCGCGGCTTCGAGATGGACTTCTGCGTGCAGCTCGCCTTCGACAACCAGAATGTCGACGAACCTGCCCTGCAGGGCTACGGCGTCGACCACATGAAGGTCGTCGAAGGCCTGGGCTGCAAGGCGCTGCGCGTGACCGACCCCGAGAAGATCCAGGACGCCCTGCGCCAGGCGCAGCAGATGGCGCGGCAGTACCGGGTGCCGGTCGTGGTTGAAGTGCATCCTGGAGAAGGTGACCAATATCGCCATGGGCACCGAGATCGACAAGATCAACGAGTTCGAGGACATCGACTGCCGCCACCCCGAAGGCCGCCAGGGCCTGGAGATGGCCGGCCTGCTGGAATGAATCCGACAAGGAGACCACATGCCCCGCTTTGCCGCCAACCTCTCGATGCTGTTCACCGAAGTGCCGCTTCTCGACCGCTTCGAGCGCGCGGCGCGGGCCGGCTTCAACGCGGTCGAGTTCCAGTTCCCCTACGAAGCGCCGCCGCCGCGATCCGCGACCGGCTGGACGCCAACCGCCTGAAGATGGTGCTGCACAACCTGCCCGCCGGCGACTGGGCGGCCGGCGACCGCGGCATCGGCCTGCGACCCGGCCGCGTGGCCGAATTCCGCGCCGGCGTGTCGCAAGGCCGTCGACTACGCCACCGCGCTCGGCGTGCCGCAGCTCAACTGCCTGGCCGGCAAGCCGCCCGCCGGCGTCGACGACGCCACCGCGCGCCGCACCTTCGTCGACAACCTGCGCTTTGCCGCGGCCGCGCTGAAGGCCGCCGGGCTCAAGCTGCTGATCGAGCCGATCAACAACTACGACGTGCCCGGCTTCTGCCTCAACCGCACCGAGCAGGCGGTGGCGGTGCTGGACGAGGTGGGCGCCGACAACGCCTTCGTGCAGTACGACATCTACCACGCCCAGCGCTACGAGGGCGAACTGGCGGCCACGATGAGCAAGCACCTGGCGCGCATCGGCCACATCCAGGTCGCCGACAACCCCGGCCGCAACGAGCCCGGCACCGGCGAGATCAACTACCCCTTCCTGTTCGCGCACCTCGACCGCATCGGCTACCAGGGCTGGATCGGCTGCGAATACAAGCCCGCCGCCAGCACCGAGGCCGGCCTCGGCTGGCTCGAGCAGGCGCGCCGCACCCTGCGCGCCACCACCTGAGCCGGCCCGAAGGAGAGACCTCGACATGACCAGCACTCACCTCAAGCTCGGCTTCATCGGCCTCGGCATCATGGGCCGCCGATGGCCGGCCACCTGCGCGCCGCCGGCCACGCGCTCTTCGTCGCCACGCGCAGCCAGGTGCCGCAGGCACTGCTCGACGCCGGCGCCACCGCCTGCGGCAGCGCCCAGGAAGTGGCCGAGCGCGCCGACATCGTCATCATCATGGTGCCCGACACGCCCGACGTGGAGGCGGTGCTGTTCGGCGACGATGGCGTCGCCGCCGGCCTGTCGGCGGGCAAGACCGTGGTCGACATGAGCAGCATCTCGCCGATGGCCACCAAGGATTTCGCGAAGAAGATCAACGCGCTGGGCTGCGACTACCTCGACGCGCCCGTCTCCGGCGGCGAGGTCGGCGCCAAGGCGGCCAGCCTGACCATCATGGTCGGCGGCCCGAGGCGGCGTTCGACCGCGTCAAGCCGCTGTTCGAGCAGATGGGCAAGAACATCACCCTCGTCGGCGCCAACGGCGACGGCCAGACCACCAAGGTCGCCAACCAGATCATCGTGGCGCTGAATATCGAGGCCGTGGCCGAGGCGCTGGTCTTCGCCAGCAAGGCCGGCGCCGACCCGGCCAAGGTGCGGCAGGCGCTGATGGGCGGCTTCGCGTCCAGCCGCATCCTCGAGGTGCACGGCGAACGCATGATCAAGCGCACCTTCAACCCGGGCTTTCGCATCGGGCTGCACCAGAAGGACCTGAACCTGGCGCTGCAGGGCGCCAAGACCCTGGGCGTGAGCCTGCCGCAGACGGCCAATGCCGCGCAACTGATGCAGGCCTGCGCCGCCCACGGCATGGCCGACCTCGACCATTCGGCGCTGGTGCGGGCGCTGGAGATCATGGCCGCGCACCAGGTGGCGCCGGGCTGAGGCGTCTGACTCCCCTCTCCCCGCCGGGGAGGGTTGGGGTGAGGGGTGGCGCTCGCCCTCACCCCGCCCTCTCCCAGAGGGAGAGGGAGTGAATGCGCATGGCGGCGGGGCGCATGCAACGCACCGCCAATAATCGGCCGCCATGACCGCCCCCCCGTCGATCCGCGCCACGCTGCGGCACCTGCCGTTCCGCGCGCTGCTGTCGGGCGGCACGGTCTATTTCGTCGGCAATGCGATGCAGGCCATGGCCACGGCCTGGCTGATGGTCGAGCTGAGCGGCTCGTCGTTCCTGGCCGCGCTGGTGCAGACGGCCGTGTTCCTGCCGATGTTCCTGCTGGCGCTGCCGGCCGGCGTGATGGCCGACACCACCGACCGCAAGCCGCCTGATCCTCGTCGCGCTGGGCGTGCAGGCGGCGGTGGTGTCGCTGCTGGCGCTGCTGGCGCTGGCGGGCTTGGCGGGGGCCGCGACGCTGCTGGTGCTGACCTTCGTCGGCGGCTGCTGCACGGCGATGCTGTCGCCGGCGTGGAACTCGGCGGTCGTCGACGTCGGTGCCGCGCGACGAACTGCCGCAGGCCATCACCGCCATCGGCATCTCCTACAACGCCGCACGCGCGCTGGGGCCCGCGGTGGCCGGCTACATCTTCACGCATGCCGGCAGCGGCTGGGTGCTTCGTGCTGGCGGTGGCCGGCGTGTGCGTGCTGTTCGAGGCCGTGCGGCGCCACCCGCCGCGGCCGCACCCGCCGTCACGCCTGCCGGCGGAGCGGCTGTGGGGCGGCATGCTCAGCGCGCTGCGCTTTGCGCGCCACTCCGACACCGTGCTGGCGCAACTGGTGCGCACCATGGCCTACAGCGCCACCGGCTCGGCGCTGTGGGCGCTGCTGCCGGTGATCGGCCAGCGCCAGCTCGGGCCTGGGCGCCACCGGCTTCGGCTTCCTGATGGGCTGCCTGGGCACCGGGGCCGTGCTCGCCGGCCTGGTCATCGGCCGCCTGCGGCAGCGGCTGGGGCTGGAGCGCCTGGTGGCGGGCGGCTGCGTCGTCTTCGCCGCGTCATGGCGGTGGCCGCGCTGTCGCGCACGCATGCGCTGGTCTATGTCGCACTGGTGGCCGGCGGCGCGGCGTGGATGGCGGTCATGTCCACCTACAACACCGCCACGCAGACCAGCGTGCCGCCCTGGGTGCGCGCGCGTGCCACGGCGATGCACACGCTGAGCGCGCTGGGCTCGTTCGCCATCGGCTCGGCGTTCTGGGGCCGCTGTCCGACATCCTGGGCCTGACGCCCGCGCTGCTCATGGCCGCCGTGGCGATGGCGGCCGGGCTGCTGCTGGCGCGGCCCTTCCCGCTGCGCATGGGCGGGCTCGACGAGGTGACGCAGGTCCCGCTGTCGCAGGACCTGTTCGTCAAGCACGAGCCCGACGCCCGAGGCCGGCCCGGTGGCGGTGGAGATCGGCTACCGCGTGCGGCCGGACGACACGGAAGCCTTCCTCGACGCCGTGAGCCAGCTGCGCGCCCCGCGCCGCCGCGACGGCGCGACCTTCTGGCGCGTCTACCGCGACCTGTCGGACCCGTCACGCTTCTGCGAGCGCTTCATCGTCACCAGCTGGGCCGACTACCTGCACCAGCGCGCCCGCGGCACGCTGGCCGACCAGGAGATCGAGGCGCACGTGCGCGGCTACCTGCTGCCGGGCGAGGTGCCGACCACGCAGCACTACATCGCCGAACGCTGAGCGCGGCGCTGCCTGCCTGGCTGTGCAGCTTCAATAGGTGCGCGGGTCGTCGCTGTGGATCTGCAACGCTTCCAGGAAGCGCGACACCATGTTGTAGGCCGCGATCGTGGCCACGGCCTCCACCGTGCCGCGCTCGCCGAGCTGCTCGCGCACGGCGGCCAGGATCTCGGGCGCAAAGTGGATGTCGCGTGTCATGGCGTCGGTCAGTCGCAGCACGGCACGCTGGGTGGCATCGAAGCAGTCGGCCGCAGCCCATTCCGCCAGTGCGTCCAGTTGCGCCTGCGTCACGCCTTCCTTCAGCGCGATGGGCGCGTGCTGGTCGGCTTCGTAGGGCGCGCCGTTGAGGAGGGCCACGCGCATGATGATCAGCTCGCGCAGCGCGCCGCCGAGCGTGAGGTGATGGCGCACGGCCGTCAGGTAGGCCAGCCAGCCCTCGGCCAGCGGCGGGCTGTGCAGCAGCATCTGGTACAGGTGCAGCACGCTGCCGCGTTCGGCGACGATGCGCTCGACGAGCGGCGCCTTTTCGGGGTCGTCGAGCCGGGCGTAGGGCAAGCGGGCCATGCAGGGTCCCTTTCAGGTCGCGGGTGCGTGCCGGGTGGCGGGTTTCACGGCACGGCCCCCTGCACATTGACGTACAGCGCATACAGCGAGTGGCTGCCGGCCATGAAGAGCCGGTTGCGGCGCGCGCCGCCGAAGCACAGGTTGGCGCAGCGCTCGGGCAGGTGGATGTGCGCCAGCGGCGTGCCGGCGGCGTCGTACACGCGCACGCCGTCCAGTGCCTCGAGGTCGGCCCCGGCCTCGCCGCTGCTGCCGAAGCCGCACCAGACGTTGCCCTGCACGTCCACCGCAATGCCGTCGTAGGCGCCGGGGCCACCGGCGTCGACGAACAGGCGCTTGTTTTGCAGCGTGGCACCGGCGACGTCGTAAGCCCAGATCCTGCGGTGCGGCATGGCGCGGCTTTCCACCACGTACAGCACGCGTTCGTCGGGGCTGAAGGCCAGGCCGTTGCTGCCACGCAGGTCGCCCAGCACCATCGTCAGCTCGCCGCTGCCGGGGTCGATGCGATAGACGCCGTGCGGCAACTCGGGCGTGGCAGGCTCGCCTTCCCACCACCCCAGGATGCCGAAGGGTGGGTCGGTGAACCAGATGCTGCCGTCGCTGGCGCAGACGATGTCGTTGGGTGAATTCAGCCGCTTGCCCTGGTAGTGACTGGCCAGCACGGTGATGCGGCCGTCGTATTCGGTGCGGGTGACGCGCCGCGTACCGTGCTCGCAGGCCAGCAGCCGGCCCTGCCGGTCGCGCGCCAGGCCGTTGGCGTGACAAGAGGGCTTGCGGAACTCGCTCAAGGCGCCGGAACAGTCGTCCCAGCGCAGGATGCGGTCGTTGGGGATGTCGGAGAACAGCAGGTAGCGCCCGTCGCCGAACCACACCGGCCCTTCGGCCCAGTAGAAGCCCGTCGCGAGCTGCTCCACGGACCCCGACAGCAGGCGCAGCGGCAGGAAGCGTTCGTCCAGCACCTCGATGCGCGGGTCGGGCAGGCGCTGCGAGGGCGCGAACGGAAAGCTCGGTCCGATCTGCATGCTGGCTCAACCCCAACGCCCGCGGCAGCCTCGGGCTCAGGCGGGACTGTAGGGCACCGCGGTGGCCCTGCCGCGAGGCACCACCGAGGCTGTTCGCAACGACGACCTCAGACGTTTCCGCAAAGGGGTGCCCGGGCAGGTTGCAGCGCGCCTCTGAGGCGCCGAGAAGCGCAGGGCTTGCGGCCGCGCGCACAGCGCGCATCCACGACTGACTCGTCGCATCTGTCCGAGCGCAGTGAGCGCAGCGAACGCAGCGAGTTATGCGACGGGGCCGCGAGACCGAGCATCGCAGGGCAGTCGACGCGAAGCGGCGACCGCCTCAGCGAAGCGCTGCGGCCTGCCCGGGCACCCCTTTGCCGGGCGGACATGGGCCCGCAAAGACGACCTTGGAGATCCTCGTCGGTCCGCGAGCGGGTCGCCCACTTCCATGCCATCGAACTCAACTCGGCATCAGTCATACGGGCCCAGGTTGACGAAGACGCCGCCCTGCCAGGTCAGCGCCGGGTCCTTGGGGTCGGGCCGTGGGTCGGCCGCTTCGATGGCGGCGCGCCAGGGTTCGGAACTGTCCTGCGGCCGGTAGCCGATGTGTGCGGCGCGCGTGTTGTCCCACCAGCGCGTGGGGTTGTCGCTGGTGCCGAAGATCACCGTGTGCTCGGCGCAGGGGGCGGTGAGCGAAGCCACCACCAGGCGCTCGAGGTCGTCGTGACTGAGCCAGCTGGCGAGCATGCGGCGGTTCAGCGGCTCGGGCGTGGCGCTGCCGATGCGCAGGCACACGGTCTGGATGCCGTAGCGCTCGAAATACATGCGCGACAGGTTCTCGCCGAAGGCCTTGCTCACGCCGTACAGCGTGTCGGGCCGCGGCGGCGCATGGCTGTCGATGACCTCGCTCTGGCGGTAGAAGCCGACGACGTGGTTGGAGCTCGCGAACACGATGCGGCGCACACCGTGGTGCCGGGCCGCCTCGTAGAGGTTGAAGACGCCGACGATGTTGGCCTGCAGGATGGGGTCGAAGGCCGCCTCGGTGGACACGCCGCCGAAGTGCACGACCGCGTCCACGCCGTCCAGCAGTGCCAGCACCGCGGCGCGGTCTTCCAGCGCGACCCGGTGCAGCTCTTCGCCGGGCGCCGCCGCGCCGAGGTCGGCCCGATCGGACAGGCGCAGGTGCTCGCACAGCGAGCCCAGGCGTGGCCTGAGCACGCGGCCCAGGGTGCCGGCGGCGCCGGTCAGCAGCAGGCGCCGGAAAGGTTTCAGGGTCGAGGTCATGCGCAGGGCCGTTCCTTGGCTGGAGGGGGGATCGGTGGGGTGTCCGCGTCGACCCCGGCGCCGATGGCTTCAGTCCAGCAGGTCGGCCATCAGCACCGGCGCGATCAGGGCACCGCGGTGTTGTATCACCCGCGCCGCCAACCGGTTGCCGAAGACCGCCGACTCCAGCGCCGTGGCACCGGCCAGGCGACGGCTCATGTAGCCGGCGGCGAAGGAGTCGCCGGCCGCCGTGGTGTCCACCACCTGCGGCACCGCCACGGTGGGCGCTTGCTGCCAGTCACCGCCGGCGGCACGCACGAGGGTGGCCGCGGCGCCCCGCTTGATCGCGATCTCCAGCACCGGCAAGGCCTGCGCGGCGGCCACCGCCTCGCCCAGCTCGCCCAGGCCGAGCAGCGCCTGGTGGTCGTCGGCGGTGACCAGCGCCAGGCTGGCCAGCTCGAAGGCGCGCGCGTAGCAGCGCCGCGCCTCGGCCGCGTCGGGCCACAGCCGCGGACGGTAGTTGTTGTCGAACACGACGGCGGCGCCACGCCCGCGCAACGCCTGCATCAAGGCGAAGAGGCGTTCGCGCCCGGCCGGTGGCAGGATCGCCAGGCTGATGCCGCTCAGGTACAGCGCGTCCCACTCGGCCTGCCGCTGTTCCAGGGGCGTGGGCGTCTGTTCACAGCCGGCTTCGAAGTAGGCCTTGGCCGCGCTGGTGTCGCGCCAGTAGCTGAAGCTGCGCTCGCCTCGCGCATCGACGTCGATCAGGTACAGCCCCGGCAGGCGGCCCGGAATCCGGCGCACCAGGCTCAGGTCCAGCCCGTCGGCGGCCCAGCGCTGCAGCAGGCCGCTGCTCAGCGCGTCGTCGCCCAAGGCGGTGGCGTAGTGCACGCGGATGCCGGCAGCGGCGCCGCAACGGGCCAGGTAGACGGCGGTGTTGAGCGTGTCGCCGCCATAGCCCTGGTGCAGGGTGCCGAAGGCCTGGCCCTGCAACTCCAGCATGCACTCGCCGAACAAGGCGACGCGCCGGTGCGGCCTGGGGTCACGTCGGCCGATGCCTTGGGGGGCGCTGCGGCGGGGCCGCGTTCAGGGCCACAGCGCCACCGCCCACACCCACAGCACCTGCAGCAGGCAGAACATCACCGCCGCGCTGCCCAGGTCCTTGGCACGGCCGAGCAGCGGGTGGCGGTCGGCCGACACCGCGTCGGCCAGCGCTTCGATGGCCGAGTTGAGCAGTTCCACGACCCACACCAGCACCACGCTGCCGACCATCGCCAGCGCCTGCCAGCGCCCGGGCGCCAGCCACGGTGCCAGCAGCACCAGCGGGATGCCCAGTGCCAGCTCCTGGCGGAAGGCGGCCTCGTGGCGGAACGCGGCGCGCAGGCCGGCCAGCGAATAACTCATCGCGTTCAGGACGCGTTGCAGGCCGCCGCGGCTCTTGAAGGAGGGCGGCGTCTCGTCTGCGGGCGGGCTTCTGGAGCTGTTTCGTTCGTCGGGCATGTGCAGGCAATCCGTTCGGCAATCAGTCGGTGGCCAGGCGCAGCTCGACGGCGAAGCCGTGCTCGACCGCGGGCAGCGTCAAGCCGCCGCCATGGGCGCGCGCCACCAGGTCGGCCAGCATCAGGCCGAGGCCGGTGCGACCTTCATAGGCTTCGGCATCGATGGCTTGCTGCAAGTCCAGGCGGCGTGCCGCCTCCACGCCCGGCCCGTCGTCCTGCACGCGCAGCACGCCGGGCCGCGGCGTCGTCATCGTCACCGCCGTCGCGCCGTGCCTCAACGCGTTGTCCAGCAGGTTCAGCAGCGCGGCGGACAGCAGGTCGGCATCGGCATCGATGGGCGCCGGTGCGCGCACCTCGACCCTCAGGCCCTCCACCGGCAGCCGCGCCAGCAGTGCCGCCAGGTCCACGCTCCGGCGCTGCAGATCGGTGTCGCTGCGGAACAGCGCCAGCAACGCCGCCACCACGCGCTGCAACCTGCCGGCGGCGGCGCGCACGCGCTGCAGGCGGGGCTGCAGTTCCGGGGGGCTCTCACGCAGCGCCACCGCCAACTGGGCGTCGATGCCGGCCAGCGGCGTGCGCAGCGCGTGCGCGGCGTGGGCGGTGAAGGCACGCTCGTGCGCCACGCGGCGCGCCAGCCGCGCTGCCAGCGCATCGATGGCGGCGTGCACCGGCCGCAGCTCCTCGCGGTCCGCCGGGCCGAGCACCTGCCCCGGGGCCAGTTCGCCCAGCGGGTCCAGCGTGGCCAGGCGGTCCGACAGCACCTGCAGCGGCCGCAATTCGTGACGCAGTCGCGCGCGCAGCCACAACAGCGCCAGCAGACCCATCGGCAGGCTCGCCAGCGCGACCATCAGGATCACTTCGAGCTGCGCCTCGATGCGCTCGTCGCGGGTCTGCGCCACGTAGAGCATGTGCCCGCCCTGGCCCACCGGCATGCCGAAGACACGCCAGCCGGGCACGTCGGCATAACCGGCCGACGGCGTGGCCTGCAGCGGCTCGGCCGGCGCCCGGCTGGAACTGCGCAACAGGCGCGCGCCGCCGTTGTGGCCCACCAGTTGCCAGGCGTAGCGCCCGCTGGCCGAGCCCCCCGAAGGGGCAGCCGCGGTGCCGGTGCCCGGTGTCTCGGGGACTGCGGGTCCACTGGCCAGCAGCGGCCCCACCAGCCCCTCGGCGGCGGCCTGCAGTGTGTCGTCGAGCAGCTCGTTGACCTCTTGCCTCACCGCCAGCCAGACGGCAACGGCCAGCACCACGCCCCACAGCAGGGCCCAGAAGAGGAGCGCGTTCGTCAACCTCTGGCTGATCGACGGCAGCCGCGTCACGCGCCGCTCCCGATGCGGTAGCCGATGCCGCGCACCGTCTCGATCAACTCGCGACCGAGCTTGCGCCGCAGGCTGGAGACGTGCACCTCGAGCGCATTGCTGGCCAGTTCGGCGTCGAAGCCGAGCACCAGGCGCTCGAGATCGGACTTGGGCACGATGCGCCCGGCGCGCAGCACCAGCGCCTCCAGCACCGACCACTCGCGTCCGGTGAGTTCGACGCGCTGGCCCTCGAGGTAGGCGCAGCGCGCAGCGAGGTCGACCTCGACGTCGCCGAAATTCGCCCGCGAGGTCGCGGCCCCGGGCCCGCGGCGGCACACCGCACGCAGCCGCGCCACCAGTTCTTCAGGGGCGAAGGGCTTGATCAGGTAGTCGTCGGCACCGGCGTCCAGGCCCAGCACGCGGTCGGGCAGGCGGTCGCGCGCGGTGAGCATGAGCGCCGGCGTGACATCGCCACGCGAGCGCTGGCCGCGCAGCCAGTCCAGCCCCGAACCATCGGGCAATTGCCAGTCCACCAGCCAGGCGTCGAAAGGCTCGCCGCGCCAGGCCGCGGCATCGGCGATGCGGCGGCACCAGTCCACGGTGTGGCCCTCGGCGCACAGGTAGTCGCGCAAGCCTTCGCCGAGGATGTCGTCGTCTTCGATCAGCAGCAGGCGCATGGTGGGGCGGATCGCAGCCGCCACGGTACCACCGCGGCCGGGGCGCGAGCTTCAGGTGGGCTTCAGGCTGGGGGGGCCAATCGGCCGATGTCATTGCAGCCCCTGCCCCTGGCCCCCCCTGTGGCCGCCGCGCCCGAGCGCTTCACGATCACCGCCACGGTGGACCAGTTGCTGCTCGTGGCCAGCCTGTTCTGGGCGCTGGCCGCCAACCGCCTGTTCCTGGGCCAGGCGCTCAAGGAGCGCGCGCTGGCTGAGCCGCAGACCTGGGGCTTCGCGCTGGCCCTGATCGTGATGCTGGCCAGCCTGCACTACCTGCTGCTGGCGCCGCTGGCCAACCGCTGGACCGTCAAGCCGCTGATCGCGGTGCTGATCGTCGCCAGCGCCTTCGCGGTGCACTTCATGCAGGCCTTCGGCGTCTACCTCGATCCGTCGATGGTGCGCAACGTGCTGCGCACCGACGTCGCCGAGGCCCGCGAACTGCTGTCGTGGTCGCTGCTGCCTCACCTGGTGGTCTACGCGGTGGCGCCGCTGCTGCTGCTGTCGCGCGTGCGCGTCGTGCGGAGCCCGTGGCCGCGCGCCTCGGTCGTGCGCGTGGCCTCTGCGCTGGCGGCCGGCGCCGTCTTCGTGGCCACGCTGGTGGCGGTATTCCAGCCGATGGCGTCACTGATGCGCAACCACAAGGAACTGCGCTACCTCGCGACACCGGCCAACATGCTGTGGTCGGTGGCCGCGGTGGGGGCGGCGCAGGCCCGCGGCGCCGCGGAGCCGCGCCAGGCCATCGGCCTGGACGCCACGCTCGCTCCGGCCGTGGCGCGGACGCGGCCGCTGGTGGTGGTGATGGTGGTCGGGGAGACGGCGCGGCGCGCGAACTGGGGTCTCAGCGGCTATGCCCGGCAGACGACACCGGAGCTGGCGCAGCTGCGAGTGATCAATTTCGCCGACGTCACCAGTTGCGGCACCAACACCGAGGTCTCGGTGCCGTGCATGTTCGCCCCCGTGGGCCGGCGCGACTACGACGAGTCGCGCATCCGCGGCAGCGAGTCGCTGCTGCACGTGGCCGACCATGCCGGGGTCGCCGTGCACTGGCGCGACAACCAGTCGGGCTGCAAGGGCGTCTGTGAAGGACTGCCGCAGGACGAGGTGGTCTCGCTCAACCCCGCCGGCATCTGCGCCGAAGGCCATTGCCTGGACGAAGGCCTGCTGGCCGGGCTGGACGACAAGCTGGCCACGGCCGCCGCCAGCCCAAGGGCGGGCACCCAGTTGCTGTGCTGCACATGCTGGGCAACCACGGACCGTCGTACTTCCGGCGCTACCCGCCCGCGTTCAAGCGTTTCCAGCCGGCGTGCGAGAGCGACGACCTGCGGCTGTGCAGCCCGCAGGAGATCGTCAACGCCTACGACAACGCGCTGCTCTACACCGACCACGTGTTGGCCAGCCTGGTCGCCAAGCTGCAGGCCACCGCCGACCGCGTCGACACGGCGCTGATCTACGTCTCGGACCACGGCGAGTCGCTGGGGGAGAACAACCTCTACCTGCATGGCATGCCGTATGCCATTTCGCCCGACGTGCAGACCCAGGTGCCGATGGTGATGTGGTTGTCCGCCGGGCTGCCGCGCGCCGTCGGCCTGGACAGCGCCTGCCTGCAGCGCCGGGCCGCCGAGCCGGCCCGCACGACCACCTGTTCCACACCGTGCTCGGCCTGCTGGGTGTGCGCACGGCGCTGTACGCGCCGGCTTGGGACCTGACCAGCGCCTGCCGCACCGCCGCGCCGTGACCTTGCGGCTGTCTGCCCGTGCGCGCACCGACCTGGCGCTGACGCTGCTGGCGTTGGCCGGCCTGCTGGCCTGGGACGCCAGCGGCTGGGATCTCACCGTGATGCGCTAGTTCGGCAACGACGCCGGCTTCGCCTGGCGCGACACTTGGTGGGCGAGCCGGGTGATGCACGACGGCGGACGCTGGGCGGCCTGGGCGCTGCTGCTGGCGCTGGCCTGGACGGCGGCGCGCGCGCCGCGGGCCACCCCCGCTCCGGTCACTGGCCCTACCGGCGCCGAGCGCTGGCGCTGGATCGCCGCCATGTTGGTCTGCGTGCTGGCCGTGCCGGCGCTCAAGCGCTACAGCGGCACGAGCTGCCCCTGGGACCTGTCCGAGTTCGGTGGTGCCGCCGCCTACGTCTCGCACTGGCATTTCGGTCCCGCCGACGGCGGACCGGGGCACTGTTTTCCGTCGGGCCACGCGGTCGCCGCCTTCGCCTTCTTCGGCATGTACTTCATGTGGCGCGAACACGACCCGCGGCGTGCCCGCGCCTGGCTGGCGGCGGTGGGTGTCGCCGGCCTGGCCTTCGGTGGCGGCAGTTGCTGCGCGGTGCGCACTACCCCAGCCACACGCTGTGGTCGGCCTGGCTGTGCTGGACGATCAGCGCCGCGGCCGCGCACCTGCCTCTGGCCAGGCGCTGGCGGGCACACCCGGCCTGAGCGGCGGCGGACGGCCGCACAATGCGCCTGCAGGCCAGATGCCGCAGGAGATGCCATGCCCGCAGACCACGAGACGTGCCGGAAGCACGACGGCGTGCGCGTCGGCGACCCGCGCGCCTTCCTGCGCGCGCTCTACGACGCCGCCGTGCAGCGTGCGCTGCCTGCGCACAACACCGCCGCCTTCCTGCCCCCGCCGCCCGACCCGCCCGGGGCCGCACGCTGGTGCTCGGCGCCGGCAAGGCCGGCGGCGCGATGGCGGCGGCGGTCGATGCCCTGTGGCCGCGACGCGCCGCTTGTCGGGCCTCGTGGTCACGCGCTACGACCATGTGCCGCCGGCCTACCTTGCGCGACCCGGGCGCATCGAAGTGGTCGAGGCCGCGCACCCGGTGCCCGACGCCGCCGGGCGGCGCGCCGCGCAGCGCATCGCCGAGCTCGCCCACGGCCTGACGGCCGACGACCTGGTGCTGTGCCTGATCTCCGGCGGCGGCTCGGCCCTGCTCTCGCTGCCGGCGCCGGGGCTGACGCTGGAGGACAAGCAGGCGATCAACAAGGCCCTGCTGGACAGCGGCGCGGCGATCGACGAGATGAACTGCGTGCGCAAGCACCTCTCGGCCATCAAGGGCGGCCGGCTGGCCGCGATGTGCGCGCCGGCGCGCGTGGTCACGCTGCTGATCAGCGACGTGCCGGGCGACGCGCCCGAGGTCATCGCCAGCGGCCCCACGGTGCCCGACGCGAGCACCTGCGCCGATGCGCTGGCGATCCTGCGCGCGCTACGGCATCGAGTTGCCGCCGGCCGCACGCGCCGGCCTGGAAAGCGGCGCCTTCGAAACGCCCAAGCCCGGCGACGCGCGGTTTGCCGGCCACGAGGTGCACATGATCGCCACGCCGCAGCAGAGCCTGGAGGCGGCCGCCGCGGTGGCGCGCGCCGCCGGGCTGGCGGCGCACATCCTCAGCGACGAGATGGAAGGCGAGAGCCGCGAGGTCGGCAAGGTGCACGCGGCGCTGGCGCGCGCGGTGGCGCGACGCGGCGAGCCTTTCGCCGGCCCTGCGTGATCCTCTCCGGCGGCGAGACCACCGTCACCGTGAAGACCAGGGCGGACGTGGCGGCCGCGCAACCGAATTCCTGCTCGGCTGTGCGATCGCGCTGCAGGGCGAGCCCGGCGTGCACGTGCTGGCCGCCGACACCGACGGCATCGACGGCATCGAGGACAACGCCGGCGCCATCGTCACCCCCGACACGCTGGCGCGCGCCGCGGCACTGGGCCTGAAGGCGCCGACTTCCTGGACCGCAACGACGCCTACGACTTCTTCAGGCGGCTCGGCGACCTGGTGGTGCCGGGGCCGACTTCACCAACGTGAACGACTTCCGGGCGCTGCTGATCGCATGACCCCCTCGATCACCTACCGCATGAAACGCTGCGACCACACCGCCGCCTGGGCCGCGCTGCAAGGCCACTTCGAAGCCCACGGCCGCGACCTCGACCTGCGCGAGGCCTTCGCGCGCGACGCCGGCCGCTTCGCGGCGATGTCCTTCGAGGCGCCCGAGGTCTTTGCCGACCTGTCCAAGAACCTGCTCGACACCGCCACGCTGCGCTTCCTGGTCGACCTCGCGCGCGAATGCGGCCTGGAAGCACGGCGCGACGCCATGCTGCGCGGCGAGATCGCCAACCCGACGGAAGGCCGCGCCGTGCTGCACACGGCATTGCGCGCGCCGCGCGGCACCGGCGCCGCAGGCAGCGATGGACCCCCTGCACCGTTCAGCGACCTCGT
>CAVQWK010000034.1:0-106989 GCA_963717575.1 uncultured beta proteobacterium | reverse complement strand
CGAGGCCGTGTGAGAACTGCTTCGACGCGCCTGCACGGGCCTGCACAAGCCCACGTCGCGCTGTGGAGCCTTGCAGGGGCTTCCTGCGCGCCGTTTGCGCATCCAGTGCGTCAATCGCGCGTTATGCCGTCCGGCGCCGATTTCAACGTTCTATGGCCTCGCTGCAGGCATAAGAAGGCGCTCACGCGCCCGCCAACTTCATCGCCTTCATCGTTTTGGCAATACCCAGGATCTGCAAGACCCGCTTGAGGTTGTATGCCAGCACGTGCAGGCTCATTTCGGTGCCGACGTGCTCGAGCGTTCGCGTGAGGAAGTGCGTCGAGCCCATCCAGTGTTTGAGTGTGCCGAACACGTGCTCCACGGTCCGTCGTCGCAGCGTCATGGCGTCGGGCTGGCGGTCGAGCCGGCGCTGCATCGCTTCGATCACGGGCTCATGCTCCCAGCGCGAGATGCGCCTGTAGTCGGCCGTCGTGCATTGGGACTTCATCGTGCATCCGGTGCACTCGCTGCTCCAATAGCGCCGGATCTGCTGTCCGTTTTCTTCCCGTGTGTAGCGGAAGATGGCACGCTGCCCTGCGGGGCACTGGTACTCGTCGTCCCGGGCGATGTAAATGAAGTCGCTCTTGTCGAACCGGCCCATGGCCTTGGCGTTGGATGTCATCGGCTTGGGCACGAAGGCCTTGATGCCCGCGTCGTGGCAGGCCTTGATCTCGGGGCCCATGAAGTAGCCGCGGTCGGCGTAGGCCTTCAACTGCTTCTTGCCCATCGCCTGCCGTGCGGCCAGCGCCATCTTGCTCAGTTGCCCTCGGTCGTGACCGACGTTGGTGACCTCGTGCGCGACGATGAGGTGGTGCTTGGCGTCGACCGCGGTCTGCACGTTGTAGCCCACCAGGCCCGTGCCCTTGGCCTGCGACATCATCGAACGGGAGTCCGGGTCGGTCAGCGAGAGTTGCTCGTCGGGCTCCTCCTTCAGGCGCTCCTTCATCTGGTCCATGCGACGCATCTGCTCGCGCAGGGTCTTGATCTTGTCCGTCAGGTGCGCGTACCGCGGGCCGAACTCCAGTAGCGGCAGGGTGCGATCGGCCGTGTCCAGGGCCGACATGTAGCGCTGGATGCTCTCCTCGATCTGCTGCTTGCGCTTGTCGATCTTGGCGGGCGTGAAGTTGCGGTCGCGGCTGTTGACCGCCTTGAACTTGCTTCCGTCGATGGCCACCACGCCCTGGGCGAACAGCTTGAGGTCTCGGCACAGGACCACGAAGCGGCGGCAGACGTTGCGGATGCCGGCGCCGTTGTCGCGCCTGAAGTCGGCGATGGTCTTGAAGTCCGGTGCCAGGCGACCCGTCAACCACATCAGTTCGACGTTGCGCTGGCATTCGTGCTCCAGGCGCCGGCTACTCTGCACCCGATTCAGGTAACCGTAGATGTAGACCTTCAAGAGCACCGCTGGGTCGTAGGCCGGACGACCCGTGCGCGCCGGCACCGTCCGATCGAACCCCAGCTCGCCGAGGTTCAACTCCGCCACGAATGCGTCGACGACACGAACCGGGTTGTCCTCACCGATGAAGTCGTCCAGACACTCTGGCAACAGCGTCACCTGCTGTCGGTCCTGGCCTTCAATGAATCGCGACATATGAGCTCCACTGCTCGATATGTCCAGCAACTCTACGGATCCGTCGGGCGCGGTGTGAGGGGGTTTTCACACACCCTCGGCCGTCAACGGAAGACCAGCGCCCTGCAGTGAATACCCGCACCTGCTGCAAAGCTGACCGCCGGCAAGGTCGCGAAGACCATCTTGCCGCACCTCACGGCGCCCACGCGACCTCCATCACCTGGTCCAGAGCCATGGGCCGGCGTGCCGCGTCGCCGCTGACGGGCGGCCCAGGCTCATCGTCCGCACCGACCTCTCGCTCCCAGAACGCGCAGCCTTGGTCCGGCATGGCCCGGATACCGGGTGGCAAGGCGCACTTCGCGGCAGTGTCCCGGTAGATCAGCGCCTGAAAGTGCGTGCAGTGCCAGCAGGCATGAGGGCTGGTGGTGTGCGGGCTGAAGTACATGGCCGTCATCCTGCCGGCGCGGTAGCTCAATGGGTGAGCCTGCAGCCGACCCTTGTGCCCGGGCCACAGGCCGGGGACGTCGCCCCCAGACGGGTGCTTCCCCCATCGCGGTGAACGACGTCGCGCCCGCGCGTCCCGATCATTGCCGTATCACCAAGTGGAGCCCGACGATGCACATGACGACCACGGCGGAGTTGGCGGCGCGGTTCGACGTCCTCAGCTTGGCGCTGCGTGGGTCGGCTGCGTGATTGAGGGCCGGCGCTCACCACTGCCGCGCTGACGATCGTGACTTGCAATAGGTGGTGCCAGAACGGCGCGACCAGCGGGCGCCACGGCGCTCATCGGCCAGGCACGACCAGGCACGGCCATGGTGGGCAATCGGTCGACCGTGTCCGAGGCTGCATTCGCGCTGACCGCTTCGTGAAGCCGAAACTGCGCTCGATCGCCTTGTCGGTCAAGAGTCAACTTGGACAGTCGATTCGCCGACAATCCGTCAATGGCTGATCACGTCGGCGATCTCAAGCTCGTCTGCCAGCTGGTCGAGGCAGGCAGCCTGTCCGAAGCGGCACGGCGCGTCGACAGCTCGCCACCAGCGATGAGTCGGCGCCTGGCGGCAATGGAGTCGCGGCTGGGCGTGCGCCTCTTCGATCGCTCTTCGCGCCGCTTCGCGCTAACGCAGGAGGGCGCCCTGCTGCACCAGCGTGCGCAGCAGATCCTGGCCGCGATCGACGAGGCCGAGGCGGAAGTGTCGGCAACAGGCATCAACGTGCGCGGCATGCTTCGCGTCGGGGCGCCGCTGCAGATCGGCAGGCGCCTGATCTCGCCCGTGGTGGGACGCTTCTCAGAGATGCATCCCGATCTGAACCTGCAGTTCATCCTGTCCAATGCCGAACTCGATGTCGTCGACGACAACCTGGACATCGCGATCCGCATCGGCCCGCCGGCAGATGCATCGATCGTCGCGCTCAAGCTGCTCGACAGCCGGCGCGTGGTGTGCGCCGCACCGGAGTACCTGGCCCGGGAAGGGCATCCGAGGCATCCCGACGACCTGCTCCGACACAAGTGCATTCGCCTGATGCGAGGCCGGCGGGCGCTCGACCAATGGACCTTCCGCGACCTGGGCGTCGTGCGCAGCGTCGATGTCGGCGGCAAGCTGGCTACGACCAGCGGCGAGTTGCTGCACGAGTGGATCCTGCAGGGCCGGGGTATCGGCCTCAAGGCGCTCTGGAACGTGGAGGAAGACCTCGCGGCCGGTCGCCTCGTCGAGTGCCTGGCGGACTATGCCTGCGACCGGGTGGTGTTGTATGCCACCTTCCAGAAGCAAGGCTTCATGCCCAGGCGCATGCGCCTGTTCCTCGACTCCTTGGTCGCGGCGCTGCGGCCCGGCCCGATCTGAGGGGTGCCGCGGTTACGCTCAGGCGTGGCCGCCCTGAACTTGTTCCGCCGCACGAAGCAGACGAGCGGCCGACGCGCGCAGTTCGGCCACACGCTCGCCCAGGGCACCGAAGCTCAGGCGGCCGTCGGCCTTGACGATGCGGCCGGCAACCATGACCGTGTCGACGTCGCTGCTCTGCGCATACGACACCACGGCCTGCACTGGGTCCTGCGCCGAGGCGATGTGCAGGCCGTCGCGGCGCACCAGGATGAGGTCCGCCTGCTTGCCCGGCGCCAGCGAGCCCACCGTGCGATCGAGGCGCAGGGCCTGGGCGTTGTTCACCGTCGCCCACTCCAGCATCTCGCGCGTCTTGAAGGCCGTCTGCTGGATCGGCGAGCCGCCGGTGCCGACGGTCTTGAGGTTGCTGCGTACGAACTGTGCAGCGCTGCCGTCCTGTTCCTGCTCCGCCTGTCGCACGGTGTCCATGTTGGCGTAGAGGCGCTGCATGCGCAGCGAGGTCCGCATCGCATCGAACATGTCGCCCTTGGTGGCCACCTCGCTGTCGGTGCCGATCGAGGGCTGGCCGCCCAGCGCCCGGACACGGCCGCTCAGCGATGGGCGGACATGGCTGTTCATCTCGCCGGCCGTGGTGGAGGTCACCGACGCGCCGCTGTCGACCAAGATCTTCAACTCGTCGTCCTCGAAGTAGTTCGCGTGGACCAGGTTGTGATCGGGCCCGAGCAAACCCTCCGCCGCGATCGTGCGGTAGCCGCCCGGAACGAGTCGATTCGAACGGCCCCAGACATGGGCCGTGGACAGCAATCCGAGCTCTCGGGCGAGCCGGAAGTCGTGACGCGAGACCTCGAGAGTGGAATAGTCAGGCCCCAGGATGGCCATCGCCAGCGTCACCCGGGCATGGTCGGACGCCAGGCGCCCATGGCGAAGGCGCTGGATTTCATGCCGTGGGTGGGGCACCTCGGAGAAGTGGGGCTGGCCAGGTTTCGGATGGGCCTTGACGGTCCCATGTCCAAACACGGCGCGGATGCCAGAGTCGAACAGCGCGTCCACCGCGGCATCGGTGTGTGACGGCGTGGCATTGTTGTGGCACCAGTCCAGGATGGTCGTGACGCCGGCATCCAGTTGCGCCAGCGCGCCCACCAGCGTGGCGATGTAGGTGTCCTGCGGCGTGTACAGAGGCGCGAGGCGGGCATGGAAGAAGTTGAAGTAATCTGAGCCGGCCCAATCGTTGCCCACCCCGCGCAGCCCCGTCTCCCAGGTGTGGATGTGGGCATTGATGAGGCCGGGCAGCACGATGGCCCCGCGGGCGTCGATGACGTGGTCGGCCGTTGCCTCGATGCTCGGAGCGACGTCACGGATGGTGTCGTCCTCGACCAGCACGTCACCCTGCGCCAAGTCGCCGATGCGACTGTCCATGCTGAGGATGACCCCGTTCTTGATCAGGGTTCGCGTCATGCCGCCGACTCTCACTTGATCAGGATGCCGTTCTTCTTCATCGTCGCGGCGATCGCCGCGTCCTCCGCAGCAATGCTCTTCGCGAAGGCGTCTGCCGGCAGGTAGGCCGGCACGAAGCCAACCTTCTCGCCCACCTGCCGGTATTCAGCGCTGCCCACGGTCTTGCGAATGGCCTCGCTCAAGCGGGCAGCCACCGCGGGCGGCAGTCCCTTGGGCGCGGCCACGCCGCGCCAGAGATCCGACTGGAACGGGATCCCCTGTTCCGTGGCCGTCGGCACGCTGGGGAACACCGGCTCGCGGGCTGACGCCAGCACGCCCAGCACCTTGAGTTGCCCCGCCTTCACCTGGCCGGCCACGGAGCCGGGCAGCGTGACGATCGCGTCGATGTGGCCTCCCATCAGGCTGGTGACGTGGCCCGTAGTCGCGAACGGCACATGGATGACGTCGCCCGCCACCTGATTGAAGAACGACACCGATGTCAGGTGCATGTGACTGCCGATGCTGGTCGAGCCCACGCGGTATTGCCCGGGGTTCTTCTTGACGTGGTCGGTGAGGTCGTTGAGGTTGTTCAGCGGCGAGTCGCTGCGCACCGCGATGACCGGGAACTCGACGGACACGCGCGCCAGCGAATCGAAGGCCGTGTGGTCGAACGGCATCATGCCGCCGTGATAGCCGGTGGACACCGAATTCGAGTTGAGCACCAGCGTATAGCCGTCTGGCTTCTGTGCGATCAGATGCTTGTAGCCGATGGCGCCGCCCGCGCCGGGCTTGTTGACCACGAGCACGGTTTGCCCGAGTTCGCGGCCCATTCCCTCTGCCAAGCTTCGGGCCACCATGTCGGGAGCCATGCCTGGCCCGAAGGGTACGACCAGTTCGATGGGCTTGCTCGGAAATTCCTGGGCCCAAGCGATCGGTGTAGCCGCCAGGCCCACCGCCGCCAGCAGCATGGCGGCCAGGTGGAACCTGAACCTGAAGGCATCAGATACGTTCATGGAGAAGTCTCCGCGTGACGACAAAACGCAAATCCTCGCGACCAGCGTCCCAAGGTCCTGCGGGGCACCATAGACGGAGTGCTGCGCCAGAACAATGCCCCACGCTGCAAAGGATCCTTCAGGGCAGCGGAAAGACGCACAGTAGGCCCGGATCGAGTCACCGGACATGGAGGTCCAGCCGCATGAAGCCAGCAAAATTTGTACTTGCGAAGCGGAACCGCCAAATGGCTGGCGAGCGGGTGGCGGAAGTTGAGCTGAATTCTCGGGCTACCCGAGTACCACCACGGCGCCGATTGGCCAGCCAGTGGCATCGTGGCGGCCGCCGCATGAAATCCAGCGGTGGTGTCACCCGGTGCGTGGTGCAGTCGCGCCAGGGAATCTTCAGCGGCAGCACGACCTGCCCGGTGGCGTTGTACTGCCTCCGTTCCTGAGACAGAGCCGAATTATTCAGCCCATCGGTGAGCCTGGTCAACGTTGGCGCGCGCTGCACGCATACCCTCACTTTCACTTCTGCCGCGGAGCATGCACGGATGGGCCATCTCGCAGGCAAGGATGTCTACCGGGAACTGGGTCGGAAGATCGACGGCCTGAGCACGCGCGCCCCCTGGAGCGAGAGGCTGCGCGCCGTGCTGCGCGAGCTGTACTCGGAGGACGACGCCCGGCTGGTGGCCGCCATGCCCTGGGGCTTCTCGCGCATCGGCCGCCTGGAGAAGGTGACCGGCATCCCGCGCGCGCAGCTGGAGACCCAGCTCGCGAGTCTGTGCCCGCGCGGTCTGGTGATGGACGTGTTCGTGGGGGGCGACTACTACTACGCACCCTCGCCGATGATCATCGGCATCTTCGAGTTCACGATGATGCGCACCGGCGATGCGCTGCCGGTCGACCGCTGGGCAGGACTGTTCCGCGACTACCTCGAGGAGGGCGGCATCTACCGCGCCAACTTCGGCGACGGGCAGCAGGTGTCGTTGATGCGGGCGGTCCCGCACGACGGGTCGATCGCGCCGGCCGACTACGTGGAAGTGCTCGACTACGAGAAGGCCTCCGAGATCATCGACCGGGCCGACCGGTTCGCCATCGGCATCTGTTCCTGCCGGCACGAGCACGAGCACGCCGGTGGGCGCACCTGCAAGGTGCCCCTGGACACCTGCTCGTCGTTCGGCGAGACGACCGTGGGGTTCATGGTGCGCAACGGGCTGGCGCGCGAGGTCTCGAAGGCGGAGATGCTGGACAACCTGGCGCGCTCGCGCGAGCTCGGCCTGGTGCTGAACGCCGACAACGTGCAGCGCAACGTCACCTTCATGTGCCACTGCTGCGGCTGCTGCTGCAACGTGCTGCGCGGCATCAGCCGCCACGGCTACCCGAATGCCGTGGTGACCTCCAACTACATCGCCGAGTCCGACCGCGATCTGTGCACGGGCTGTGGCATCTGCAGCCGGACATGTCCGATCCAGGCCATCGATCGCGAGCCGGACCCCGAGCCGCGTTTCCGCAAGTTCGGCCGGCCGGCGGTGGATCGGACGCTGTGCATCGGCTGCGGCGTGTGCACGCTGCGGTGCAAGGCCGGCGCGATGAAGCTGCACAAGCGCAAGCAGCGCGTGCTTCACCCGGAGACCACCTTCGAGCGAATCATCCTGCAGTGCCTGGAGCGCGGCACGTTGCAGAACCAGCTGTTCGACAACCCGGCCAGCCTGACCGACGCGTTCGCTCGTGCCTGCCTGGGAGGCTTCCTGCGGCTCACACCCGTGAAGCGGGCGCTGATGAGCGACGCGCTGCGCTCGCGCTTCCTCGGCGCACTCAAGCACGCCGCCGCAAGCCGGGGGAAGGGGCGCTTCGCAGAGATGTGAGCGACGTCGACCGTGCCATCCACTCGAGGGATGTCGTTTGAATGCCCATGCGCCCGACCTGAGCGCGCTCAATGCGCAGCGGCGCCGCGAGCCTAGAGTCGCCTGAACGGAGATCTCAGATGACGAGAGTTCACAGGCTTCGGGATGCAGGGGTCATCGCGGCGCTGGTCTTCCTGACGGCCTGCGGAGGGGATCCGGAGTACGTGCCTGCGTCCATCGACATGGGCACCGCTGTCGTCGTGGCGGATGTGGATGGTGACGGCCGCGCGGATGTGCTGAGCTTGGTGCACCATTTCGGCGTGCCACCGGTGCAGGGCGTGCTGACCGTCCAACGCCAGACGGCGCGTGGCGCGTTTGCGCCGGCCGAGCGCTACATCGTCGGCTGCTACCCCTGGGCGATGGTCCTGGCCGACGTGGATGGTGACGGTCACCCGGACCTCGTCGTGACCGACGCGAGCTACTCGAACTGCAGCGATCCGTCGGCGCGCGAGGCCCTGTACCTGCTCCGCCAGGATCCGGCACGTCCCGGCCGCTTCCTCGCCCCGCAGAAGCTGGTCCAGGATGTGTACAGCTACCGGGCGGCCGTCGCCGACCTGAACGGCGACGGCGCACCCGATATCGCGTTCGGCCAGCGCATCGGGACCGACACTCGGCTGGCCGTGCTGTACCAGGACGCGGCGCGCCGCGGCAGCTTCATGGCGCCGTTGGTGGTGGCCGCCCCGAGTTACGTCTCGCAGATCGTCGCCGGCGACATCGACGGTGACGGGCGAGCGGACCTGTTCTTCACGGACTTCGAACCGTCGTCCGGCGACCCGCCGACGGCGTGGCTCGCCGTGATGACGCAGAGCGAGCGCGGGACGCTGGGCATGCCGACGCGGCTCTCGTCCTATGTCGGCGTTCACACGGACTTCCTGGCAATCCACGATCTCGACGGCGACGGCCGCGCCGACCTGCTCGCGAACTTCGAACCGTCGAGCGCGTTGCGCGACGACCAGCCCTTCGTGCGCACGCTGCGCCAGGGAGCGCCGCCGCTCGCCTGGTCGGATCCGATCGACCTCGATCTGGGTGGGATCCTGGGCTACGGCGCGACCGCTCTCGGCGACCTCAACCAGGACGGTCGCCCCGATGTCGTGCTCGCCGGCTTCTGGCCCGAGAGTGGAGGTCCGCTGGTCGCGCCCCACTTCCGCTCCCGTGTGCACCTGGTGTTCGGCATCGGCGGGGCGCGCTTCGCCTACGCGAGCGGGATCGACATCGCGCCGGCGCCCGACGCGGTGGCCATCGGCGACCTGGACGGCGACGGCCGCAACGACATCGTGCTCTGCGGCGACGGCGCCGTCTGGTGGATGCCGCAGTCGGCAACGGCGCCCGGGAGCTTCAGCGCGCCGCAGCCGCTGCCCTGAGTCGTCGCTGAACCCGTCGCGCCGCCGGGCAGGCCGGGTCGTGGGTCAGCAGCGGCTTGCCTGCAGGCGTGAACAGCATCATCGGCGACATCCGCAACCGCCGGGTGCTCGTGATCGACCGTGCCGCCAAGGACATCGTCTGCCAATGCGGCATGATGGGCGTCAACAGCCAGGAGCCGGGCAGGCTCGACCATCCGGATGGTCTGGACATCGACCTCTTCCTCGACTGCAAGGCCAGCCTGCACCCGCGCAGTTTCTGAGCGCCATGCCGCACGACACCGACAGGAGTCCTCAGTGGGAAAGATCTTGAAGCGCAGCATCACCGCCGTGGCGGTTGTCGTCGTGGCGGTCGCGGCCACCGGCGTGGCCGTCTTCATGGGCGTGGGCCGCGGCCCGCGTGTCGATGGCGAACTGGCCTTGCCCGGGCTGACCGCCAAGGTGCGCGTGCTGCGTGACGAGCATGGCATCCCTTACATCTTCGCCGCCAACACGCCGGACCTGATCCGCGCGCAGGGCTTCGTCACCGCGCAGAACCGGCTGTTCCAGCTGGAGGGCGTCCGCGCCATCGGCACCGGCCGGCTGGCCGAATCGGTGGGCGAGGGCGGCCTGGCCAGCGACCGGCAGATGCGCCTGCTCGGCCTGCGCCGCAATGCCGAGCGCCATGCCGGGCTGCTGTCGCCCGAAGCGCGCGACTTCCTGACCTGGTATGCCGAGGGCCTGAACGCCTACATCACCGGCCATGCCGACGACCACCCGGTGGAGCTGAAGCTCGCCGGCTTCACGCCGCGGCCGTGGACGCTGGAGGACATGGTCACGGTGCTGCATGTCGGCAACTGGAGCCAGGCCGCCAACTTCAAGGCCGAGCTGACGATGCAGAAGCTCATCGACAAGTTCGGCGCCGACAAGGCCGGCGCGGAGTTGGCGCCGGTGAACGTCAACCCCGACCGCAAGCAACAGCCGATGATCGTCGGCCGCGCCGGCGGCGCTGCGCGCCTGGGCCTGCGCGACGAGCCCTTGCTGGCCGACTTGGGCGCCGGCGGGCCGATCGCGCCGCTGGCCGTGGGCAGCAACAACTGGGCGATCGGCAAATCGCGCTCGGCCAGCGGCGCGGCCGTGCTCGTCAACGATCCGCACCTCGATGCGCGCATGCTGCCCGGCATCTGGCACCCGATCGGATTGTTCGCGCCCGGCATCCAGGCCGTTGGCGCGGCCTATCCGGGGGTGCCGGGCATCGTGGTGGGGCGCACGGCGCACGTGGCCTTCGGCGTCACCAATGCCTATGGCGATTCGCAGGACCTGTTCATCGAGAAGGTGGCGCCGGGCCAGCCCGACCACTACCTGGATGGTGACCAGGCGCGGCCGTTCAAGGTGATCCAGGAGACCATCCGCATCAAGGACAAGGCCGCGCCCGGCGGCTTCCGTGAGGAGAAGATGACGATCCGCGCCACGGTTCGTGGCCCCGTCATCACCGGTCCGATCCTCGGCTACGAAGGCGAGACGCTGCTGAGCCTGCGCATGGCCGCGGCCGAGTTGCCCGGCGGCGGACTCGGCGTGGACCAGTTGCTGAGCGCACGCACGGCCGCCGACGTGGACCGCGCCGCGCAGGCGATGGACATCGTCTACTTCAACTATGTGTTCGTCGACAAGGCCGGCGCCATCGGCCACCGCGCCACCGGCCGCGTGCCGGTGCGCGCCAGCAAGCAGGGCGGGCACCCCAAGCCGGTCGGATCCGTCGATGACTGGCGTGGCTTCATCCCGCCCGACCAGATGCCCGGCACGCTGTCACCGGCGCGCGACTGGGTGGGCACGGCCAACCACGACAACCGCCCCGACGACTACGCTTTCGACTACTCGTCGTATTTCGCGCCCAGCTACCGCTACCTTCGCATCGGCGAGGTGCTGGGCAAAGGCAAGGGCATGACGACGCAGGACCAGATCGACCTGATGCTGGACATCCAAAACCTGCAGTCCCGGCGGCTGTTGCCCACCCTGGTGAAGGCGCTGCAGGACGACCCGGCGCAGGCCGAGTTCGCACGCATCCTGGCGGCCTGGGACGGCCGCGAGGACGCGGCGCTGGCCGCGCCGCTGATCTATCACCGCCTGTACGAGCAGCTGGTCTACGAGACCTACGTCGACGACATGGGCGACACGCTGGCGCGCAGCCTTCTCGGCCAGTGGTACATGTGGCAGGAGCGCTTCGACGAGCTGGTTCGCACCCCCGAGTCACCCTGGTTCGACGATGCGCGCACGCCGCAGACCGAGACGCTGCCCGACCTGGTCCGCCGCGCCGCCGTCACGGTGCGCAGCGATCTCGCGGCCCGGCATGGCACGAACGCGGCGGCCTGGCGCTGGGGCGATGCGCACCGCATCCACTTCTTCAGCCCGCTGCGGCGCACCGGCGCAGGACGTGACCTGCTCGGTTTCCCCGAGCGGCCGATGAGCGGCTCCGGCGAGACGCTGATGCGTGCACTGACGCCTTTCCTGGGCGATTTCCAGGTCCAGTTCTTCGCCTCGATGCGGATGGTGGCCGACATGGGTGACGACGAAAAGATCCAGGCCGTGGTTTCCGGGGGGGTCGTCGACCGCCAGTTTCACGCCCACCAGAAGGACCAGCTCCCGGCGTGGACCGAAGGTCGGCTGCTGGCCTGGTGGTTCTCGCCTGGGCAGGTGGAAGCACACGCCAGGCAGCGGCAGGAACTGGTGCCCAGATAGGGTCGTGTTGCGCCGTCGGTCCTCGGCCGACCCACCCATCGCTTGATCCGGTGACCTCGCGCACGAGGCTTTCCATCGCGACGGCACGCGTCGGGATCAGCCCTTGTCGAAACGCGCCTTCACGTCCGCCAGGCATGCACCCTTGGCGTCACCGGCCAGGATCTCGCACTTCTCGGCGGCCACCTTGCGGTCGGCGGCCATCTTGTCCTGCCTGGCATCGGTCTGCGCCTGGCCGACCGTGGTGGCCAGTCTGGCGTCGGCCTGGGCCTTGGAGTGCGCAGAACTGGCTTCGGTGCGGCACAGCGACTTCGGCTGGCCGGCGAGGTCATCGCACCTTTCCTTGGCAATCGCGAATTCGCTATCGGCACGCGCCAGCAGCACCTTCACGGCGTCGGCCTGCTTGGCGGTCTGACCGTACTCGATCTCGGCCAACGCGACGTTTTCCTTGCCCTTGGCTTGCGCCTGACAGACGTCGCGCGCGTTGCCGCTGACGCTCTTGCAGGCGGCCTTGTCGGCCTTGTAGGCGGCCTCGACGCGTTCCTTGGCGGCGCGCGCTTCGGCGGGCGGCAGCGGCGTGGCCCAGACCGGGGCCAACATGCAGGTCAGCAAGGTGACGGCGGAGATGCGGGTGAAGAGGGGGGTGTTCATGCGAGGTGCTTTCGTGGGATACAAGGCGCCGCACCCGACATGGGGCAACGAACGGGACACTGTGCGCGGTGCAGATGGCCGCGTCTGTGCGCCAGCGCTCTCTGGCTGCGTGCCGGGCTGGGCCGGGCTGCCGTGGCCGCGATGGCTGGGGCCCTCTTGATCACCGCCGGGTGTGCGGTCAGCCGCGGCCAGGAAACCACCGGCGCCTACATCGACGACGCGACCATCACGACCCAGGTCAAGAACCGGATGCTGGACAACCCGAATGTGGCCGGCACCAGCATCAGCGTCGAAACGCTCAACGGCACGGTGATGCTCTCCGGCTTCGCCAAGAACACCACCGAGAAGGACACCGCCGAGCGCATATCGCCTCGCGACTGCGGCACACTCGCGGCTCGTGGGAGGATCGGTATGGAAGCGAGGGTGGGTGTGATCGGCCTGGGTGCCATGGGCAGTGGCATGGCGCAATCGCTGCGGCGCGCGGGCTTCGACGTGCAGGTGTTCGACGTCCGGCCGGGCGTCGCCGAGACGTTCGCGCGCGACGGAGGCACCGCCAGCGCGAGTGCAGCCGCGCTGGCACGGGCCTGCGAAGTCGTCGTGTCGGTGGTCGTCAACGCAGCGCAGACCGAAGACGTGCTGTTCGGCAGCGGCGGGGTGGCCGACGCGATGCGCCCGGGCAGCGTGTTCGTGATGTGCTCCACCGTCGACCCCAACGTGTCCATCGCGCTCGAAGCGCGCCTGGCCGAGCGCGGATCTGCTCTATCTCGACGCCCCCATCTCGGGCGGCGCCGCGCGTGCCGCCGCCGGCGAGATGACGATGATGACCTCGGGCCGACCCGAGGCCTACGCCAGGTGCGAGCCGATGCTGAACGCGATGGCCGCACGGGTGTACAAGCTCGGCGACCGCGCCGGCGCCGGCAGCAAGGTCAAGATCATCAACCAGTTGCTGGCCGGAGTGCACATCGCTGCCGCGGCCGAAGCCATGGCACTCGGCCTGCGCGAAGGGGTCGATCCGTCCGCACTGTACGACGTCATCACGCACAGTGCCGGCAACAGCTGGATGTTCGAGAACCGCATGGCACACGTGCTGGCGGGCGACTACACGCCGCTGTCGGCCGTGGACATCTTCGTCAAGGACCTCGGCCTGGTGCTCGACATGGCGCGGGCCAGCAAGTTTCCGCTGCCGCTGTCGTCCACGGCGCACCAGATGTTCATGCAGGCCTCGTCCGCCGGCTTCGCGAAGGAGGACGACAGCGCGGTGATCAAGATCTTCCCGGGCATCGAGCTGCCGAAGACGGAGCCCAAGCCATGACGGTGCTCCTGGGCTGCATCGCCGACGATTTCACAGGGGCGACGGACCTCGCCAACAACCTCGTGCGCGCGGGCATGCGGGTGGTGCAGACCATCGGCGTGCCGGCGGAACCCGTGGCCGACGTCGACGCGGTGGTCGTCGCGCTGAAGTCGCGCACCGCACCGGTCACCGAAGCGGTCGGGCAATCGGTCGCGGCCGCGCGCTGGCTGCGCGCGCAGGGGGCGCCGCAGATCTATTTCAAGGTCTGCTCGACCTTCGACTCCACCCCCGCCGGCAACATCGGCCCCGTGACCGAGGCCTTGATGGACGAGCTCGGCGCGGCGTTCGTCGTCGTCACGCCCGCTTTCCCGGAGAACGGCCGCACGGTCTTCAAGGGCCACCTCTTCGTCGGCGACCTGCTCTTGTCCGACAGCCCGATGCGCCACCACCCGCTGACGCCGATGACCGACGCCAGTCTCGTGCGTGTGATGCAGGCGCAGCTCGATCCGGCTCGTGGCCGGCGCGTCGGGCTGATCGACCACCGCACGGTGGCGCTCGGCGCGCAGGCGATCGTGCAGCGCATGGCCGCGTTGCGCGACGCCGGTGTCACGCTGGCCATCGTCGACGGCGTCAACGACGACGATCTGCGGCGCCTGGCCGCGGCATCGGCCGATCTGAAGCTGGTGGTGGCCGGCTCCGGGCTGGCCATCGGCATCCCGGCGCTGCACGGCCTGGCGCCGAGCGCACAGGCCGCGCAGTTGCCGCCGGCGGTGGGCACGCGCGCCGTCGTCTCCGGCAGTTGCTCGGCGGCCACCAATGCACAGGTCGCTGCGTTCATCGCGGCGGGGGGCGCCGCCTTCGCGGTCGATCCGCTGCGCCTGGCCGCCGGCCATGACGTGGCCGCTGAAGCGCTGGCCTGGGCCCGCCCGCGCCTGGGCCCGACGCCGGTGCTGGTCTACGCCACGGCCGGGCCGGAGGCCGTGCGGCTGGTGCAGCAGCAACTCGGCGCGGAGCGTGCCGGTGCGATGGTGGAAGACTCGCTGTCACGGGTGGCTCGCGGCCTCGTCGACGCGGGTGTCGGCCAGCTCGTGGTGGCCGGGGGCGAGACCTCCGGTGCGTGCGTTCAGGCACTGGGCATCCGGCAGTTGCGCATCGGGCCGCAGATCGACCCGGGCGTGCCTTGGTGCCACGCCGCGGTGCCGGGCTTGCACCTGGCGCTGAAGTCGGGCAACTTCGGCGGCGCCGATTTCTTCACCCGCGCGTTCAAGCTGTTGTGACCGAAGAGAACCTGCTCCGCGAAGAGATCTGCCGTGTCGGCCGTTCTCTGTTCGAGCGCGGCTACGTGCATGCCACGGCCGGCAACATCAGCGTGCGGTTCGACGACGGCTTCGTCATCACGCCCACGGATGCCTGCCTGGGCACGCTCGACCCGGCGCGTCTGGCGCGGCTCGACGCCGACGGCGTGCAAACCGGCGGCGACCGCGCCAGCAAGACGCTCGAGTTGCACCGCCGCATCTATGGCGCGGCGCCCGATGCGCGCTGCGTGATCCACACCCACAGCACGCACCTGGTGGCGCTCACGCTGCGGGGCGTGTGGAGCGTGGACGACATCGTGCCGCCGATCACGCCGTACTTCGTGATGAAGGTCGGCCACGTGCCACTGATCCCCTACCACCGGCCGGGCGACCCGCAGGTCGGTGACCTCGTGGCACGGCGCATCGGGGCGATGGCCGCGCGCGGCACGCCGATCCGCGCCGTGATGCTGGAGCGGCTCGGCCCGAACGTGTGGCACCGTTCACCGTCGCAGGCCAGTGCCGTGCTCGAGGAACTGGAAGAGACCGCGAAGCTGTGGCTGCTGTGCAGCCCGAGGCCGGCGCCGCTGGACGCAGCGCAGATCGAAGCCTTGCGGCTGCAGTTCGGAGCCTCCTGGTAACGGAGAGTGCCGCCTGGCCCGCAAGGGCGCGCTGAATCGACGACGGTGTCATGTCCTCGCTTTGGCTCAAGGCACGCAGGGCGGCGCGGCACATCGTGTTGCATATGGTTGGTCGGGAGGCCCTATCCTGGCCGACTTCACCTGGACACGATCACTCATCCTGATGTTTGGCCGATCAAAAGCCATCACCTTCCAGCCCTATGGTCGACCGCGCTCGCGCGGGCGATTACCCCGATGGCTCCTGCTGCTGCTGAGCGGCGTGATCATCGGCGTGGGTGGCGTCCTGTTCGTCCAGGAGCGCTACATGGCACCGCGCCTCTCGCCCGAGGCGTCGGCGCAGCTGGACAGTGCGTTCCGTCAGGCCGAAGCCGCGCGCTTGCGGCTGATCGGCGAACTCGCCGATGCCTCGAAGCAGCTCGAGAACGCCATGACCGACAGAAGGACGTTGGCCGGCGATCTCGCCGCCAGCCGTGCCACTGTCGAGCGCCTGCGCAGCGACGTGGCCTCCGTGGTCGAATCTTTGCCGACCGATCCGCGCAACGGCATCGTCCAGGTTCGAGCGGCGCGGTTCACGGCCAAGGGCGGGGTGCTCGACTACGACGTCGTGCTCACACGCGAGCGCGCGACCGACAAGGCGATGGCCGGCGTGATGAAGCTGGTCGTGGTCGGCGAATCTGCGCAGCGTACCGAGGCCTCGGCCACGTTGAAGCCCGTCGCCCTGTCGATGGGCAGCCGCGATATCGTGCGCGGCAGCCTGCCGTTGCCCGAAGGTTTCAGGCCGCACCGGACGACGATCCAGATCCTGGATCGAGCCGATGGATCGGTGCTGGGCATGCGAGTGCTGATGGTCAGACAGTGATGCTGCACGAGTCCGACCCCAAGCGGCCCGCCACGTGGCCGACGCTGCCATCGATCGCTTCGCTGTCGTTCGCCGTGCTCGCTGTCTGCGGATGCGCCAGCGTGGCGCCGCCCAGGCCCCTTGAGCCGCCCAGGCTCCCGGAGTCGCCCGCCGCGGAGGTGCGGACGGCGCTTCCTGCGGCCCTGGCCGCCGAGCAGCGATGGCTGCAGTCGTGGTTCCAGGGCACGCCCGTCGTGATCGAACAGCACGGTGACGCGGCAGTCAACGTCGATGTGCCGCGTGAGTTCTGTTTCGATCGCGGTCGCAGCACCGTGAAGCCGGCATTGGCCGCGGTGCTGGACAAGGTGGCCGAGAGCCTGCGTCGCAGGCCGTCGGCTCACCTGGCCTTGCTGGCGGCGCCGGACGACGGAGCCGGCACCCCGTCCTTGGCCCTGCAGCGTGCGGCTCAAGTGAACAAGCACCTGCGGAGTCGGGGGGTGCCTTCGGCGCGGCTCGGTGAACCGGCGGCCACGGGTTCAGCGGCGGTGCAGCTGCGCATCGCGGTCGCGGCGCCTTGAGGTCGGCTTGAAACATTCGGTAAGCAGGGGCCGGTGCGGGAACTTGATCCGCACGGTGGTGGTCGATGGGCATTGGCACAGGACCGGAGGTGAACACCATGCTCGATGAATTCGACGATCTGGCTGCGCCCTTGCCCCGGCCGGCAACGCCGGGATCCAGTGGCGACGTGATCACGAGACATCGGATCGCGGCGGCAAGACTGGTATCGCGCGTGTACCGCACCGCCAGCGAGCCCTTGCGCGCGGACATGCTGGCGTGTCTGTTGCGACCCCTGGGGACATTGAGCATGGCGGCCGTCGCGTCGGGTGCGTTTGCGGGCCTCCTGCTCCGGCGTGGCGCGATGCCCGACACGGTTTCCTCGGAGGACGCTCTGCGCTATTCGAGCGACCAGATCCGTGAGCTGGCCCTCTTCGTTCACGAGGTCAATCCAGAGGCGATTCAGCAGATCGGCAACCTGCTGACCCACAACGCCACGACGCTGACCGCATTGAGCGCGTCCGCCCTGGTGTTGCTGTACCGCAGACTGCAACCTGCGCCAGCCCCGCGTGCCCCGCGGCCGACAGGACAGCCGGACGATCCGGCTGGCGCGACGGACTCAGCCACACCGCGCCGCCCCTGACCCGGGGCAGGACGTGTGAGCCGCCGATCGGGCTCACACCGCCTTCGGCGCGCCGAGCCGTCTCGATCTCCATCGGCCTGACGGGCCTCTGCGTCGAGTGGCGACGCGTCGGGTCGCGGAGCGACTCGAGATCGTCGAGGACGTCGGCCCCAGCCTCATCGCGAGCGCGGTAGACCTCTCTCGGGCCAGGCTGGCCGCCCCCGAGCAGCCATCCCACGGATGGATCCAACAACGACCGTGCGCATGGCCGTCGTGTACTATGTGCATGGCATCAACATCCCATTGCCATATCGATACCCCATGGAGCTCAAGACCGCCCGCTTGACGCTGCTCATCGATCCGAACAAGAAGTTGGCGTTCGAGCGCCTGTGTGCGCAGCGCGACCTGACGGCGTCGCAGGTGGTGCGGCAACTGATCCGTGACTACCTCGCCCAACACGGTGTCGATTACGTCCCCAGCGGGCAGCACGACACGGTCGATGCGCACGCGGAATCCCCGCGGCCCGGGCCGGGACCTCGGCGCCGCCGGTGAAGCGGGCCGCGCCAAGGTCGGCCAGACCGGCCAAGGCACGCCGCGACCGGTGACCATGTCAGGTCTGCCGCCGCCGAGCCAGTGGCTCGGCATCGACTGGATGCTCGTCGTCGGGCTGGGCTGGCTGGCGGTCGGCGCCGCCGGCGTGCTGGCCCTGCACCGGCTGGCCTTCGTCGCCCGAGTGCTTTTCCCGCTCGGCGGGCTGCTCGGTCTGGCGCTGTTCGGTCTGGCGCTCCATGCGCTGCTCGGCACGCCGGAGGTGGCGGTGTTGCCCATCGGCCTGCCCAGCCTGCCGTTCCACCTGCGGCTGGACAGCCTGGCCGCGTTCTTCCTGGTCGTGATCGGTGCCGCCTCGGCCGGCATCTCGGCCTTCGCGGCCGGCTACTTCCGCCAGGGCGAGGGCACGCCGCCGGGCCTGATGTGCCTCGAGTACCACGTCTTCCTGGCGAGCATGGCGGGAGTCGTGATCGCCGACGACGCCTATGCCTTCATGGTGATGTGGGAGACGATGGCCCTGTCGTCGTACTTCCTGGTCACCGCGAACCACCGCATTGCCGAGGTGCGAAGCGCGGGCTACCTCTACATCACGATGGCGCACATCGGGGCCATCGCCATCCTGCTGTGTTTCGGCGTCCTGCAGGCCAATACCGGCGACTACACGTTCGAGAACATGCGCGACCAGGCGCTGTCGCCGTTCTGGGCATCGGTGGGCTTCCTGCTGGCGGTGTTCGGGTTCGGCGCCAAGGCCGGGATCCTGCCGCTGCACGTGTGGCTGCCCGAGGCGCACCCGGCGGCACCGTCGCCGGTATCGGCGTTGATGAGCGGGGTCATGCTCAACACGGCCATCTACGGCCTGATGCGCGTTGCCTTCGATCTGCTGCAGATGCAGCTCTGGTGGTGGGGGGCACTGCTGTTGGCCCTGGGCCTGGCCACGGCGCTCTACGGCGTGATCTTCGCCGCGGTGCAGACCGACATGAAGCGGCTGCTGGCCTACTCGTCGATCGAGAACATGGGCCTGCTGTTCGTCGGCATGGGGCTGGCGCTGATCTTCTTCGGCTTCGGCATGACGCCGATGGCGGCCCTGGCGCTGACCGCCACGCTGTACCACGTCGTGAGCCACGCCTTCTTCAAGAGCCTGTTGTTCCTGGGCACCGGCAGCGTGCTGCACGCCACGGCCGAGCGCAGCCTGGGCAAGCTCGGCGGCCTGATCCGCACCATGCCATGGGTCGGCTGGCTCATGCTGCTGGGGGTGCTGGCCAGCGCCGGCCTGCCGCCGCTGGGTGGCTTCGTCTCCGAGTGGCTGTTGTTGCAGAGCTTCCTGTTCACCCCCGGCCTGCCGATGCCGCTGCTGACGATGCTGATTCCGGTGGTGGCCGCGCTGATCGCGCTGGTCGCGGCGCTCGCCGGCTACACCATGGTCAAGTTCTTCGGCGTCATCTTCCTGGGCCAGCCGCGTGAAGAGAAGCTGGCGCAGGCCCACGACGCGGGGCACTGGGAGCGCGCAGGCATGTTGTGGCTGGCGCTCGGCTGCGTCCTGCTGGGGCTGTTGCCGGTGCAGGTCATCGGCCTGCTCGACCCGGTGACGCAGCTGCTCGTCGGCGCCGGCCTCGCCGAACGCGTCTCGGCCAGCGGCTGGCTGCTGGCGCCGAACAGCCTGGACCAGGCGAGTTATGCGCCGGTGATCTTCCTGCTCGGCATCCTGGCGAGTCTTGCGCTGGCTTACGTGCTGGTGCGGGTGCTGTACCACGGTCGCACACGGCGCGGCCTGTCCTGGGCTTGCGGCTTCCCCTGGGGCAACGCCCGCATGCAGGACACCGCGGAAGGCTTCGGCCAGCCGATCCGGCAGATCTTCGAGCCGTTCTTCCAGATGCAGCGCGAACTGCCGTCGCCTTTCGACGAGCAGCCGCGCTACCGCGTGACGGTGCAGGATCACTTCTGGCGCTGGCTGTATGTGCCCGTCGTCGACCTGGCCCAGTACCTGGCTCGCCTGATGGCGGTGGTGCAGCAGGGTCGGATCTCGGTGTACCTGCTGTACAGCTTTCTCACGCTGGTGGCAACGCTGCTGGCGGTGATGCAATGAGGCACCGATGAGCTTCGCCGGCGCCCTGTCCCAGTTGCTCGAGATCGTGCTCGCGATCGCGCTGGCGCCGCTGCTGACCGGCTGGATCAACCAGTGGCGCGCCTGGTTGCAGAACAAGTCTGCGCCCAGCCTGTGGCAGCCGTACCGCATGTTGCACAAGCTGTTCAACAAGGAATCGGTGGTGGCCGACAATGCCTCGCGCGTGTTCCGCACCGCACCGTATCTGGTGTTCGGCTGCATGCTGCTGGCATGCGCCGTCGTGCCCACGCTGTCGACCGACCTGCCGTTGGCGCCCGGGGCCGACGCCATCGGGCTGGTCGGCCTGTTCGCGCTGGCCCGGGTCTTCATCTCGCTGGCGGCCATGGACCTGGGCACGTCGTTCGGCACCCTGGGCGCGCGGCGCGAGATGCTGATCGGCTTCCTGGCCGAGCCGGCGCTGTTGATGGTGCTGTTCTCGGCGTCGCTGATCTCCAAGTCGACGTCGCTCACCACCATCGTCGAGACCCTCGCGCACCGCGAGCTGACGATCTACCCCGGCCTGGCGTTCGCCGGCCTGGCCTTCGCGATGGTGGCGCTGGCCGAGAACGCGCGGGTGCCGGTGGACAACCCCGCGACGCACCTCGAGCTGACGATGATCCACGAGGCGCTGATCCTGGAATATTCGGGCCGGCACCTGGCGCTGATCGAGTGGGCCGCGAGCCTCAAGCTGTTCGCCTATTCGTGCATCGGGCTGGCGCTGTTCTTTCCCTGGGGCGTGGCCGATGCGCAGGCGCCGCTCGCCATGCTGCTGGCGCTGCCGGTGCTGGTGATCAAGCTGGCCATCGGCGGCTTCCTGCTGGCCGTGCTGGAGACGCTCTCGGCCAAGATGCGCATCTTCCGCGTGCCGGAGTTCCTGGCCACCGCCTTCCTGCTGGCGGTGATCGGCATGCTGGTGCAGCTCCTGCTCGCGCGCTGAGGACGAGATGACCGCGCTGCTGACCCAGTTCGTGAACCTCCTCGGCGCATTGCTGCTGATCCTCGCCTTCGCGATGATCTCGCAGCGGCGTGTCCTCTCGTTGATCAACCTCTTCACGATGCAGGGTGCGACGCTGGTGCTGGCGACCAGCGTCGTCGGCTACGTGACGAAGCAGCCGCACCTGTACGTGTCCGCGGGCGTCACCTTCGCACTCAAGGTGCTGCTGATCCCCTGGCTGCTGCACCGCGTGATCGACCGCCTGCAGATCCGCTGGGACGTGGAGACGCTGATCAACATCCCGACGACGATGTTGATCGGCATCGGCGTCGTGATCTTCGCCTTCAACCTGGCGCTGCCGATCTCGCAGCTGTCGTCGACGCTGGCCAGCGGCACGCTGGGCATCGCGCTGGCCTGCGTGCTGCTGTCGTTCCTGATGATGATCACCCGCGCCAAGGCGGTGCCGCAGGTGATCGGCTTCCTGGCGATGGAGAACGGCTTGTTCTTCGCCGCCACGTCGGCCACCTACGGCATGCCGATGGTGGTGGAACTCGGCATCGCGCTGGACGTGCTGATCGGCGTGCTCATCCTGGGCGTGTTCATGTTCCAGATCCGGGAGCAGTTCGACAGCCTGGACATCCGCCACCTGGAGCAGCTGAAGGATGACTGACTTCAGCGCACTCGCCTGTCTGCTCGGCATCCCGCTCGTGGGAGGGGTCGTGCTCGGGCTCGTGGGCCACCGCGACGACGCGCGCGACGTCAACGTCGCCTTCAGCCTGGGCACTTTCATTGCCGCCTGCGTGCTGACCGTGCGCGTGATCGACAGCGGCCCGATGCTCGTGTGGGACCGCGAGTTCTACATCGATGCGCTGAACGTCTTCCTCGTCGCGCTGACGGCCTTCGTCGGGTTGACGACCTCGATCTTCTCGCGCCCCTACATGCGCGTGGAGCGCGACCACGGCAAGATGACGCCGCCGCGGCTGCGCCTGTACCACAGCATGTACCAGCTCTTCACCTTCACGATGCTGCTGGCGCTGACCACCAACAACCTGGGCATCGTCTGGGTGGCGATGGAGGCGGCCACGCTCACCACCGTGCTGCTGGTCAGCGTGTACCGCACGGCGGCCAGCCTGGAGGCGGCCTGGAAATACTTCATCCTGTGCGGCGTGGGCATCGCGCAGGCGCTGTTCGGCACGGTGCTGTTGTACATGGCTGCGGAGAAGGTCATCGGCCCCGAGGGCGGTGCGTTGCTGTGGACCAACCTGGACGCGGTGAAGGCGCAGCTCGACCCCAACATCATCACGCTCGCCTTCGCGTTCCTGTTCATCGGCTACGGCACCAAGGTGGGCCTGGTGCCGGTGCACAACTGGCTGCCCGACGCACACGCGGAGGGCCCCACGCCGGTGTCGGCCGTGCTCTCGGGCCTGCTGCTGAACGTGGCGCTGTACGCGGTGCTGCGCTGCAAGGTTCTGACCGATGGTGCCCTGGGCAACAGCCAGCTGTCGGGCCGGCTGATGATGGGCTTCGGGCTGCTGTCCGTGGTGGCCGCGGTCTTCTTCATCATCCGCCAGAGGGACGTGAAGCGCATGTTCGCCTACTCGTCCATCGAACACATGGGGATGATCACCTTCGCCTTCGGCATGGGCGGGCCCATCGCCAGCTTTGCCGGGCTCCTGCACATGACCGTGCATTCGCTCATCAAGTCCGCCATCTTCTTTGCCGTGGGCCACGCGACCCAGAAGGCGGGCACGCAGATCATGGATGAAATCCGTGGCCTCATCCGCGTCAGCCCGACGGTGGGCTGGGGTCTCATGCTGGGCGCGCTCGCGATCCTGGGCATGCCGCCGTTCGGCGTCTTCGCCAGCGAGTTCCTGATCGTCACGACGGCCATGCGCGAACAGCCCTGGGCCGCGCCCTTCCTGCTGGTCGCATTGGGCATCGCCTTCGCCTCGGTGTTCAGCCGGGTCCAGCCGATGGTGTTCGGCGAGACCACGCTCAAGCCGCTGGCCCATCCGCCGGCGCTGATCCCGGTGTTCGTGCACCTGGGCTTGGGGTTGATGCTGGGCCTGTACATCCCGCCCTACCTGGACGCCTGGTACCGCCAGGCGGCGGCGATGCTGGGGCATTGAAGGCATGACGCTGGCCGACCTCGACCTCACGCTGCGGCGCCTGCCGGCGCCGCTGCCGGTGTGGCATGCCCCCGTGGACCGGGCCGCATGGTCTGCACTGGCGCGCGACACGGTGGGCGCATCCGGACGCCTGGTGTCGATGTGGGGCGCGGACCGGTCCGTCTGCGCCGCCTTCGCCGCGGCCGGCGGCCTGGTGTGGGCCGAGTTGCCCTTGTCGAGCAACCAGGACAGCTACCCCGACCTGTCGTCCACGTTCGCCTGCGCCGGGCGCCTGCAACGCGCGATGGCCGATCTCGGTGGCTGGCACGCCGACGGGGCGAGCGATCGACGCCCTTGGCTGGATCACGGGATGTGGGTCTCAGCCTTGCCGCCGCTGGCGCGCGGCGCGATGCCTTGCGGAGCCGGCGCGGGCACGCTGCCGGCCGACTACGCCTTCGTCCGCGTCGAAGGCGACGGCGTGCACGAGATTCCGGTCGGCCCGGTGCATGCCGGCATCATCGAGCCGGGCCACTTCCGCTTCTCGGTGGTGGGCGAGAAGGTGTTGCGTCTGGAAGAGCGCCTGGGCTACAAGCACAAGGGCATCGAGCGGCGCTTCACCGAACTGGCGCCGCTGCAGGCGCACCGGTTGGCGGGGCGCGTCTCGGGGGACTCCACGGTGGCCTACGCCTGGGCCTATTGCATGGCCCTGGAGTCGGCCTGCGAGGGCCCGATACCCGAACGTGCCGAATGGCTGCGCGCCCTGCTACTCGAACGCGAGCGCGTGGCCAACCATCTCGGTGACCTCGGCGCCCTGGGCAACGACGCGGCGCTGGCGTTCGGATTGGCACAGTTCTCCCGACTGCGTGAAGACTGGCAGCGCCTGTCCAGCGAAGCATTCGGCCACCGCCTGATGATGGACGTGGTGGTGCCGGGGGGCGTGGCGTCGGACCTGTCCACCGCGCTGCGCGACGCCCAGCGCCGCCAATGCGACGATGTCGAACGGGAGGTGCGGCGACTGCGTCGGATCTACGACGAGCACGCCGGGCTTCAGGACCGTTTCATGACCACGGGACGCGTGACGCCCGAACTGGCTGGCCGCCTCGGGCTGACGGGCATGGCCGGCCGCGCCAGCGGCCTGGCCACCGACCTGCGCTGCGACCACCCCTGGCAGCCCTATCGGCGGCTGCAGGCGCGCATCGCGACGCAGCAGGGGGGCGACGTGGCGGCGCGCGTGGCGGTGCGCTTCGACGAAGTGTTCGAGTCGCTGCGCCTGATTCGCGAGATGTGTGCCGGCTTGCCCTCCGGCGAGGTCCGCTGCGAACCCCGGGTTCCCGCGGGCCCGTCCCGGGGCGCGGGGTGGGTGGAAGGCTGGCGCGGCGAGGTGCTGGTGGCGCTCGAACTGGGCGCCGACGGAGGCATCGCGCGCTGCCATTGCCACGACCCGTCGTGGCAGAACTGGCCGGTGCTGGAGCATGCCGTGATCGGCAACATCGTGCCGGACTTTCCGCTCATCAACAAATCCTTCAACCTCAGCTATTCAGGACACGACCTCTGATGTGGCGCATCCTCCACCAGATCGCGCGCACCGGCATCGTGACCGAGGCGCCGCCGACCGTCGACGCGACCGTGCTGGCCGAGGCGCGGCGCGTCCATGACGACCTGCTGGCCATCCTCGGCCAGGCGCTGACGATCCGCGAGGTCGATGCCGGCTCGTGCAACGGTTGCGAGCTCGAGATCAACGCGCTCAACAACCCCTACTACAACATCGAGGGCCTGGGCATCCGGTTCGTGGCCAGCCCGCGCCACGCCGACATGCTGCTGGTCACCGGGCCGGTGTCGCGCCACATGGAAGAGGCGCTGCGCCGCACCTACGACGCCACGCCGGAGCCCAGGCTCGTGGTGGCGGTGGGGGACTGCGGGCGCGACGGCGGCATCTTCGGCGAGAGCTACGCCAGTTGCGGCAGGGTGGCCAACGTGATCCCGGTGGACGTCAGCGTGCCCGGCTGCCCGCCACCTCCGATCGACATCCTGCGCGGCATCCTGGCTGCGGTGAAGCGCAACCCGGCCACCGCGCGGCAGCGCTAGGTGGACCGGCCGTTCAGGCTGCGAGCACGTGTCCGTTGTGCGCCGGGCGGCCCCGCGTCATGCGCTGCAACTCGTGCAGCGCCGCCTCGTCGAGGATCTCGATGTCGCGGTGCGAGACCCCGAGGCAGCCGTCATGCACCAGGGTGGTCAGTGCCCGGCTCACGGTCTCGTGGGCCACGCCGAGGTAGCTGGCGATGTCGCGACGGGTCATGAACAGCCGCAGGCGCCGGTCCGAATGACCCAGCGCCCGCTGCCGCTGCGCGAGTTGCAGCACGAAGCGCGCCACGCGCACCTCTGAACTGGGTGCCGACATCAGGTACTGCGTATCGGCGCGGCGCAGCAGTTCGGTACCGGTCGCCTGGTGCAGCATCTGCTCCAGCGCCGGCAGGCGGTGGCACAGCGCCCGCAACTCTGCAAACGGCATCACCACCACGGTGGAATCCTCCAGCGCCACCGCGCCGCTGGCGTGCCGTTCGCGGCCCAGGCCGTCCAGGCCCAGGATGTCGCCGTGGATCGCAAACCCGAGCACCTGTTCATAGCCCTCGATATCGGTCTGCACATCCTTGAAGCTGCCCGCGATCACCAGGTGCAGGTTCTCGAAGAGCTGGCCCTCGTGCACCAGCGTGTGCTCGGCATGAAGGCGGCGCAGACTGAACCGCACGGCGTCGGTTTCGGCGCTGGCATGCCCCGGCATGCCGGCCCAGCGCAGCACGTCCGACGCCGTGCACTGCAGACTGCTCGCCAACTTCGCCTCGCACATGTCCAGGGGGGTGACGTTGCCATGCATGATGCTTCCCGTCTCAAATGCTGGAAGGCTTCCAGCCGGTTACAAGGATTGCGCAGGACTGCGGCGTAGGCAATCGGCGGCACGGCCTCGGTGGCGTCGGACACGTTCCGGTGTCGATGCGCGGATTCCCAAGCCGCGTTCGGAAATTTCCGAATGCTTGTGCACTGGCGCGGGTTTAACGGTGCCGCTTGGCCCGGATTTGCGAGATCTCAATCCATTTCGCCGGCGCGTTCGCACCATGGCGAGAACGTCGGAAGCGGGCGGTTGTGTGGGGGAGGGCCGTAAGTGATCACCATGATCGATGCACAGGAAGTAAGGGTGGGGCCGCGCGGCCTACCGGGTGAATGGGTGCAAGTGCCACAGGCGATGGGCGTGGTGGTCTTCGCACACGGCAGCGGCAGCAGCCGCAGCAGCCCCCGCAACCGCTACGTGGCCGAGGTGATGCACGAGTACCGGCTGTCGACACTGCTGTTCGACCTGCTCACCGACACCGAGGCGCCGGAGCGCCGCAATGCCTTCGACATCGACCTGCTCGGCCAGCGCCTGAGCGAGGCGCTGGCATGGTTGCGCGCGCAGGAAGACGCGCCGTCGCTGCGAATCGGGCTCTTCGGTGCCAGCACCGGCGCAGCGGCGGCACTGCATGCGGCAGGGCGGCACCCCGGCTGGGTCGATGCCGTCGTGTCCCGTGGCGGTCGGCCCGACCTGGCGGCCGCCGAGTTGGAAAACGTGCAGGCGCCGACCCTGCTCATCGTGGGCGGTCGCGACACCGAGGTGTTGCGCCTGAACCAGGGCGCGATGCGAGCGCTGCACTGCCATGCCCGGCTCGAAGTGGTGCCCGGCGCCACGCACCTGTTCGAGGAACCCGGCGCACTCGAAACCGTGGCCCACCTGGCTGGCGAATGGTTCGCCACGCACCTGCACGCGCGGGGGCCGGCATGAGCCCGCCCGGCCGTCCGAAGAGCGAATACCGGAGTGCGCAGCACGAAGGCGCCTCGATGAGCAGCAAGGCCTTTGCCAACCGCACCGAGGCCGGTCGCGCGCTCGCGCGGCGGCTCGTGGCCATGGCGATCCCGCCGCCGGTGGTCGTGCTGGCGCTGCCGCGCGGCGGCGTGCCCGTGGCGGCCGAGGTCGCACGCGCGCTCGGCGCACCGCTGGACCTTCTTCTGGTGCGCAAGATCGGCGCCCCGTGGCAACCCGAACTGGCGGTGGCGGCCGTGGTGGACGGCGACCCGCCGGACATCGTGGTCGATGAATTCACGAGCCGGATGTCCGGCGTGAACCAGGACTACATCCAGACGCAGGCAAGCCACGAGTTGCGCGAGATCGCGCGCCGGCGCGAGGTCTATCTGCGCGGCCGCACACCGGTGCCCGTGAAGGGCGCCACCGTCATCGTCGTCGACGACGGCGTGGCCACCGGCACCACCATCCGTGCCGCCATCAAGGCGCTGCGGCGTCGTCACCCGGCACGCCTGGTGCTGGCGGTGCCGGTGGCGCCGGCCGACACGGTGGCGGCGCTGCGCGAGGAGGCCGACGAGGTAGTCTGCCTGGCGCAGCCCGAGCCCTTCCACGCCATCGGGCTGCATTACGGCGACTTCCACCAGGTGCCCGACGACGAGGTGCTGGCCGCGCTGGCCGCCGCGCCGCCGCCAGGCCCGACGGCGGCCGAGCCGCCATGACGCCGGGCGCACCGGCGGGCGCGGGTCACTGAGTCATGGCCACACGCACTGCCCTCATACGCAAGGCCACCGCCGGACTGGCGGTGTTGCCGAACATGGCCGACTGGGCTGCCACCTGCGCCGCCTTCTCGTGGCAGCAGGTGCGCGACGAACTGGCACCCGGCGCTGGCGGGCTGCTGAATATCGCGCGGCTCGCGGTCGACCGCCATGCTGCGGGACCGCTGGCATCGCGCACGGCCTTGCGTTTCATCGCCGCAGGCGGCGCGGTGCACGACTTGTCCTTTGCCGATCTCCAGCGGCAGAGCGACGCCTTCGCACGGGTTCTGGCGTCCTTGGGCGTCGGCCCCGGCGACCGCGTGTTCGTGCTGGCCGGACGCATTGCGCCGCTCTATGTGGCCGTGCTGGGCGGGCTGAAGAACGGCTGCGTGATAACGCCGCTCTTCTCGGCCTTCGGGCCCGAGCCCATCGCCACCCGCATGGCCATCGGCCAGGCGCGCGTGCTCGTCACCACCGAGCCGCTGTACCGGCGCAAGGTGGAGAAGATCCGCGCCACGCTGCCGGCGCTGGAACATGTCATCGTGGTCGGCGAGGGCAGCACACCCGGTGCCTGCCCGAGCGGCACGCACGACTACGCGACGCTGATGGCGCAGGCCGAGGGCGCGCCGCCCGTGTCCGTGCGCACGGCCGCGACGGACATGGCGCTGCTGCACTTCACCAGCGGCACCACGGGCACGCCCAAGGGTGCGATCCACGTGCACGAGGCGGTGCTCACGCACTTCGCCACCGGCCGTCATGCGCTGGACCTGCACGCCGACGATGTGTTCTGGTGCACCGCCGACCCGGGCTGGGTCACCGGCACGTCGTACGGCATCGTCGCGCCGCTGCTGCACGGCGTGACGAGCATCGTCGACGAAGCCGAGTTCGACGCCGAGCGCTGGTACCGCATCCTGCAGGACCAGCAGGTCAGCGTCTGGTACACGGCGCCCACGGCCATCCGCATGCTGATGAAGGCGGGGCCGGAGCTGGCCCGCGGCTACCGGTTCCCCAAGCTGCGCTTCATCGCCAGCGTTGGCGAGCCACTCAATGCCGAGGCCGTGTGGTGGGGGCAGGAGGTGCTGGGCCTGCCCATCCACGACAACTGGTGGCAGACCGAGACCGGCGGCATCATGATCGCCAACACCGCCGGGCAGGACATCAAGCCCGGCTCCATGGGGCGGCCGTTGCCGGGTGTGCAGGCGCTGATCGTGCGCCGCACCGAGACCGGCGCCATCGAACCCGTGACGCAGCCCGACACCGAGGGCGAGCTCGCGCTGAAGTGCGGCTGGCCGGCGATGTTCCGCGGCTACCTCGGGCAGGAAGAGCGCTATCGCAAGTGCTTTGCCGGCGATCTGTACCTCAGCGGGGACCTCGCGCGGTGCGACGCCGACGGCTACTTCTGGTTCGTCGGCCGTGCCGACGACGTCATCAAGTCGGCCGGCCACCTGATCGGGCCGTTCGAGGTGGAGAGCGCGCTCATGGAACACCCGGCGGTGGCCGAGGCGGGCGTGATCGGCAAGCCCGATGCCATCGTCGGCGAGGTCGTCAAGGCCTTCGTGGCGCTGAAGGCCGGCGTCGAGCCCACGCCGGCGCTGCGCCTGGAACTGCTGGGCCACGCGCGCAAGCGGCTGGGTGCGGCGGTGGCACCCAAGGAGATCGACTTCCTGCCCGTGCTGCCGCACACGCGCAGCGGCAAGGTCATGCGCCGGCTGCTCAAGGCGCGTGAACTCGGCCTGCCCGAGGGGGATACGTCCACGCTGGAGGGCAGTGCATGACGGCATCGCAAGGCATCGAAGTCACGTTCGACGTGACCCATTACGGGCGCAGTTTCTGCCTGGCGCGCGTGCGCGACATGGTCCGCATCCGCCGCCTCGAAGAGCGTTGCGCGCAGCTCTATGGCGAGCAGAAGATCCGCGGCTTCCTGCACCTGGTCGTCGGCGAAGAGGCGGTGGCCGCCGGCGTGATGCCGCACCTGCAGCCGTCCGACAACGTGGTGGCCACCTACCGCGAGCACGGCCACGCGCTGCTGCGCGGCGTGGCCATGAACGCGATCATGGCCGAGATGTTCGGCAAGCGCGAAGGCTGCTCGCGCGGGCGCGGCGGCTCCATGCACCTGTTCGACCGCGCCACCCGCTTCTTCGGCGGCAATGCCATCGTCGGTGGTGGGCTGCCGCTGGCAACGGGCCTGGCGCTGGCCGACCGCATGGCCAGGCGCAACGGCTGCATCACGGCCTGCTTCTTCGGCGAGGGCGCGGTGGCCGAAGGCGCGTTCCACGAGTCGCTCAACCTGGCCGCGTTGTGGCGCGTGCCGGTCCTCTTCATCTGCGAGAACAACCTCTACGCCATGGGCACGGCGCTCGCGCGCTCCCAGTCCAGCATCGACCTGACGACCAAGGCGGCGGCCTATGGCATCGCGACGGCCCACATCAACGGCATGAACGTCCTCGCGGTGTCCGATGCGGCACGCGAGGCGGTGGCGCAGGTACGGCAGACGCAGGCGCCGTTCTTCCTGGAGTTGCACACCTATCGCTTCCGCGCGCATTCGATGTTCGATGCCGAGTTGTACCGCGACAAGGCCGAGGTCGAGCGCTGGAAGCAGCACGGCCCCATCCACACCTTCACCGACCGCCTCAAGGAGGCCGGCATGATGTCCGAGGCCGACTTCGAAACCATCGACCGCGAGGCGCTGGCCGAGGTCGATGCCGCGGTGCAGTTTGCCGAGACCGGCACCTGGGAGCCGGTGGAGGACCTGCTGCGCGACGTGGTGGCGGCAAGCTGACGGAAACGACCATGGCCCTCACCACCTACCGCGAAGCCCTGCGTGAAGCCCACCGCGAGGCGCTGCAGCGCGACCCGCGTGTCTTCCTGATGGGCGAGGACGTCGGCCGCTACGGCGGCAGCTATGCCGTCAGCAAGGGCCTGCTGGCCGAGTTCGGCGAAGAGCGCATCCGCGACACGCCGCTGTCGGAACTGGGCTTCGTCGGTGCCGGCATCGGGGCGGCGCTGGGCGGGATGCGGCCGATCGTCGAGATCATGACCGTCAACTTCAGCCTGCTGGCGCTGGACCCGATCGTCAACACCGCCGCGCTGTACCGCCACATGTCGGGCGGGCAGTTCGGGGTGCCGGTGGTGATCCGCATGGCCACCGGCGCCGGGCGGCAGCTGGCGGCGCAGCATTCGCACAGCCTGGAGGGCTGGTATGCGCACGTGCCGGGCTTGCGCGTGCTGGCGCCGGCGACGCTGGATGACGCGCGCGGCATGTTGTGGCCGGCGCTGCAGGATCCCGACCCGGTGCTGATCTTCGAGCATGCGCAGCTCTACAACCTCGAGGGCGAACTCGCCGACCCGGCGCCGCAGGTGGACATCGCCACGGCCGCCGTGCGCCGACCCGGGCGCGACCTCACGATGGTCACCTACGGCGGCTCGCTGCCGCGCGCGCTGGAGGCGGCGCGCCTGCTGGCCGCGGACGGCATCGATGCCGAGGTGATCGACCTGCGCGTGCTGCGCCCGCTCGACGCGGCCAGCGTGCTGGCTTCGGTGCGCAAGACACGCCGCGTGCTGGTGGTCGACGAAGCCTGGTGCAGCGGCAGCCTTGCCGCCGAGGTGCTGGCCCGCGTCGCCGAGGAGGCGTTCTACGAGCTCGATGCCGCGCCGGCACGGGTCTGCTCCGCCGAGGTGCCGATGCCCTATGCCAAGCACCTGGAAGACGCCGCGCTGCCACTGCCGCCGCGCATCGTCGCCGCGGCCCGTGCGCTGCTCGGGCGCCAGGCTTGATCGCGCAGGCAGCGGCCCCGAGGCAGACGAGCACAGGCATGGCCCACGACGGAACGGCACGATGATCGAATTTCGCCTGCCGTCACTGGGCTCCGACATGGACCAGGGCAAACTCGTCGAGTGGCGCATCCGGCCCGGCCAGGCGGTGAAGAAGGGCGACGTGGTCGCCGTCGTCGACACCAGCAAGGCGGCGGTCGACGTGGAGATCTGGGCCGATGGCACGGTGCACCGCCTCCTCGCCGAGATCGGCCAGACGCTTCCCGTGGGCGCGGTGATGGCCACGCTGCTGGCGCCGGGCGAGATCGCACCGGACGAGCGGGTCGCGATCCCGGCCCAGCCGCAGCCGAGGCTGCCGGCGCAGGCGCACCGGCACCGGCGGCCCGGCGGCGGTGGCAGGGGTGCCCGCCATCGGCGCTGCCGTCCCGGCCACTGGCGCGACGCGCCCGCGCGTCACGCCGGCGGCGCGCCGGCGTGCGGCCGAGCTCGGGGTGACCCTGGACGGCCTGGCCGGCGGCGGGCCCGAGGGCGCGGTGACACTGGCCGACGTGGAGCGCGCACGGCCCCGCCCAGCGCGCGCCGCCCGCCCGGCGTGGCGCCTGCACCGGCCGTCTCGACCGGGGCCACGGCAGCAACCCCCGTGGAGCGCGCGCTCGAGATGCGCCGCGCCATCGCCGCCGCGATGACGCGCTCCAAGCGCGAGATCCCGCACTACCAGCTTGCCGAGAGCGTGCCGATGCGTGCCGCGCTCGACTGGATGCGCGAAACCAACGCCACGCGTCCCGTCACCGAGCGCCTGTTGCCGGCGGTGCTGTTGCTCAAGGCCGTTGCGCTGGCCGCGCGCGAGGTGCCCGAAGTCAACGGCTATTTCATCGACGGCGGCTTCCGGCCGGCACCCGCGGTGCATGTGGGCGTGGCCATTTCCCTGCGCACGGGCGGGCTGGTGGCGCCGGCCCTGCATGACGTGGCCGACAAGCCGCTGGACCTGCTGATGCGCGAACTCGGCGACCTGGTGCGCCGCGCCCGCGCCGGCAGCCTGCGCAGTTCGGAGATGTCGGATCCCACGATCACCGTCACCAACCTGGGCGACCAGGGGGTGGAGGCCGTCTATGGGGTCATCTATCCGCCCCAGGTGGCGTTGGTGGGCTTCGGCCGCGTCGCCGAACGGGCCTGGGTCGAAGGCGGCCAGGTCACCGTGATGCCGGTGCTCACCGCCAGCCTGGCCGCCGACCACCGCGTCAGCGACGGCCACCGCGGTGCGCTCTTCCTGACCCGCCTGCGCGATTGGCTGCAGCAGCCGCAGCGGCTGCAAGGGAACTCACATGAACGAAGCTGAGATCCGGTCGGGCGTGATCGAAGTGCTGCTGACCATCGCCCCCGAGGTGGAAGCGGATGAACTGATGGCCGGGCAAGCGCTGCGCGAGCAAGTCGATCTCGATTCGATGGACTGGCTGCACGTCATCGTCGGCCTGCACGAGCGCTTCGGCGTCGACATCCCCGAGACCGACTACGCCCGGTTGGTGACCCTGGACGACATCGTCGCCTACCTCGCTGCCCGCGTGCGCTGACCTGCGCTCGAGCCGGATGCCGGCGCCTCGGCCGCCTGCGAGCAGCCACGCCTTCGGCACCGCGGCCCTACCGCCGCCGGCAGCCCGGACGGACTCACGGGCGCGGGCGCCGCGACCCGCGTCAGTCGAGCCGACCCGGCCGCGTCGTCTCCGCCGCCTCCTGCCCCTCGTCGGCCCAGGCCACCGGCGCTTCCTCGCCGTGCAGCCGGTGCTCCATGCCATAGCGGATGAGCGCGGCCGTGCTGGTGAGCTGCAGCTTGTCCATGATGCGCGTCTTGTGCGTGCTGATGGTCTTGACCGACAGGTGCAGCGCGTCGGCGATGTCCGTCGAACGTTGGCCGGCAACGATGCGGCGCAGCACCTCGAGTTCGCGGTTCGACAGCGTGGCGTGGCGCGGGACCTCGACGCTGCCGTTGAGCTGCTGCACCACCCGCTCGGCCAGGCTCGTGGTGACGTAGGCGCCGCCCCGCAGCACCTTGTGCACGGCCTGGATCAGCTCTTCGGCGGCGCTGTCCTTGGTGACATAGCCGTTGGCGCCGGCCTTGAAGGCGCGCAGCGCGTACTCCTCCTCGGCATGCATGCTCAGCACCAGCACCGGCAGCGCCGCAAACTCGGTGCGGATGCGCCGGATGAGCTCGAGGCCGCTCATGCCGGGCATCGACAGGTCGACGATGGCCAGGTCGAAGGGGGCGCGGCGCAGGCTGTCCAGGGCCTGGAAGCCCGAGCTCTCCTCGGTGATGTCCCAGCCCTCCTGGGTGCCCTCGAGGATGCGCTTGAGCCCTTCGCGCACGATCGTGTGGTCGTCCACCAGCAGCAGGCGGGCGTCGGGCAGGCGCGGGCAGGTGTTCATGCGGCCTGGGGTTGGTTGGCGGCGCCGGCGGTGCGGTCGGCGGGCGCCAGCGGCAGCCTGACCGTGACGCGGCCGCCGCCGCCCGGCGGGTTGTCCACCTCGAGCCGGCCGCCGAGCATGTAGGCGCGCTCGCGTATGCCCAGCAGGCCGTAGCGGCCGTCCTGCTGAGTCGAACGATCGGGGAATCCGACGCCGTTGTCGCGCACCCTGAGCACGAGTTCGCCGCCCTCCTGGCGCATCTCGATGCAGACGTCGGTGGCGTGGGCATGCCGCGCCACGTTCGTCAGCGCCTCCTGCACCATGCGGTACAGCGCAATGGCGGCACCCGGGGCCACCGGCGGGTCTTCTTCGCCCAGGCGCACGGTGATCTCGGTGCCCATGCGGCGGGCGGCGTCACGTGCCAGCCACTCGATGGCCGCATTCAGGCCGAGGTCGTCCAGCATCATGGGGCGCAGGTCGGCCGCGATGCGTCGCACCGCGGCCACCGTGTCGTCGACCATCTCCAGCATCTTGGCGATGCGTCCGTCCTGGGACCGCCTGGCCGCTGCGGGTCCGAGGCTGGACAACTCCATCTTGAGCGCCGTCAGTCGCTGGCCCAATTCGTCGTGCAGCTCGCGCGCGATGCGGCGGCGCTCCTCCTCGCGGGCCTCCACCACGCTGGCCGACAGGCGCCGCAACTCCTCGCGGTGGTTGACCTGTTCACGCGCCTGCTGCTGGCGTTGGGTGATGTCGGTGATGACCATCTGCACGACCGTGCGGCCGTGGTCGGGCAGCGCCGCAGAGGCGATCTCGACCTCGCGCGCCTCGCCGTCGAGCCGGGCAATGGCGCCGGAGACCACCTGCGTGGCGCCATCGCCGGCGATGGCGCTCGCCACCTGCAAGCGCAACTTGTCGTGCGATGCCGGGTGCATCAGGGTATAGATCGAGCGCCCCACGAGGCTCTCGCCCTGGCGCCCCCCGAACAGTTCAACGGCCGCGCGGTTGGCGAAAGCGACATGGTCGCCGTCGCTGATCCACATCGCCACCGGCGCCATGTCCAGCACGGTGCGAAAGCGCCGCGTCAGTGCCTCCACTTCCTCGTGCAGGGCGCGCTCCTGGCTGAGGTCGCGCAGCAGGGCCACGAAGAACGGGTGCGGCTGGCCGTCGATGGCGAGTTCGATGCGCGAGATCGTGGCTTCGGCCGGGAATTCCTGTCCATCGGAGCGCAGACCGGTGATGGAACTGCGCTTGCCCATCGCGCGCTCGGTCACACCCGAGGCCTCGAACTCCCGGACATGGTGCTCGTGTGCGGCACGCATTGGCGCGGGAATCAGGCTCGACAAGGGCTGGCCGATCGCTGCCGCCGAACTGCAGAGGAACATCCGCTGCGCCGCCGGGTTGAGGGCAACGATGCGCTGCTGATGGTCGATGACCACGATGGCCTCCCGTGCGGCCTGGGCGACGACGCCGAGCGGCGTGTCGAAGAGACTGGCGGCAAGCCCGGGCGGCGTCGGTTCGGTCATGAGCGGCAATCCGTGGTGCGAATTCTACGGCTGGACCCGTGGCCGGTCGCCTCTTGCCGTTTGCGCCCACTCAATGCGGAACGGCCGGCGTCGTGGATGATCACGGGCAAGAGTCACGGGCCGTGAAAGGTTCCGCCCACTGTTCGCGGCTTCGACGCTCCCCCGGCCGCCAGCGCTGGGGGATGTGCGGAACATCAACAATGAGGTTCATATGGCCCCGCGTCTCGTCCCCGCTCTCCTGATGTCGACGGCCTGTGCCGCCCTCGTAGGCTGCGCCACCAGCCGCAGCGAGATCAAGCTCGACACCCGCGCAGCGGCGGCGCCTGCGGGAGCGGCAACGGCCCCCGCGCCGGCGATGAAGGGGTTTGCCGTCATCCGAACCGTGAAGGACGAGCGTACCTTCGAGCAGGCCCCCGACGACCCGAGCACACCGTCGCTCGGCCTTGAAGGCACCCAGCAGGCGACAGCCGACACCAAGTCGCGAGCGATCGGCCGCAAGCGCAACTCCTTCGGCCAGGCGCTCGGCGATGTCCTGTTGCAGAGTGGCCAGACCGTCGAGGGTGTCGTGCGCAGCACGCTGGCCGATGCCTTCACGCAGTCGGGCTACCAGGTCGTCGACGCTGGCGCAGCCCCGTCGGCGGCGATGATCGTCGACGTGCGCGTGAAGGACTTCTGGGCTTGGCTGAACCCGGGCTTCTGGGCCATCACCGTCAACACGCGGATCGCCGCCGATCTGGACATTGCCGGCATGCCGGGCACCCGCCGGGTGGAGACCCACCACGTGGAACCGCGGCAACTCATCACCGACGGGACCTGGATCGAAGTCGTGCAGGCGGGGTTACGGACCTGGCGCGACGAGGCCGCAAAGAGGCTGCAGACGCTGGCGCCGGGCCGATAAGGCGCGCTTCAGGGCCGGATCTTGCGTTCGCGCAGTTGCCCGGCCCCGACGCGTGGTGATTGAGCACACGCAATGCGCTCCTGGGCCATGGGCGCGAACCTGCGGGGCATGGAGAAGGAACGATGGCGCATGACGTGAGCGTGGCGGCAGGCGAGAACGCGTGGATCGCCGAGCGGCTGCGCGAGATGGCCTTGCTGCTGGAGGCGCAGGGCGCGAATCCCTACCGCGCCGCCGCTTACCGGAATGCAGCCGATACCGTGGCGCAGTTGGATCACGGCGTGCGCGAGATCTTCGACCGCGAGGGTCCCGCCGGGCTCGACGCGCTGCCCGGCATCGGCCCGCGCATCACGGCGGCGATCGGCGAGATGCTTGCCACTGGTGCCTGGGGCCAGCTCGAACGCCTGCGCGGGGATGCCGACCCCGAGGCGGTGCTGCAAACCATTCCCGGCGTCGGCGGCGGCCTTGCCCATCGCTTGCACGAGTCGCTGGGCGTCGACACGCTGGAGGCGCTGGAGGTGGCCGCGCACGATGGCCGGCTGGAGCGTGTGCCGCACGTCGGGGCGCGCCGCGCCGCGGCGATCCGCGCCGCGCTGGCCCAGATGCTCGGCCGCACGCGGGCCTCGCGCCGCCCCGCGCCGGCAGCCACCGCGGCACGGGAGCCGCCGGTCGAGTGGCTGCTGGACGTGGATCGCGAATACCGTGCTGCGGCACAGGCCGGCACGCTGGCGAAGATCGCGCCCCGGCGGTTCAATCCGCGCGGCGAAGCCTGGCTGCCGGTGCTGCACACGCAGCGCGGCGACTGGCACTTCACGGCCCTGTACTCGAACACGGCACGCGCGCATGCGCTGGGCCGGATCGACGACTGGGTCGTGCTGTACGGCGAGGATCCGGCGCACGGCGAGCGGCAGTACACGGTGGTCACCGCCACGCACGGGCCGCTGGCCGGACGTCGTGTCGTGCGTGGGCGCGAGGCGGAGTGCCGTGCCATCCAGCAGCAGTGATCCACGTGCGTCGAGGCGTCCGGGCAACCGGGCGGCCGGGAGCGCGATCCGCAGTCCGGCCCGCCGTCGAGGTAGTCTGAGTCGTTGAATCGGTGAATGCCCGGCTCCGCGGGCCGAGGCGCGGCGACGCTGCGCTGGCGTGAGCGACGTGCGCGGCTGAGGGCTTCCGACGGCAGCGGCTCGGGCTTCCCCTTCGCCGCTGCAGGCTCAGAGTAGGCCCGCTATTGCACTGACAGCCGCTTCGTCGAGGTCTCCGCCTTCTTGGGCAACGACAACTCGAGAATGCCGTTCTCGTACTTCGCGGCCGCCTTGGCCTCATCGACCGGGCAGGCCAGCGTGAAGCTGCGGCTGGCGTAGCCCTCCTGCCGCTCACTGCGCAGCACACGGCCTTCCTTCTTCTCTTCCTTCTCTTTCTTCACTTCGGCGCTGATCGTCACCACGTTCCCGTCGACACGCACGTCGATGTCTTCCTTGCGCACGCCGGGGATCTCGGCCTTCACGGTGTAGCTGTTGTCGAGCTCACTGAGGTCGAGCTTGATGCGCGGTGCGACTTCCATGCCCTCCATCCGCCACGGCCGCATCAGGCTGCGGAACGTATCTTCCAGAGGCTCCAGCGCCAACGGATCAAACAGACGAAGTTCGCTCATTGCAGATCTCCTTGCAGAGGGTTGAACAACAGGCGGAAGAACCAGCCTCCGCCCGACCTGTTGAAAATTTGCCGCAACCTGACGCAGACGCGATTGAGTCCACGCAATCTCACGGCGCCTGCTCGTGCGTGTGACGCCACTGCAGCGTCCAGGCACCGCCGTGCCGGTCACCAGGATGTTGACCGTGTTCATCCGGCCTCCAGCAGGTCTCAGGAAGACCCGCGACGCTCGAGGGCGATGCCCGCCAACTCGAGCACGACGCCCATGCCAAAGGCGATCAGCCCGTAATGGACCGACGGTGCCATCAGCAGCAGCAACCCACCGAGCACGACCAGTGCTCCGGCTATGACGCGCCGGGTGCGTCGATTGCGGATCATCGCCGGTACCTCCGGATGGCTTGCCCGTCGCGACTGACGCCTCGGAGAGGCTGAAGCGGCTGCGGCAGGCGGGTGGATCGGCTGACGTACTGCAGGTGAACCACGCCAGTGCGTTGAAGAGGTTGCCAGCGACCGGATGGGTCCGCATTGCGCGCACTCAACTCGCTGCGGCGCGAGTGACCGAGACTGCGCCATCGAGGGTGCAGGTGCCGTCGCTGCTGGAGACGGCAGGCCCATGAAGCCGGGTCGGCGCACCCTGGTGCAGTGTTCCTCGCGCTGGCCGGCAGTGGTGGTGCAGGACAGTGGAGATTGCCGACATGTTGCTCTTCTCTCTTGACCCCGAATGTCGACTGGCCCCGGTGCTGGCGGCTGCGCTCGACGAAACCCTGGCGCGCCACGAGGATCGGCGCTTCGAGGACGGCGAACACAAGTTGCGGCCGCTGGTCGACCCGCGCGGCGACGACGTCTACGTCCTCTGCAGCCTGCACGGCGGGCCGCACGAAAGCCCGCACGACAAGTTGTGCCGGCTGCTGCTGTTCATTGCCACGCTGCGCGAGCACGGCGCGGCCCGGGTCACCGCCGTCGTGCCCTACCTGGCCTATGCGCGCAAGGACCGCCAGACCAAGCCCTTCGACCCGGTCACGCTGCGCTACGTGGCGCAATTGTTCGAAGCCGTGGGCACGGACCAGGTGATCGTGCTCGAGGCGCACAACGTGGCCGCGTTCCAGAACGCCTTCCGCTGCACGACGCTGCACCTGGATGCGCACCGCGCATTCGACGCGACTGTTGCACGAACTGGCCGGCGACGACCCGCTGGCGGTGGCTTCGCCCGACCCGGGCGGCGTCAAGCGGGCGCTGCTGTGGCGCGAGTCACTCGAGGCGCGCCTGGCGCGGCCGGTGCACTTCGCGATGGTCGACAAGCGGCGCAGTCTCGGCCTGGTCACGAGCTGCACGCTCGTGGCCGGCGATGTGGACGGCACGACCGTGCTGCTGCTCGACGACCTCATCGCCAGCGGCGAGACGATGCAGCGGTGCCGCCACGGCGTTGCGCCACGCCGGCGCGCGCGAGGTCATCGCGCTGGCGGCGCACGGCCTGTTCATCGGCACTGCGGCCACGGCGCTGGCCGACCCGCGCATCGGCGCCGTCGTGGTGACCGACAGCGTGCCTGCCTTTCGCCTGCCCGCCGGCCGGGCCGGTGGCCGCAAGCTGCGGGTCGTGTCGGCCGTACCGCTGTTCGCGCAGGCGATCAGGGAGTGCCGCGGCTTGGCTGCGCTGAGCGCGCCGTCGCCGGCGCCAGGACCCCGCGCGGCCGCGTCTCGAGGCTTGCGAGCGCGGCCAGGCTGCGATCGACGTAGCGCTGCGCCAGCGGCGCCCACTTCAGCGGCGTGCGCGGTTGCGGGTCGAGCAGGTGGGCCATCGCCAGGCGGGCCCGCAGCAGCGCCGGTACGCGGTGTACAGGTGCAGCAGCGCGGGCGGCGGCGCATCGGCCAGGCGCCGCCAGCGCAGGCGGCCACGAGTCGCGGGCCGATCCAGGGCGCACCGGCCATTTCGCACTCGAGCGCGAGGAAGCAGAGTTCGTCGAACGGGATCGACCTGGCGCAACGCGGCGTTGAACTCGAGGCAGTCGATGACCACCGGGCGGCCGCAGCAGGCACACGTGTTCGGGCCGCAGGTCGCCGTGGCCGTCGACGATGCGGCCCGTCGGCGGCGCGTCGCGCAGCAGGGCGGCAGTGCCGCAGCAGCGCGGCGTCGAGGCCGTCGAGCGCTGCCGCGGCGCGGCTGCAGGTGGAACTGCGGCCGCAACAGCACCTCGCGGTTGACCGCCTGCTCGCGCTGGAAGCGCGCCAGGTATTCCGCCGGCGGTCGCCGGCGACCGTGGCGCCGCGGTAGAAGTCGGCCAGCACGCCGACCAGCGCGTCGATGTCTTCGCGGCGACGCCGCCTTCGGCGATCAGGCGGTCGAGCATGCGCTGCGCCGGGAGCCGGCGCATCAGCACCAGCCAGTCGACCGTGTGCGCCGGGCAGCGGCCGTCGCGCATCGGGCACCAGCGCGTAGCCGCCGTCGCGCTGCTGCAGGGCCATCAAGCCCAGGTAGACATCCGGCGCCAGGCGCGCATTCAGCCGCAGCTCCTCGCGGCAGTAGTACTCGCGCGCGGCCAGCGTCGAGAAGTCCAGGAAGGGGTAGCGCACCGGCTTCTTCAGCTTGAGCACGTGGTCGCCGGCCAGGAACACCCAGGACATGTGGGTCTCGATCGTCTCCACGGCGTCGATCCGGCCGGCGTGGCCCCGATGCGCGGCGGGCGACTGCAGGAAGTGCAGGGCTGCCTGGCTGTCGGGCACGGCTTCGGTTCGGGGCAGGGGAGGGGCTGTCATGGGTGCTGGAGCCGGCGGTGCCGCATACGACAAGAGTAACAAGCCGGACGGGCTGCAACCGGCCTGTCGTCGGCAGGCCGGCGGCTCCGACGCAGCTGGATTGCGTATGCGCAACGCCTCGCGCGTACAGGCGCCTATGGTGTGGACATTGCAGTTCGTCTCGATGCCATGGAAACCCCACTCCCTGCCGTGATGGCGTTGCCCGAAGACGTCGTGGCGCTGGTGCCGATGCGCAACGTGGTGCTGTTCCCGCATGTGCTGATGCCCATCACCGTGGGTCGCACCCGCAGCTTGGCCGCGCTGCGCCAGGCCGTGGCGGCCGACGCGCCGCTGGGCATCGTGCTGCAGAAGAAGGCCCAGGTCGACGAGCCGGGGTTCGACGACCTGTGCGCCGTCGGCACGCTGGCCACCGTGGTGCGCCAGGTGGATGCGGCCGACGGCCAGATCCACGCCGTGTGCCACGGCCAGCAGAGGTTCCGGCTGCTCGAACTGGTGCCCGGCCACCCCTTCCTGGCGGCGCGCATCCGAGCGCATCGAGGAGCCCGAGCAGCCGTCGACCGCCGCCGAGGCGCTGGGCATGCAGTTGCGCGAGCGGGCGGTGGAGATCCTCTCGCTGCTGCCCGGCGTGCCCGCCGAGCTGGCGCACGCGCTGCAGGCCACGCGCGCGCCCTCGCAGCTGGCCGACATCACCGCCAGCCTGATGGACGTCGAGCTGTCCGAGAAGCAGATGCTGCTGGAGATGCTGTCCACCGAAGAACGGCTGCAGAAGGTGCTGGAGTTGCTGACGCACCGCATCGAGGTGCTGCGCCTGTCGCAGGAGATCGGCGAGCGCACCAAGGAGCAACTGCAGGACCGCGAGCGCAAGTACATCCTGCGCGAGCAGCTCAAGACGATCCAGAAGGAACTGGGCGAAGAGGGCGATCACGACCCGGAGATCGAGCGCCTGGAGCAGGCCATCGGCAAGGCCGGCATGCCGCCCGACACCGAAGCCCATGTGCGCAAGGAGTTGCAGCGGCTGCGCCGCACCTCCGGCATGCGGTGCCGAGACCGGGCCGTTGCAGACCTGGATCGAGTGGATGGTCGAACTGCCCTGGAGCGTGCCCGAAAGCCCGCCCATCGACTTGGCCGCGGCCCGTGCCACGCTGGAGGCCGATCACTTCGGGCTCGAGCGCGTGAAGCAGCGCATCCTGGAATTCCTGGCCGTGAAGAAGCTCAACCCGCAGGGGCGGGCGCCGATCCTGTGCTTCGTGGGCCCGCCGGGCGTGGGCAAGACCTCGCTCGGCCAGAGCATCGCCAGGGCGCTGCAGCGGCCCTTCGCGCGGGTGTCGCTGGGCGGCGTGCACGACGAGGCCGAGATGCGCGGCCACCGCCGCACCTACGTCGGCGCGTTGCCGGGCAATATCGTGCAGGCCCTGCGCAAGGCCGGTGCGCGCGACTGCGTGATGATGCTGGACGAAGTCGACAAGCTCAGTGCCAGCTACCAGGGCGACCCGTCCGCGGCGCTGCTGGAGGTGCTGGACCCGGAGCAGAACTCCACCTTCCGCGACAACTACCTGGGCGTGCCCTTCGACCTGAGCCGCGTCGTCTTCATCGCCACCGCGAACGTCATCGACAACGTCTCGCCGCCGGTGCGCGACCGCATGGAGGTGATCGAACTGCCCGGCTACACGCAGGAAGAGAAGCTGCAGATCGCGCACCGCTACCTGGTGCCGCGGCAGCTGGAAGCCAACGGCCTGCGTGCCGAGCAGTGCGTCGATCAGCGACGAGGCGCTGCAGGCCATCGTGGCCGGCCACACGCGCGAGGCCGGCGTGCGCCAGTTCGAACGCGAGATCGCGCGCGTGATGCGCTCGGTGGCCATGCGCGTGGCCGAGGGCGGCGCGCCGGCGGTGACCGTGGATGCGGCGCAGGTGGAAGCGATCCTGGGGCCGGCGAAATTCGAGCACGAGGCGGCGCTGCGCGCCAGCCTGCCCGGCGTGGCCACCGGCCTGGCCTGGACGCCGGTCGGCGGCGACATCCTGTTCATCGAGGCCACGCGCGTGGCCGGCAGCGGCAAGCTCATCCTCACCGGCCAGCTGGGCGACGTGATGAAGGAGAGCGCGCAGGCCGCGCTCACGCTCGTCAAGTCCACCGCCGCGGCGCTGCACATCCCGGCCGCCGCCTTCGACGCCGTGGACGTGCACCTGCACGTGCCGGCCGGCGCGATCCCGAAGGATGGGCCCAGCGCCGGCGTCGCGATGTTCGTGGCGCTGGCCTCGCTGTTCAGCGACCGCGCCGTGCGTCACGACGCGGCGATGACGGGCGAGATCAGCCTGCGCGGGCTGGTGCTGCCGGTGGGCGGCATCAAGGAAAAGGTGCTCGCCGCACAGCGTGCCGGCCTGGCGCTGGTCCTGCTGCCGGCGCGCAACCGCAAGGACCTGCACGAGGTGCCCGAGGCCACGCGCTCGGCGTTGCAGTTCGTCTGGCTGGAGACCGTCGAGGACGCGATCCAGGCCACCCTGGGCAAGGGCAGCGCGTTGCAGGAGCGCCCGCGATTCGAATTGATGTAACGGCCCCGCGGCCGAAAGGAGATGTGATGTCGACGATGAAGAAGATCAGGCCCGTTGCGCCGCTGGACGGCGTGCTGGTGGCCAACGCCGCGCGGGCGCGGCTGTTCGAGCGCGACCCGGAGAACAAGGCCATGCGCGAAGTGGCCAGCTTCGTGCATCCGCAGACGCGTCTGAAAGGGCAGGCGCTGGGCCACGACCGCCCCGGCAGGGCCAAAAGGGCGTGGCCAGCACCGCGTTCCCGCCGCACACCGACCCGCACCAGAAGGAGCACGCGGAATTCGCGCGTGAACTGGCGCATCGCCTGGAGGAGCTGGCGCTGGCGCACCGTTACCCCAGGCTGGCGATCTTCGCCTCGAGCCCGTTCCTCGGCGAACTCAACGCGCAACTCGGTGCGGCGACCCGGAAGCTGTTGCAGGCCAGCGTGGTGCTCGACCTGACGGCCTTCGACGATGGCGAACTGGAGCACCGGGTCGAGCAGGCGCTGCGGGCCACAGCGACATCCGAAGCGGCAGGCGCAGACTGATAGCCCTCTGCGTTGACTCCCTCAAGAGCGACCCACCGAAGCGCGCCCCCCTCTCAGGCGGGCGGGGTTGGGGTGAGGGTGGGACTCACGCCGGCGCCCACGGGGCGATCACCGCATGTCCGACTTCAAGTGTGGCGGGCCTCCGGGTGCCTCACCAGAAGCACCGGCAAGGGGCAGTTGCGCACGACGAGTTCGGCGTCGCTGCCCACCATGACGCGGTTGAATCCGCGCCGGCCGTGCGTGCCCATCACCACCAGGTCGCAGCCGGCGTCCTTCGCCTCCTGCACGATGGTGTCCGCGACGCGCTCGGTGCGCGCTTCCACCAGCCGCGTCTCGGCGGCGACGGCATGGTTGGCAGCCGTCTCGCGTGCCTTGTTCAACAGCGTTTCGCCCTGCTGGCGCAGGCCGTCGCTGATCTCTTGCCAGGTCGTGGTCGGCACCATCTCGGTGGCGATCGGGAACGTATCCATCACGTGCAGGACGACCAAGCTCGAGCCGAGGGCGCGGGCCAGCGCCACGGCCTCCTCGAAACCGCGCAGGGCCGTCGGGCTGCCGTCGATGGGGACGAGGATCTTGCTGTACATGACTCATTCCTCACTTTGCTTTTGACCGAGGAATCGTAGGCGGCGTGTGCCGCCGTGCATTGAGCATGCGCAGCGCCGGTGCACGCGGCTGCCGCCGCGCAGGTGGGTTCAATACCCCGCCTGCTGCGCCGTCGGCAGGACCTCGGCCACCGTGGCAAACCGATTGATGTCGTTGTTGACCGCCGGCACCAGGTAATAGACGACGCCGTCGGCGACGCCCACGTAGGCATTGCTCTCGGGGTAGTAGCGGTAGTAGTAGCCGAGGCCGGTGGCCGATGGCGTGCCCGGGGGCTTGAGGTAGGGCGCGTAGACGGCTTCGAGGTAGTTGAAGATGCGGTCGGCGTCGGTGGCGGGTGGGGCGAGCTCGCGTGCTGCGGTCACGACGGCCACGTTGGCGCGCGCGATGGTGTTGTTGATGATCGTGCCGACGATCGGCAAGTCCCCGAACGGAGCGGCCGCCTTGACCCGGGGCAGTGCCGCGATGGCATCGACGACCGCCATGCCCGGCGTGGTGACCCGACCGAAGACGGTGAAGCCGCCGTTTTGGGTGTCCAGGTTGCTGGCGTTGTTTGCCAGATTGAAGAACCACTCGGTGGTCGCGCTGTTGATGCTTGCGGGCGTCGGCGGCGTGGCGCCCACCTTCGCCATGGCCACCGTGGCGCGCAAGTTGGAGCGCGTGGCGCTGAATTCGTTGACCACCGGCGGCCCGGCCGGGACCTTGACGGGGCCGGCGCCCCCCTCGACCCAGGTGTACCCGCCGCCTTGCACGATGAAGCCCGGCACGCTGCGATGGATGAACGAGTGGTCGTAGGCGCCGCTGCGCACGTAGCCCAGGAAGTTGGCCACCGTGGCAGGTGCCGCGGCGTCGAAGAGCTCGATGTCCACCGGCCCCAGCACCGTGAACAGGCGAACCATCGTCGCGTTGGCCAGGGCTGGCCCCAGCAGAACGGCCGCCAGCAGGAGCCGAAGCCAGGATAGGCGGAGCGGGTGGTTTGAGCGCACGGTCTCGTTCATGAGTGAGGTTGGGGTCGCAATGGCGGGCAAGACCCGCGATTTTGCCGCATGGGCTCCATCCGTGCATCGGCACGGACCGCGGCGCCCCGGCGTCAAGTCGGCGCCAGAATCGTGCACTCCATGCCACGCGACCAAGGAACCGCCATGCTGCTGACCGCCACCGCCCGAGGCGTCTACCCCATCGCGCCGACGCCGTTCTTCGACGACGGCAGCATCGACTCGGCGTCGATCGATCGGCTGACCGACTTCTACGTGGCCATCGGCGCCACCGGCATCACGGTGCTGGGCCAGCTCGGCGAGGCACCGAAGCTCGGGCACGACGAGAGCGTCGCCGTGGCCCGGCAGATGATCCGCCGCGCGCCGCAGCTGCCGGTCGTCGTCGGCGTCTCGGCGCCGGGCTTTGCCGCCATGCGGGCGCTGACGCATGAGGTCATGGCGGCGGGCGCAGCGGGGGTCATGATCGCGCCGCCGCACACCTTGCGCACCGACGACCAGATCGTCGGCTACTACCGCCAGGCGGTCGAGGCGATCGGCGCCGACGTTCCCTTCGTGCTGCAGGACTACCCGCTGACGTTCTCGGTGCAGATGAGCCCCGGCGTGATCCGGCGCATCGTCGGCGAGCTGCCTTCCTGCGTCATGCTCAAGCACGAGGACTGGCCCGGCCTGGAGAAGATCTCCACCCTGCGCGGCTACGAGCGCGACGGTTCCATGCGCCACGTGGCCATACTGTGCGGCAACGGCGGCTTGTTCCTCGACTACGAGATGGAGCGGGGCGCCGACGGCGCGAACACCGGCTATGCCTTTGCGGACATGCTGTGCGACGTGGTTCGTCTGGCGTCCGGCGGGCAGCGCGAAGCGGCCCACGACCTGTTCGACGCGCACCTGCCCTTGCTTCGCTACGAACAGCAGCCCGGCGTGGGTCTGGCCGTGCGCAAATATGTGCTGATGCGCCGGGGGTTGCTGAGCAGCGCCGCCCAGCGCCAGCCCGCCGCCCCGCTGACGGCGGCGGCACGAGGCGAAGTCGATCATCTGCTCGACCGCCTCGCGCTCCGCGATTCCCGGGCCCGATTGCCGCCGTGCCGATGACGGCAACGCCGCCGCTGCGATGAGCAGCCGCGGTCGACCACCGGTCGCATCGACCTCGGCCGCGGTTGCCGGCAGGGCTACCGGCCCGCGTCAGTTCAGCCTGCGGCCCTGGCTCCACCACACCAGGCCCGCCAGCAGCAGGGCCGGCAGGTAGAACCAGTGCGGGTTGGGGCGGTCGGCTGGCAGCTTCAGCGTCTTCACGTTCCAGCCCTGCTCGAAGCCGCTCTTCTGCGCCCGGCTGCCGAACTTGACCTGGGCGATCTGCGTGCTGCCGCCCAGCGTCACCAGGGTCAGCCCGGCGTCGGTCAGGCGCTTGCGGCCGTCGGTGCCTGCCGCGGGCCGGTCGCCCAGGCGCACGGCCACTGTCTTGACGACTTCGTCGCCTTCGATGGTGCTGCCCGAGATCACCATCACCACGCGGCCACTGTCAGGTGCGTCGCGGGCGACGTCGAGCACCTGGCTGGCCGGCACGTCGCGGTACTCGGGGGCGAACTGGTCCATGAAGAAGTCGGGGCGGAACAGCAGCGCCACGGCGACGCACAGCAGCAGGGTCTCCCACCAGCGCGACTTGACGCGGAACCAGTTCATCGTCACGGCGGCGAACAGCAGCGTGGCCAGCGTGCAGGCCACGATCACGGTCACGAGCTGGAACGTGGTGTCGATCTCCAGCAGCAGCAACTGGGGGTTGAAGATCCAGATGAAGGGCAGGATCACCGTGCGCAGCGCATAGATGCTGCCCTGGATGCCGGTCTTGATGGCGTCTTCGCCCGAGATGGCCGCCGCCGCAAAGGTGGCCAGGCCCACCGGCGGCGTGATGTCGCCCATGATCCCGTAATAGAAGACGAACAGGTGCACCGCGATCAGCGGAATGACCAGGCCGCTTTGCGCGCCCAGTTCCACCACCACCGGCGCCATCAGCGTGGCCACCAGCACGTAGTTGGCCGTGGTGGGCACGCCCAGGCCGAGCACCAGGCAGACGAAGGCGATGAACAGCAGCATCACCATCACGTTGCCCTGGCTGACGAATTCGACGAAGTCGGTCATGCGCAGGCCCAGGCCGGTGAGCGTGATGCCGCCGACGATGACGCCGGCGGTGGCCGTGGCGACACCGATGCCGATCATGTTGCGCGAGCCGTCGGTCATGCCGCCGATGACGTCGCGCGCGCCGCGCAGCCAGTCGGTGCCCAGCGGCTGCCGCCGCAGGGCCAGGATCAGCGGCCGCTGCGTGAGCATCAGCAAGATCAGCACCGCGATGGCCCAGAAGGCCGACAGCGAGGGCGACATCTCTTCCACCATCAGGCACCAGATGAGCATGCCGATGGGGATCAGGAAGTGCAGGCCGGCACGCACCGTGGGCCAGGTGTCCGGCGGGTTGGGGTGATCGATGTCGATATCTTCCGGCAGGTCGGGGCAGCGTGCCGCCTGCTGGATGCTGACGAAATAGAGCGTCAGCACCACCGCTCCCACGGCCCAGGGGGCTGCGGCACCCAGCCCGGCCTTGATGCCCGCCAGCAGGTAATAGAGCAGCGACACCACCAGCGCGCTGCCGGACAGGCCGAGGCCGAAGCGCAGCGCCACTTCACCCCAGGTCTTGGGCTGGCGGTGGATGATGGGGCGCATGTTCATCTTCAGCGCCTCGAGGTGCACGATGTACAGCAGCCCGATATAGCTCAGCGTGGCCGGCAGGATCGCGTTCTTCACGATTTCCGAGTAGGGAATGCCGACGTACTCCACCATCAGGAAGGCGGCGGCTCCCATCACCGGCGGCATGATCTGGCCGTTGACCGAGCTCATGGTCTCGATGGCGCCGGCCTTGATGCCGCCGTAGCCGGCCTTCTTCATCAGCGGGATCGTGAAGATGCCGCCGCTGACGACGTTGCTCACCGAACTGCCGCTGATCATGCCGTTGAGCGCCGAAGACACCACCGCCACCTTGGCCGGCCCGCCGCGCAGGTGGCCCAGGGCGGCAAAGCTGACCTGCATCATGTAGTTGCCGCCGCCGGCGCGGTCGAGCAGGGTGCCGAACAGCACGTAGACGAAGATCGTCCCCGTCGAGACACCGAGCGCGATGCCGTAGACGCCCTCGGTGGTGAGCCACAGGTGCGACAGCAACCGGTTCAACGACGCACCCTTGTGCGACAGGACTTCCGGCATGTAGGGCCCGAGCATGGCGTAGCCGATGAAGAGGCCGGCCAGCGCGGCCATCGGCCAGCCGACGGCGCGGCGCGTGGCCTCCAGCAGCAGCACCAGGCCGGCGCAGGCGATCACGATGTCGGCCGTCGTCGGCTGGCCCGGCCGCGTGCTGAGCTGGGTGTAGAAGAGCAGCAGGTAGGCGCCGGCGAAGGCGCCCACGGCGGCCAGCACCCAGTCGACGGCCGGCACGTACGAGCGCGGCGAACCCTTGAACGCCGGCCAGGCAGTGAAGGCCAGGAACAGCGCGAACCCCAGATGCAGCGCGCGCGCTTCCGTGTCGTTGAGGATGCCCACACCGAACGTGAAGGGCAGCGGCGACGCGTACCAGAGCTGGAACAGCGCCCAGGCCAACGACACGGCGAAGATGATGCCCGCGGTCACGCCGGTGGGCTGGCGGCCGCCGGTGTCGGTGTCGGCCACCAGCTTCTGCAAGGCTTCGGGGGCTTTCTCGAGATCGGTGGCCATGCGCGGGCGTCCTTGGGGCAGCGGAAAGAAAATGGGGCGAAGACCTGCTTCGCCCCTACCGGTTCGCGTTCAGCGCGGGATCACTTGATCCAGCCCTTTTCCTTGTAGAACTTCGCCGCCCCTTCGTGCAAGGGGGCCGACAGGCCGTCCTTGACCATGTTCTCCGGCTTCAGGTTGGCCAGCGCCGGGTGCAGCTTCTTGAACTCCTCGAAGTTGTCGAACACGGCCTTCACCACCTGGTACACGGTGTCGACCGGCGTCTTGGAGGAGGCGACCACCGTGGCCAGCACGCCGTAGGTCGTGGTCGGTTCCGGGTTGTTGGGGTACAGCCCGCCGGGGATCGTGGCCTTGGCGTAGTAAGGCTTGTCGGCCACCAGCTTGTCGACCGCGGGGCCGGTGATCGACACCAGCTTGGCGCCGCAGGTGGTGGTCGGGTCCTGGATATTGGCGCTGGGGTGGCCGACGCCGTAGAAGAAGCCGTCGATCTTGCCGTCGCACAGCGCCGGGCCGTGCTCGTCGGCCTTCAGCTCGGCGGCGAGCGCGAAGTCGCTGAGCTTCCAGCCCAGCGCGCCGATCAGCTCTTCCAGCGACGCCCGCGTGCCCGAGCCCGGGTTGCCGACGTTGAAGCGCTTGCCCTTCAGGTCGGTGAAGGTCTTGACGCCGGCCTCCTTGCGCGCCAGCACCGTGAAGGGCTCGGGGTGGACGGAGAAGACCGCGCGCAGGTCGCCGTAGGCGCCGCCGTCCTTGAACTGCGCCAGGCCCTTGCCGGCGTTGTACTGGACGTCGCTCTGCGTGAATCCGAGGTCCAGCTCGCCGGCCTTGATGGTGTTGATGTTGAACACCGAGCCGCCGGTCGATTCCACCGAGCAGCGGATGCCGTGCTTGGCGCGGTCCTTGTTGACCAGGCGGCAGATGGCGCCGCCGGCGGCGTAGTAGACGCCGGTCACGCCTCCGGTGCCGATGGTCATGAATTTCTGCTGGGCCAGGACCGGGGTCGAGGGCAGGGCGAGGGCCAGGGCGACGGCGCACATGGCCAGGTTGAGGGAGGTCTTGAGGGTCATGACGGGGTATCTCCGAAACGTAGGAGGAAGGAGCAGGAACCGTGTCGGCAAGCGGTCAGGCGACAAGGGCATGCCCGGTTCTCACAGCGCCGCCTCGACCGCCCGTGCCAGGCGGTCGACGATGCGGTCCAGATCGTCGTCGCTCGCGATGAAGGGCGGTGCCAGCAGCACATGGTCGCCGTGCACACCGTCGATCGTACCGCCCATCGGGTACACCATCAGGCCCTGCGCCATCGCCGCAGCCTTGATCCTTGCGTGCAGCTTCAGCGCGGGATCGAAGGTTTCCTTGGTGGCACGGTCGCGCACCAGTTCGATGGCCTGGAACAGGCCGCGGCCCCGGATGTCGCCGACGAACGGGTGCTTGCCGAAGGTGGCCACCAGCCGCTCGCGCAGGCCGTGGCCGAGGCGCCGCACTTGCGCCAGCAGGTCGTCGCGCGCGATCACCTGCTGCACCGCCAGCGCCGCCGCACAGGCCACCGGATGACCGAGGTAGGTGTGCCCGTGCTGGAACAGGCCGCTGCCCTGAGCGAAGGCGTCGACGATGCGGGCCTGCGCCAGCACGGCGCCGATGGGCTGGTAGCCCCCGCCCAGGCCCTTGGCGATGACCAGCAGGTCCGGCACCACGCCTTCCTGCTCGCACGCGTGCAGCGTGCCGGTGCGGCCCATGCCGCACATCACCTCGTCCAGGATCAGCAGGATGCCGTGCCTTGTGCACAGCTCGCGCACCCCTTGCAGGTAACCCGGCACCGGTGTCAGCGCACCGGCGGTGGCGCCGCCCACCGTCTCGGCGACGAAGGCGATGACCCTGTCGCCGCCCAGACTGTCGATGGCCGCAGCCAGTTCGGCCACCAGGCGCTGGCCATACTGCTCGGCACTCTCTCCGGCGGCGCGACCGCGGTATTCGTAGCAGGCCGAGACGTGCGTCACCGGGATCAGCAGCGGCGCGAACTGGCGCCGACGCCATTCGTTGCCGCCGACCGCCAGCGCGCCGAGCGTGTTGCCGTGGTAGCTCTGGCGGCGGGCGATGAAGTGTTGGCGCTGCGGCTGGCCGATCTCGACGAAATACTGTCGCGCCATCTTCAGCGCCGCCTCGACCGCTTCGGAGCCGCCGGAAACGAAGTAGGCGTGGCTGGTGCCGGCCGGCGCGCCCTGGACCAGCAGGTCGGCGAGCTGCTCGGCGACGTCGGTGGTGAAGAAGCTGGTGTGCGCGTAGGCGACGCGGTCGATCTGCGCGTGCATCGCGGCCAGCACGTCGGGGTGGCCGTGACCGAGGCAGGACACGGCGGCGCCGCCCGAGGCGTCGATGTATTCGCGGCCGGCGGTGTCGGTGAGGGTCATGCCGCGGGCGCTGGCCGCGACCGGCAGCGTGTGGCGGATCTGGCGATGCAGGATGTGGGTCATCGGCGGGTTCCGGAATCCGGTGTCTGCCCGGACGATAGACCATGATCGGGGGCATCGCCAGCCGGCATCGGAGCATCGAGCAAGGCCCGGCGGGCCTTGCGCAGACGGCAGCGAGGCGCGCGTCCGCGGCTACACGGCAGCGATCAGCGAAGACGTGCGCTTCACATCGCGCTCGAAGGCCGCGATGGTGTGTTCCGAGGTCGACGTGTTCAGCAGCACCGTCCGGGCCACTTCGGCGTGGCCGTCGAAGGTGCGCAACAGGTCCGCGCGTGCCGCCACCGGCATCGCCTGCAGCAGTGCGGTCACCAGGGCGTCGAGCGCCACCAGGCTGCCCTTCAACTCACAGATGCGCTCCGTGGCTTCCTGCAGGTTCTTCATTGGCAGACCCCAAAAGAAAAAAGCCGCGGTGCAAACCGCGGCTTTCTCGTCAGACCCCTGTCACGGGGCCCTCTGTGCCGATCAGGTGGCGGCGCGGATGTTCGACGCTTGCGGGCCCTTCTGGCCCTGCGTCACTTCGAACTCGACGCGCTGGCTTTCGGCCAGGGTCTTGAAGCCGCTGCCCTGGATCTGGCTGAAGTGGGCGAAGAGGTCCTTGCCGCCGCTGTCAGGCGTGATGAAGCCGAAGCCCTTGCCTTCGTTGAACCACTTCACGGTACCGGTTTCGGTTGTCATATCTATTCCTTTCAAGTGATGCGCAGCACATGCCGACGCAGTGCAGAGACGCCAAGAAAATCACCGATTGGAGATTCGACCGAAACTGCCGGGTAAACCGGCTGAAACAGAGATGACCTACAGAAAGACGGTCTTGTGCATATCTACGGCGGCGAGTATACCTCATTGTGGCCCAGGCTTGCAGGCGAGCCGCCGCAAGCGCGTCCGGTGCAGGTGCACCGTTGCCGCAAAGGCGTGACTCTTGCCGCGCGGCGCGACGCGCGCACAATGCATTCCGCATGATCCGAGCGCAGATGCCCACCGCCGCGCATTGCCTTCGCCCGCTGGCGACGGCAGTGCTGGTCGCGGCCATGCTCGGAGGCTGTGGGACGCCTGCCGTCGATGCGCAGCCGGAGGCGGCCAACCCGGCCGACTTCGCCACCTGGTCGTGCGGTCGCATCGACGACGAACTCGACGTCGTCCAGCAACGTGCCACCGACATCGCGTACGCGGTGGACGAGCGTGCGGGCAGCAACATCATGGCCTTGGGCGTGGGTGTGTCCGTCTACTGGCCGGCATTGCTGGCCATGCGGCCCGCCGGGCTCGAAGCGGTCGACCTGACGCGCCTGAAGGACCGCTACGAGGCGCTGCGCACCGCATCGCGTGCCCAGGGTTGCCCACCCCCCGGGGCCAACCTTGCAGCTGCCGCGACGGCCAGCACGCCGCTGGCGGTGGGCGACCGCGTGGTGTACGAAGACCGTGCGGCGGCGCGGCTGCCTGCGCTGCAGTGGGCCATGCGCGTGACCGCATTGAGCCGCGGCGAGGTGCAGTTTGAACTCGAAGCCAAGCCCGGCGCCCTGTGGCGGCAGGACGCCGCCGGCAATGTGCTGGAGGCGCCCGATGACGCCTTGCAGTGGCGACGCCTGCTGCGCGGGGGACTGACGCTGGGGCAGGTCCTGGCCGGCGACATGGTCGTGATCGGCGATCCCCTGGCACGCGCCCGCTTGCGCGGCCAGGTCATGGCGGTGGGTCGGCAGAGCATTGCCGATCACAGCTTCGATGCCGCGGTGATCGAGCTCTTCGGCGATGCCCAGCAGGGCGAGGCCTATACGCGGGTCGAGGGTGCGATCGTCGTCGACCGTGCCAGCGGCGTGCTGCTGCGGCTGGATCTGCGCAGCGCCCACCCCACCTTCACGCTGCAGCGGCGCCTGGTGCGCATGGAACCCGCATCGCGCTGACACACAGTTCTTTACCTGGGGCGCACACCGCCGTTACGACCGGCACCCATGATCAATCCCATCGTGAACCCACCAGGAGATGTGATGCAACGCTCGACACCCCCCACCACCCACGTCACCCGAACCTTCGATCGGCGCCCGCTGCGGCTGCTGGTCGCCACCGCGGTGCTCGCGCTGGCAGGCGGCCTGATGCACACGGCCATGGCCGCACCTCCCGGCGGCGACAGCGGTCATGGTGCCATGACTGCGATGGGCGGCATGGGCGGCATGGCCATGGCGCATCCGCGTCAGATGGAACGGATGTTCGACAGCATCGGCGCCAGCGCCGAACAGCGAGCTCAGATCAGGCAGATCATGGAGTCCGCGCGGACCGACCTGAAGGCGCAACGCGAAGCCGGCCGCGCACTGCGCGAGCAGGGCCAGGCGCTGTTCACGCAGCCCACCGTCGACGCGCGGGCCGCCGAGGCACTGCGCCAGCAGTTGCTGGCGCAGCACGACCAGGCCAGCAAGCGCACCCTGCAGGCCATGCTCGACGTCAGCCGCGTGCTCACGCCGGAGCAGCGAAAGGCGATCGCCGATCGCCTGGCCGAACGACGCGCCATGATGGAGCGCCGCCGCGCCGAACGTGATTCGGCAGCCAAGCCGACGCGCTGAGCAGGCCTGCCGCGGCGCCGTTCCGTGCCGCCGAACCCGGCGTGTACCGGGGCGGCGGTCACTTCGACCCCGGTCCGCAGGGTCCGGGGCACACGGCGGCCGGCAAGACTTGTGATGGCATCCTCGACGCAATGAATCGCCTGCTGCTGATCGACGACGACGTCCGGCTCACCGACATGGTGGGGGGCTACCTGCGCCACAACGGCTTCGAGGTCGATACCGCGGGTTCCCTGGCCGCCGGCCGCGAGCGGCTCAACCAGGGCAGCTACGACGCTCTGGTGCTGGACCTCATGTTGCCCGATGGCGACGGCCTGGATTTCACGCGCGAGTTGCGCGCGCAACCCCGCACGCGCCGGCTGCCGCTGCTCATGCTGACGGCGCGCGGCGAGCCCACCGATCGCATCGTGGGCCTGGAGCTCGGAGCCGACGATTACCTGGGCAAGCCCTTCGAGCCGCGCGAATTGCTGGCGCGTGTGAAGGCGCTGCTGCGTCGCGCCGCGCCCGATGGCGCCGCCGACGACGCGGTGCTGCACTTCGGCCGGCTGGAGGTCGACCTCGGTGCACGGCAGGCGCGGCTCGACGGCCGGCCCTGCGATCTGACCAACCACCAGTTCGAGCTGCTCACGGTGCTGGCGCGCAGCCCGGGGCGCGTGCTGTCGCGCGGCCAGATCATGGACGCACTCAAGGGCCACCCGCTGGAGGCCTTCGACCGCAGCATCGACGTCCATATTTCGCGCATCCGCGCCGTCATCGAGGACGACCCCAAGTCGCCCCGGCGCGTGCTGACGGTGCGCGGCACGGGCTACTTGTTCGCGCGGAAGCAGGACGCCGAGTAGTGCACGCCCGGTCCCCGGTCCACGCCGTTCACCCCGTCCCACCCCGGGGCGCCACCTTGTGGCCGACATCCGTCGGGCGCTGAGGCCATGCGTTCGCTGTACCTGCGCATCTACGTCACCGTGGTGGCTGCCTTGGCGTTGTTCGCTCTGGTGGCCGGCGGCCTGGTGCAACACCAGTTCGGCGAACAGCGCGCGCAGGCCGAGAGCGCCGCACGCGAGCGCGTAGAGGCGTGGGCCGAATTGCTGCAGCGCGCGCTGCCGCCGGCCGACGCCACGCCCGCCGAACAACAGGAGGCGCTGGGCGACTGGGCGCAGCGGCTGCGCGTGCCGATGGCGCTGGACGATGCGAGCGGCCGGCGCATCGCCGCCACCGAGTCGTTCCTGCGTCGCAGCTTCGACCGCCCGGGCATGGAGCCGCGGCTGCACTCGATCCGCCTCGACGATGGGCGCACGTTATGGGTGCCGCGGCTGGGGGCCTTGCGCGGTCCCCCCGGCACCCCCCGGCCCGGGCTGAGCCCGCTCTGGCTGCAGCCGCGCGGCTGGCCCGACGGCGCCGGTCTGGCGGCATTGCTCATCGTGCTGTTCCTGGCCGTGGCCGGCGGCGTCTGGCCGGTCGTACGGCGCCTGACGCGCAGGCTCGAGGCCTTGAAGCAGGGTGTCGAGTCCTTCGGCGCCGGTGCGCTGCACCAGCGCGTGTCCGAGGAGGGGCGGGACGAGGTCGCGGCCCTGGGTGCGAGCTTCAACCGCGCCGCCGGGCGCATCGAGACGCTGCTGCGTTCACACCAGAGCCTGCTGGCCAATGCCAGCCACGAGCTGAGGTCGCCGCTGGCGCGCCTGAAGATGGCGGTGGCCATGATCGACGAGGCACCGCCGGCGCAGCGTGCAGGCCTGCGCAAGGAGATCGACATCGACATCGCCGAGCTCGACGCACTGGTCGAAGAGGTGCTGCTGACGAGCCGGCTCGACGCCGCCGCCGTGCTGGACGTGCGCGAGCCCGTGGCCCTGCTGGGCGTGGTGGCCGAGGAGGCCGCGCGCGTGGGCGCCACGGCCCTGGGTGAAGACGTGCAGGTCCTGGGTGACGAACGGCTGCTGCGCCGTGCGGTGCGCAATTTGGTCGAAAACGCGCGCCGCTACGGTGGCACCGAGATCGAGGCCAGCACCCGGCGCGTGCCCGGGCTCGGCGCGCGCGTCGAAGTGCGCGTCTGCGACCGCGGCCCCGGCGTCCCGGAGGCCTATCGGGAACGCATCTTCGAGGCCTTCTTCCGCCTTCCCGGCCACGCCGAACGGGCGGGCGGGGTGGGTCTCGGTCTGTCCCTCGTGCGTCAGATCGCCGAGCGACACGGCGGCCGGGTGCACTGCGAGCCGCGCGAAGGCGGTGGCAGCTGCTTCGTGCTCGAGCTGCCGGTGTTCAGGGCCGGTCCGCCTTCGATGCCGGGGGGCTGAAGACCTCGGGGTCCGGGTGGTCGGCGCCGCTGGCTTCACGTGCGCGCTCGGCGTAGCGGTTGAAGCGCCAGGCCGTGCCTTCCATGGTGATGCGGCGCCAGACGGCGCGCTTTTCCACCGGGCCGTACTCCGGCCAGCGCTGCACCTCCTCGAAGCTGCGGCCGCAGCCCTTGCAGATGGAGTCACCCTGGCTCGTGGAGCAGATCGCGATGCAGGGTGCGTCGGGCGTGCTGTCGTACCAGGCCAGCCAGGCCTGCCTGGCGCGGGCGGGCATCGTCGGCTCGTCGCACAGCGCCTCGTGGCCGTACACCATCAGCGCGTACACCTCGGCCAGCGCGCGCACCTCGGGGCAGGCCGTGATGCCGTCGGGTGAGGGCGAACGTTCGCGCCACCAGTTGATGGCCGCTTCGATGTCGGTGATGTGGATGCCTGCCATGGGTGCCCGGCGCGACCGGGTCGCAAGCGGGCACGGAGTGTACCCAGTGCGTGCGGCGCCGATCGCCGGCGCCATCATCCGCTTGCCCGAGGGTTCGTCATAGCATCGGCCGGTGAGACACCGGCGCCCGCTGAGGGCGGTGTGACCACACCCACCGCATGACACCCGACACCTCCCCCGGCATCACGCCCGGCCTGCTCGTCCTGCACGGCAACCGCGCCGAGGCACTGGCCGAGGCCGTGTTCGAATGGCTGCGCCGGCACCCCCTGCAGCCGCTGGAGGAAGAGATCTTCCTCGTGCAGAGCAACGGCGTCGCCGAATGGCTGAAGATGAGCCTGGCCACGCACAGCGGCATCTGCGCCGCCACCCGTGTCGAGTTGCCGGCACGGTTCCTGTGGCGCACCTGCCGGCAGTTGCTGGGACGCGATGCGGTGCCGGCGCAGTCGGCATTGGACAGGCTGCCCTTGACCTGGCGCCTGATGCAGCTGCTGCCCGGGCTGCTCGAACGACCGGGCTTCGAACCCATGGCCGGCTTCCTGCGCGGCGGTGATCCGGGGCGCCGGCTGCAGTTGGCCCAGTCGCTTGCCGACCTCTTCGACCAGTACCAGGTCTATCGCGGCGACTGGCTGGAGGCCTGGGGCCAGGGCCGCGATATCCTGATCCGCGGACCGGGCCTGGCCGCCGACGCACTGCCTGCCGACCAGGCCTGGCAGCCCGCGCTGTGGCGGGAGCTGCTGGCGGCGCTGAGTCCGCAGGAGCGAGCCGGCATCCGCCCGCGGCTGCACCAGCGCTTCGTCACCGCGCTCGATGGCGGCGCTCGGCCGGCAGCGCCTCTGGCGCGGCGTCTGGTCCTGTTCGGCATGACGCACGTGCCGATGCAGACGCTGCAGGCGCTGGCCGCGTTGTCGGGCCTCTGCCAGGTGGTGCTGGCCGTTCCCAACCCTTGCCGCTACCACTGGGCCGACATCATCGACGGCCGGGAATTGCTGCAGATGGCGCGTCGCCGCCACCCGTTGCGCGACGGCCGCGACCTGGCCGCCGTGGGCATGGAGGAGATGCACGCCCACGCCCACCCGCTGCTTGCCGCATGGGGCCGCCAGGGCCGTGACTTCGTGCGCCAGCTCGACGCCTTCGACGACGTGCTGGCGACGCAGCAGCGCTTCGCCCTGTCGCGCGTGGACCTGTTCGACGACGGGCCGGGCGTCACCCTGCTCGAACAAGTGCAGGCGCGCATCCGCGACCTGGTGCCCTTGAACGAGCACGCGACCGTCGGTGCGGCGGCGACGGTCGACGCCGCCGACCGCTCGATCGTCTTCCACATCGCGCACGGCGCGCAGCGCGAGGTCGAGATCCTGCACGACCAGTTGCTGGAATGGCTGGCCCACCCGCCGGGGGGACGGCCGTTGAATCCCCGCGACGTGGTCGTGATGGTGCCCGACATCGACGCTTTCGCACCGGCGATCCGCTCGGTCTTCGGCCAGGTCCCGCGTGGCGACGCGCGCTTCATCCCGCACGACATTGCCGACCTCAGGGATCGCGGCCACAACCCGCTGCTGGTGGCGCTCGAATGGCTGCTGCGCCTGCCGCAACAGCGGTGCGGGCTGACGGAGATCCGCGACCTGATCGACGTGGCGGCGGTGGCGTCTCGCTTCGGCCTCTCCGGCGACGACCTGCCGCGCCTGGCGCAGTGGATGGAAGGTGCGGGGGTGCGTTGGGGCTTGCATGCCGAGCACCGCGCCGGACTCGGCCTGGCGGCGTGCGGCGAACAGAACACCTGGCTGTTCGGGCTGCAGCGGATGTTGATGGGCTACGCGGTGGGGGAGGGGGTCGGCGAACCGGGCTCGTTCCGGGGCGCGGAGCCGTATGCCGAGGTGGGTGGCCTGGAAGCCGCGCTCGCGGGGTCGCTGGCCGACCTCGTCGCGGCCTTGGTGCGCTGGTTCGAGCAGGCGCGCGGCAGCGCCACGCCGGCCGTGTGGGCCGAACGCGGCCGCGCACTGCTGCAGGCCTTCTTCGACCCTGGCGACGAGCGCGATCGCGCCACCGTGGCGGCCTTGCACGATGCCTTGCGCGCCTGGTTGGAGGCCTGCGCCGTGGCTGGTTTCGAACAGCCCGTGGACCTGGCGGTGGCGCGCGAGGCCTGGCTGGCCGGCATCGACGAGCCGGGCCTCGGCCGCCGCTTTCGCGCCGGCGGCGTGACCTTCTGCACGCTGCTGCCGATGCGGGCCATCCCCTTCGAGGTCGTGTGCCTGCTGGGCATGAACGACGGCGACTACCCGCGCCGCGGCAGCCGCAGCGACTTCGACCTCATGGGTCGGCCTGGGCACCAGCGGCCGGGCGACCGGTCACGGCGCGATGACGACCGCCAGCTGATGCTCGAAGCCCTGCTGTCGGCGCGGCGCGTGCTGTATGTCAGCTGGGCCGGCCGCAGCGTGCGCGACAACAGCGAGCAGCCGCCCTCGGTGCTGGTGTCGCAGTTGCGCGACTACCTCGCCGCAGGCTGGGGCAGTGCGGTGCTGGACGCGCGCACTTGCGAGCACCCGTTGCAGCCATTCAGCCGCCGCTACTTCGAGGCGCCGGCACAAGGTGCGGGGGGCGCGGCCGGCCCGGCCCTCTTCACCCATGCGCGGGAGTGGCGGGCGGCCCACACGGTGCCGGCTGCCGCTGAAGGGGCCGCCCGAGGTGCCGCGCCGCCGACGGTTGCCGAAGCGGGCACCGAGGTGCCATTGACGGTGGCGGCGCTGGCCACGTTCCTGCGGAACCCGGTGCAGGACTTTTTCCGCCGGCGCCTGAACGTCGTTTTCGGCGACGACGCGCAAATGACCGACGACGACGAGCCCTTTGTCCTTGCCGGGCTGGGCGAGTACGCGCTGATGCGCGACCTGATCGACTCGACGCAGAGCGCGCTCGACGCCGCGCCGGTGACCGATCTCGCCGCCGTGGTGACGGCCCAGGTGACGCGCGTGCATCGTGCCGGGCGCCTGCCGATGGCCGAGCCCGGCCGGCGCACCGCGCAGGCGCTGGTGGACAGCCTGGTGCCGATGCTGTCGTGTTGGCGGGAACAGCAGGCGAGCCTTCCAGTGCGCCTGCCCGACCAGCCCTTGCGTTTCGTGCACGGAGCGCTGGTGCTCGACGACTGGCTCGGCAGCCTGCACGCTGCCGGCGATGGCAGCGGCACGCCGGCGGTCTGGCTGGAGCTGGTGGCCGGCAGCCTGTGCGACGACCCGAAGCGGAGGACCGTGCGTGCCGACCGACTGCTCGTCGCCTGGGTGCGCATGCTGGCTGCCAGTGCCAGCGGCGTGGCGGTGTCCGGCGTGATCGTCGGGCGCGATGCGTGCGTCACCGTCCAGCCCTGGCCCCGGGCGCCGGCATCGGCGGCCCTGGCCGATCTGTTGCAGGCCTGGCACGAAGGCCTGTACGGCAGCGCGGCGCCGCTGCCGCTGGCGCCGCGCACGGCACTGGCCCTGGTGCAGGGCGTTCGCGACGTGGCCGCTGTCTACGAAGGGAGCGAGTACGCGCGCGCCCGGCCCGGCGAAGGCGAAGAGGCCTGCCTGGCCCGCCTGTTCCCTGACTATGCGGCGCTGCGTGCCGACGGGCGTTTCGAGGCGCTGGCAGGGCGTCTGTTCGGGCCCCTGGCGGCGTGGGTCAGGGACGACGTGCGGCTGGACTTGCATGGTGCCGACGAGCCCGGCGCGGCGGGAGGCAGCGCGCATGACTGAGACCCTGCAGCCAACGTCCTTCCCGCTGTGGGGCAGCCGCCTCATCGAGGCCAGTGCGGGGACGGGCAAGACCTGGACGATTGCCGCGCTGTACCTGCGGCTGGTGCTGGGCCATGGGGGGCACCGGGGCTTCGGCCGCCCGCTGGTTCCCGCCGAGATCCTGGTCATGACCTTCACACGTGCCGCCACGCGCGAGCTGTCGGACCGCATCCGTGCGCGCCTGCTCGAAGCGGCCGTCTGCTTCCGCAATGAAGCCTTGCCCGCGGCGGGCGACGACCTGCTGGCCGAGCTGCTGGCGGCCTACCCGCCCGGTGCGTCGCGCACGGGCGCGGCCTGGCGGCTCGAGATGGCCGCCGAGAGCATGGACGATGCGGCGGTGCACACCATCGACGCCTGGTGCCAGCGCATGCTGCGCGAACATGCGTTCGACAGCGGCTGCCTGTTCGACGAGGAGCTGGCCGCCAACGAGAGCGCGATGCTGGCCGAAGCCGTGCGCGACTACTGGCGACAGCAGTTCTACCCGCTGCGCGCCGCGGCGCTGGACATCGCGCTCGCGGTGTGGGGCGGCGTCGACGCGCTGACCCGCGACGCGCAGCAACTCATCGACCGCGAGCTGCCCGCGGAGGCGGGCGAGGGCAGCCTGGCCGACCTCGTCGAGCGGCTGTCTGCCGGGCGCAGCGCCACGCTGAACCGCCTCAAGCAAGGCTGGGCCGAGCGTGCGCACGAGATGCGGGCCTGGCTCGACGCCGGGTACGACGACCCGGCCTTTCCCTTCGACAGGCGCAAGCTCACGAGGAGGCACTACACCGCCTGGCTCGACGCCCTGGCTGCCTGGGCCGACGACCCGCAGGCCCTGTCACCCGCCATGAACACCGGCGCCACGCGCCTCACGCCGGATGGCATGCACGCGGCGCTCAAGCCGGGCGCCAGCGTCACGCTGCCGCCGCTATTCGCCGCCTTCGCACAACTGATGGAGGCGCTGGCCGCGGTCCCGCCACTGGCGCCGGCGCTGCGCCTGCACGCCGTCGCCTGCATCCAGCGGCGCCTGGCCGAGCTCAAGCAGCGGGCGGGCACCTTCGGCTTCGCCGACATGCTGCGGCGCCTCGACCAGGCCCTGGATGCCGAGCACAACGGCGCCAACGCCGAGCGCTTGCGCGAGCGCATCCTGGCGCAGTACCCGGTGGCCCTGATCGACGAGTTCCAGGACACCTCGCCGCTTCAGGCGCGCATCTTCGACCGTCTCTACCGCATTGCGGACAACGGGCGCGACACCGCCCTGCTGCTGATTGGCGACCCCAAGCAATCGATCTACGCCTTTCGTGGTGCCGACATCCACAGCTATCTCGGCGTGCGCCGCGCCACGGCCGGGCGCCACTATGTGCTGGGCACCAACCACCGCTCGACGCAAGCACTGGTGGCCGCGGTGAACCGGGTCTTCGAGCGTGCCGAGGCGCGGGGCGGCGAGGGTGCCTTCATGTTCCGCGCCGGCCCGCTCGATGATCCGACCGACAACCCGCTGCCCTTCGTGCCGGTGGCGGCGCGGGGCCGCGATGAATCGCTGGTGACCTCCGACGGACCCGCGCCGGCCATCACGCTGGTGCTGGACACCGAACTGCAGGACGGTGCGACCTACCTGCGCCTCTTCGCGCAGCGTTGTGCCGAGCGCATCGTGACCCTCTTGAACGACCCCGGTGCCGGCTTCCTCCCATCCACGCCGGGCCTGACGCGCCTGCGGCCGGCCGACATCGCCGTGCTCGTGCGCACGGGCCGGCAGGCGGCCGCCGTGCGACAGGCGCTGCGTCGGCGCGGGGTGGCGTCGGTCTACCTGTCCGACAAGGAGTCGGTGTTCCGCAGCGCCGAGGCACGTGACCTGCTACGCCTGCTTCAGGCCGTGGCCTCGCCGCAGGACACTCGCCTCGCGCACGCTGCGCTCGCCACGCCCTCGCTCGGCCTGTCGCTGGCCGAACTGGAGCAACTGGCCACGGATGACGAGGCGTTCGACGCACGCAGCGAGCACTTTCGGCTGCTGCACGCCGTCTGGCAGGGGCAGGGCGTGCTGGCGATGCTGCGCCGGGCCCTGCACCTGCTGGGCCTGCCGGGGCGTTGGCTATCGGCACCGACCGGCGCCGACGCGGACGAGGCGGCGCCCGACGTCGGCGAGGCCGTGGGCGAGCGCCGCCTCACCAATGTCCTGCACCTGGCCGAACTGCTGCAGGCGGCCAGCGCCCGGCTCGACGGCGAGCAGGCCTTGATCCGCTGGCTGGCCGCGCAGATCCGCGGTGGCGCCGGCAGTGGCGATGAGCAGGTACTTCGCCTCGAGAGCGACGCCGACCTCGTCCAGGTCGTCACGGTGCACAAGGCCAAGGGCCTGGAGTACCCGCTGGTCTTCCTGCCGTTCCCCTGCAGTTTCCGTGGCGTGGACAAGGCACGCACCTCCTTCGTCGACGTGGCCGACGCCCACGGCCGGCGCACGCTGCACCTGCAGGTGTCCGACGAACTGATCGCTGCCGCCGACCAGGAACGCCTGCGCGAGGACCTGCGCCTGCTCTACGTGGCGCTGACACGCGCCCGGCACGCCTTGTGGGTGGGACTGGCGCCGCTGAAGGTCGGCCCGAGCCCCGCCTGCACCTCGCACCGCAGTGCCATCGGCTACATCGTGGGCGGCGGCGCACCGACCGACGCTGCGGGCTTTGGCGCCCAGGTCGAAGCGCTGGGGCAGGCCGCGGCCGGCATCGTGGTCGAGCCGGCGCGGGAAGTGGCCCGCACCCGGCTGCGGTCGCGCGCCGAGGCGCTTGCCGCTGCGCCCCCTCGTCCCGTATGCAGGCAGCTTCGAACGGCGCTGGTCCGTCGGCAGCTTCACGGCCCTGGTGCGTCCGGGGCCGGGAGCGGTGAGCGCGGCCGCGGCGCGCGACGATGAAGTGCCTGCGCCGGCCGACGCGACTCCCGACGTGCCGGGGGCTGGCCGGTCCGTGTCGGCACCCGGCGCCGCGCTGCCAGAACTGAGGCGCCCCGGTGTCGGTGCCGGCGCCGACTGGCACGGTTTCCCGCGGGGTGCGGCGCCCGGCAACTTCCTGCACGACCAGCTCGAATGGCTGGCCGGCGAGGGCTTCGCGCTGAACGGTTCGCCCGAGTTGCAGCATCAGCTGCAGCGCCGCTGCGAGCAGCAAGGCTGGGGCCGCCAGGCGGGTGCGGTGCTGTCGTGGCTGAGTGCGGTGCTGGACACCCCGTTGCCCCCGGTGGGGGCGCCGTTGTGCGGGTTGGACAGGCTGCTGCCCGAGATGGAGTTCTGGTTCCCGAGCGACGGCCTGGTGGCCAGCCGGGTCGATGCGCTGTGCCGCGCCCACCTGCTCACGGGCATCGATCGACCCGCGTTGCCCGAACGCGAACTGCGCGGCATGTTGATGGGCTTTGCCGACCTCGTGTTCGAACACGGTGGCCGTTGGTGGGTGCTGGACTACAAGTCCAACGCGCTGGGGCTGGCCGATGCCGACTACACGCCCGAGGCGATGCAGACCGCGATGGCCGAACACCGTTACGACGTGCAGGCGGCCCTCTACCTGCTGGCGCTGCACCGCCTGCTGCGCGGGCGACTGGGGGCCAGCTATGACCCGGCGCGGCAACTCGGCGGAGCGGTCTACTTCTTCATCCGCGGCATCCGCGGCCCGGCGCGGGGCTGTCACCACGTGCCGCCGCCGCTGGCGCTGCTGGCGGCACTGGACACCCTGCTGCAGGGCGCGCCGGTGGCTGTGCCATGACCGGGGACCAGGTGCTGCCCACGCTGCTGGCCTGGAGCGAGGCCGGCTGGTTGCGTCGCCTGGACGCCGCCTTCGCCCGCTTCGCGCTCGAGCTTTGCCCCGCCACGACGGCGCCCGTCGTGCTGGCTGCGGCGATGGTGGCGCACATGGAAGGGCGCGGACACAGCTGTCTGCCCCTTGACGAACTGCTGGACGATGCCGGCGCCCTGCTGGACTGGCCGGCAGACGCCCACGACGCGTGGCAGGTGCTGGTGTCGGCCCTGCCCACGAGCCTTGCGGACTGGCTCGCCGCGCTGCACGCCAGCCCCTTGGTCCAGGTGGACGGACCGCCCGGCACCGACCCCGCCGCGAGGGGTGAAACCCCCCTCGTGCTGCGTGGCAAGCGGCTCTACCTGCGCCGCTACTGGCGCTTCGAGCAGCGCGTGGCGACGCAGGTGCTGCGGCGCACCGCGGTGCCGGACGCGGTGGACGAACTCGCTGCCCGACGCTGGCTGGACCTCCTCTTTGCGCCAGAGGACACGCCCGGACCGAACTGGCAGAAGGTGGCTTGCGCCCTGGCTTTGCGGGGTCGGCTGACGATCGTCACCGGCGGCCCGGGCACCGGCAAGACCACCACCGCAGCGCGGCTGCTGGCACTGCTGTATGCCGTCGATCCGGCGCCGGAGCGCTTGCGCGTGGCGCTTGCCGCGCCCACGGGCAAGGCCGCGGCGCGACTGAAGCGGTCGGTCGACATCGCGTTGGCGAGCCTGCTCCCGCGCCTGGGTGACGCACTGCCGCTGCAGGATCTCGCCAAGCGCATCGGCCCGGCGCGCACGCTGCATGCCCTGCTGGGTGCGCGCCCCGACACACGCCGGTTCCGCAACGATGCCGCCCACCCGCTGGCGGTGGACGTGGTGGTCGTCGACGAGGCCTCGATGGTCCACCTGGAGATGATGGCCGCGCTGCTGGATGCGCTGCCGCCGCGGGCCCGTGTGATCCTCCTCGGCGACAAGGACCAGCTCGCCTCGGTCGAAGCCGGCGCCGTGCTGGGTGAACTGTGTCGCGCAGGCCGAGCAGGGTCGCTACGGCGCAGCGACCGCAGCCTTCGTCCTGGCGGTGAGCGGGCAGGACATCCCCACGGCGCAGGGGCCCGCGGGTCCACCGCTGGCGCAGCAAACGGTGGTGCTGCGCGAGAGCCACCGGTTCAGCGGCCCGATCGGCGAGTTGGCAGCGGCCGTCAACCGCGGCGACGCGACCACTGCACTGGGCTTGTTGCGCGAGGCGCCGGGGCCGGACTTGCACTGGCTGGATGCGGCGACGCCGGCGGCCCTGGTGCGACTGTCGCTGGCCGGTCGTGCCGGCACCGAGGGCGGCTACGGCACCTACCTGCGGGCGATCCGCGGCGGCCCGGCCGGCAGCGACCCGGCGGACTTCGAGGCCTGGGTGCGCACCGTGCTCGACGCCTACGACCGCTTCCGCGTGCTGTGCGCGCTGCGCGAGGGCGAGTGGGGCGCCGCGGGCCTGAACATGGCCATCGAACGCGCCCTGGTCGCGGCCGGCTTGCTGACGCAGCGCGGCGAATGGTACGAAGGCCGGCCCGTGATGGCGACGCGCAACGACCCCGCGCTGGGCGTGTTCAATGGCGACGTCGGCATCGTGCTGCGGTCGGCCACCCCCGCTGCGCCGCTGCGCGCGTATTTTCCGGGCAGCGACAAGGTGCATTCGGTGGCGGTCAGCCGCCTGGCGCATGTCGAGACCGCCTATGCGATGACGGTGCACAAGAGCCAGGGCTCGGAGTTCGAGCACGCGGTGCTCGTGCTGCCGCCGCAGTCCGGCCCGCTGTTGACCCGCGAGCTGGTCTACACCGGCGTCACCCGTGCCCGCCGGTCCTTCACGCTGGTCACCCCCGGCGCGCAGACCCTCATCGCGGCCCTGGCGCAGCGCACACGGCGGGCCAGTGGCTTGCTGGAGCGCCTGACTCCGGCGCCCGACGCGGGGGTGTCGTGATGCGGCGCGCCGCGAATGGTCCGCGTGTCGTCAACGACCGCCGCCGGCGGGGCCACGGCCGGCCCGCCGAACGCACCGAGAGGCTGTCGCGATGCCCGTGACTTCGATGAGCCTGACCTGGCCGGTGGTGCTGGCGGTGCTGCTGGGCGCCGTGCTGCACGCCGCGTGGAATGCGCTCGTCAAGTCCAGCGGCGACAAGGAACTCGACACCGCTCTGGTGCACTTCCTTGGCGCGCTGGTCGCGCTGCCGCTCGTGCTGCTGGTCGGGCTGCCGCCACCCTCCGCTGCGCCGTACATCGCTGCATCGGTGGTGATCCACGTCGGCTACTACTTCGCGCTGGCCGGCGCCTACCGGCACGGCGACCTGGGGCTGACCTACCCGATCATGCGCGGCAGCGCGCCGCTCCTGGTGGCGCTGGGCAGCGGGCTCGTGCTGGGCGAGGCGCCGACGCCGATGGCCTGGGTCGGGATCGTCGGCATCACCGCCGGCGTGGCGCTGGTGGGCCTGTCGCACCCGGGCGAGGCCCTGCACCACCGCACCGCGCTGGCCTATGCGCTGGCCAACGCACTGATCATCGCCGCCTACACCTTCGTCGACGGGCAGGGCGTGCGTGCCACCGTCGCCGGTGGCCACGGTGCCGCTGCCTACGTGATGCTGCTGTTCGTGCTCGACGGCGTGCCCTACCCGGCGCTGGTGTGGGCCCGCCGCGGTGCGTCCGGCCGGCGTGCGATCCTGGCCTACGCCCGTCGCCGCTGGCCGCTGGCGGCGCTGGGCGGCAGCGCGTCGATCGGGTCGTATGCGATCGCGCTGTGGGCGATGACGAAGGCGCCGGTGGCCAGCGTGGCAGCGTTGCGCGAGACCTCGGTGCTGTTCGCCGCCGTGCTGGGCACCTGGCTGCTGAAGGAGCACTTCGGATTGCAGCGTGCCGTCGGCACCGCGGTCATCGTCGGCGGCATCGTGGCGCTGCGGCTGGCCTGAGTCCCGATCTTCTCCGACCACCGGACCCGATGAGCCACCCGCCGTCCCGTCGGCGCGGCGCAGGCAGAATGCGGGCCGCAAGCACTCAGGCAGCAACCCACCGCAACGCGATGCAAGGGACCCCATTGAGCAAGGACTTCCACGGCGCCGGCATGAAGCGTCGCGGCGCGGCCGTAGCGAGGGTCGCGCGGCCGTGAACCCGCGCCCGGTCGAGCCGCTGCGGGCGCTGGCCTTGCTCGTCGTCAAGGACGGCGTCGGCCTGGGCGGCTTGCCTGCCGCGCAGCAGGCGCTGGTGTTGGCATGGGTCTGGGCCGGCCTGCCCGCCGATCAGGTGATCGACGAGCGGCAGGTCAACCGGCTGCTGCAGGCGCAGCTGGCCGGCGCGGCGGCGTTCCTGGACACCGACCACGTCGAGCTGCGGCGTTGGCTGGTCGACGCGGGCTGGCTGGCGCGCGACGGTTACGGGCGCGAGTACCGGCGCATCGCCGCCGAGGCCTTGGCCGCGCCGCAGCGGGCGCTCGCCGACGCCTTGGCCGACATCGACACCACCGCATGGGTGGCCGCGACACGCGCCGAGCACCGGGCCCGGCGCGACGCCAGGCGGCTGGCGTGGCAGGCCGCACAGGGGGATGCCACGTGACCGACCCGGCCGACGAATACGGCATGCGCCTGGCGCTGGACCAGGCACAGAACGCCTGGCTGGTCGGCGAGGTGCCGGTGGGCGCGGTGATCCTGCGTGAGGGGCAGATCGTCGCCACCGGCTACAACCGGCCGATCACCACGCACGACCCGACGGCGCACGCGGAGATCGTCGCGCTGCGCCATGCCGCCGCCCTGCTGCAGAACTACCGACTGCCGGATTGCGTGCTGTACGTGACGCTGGAGCCCTGCGCGATGTGCTCGATGGCCTTGCTGCACGCACGCTTCAAGCGCGTGGTCTTCGGTGCGCCGGACCCCAAGACCGGTGCCGCCGGCTCGGTGCTGGACCTGTTCGCCGAGGCGAGACTCAACCACCAGACCGAGGTCGTGGGTGGCGTGCTGGCCGAGGCCTGCGGCGCGTTGCTGCGCGACTTCTTCGCCGAGCGCCGCGCTTGGCAGCGGGCCGGGCGCCCGGGGCCGGCAGCGGCAGCCGACGAGCCCATTCCCGCGGGCGAGGCCAGCGAGATCGAGCCGCCGCCGGCCCTCAATTGAAGGCACAGATGACCCTCCTCAAGCTCCTCACGCCTGCCGGGGTGGTGCCGCGCGCCGCGCCGCTGCGACTGGCGATGCGCCGGCTGCGTGCGCTCGGCTTCGAAGTGCAGCTCGATGACAGCGCGTTGGCACGCCACCAGCGCTTCGGCGGCGACGACGAGACGCGCCTGGCGGCCCTGCACCGCGTGGCCGAACAGGCGCCGTCCATCGCCATGGCCACCCGCGGCGGCTACGGCTTGACGCGGCTGCTCGACCGCGTGCGCTGGAAGCGGCTCGCGCGCAGCATCGAGCACGGCACGCGCTGGGTCGGCCACAGCGACATCACGGCGCTGCATTTGGGCCTGCTCGCGCACACCGGCGTGCGGCAGCTGGGCGGGGCCGATGGCGCTGGACGACTTCGGCCGTGCCGACGAAGCCGGCGGCGTCGACGAGGTCACGCGCGACTGCTTCGTCGAGGCCATGGCCGGCGATCTGGAAGCGGTGGGCTTCCGCACCGAGCCGGGCTTCGACGGCCTCGGCGTGAAGGGGCTGCTCTGGGGCGGCAACCTGACGATGACTGTGCTCGATGCTGGGCACGCCGCACTGGCCCGTGGTCAAGGGCGGCATCCTGTTCCTGGAGGATGTCAACGAGCACCCCTACCGCGTCGAACGGCTGCTGCTGCAGCTGCACCAGGCAGGCGTGCTGGCGCGGCAGAAGGCGATCGTGCTGGGCGCCTTCAGCGGCTGGAAGCCGTCACCGCTGGACCGTGGCTACGGCATGAAGATCGGTGTTGGCGCTGCTGCGCTCGGTGACGCGCACCCCCATACTCACCGGTCTGCCCTTCGGCCATGTGCAACCCAAGGTGACGCTGCCGGTGGGGCGCAGGGTGCAACTGCTGGTCGAGGGCCGCAACGTGTTGATCGGATGGTGATGGTGGCGCTGGACCTGACTTCGGCTTCCTGGTCGACGAGCCTTGCCCGCGGGGTGGCCGTGGCGCGGCGGGCGGCGGCACGGCTGCTGGCCGGCGCGGCCGTCGTGCTGGCCGCGGGCTGCAACAACAACCCCTGGCCGCACGACGCCGCGGCGTCGAACACGCTCTTCAGCGCGGTCACCGAAAGCTCGCCGCGCCACCTCGACCCGACGGCCTCTTACTGGTCCAACGACACGCCCTACACCTACCAGATCTACGAACCGCCCTACGGCTACCACTACCTGAAGCGGCCCTTCCAGCTGGTGCCCAAGTCGGCGCGCGAGGTCGCCAAGCCGCGCTACATCGACAAGAACGGCCAGCCGCTGCCCGACGACGCACCCGCCGAGGCCGTGGCCGAGAGCGTCTACGACGTGCCCATCAAGCCCGGCATCCTGTTCCAGCCGCACCCGGCCTTTGCCAAGGACGAGCAGGGCCGCCACCGCTACCACGCCATGCAGCCGGGTGAACTGGGGCCGCGGCGCAGCCCGCTGGAGTTCGAGCACCAGGGCACGCGCGAGCTGGTGGCCGACGACTTCGTCTACGCGCTCAAGCGCCACGCCACCACGCGCATCACGACGCCGATCTTCAGCACCTTTGCCGAGTACGTGGTCGGCCTGCGCGAGTACGGCGAGCTGATCAGGAAGGAAGACGCCACGCTGCGGCAGGGCCTGGACCCGGCGAGCCTGGACAAGCCCTTCCTCGACTTCCGCCGCTGGCCGCTGGCCGGCGCCTCGGCGCCCGAAAAGCACCTGCTGCGCGTGCGCATCAAGGGCAAGTACCCGCAGTGGAGCTACTGGATGCAGATGACCTTCCTGGCGCCGGTGCCCTGGGAGGCCGATGCCTTCTACGCCCAGCCCGGCATGGCCGAGCGCGGCCTCACGCTCGACACCTGGCCGGTGGGCACGGGCCCGTACATGATGGTCGAGTTCGTCAAGGACCGCCGCCATGTGCTGCAGCGCAACCCCAACTACCGCGGCGAGCCCTATCCCTGCGAGGGCATGCCCGGCGACAAGGAAGCCGGCCTGCTGGACGACTGCGGCAAGCCCACGCCCTTCATCGACCGCCTGGTGTCGGTGATCGAGCGCGAAGCGGTACCGATGCGCGGCAAGTTCCGCCAGGGTTACTTCGACGTTCAGATCTTCGAGCGCACCGATACCGGCAAGGACTACGTGGTCGACATGCAGGACAGCGAGGAGGTGCGCCGCGAATACCTGGACAAGGGCTTCCGGCTCGAACAATTCTCCGACGTCAACAGCTATTTCATCGGCTTCAACATGCTCGACCCGGTCATCGGCGACGGCGAGACGCCCGAGATGAAGGCGCGCAACCGCAAGCTGCGTCAGGCCATCAGCATCGCCATCGACTGGGAGGAGTACGCGAAGGTCTTCCCGAAGAAGGCCGGCGACACGGCGATGAGCCCGCTGCCGCCGGGCATCTTCGGCTCGCGCGAGGGCACGCTGGAAGGCGTCAACCCGGTGACCCACAAGGTCGTGGACGGCAAGGTCGTGCGGCGCGCGATCGCCGAGGCCAAGCAGCTGATGGTCGAGGCCGGCTACCCGAACGGGCGCGACGCCCGCAGCGGCCGGCCCCTGGTGCTCAACTACGACTTCTACGCCCCGGCGACGCCCGAGCGCAAGCCCGAGATCGACTGGGTGGTGCGCCAGTTCGCCAAGATCGACATCCAGCTCGAGGTGCGTGCCACCGACAACAACCAGTTCCAGGACAAGGTGCGCAAGGGCAAGTACCAGGTGTTCTGGCTGGGCTGGAACGCCGACTACCCCGACGCCGAGAACTTCATGTTCCTGCTCTACAGCAAGGCCGGCAAGACCAAGTTCGACGGCGAGAACACCTCCAACTACGACAGCGCCGAATACGACCGCCTGTTCGAGCGCATGAAGTCGCTCGACGACGGGCCCGAGAAGCAGCAGCTCATCGACGACATGGTGCGCATCGTGCGCGAGGACGCGCCCTGGACGATGGGCTTCTTCCCCTACGCCTCGGCCGCCGTGCAACAGTGGGTCCACAACAGCAAGCCCGCGATCCTGGTGCGCGACCAGGGGCGCTTCCTGCGTCTGGACGCGGACCAGCGCGTGGCGAAGCAGCGGGAATGGAACCGACCGGTGTGGTGGCCGCTGATCGGCCTGGGTGCGCTGGCGCTGGCCCTGGTGTGGGTGGCGCGCCGCCACCTGCGCCGGCGCGAGCGCACCAACGCGCGCGGCGAGGTGCTGGCGTGAGCCCGCCCGGCCGCCCGAAGGCGAATACCGGAGTGCGCAGCACGAAGGTACTCCAGTGAGCGCGCATGGCCGCTCCAAAGCGCTCATCCCGGAGCGCACAGCGCGAAGGGTAGACCAGTGAGCGGCCGGCACAGGCCGGGCCAGGGGGGCCGCCCATGATGAACTTCGTCGCGCGCCGCATCGCCTACGGCGTGCTGATCCTGCTCGGGGTCAACCTGCTGACCTTCATGCTGTTCTTCACCGTCAACACGCCCGACGACATGGCGCGGCTGAACCTCGGCGGCAAGCGCGTGACGCAGGAAGCCATCGAGAAGTGGAAGGTCGAGCGCGGCTACGACAAGCCGTTGTACTTCGACGCCAAGCGCGAGGGCAGCGAGAAGGTCACCGAGACCATCTTCTGGGAGCGTTCGGTGTCGCTGTTCGCGATGAAGTTCGGCCGCGCCGACTCGGAGAGCGCCGGCGACATCGGCCACGAAGTGGCGTCGCGCATGTGGGTCAGCCTGCAGATGGCGCTGCCGCTGTTCGTGTTGCAGGTCATTGCGAGCACGGCCTTCGCGCTGCTGCTGGTGATGTTCCGCAACTCGCGGCTGGACTTCTGGGGCGTCGTCAGCTGCGTGCTGATGCTGTCGATCAGCAGCCTGTTCTACATCATCGTCGGCCAGTACCTGTTCTCGCGCGTGCTCAAGCTGGCGCCGATCTCGGGTTATGCGCCGGGGCTGGACGCGGCGAAATTCCTCGTCCTGCCCATCGCCCTGAGCCTGCTGGCGCGGCTGGGCGGCGAGGCGCGGCTGTACCGGGCGATGTTCCTGGAGGAGATCGGCAAGGACTACGTGCGCACCGCGCGCGCCAAGGGGCTGGCCGAGAGCGCCGTGCTCTACGGCCATGTGCTGCGCAATGCGCTCATCCCCATCATCACCAGCGCCGGCAGCTACCTGCCCTATGTCTTCCTGGGCAGCCTGGTGTTCGAGAGCTTCTTCGGCCTGCCCGGCCTGGGCGCCTACGTCATCGAGGCGATCGGCAAGCAGGACTTCGCCATCGTGCGCACGATGGTCTTCCTGGGCTCGCTGCTGTACATCGCGACCTACGTGCTGATCGACGTCGCCTACACCTGGGTCGACCCCCGGGTACGGCTGTCATGACCCCCCTGCTTGTCGCTTCGCGCCTTCGCTGCCCCCCAAGGGGCGCAGTCCGGCTTGGGGCGGCCCGGCGCCGGACTGAGGACCGCACGCGATGCCCAAGTTCGTATTGCTGTGGACCGACGCCGCCATCTGGCTGCTGGTGGCGGCCCTGGCGGCCTACGCCGTGATGGTGATTCGGCGGCCGCAACTGGCTGCCAACTGGCGCAAGGTCTTCCACGACGCCCCGGCGCTGTGCTCGTCGCTGATCCTGGTCCTGTGCCTGGGCGTCACGCTGATCGACAGCGTGCACTACCGCCCGTTGCTGCCGCCGGCGGCGGGTGCGCCCGGCGCGGCGCCGGCCTACGACACGCGCACGAAGTCGGTGCTCGACGCGGTGCTGCAGGACCTGGTGCAGTCGCGCGAGGCGACCTACTCGCGTCCGCTGTCCTACCTCGGTTTCACCAAGGAGTCGATGACGGTGAACGGCGAAGTCAGGCGCGTGGCGCCGCGCCTCGTCTACGGCGGTTCCCACCTCGAGGACCCGCAGGCTCAGTGGGCGGGCGACATCGCCGTGCGAGCCGCCGGCGGCCTGGCCTGGGGCGCCGCGGCGGCCGTGGTGCTGAGCGTGCTGCTGGTGGCGCTGATTGCTCGCGCCCGGCGGCTCGCCGCTGGGGCAGACCTGGCAGCGCATCCGCCGCCGTGAGGGCGCCGTGCCCTGGCTGGCGGCGCTGGCCACGGTGTGGGTGCTGTGCCTGCTGGCTGGTCCGGCCACCGCGCTGTCGGGCCCGTACCACCTGCTGGGCACCGACCTCACCGGCAACGACGTGCTCTACCAGTCGCTCAAGAGCATCCGCACGGCCTTCGTCATCGGCACGCTGGCCACCGTGGCCACGCTGCCGCTGGCGGTGGTGCTGGGGCTGCTGGCGGGCTACTTCAAGGGCTGGGTCGACGAGGCCATCCAGTACCTCTACACCGTCCTGTCGTCGGTGCCCAACGTGCTGCTGATCGCGGCCTGCGTGTTGATGGTGCAGGTGTTCCTGGACAAGAACCCCGACCTCTTCGAGACCGGTGCCGAGCGGGCCGATGTCAAGCTCTTCCTGCTTTGCGCCGTGCTCGGGCTCACGGGTTGGGCCGGCCTGTGCCGGCTGCTGCGCGGCGAGACCTTGAAGCTGCGCGAGCTGGAGTACGTGCAGGCCGCCAGTGCCTTCGGCGTCGGGCACGGCCGCATCATGCTGCGCCACATATTCCCCAACGTCGCGCACCTGATGCTCATCGTCACCGTGCTGGAATTCTCGTCACTGATCCTCTACGAGGCGGTGCTCTCGTACGTGGGCGTGGGCGTGGACCCTTCGATGAACAGCTTCGGCGGCATGATCAACCTCGCGCGCAACGAGATGAGCCGCGACCCCGTGGTGTGGTGGAGCTTCGCCGCCGCCTTCGGCTTCATGGTCACCGTGGTGCTGGCGGCCAACCTGTTCGCCGACGGCGTGCGTGACGCCTTCGACCCGCGCGCACGCGTCTTCCGCGCGCGGCGACGGCCGCTGGCCCAGCACAAGGGATCCTGAACATGCTCGACATCGACAGCTTGGTGGTCGAGCTCGAATCCGAGGCCGGCCTCGTGCGCGCCATCGATGGGCTGCGGCTGGCCATCGAGCGCGGCGAGACCTTCGCCCTGGTGGGTGAGTCGGGCTGCGGCAAGAGCATGACGGCGCTGGCCCTGATGCGCCTGCTGCCGGAGAACGGCTACGTGGCCGCCGGCGACATCACGCTCGGCAGCGGCCGCGATGCGGTGGACGTGCTGGGCTTGCCCGAGTCGCAGATGCGCCAGGTTCGCGGCGGCCGCATCGGCATGATCTTCCAGGAGCCGGCCACCAGCCTGAACCCGGTCATGCGCGTCGGCCGGCAGATCGTCGAGGCGATCGAGGCGCACACGCCGCTGCGCGGGCCTGCGGCGCGCGCCAAGGCCATCGACTGGTTGCGGCGGGTCGGCATCCCCGAGCCCGAGAGCCGCATCGACGAGTACCCCTTCCGCATGAGCGGCGGCCAGAAGCAGCGCGTGATGATCGCCATTGCGCTGGCCGCCGAGCCTGACTTCCTCATCGCCGACGAGCCCACGACGGCGCTCGACGTCACCATCCAGGCGCAGATCCTCGACCTGCTGAAAGACCTGCAGCGCGAGCAGCGCATGGGCATGCTGCTGATCACGCACGACCTGGCGGTGGTCTCCGGCATGGCGCACCGCGTGGCGCTGATGTATGCGGGGCAGATCATCGAGGTGGCGCCGGCGGAGGAGTTCTTCGCTGCGCCGAAGCATCCCTACGCGCGCGCCTTGTTGCGCGCCTTGCCGGGCGGCGAGCGGCGCAGCGTGCCGCTGGAGGCCATCGCCGGAACGGTGCCGCCGCTGACGCAGACTTTCGCGGGCTGCCGCTTCGCGCCGCGCTGCGCACAGGTCATGGCGCATTGCGCCGGCACCTTGCCCGAACTGCAGGCCCTGACGCCGCGGCATCAGGTGCGGTGCCTGTTGTATGGCCCGGCGGTGGCGGCCGGCCCTCACCCCAGCCCTCTCCCGCCAGCGGGAGAGGGAGCAGGAAGCCACTCATCGCCGGCGGGCGCCGCTGTACCCCCTCTCCCGCGTGCGGGAGAGGGTGGGGGTGAGGGTGCACAAGAGTCCGCCGCCCCCACCGCCACGCCACTGCTCGACGTCCAGGACCTGCGCGTGCGCTTCCCCATCCGCCGCGGCCTGCTGCAGCGCGTGCAGGGCTACTTCGACGCGGTGGATGGCGTTTCCTTCCAGGTCGGCCACGGCGAGACGCTGGCACTGGTGGGCGAGTCGGGTTGCGGCAAGACGACCACCGGCAAGGCCATCGTGCAACTGCTGCGTCGTGTCGCCGACATCGACGGGCGTGCACTGCTGGAAGGCCACGATCTGCTGGAGATGCAGGGTGCCGAACTGGTGGCTGCCCGGCGCCAGGTGCAGATCATCTTCCAGGACCCGTTCGCTTCGCTCAACCCCCGCATGCGGGTCTTCGACATCCTGGAGGAAGGTCTGGTGGCGCTGCTGCCGGACATCGGCGCCGAGCAGCGCCGTGCCCGCATCGAGCGCCTCACCGACCAGGTCGGCCTGCGCCGCGATGCCTTGAATCGCTGGCCGCACGAGTTTTCCGGCGGCCAGCGCCAGCGCATCGCCATCGCGCGCGCGCTGGCGGTGGAGCCACGGCTCATCGTCTGCGACGAGCCGACCTCGGCGCTGGACGTGTCGGTGCAGGCGCAGATCCTCAACCTGCTGCGGGACCTGCAGCGCGAGCTCGGCGTGTCCTACCTGTTCATCACGCACAACATCGGCGTCGTGGAGTACATCGCCGACCGCGTGGCCGTCATGCGCGCCGGCCGCATCGAAGAGCAGGGGGCCTGCGCCGACGTGCTGCAGCACCCGGGCCACGACTACACGCGCACGCTGCTGGCGGCGGTGCCGCGCCTGCAGCTGGCGTGACCGCTGCGACCGGAGGAAGCGTCTCGTGCCCCTTTCCAGCCGTGAATCACAGGCGCTGGCCGACAGCGCCATTGCCAGCCTGCGCCGCGGTGACGCCGCCGCGGCGCGCACGGCCTTCAGCCGCCTCGCCGCCGAGGGCGTCGCCGACGCGAGCGTGCAGCTCGGCCTGGCCTACGCCTGCCACGCGCTCGGCGACCACGCCGCGGCACTCGCCGCCGCCGACGCGGCCCTTGCTATCGAGCCGCGCAACATCCGCGCGCTGATGTTCAAGGCCGACCACCTGCACGCGGCCGGCAATGCCGGTGCGGCGCCGTACTACCAAGCCGTCCTCAAATGCGCACCTCCGGCAGCACAACTGCCGTCCGATCTGCAGCCGCTGGTGGCGCGCGCCCAGGCAATGAGCGAGCACTACGCGCAGAGTTTCGAGAGTTCCGTGCGCGACCACCTGGCCAGCGTGGCCCGGCGCACGGGCGCGGCAACGCCCCGCTTTGCCCAGTCGATGGAACTTCTTGCCGGGCGCAAGCAGATCTACCACCAGGCGCCGCTGCTGTACTACTTTCCCGAGTTGCCGCACGTGCAGTTCTTCGATCGTGCGGACTTCCCGTGGCTCGACAAGCTCGAAGCCGCCACCGACGACATCCGCCAGGAGTGCCTGGCCGTGATGTCCGACCCGGCGGCCTTTTCACCCTACGTGCAGCGCGACCGGCTGCGGCCCACGCTCAACCAGGGCGGCATGCTCGACAACCCCGAGTGGAGCGCCTTCTACCTGTGGAAGCACGGCCAGCTGATGGCGGACAACGCCGCGCGCTGCCCGCGCACGATGGCGGCACTGGCCGAAGTGCCCCTCACCCAGATGCCGGGGCGCTCGCCTTCGGTGCTCTTCTCGCTGCTGCGGCCGGGCGCGCGCATCCCGGCACACCACGGTTTCGTCAACACACGCCTGATCGTGCACCTGCCTCTCGTCGTGCCGCCGGGATGCGGCTTCCGGGTCGGCAACGAAACGCGTGAGTGGGTGGAAGGCAAGGCCTGGCTGTTCGACGACACGATCGAGCACGAGGCCTGGAACACCAGCGACCGCACGCGCGTGATCCTGCTGTTCGAAACCTGGCGGCCCGAACTCACCGAGGCCGAGCGGGCGCAGGTGAGTGCGCTGTTCGAAGCCATTGATCGCTTGCGCGGGGGCTTGGCCGACTGGAGCATCTGAGGGGCCGCGGGTTCGCACGGATTCTGCCCGCGGCGCGAACGCCGCTGTTGTCTCGTGCCAACACGTCGAGCCCCTTTTGGCGATGGCGGCAGCGGTCGCGACGCCAGCCCGGATCGTGCGAATGGCTCTCCGTCCCTGGGCAAACGGGACTCTGTGTTTCCCCTATTGGTGCATACCTGGGTGTGTCGGCTGTGGGTTTCCCCGAGGTCGTGTGCTCGATCTCGCAGACAAAATGCCCCCACCTTGCCATTCGTGCATGCGCCCACTGGTCTGCCAGGCTGGAACGGCGCTTGCTTGCGAGCAGGCGTCGCGTATCAACTTCCCATAGGAGTGAGGTTAATGTTCAAGAAGACAAAAGTCTGTACTGGTGTGCTGCTTGCGCTGGGCGGCGGCCTGACCCTCTCGGCTCTGCCTGCCTTCGCGCAGACCGGCGACCGGGTCGAGATCACCGGCTCGCGCATCAGGTCCATCAACGTCGACAGCGTCAGCCCGGTCGCGGTCATCGACTCCAGGGACATCCAGGCAGACGGCGTCCAGAACGTCGAAAGCTTCCTGAACAACCTGCCGCAGGTCTTCGCCGACCAGGGCGGCAACGTGGTGAACGGCGCCACGGGCACGGCCACCGTCAACCTGCGCGGCCTCGGCGCCGAGCGCACCCTGGTGCTGATGAACGGCCGCCGGCTGCCAATGGGCAGCTCGAACAGCGTCGCGCCCGACCTGAACCAGATCCCCGCGGGCCTGATCAAGCGCGTCGAAGTGCTGACCGGCGGCGCTTCTGCCGTGTATGGCTCGGACGCGGTGGCCGGCGTCGTGAACTTCATCATGAACGACCGCTTCGAGGGCGTTCAGGTCGATCTCGACTACAGCTTCTTCAACCACCAGCAGCAGGGCACGGCCGGCATTGCCGATCTCGTGAGGAGTCGCGCGGCAACCAATCCCCGGGAATTCCAGGTTCCCGACGACAAGAGTGCCGACGGCAAGTCGACCACTTTCAGCGTGCTGATGGGCAGCAATTTCGCCGGTGACAAGGGCAACGCGACCATCTTCTTCAACTACAAGAAGGACGACGCGCTGCTGCAGTCGGAGCGCGACTTCAGCGCCTGTACCGTGTCTTCCAGCGCGGCCGGCTTTGCCTGCGGCGGCTCCGGCACCAATGCCACTGGCCGCATCACCAACCTGACGACCAACAAGATCTGGACGAACGGCGACAACCAGGGTACGGCGCGCGCATTCGCGAACGCCACCGACCAGTACAACTTCGGCCCGCTCAACTACTACCAGCGGCCTGTCCGAGCGCTACGGCTTCAACGCCTTTGCCAACTACCAGGTGGCCCCGGCGGCCAAGGTCTACGGCGAATTCTCGTTCCACGACGATTTGACGGTGGCGCAGATCGCGCCGGGGGGCGCGTTCGGCAGTGTTCACACCGTCAACTACGACAACCCGTTGTTGTCGCAGAGCTGGCGTGACGCCCTGGGCCTGGCCAAGCCCGGCGACAGCACCGACTTCGTGCTGCAGCGACGCAACGTCGAAGGCGGCGGCCGGCAGTCCGAGTACCGGAACACCTCGTTCCGCTCCTTGCTGGGTGTCAAGGGTGACCTGAGCCCCGTGTGGAACTACGACGCCTACCTCATCGAAGCCAAGGTCATCACCAGCCAGACCGCGAATAACTATTTCCTCGATCCTCGCATCGCCAAGGCGATGGATGTCGTCAATGTCAACGGCGTGGCGAAGTGCGCGTCGGCGGTCGACGGTACGGATCCGGCTTGCGTGCCCTACAACCCGTGGCTCCTGGGCGGCGTCACGGGCGATCAGCTCGCCTATCTGCAGACGCCGGGCTTCCAGAAGGGGTCGACCTATCTGAGCCAGCAAGGCATCGTGTTCTCCGGCGACCTGACCGACTACGGTGTCAAGTTGCCCTCGGCCCAGTCCGGCATGGGGGTGTCCTTCGGCTTCGAGCATCGCAAGGAGGCCCTGGACCTCGCCACCGATTCAGTCACGCAGGCCGGCGAACTGTCCGGTTCCGGCGGGCCGACCAAGCCGCTCAGCGGCGAGTATTCGGTGCGGGAACTCTTCGGTGAGTTCCGCCTGCCGCTGGTCGAGAAGGCTCCTTGGGCCGAGTTCCTGAGCGTGAACGGCAGCTATCGCTACTCGTCCTACGATCCTGGCGAGAGCAACAGCACCTACGGCATGGGCCTGGAATGGGCACCGGTCAAGTCGGTCAAGTTCCGTGGCAGCTACCAGAAGGCGGTGCGCGCGCCCAACCTGATCGAACTGTTCACCGCGCAGGGCAACAACCTGTACGACAACGACGAGGATCCCTGCGCCGGTGCCACGCCGACGAGGTCCCTGGCCGAATGCCAGCGCACCGGCGTCACGGCGGCCCAGTACGGCACGATCCAGGACAGCCCGGCCCAGCAGTACAACTACTTGCAAGGCGGGAACACGGCGCTCAAGCCCGAAACGGCAAAGAGCACGACGCTGGGCGTGATCTTGACGCCGGCGCGCGACCTGACCATGAGCTTCGACTGGTTCGACATCAAGGTCGAGGACAACATCAGCAACGTCGATCCGACGACCACGCTGTCCAAGTGTCTCGACACGGGCGATGTCGCGTTCTGCAACAAGATCACGCGCGACCGCCTCGGCACGCTGTGGTTGTTCGACGACGGCCGGATCGACGGCCGGAACCAGAACCTGGGCAGCGTCAGGACCTCCGGTCTGGACATTGCGCTGAGCTACGGCATGCGTGTCGGCGACATGGGCAGCCTGGGCTTCAGCTTCCTCGGCACCTGGCTCGACAAGCTCGAGGTCGAGGAGCTCAAGGGCGACGGCTCCTATGACTGCGCCGGCCTGTATGGCCCGAACAAGTGCGGCACGCCGAATCCCGAGTGGCGCCACAAGCTGCGTGCAACGTGGATGACGCCGTGGAATCTGGAGATGGCGGGCACCTGGCGCTACATCTCGGCGGTCGACCTGCAGACCACCAGCAGCAACCCGAAGCTGAGCGGTACGGCAAACGCGGTCGACACCCCCCTGGACGCGGTGAGCTACCTGGATGTCTTCGTGAGCTGGAAAGCGTGGAAGGGCCTGACCCTGAGCGCCGGCATCAACAACCTGCTGGACAAGGATCCCCCGATCACGGCACAGATGGCGACCGGTGGCGGCAACGGCAACACCTACCCCTCGGTCTATGATGCGCTGGGCCGTCGGTTCTTCATGAACGCCAGCTACAAGTTCTGAAGCAGCTCGGCTGCCTGAGAACCCAGACGGCGAGCTTCGGCTCGCCGTCTTTCTTTCATTGGTGCTCCGTCTTCACATCAACTCCATGATCTTCACTTCACTGGCCGCCGAAGTCGCGGCAATCGAGCGCCAGGCCATCGACGCGATGCAGAGCGGTCGGGACCAGGACGCGCTCAACGCCTGGGTTCGGGTCGTCTCCCTGCAGCCCGATCACGCGGCCGGCCTCACGCAGCTCGGGCAGGCCGCCTTCAAGCAGGGCGACTTCGATTCGGCCCGCCGCGCCTTCCAGCGCGCCGCCGACGCCGACGGCAGCACGCCGCGCCAATGGGTGAATGTGGCGCTCGCCTGCCAGCAACTCGGTGACGAGGGCAGCGAGGAAGCCGCGCTGTTCAAGGCACTGAGCGTGGACCCCTACGACCTGCTCGGCGCTGATCCTTCGCGGCGCTTTGTACGAGCGACAGGGCAAGACGAATCAGGCGGCTTCGGCCTACGGCGCCGCGGCCACGGTGTCGCCGCCGATGGACAGACTGCACCCCGAGTTGCGCCCGGCCGTCACCCATGCGATGACCTTCCGCGAGCAGCACTACCTGGCCCTGGGTGCGTTCCTCGACGAACGCCTCGAACCTCACTTCAAGGCGTGTGGCGAGTCCGGGCTGGACCGCTTCAGGTTGTCGCTGGACATCCTGACGGGCCGCAAGCAGCGATACGACTCGCAGCCCATGCGCTACTTCGTGCCGCAGTTGCCGGTGGTGGAGTTCTTCGAGCGCAGCGATTTCCCCTGGCTGGATGACGTCGAGGCCAGGTGGGAGGCCATCCGCGACGAGTTCCTGAACGTCCTGCGTGCCGACCAGGACGGCTTCGAGCCCTACATCACCTACGGCGCCGACCAACCGGTGGCGCAATGGAAAGAACTCAACCACTCACCGCGCTGGAGCGTCTTCCACCTCGTGAAGGACGGCAAGCCGGTGGCGGAGAATGCAGCGCGCTGCCCCACGACCATGGCCACCTGGTCGCAGACGCCATGGCCCGAACAAGTGGGGCGCACGCCGGTGGCGATGTTCTCGCTGCTCAAGCCGCGGACCCGGATTCCTCCGCACGTGGGCGCCAGCAACTGCCGGCTCGTGACGCACCTGCCGTTGATCGTGCCGCCGAATTGCAGTTTCCGCGTCGGCAACCAGACGCGCGAGTGGGTGCCGGGCAAGGCCTGGGTCTTCGACGACACCATCGAGCACGAGGCCATCAACGACAGCGATCAATTGCGCGTCGTGATGATCTTCGACACCTGGCACCCGCTGCTCCGCCCCGAGGAGCGACGCATGATCACCGCGATGAATGCGGCGCTGAACGAGTTCAGCAGCGCGGACAGCGTCGATTACGACGTTTGATGCAGCGGATTCGCTTCGCCGGGCAGGGCCCGGTGAACGAACGGCACTGCCGGGCGTCACTTCGGCGCCAGCCGGATCGCCCCGTCGAGCCGGATCACCTCGCCGTTGAGCATGTCGTTCTCGAAGATGTGCTTGACCAGCTTGGCGTAGTCCTCCGGCGTGCCGAGGCGGCTGGGGAAGGGCACGCTGGCGGCCAGCGCATCCTGCACCGCCTGTGGCATGCCGAACATCATCGGCGTGCCGAAGATCCCCGGCGCGATGGTCATGTTGCGGATGCCGTTGCGCGCCAGGTCGCGCGCGATCGGCAGCGTCATGCCCACGACGCCGCCCTTGCTGGCGCTGTAGGCGGCCTGGCCGATCTGGCCGTCGTAGGCGGCCACGCTGGCGGTGCTGATGAGCACGCCGCGCTCACCGGTGGACTCGGGCGCGTTCTTGGCCATCGCCTCGGCCGCCAGGCGGATCATGTTGAAGCTGCCGATCAGGTTGACGGTGATCGTCTTCGTGAAAATGGCCAGCGGGTGCGCGCCTTCCTTGCCCACGGTCTTCACCGCCGGCGCGATGCCCGCGCAATTGACCAGGCCCATCAGCTTGCCCATCGCCACGGCCGCTGCCACTGCGGCCTGGCCGTCGGCCTCCTGGCTGACGTCGCACTTGACGAAGGTGCCGCCGATCTCGGCGGCCACGGCCTGGCCGCGCTCGACCTGCAGGTCGGCCACCACGACCTTGCCGCCGTGGGCGGCCAGCATGCGCGCCGTGCCCTCGCCGAGGCCCGAAGCCCCGCCGGTGACGATGTAGACCTTGCCTGCGATGTCCATGGTTTCCTGCTCCTTTGATGGCCGTTTCAGCCCGCCAGCGCGGCCATCACGCGGGCGGTGATGTCGTCGACGCTGCCGGTGCCGCCGATGCGCGCGCAGCGCGGCGCCTGGGCGTCGCCGCTGGCCGCCCACCGGGCGTAGTAGTCGATCAGCGGGCGCGTCTGGTCCCGGTAGACCTCCAGCCGCTTGCGCACGGTCTCTTCCTTGTCGTCGTCACGCTGGATCAGCGGTTCGCCCGTGACGTCGTCGCGGCCCTCGACCTGCGGCGGGTTGTACTTGACGTGGTAGGTGCGGCCCGAGGCCACGTGCACGCGGCGGCCGCTCATGCGTTCGATGATCGCGGTCTCGGGCACGTCGATCTCCAGCACGACGTCGAGCTTGACGCCGGCGGCCTTCATCGCGTCGGCCTGCGGAATCGTGCGCGGGAAGCCGTCGAACAGGAAACCGCGAGCGCAGTCGGGCTGCGCCAGGCGCTCCTTGACGAGGCCGATGATGATGTCGTCGCTGACCAGCCCGCCCGCGTCCATCACCTTCTTGGCCGCCATGCCCATGACGGTGCCGGCCTTGACGGCCGCCCGCAGCATGTCGCCGGTGGAGATCTGCGGAATGCCGAACTTCTGGCAGATGAATGCGGCCTGCGTGCCCTTGCCTGCGCCGGGCGCGCCCAGAAGGATCAGTCTCATCGGAGTCCTCGGATCGTTTTTTGGGTCGTGGGCGCCGTGCGCACTGGGCGCGCCCGGCGTGTCTCGAAACGAGAATAGCACGCGCCCCCGCGGGTCAGACTGACGCCGCGGCGGCCGCAAACACGGCGCGCACGCGGGCCAGGTCGTCCGGGGTATCCACCCCCGGCCCGGGCCCCTCGGTGGCGACGTGCATGGCGATGTGCTCGCCGTGCCAGAGCACGCGCAACTGCTCCAGCGCTTCGCATTGCTCCAGGGGTGACGGCGGCAAGGCCGGGAAGGCGCGCAGGAAACCCGCGCGGTACCCGTACAGGCCCAGGTGCCGCAGCGGCGCCGGCGTGGGCAGCGCGTGAATCCCCCCCTGGTAGCCGTCGCGCCACCATGGCACCGGCGCACGCGTGAAGTACAGGGCGCGGCCGGCGGCGTCCAGCACGACCTTGACGACGTTGGGGTTCAGGAAGTCGGCCAGTTCCGTGATCGGGTGCGCGGCGCTGCTCATCACGCAGTCGGGGCGTTCGGCCAGCAGCTCGGCGCAGCGGCGCACGAGCCCGGGGTCGATCAGCGGTTCATCGCCCTGCACATTGACCACCACGTCGTCGCCCTGCAGGCCGAGTCGTTCGCAGGCTTCGGCGAGGCGGTCGCTGCCGCTGGCGTGGCTGGTGCGGGTGAGCACCGCGGCCACGCCATGCAGGGCGCAAGCCTGGACGATGCGGTCGTCGTCGGCGGCCACGATCACGCGGGCGGCACCGCTGCGGGCGGCGCGTTCGGCCACGCGCACGATCATGGGCTTGCCGGCGATGTCGGCGAGCGGCTTGTCCGGCAGGCGCGTCGAGGCCAGGCGCGCCGGGATCAGGACGCTGAAGATCACTGCGCCGGCGGGGTCGTCGGAGGCGCGCCGTCGATCGGCGTTGCTTCGCTTTCCAGCATCACCGGGATGCCGTCGCGGATGGGGAAGGCCAGGCGATCGGCGCGGCACAGCAGGTCGGTGGGGCGCAGGTCGGCGTCGCGACGCATTTCCAGCGGTCCCTTGCAGAGGGGGCACACCAGCAGGTCGATCAGGCGGTGGTCGAAGCTCATCGTGGGGTCGGCGCGGGCAGCAGGGACGTCAGCTCGGCCGTGAGTGCGGAGGGAAGTGTCAAGTCTAGCGGCACCACCCACACCTGCGTCGTGCCGATGCAGGCGGGGTGGATCTTGACGGCGTCCTTTTCGGTGGTGACGACCTCGGCGGTGCCGGCCGGCCAGGGCAGGGCCGTGTAGGGGTGGTGGTCGGGCAGGGGCAGGCGGGCCACCGTGAGCCCGGCCTGCTCGAGCATCGAGAAGAACTTTTCCGGCGCTGCCAGTCCCGCCACCGCCAGCAGCCGGCGGCCTTGCAGGGTCGCCAGCGGCCGCGCCGCGCTGCCATCGCCGGCCCGCCACGCCGCCAGGGGCCACGCTGCGGCCAGGTGCCGCTGCGCCAGGGCGCCCGGCAGTGCCGTGCTGGCGAGGCCGGCCGTGTAGAGCACGCGCATGCCAGGCGGCAATCGCCGCGGCAGCGGCTCGCGCAGCGGGCCGGCCGGCAGCAGCAGGCCGTTGCCGGCGCCACGCTCGTCGAACACCACCAGTTCGGCGTTGCGCGGCAACGCGCGGTGCTGCAGGCCGTCGTCGGAGACGAGAACGTCGACCTCGGGGTGGGCGGCGCACAAGGCGCGCGCCGCGGCCACGCGGTCGCGGCCCACCCACACCGGCACGGCGGCACGGCGGCGGATGAGCAGCGGCTCGTCGCCGACGTCACGCGCCGCATCGGCGGCCGTGACCTCGCGCGCCGCGTCGCCCTGGCGACCATGACCGCGCGAGATGACGCCGGGGTGCCTGCCGGCCGCGGCGAGCGCCTGCACGAGCGCGATCACCGTCGGCGTCTTGCCCGCGCCGCCGACGACGAAGTTCCCGACCACGATGACGGGCACCGGCAGCGGCGTGGCAACGCTGCGCCGGCGGTGCAGCGCCGCCAGTGCGGCGTAGAGCCACGACAGCGGGCGCAGGACCTGCGCCAGGGCGCTGGGCCGCGGCCGCCACCAATGACGCGTCAACAGGGCTTCGGCGCGAGCAGCCAGCGTCGGGGCGGGGCCCACGGTGGGCGTCAACGGGTCGCGCCGTTGGCGGACTGCGCGGCGAAGGTCAGGCGCGACAGGCCGGCGCGGCGGGCAGCATCGAGCACGTTGACCACCGCCTGGTGCGCTGCCATGGCGTCGGCGGAGATGATGACCACGGTGTCGGGGCGGCCGGCCGCCGCCGCCGCCAGCTCGGCGCTCAGCAACTCGACGCTGCGGCCGTCGACGGCCTTGCGGTTGACGGCATAGCGGCCGTCGTTGGCGACCGACACGATGACTTCGGCGGGCCGCTCGCGCATCTTCTCGGCGTCGGCCGCCGGCAGGTCGATCTGCAGTTCGGTGAAGCGCGAGTAGGTGGTCGACAGCATGAGGAAGATCAGCACCACCAGCAGCACGTCGATGAACGGGATCAGGTTGATCTCCGGTTCCTCCATGCGGCGACGGCTGAACTTCATGGGGTGGCGGGTGCCGGGGCGCGCGGTCGCGATCGACTTCGGGTCAATCGCCGCTGCGCACCGCGAAGCGCATCAGGTGCGGCACCATGCGCTCGGCCGCGAGCTCCATCACGAGCTGGAATTCGTCGACGCGGCCGCGGAAGTAGCGGTACAGCATGAGCGACGGGATGGCGATCATGAGCCCGAAAGCCGTGTTGTACAGCGCCACCGAAATGCCGTGCGCCAGTTGCTGCGGATTGGTGCTGCCAGAAGCGGGCGCCTGCGAACCGAAGATCTCGATCATGCCGACCACGGTGCCGAACAGCCCGAGCAGCGGCGCCGCCGCGGCGATGGTGCCGAGTGTGTTGAGATAGCGCTCGAGGTGGTGCACGGCGCTGCGGCCGGCGCTTTCGAAGACCTGGCGCAGCGCCGTCTCGGTGAGGCGGGGATCCATGCTGACGCTGCGCAGGCCCGCGGCCAGCACGCCGCCGAGCACCGAGTTGTCGGCGAGCTTGTCGACGACGCCGGGCGCAGGCAAGGTGCTGCGCGTGACGCTGATGACCTCTTCCAGCAACGTCGGCGGCGCCACCAGCGTGCGGCGCAAGTGGTACAGGCGCTCCATGACCAGGGCCAGCGCCACCACGGAGCACAGGATCAAGGGCCAGATCGGCCAACCGGCCGCTTGTATGATCGACAGCAAGGGGTTCTCGTGCGGCGTTTTTGTGGGCGAAGAAGCCCGAACGGCGGCCGATTATGCGGGATGCTCGCACCCCGCCTGGCGCGAATTCCGGTCTGCGCGCGGATCGCGGCCACGATGTCCACCGATTCTGTGCACAACTTTGTGGGTAAGCTGGCGGATTCGTCTTGCTTGCCGCGAATCTCCTGGGCCTGGGGTCGATTGCTCAAAGCTTGGGCACCAATTAATCGATGCGAATCAAGCACTTGCATGAACATCTCGGGCTCATGAGCGGGTTGCCGGTGGTTTGGCTCCGGTCCGGTGTGGCTGTGGAGTTTCAGCCCCGCACCCGTCCTGGGCGTTGTCGTGGCTGAGCCGGATTCCGGGCCGCCGGCACGCTTGCCTTGGAGCGTGGCCGCGCTCCTGCTGGCCACCGGTGACGCGCTCGCCGCGCGCTTTGGCGCCGTCGCCGTGCGCGGTGAACTCTCCGGCCTGACGCGGGCAGCCAGCGGCCACTGGTACTTTTCGCTCAAGGACGCCGATGGCGCTCCGGCGCTGCTGCGCTGCGCGATGTTCCGCCGCGCCGCCGTGCTCGTCGACTTCGCGCCCAGCGACGGCCAGCAGGTGGAGCTGCGCGGCCGACTGGGCGTCTACGAGCCGCGCGGCGAGTTGCAGATGGTGGTGGAGTCGCTGCAGCGCCTGGGTGCCGGCACCTTGTACGAGGAGTTCCTGCGCCGCCGCGCGCGGCTCGAGGCGCAGGGGTTGTTCGACGCCGCGCGCAAGCGGCCGCTGCCGGCCTATCCCGCCGCCATCGGCATCGTGACCTCGCTCGCTGCGGCGGCACTGCACGATGTGCTCACCACGCTGCAGCGTCGCGCGCCGCAAGTGCGCGTGGTGATCTATCCCAGTCCGGTGCAGGGCGCCGAGGCGCCGGCCGAGCTGGCTGCTGCGCTTCGGCGCGCGGGTGAGCGTCGCGAGGTCGACACCTTGCTGCTGGTGCGTGGCGGCGGCTCGCTCGAGGATCTGTGGGCGTTCAACGACGAACGTGTGGTGCGCGCCGTGGCGGCGAGCCCGATCCCGGTGGTGTGCGGCGTCGGCCACGAAACCGACGTGACGCTGTGCGACCTGGCCGCCGACCTGCGCGCGCCCACGCCGACCGCCGCTGCCGAGCTGGCGGCCCCGGCCCGCGCCGATGCCGTGGCGGCGTTGCAGCTGCGCCAGTCCGCGCTGCGGCGCGCCGTGCAGCGCACGCTGCAGTTCCAGGCGCAGCGCCTGGACGCGGTGGCGCTGCGCCTGGGCCAGCCGGCGCAGACGCTGCGGATGCAAGGCCAACGCCTGCAGGACCTGGCGCGGCGACTCGGCCTGGCGCTGCGCCACAGCCGCGAGATGCACGCCCGCGAGCCGCAGCGCCTGGCGCAGCGCCTGGTGCGGGCCGCGGCCATGCAACTGCAGCAGCGCCGGCTGGCGCTGGACGGCGCGCAGCAGCGGCTGCAGGCGCACGACCCGCACCGTGTGCTGCAGCGCGGCTACGCCTGGGTCGAGTCGGCCGACGGCCGGCCCGTGGTGTCGGCGCTGGCGCTGCGCCCGGGGCAGGCCGTGCGCGCCGTGTGGGCCGACGGCCGTGCCCGCGCCGAGGTGCTGGACGTGGAGCCCCTGCCGCCGTCGCCGTGAAACCCGGCTGCCTACAATGCGGCCCACTCACCTTCAACGAGGAATCCCGCCATGGAACACACCCTGCCTGCTCTCCCGTATGCCATCGATGCGCTCGCGCCGCACTACAGCCGCGAGACGCTGGAGTACCACCACGGCAAGCACCACAACGCCTACGTCGTGAACCTGAACAACCTGCAAAAGGGGACCGAGTTCGAGGCGATGACGCTTGGAGGAGATCGTGCGCAAGTCCTCGGGCGGTGTCTATAACAACGCCGCGCAGATCTGGAACCACACCTTCTTCTGGCAGGGCATGAAGCCCGCCGGTGGCGGCGAACCCAGCGGCGCGCTGGCGGCAGCGATCAAGGCCAAGTGGGGCTCGACCGCGGCCTTCCGCGAAGCCTTCGTCAAGTCGGCGGTGGGCAACTTCGGCTCCGGCTGGACCTGGCTGGTGAAGAAGCCCGACGGCAGCGTGGACATCGTCAACACGGGTGCTGCCGGCACGCCCCTGACCACCGCCGACAAGGCCTTGCTGACGGTGGACGTGTGGGAGCACGCCTACTACATCGACTACCGCAACCTGCGGCAGAAGTGGGTCGAGACCTTCCTCGACAAGCTCGTCAACTGGGAATTCGCGCAGGCCAATTTCGCCTGACGCCGTCGCGGCGGCCGGCGCGCCGGCCTGGGTGCGCGCCGATCTATTTCGCGAAGGGCCCGCCGCGCAAGCGCAGCCCGGCCTTCAGGCCGCGCTGCGCAAACCAGCCCTGGCGCATCTCCAGCGCGTAGCGCACGGGGCCTGCCGAGCAATGGGACTGGTCGGACTGCGGTTGCATATCGGCCAGGTTGACGATGGTGCCGTCCTCGGCGATGAAGGCGATGGTCAGCGGAATCAAGGTGTTGCGCATCCAGAAGCAGCGCACGCCGCTGTCGGCGTTGACGAAGAGCATGCCTTCGTTGGCGCCCATCTCGCGCCTGAACATCATGCCGGTGGCCTGTTGCGTGGGCGTGACCGCCAGCTCGGCACGGATGACGTGCATGCCAGCGGTGAGTTGCACGGTCTCCAGCCTCGGTTGTGGGCCGCCTTGAGCCGCCGCCACGACGCATGCCGCGACGAGGCCGAGGAAGAGCAGTGCGGAGCGGGGGAAAGTCGGCTTGATGAAAGTCATGCGGTGTAAAAGGCGAAGTCGCTAGATTACCGGATCCCCCGACGGCCCTGAAATGACCGCCGCCACTGCTGTACCCCTCAACGCCCCGCTGACGGTTGTCGATGACCCGATCGAGCAGGGCCGTTTCACGCGCTGGGTGACCGGCGTGTCGGGTGAGCGCCTGGGCGAGTCGTCGCTGCAACTGTCGGGCATGTATTGCGCGGCCTGCGCCGGCATCATCGAACGGGCCGTCGCCGGCGTCGACGGCGTGCGATCGGTGCAGGTCAGCGCGGCGGCGCAGCGCGCCACCGTCTGCTGGGACCCCGAGCGCACCCGGCCGTCTTCCATGATCGAAGCCGTGCGCCGCGCCGGCTACGAAGCCGTTCCCGACGCCGCTGCGCCGGCCCGGGCCCTGCGCCGACGCGAACACCGCCAGGCGCTGTGGCGCCTGTTCGTGGCCAGTTTCTGTGCCATGCAGGTCATGATGATGGCGACGCCGAGTTATGTCGCCGGCCCCGGCGAACTGGCGCCGGACCTGTGGCAGTTGTTGGCCTGGGGCAGCTGGCTGCTGTCGCTGCCGGTGCTGGTCTTTGCGTCTGGGCCTTTCTTCAGCGGCGCCTGGCGCGCGCTGCGCCAGCGTCGCATCGCCATGGAAGTGCCGGTGGCGCTGGGGGTGGCCATCACCTTCATTGCCAGCACCGGCGCCACCTTCGACCCCGGCGGCCTCTTCGGTCACGAGGTCTACTTCGATTCGATGACGATGTTCGTCAGCTTCCTGCTCGGCGCGCGCTATCTCGAGTTGCTGGCGCGCCATCGCGCCGCCGAGGCGCTGGAGAGCGCCTTGGCCTGCCTGCCCGAGACCGCCTGGCGCCTGGCTGCCGACGGCAGCGTCACGGCGGTCAGCGTGCATCGCCTGCGCCCGGGTGACCTCGTGCGCGTGCCGGTGGGGCAGGCCTTCCCGGCCGACGGCGTGCTGCAGGGGGGGGCCACGCGTGCCGACGAGTCGCTGCTCAGCGGGGAATCGCAGCCGGTGGAGAAGGCCGAAGGCGCTGCGCTGGTCGCGGGCAGCATCAACCTCGGCGCGCCGGTCCTGATGCAGGTGCAGCGTGTGGGCCAGGACACGCGCTTCGAAGCCATCGTCTCGATGATGCGCAGCGCGATGAGCCAGCGCCCGGCTGCGGCGCGCCTGGCCGACCGCTGGGCGGCGCCCTTCCTGTGGGGGGTGCTGCTGCTGGCCGCCGGCGGCGCCGCAGTGTGGAGCGTGATCGATCCTGCCCGGGCCGTGTGGGTGGCCGTCGCGGTGCTCGTCGTCACCTGCCCTTGTGCGCTGTCGCTGGCGGCGCCGGCGGCGCTCACCGCCGCGGCGCGCGGCCTGGCCAGGCGCGGCGTCATGGTGCAGCGGCTGGATGCCATCGAGGCGCTGGCCCAGGCGCAGCACTTCTTCTTCGACAAGACCGGCACGCTGACCGAAGACCGGCTGCAGTTCGCAGGGGTGCAGCTGATGCCGGCGGGGCAGGCCGAGTTCGCCGATGCGTCCCGTGCGACCGCGCACGCCGCCACCCTGGCCGCGTGGTCCACCCATCCCTTGTCGCGGGCGTTGGTCGAGTCCGGTTCGACACCGGCGGCGCAGGTCGACTGGTCGGGCATCGAAGAGTTGGCCGGCCGCGGGCTGCAGGCCCGGGACGACCGCGGCCGGGTCTGGCGCCTGGGCCGGGCGTCGTGGGTCGACGGCGCCGCCTCGGCCGAGGGCCCCGGGCAGGTCTGGCTGGGCTGCGATGGCGCTGCGCTGGCGGCCTTCACCTTCCACGAGGCATTGCGGCCCGGCACCGCCGAGGCCTTGCGGGCCTTGTGCGCCGAGGGCCTGCGCGTCACCGTGCTCACCGGCGACACATCGCAGCGGGCCCAGGCGCTGGCCGCGCGCATCGGGATCGAGGACGTGCGCGCCGGTGCCACCCCCGAGGCCAAGCTGGCCGCCGTGACGGCGGCGCAGGCTGCCGGCACGCGCGTGGCGATGGTCGGCGACGGCATCAACGATGCACCGGTCCTGGCGCGCGCCGACGTCTCGCTGGCGATGGGTCAGGGTGCGCTGGTCTCGCGCAGCCAGGCCGACGCCGTGATCGTGTCCAACCGGCTCGGCGACCTGGTACGGGCACGGGGCACGGCGCAGCACGCGCTGCGCATCGTGCGCCAGAACTTCGTCTGGGCGGCGTCGTACAACGCGCTGTGCATCCCGCTGGCCTTGGCAGGCTGGCTGCCGCCATGGGCCGCCGGCCTGGGCATGGCGCTCAGCTCGCTGATCGTGGTCTTCAACGCCCTGCGCCCCGCTGCATGCGGCTGCTCGCGCACGGCGTCGCCCGCCCGGGCGCAGTCCGGCGCGGACTGAACCGCACGCACATGGACAGTCTGTACGTTCTCATCCCGCTCTCGGTGGGGCTCGTGCTGGTCATCCTGGCGGTATTCGGCTGGGCGCTGCACGGCGGGCAGTTCGAAGACCTCGAGTCCGAGGCTGAACGTATCCTGACGGACGAGGTCCTGCCGCTTGATGCCGATCAAGCCGCGGCGCAGAGGCAGCAAGAACAATCGCACGTTTGATTTGACGCAGAGAGGAGAAGCTTCATGGCAAGCAGCGCCGCAATGGCCGCCCCCGCCGCCACAGCCAGACAGACCGACGGTGTCTACACCGACGGTGCCGTGCGCCTGTTCGCGCTGGCGGCGGTGCTCTGGGGGGTGGTCGGCATGCTGGTGGGCGTCATCATCGCCGCCCAGCTGACCTGGCCGGAACTCAACTTCGGCATCCCGTGGCTGAGCTACGGTCGGCTGCGTCCGTTGCACACCAATGCGGTGATCTTCGCGTTCGGCGGCAGCGTGCTCTTCGCCACCGCCTACCACGTGGTGCAGCGCACCTGCCAGACGCGGTTGTTCATGCCCGGGCTGGCCTTGTTCACCTTCTGGGCCTGGCAACTGGTGATCGTGTCGGCGGCGATCACGCTGCCGCTGGGCCTGACGCAGGGCAAGGAATACGCCGAACTGGAATGGCCGATCGACCTGCTGATCGCGGTCGTCTGGGTGTCCTACGCGATCGTCTTCTTCGGCACCATCGGCACCCGCAAGGTGCGTCACATCTACGTCGCGAACTGGTTCTTCGGCGCCTTCATCATTGCCGTGGCGCTGTTGCACATCGTCAACAGCGTGGCCATCCCGGTCAGCCTGACGAAGAGCTACTCGGCCTACGCCGGCGTGCAGGACGCCATGATCCAGTGGTGGTACGGCCACAACGCGGTGGGCTTCTTCCTGACCGCAGGCTTCCTGGGGATCATGTACTACTACATCCCCAAGCAGGCCGGTCGTCCGGTGTACAGCTACCGGCTGAGCATCGTGCACTTCTGGGCGCTGATCTTCACCTACATGTGGGCCGGCCCGCACCACCTGCACTACACGGCGCTGCCCGACTGGGCGCAGAGCGTCGGCATGGTGTTCTCGCTGGTGCTGCTGGCGCCGAGCTGGGGCGGCATGATCAACGGCATCATGACGCTCAGTGGTGCCTGGCACAAACTGCGCGACGACCCGATCCTGAAGTTCCTCATCGTGAGCCTGTCGTTCTACGGCATGAGCACCTTCGAGGGCCCGATGATGTCGATCAAGACCGTCAACGCGCTCAGCCACTACACCGATTGGACAGTGGGCCACGTGCATAGCGGTGCTTTGGGCTGGGTCGGCCTCATCAGCATGGGCGCGCTGTACTACCTGATCCCGCGCCTGTTCGGCCGCACCACGATGTACAGCGTGAAGGCGATCGAGATGCACTTCTGGATCGCCACCATCGGCATCGTGCTCTACATCGCGGCGATGTGGATCGCCGGCGTGATGCAGGGCCTGATGTGGCGCGCCGTCAACCCCGACGGCACGCTGGTGTACACCTTCGTCGAGAGCGTGAAGGCCACCTTCCCCTACTACGTGGTGCGGCTGCTGGGCGGCTTGCTGTACCTCGGCGGCATGCTGATCATGGCCTGGAACGTGGTGATGACGGTGCGCAGCGGCAAGGCTGCACCGGCGCCGATCCCGGTCGTTGCCGCGGCGCACGCCTGACGGCACCGCAGGAGTTCAAGAAATGGCAAATACGCACAAGCCCGTCGGTCACGAGAAGATCGAGACCAGCAATTTCCTGATGATCGTGCTGATCCTGTTCGCGGTGGCCATCGGCGGCATCGTCGAGATCGTGCCGCTGTTCTTCCAGCGCTCCACGACGCAGCCGGTCGAGGGCCTCAAGCCCTACACCGCGCTGCAGCTGGCCGGACGCGACATCTACACCCGCGAGGGCTGCTACAACTGTCACTCGCAGATGGTGCGGCCCTTCCGCGCCGAGGCACTGCGCTATGGGCAGTTGTCGGTGGCCGGCGAGTTCGTCTACGACCATCCGTTCCAGTGGGGCAGCAAGCGCACCGGCCCCGACCTGCACCGCGTCGGCGGCAAGTACAGCGACGAGTGGCACACCATCCACCTCAACAACCCGCGCGAGCTGGTGCCGGAGTCCAACATGCCGGCCTACCCGTGGCTGCTGTCGGCCACCGTCGACCCGGCGGGCATGGCGCCGCGCATGAAGGCGCTGCGCACCGTCGGCGTGCCGTACACGGACGACGAGATCGCGAAGGCCGGCGAGGCCGTCAAGGGCCGCACCGAGATGGATGCCCTGATCGCTTACCTGCAGGTGCTCGGCACCGCGCGCAAGTAGGAGTGCACGCCATGGACATCAATGCCATCCGCATTGCCGTCACGGTGTCCGGCCTGGTGCTGTTCATCGCGTTGGTCCTGCACACCTGGAGCCGCAGCCGCAAGGCTGAACACGATGCCGCGGCCCTGTTGCCTTTTGCTGGTGAAGCCGGTGAGGCGGACGCCGCCCGTCAAGGAGAAATGAAGTGAGCGATTTCGTGCACAGCGGCTGGGGCTGGTTCGTCGCCGTCACCACCGTCGTCAGCCTGCTGTTCTGCCTGGTGCTGCTGGTCGATCGCCAGCCGCCGCAAGGTGATGGCCCAGGACAACACCACGGGCCATGTCTGGGACGAGGACCTCAAGGAGATGAACAACCCGCTGCCGCGCTGGTGGATGTGGCTGTTCGTCATCACTGTCGTTTTCGCCGCCGTCTACCTGGCGATGTACCCTGGGCTTCGGCACCAACGATCCGGGCGACGCTGAGTTGGACGCAGCGTCGGCCAGTACGAGGCCGAGCAGGAGAAGGCGCGTGCCGCCCTGGTACCGGTCTATGCGAAGTACGCCCAGATGAGCGCCGAGCAACTGGCCCAGGAGCCGGTGGCCATGGGCATCGGGCAGCGCCTCTACCTCAACAACTGCGCGCAGTGCCACGGCTCGGACGGGCGCGGCAGCACGGGGTTCCCCAACCTTGCCGACAAGGACTGGCTGGGCGCGGGCACCCACGACTACGTCAAGACCACCATCACGGCAGGGCGTGTCGGCGTCATGCCGCCGATGGCCGCGGCGGTGGGCAGCGGCGAGGACGTGCGCAACGTTGCCAACTATGTCCTGAGCCTCTCGGGTAGCGCGCACAACAGCGTGGCGGCGCAACTGGGCAAGGACAAGTTCGCCGTCTGCGCCGCGTGCCATGGCGCCGACGGCAAGGGCAACCCGCTGCTCGGCGCGCCCAACCTCACCGACAAGATCTGGCTGCATGGCTGGGGCGAGCAGGCCATCGTCAACATCGTGACGCAGGGCAAGAACAACGCCATGCCCGCCCAGGGCCGGCTGCTGACACCCGAGCAGGTCCATGTGCTGGGGGCCTATGTGCTGAGCCTGTCGCAGGCGACGCGGGTAGCGGGCAACTGAAGAGCGTGCTGCCGCCGAGCCCGACCCCGACCGCCACCCCCCCCGTGCCTGCCCCTGCGGCGGGCAGCGCGGACGGGCGCGAGACCATGGTCTCGATGTACCAGGCGCAGAAGAAGATCTACGCCCGCGCCGTATCGGGCTGGTTCGCCGGCTGGCGCTGGGCCCTCGTCTGGGCCACGCAACTCGTCTTCTACGGCCTGCCTTGGCTGGACTGGAACAGCCGCCAGGCGGTGCTGTTCGACCTGGGCGCGCGCCGCTTCTACATCTTCGGCCTGGTGCTCTACCCGCAGGACTTCATCTACCTGACGGGCCTGCTCATCGTCGCGGCCTACTCGCTGTTTCTCTTCACCGCCGTGGCCGGCCGACTGTGGTGCGGATTTGCCTGCCCGCAGACGGTCTACACCGAGATCTTCATGTGGGTCGAGCGCCATCTCGAAGGCGACCGCGCGCAGCGCATGAGGCTCGACGCGGCGCCCTGGGGCGCCAACAAGCTGCTGCGCAAGGGCGGCAAGCAGCTGGTCTGGATCGGCATCGGGCTGTGGACCGGCTTCACCTTCGTCGGCTACTTCACGCCCATCAGGAGCCTGGCGCGTGGCGGCCTCCACGCTCGGGCTTCGGCCCCTGGGAGTGGTTCTGGATCTGCTTCTACGGTTTCGCCACCTATGGCAACGCCGGCTGGATGCGCGAGCAGGTGTGCAAGTACATGTGCCCCTATGCGCGCTTCCAGAGCGCGATGTTCGACAAGGACACGCTGATCATCACCTACGACGAGGCGCGCGGCGAGCCGCGCGGCGCGCGCGGCCGCAAGGCCGACCCGAAGGCGTCGAGCCTGGGGCACTGCGTCGACTGCAACCTGTGCGTGCAGGTCTGCCCCACCGGCATCGACATCCGCAAGGGCCTGCAGTACGAATGCATCGGCTGTGCGGCCTGCATCGACGTCTGCAATGTCGTGATGGACAGGATGCAGTACCCGAAGGGGCTCATACGCTACGACACCCAGAACGGCATCGCGCAGCACCTGGACCGCGGGCAGTTGCTCAGGCGCGCCCTGCGGCCGCGGGTGCTGGTCTACACGTCGGTGCTCGTGCTGATCCTCGTCGCACTGGGCGCCAGCCTGGCGCTGCGCTCCCCCTTCAAGGTCGACGTGGTCCGCGACCGCGGCGCACTCGCGCGCCTGGTCGAAGACGGCTGGGTCGAGAACGTCTATCGTCTGCAGGTCATGAACACCACCGAACGCCAGCAGCGCTACCGCATCAAGGTTGTGGGCCTGCCCGGCATGCTCACCGACCTGGGCGACACGGTGATCACGGTCGACTCGGCCGCCACGCGCTGGGTGCCGGTGGCGGCGCGGGTGCCGCCCGATGCGGCGGCGGCCGCCGGCCGCGGATCGCATCCGATCGAATTCGTCGTCGAACGCATCCAGGACACACCCGCCGACACACCGCGGAGCCTGGTCGAGCGCTCCACCTTCGTCGTGCCGCGCTGAACGTCGCCCCTCTGTCCTGCCATCGCGGCCCAGCCCCTCCAGGAGATACACATGCCCTTGCCCAGCGCGCCCGTCAGCACCGACTCCCCACCATGGTGGCGCCTGCCGATCGTCTGGATGGTGATCGGCGGCCCGCTGGTGGTGGTGGTGGCGAGCTTCGCCACCGCTCGCCATCGCGCTGCGTTACCCCGACCCGGTGATCTCGGCGTCGCCGACGGCCAGCGCATCCGAGTTGCCGGCAGTGCAGGCACGCAACCACGCCGCCACGCCCAGCCGCTGAAGGCCCGGCGCACGCCATGAAACGCCTTGCCCGCCGTGTCGCGAGCATTGCCTGGCCCGCATTCCTGGGTGCCGGCGTGCTGGAGATGGCGGTGTTCGCCTTCGTCGATCCGGCAACGCTCAGCTTGCCCGGTGGCGAGGCGCTGGGCCTGTCGCCCACCGCGGTGTACTCGCTGGCGTTCTTTGTCTTCTGGGCCGCGGCGGCGGCGGCTTGTGCGCTGACCCTGCTGCTTGCACGTGGCGCCGACGAAGTCAACGCCGAGCCGGCCGGCCCGTGAGCGCCCCAGGGCCGGGCTTCGCCCAGCCCGCCCCCCGTGGGGGTTCAAGCAAAGTGGCAAAGCCACTGCTTGAGCTAGCAGCTGGTGCCGTTCACCAGCTTCTGCAGCGCCTCGGCGTCGAGGATCTCGATGTGACGCTGCCGCACTTCGAGCATGCCGTCGTCCTGGAACCGCGAAAAGGCCCGGCTCACGGTCTCGAGCTTGAGCCCGAGGTAGCTGCCGATCTCTTCGCGCGTCATGCGCAGGATCAGCGAGCAGCCTGAGAACCCCCGCGCCCGCAGGCGCTGCGTGAGATTGAGCAGGAAGGCCGCCAGCCGCTCCTCGGCCCGCATGCTGCCCAGCAGCAACATCACGCCGTGGTCGCGCACGATCTCGCGGCTCATGATGCGGTGGAACTGGCGCTGCAGGTCGGAGAACTCGCGCGCCAGGCCTTCGAGCTGGTGGTAGGGGATGACGCAGACGTTCGCGTCTTCCAGCGCGACGGCGTCACAGGTGTGGCGGTCGGTGCCGATGCCGTCCAGGCCCAGCAATTCACCACCCATCTGGAAGCCGGTGACCTGGTCGCGCCCGTCCTCGGAGGAGACGCAGGTCTTGAAGAATCCCGTGCGCACCGCGAACAGCGACGCGAAAGGCGTCACCGGCGCGGTACAGCGCTTCGCCGCGCGGCACCGCGCGGCGGTTGGCGACGATGGCGTCGAGCTGGTCCATCTGCTCCACCGACATGCCGACGGGCAGGCACAGCTCGCGCAGGTTGCAGTTCGCGCAGGCCACCTTGAAGGGCTCCAGGCGTATGGCGTGCGGTGCGGATTGCATGGGTTTACGGACAGTCTGCGGCGGCTGATTCGGACGAGAGTATCGCGCAAGCGCGCCGCCCCCATGCTGACGGCGGGGAAACTCGTCCGTTCAGACAGTGCCCATGATTTGCCTTGCTTAAGATCAAGGCCGCGCTCCGCCAGTTCGGCAGAGTACCCCCCCATGAACATAGCCGTCACGCCGTACCCCGAGGTCACGCTCACCGAAGCGCATCTGCGCAGCCTCGACGTGCCGGGGCCGCGCTACACCTCCTATCCCGACGGCCGACCGCTTCGTCGAGGCCTTCGGGCCCACCGAGTACCGGCAGGCGCTGCGCCAGCGCGCCCAGGGCGCGGTGGTCGGGGGCGTGCCGCCGCTGTCGCTGTACGTGCACATTCCGTTCTGCGATTCGCTGTGCTACTACTGCGCCTGCAACAAGATCATCACCAAGCACCACAGCCGGGGTCGCGAGTACCTGGGCGCTGCTGGCGCGCGAGATCGACCTCCACGTGGCCGAGCTCGGCAGCGGGCAGGGGCTGACGCAGCTGCACCTGGGTGGCGGCTCGCCCACCTTCCTGTCCGACGAAGAACTGTCCGACCTGATGGGCCTGCTGCGCGGCGCGTTCCGGCTGCTGCCCCAGTGCGAGGTGTCGATCGAGGTCGATCCGCGCACCGCATCGCCGGCAGCGGCTGCGGCACCTGGCCGAGATCGGCTTCAACCGCGTCAGCTTCGGCGTGCAGGACTTCGACGCCGACGTGCAGGCCGCGGTGCACCGGGTCCAGTCCTTCGAAAGCGTGCAGGAACTGGTGGCCGAGGCACGCGCCCTGCGTTTCGAGTCGATCAACGCCGACCTGATCTACGGCCTGCCCAAGCAGACGCCGGAATCCTTCCGCGCACCATCGCGCAGGTGGCCGAACTGCGCCCGACCCGCATCGCGCTCTATGCCTACGCGCACCTGCCGCAACGGTTCAAGCCGCAGCGGCGCATCGACGCGGCTGCAGCTGCCCACCGGGGAGCAGCGCGTGCAGATGCTGGGCAACGCGACTCGCCGGCTTCATCGGCAACGGCTATGTCTACATCGGCATGGACCACTTCGCGCTGCCCGACGACGCGTTGGCGGTGGCCAAGCGCCAGGGCCGGCTGCACCGCAACTTCCAGGGCTACACCACGCAGCCCGATTGCGACCTCATCGGCCTGGGCGTGTCCTCGATCGGCCGCGTCGGCGCCACCTACAGCCAGAACGCCAAGACGCTGGCCGAGTACGAGGACGCGCTGATGCAGGGCAATCTGCCCGTGGTGCGCGGGCTGGCGCTGACCCGCGACGACCTGGTGCGCCGCACCGTCATCATGGCGCTGATGTGCCAGGGCCGGGTGGAGATTCGAATCGATCGAGCTGGCGCACCTGATCAACATGCGCGAGACCTTCGCCGCCGAGTTCGAGCGGCTCGAGCCGCTCGCCGAGATGGGCCTGGTGGAGGTGACCGACCAGGCCATACAGGTCACCGCCCACGGGCTGGTTCTTCGTGCGCGCCGTGGCGATGGTCTTCGACCGCCACCTGCAGGCCGACAAGGTGCGCGAACGCTTCTCGCGCATCATCTGACGTGGACGGGGCGCTGATCGCTCAGCGCCGCCTTGCTGGGGTTGGCAGGAGCGCCGCACTGCGCGGCGATGTGCGGCGCGCCCTGCGCGGCGGCCATCGGCCGGGCGCGGCGGCCTGCGCCGCCACGGCGGCCTTCCACCTTGCACGCGTGGCCGGCTACGCGATTGCCGGCGCGGTGGTGGCCTCGGCGGTGGGCGCGCTGGCCGCGCTGTCGCAACTGAGCCCGGCGCTGCGGCCGCTGTGGACCGTGATTCACGCGCTGCGCTCGCGCTCGGGCTGTGGCTGCTGTGGACCGGGCGCCAGCCGGCGTGGATGGCCTCGCTGGGCCGCACGCCGGCGCCCGCGGCGGCGCCGGCAGGCTGGCAGGCCGTGCGCGCGCCCGCCGCGCCGCGCTGGCCGGCAGCCTGTGGGTCGCCTGGCCCTGCGGGCTGCTCCAGTGGCGCCTGCTGGTGGCGTCGATGACCGGCAGCGCAGCGGCAGGGGCCGCCGCGATGGCCAGCTTCGCCGTGGCCTCGTCGCCCGGCCTGCTGCTCGCGCCCTGGATCTGGAAGAAGCTGTCGGCGAAGGGTGACGCGGCGGCGCGTGAGCGTTGGGCGATCCGTGCCGCCGGCGCCATGCTGGCCGGGGCCTCGGGCTGGGTGCTGACGCACGGCCTGTGGGCGCGCTTTGCGGCGTTCTGCGCCCAGCTGTGACGGGACCCGCTCGCGCCTGGCCGGGCGCGTGACGCGCGCCCGCGTCAGTCGCCCGACAGCGCGGGTGGCATAGAATTTCTGGCTTTCCCAACCGACAAGACCCGCCGCTGCCGTCCAGGCTCGGCCAGGTGGAGACCACAGACATGTACCAGCACATCAAGGTGCCCGCAGGCGGGCAGAAGATCACCGTCAACGCCGACTTCTCGCTCAACGTGCCCGACCAGCCGATCATCCCCTACATCGAAGGCGACGGCACCGGGCTCGACATCACCCCGGTGATGCTCAAGGTGGTCGATGCCGCCGTCGCCAAGGCCTACGGCGGCAAGCGCAAGATCCACTGGATGGAGATCTACGCCGGCGAGAAGTCGACCCGCGTCTACGGCCCCGACGTCTGGCTGCCCGAAGAGACGCTGCACGCGCGTGCGCGACTACGTGGTCTCGATCAAGGGCCCGCTGACGACGCCGGTGGGCGGCGGCATCCGCTCGCTGAACGTCGCGCTGCGCCAGGAACTCGACCTCTACGTCTGCCTGCGCCCGATCCAGTACTTCAAGGGCGTGCCGAGCCCGGTGAAGGAGCCCGAGAAGACCAACATGGTCATCTTCCGCGAGAACTCGGAGGACATCTACGCCGGCATCGAGTTCGAGGCCGAGAGCGACAAGGCGAAGAAGCTCATCAAGTTCCTGCATGAGGAGATGGGCGTCAAGAAGATCCGCTTCCCGAACACCTCGGGCATCGGCATCAAGCCGGTGTCGCGCGAAGGCACCGAGCGCCTGGTGCGCAAGGCCATCCAGTACGCGATCGACAACGACAAGCCCAGCGTGACGCATCGTGCACAAGGGCAACATCATGAAGTTCACCGAGGGCGGCTTCCGCGACTGGGGCTATGCGCTGGCGCAGCGCGAGTTCGGCGCCCAGCTGATCGACGGCGGCCCGTGGTGCAAGTTCAAGAACCCGAAGACGGGCAAGGACATCGTCGTCAAGGACGTCGATCGCCGACGCCTTCCTGCAGCAGATCCTGCTGCGCCCGGCCGAGTACTCCGTGATCGCCACGCTCAACCTGAACGGCGACTACGTCTCCGACGCGCTGGCCGCGCAGGTCGGCGGCATCGGCATCGCCCCGGGCGCCAACCTGAGCGACTCGGTGGCGATGTTCGAGGCCACCCACGGCACGGCGCCCAAGTACGCCGGCAAGGACTACGTCAACCCGGGCTCCGAGATCCTCTCGGCCGAGATGATGCTGCGCCACATGGGCTGGACCGAGGCGGCCGACCTGATCATCAGCTCGATGGAGAAGTCGATCGCTCAGCAAGAAGGTCACCTACGACTTCGCGCGGCTGATGGAAGGCGCGACGCAGGTGTCGTGCTCGGGCTTCGGGCAGGTGATGATCGACCACATGTGATCTCGTTTCACGGCGTCTCATGACGCCCCGTAAGCCCCTGATTTTGTTGAAGAAATCAGGGGCTTTTGCTTTTCAGCTCGTCTCACGGCCGACCACTGAATCGCGTGACGTCGCAACAGATCCGCCTGGGCAAGACCCGAGGGCGTCCTCCAGATTTCTCCATCTGCCCTCGGGAGTGTCCGGACAGGCTGCCACGGCACGCTCGATCCGGCCTCGAATCACCATTGCGCTGGATCAATGGTCGGCCGGCTGCCATCGAGGGTGCCCTCATAGAATCCGTCCGGGGTCTGTTGCCCCTGGAAAGGTGAACATCGTGGCAACCCAAGCGCAGCCTCGATCTGCGGGCATCTCGCTTCGCCGCACCAGGGCCGAGGACATGGAGGCCGTGGTGGCAATCGATGCCGCCGTCGTCGGCCACTCCCGGCAGCTGTACTTCCAGCGCCGCCTGAAGGCCGCGCTCGAGCAGACCGACAGGCATGTCCAGTTCTCGGCCGAGAGCGATGGCCGGCTCGTCGGATTCATCAAGGCGCGCAAGCAGCTCGGCGAATTCGGCCGCGCCGCGCCCGCCATGCTGCTCGAGGCGGTGGCCGTGGCCTCCGGAGCGCACCGCCAGGGCATCGGATCGGCACTGCTGGACCGGCTCGAAAGTGAGGCCCGGCGCCTGGGTGTTCCGGAAATCCGCACCACCGCATCCTGGCGCGACCACGCGATCCTGCAGTTCTTGGACCATGCGGGCTTCCGACTCTCGCAAAATACGGTGCTCGAATGCGTCGTCAGCGGCAGTCGGGTGATCGCGCACGAGGGCGACAGGATCCTGGCGCCCGCCCACGTGACCGGCTTTTCGACCACCGAAGTCGACTACGGCGGATCGGCCGCCAACGACTTCGACACGCTGGCCGCGAGCCGCATCGAAGTGCGCTTGCTTCCAGCCCGGCGATCTCGTCGACATCGTGCGCATCGATCATCGGGTCACCGGGCGCCGGCGCGACGCCTACATCCGCGAGGTGGTCGAAGAAGCGACCAACGCCGACGCCGTGAGGTTTCGCTGGTGGCAAGTCTGGACGGCGTCGCTGCCGGCTTCGTCACCGCGCGTGCCGACTTTGGCGACTACGGCCGCGTGGAACCCGTGGCCGTGCTGGATACCATCGGCGTCGACCCGGACTACGCGCACCGAGGCGTCGGCCGTGCGCTGCTGGCGCAGCTGTTCGCCAACCTCGGCGCGTTGGGCGTCGATCGGGTGGAAACGGTCGTGGCGCGCGAGGACTTCGGCCTGCTCGGCTACTTCTATCGCTGTCGGTTTCCGCCAGGCGCAGCGCCTGACGCTCGAGAAACGGCTGGCCTGATCAGCGGGCGCGCGCATCGCGCCCGCGCTGTTCAGCGTGCCTCGGCGGCGCTGGGTTTGCGTTGCCCTGGGAAGGCCAGAGCCTCGGTCAGGAAATAGGCCGCCTGCGCGTACGAGGTCGGGCACAGGGCGAAACACTCCTGGCAACCCCAGCACTCCTTGGCCGCGATCTCGGGGATGAAGCTGATCTCGCGCGCGGCGCCGCGCTCGATGAAGTCGACCGCGTGCGCACCCTTGACCTCGTCGCAGTAGCGCACGCACAGGCCGCACAGCACGCAGAACGAAGGGTCCATCTCGAAGCGGTTGGGGTCGGCCTTGTACACCTTGGCCATCGCGGTGAGCTCGGGCGAGTTCGGCGCGTGCGCGAGCAGCTCCTCGAGGATCACCTTGCGGATCTTGTCGACGCGCTCCGAGCGCGTGTGTACGACGAGGTCCTGCGCTACCGGGTAGACGCACGACACGACCCAGCTCTTGCGGCCGCGCGTCTCGAGCTCGACCATGCACAGCCGGCATCCGCCGAAGGGCTCGAGCTTCTCGTGGTGGCACAGTGTGGGGATGTGGATGCCTGCCGAGCGCGCAGCCTGCAGCAAGGTCATGTCGGCGGAGGCCGTGACTTCCTTGCCATCGATCTGCAGGACGACATCGCTCATGTTTGCCCCCTTTGGCGCTTTGCGCCGGTCCCACCGAGGCGGAGTGAGCGCCTTCGGAACGGCCGCGCGGCGCTCATCGCTTGGTGCTCCCCACGGCGGCATCGTCGCGGCCGGCGCCGCGGGCGATCTGCGCCTCGTATTCGGGCTTGAAGTAGCGCAGCATGCTCTTGAGCGGATCGGCCGAGGTCTTGCCCAGCGCGCACAGGCATGCGGCGCTGGTGACTTCGTTCAGGTCCTCCAGGCGTTCGATGTCGCCGCTTCGGCCCTTGCCCTTGGTGATGTTCTCCAGCACCCGCATCGTCTGGTACATGCCTTCGCGGCAGGGCACGCACTTGCCGCACGACTCGTTGGTCAGCCATTCGAGGAAGTAGCGCGCCACTTCCACCATGTCGGTGTCCTCGTCCATCACCAGCAGGCCTCCGGCGCCGATCGGCGCGCCGATCTTGGCCAGTTCGTCGAAGTCCAGCCGGGCATCGATCAGGTCGGCGGGAATGGAGCCGCCCATCGGGCCGCCGAAGTGCACCGCCTTGACCGCCTTGCCGTTGGCCGCGCCGCCGCCGATGTCGTGCACGATCGTGCGCAGCGGCGTGCCCATCGGCACCTCGACCACGCCGCTGTCCACCACTTGGCCTGACAGCGAGACCAGCTTGGTGCCCTTGCTGCGTTCGGTGCCGATGCTGCAGTACCAGTCGGCGCCGCGCTCGATGATCTGCGCCACGTTGGCCCAGGTCTCGACATTGTTGAGGTTGCTCGGCTTGTCGCGGATGCCGGCCACCGAGGTGCGGATGTACTTGGGCCGCGGCTCGGGGGGCATGCCCTCGATCGAGCGCATCAGCGCGCTCGATTCGCCCGAGACGAAGATGCCGACGTCGAAGTGCAGCTCGACGTCGAAGTCGAAGCCCGAGCCGAGGATGTCCTTGCCCAGCAAGCCGTGCGCACGCGCCTGCGCCATTGCCGCCTCGATGTGGCGGATCAGCTGCGGCGAATCGTGCCGGGTGTAGATGTAGCCCTGGTGCGAGCCGATCGCATAGGCGCCGATGATCAGACCCTCGAGCACCTTGTGCGGATTGCCGGTGAAGATCGCCCGGTCCATGAAGGCGCCGGGTTCGCCTTCGTGGCCGTTGACGATGACGTAGCGCTCGTCTGCCGGGGCATTCTTCGCGGTCTCCCACTTCTGCCCGGCGGGAAAACCGCCGCCGCCGCGTCCGCGCAGGTTGGCCTTCTTGACTTCGTCGACCACCTGCTCGGGCGTCATCGTGAACAGCGCCTTGGCCAGCGCCGCGTAGCCGCCGGCGGCGACGTAGTCGTCGATTCGCATCGGGTCGATGCGCGTGTTGTCGCCGATCAGCAGCCTCGTCTGGTGCTTGTAGAACGGCACTTCGTTCATGTGCACCGACCTCTCGCCGGTGGCCGGATCGGCGTAGACCAGGCGCTCGACGACCTTGCCTTCGCGTGCGCTGGCGACGATCTCGGCGGCGTCCTCGGGCTTGACCTCGAAGTAGCAGACCTCACTGGGGTTGACGACGACGTTCGGGCCCTTGGCGCAGTAGCCGTGGCAGCCGGTGACGCGCAGATCGACGCCGGCGTCCTGGCCCAGGCTCTCGACCTCGCCCTTCAGCGCGGTGACGACGCGCTGCGAGTCCAGACCGTCGCAGGCTGCGCCGGCGCATACCGCGATGCAGGGCCGGGACGGGTCGCGGGCCGCGACGATGGCCGCGCGGAACTGTTCGAGTTCGGCGGCGGAGTGTAGCCTGGTCATGGTTGCCGTCCTACGGATATTGCGCGAGTACGTCCTCGACCTGCGCCGGCGTCATGCGGGTGTGGTGGGTGCCGTCGACGATGACCTCGGGGCCGATGCTGCAGGTGCCCAGGCAGGTGCCCGAATCGAGCTGAAGCGCCAGTTCGCGTCGGTCTCGCCGGCCTTGACGCCGGTGGCCTGCTCGACCGCTACCAACAACTGCTTGGCGCCGCGCAGGTGGCAGGAGATGCCGTTGCACACGGTCACCTCGTGGCGGCCCTTCGGACTCAGGCTGAAAGTCTTGTACAGCGTCGCGATGCGCAGCACGCGGCCGAACGGGATCTCCAGCGCCTCGGCGACCCGCAGCAGCACGTCGCGCGGCAGCCAGTGGTTCTCGTGCTGGATCGCCATCAGCACGTGGATCAGGTCGCCGGGCTTGCCGCGGTGCCTTTCGAGGATCGGGTCCAACAGGGCGCTGTCCATGCGGGGATTCCTTGGGCTGGCTCTTCGTGCGGTCGCGGCGCCTACATCACGGCGACGAGCTCGGTCGGATTCGAACTTGACGAGGCCGCGCTCGGTCAACTGGCGCAGGTGTCGCGCGACGTCCGAAGGATCGAGGTCCAGGCGTTCGGACAACTCGCCCGCCGCCACCGGCTGCTGCCGCACGACGCCCATGATGCGACTCATCGCGAGCTTGTCGAGGACGAGTTCGTCGAACAGCTCGTCGAAGCGCTTGCTGCCGAAGAACTGGTGGTAGCCCTCCTCGGTGCGCACCGGCACGCGCAGGCGCTCGCGCTCGACCAGCTTGATGTAGGGCACCAGCTCCTCGGCGGTTTGCAGCCGGCTGATCAGTTCGTCCACCGGAATGCCCTCGGACGATCCCAGCGGCCCCAGGCTCTTCACCGTGGCCGAGATCTGGTGCATCGTCTCGGCGAAGCGCGTGCCCTCGCCGGCCGACACCCATTCCAGTCGCAGCCGGTCGGGGTTGATGCCGATCTTCTCGAGGATGCGCTTGGCGATCAGCGA